>DATMEN010000023.1:0-128424 GCA_035556975.1 Chthoniobacterales bacterium
GCATCATCAAGCAGGTAAAGGTTTACATCGCCAGCAAGCGCAAGCTGAGCGTCGGCGACAAGATGGCGGGACGCCACGGCAACAAGGGCGTTGTCGCCCGGATCGTGCCCGAGGAAGATATGCCGTTCCTCGCGGACGGAACACCGGTAGAGATCGTCCTCAACCCGCTCGGCGTGCCGAGCCGTATGAACGTCGGCCAGGTTCTCGAGACGCACCTTGGTGTCGCCGCGAAAGCCCTCGGCTTTAAAGTTGCGACGCCGGTCTTCGATGGCATCTCGGAAGTTAAAATCCGCGAATACCTGAAGGAAGCGAAGAAGGAAGAGGGCTTCACCTGGGTGCAGGAAAGCGGCAAGGCGCGGCTCTATGATGGACGAACGGGCGACACCTTCGATCAGGAAGTCGTGGTCGGTTATATCTACATGCTGAAGCTCGGCCACTTGGTCGCGGACAAGATCCACGCTCGTGCGGTTGGTCCTTACTCGCTGGTCACGCAACAGCCGCTCGGCGGAAAAGCGCAATACGGCGGCCAGCGTTTCGGAGAGATGGAGGTCTGGGCGCTCGAAGCTTACGGCGCCGCCTACACGCTCCAGGAACTGCTGACCGTGAAGTCGGACGACGTGCAGGGACGGACGCGGATCTACGAATCAATTGTCAAAGGCGACAACTCGCTCGAAGCGGGCACGCCTGAGTCTTTCAACGTGTTAATCAAGGAAATGCAGTCGTTAGGCCTCGACGTAAAGGTCGGCGGCCAGGCGCCCACCGCCTTCCTCGAAAACGTCGCTTAAATTTTTCACCAACAAGTCTTTTTAAAATACAATGAACGAACATTCCTGGCGGGAACTAGTCGGTGAAGAACGCACCGTAGGCTTCGATCAAGTGGCGATTGGCGTCGCGTCCTCGGACACGATGCGGTCGTGGAGCAAGGGCGAAGTCAAGAATCCGGAGACGATCAATTACCGGACATTCAAACCGGAAAAGGGCGGCTTGTTTTGCGAGCGCATTTTCGGGCCGACGCGCGACTGGGAGTGCTCGTGCGGCAAATATAAGCGGATCAAGCACAAGGGCGTCATCTGCGACCGATGCGGCGTTGAGGTGACGCTGGCGCGGGTGCGTCGCGAGCGAATGGGGCACATCGAGCTGGCGGTGCCGGTCTCGCATATCTGGTTCTACAAGTGCATGCCGTCGCGGCTCGGGCTGATGCTCGACATGAGCGCGCGGCAGCTCGAGCGCGTGATCTATTACGAGGATTACATCGTGATCGATCCGGGCAAGACGCCGCTCACGAAGACGCAGCTCTTGAACGAAGTCGAGTATCGCGAAGCGCAGGAACAGTACGGCGAGGAATTCGTCGCCGGGATGGGCGCGGAAGCGGTGAAGAAGCTTCTCTCCGAGATCAACCTCAACAAGCTCAACAAGGAGCTGGAAGAGGCGATGGGGAACACGAAGAGCAAACAGATTCGCAAGAAACTCGCGAAGCGTTTGAAGCTCGTGCAGGGCTTTGCCTCCTCGCATGCCCGGCCGGACTGGATGGTGCTCGATGTCCTCCCGGTTATCCCGCCCGATCTGCGCCCGCTCGTTCCGCTCGAAGGCGGCCGTTTTGCGACGTCGGATTTGAACGATCTCTACCGCCGGGTCATCAACCGCAACAATCGGTTGAAGAACCTGCTGCAACTCAAGACGCCGGACGTGATCATCCGCAACGAAAAGCGGATGCTTCAGGAAGCGGTCGACGCCTTGTTCGACAACGGCCGTCACGGCCGCGCGGTCACTGGCGCCGGCAACCGGCCGCTGAAATCGCTCAGCGACATGCTCAAGGGCAAGGGCGGACGGTTCCGTCAGAACTTGCTTGGCAAGCGGGTCGATTATTCGGGCCGCTCGGTCATCGTCATCGGTCCGGAATTGAAACTGCATCAGTGCGGGTTGCCGAAGAAAATGGCCCTCGTTCTGTTCGAGCCGTTCATCATTCGCCGTCTCAAGGACATGGGTTACGTCCACACAGTTCGGAGCGCGAAAAAAATGATCGAGCGCCAGACGCCGGAGGTCTGGGATATTTTGGAAGAGGTAACGAGAGGGCATCCGGTGTTGCTGAATCGCGCGCCGACGTTGCATCGTCTTTCCATCCAGGCGTTCGAGCCGCTGCTCATTGAGGGCGAAGCGATTCGAATTCACCCGCTGGTTTGCACGGCCTATAACGCCGACTTCGATGGAGACCAAATGGCGGTGCACGTCCCGCTTTCGGTCGAAGCGCAAATGGAAGCGCGCATGCTCATGCTGGCGCCGAACAACATCTTCTCGCCCTCGAGCGGGAAGCCGATCACCACGCCTTCGCAGGACATCACGCTCGGCTGTTATTATCTCACGCAAAACCCGAGGCGCGCGACCGGCACGGCGGCTGAGACACGCTTGCCGCTCTTTGCGAATGCGACCGAAGTGGAATTTGCCATGGCCGACGGCGCGGTGAAAACGCACGATCGGATTCGCTTCCAGAATCCGGACTCGGGCAAGGAATCCATCTACGGCAATCCAGCCGAGCGTGTCATCGAAACGACCGCGGGCCGGGTGATCTTCAACGAGATCTGGCCAAAGAAGCTCGGATTTTTCAACAAGGCCGCGGGCAAGAAGCAATTGAGCGACATTATCTGGCGCTGTTACCAGGTCGCCGGGCAGCAGGGCACGGTGGAGACGCTCGATCGCCTGAAGGAGCTTGGATTCGCGGAAGCGACCAAGGCGGGAATTTCCATCGGAATTTCCGACATGATTATCCCGAAGGAAAAGGAGACCGAACTTCAGAACGCCTACAAGTCGATCAAGACGGTCGAGCAGCAGTATCGCAAGGGCATCATCACGGACGGCGAGCGCTACAACAAGATCATCGACATTTGGACCCACGCCGGTGACGAAATCTCGAACGTCATGTTCCGCACCCTCGAGCACAATGAGGGCCGCAAGGAATTGAACCCCGTCTTTTTGATGGTGGATTCGGGCGCGCGCGGTAATCGGCAGCAGGTGAAACAGCTGGCCGGCATGCGCGGCTTGATGGCCAAGCCGTCTGGGGAAATCATCGAGCGGCCCATCACGTCGAACTTCCGCGAGGGCTTGAGCGTGCTCGAATACTTTATTTCGACGCACGGCGCCCGCAAAGGTCTGGCTGACACCGCGCTCAAGACGGCGGATTCCGGTTACCTCACCCGCAAACTCGTGGACGCGTCGCAGGACGTCATCATCAACGAGATGGATTGCGGGACGGTGAACGGCATCACGGTCAAATCCATTTATGAAGGTGACGAAGAAGTCGTCGATCTCGCCACGAGAATCATTGGCCGCGTCAGCTGCGAGTCGGTGGTTGATCCCGTGACGAAGAAGAAGGTCGTGAAGGCCAATCAACTGATCGACGAGCCGATTGCCGCCGCCATAGAGAGGGTGGGCGTCGAGAGTCTCAAGATTCGTTCCGTGCTGACTTGCGAATGCGGCCGCGGAGTCTGCGCGCAATGCTACGGGCGCAACCTGGCGACGGGCCAGTTTGTGAAGCTGGGCGAGGCGGTCGGCATCATCGCCGCGCAATCGATCGGCGAACCAGGCACGCAGCTGACCATGCGGACGTTCCACATCGGTGGAACCGCGAGCCAGACGTTCAAGCAGCCGATCATCAAGGCGAAGAACGACGGTAATCTGCAATTCAATGAAATCCGCACCGTGCAAGCGCTCGACGGCAGCTGGATCGTCTTGAACAAGAATGGCTCGATCAGCGTGCACAACGCGGAAGGGCGTGAGCTCGACCGCTACAATGTCGTGATCGGCTCGGTTATTTCCAAGGCCGACGGCGCCCATGTCAAGAAGGGCGAAACCTTCGTGCAATGGGATCCTTACAACGTGCCGATTCTGACGGACAAGACCGGCAAGATCGAATTCCGGGACATGATCGCCGGCGTCACGATCAAGCGCGACGTCGATGAAGCGACGGGATTGATGGGCACGGTCATCATCGAGCACAAGGAAGATCTGCATCCGCAAATCGTCGTGGTGGGCGAGAAGAAAGAGATTCTCGTGAGCTACTCCATCCCGGCCGGCGCGCACGTGATTGTCGAAGAAGGCCAGAAGATCCGCGCGGGCGCCTTGCTGGCGAAAACGCCGCGCAAGATCGCGAAGACGAAAGACATTACCGGTGGTCTGCCGCGCGTGGCTGAGCTCTTCGAGGCTCGCCGTCCAAAAGATGCGGCGGAGATCGCGAAGATCGACGGGACCGTTGAAATGGGCGGAACGGTTCGCGGAAAGCGGAAACTCATTCTGAAAGACCCGGAGACGGGCGCCGAGGAAGAGCATCTCATTTCGCTGACGAAACACATTATTGTCTTCAAGGGCGACTTCGTGAAAAAGGGACAACAGCTCACCGAAGGTCCGGTCGTTCCGCACGAAATTCTCGAGGTCTGCGGGCCGCAGGACTTGCAGGAGCACCTGGTGAATGAAGTGCAGGAAGTTTACCGCCTCCAAGGCGTGGAGATTAACGACAAGCACATCGAAATCATCGTGCGCCAGATGCTGCGGAAAGTGAAAATCACCGATCCGGGCGACACGTCGCTTCTTTGGGGCGATCAGGTCGACCGTCTGGATTTCGAAGCGGAGAACACGAAGGTGGTGGAACAGGGCGGCAAGCCGGCAGAGGCGACGCCGGTCCTGCTCGGCATCACCAAAGCGTCGCTCGAGACCGACAGCTTCATCTCCGCGGCCTCATTCCAGGATACCACGCGCGTTCTTACGGAAGCGGCGACGCTTGGCAAAGTGGACCGGCTCCGAGGCTTCAAGGAGAACGTCATCATGGGTCACCTGATTCCGGCTGGCACCGGGTTCCCGGCGGTTCGCGAGATCAAGCTGGTCGAGCTGGGCGAACAAGTCGGCACGTCCCTGGTGGATGAGCCGGAGATTCAGCCCGCCTTGGGGTAAATGGTAGGGCGAGACTCTGTCGAGCTAACAAACAGCGGCTCGACAGAGTCTCGCCCTACCAAGTAAATGCGATGTCCATCGCAACCAAAACGGGTGACGCGGGCCAAACGTCGCTGATGTACGGCCGTCGGGTGCCGAAGACGGACGCACGAGTCGACGCCTACGGATGTGTGGACGAATTGAATGCCTCCCTCGGACTCGCTCGCGTCACGGCGTCGGATCCTTTTTTGACCGAACAAATTTCCGCGGTGCAAAAGGAGTTGGTCATCGTCATGGGCGAACTCGCGACGAGTCCCGAAGATTTGGGCCGTTACGTGAAGGATGGATTCCAGTTGACCTCATCCGCCATGACCGATCGCCTCACCTCGGTCGTGGACGACCTGGAAAAGAACAAGTTGGGGAAGTTTAAGGGATGGGCCATTCCAGGGGAGACATTGGATGCCGCCGCCCTTGATCTGGCCCGGACGGTTTGCCGGCGGGCCGAGCGCCGGGTTGCGACGTTGATGGCCGGGGCGGAGAATTTCAATCCCGAGATTCTGCGCTATTTGAACCGCCTCTCCGACCTCTGCTGGCTGCTGGCGCGCTATGCCGAACATCTTCGCGCCGGGGCTGAATCCACCGGGGGAAAACGGTAATATTCTGTTTGCCTTTGCCGAGCCGCTAGAGCATCTTCCACGTCCCCCGCGGCCCGCGCCGCGGCCGGGAAATTACCTATGGCGATACCGACAGAATTAGTGCCCGAGCTCCTGGAAGCAGGGGTCCATTTTGGCCACCAAACCAAGCGTTGGAACCCGAAGATGAAGCCTTTCATCTTCGAAAAACGCAACCAGATCTACATCATCAATCTCGACGAGACGGCGCGGCAGCTGCAACGCGCGACCGACTTCCTCCAGGAGGTGACAAGGCGCGGTGGAAAGATTCTTTTCGTTGGGTGCAAGAAACAGGCCCAGGAAGCGGTCAAGGAAGCTGCGACCACCTGCGGCCAGTTTTACGTCAACCAACGCTGGCTGGGCGGCACGCTGACCAACCTGGCGACGATCCGGAAAAGCATCGGCCGGCTCAAGTTTATCGAGCAGATCGAGGAGTCGTCCGATTACAAGAAGATGGGCAAGCAGGAACTCGCCGCGCTCAATCGCGAAGCGGCCAAACTTCGCCGCAACCTCGACGGAATTCTCGAGATGTCGCAGTTACCCGATGCCATGGTCATCATCGACACGACCCGCGAAGCAAATGCGGTGCTGGAAGCCCGCCGGTTGGGAATTCCGACGGTGGCGATCGTGGACACAAACGCGGACCCGGAGATCATCGATTATCCGATTGCGGGCAACGACGACGCCATTCGCGCGATCCGGGTGATGCTGCAAAAGCTGGTCGACGCGATTGTCTCGGCCACCGGCGAAGCGCGCGTCCGCGAGCAAGTGGAGATGGCCGGGGTGTCCGCCTAAAGGCGGCGTTGAGAGGTTGAGCAGTTGATAGGTTGAGAAGACCATCGCGCTCGTTATCCTCTCAACTTCTCAACCATCAACCTCTCAACTATTTTCATGGAAATCGATCCTCAACTCGTTAAACAACTCCGGGAAAAAACCAACGCCGGCATGATGGATTGCAAGCGCGCGCTGGCGGAATCGGGTGGTGATTTGGAGAAGGCCGAGGCAGCGCTTCGGACGAAGGGCATCGCCAGCGCCGGGAAAAAGGCCTCGCGAGCGACGAAGGAAGGAATCGTTGCTTCCTACATTCATCTGCAGGGGAAAGTCGGCGTTCTGGTGGAAGTGAATTGTGAAACAGACTTCGTCGCGAAAAACGAAGGTTTTCGCGAGTTCGTGAAGGATATCACGCTGCATATCGCCGCGGCGCATCCCCTCTACGTAAATCGGGAAGAAGTGCCCGAGAAGCTGGTGGAATCCGAACGGGCCATCTACGAAGCGCAGGTCAAGGACAAGCCGGAGAACGTCGTTTCCAAAATCGTGGGCGGGAAACTCGACAAGTTCTACAGCACGGTTTGCCTGATGGAGCAGGGGTTCATCAAGAATCCGGACCAGACCGTGAAAGAGCTGGTTGCGGCCAGGATCGCCGCGCTGGGCGAGAACATCGTGATCCGGCGTTTCACGCGTTATTTGGTGGGTGAGCCGTTGGAGGCCGAAGCCGCCCCGCCCGCAGAGCTCGCACCGCCTGCGGAAGCCGCCGCCGCCTAGGCTCGATTTTCTTTCCGTTTTCACAGAAAAACACACGCGAGAGCACTCGCTTTTGCGTTTCTTATTTGTGTCGGTTTCACTCGAAACCGCGCGGGGTGCCGAGGGATTTTCCCGGCCCTTCAAACATTAACGAAGGAGTAATTAATTATGAGCATGGATTCCCTGAAAGACCTTTATATCGACGAATTGAAAGACCTCTATAATGCCGAAAACCAACTGTTGAAGGCGTTGCCGAAAATGGCGAAGAAAGCTTCGGCGCCCGAGCTGAAGCGGGCGTTCACCGACCACCTGGCGCAAACCAAAGAGCACGTCGCGCGTCTGGAAAAGATTTTCAAAGGCTTGGGCGAGAAACCGTCCGGCAAGACTTGCAAGGCGATGAAAGGCCTGGTGGAAGAGGGCAAGGAGATCATCGACGAAGACGGTGACGACTCCGTCCTGGACGCCGCCCTCATTGGCGCGGCTCAACGGGTCGAGCATTATGAGATCGCGGGTTATGGCGTGGTGCGGACCTTCGCGTCGTTGCTCGGAGAGAACAATGCCGTCGCCACTCTGCAACGGACGCTCAATGAAGAGGGCGAAGCCGATAAGAAGCTGACGGCACTGGCGGAATCGATCATTAACGTTGACGCAAGCCAGGCCGAGGAGAACGGCGCGGCAAAGCCGAAAGCGAAGAAACCTCGCGGACGCCGCTAACAGAAAATCACAGGCAAGATTGATCGCCACCACAGTCCGCGTGACTGCGGTGGCGATTTTTTGTAATTCGCACCCGCGCAATTTGCGATATCAGATGATATGATGACCGAATCCAGATGGGACTAGCCGAGTACAAGAAGAAGCGGAATTTCGGAGTGACGGCCGAGCCGAAGGGCGGCAAGCCGCTGCCAAAGCTGGTCAAGGGCGCGTGCCGTTTTGTCATTCAAAAACACGATGCGAGCCGGCTGCATTATGATTTTCGGCTGGAGATGGATGGAGTGCTGAAATCCTGGGCCGTGCCGAAGGGGCTTCCGTGGGAGAAAGGCGAAAAGCACCTGGCGGTGGAAGTCGAGGACCATCCGGTCGAATACGCGGCCTTCGAAGGAATCATCCCGCAGGGACAATATGGCGGCGGAACCGTGATGGTTTGGGACCGCGGGAACTACCACGTGTATGGCGAGGAGCCGTTGAAAGCTTTGCGCGGAGGGAGGCTTCATCTTGTCCTCGACGGCGAGAAGGCGAAAGGGGAATGGGCCCTGATCCGAACCCGAATGGACGGCGCGAAATCGCAGTGGCTGCTGTTGAAGAGCGGAAACAGTATTCGGCCCGTTTCGAAAAAGCGCGACGATCAATCGGTCAAGACTGGCCGCACCATGGCGCAGATCGCGGCGGAGCGAGATGCGGAGTGGCAATCGAATCGAGACGACAAATCGAAATCGAAGCTGATAAAAGCGCCGCCTAAAAAAAAAGACGATCGCCAGGAAAAGAGTGAGTCGAGAGAAAAGGCCGGACGGCGCAGTCCGGCGGCTGCCGGATCCCGGCTGAAGAAAGAATTAGCGAAACTGCCGGCGGGGAAGCCGCGCTTCATTCCGCCGATGAAGCCAAGGTTGCTCGAAACGCCCCCGACGGCCGGTGATTGGCTCTACGAACTGAAGTTCGATGGAATCCGCCTTATCGCCGTCAAGAACGGCGACAAGGTCAATTTGATCTCGCGGAACCGAAACGAACTCGGGGGAAGGTTTTCGCAGGTGGCGGCAGAGATCGCGGCGCTGCCGATCGAAGATTGCGTGATCGACGGGGAAGTAGTCGCCCTGGATGAGAAAGGTGGATCGTCTTTCCAGCTTTTGCAGGCCCATGAAATGGAAGGCAGGCGGGCGCCCATTTACTTCTACGTATTCGATTTGCTCCAGGCGGCGGGGAAAAGCCTGATTGGTCTGCCGCTGGAGCGCAGGAAAGCCTTGCTCTCGACTCTTTGTGACGGTGCCGGGGATTCAATCCGCTTTTCGGGGGAAATTGGTGGTGATCCCGTTGCTCTACTTAACGAAGTGCAGCGGCTCGGGCTCGAGGGCGTCATCGGCAAGCAACGTGGTTCGGTTTACGAACCCGATCGCCGCAGCGGCGCCTGGATCAAGCTCAAGTGCGTGAATGAGCAGGAGTTTGTCATTGGGGGATTCACCCCGCCGCAAGGCGCGCGAAAGCATTTCGGTGCCTTGCTCGTCGGATATTACGAAAACAAACGTTTGCTCTTTGCCGGCAAGGTTGGAACCGGGTTCGACAGCAAGATGCTTGCGTCTTTGCACAAGCGTCTCAGGGCCGAGAAGCGGGCAGACTGCCCGTTTGCGGATCTGCCCTCGAAGCAAGGGGGACAATGGGTGCAGGGGATTACGCCCGCGATGATGCGCCGATGCGAATGGACGGACCCGATGTTGGTCTGCCAGGTGAAATTCGCCGAATGGACGCGCGATGGAAAGCTGCGCCAGCCGGTTTTCCTCGGATTGCGGGAAGACAAGAAAGCGGCCGAAGTCGTGCGCGAATCTCCCTCTCCGCGCGAATGAACGATTGCGCTTGTCCAGCGCCATCCAACTCCGGATATTCCGGCATGAAAGTGAACGTGGTGGTGACCCCGAAGGCCGCGGTCCTCGATCCGCAGGGCGCGGCGGTGCGTGACGCGATGCAGCATCTGGGAATGCCGGAAGTGCGGAGCGTGCGGATCGGGAAATATCTTGAGATCGAGATCGACGAAAAGGCGGCGGACGTTGAATCGCGCCTTCACGCTCTTTGCCGGGATTTGCTTTCGAACCCAGTGATCGAAGATTACGAGGTGTTGAAGGGTTGAGGAGTTGAGAGGTTGAGGAGTTGAGGGAAGAAAGAGCCGAATGAAATTTGCGGTCATTCAATTTCCAGGATCGAATTGCGACCAGGATTGCATCGCGGCGCTCAACGCCATGCCGGGGCTGAGCGCGGAATACGTCTGGCACAAGGAAACCTCGGTGGATGGTTTCGACGCGATTGTGCTGCCGGGCGGGTTTTCTTATGGCGACTATCTTCGGTGCGGGGCGATCGCGCGTTTCTCGCCGATCATGCCAAGCGTGGTGAATGAGGCGCGGGATGGGAAATTAGTCATCGGGATTTGCAATGGGTTTCAAATTCTCTGCGAGATCGGTTTGCTTCCCGGGGCCCTGGTTCGGAATCGTTCTCTCCATTTCGTTTGCCAAATGGTGACGACGCGAGTGGAAATCGCCGATTCTCTTTTCACTCATGGTTGTCCACAGGGGACGCTTTTGCGCCTGCCCGTCGCTCATGGGGAGGGTTGCTTTTTCGCGGATGAAGCGACGCTGCGAGAGCTGAACGAGCGCCGGCAAATCATTCTGCGTTATGCGACCCCGGAGGGCCGGTTGGATCCCGCGGCGAATCCAAATGGTTCGATTGAAAATATTGCCGGCATCTGCAACCGCGAGGGCAATGTCTTCGGATTGATGCCGCATCCTGACCGCGCCTGTGAAGCGCGCCTGGGCAGCGCTGATGGCGCGCGAATCTTTCAATCGATGGTGGAATCGATTGAAGCGACTCGAGTTCGCGCTGCTTAGCCGGCGGACGGCGGCGCCGAACATGAATCTATTTCTTACCGGCACCGACACGGGAGTCGGGAAGACCCATACGGCGGTGCAGCTTCTGCGCGCGGCGCGGACGAGCGGGCTGCGGTGCGCGGGCCTGAAACCGATCTGCTGCGGCGATAGAGACGATGCGGAGCGCTTGCTCGCGGCCAGCAGTGAAGGGCTGACCATCGACGAGATCAATCCCGTCTGGCTGAAAACTCCCGCGGCTCCTCTCTCGGCTTCACTCATTGAGCAGGTCACAATCGATGAACAACGGCTGGTCGCCGCGCTGCGCAGTCTCGAAAAACGTTTTGATTTCGTCCTCGTGGAAGGAGTAGGCGGCTGGCTCGTTCCCATCCGGCGCGACTTTTTTGTGAGCGATCTAGCCGCGCAGATGAAATTGCCGGTGATGGTAATCGCGCAAAACCGTCTCGGCTGCCTGAATCACACGAGCCTTACCGTTCGAAGTGTGACCGAACACGGATTGGTCTGCGCGGGAGTCGTCTTGAACGACACCACGGGGTTAACCGACGTCGCCTCAAACACAAATGCCGACATTTTGCGCCAAATACTCGACGTTCCGATCCTGCCAGCGCTAGTTGAAGAAGCGGCTGAATTGACTCCTGAATGGCAGGCTGCGGTGGGTTTTTTCGGCCACACCCCAGTGACCTGAAATGGTCGGCAATTAGACACTAGTGTAACGAAAAGTTACACTATTCCGTCGGAATGGAAGCTCCTCCCTAGGAAGGGTTTGGTGGCATGTGCGTTGCTCGAATATCCGGCAACAACCCTAATCCCTATGTTGCTACAAAAAACCCTGCACATGAATCAATCGCTCGAAGAGTGCAAAACACGGCTCGCGAGCATTCAATCGTATCGGCGTCAGTTTGTTATGGTGACAAAGGCTACCGTCACCTCGTCGAAGACGGTTGATTTTAGTTTTCGCGGACCGCTGGGCTTTGAGGCTCGGACGGTCTTGTTATCGGTTGAGAGCGAATCGCCCGATCAGATGGCGTTTGAATCCACGGGTGGAAACCTGGATGTGATGGGCTTGGCGGAGTTCGCCGAAATCCGTCCCAACTGCACGGAAGTTACGCTCGCGCTGCATTACGAAATCAAGAACAAGCTATTCGCTTGGCTCGATCGCCGGTTTCATTTCGTGGACGCGTTTGTCACTTCGGAGTTGAGGAGCATTCGCGCTCATTTCGAAGGAATCGCTGCGCCGGTCGCCGAGCGTGCGCCCATGCTCTCGATGTACGAGACCGCGACAGCCTAAATCGAAGTCTTTTCAACAGAGCACGGAGCCTGCGCTCCGTGCTCTTTTGTTTGTACGGGACTAATCCTGAATCCGGACGGCGTGCGTCTTGTCTAAACGCAGAACCTGACCACCACGAAGCGATGGTGTCGCGTTTACATCGGTAATCTTCTTACCGTCCAGCTGAACACTACCCTGTTCGATCAATCGGCGAACATCCGATCTAGATTTCTTGATTCGGAAAGCTTCCTGAAACGCATGGCCTACAACGTCGACAAAACTGGTATAGTTACTCGGCCGTAGGTACGGCAGTTCAGCGGCCTCGAGTCGCTTTTCGCTGAAGCGCGCGTTCCATTCTTCCAGGGTTTTCTCCGCCGCCGCGTGCGAGTGATATGTTTTTACGATCGCCGAGGCGAGATGCTTTTTTGCCTCGAGCGGATGCGCGGTTGAATCCAGCGGCTGACCCAGGAGCAACGGATAATAACGCGCCATCAACTGATCGGAAATGCTCATTAGTTTGCCGAAGATTTCCGAGGCGGATTCGCTCAATCCCACGTAGTTCCCCAGGCTTTTGCTCATCTTCTGGGAGCCGTCAAGTCCTTCGAGGATGGGCAAAACAAAAACAACCTGCTGAGGCTGACCTTCCTGTTTTTGAAGATCGCGGCCGACGAGGATATTGAAGAGCTGGTCGGTGCCGCCTAATTCCACGTCGGCTTGCACCATGACCGAGTCCCAGCCTTGCATGATCGGGTACTGAATTTCGTGCGCGTGGATTGGCTGCTGCCGGTCGAGCCGGTCCCGGAAATCCTCGCGTTGGAGCATCTGCTGCAAGGTCACGAAGCTGTTCAGGCGAATGACTTGCTCGAACGGCATCGGTTCGAACCATTCGCCGTTCGAGACGATTCGCGTCCGGGCCGGGTCGAGCACCTTGAACGCCTGTTCCCGATACGTTTCGGCGTTGACCAGAACCTGCTCGCGACTGAGCTGAGGGCGAGTCGCGGAACGGCCGCTCGGGTCGCCAATCATCGAAGTGAAATCGCCGATAATCAAGACTGCCTGGTGACCGAGATCTTGAAATTGGCGCAGCTTCCGGAGGATCAACGCGTGTCCCAGATGAAGATCCGGAGTGGTGGGATCCACTCCCAGTTTGACGCGCAACGGCCGGCCGAGGGCGAGTTTTTGGCGAAGCTCGGCTTCGCTGATAATCTGCGCGCTGCCTTGCTTGAGAAGGGAAAGGGCTTCGTCCGGTTGCATGGGAGTATGCAGAGACCGAAGCGCTACTTGTTCTTGTTCAACAATTCTCGCACCTGCTCGATCGTGAGTGGCCTGTCCTGGGCGCTCAGCGCCTTCTGGCTCTTGCCTCGGCCGGGAAAGGGCCGATTGCCGGCGAAGGCGGCCGTGGCGAGCGTCGTGTTGCTCTCCGGGGCCGCACGAGTGTCGTGAACATCAGACGCAAAATAAACGAGCCCGGTTTTTGTTACCTGCGACCTCGCCGAAATATTCGCCCTTGAGTCACCAGCGGGGCACTCGTGGGTCGCGAATTGTCCCGCGGCGAAAGCGCGCTCGCCGGCGAACGATTTAGCGCGCGATTTTGTTCGTGCATAAAAGCTCTTGGACGGCGCGCGCTTATCAATGGAAAGCCCGGCCGCCGAAAACTGTTTCTTCTGCGCGGAGTTGGTCAGCGACAGGTCGGGTTTGAGGAGGCGATCGACCAGTTTGCGCTCTTGTTCCTGGGCCGACGCTGCCCAGACACTGGCGAGGAGCGTCAGGAATACAGCGATTGTCCGCACGGCGCTGAACGTGCCGAAGGAGGCGACGCGTTGTAAAGCAAATTGTCGCCGATCCCGGAAGATCCGGCCCGGCCTCAGCGCGCGAGAGCAGCGCGAAGAACGCGCGCCCTGGCGGGCGCAGCGACGCGTCCAGTCAATATATCGTTCGCTCGGACAGGCCGCCCATAAAAGCGCGTGTTGGCCGTTTTTTGCGTCGCGATTACTGCGCCTTCGATCGATGCGCCCGCGAAGAGACCCTGGCTTCGGCTGTAGGTGTAGATTGCCGCAGTCGGAGTGACGCCCGCGTGCGCATTACGCCCTACTGGGCCGGCGGCCGCGCTCGCGTCGACGCCAAGCGTGACGTTGCCGTCACGGGAAAACGCGCGAACGGCCGCGTTGGAGTTGAGCACAAAGACAAAGTCGGTGATCTGCGCGCCGATTTGTGGACCCCAACCGGCGCCGCCCGTTCCCACGAACGATGGACCAGACCAGCCACGGCCCGTGCGAGCCACTACGACACCCTGCCCGCCTTTGCCGCTCACTCCAAAACCCACTTTGACCACCCTCAGGATCGCGAGACCCCTGGCCTGGCGGAGCACGCGACCGGGGATGCCTTTTTCCGGCATCCTTCGAAAGTCTCGCAGAATGGAGGCGGATTGATTTACGATTTCTTGTTCGGTCGCCGCGCGCGCCGTCGCGAGCGAAAGGATGCACGCAAGCAGAAGAACAGTAATTTTTTTCATGACTATAATCAGTTCGACTCGTTCAACCCGCACGGCCGTATTTCGCCGGCGTGCAAATGGTCGTCAGGCCTCCTCTGATGGATAATCTCATCGATCAGCAAAGCGATTCGTATTTCATGAACGAAGCGCTGCGTCTGGCCGCGAAGGCTTTTGCGAAGGAGGAAGTGCCCGTAGGCGCCGTCGTCGTTCGGGACGGAAGGGTCATCGGTCGCGCCCACAATCAAACGGAGTTGCTCAAGGACGCCACGGCCCATGCGGAGATGCTCGCGATTACGCAGGCGGAGGCGGCGGTGGGGGACTGGCGGCTGAACGATTGCGACCTTTATGTGACGAAGGAGCCCTGCGCGATGTGCGCGGGCGCGCTGGTGCACGTCCGCATGCGGCGGGTCGTGTTTGGCTGCGCGGATGAACGTAGCGGCGCGGCGGGCGGAACGATCAATCTGCTGCAAATGCCCAGCCTGAATCACCGCTGCGAAATTACCCCGGGCGTGCTGCGCGAAGAGTGTGCCGCGCTCCTGCAAGCTTTTTTCCAGGCTCGCCGGGGACGTGATTCTGGAGGCGCCTAGTTTCCCTGCTGTTTTGTGCTGGCTCCAGGTGACAGCACATGATTTATTCCAAAAGCCGTTTTCCGTTTCACGACCATGCAAACAAATCTCCTTCACCGCTGCGTCATTGCCCTCTTCCTCGGATTGTTCGCTCCTTCCGTTCTGGCGGACAAACCTCTCTTCCACTCCACGGACCCTCTGGCTCCGCGGGACGAGTGGGGGGTCCTGCACCAGTCGCCCAATTTGAATCAAACAGATTTCTTCCCGCGGCACCACTATCGCATCTACTATAACTTCAAAGCGGGATACGAGTTGCTCAGGGATCCCGCCTATGTCGCGGCGCTGCAAGTCCAATTGCGCAACCGCGGTTATTATTGCGGTCCGATCGATGGAATCATGTCCGAGGAAGTCAGTGACGCGATCGCCCGGTTGCAAAAAAATCACGCTCAGCGTGTGACGGGTCGGCTGACCGTTCCAGTGCGGCGAGCCTTGCGTTTGCCCTAGAAACGGATTGCGGATCCAAAGGTGAGCGGCCGGGAGTGCTGCCTCGCAAGGATTCGAACCTTGACAAAGAGATCCAGAATCTCTGGTGCTACCGTTACACTACGAGGCAAGCGGGGCCAAAGCTAAGACCGTCTTGCGCTGCGCCGCAAGTGGCGGATGGCCGATAAACTATCGAGTGGCCGAAGTCCCGCTCAACCAGATTTCGGCCCCTTCCCGCGCGGCTTCCACTTCCAGTTTGCGTCCGCTCTCCACCACCAGGAAGCGCGCGCGTTCCAGCATTTCGTCGATCTTGTGGTCGTCGTGCGAGGGATCGTGGTGAAACAAAATCAATTTCTTCGCCCGGGCTTCGAGCGCGAGCGAAACCACGCGACTCAAGGCGCCGTGGCCCCAGCCGATGTGTTCCTGGTATTTCTCATCGGTGTATTGCGCGTCGAGAATCAGAACGTCCGTATCTTTCAAAAACTCGACCAGCTTGGATCGTTGGACTGCGGCCTGGGCGCGGGCCCGATGTGGGTGGGTGCCATCGCGCTGGGCCAGCTTTAGTTTCAACGGCTCAAACGGCTCGTTGTCGGGCAAAAAGGCGATCGAGCCTTCCTTGGTGAAAAGCCGGTAGCCGGCGCAGACGCCCGGGTGATTCACAAATCTCGAGCGCACTCGCGTTTTGCCGATCGAAAACTCCATTTTCTTGAGCTCGTGAATCTTCATTGTTCCGGGCAGATCCTTCCAGCTCACCGGGAAAAACGGCACCTCCATTTGAGCGGCCAGAATGGTGGCGAGGCCGGCCCGCGCGCCTTCATATCCGAAGACGCGAATCGTATTCTTGGCTTTGTAGGCCGGAAGGAAGAAGGGAAGCCCCTGGATATGGTCCCAGTGGGTGTGAGTGAGCAGCAAAGTCAGGTTGATCGGGGCGGACCCGAATTCCCGCTCGAGGGCGATTCCCAGCTCGCGAATTCCGGAGCCGGCATCCAGCACAATAATGTCACCGTTGGTGCGAACTTCCACGCAAGTGGTGTTTCCGCCGTAACCGATGGTCGACGGGCCCGGAACCGGGATCGATCCGCGGACTCCCCAGAATTTTATGCGGGTGGAGGGTGGGTGAAACTTGAGCGCGCGCGACTGGCGCGGCGTTAGTTTGCGGCTTGGGCGTCGAGCGCGTTTTATTACCGCCTCGAGCTTTTCCCACTTCAACGGCTTAACGAAATAACCGTCACCGCCCGCCTCCAAAACCGCATTCTTCTCAATGTGATAGATGCGGCCGGCGACGATGATGATCCTGGTCGAATGGAGTTTTTCGCGGATCGCGCGGCAGACTTGAAGGCCGCTGATCCTGGGCAGCAACAAATCACAAACGACCACGTCGGGTCGTCTCACCAGGGCAAGATCGATCCCGGCCGCGCCGTCTTCCGCTTCGATCGTCTCCCAGCCGTGCCGAGTGAAAAGGCGCGCGATCCGTTTACGGCTTTCCGCATCATCTTCAATGAGCAAGACCGTGGGCATGGGAGTTAGCGCGAAATTCTGTCAGGCGAATTCCCGGAAACCAAGAGTTTTTGCCGCTGGCCTAGAGGAGGCTGGAGCCGAACGCCCCCGGCTTCCCGCGTTTCCAGCGCAACTCGGGATTAAGATTGATTTCCTCCGGCGGCACCTCGAACCCCACCGCCCGCAGCAAATAGGCCACGCCCTCGCGGCTCTCCATCGTCTCTTTCAAGCTGCGCGCGAAGAGCTCGATGTATTCCTTGTACGATTCGAGGGCCAATTTTCCCTCGGAAAAATGTTCGGCCAGGGACTCGTCGTGGTAGTCGATTAGCTCGATCAGCGCACGCCGCAGCTTTAGGCGCATCTCCGGGTCGACCACGACTTTGAAGGGAGTGGCGCCCGGGTCCGGCTTGGAGAGTTCCTTTTTCAGCGCCGTTTGATCCGCGGAGACCAGCTGATAATCGCGTTGTTCTTCCATGTTCGTTCCGACCGGTTTCCGCCTCGGAAATGTGGAAGAGGCGGGGCTCAGTTGTGGAGTGGCACGGCCCGTCTGTCAAACCAGAATCGCGCGCGCCCTCTGCTGTAGAGCCTCGTTATCCGAAGCGCGGAGAATAGTTCGAACGGCAGGTAAAAATCTTGGTAGGCGAGACTCTGTCGAGCCGCTGGGATTCGACCGTTCTCGGCTCGACAGAGTCTCGCCCTACCAAGCGGCATCGCGCGAAGCGCGATAAATTAGAAGAAGATCGGGATGATCAGGATCGCGACGATGTTCACGACCTTGATCATCGGATTAATCGCAGGGCCGGCGGTATCTTTGTAAGGATCGCCGACCGTATCGCCCGTCACGGAAGCGGCGTGGGCGAAGGAGCCTTTGCCGCCGAGGTTGCCCTCTTCGATATACTTTTTCGCGTTATCCCAGGCGCCGCCGCTGGAGGTCATCGCAATGGCGACGAAGAGCCCGGTCACGATCGTCCCGACCAATAATCCTCCCAGCACCACGGGCCCGAGCGGCTTGATCATTGCCACCGCGATGACAAACAAAACCGGCAACAGCGCGGGAACGATCATTTCGCGGAGCGCGGCCTTGGTCACGATATCGACGCACGTGCCGTATTCGGGGACGTCTTCGCCGCGCAAAATTCCCGGTTTGGCCGCGAGCTGGCGGCGCACTTCCCGCACGACGGCGCCGGCAGCCTTGCCGACCGCATCCATGCTGAACGCGGTGAACATGAATGGCAGCAAACCACCGATAAAGAGACCGATAATGACTTTGGGATCGTTTAAGGAAAATTCGAAGGAATAGGCGCGGCCGGCGGCGATGAAATGCGCCCGCAGTTCTTCAACATAAGAGCCGAAAAGCACCAGTGCCGCCAAACCGGCGGAGGCGATGGCATATCCTTTCGTGACGGCCTTCATCGTGTTACCCACGGCGTCCAGCTCGTCGGTAATGCCCCGAATCTCCTTCGGCAGATTGCTCATGACGGCGATGCCGCCGGCGTTGTCTGTAATCGGCCCGAACGCGTCGAGCGAAATAATAATTCCGGCCATCGAGAGCATGCTCATCACCGCGATGGCGATGCCGTAAAGGCCCGCGAAATGGAAGCTGAGCAGGATCGCGATGCCGATGAAGCCTACCGGCAGCGCAGTCGCATGCTGGCCGATGGCGAGGCCCGCGATAATGTTCGTGGCGTGGCCGGTTTCAGAGGCCCTGGCAATCTTCCTCACGGGTTTGTAAGCCGTCGAGGTGTAGTAGTTCGTGATGACGACGACGATGCCAGTCATCAGTAATCCCACGAGCGAAGCGAAGTAGAGGTCGTTGGCCGATCGCGCTTTGCCCCCGATCATGACCGCGCTCGGAAACAGCATGTGCGTCGCCGGCCAAAACAAAATGGCTGAAACGAGCGCGCTCGCACCGACGGCGCCCATCAGGACCGTGCCAGGTTTTCCGCCGCTGAAGTTGACGAAAAGAATGCCAATGATCGCGCCGAGGACCGAGATGCCGCCGAGGACAAATGGATAAATGATGGCGGCTGGGTAGGTGGCGAGCGTCAAAGCCCCGACCAGGATGGCGCCGACGAGGCTGACGGCATAAGTCTCAAAAACGTCCGCGGCCATGCCGGCGCAATCGCCCACGTTATCGCCGACGTTGTCCGCGATCGTGGCCGGGTTTCTCGGGTCGTCTTCCTCGAGGTTGCTTTCGATTTTGCCCACCAGATCGGCGCCCACGTCCGCCGCCTTGGTGTAAATGCCACCGCCGAGCCGCGCGAAGACGCTGATTAAGCTCGAGCCCAGCGCCAGCCCCACCAGGCTCTTCACGGCGAGATCTTGTCCCAGCCAGTTTTTGGTCAGGGTGTAGAAGATGCCGACGGAAAGCAGGGCGAGGCCGACGACCAGAAGGCCGGTGACAGCGCCGCCATTGAACGCGACGCGCATGGCCGCGGACCGGGATTGAGTAGCGGCCTGGGTGGTCCGGGTATTGGCCAGCACGGCGATGCGCATCCCGATGTATCCGGCCGCGAGTGAGCAAAACGCGCCGATCAGGAACCCAATGGCTGTCGCGCTATCTCGAAAATAAAAGAGGAGAATGCAAATCACGACGGCAATCACACTGATGGTCCGGACCTGGCGCTTGAGGTACGCCTTGGCGCCTTCTTCGATGGCGCCGGCGATTTGACGCATCCTCTCGTTGCCGGGGGACAACCGGATGACGGCCTTGATCAGGAAAAACGCGAAAAGCAGGCCGGCGATTGCGCAGACCATCGAAATCGTGACACCGGAGTTCAGAATATTAAGGGCGAGAAAGGTCATAGTGGCTCCGTCGAAGTGGGGGACTTTAGTAAGTTTTACCTCGCTCGCAATGGGTAAATAGGCGTGGCGGGAATGCCTTCGTCTACAATTCAAAAACCGTGCGCAAACGTTCCAAAAAAGAGGCGCGATACTCGCGTTCCTTGGTCCCTTGCTCATGGGGCTGGGTGGCGTCTTTCACGATGCCTTCGCCCTCCAGTTTGCGTTTCGCCAGGAGTTCGCTGAGCTGAGTCAGGCATTGGGGCGAATCCCGCAGGACGTCGGTCATGACCTCTTTGTTGATCTCCAGCACTTCGCAATCGCCCTCCGCGCGAATGGTTGCCGAGCGCGGCTCGCCGGTGAGCAAGGACATTTCCCCGAAGCAATCGCCCTCCCGCAACACCCCCAGCCGGATTCCGGCGCCGTTGCGCAAAACCGAGACGTGCGCGGTGCCGCGCAGCATAACGAACATCGAATCGCCCTCGGCGCCTTCCTGGATCAGGCGTTCGCCGCGCCCGTAACGATTGATGCGCGCGCCGTGCAAGACGTGGTCGAGCTGGGCATCGTTCAGGCAGTCGAAAAGCGGCTCTCCGCGCAAGATGGCCTGGGCTTCGGCGTGCCCTTCGGGAACACTCTGGCGGCGCCGGCGTTGCACTTGGAGCGTCCGGATAGGGAACGGGATGGTAATGCGCTGGCGCTTGAATTCGTACCAGATATTGGTCCGGATCGCGTCGGCGATTTCATTATAAGCCTGGTGATTGCCCATCGAGAACTTGATCTCGTAGGTCACGGCTGACTCCGCGAAATCGACCACAAAAACCCTCACGGGCGGGCTCGGCGCCACCCCTTCCGCGCTCGAAGTCGCGCGAAAGAGCGCATCTTTTACCCGATTGGGCGGGACCTCGTAGTCGACCCCCAGCCGAATGCGCATCGCGTGGATCTGCGTCGGGTAATGGAGGTTGATGATGGTCCCGTTGACCATTTCGTTGTTCGGGATGTCGAGGTAAATGGCGTCGTTGGTCCGCAGGCGCGTTGAGCGCCAGTTGATCTCCATGACCTCGGCGAAGTGGTCCTTTACCTTTAGCCAATCGCCCACCTTGTAGGGCTTGCTGATTTGGAGCGAGATGCCGGCGACAATGCCGCTGAAGAAATTTTGCAGGCCGAAGCCGAGGATGATCGCCAGGATGCCGGAACCGGCAAACAACGTCATCAATCCCCCTCCGGCCCTGTAAATCAGGCCCAGGATGATCAGGATCGCGATCAGGATGACTCCGAGACCCGCCACCTCCCGAAGCAGGTTCGGGATCGGCGTCTGGCGTTTCTTTTCGAAGTAAGCCTCCCAGAGGTAGCGGTTCAGAATCGCGACCACAAAAAAGCTGCCCAGCAAAATAACCGCGGCGCTGGCGTGCTTTTGGATCTCGGGCTGGACGCCGTAAAACGCGATCCCGGCGTAAATGGCCAGGGCAAGACAGAAGAGCTTATAGAGGAGGCCCAGGCGCACGCCCGCGCGGCGTTTCAGCAATCGGCCGATGATGAGCGCGGCAAAAAACGTCCCGACAAAAATAAGGACGGAGACGGGGAGTCTCTGCGTTTCGAGCAACTGGGTAAACATCAGCTCGGCTAGCTTATCAGCGCACTGGTGACCGCGACAAGTGTCCATCGTTTTGTCCCGGGTAGGGTGGGCGTCTCGCCCGCCGGTGATCGCGTCTCGCGATCACGAAATTGAAAGATTGTTTTGGCAAGATACCAAAACCGGCGGGCGGGACGCCCACCCTACCCGAGCGAATTCGGAAGGCTACAGCCTCGGCGAAATAATCAGCCAGGCCCAGCCGGCGAGAAAACAGAGGCCGCCGATTGGGGTGATGGCGCCAAGCCAGCGAACATTCGTTAACGCCAGCGCATAGAGGCTGCCGCTGAACAAAACAATGCCGGCTAGGATCAAGAAATAGGCGGCGCGATTTCCGGCGGCGTGAAACGCGAGAACCAGGAGGGCCAGCGCGTGCAGAAAGTGATACAGGACGGCTTTGTTCCAAACGTCGAGCATTCCATTGCTCTGGAGCGGCGCTTTCAAAGCATGCGCGCCGAATGCGCCCAAACCGACGGCGAGCAAACAAAGCGCGGCAGCAATTCGGAAAAGGAGAACGGACATGGCTGGGTATCCGGGGTTGTTGTTACTTGCCGCCAAAAAACTTCCGGAACGATTGAAAGATACGGTTGGGAGCGGTTACGGCTTTTTGTCCCACATCCTGCAATTTTTGCGCGAACTGCGTCTGGGTGCCGCCGTGAATCTGACAAACTTTATCAGGAACATGGCCGTCCGGCAGGTCAATGTCGTCGGTGATCCCGGCTGCGTTGCACCCGGTCGTAGCCAGATGATTCGAGATCCTGCAAACCACCGCGCGCGACATCGGGATCGTCGGCTGGAAAGGGCGCGCGGGATATCGTTGGCCCGCCTTGGTCATCACCTGGGTCCAGACCGGCAAGGCCAGCGCCGCTCCGTAGCCGCGAGCGACGATCGTGGTGGGCTGATCGAACCCGACCCAAACGCCGCACGTCAACGCGCTGGTATAGCCGACGAACCACGCGTCTTTGTAATCGTTGGTCGTCCCGGTTTTCCCAGCGGCCATTTTGAATTTCGCGCTGGCCG
Organism: Chthoniobacterales bacterium; assembly: GCA_035556975.1. Taxonomy (GTDB): domain Bacteria; phylum Verrucomicrobiota; class Verrucomicrobiia; order Chthoniobacterales; family UBA10450; genus AV80. The sequence continues at coordinate 22,420 of DATMEN010000023.1, forward strand.
CCGTTCCTGATTTCATCACGTCCTCCAGCAATTGGGAGGTCATCCAGGCCGAGCCGGGGTCGAGCGCCGGAATCGTGACATGGGCCGCGCGATAGATTGGGTTGTGATCCGGATCGTCGATCCGCTCGATGATATAGGCCTGCTTTCGGACCCCGGCGTTTGGAAAAACGCTGTAGGCCGCGGTGAGATCTTTCAGGTTGGTTTCGAACGAACCGATGAAAGTCGCCGGGCCGCGCGGGATGTTTTCCCCGAGCCCGAGCGTCGCCGCGACCTTCTGCACGTCGTCGATCCCGGCGATTTCGCCGATCCGCACGCTCATCGTATTGCGTGAATGAATTAATCCGTAAGAGACCGGTTGAATGCCGTTGTAGGTGCCGTCCGAGTTTCCGGGCGCCCAATTTCCGGCCCCCGAAATTTCACCAGGCTCAATCGGTCCATCACTCACCATGGCGCCGGGCAGGAGCCCGTGGTCGAAGGCGACCGCATAGACAAACGGCTTGAACGACGATCCGATCTGCCGGTTGGCCGGCGCCAGGGCGCGATTGAATTTGCTCTGGGCGTAATCGCGGCCGCCGACCAACGCCCGAATTCCGCCACTCGCGTTATCGATCGCGACGACCGCTCCCTCAAGGTACGGCATCGAAGAGTCTTCCCCGTCTTCCGGCGGCCGGTAGCTCGCCTTCGTCGGGTGCCGAAAGTTCGACTGCCGTTCGATTTTGCTCAGGTGCGTCTCGAGAGCCTGGGTGGCCGCCACCTGCACGGCGGGGTCGAGCGTGGTGTAAATATGAAGTCCGCCGTTATCGATCTGATCGGGAGTGAGCAGCAAATTCAGATCCCGCTGGACCGCGTCCATCGCGTAATTCTCCTGGATTTGGGGCAGCCGCTTCGGGTTCGAAGTGATTTTGGCGGTCCTGGCTTCCTGGGCCTGGGCCGGGGTGATCTTTTTGAGTTTAAGCATGCGATCCAGCACTGCGCTTCTTTGCAGGGCGGCGCCTTCCGGATTCTTGAGCGGAGAAAAGCGATTCGGACTCCGAATCAGGCCGGCCAGGATCGCGGCTTCGGAGAGATTCAGTTTCGAAGCATTCTTGCCGTAATAGGCCAGGGACGCGGTCTCCACTCCGTAACAGCCGGAGCCGAAATAGATCCGGTTCACGTACAGTTCCAAAATTTGTTGCTTGGTGAAATCGCGCTCGATCCGCAGTGACACCATCGCCTCCAGAAGTTTGCGGCTGAGGGTCCGCCCGCCGAGCGGCAGGCTGTTGCGCGCAAGCTGCTGCGTGATGCTGCTGGCGCCCTCTTTCGCCGAGCCGGCCATGATGTCCTTCACCAGGGCGCGCGCGATGCCCCGCCAATCGATTCCACCATGGTCGAAGAACCGGGTGTCTTCGCGGGTGAGCAGCGCATCGATGAAAAAAGGAGAGATCTCGTTTAATGCCACCTTCAGCCGGTTCGCGCCGGCGAGGCGGCTGTAGATCTTTCCATCGACGTCGAAGACGGTGTTTCGCTCCGGCATTTCCCCGACGTTCTTCAGGTCGAACGTCTGCGCCCACATGGCGTAGAACATCAGGATGCTGAACACCGCCGCGACGGGCAGCGTGATCAGCGCGACCTTCCAGGTGACGCGAAATGCGCGCCCGCGTTTTTTGGGCGAAGCGCTAGCGAGGAGCTTCATCGTTGGGAAAAGCTAATCCGTCGAAGCGTTGTAGGGTTGAAGCGTTACAGCGTTGGCGCCGCCGAACGTTTTAGCCATCCGACGCTTCGTCCGCCCCAACTCTTTAACCCTCCAACGCTTCAACGTTCCCCTCAAACCCGCATCCGAACCGCGGTGTCGTGCTGCTCGGTGGGGCAGGGAGCGTTGAGTGGGACGCCGACATCGGCCCCACTGGGCTGCACGATCTTTTGCTCGATCAGATATTCCTCGACTTCCTCGCCGCTAATATCGGCGAGCATTTTGTCGTTGATCTCGACGCAGGGCGAGAGCGGCTGCCCGCTCTTGGTTTCCATTTCCCAGCGAAACGCCGGGTTCTGGATGATGTCTTTTTCGGTGTATTGGAGATTGTATTTGGCGAGCACGGCACGAACGCCGGCGCTCCAGCCGCAGGTGGTTTTCAGGTAGGCAGTAATCTTGGGCGTATCCATGGTCCGCGAAGGTAGCACGCCGCGGGGTCGAAATCCATCGCAACGACGGTTTGCGAAACGGGCCGGGCAGGTGCACGAATACCCATGAGCTTCACTTTGCAGATCGGCCAGCGCGCCCCCGAATTTCGTTTGCCGGCGACGGATGGAAAAACCTATTCGCTCCCGAATTTCGCGGGCGATGCGGTCCTGGTGGTTTTCTTTACCTGCAACCATTGCCCGTACGTCACGGGCTCCGATGAGTCCACTCGCGGGACGGCGGACAAGTTTACGCCCCGCGGCGTGCGTTTCGTCGCGATCAATTCGAACAGCCGCAACACCTATGCCGAAGACGATTTCCCCCACATGGTGGAGCGGATGCGCGAACACAAATTCCCCTGGATCTATCTCCACGACGAAACCCAGGAGGTGGCCCGCGCTTACGGCGCCTTGCGCACCCCGCATTTCTACGTTTTCGATCGCGAGCGGCGGCTCATTTACACCGGCCGCGCGGTGGATAATCCACGGCAGCCCGAGAAAGCGACGACGCATGAGCTCGAGCGTGCTTTGGAGGAACATCTCGCCGGGAAACCCGTGACGGCGCCCGTGAGCAATCCCATCGGCTGCAACGTGAAATGGGAAGGCCGCGACGCCCACTGGATGCCGGCGGATGCTTGCGATCTTGTTTAAGGACGCCCTGCCAGGGTTCCCGCCCATGACCCGTCGGGAACCCCGGCACCCCACGTCCCCGCGCCTCAACGCGCGGGACGAAAGTCAAATCTTATGCTGGAGCGGGCGAATGCACTGCGTCAGCTTCCGCAGCCCCAGCTGCAGCCGCGTCTTGACCGTCCCCAACGGTGTCCGCGTGGCCGCGGCGATCTCGCGTTGACTCAGTCCGTCGAAATACGCCAGCTCGACGGCTTCGCGCTGCCCATCAGGCAAGCGTTCCATTTGTCGTCCTAGAAAACTTCGCAAGTCGGAATTCGTCAGCTCCGCCACCGCGGCGTTCCGCCGCGCGGCGCCCGAGTTGGTCTCATCTTCGAAGCGCTGCTTCGCCCGCCGGTAACAGGCCCGGCGGCGGACCCGATCGATCGCGCGCCGGCGCGCGATCGTCACAGCCCATCCGAGCGGCTTGCCCGCCTCCGGAGAATACCTACCCGCCTCGCGCCAGATCTGAAGAAATGATTCCTGAAGAACGTCGTCCGCTTCCGATTCTTCCCCAACAACCTTTCCGATCATGCCACGAAGCGTTTGCGCATGACGCGAGTAAAGCTCGCTCAACGCGCTTTGCTGGCGCTGAGTGATCTTTTCCATCAATCCTTCGTCACCAACGACTGCCGGGTCGAACCCATGTCGTTGCGGAATGTTCTTTGCAGCGGCTGACAGCATGGGTTGAAGTTCCCGAGCGGTGTCCGAATCCGCAATCGGTCAAGCGGAGCGTTAGGAACTAGGGGATAACCTGATAAGTCCAAAACGGCCCGGCGAGTCGTCGCCTTCCGGAGGCGTCGTCCTCCGCTCCAAGCGGCTTCCGGGGTGGACTGCAAAACCCATCTTCTCTTGAGGTTTCGGAATTCGAACAGTCTCGGGAGACGCGGCGCGTCCAAGGGAGCACGCGAGGCAAACTGATTGCGCGGAGCAGCATAGGCAGAATCCCTATACCTTGCTCAGGAAATACCCGACCGGCGGGAGGCGTAAACCCGATGATGCTTACGCAGGGCTGGCAATGCGTGGGGTTTAATATGTGCTCCATCTTACTCGTCGAGGATCATTCCGATACTCGGCGGGCGTTTGCGGTCCTCCTGGAGAGCTGGGGTCACCAGGTTTCCACCACGGACTCGGCGGCCGGAGGACTCGCCTTTCTAAACGGAAACAACGTGGACGTGATTCTCAGTGACATCGGTCTGCCCGATGAGGATGGCTACGATTTCATTTCCCAAGTGCGGCGAAATGATTCGCGCGTGATCGCGATTGCCGTCAGCGCCTACTTCACAGCCGCGGATCAGCTGCGTGGACAGGAGGCCGGGTTTGACATGTATTTCGCAAAACCCGTCGATCTGATGGATTTGCGCTTCACCCTTGCGCGAGTCAGTGCTCAGCTCGGTCCGAATGCCAGGGAATTGCGCCAAGCGCCGGAGATCAGCGTGCCGGATCGTAAGCTCGAGTCATGCCGCGCAATCGAATCGCATCGGTCTTTGCTTTCTGCTCTAAAATTGGACGGTGCAATTTCTCCGGGGGCAATTCCTTGAATGTGACCGAAGTCATTCGACCCGGAAGCTCGAAAGCCCAATGGTAGCGAATGGCGATGTCGCGGATGCAGGCAAATCGCTTCGAGTCCTCCTCCACCCCATCATAGATTACGACGAGTTCTTCCTCGGAAACCAGGCAGGAACCGCGCCGGTCTACTTCTCCCTCGATCTTCTGAATGACTTCGTCGCGAATAGTTGGCGTAAGCACCGAGGTAATTGAAAGGAGATCGCGGACTTCAGGCAATCGGCGGGGCGGCTGAACGCGATGTCGGTGAAATCCTTAGTTGTGCTCTCCGAAGAGAATTTGGCGAGCACGGTGAACAATACTCCTGCTCAAGCCTGATCCGGCTTTCTTTCCCAGGCCGATGGGGGCGGGGTGAATCCATTGCGCAGCTCCCAGACTTTGAGGGCGGCGTCGAGCAGGCTTTTCGTGCCATGAGGAAGGATGCCGAAGCGCATTTTTCTGCCGCTGACCGGTTTCGGAAGGGCGCGCTTGCTCATCTCTAATTTAGCTCGCAGGCGGTGGGCCTGCGTTCATCGCTGGAGATCGCCGCTGCCGCGGACTTCGGCCGCAAGTAAATTCGCGGCATGATGGCCGAGGCCCCGTTTTTTTCGCCGGACGCGATTCGCAATGACAAAGACTAACTGCTTCAGAATTGTGCGCCCTTCGCTCGCCGCGCGCGCGAATAAGAAGTATGGCAGGAAGAAAAACGATGCACCCGCAGCGCAAACCCGGGACGCAATCCATCCCATCGCGGCCGGGAGAGAACATCCAGACGGGTGGGAACAAGGTTGGCGTCCAAAGCGGTGCGAAAAAGTCGGAGTCGACACGGGCCGGCCGTCGATTTGGCGGGAGCCGGAGCGACGCGCGCTAAGCTGTGGGCGGCCCACGGAAAGAGGCTTCCCGGAAGAAGCGCGTCGTGCTCGTCGTCGATATCGGAGGCTCGAAGATCAAGCTGCGAAAATCCGACAGCCCGCACACGCTTAAATTCGAATCGGGGCCCAGGATGACGCCCAGCGAGATGGTGGTGCAGATTTTGTCAATGACAGCGAAATGGCAGTACGATGTCATTTCCATCGGATTTGCCGGACCGGTGCTGCATGGCAAGCCGGCCAACGACCCCGAGAATCTCGGGCCAGGTTGGACCGACTTCGACTTTGGCAAGGCGTTCCGCAAGCCGGTGAAATTGATCAACGACGCGGCCATGCAGGCCCTCGGGTTTTACACCACTGGCCGCATGCTTTTCCTTGGCCTCGGCACCGGCCTGGGCTCGACCCTGATCCTGGACGAGGTCGTCGTTCCTCTCGAGCTGGGCCAGCTCCGTTACAGCGAAAAGCAAACGCTCGAACAAGCGCTCGGAAAAAGCGCGCTCAAGGAAATGGGCCGGAAAAAATGGGAGGCGGCAGTCCACGCCGCGGTGGCCAACTTGAAAAAGGCTTTTGTCGCCGATTACGTTGTTCTCGGCGGCGGCAACGCCGAGAAATTGAAGAGACTTCCCAAAGGCGCCCGGCGCGGCTCGAACCATTACGCGTTTCGGGGCGGAGAGCGCCTCTGGCGAAAGGCCCCGGTCACGGCCGAGTTGCGCGAACACACGCTCCTTATTGCGTAACGAGCGCGGGAGCTGCTGCCGCGCGCGGCCGGATTTCCGCCAGATCGCTCGCCAGGATTCGCTCGATCAGCTCCATCACGCCGAACCCGCGTTTGCCTTCCATGACAAGGTCCGCGCGTTCCTTCAACATGGGCAACGCATTTCCGACCGCCACGCCGACGCCGCAAAGAGAAAGAAACGCATGATCGTTCTCCGCATCGCCCACACCGACGACGTTTTGTGGGTCGATCTCCATTTCATTTAAGGCGCGGATCAGGCCGGTCGCCTTATTCACGCCCGTGGGCAGGACCATCACCGCGCCTTTATTGAAAATGACCTGAAGCTCGAGACCGAGACTCTTGATTAGTTCGAGGACGAGTGTCTCGTGCGGCTCGCGCGTGGCAATGATGGCGCGGCCCACCGAGAGCGGTTGCGCGCGCGCTTCGCCCAGCTTTTGTGCGAGGGCGGCTGAGGCCGGCGGGCAAAGCAATTGGCTGAAATGATCCGAAGGCCGACAGAGAAGAGCGCCGTTTTCGGCCACGAGCCATTCGAATTTGTCGAGCACCTGGCAGACGCCCTCCAGGTCGGGCAATTCCCGGCCTGTCACCATGAGGAGGCGACGGCCGGAGGCGCGGAAACGGTCGAGCGCGGCCGCCGTGGCATCATCGAGCACGCCATCATGGGCCAGGGTCCCGTCATAATCGCAGGCCAGCGCGAGCACCTTCACCGTTCCTTCTTCGGAAGCGCCGTGGCCGGCGGCTGTCCCGCGGCTCCCGGCTGTCTCTTTCAATCAAGAGAAAACATGTCCGGCCATTTTTCTTCCAAACAGCGGCGCACCTCGGCGGAAGCGCGCCATTGTTCGGAATATTCGAGGGTGTCCACCACGAGGAAGCCCATGACTTGCCGGATTCGATCGTTCGCGTCCGCGTAATCCAAGTCCGACCAGCCCATCGCAAAAGCAAAGGCGTCCCCCAGCGGGATTGCCAGGCGAAATCGTGTATGCCCAATCTCCATAAAAAAACCCTTCCCCTGTTACAACGCGCGCCGGAACAGCGCCGGATTGCACGATGCGTCACCCCGCTCCCGCATTGTTGAGCGATGGCGCCAGGCAAATGCCGGTTATTCCACGGCGTAGTAAACGCTCCGCATAACAATGAGGCCATTTCGGATGACGAACGAATCGGCGCCATGTTCGACGCGGCCCGAAGGCGAGAACGCGCGCCCACTGAAGAAAAGCAATGCAGCCGTGGTCGGGGCCGGTGCGGAGCATCTCGAGGCCATCGAGTCGCGCCGGTAGGGTGGACCATTCCTCCACCTTGGCTTGCGATAACGATACGGCAGCCGTCCGAGCGGCGGCGCGCGTTTTAAGATTATGAAGCGTTTCTGGCGGGACAACAGTCTTTCGATCGTAATGCTTGGGTTGTTTTTCTTGGTCTTTATGTTCGGCCAGGCTTACAGCGGCTGGTTGGAATCAAATGAAGATCGAACCCAGCATGGCCAACCGGCGGAGGGATTTGCGAGATATTTGACGAGCGCCCATTTCGCCGAGGCGACGATGGAGAACTGGGAATCCGAATTTCTCCAGATGGGTGTTTTCGTTCTCTTCACGGTGTTTCTTTATCAAAGGGGGTCCGCGGAATCGAAGGACCCCGATAAGCGCGAAGAAGTGGACCGCGACCCGCGCAACGTTCGCGACAAAAAGAATGCGCCCTGGCCGGTCCGGCGTGGCGGATGGGTCCTGCGGGTATATGAGCACTCGCTCTCCCTCGCTTTCTTTGGCCTGTTTCTGATCAGCTTCTTTCTCCACGCGGTGAGTGGCCGGGCGGAATATAACGAGGAGCAAATCCTGCACGCGGCGGCGCCGGTCTCGCTCGCCGGTTATTTCGCCAGCAGCCGCTTCTGGTTCGAATCGTTTCAAAACTGGCAGAGCGAGTTCCTGGCGATCGGGTGCATGGTCCTGTTCTCGATTCATCTGCGCCAGAAAGGATCGCCGGAGTCGAAGCCGGTGGACGCGGCGCATTCCGAAACAGGGAAATGACGTGAGGGGCGCGCAGGCCGGGCCAGCAAGCCGCCCGCACCGGGCTGTAGCCTTGAATTCTCCCGGGACAAACAACGCCGCATCACGTCTGACCCTTGATCGAGAGGCGTATTTTAGAGGATGCCAGCGAGGGAACACAACGTGCGGAAATCCGCGCTCTCGACTGTCCTTTAAATCAGCTAAGTTCTGGCAACGCCGCCCAGACCTGGCGCATCAGCGGGCGGCCGCAAAGCAGTAAGATATTGGACGTCGAAGGCGCGAAGCGCGGCTTCGACGCTCGGCCCCATGCCGGCGATTCCCTCGCGGACGTTGCGGCCGAGCAAGGCCACCCAGACTCCGCAGCGATGAAATAACTTCGGCGACCGCACTGCGGAAGGACTCCCTGGATGAGCGGCATAGTACAAGGCGGCGCGCTCGAGCGCGGTGGCGATCTTCAGGTCTTTTTTGCTCATAGGCTCATTCGCTTCTGTTGGCGCGACTGCGGGAATGGCGCGGTGGGAAGCGTGACGAAACGATCCTGTGGAGGGTGCAGGACGTGGTCGTGGTGCGAACGGATTGCTTCACGCTTCCGATTGTCCACCATTGCTCCGCAGGCGGGGCAGCGATAAAAGTTCGCCTTTTTGAAAGGGTTGAATGTCGTGCCGGCCATGTTGCGTAAATGGTTCGAGTCAGGGAGCGAGGGGATCGGGCGCGGGAGGAATTCTGTTTTCCTGCGAGAGCAATGTTTGTTTCAGGTTTTGCGCCAGCACGCGCAGGTTCCGGCGCGCTCTGGTCTGGCGGTTTGTCGACGCCGCCACCGTTGCTTGCGGTAACTGGCGGGAAAATCGCGGTGCTGGAGGCTTTTCGTTATTCATGGCGAGCGGTGGGGAAAGGGGAGTCTCAATCGCTGCATGATGCGGGCGCGCCGTTTTTTCAGCAATCGGGCGCGGCCCGTTTTCGCAGGTAGGATTAAATCCGATACGCTGGAAAAATTCCCGATGCGCTTCCGAGGCGAGCCCGCGCGGGGGCGGGCGATAGCTATTGTGTAGTCGGGCTGCGAGGACCGGGTCCGCATAAATCCACTCGCCGGGCGACGATTCGCAATCCGGCGTCGGACATTGCAAGCGCAACACCCCACGGGCGCCGGGCAGTTCCACTATTTCAATTTGCCGGCCGGTGATCTGGCGATGGCAACGCTGGCAGATGCGGACGTCATCGAGCGCGTGCCAGAAATGAAACTCGTCGAGACGGCAAAGCAGATCGATCTTGTCGTCGGGAGTCAAAGTCAGTGGGGAGAGCGTGCGCATGAGCAGAAAATGGCGATCGGCAGAGAAACGGACAATCAGCGGGCAAACTGTCGCGCATATCGGTCAAAACCTGAGCCCGCCTGAAATCAATCCCATCCAAACAGCCTTCACCTGGCGTTGTTCTTGCGGCGGAGGAGAGATGGGCTGGCCGGCGCCCGAGACGAAGCTTTTGCGCGCAATCAGGCCGGGGATGGTATGGTTCCGCCAGGCATCGTAACATGAGCGATTCAATCCACGATCCCGCGGCGAGCGACGGTTCGAGCGAGAACGCTCGCAACGGCGCAGCGAAACGGCGCGATCCTAATGAGCCAGCGGCAGTGGTGGGCCTGGGGGCGTCGGCCGGCGGAGTGGCGGTGCTCCAGCAATTCTTCAGCGACATGGATCCCGAGAGTGGCCTGGCGTTCGTAGTGGTGATGCATCTTTCGCCCGAACACGAAAGTGTGCTCGCGAACGTAATCCAGCAGAGAACTTCCATGCCGGTGTTGCAGGTCACCGAGCCGGTGAAAGTAAAGCCGAACCACGTTTACGTCATTCCGCCTAATCATCAGCTCGCGTTCGATGACAGCACTCTGCGCCTGGTTGCGCCGCAGCAAGCGTTGGGACGGCGAGTCACGATCGACTTGTTTTTCCGCACCCTGGCACAGGCTTACGGCCAGCGTGCGGTCTCGGTGATCCTTTCCGGCACCGATTCGGACGGCGCGATCGGGTTGAAGCACGTCCGCGCGCAAGGCGGAGTGACCATCGCGCAGGACCCGAGCGAAGCTGAGCATGACAGCATGCCGACGACCGCGATCAGCACGGGAATGGTGGATTGGGTCCTTCCGGTCTCGGAAATGGCGGCAAAGCTGATGGAATTTGTCCGGAACGAGAACGCAATGAAGCTGCCTCCGGAACTTCCGGAGTCCCCGGAACCGAACGCGAAAGACCGGGATGCGCCGGGCGGCGAGACAATTTCGGAAGAGACCCGCACGGCGGACGATGAATCAGCCCTCAACGAAGTTCTAGCCCATCTGCGCTCCCAGACCGGCCACGACTTCACCCACTACAGACGTGCCACTATCTTGCGCCGGATCGCGCGTCGCCTCCAGGTAAACTCGCTCGAGACCATCCCTCATTATCTCGCGTTCCTGCGCCAGCATCCGGCCGAAGCTCGCGCCCTTCTCCAGGACCTTCTTGTCGGTGTAACCCACTTCTTCCGGGACCAGGAATCGTTTGCCGCTCTCGAAGCCAATATTCCCCAGCTTTTTGCCGGCAAAGATAAGAACGATCAAGTCCGAGTGTGGGTGGCGGGCTGCGCGACGGGCGAGGAAGCATATTCCATCGCCATGCTGCTGTGTGAATATGCGGAGAAACTTGAGTCGCCGCCAGGCGTGCAGGTCTTGGCGAGCGACATCGACGAGCAGGCAATCCAGGAGTCACGGGACGGCGTCTATCCGACTACGATCGAGGCCGACGTGTCCCAGGAACGGCTTCGGCATTTTTTCAACATGGACCACGGGCATTATCGGGTCCGGAGAAGGGTGCGGGAGAAGGTCCTCTTCGCGGCCCACAATGTCCTGAGCGATGCGCCATTCTCTCGGCTCGACCTCGTTTCCTGCCGGAATCTCTTGATCTACCTGAACCCAAAAGCGCAGGAGCAGGTATTCGATATTTTTCATTTCGCCTTGCGTAGCGGCGGTCTCCTTTTCATCGGCGGGTCCGAGAGCAGCACCGTCCAGGGAATGTTTTCGGCAGTCGATCCCAAGCACCGCATCTATGTCCGGCGCTCCGTGCCGCGGCCGGCCTGGAAACTGCCGATGCTTCCATTGCGGACGGCGGAGCCGGGAAACCGGCCGCATCTCCGCCTCAGCTCGCGAAAGCAGCCCCTTTCGGTCCTTGATCGAGGTCTGCTCGTGGAAGCGGGAACGAAAACGCACGAGGCTCTCTTTTCCGGCCAGCAACGGAGGGCAGCGCTTTTCGGCGAGCTCCACCTCAAACTCCTGGAGCAATATGCGCCGCCTTCCATCGTGGTGAATGAGGAGCACGAAATTGTGCACCTTTCGGCTAAGGCCGGACGCTTCCTCCGCTTCACAGAGGGGGAGCCATCGATGAATCTGCTCCAGGTCATCTTGCCGGAATTACAGATCGAATTGCGCACGGCCCTTTTCCGCGCTTCGCAGACCGAAACGAATATCCTCGGTGCTCCGCAAACCGTCCGGGTCGAGGGCGAAAACGAAGCGATTCTGCTCCAGGTGCGGCGAATCGAGAGCGAACAATCGGAGAAGTTTTACCTCGTCCTCTTCGCCGCCGCGGAATCGGCGCAAGAAGTCGCCGCGCCAACTCTGCCCGGCGACGTTACCCGCGACCTCGATGCGGAGATTCAACATCTGAAGCAGCAACTCTCCTCGACCGTCGAACAGTACGAAGCCGGCAGCGAGGAGCTGAAAGCCTCGAACGAGGAACTCCAGGCGATCAACGAAGAGATGCGTTCCGCGACCGAGGAGCTGGAGACGAGCAAGGAGGAGCTCCAATCGGTCAACGAAGAGCTGACCACGGTTAACAACGAGCTGAAAAACAGCATCGAAGATCTCAGCCAGTCGAACAGCGACCTGAATAACCTCATGGCGTCATCCGATATCGGGACGCTCTTTCTCAATCGCCAGCTCCGCATCCAACGTTTCACACCGGCGGCGCAGAAGATTTTCAACCTGATCCCGTCGGACCTCGACCGGCCGATCTCGGACATCACCAGCACCTTGAAATATAAAGGCTTCATCGATGACGCGCAGAAGGTGTTGCAAGACTTGCACACCGTGGAGCGAGAAGTGCAGCTGGGCGATGGGACCTGGTTCCTGAGCCGGATTGCTCCGTATCGGACGAGTGAAGATCGCATCGCCGGCGTCGTCGCGACATTCATTGACATCGCCCGGCGAAAGAAGGCGGAGGACGCATTGCGCGACAGCGAAGCAAAATTCCGCATCCTCAGCGACACCGCGCCGGCTCTGATCTGGTTCAATGATCCGGAAGGCAACAACCAGTACGTCAACCAGCAGTATCTCGATTTCACGGGTAAGACCGCGGAGGAAATCTCCGGTAAGCGGTGGCAATTGATCATCCACCCGGATGATCTGCCACTCCTCGTCGCCAATTATGAAGCGGCCGTGTCCGAGCAGCGGCGCTTCCACGCTGTCGTGCGGGCTCGGCGGCACGATGGTGAATGGCGCTGGGTCGAATCGGTCGCCCATCCACTTTTCGACAGTGGTGGCGTTTACCTGGGCCATGTCGGCGTTTCGCCAGACATCACGGACCGCAAAGAAGCGGAAGAAGCGTTGCGCGCGAGCGAGGGGCGCCTGCAGCGGATGGTAAACGTGGCAGGCGTCGGCGTGATGACGTTCGATGCTTCAGGCGTCATCCTGCACGCGAACGACGCCTTGATCGAGATGCTCGGCTATGAGCGTGAAGAGTTCGAGAAGCAAACCCTCACCTGGCGCGAATTCACTCCCCCGGAGCACATGGCAGCGACCATGGAGATCATGGAGCAGCTGCACAAGACCGGGCGCGGCGGGCCCTACGAGAAGGAATACTTCCGCAAAGATGGCACCCGGAAATGGATGATGTTTGTCGGCGCCGATCTCGGCGACGGAACCACGGTCAAATACGCCATCGACATCAGCGATCGCAAGCGCGCGGAGGAAGCGGCACGCGCCAGCGAAGAGCGCGTCCGAACGATTTCCGACAACGTGCCGCAACTAATCTGGACGAATGACGCGGAAGGAACGGCGAATTACTTCAACAAACGCTGGTTCGATTACACCGGGCTCAGCCACGAGGAGTCGTACGGGCTGGGTTGGCAGGCGATTGTCCACCCCGAGGATGAGCCCGCGGCCATCGAACGCTGGAAACGGGCGCTCGTGAAAGGCGAAGTGTTCGATGCGGAATACCGGCTCCGCGGCAAGGACGGGCAATATCGCTGGTTCATCGGCCGGAACGTTCCTATTAACAATGGGACCGGCGGGGTTTTTAGCTGGTTCGGCTCGGCCACGGACATCGACGAACTGAAGGCGGTGGAGAAGGCCCTCCGCAGTACGGAAGAACGGTTCCGGCTGCTGGTCGAAGGCGCGAAAGATTACGCGATGTTTCTCCTCGATCTGGACAACCGGATCACGTTCTGGAGCAACGGGGCGCAACGCGTCTTTGGCTGGACCGAAGCGGAAGCGGTCGGTCAAACCGGCGCGCTTATTTTTGTTCCCGAAGACGTCGAGAAAGGCGCGGTTGAGGAGGAGATCGTGATCGCGATGAACAAAGGCCGGGCGCCCGATCGCCGCTGGCACCTCCGTAAGGACGGGAGCCGCATCTGGGTGGACGGCGTGATGACGCGGATCGACGACGCGGACGGAGCGCCGCGCGGCCTGGCCAAGATCGCGCGCGACGCGACCGACCTGCGCGAAGCCGAGGACGAGCTGCGGCATGCCAAGGACGAGATGGAGCAGCGCGTGATCGAGCGCACCCAGGACGTGCTCGCGACCAACGCGGAGCTCGAGCGGACCATGGCCCAGCGGCAGCAACTAGAGCGCGAGCTGCTCGAGATCAGCGAGCGCGAGAAGCGCCGGATCGGCGAGGACTTGCACGACATGGTCTGCCAGGAGCTAACCGCGACGGCGCTCTACTTGAAGTCGAGCGCGAAGCAACTGGCGAAAGAAAGCCCGCCGGCATCTGCGACTCTGGACGAGGCCGCCGAGACGGTAAACCAGAATGTGGTTCTGGCCCGCGAACTGGCGCGCGGCCTCCAGGCGGTGGAGATCACGCCCTCGGGGCTGAAGAATTCGCTGCGCGATTTGGCCGCGCAGGCTTCGCAAACCGCCGGGGTAAAATGTCTTTTCCGGGCTGGCCGAGGTGTGCGCGTCTACGACGACGATGTCGCCTTGCATCTTTACCGCATCGCCCAGGAAGCAGTCACCAATGCGCTGAAACATTCCGGCGCGAAGAACGTCCTGATCTCCCTCGACCATGATAAGACCCATGTCTGCATCAGCATCCAGGACGACGGCAAAGGCTTCGTGCCCAAAAAGCGCTCGAAAGGGAAAGGGCTCGGCCTCCACATGATGCGGTACCGGGCTAATGCGTTGGGGGGCGAGCTGAAGGTCGCGCCGCGGCGCACCGGCGGGATGGAGATCATTTGCAGCATTCCATTGAAGCAGCCAGGAAGAGCCGCTCCGGGCTGAAATTGATGGCGACCCGAAATTTGATGCGAGCAAACAACGGTCCGCACGCGTTAATGTGTGGAGAGCGCACCAGAATAGACGCTTCCCTCCGGGCAGGGTGGGTCCATGGCAATCACCACTAAATCAAAACAGCCCAAGCGCCCGGCCCGTGGGAAAAAATCGACCTCGGGTTCGGATGCGACGGAGGCCCGCCGCCAGGCCATCCAGCCCGGCGTCAAATCAACCGGCGGCCTGGGCAGCGGGCCGGTGGCCAACCCAAAATGTGCCTTGCCCGAATCGATCCGGATCGTGGTGGTGGACGATCATCCGCTTTTCCGCCATGGCCTCATCCAGCTGCTCAATTCCGATGACGGCTTCGCCGTCTGCGGGGAGGCGAGCGCCGCTGCGGAAGCCTTGGACGTGGTCCGGAAAGTCAAACCGAACCTGGTTATCGCCGATCTCGGATTGAAGGGCCCGAATGGAATCGAGCTGACCAAATCAATCATGGCCGAATTTCCACGCCTGCCGGTTTTGATTCTTTCCATGCACGACGAATCGCTTTACGCCGTGCGCTCGTTGCGCGCGGGCGCGCGAGGATACGTGACGAAACAGGAAGCGTTGGGCAGCGTGCTCGAGGCGGTGCGCCACGTCATGGACGGCCAGACCTACCTGAGCCCGAAAATGGCCAGCCAGGTGATCTCGAAGGTGGTGGTCAATCGTATCGCGCCCGACGAAGAGATCACCGATCGTTTGAGCGACCGGGAGCTGGAAGTGCTGGAAATGATCGGGGCCGGCAAGGAGGTCAAGGCGATCGCAAAGGCCCTCCATCTCAGCCCGAAGACCGTCGAGACGCACCGGACCCACATCAAGGAGAAGTTGAATCTGGAAAATGCGCGGCAGGTCGCCCGCTTCGCCGTCCAATGGGTGGCCGAACGCGCGGTCTGAACTGATGAAACTCTACAACAACCTTCGTCCGGCTTCGGATTCCGAGATCAGCTCGTCCAGGCGCTTCTGTTTGGTCTCCTCTCGCTTTGCGGTGATCACCCGCCACGTCATGAGCTTGCGGTAACCCGCGGGCTGACGCTGGAAAAAATCCCAAGCCTTGGGCCGCGCCCGGAACCGCTTCTCCTCGGTCTTTCCGAACTCCGACAATTTCCGATTCTCGTAGGCGTAGATCCCTGACTTCTCTTCCTTCCGAAGCTCAAACGCCTTCACTCCCGCAGGGCGCATCCGGCCGAGCCTGGTCAGCTCCCGTACCCGCCCGATATTCACGGCGCTCCAGTTGCTCGTGGATTTGCGCGGCGTAAACCGGATCTTATAACTCTCCGCGTCGATCGTCTTCCGCAGCCCGTCGATCCAACCCATGCAGAGCGCTTCATCCACCGCTTCCGGCCACGTGATGCTGGGCCGCCCGGAACCCTTTTTGTAAAAGCCGACCCACAGTTCGCTGGTATTTCCGTGATGGGCCTCGAGCCATTTCCGAAAATCCTTCGGCGTGGCGAAGAAACGAAGCTCGTTGGTGGAAGACTTTGTCTTCGTCAAGGCGGTGAAAATCGTCGCGACCTTGATCTCTCGGGTAGGGTGGGCGTCCCGCCCGCCGGTGATCGCGTCTCGCGATCACGAACTTGAAAAGATTGTTTTGGCCAGATGCCAAAACCGGGGGGCGGAACGCCCACCCTACCCGAGACCAACGCCCTTATACGGCGACAGGGTGGGGACCGCCGTGCCATGCCGCACGTCCAGTTATTCGTCGTTGTCTTCGTCAAGGTGGTGAACCGAGCAGGGCCTTAGCGATTTTTCGGCTTGAGCAACGGGAAGAGGATAACGTCGCGGATCGATTCGGCGCCGGTGAGGAGCATGGTGAGCCGATCGATGCCGACGCCAAAGCCGCCCGCGGGCGGCATGCCGTGTTCCAAGGCGAGCAGGAACTCTTCATCGATCTTTTGGGTCTCTTCGCCGGCTTGTTCCAGCAACCGCTGCCGTTGCGTCGTCGGGTCGTTCAGCTCGGAGTAACCGGGAGAAATTTCCTGACCGTTGATGATCAATTCGTAAACGTCCACGAGCGAGTCGTCCTCGGAATTCTGTTTGGCCAGCGGGACCAATTCCTTTGGGCAATGCGTCACGAAAAGTGGATCGAAGGTTTTTTCTTCGATCAATTTCTCGAAAACCTGCTGGGTGACTTCGTAATCGGCCATCCGCGGATTGATCTCGACGCCAAGCTCGGTGCAACGCTGACGCCGCTTTTCGCTGCTGTAATTGAACCATTCGGGATCGATCTCGCGGATCAGATCGCGGTAACGGGCACGGCGCCACGGTCGGGTGAGATTGATGGTGCGCGTCACGTTTCCCTCGGCGTCGCGATGCTCAATTCGGAGGGACGAGCTTCCGCTCGTCCCATTTCCTTGGGAGAGGGGGGCTTCTGCTGAGCCGGGTGCGAGTTCGCTCGGACGAGCGGAAGCTCGTCCCTCCGGAGCAGAGGCGGATTCCAGGGTTTTTGCCAGATGGCAGATGAGTTCCTCGACCAAATCCGCCATCTTCTCGAAATCGGCGTAAGCCCAATAGGCTTCGAGCATGGTGAACTCGGGATTGTGCTTTCGCGAAATTCCTTCGTTGCGGAAATTCCGGTTCAGCTCATAGACTTTGTTGAAGCCGCCGACCAGCAAGCGCTTGAGATACAGCTCCGGCGCGATGCGGAGATAAAGCTCCAGCCCGAGCGCTTTATGATGGGTCCGAAATGGTTCGGCCGCGGCCCCGCCCGCAACGGCCTGCAACATCGGCGTCTCCACTTCGAGAAAGCCCCGCGCTTCGAAGAAATTGCGAGTCTCGCGCACAATCGTGATCCGCTTTTCGAAGACAGCGCGCGATTGCTCGTTCGTGAGCAGGTCGAGGTAGCGCTGACGGTAACGCGCCTCGACATCCTGAAGCCCATGCCATTTCTCGGGCAGCGGGCGCAACGATTTTCCCAGGAGTTCGAGCTTGTGGACTTTCAGCGTTGGCTCGCCGGTCTTGGTGAGAAAACAGGTCCCTTCCACGCCGATGAAATCCCCGAGATCGACCAGCTTGAACGTTTCGATCACGTCATCGCCAACTTCCTTTGCGTGGATGTAAACCTGGATTCGCCCTGTGGAATCGCGCAGGTCCACGAAATGGCTTTTGCCCATATCGCGGTGGGCGGTGATGCGGCCGGCGGCGCGCAAAGTGGCGCCTTCCGAAAATTTCTCGCGCACTTCGGCGATCGTGCCGGAAGTTTCGTAAGCGCGGCCGAACGGGTTCGCGCCGCGCGCCTGAAGCGCTTCCAGTTTTTCACGCCGCTGTGCAATCAGGCTGTTTTCGTCGTCCATTGTCGGTTGCGGACTGTTTAGCACGTTTCTCACATTGCGTCCTGTACGACCTACAGGTCTTATGGGGCTTATTTATTGGCGGGGAAGTTTCCACTAATTCGTTTGCAAAAAAAACGAAGGCGATGAGATACTGGCGCTCGCGCCCGTCCGGATCTGCCCTGGGATGGCGCGACCTCGCTTATGCCACTCGATCTGCCGCAAACCGCCTCGAAAATTGACGGACCGCTCGTGAAGCAGTTCTCGATTTTTCTGCCCAACAAAGTCGGCGCCATGCTCGATGTGGTAAAGCTATTGCATGCGCATAATACTCATGTTGTTGCACTTAGTATTTCGGAGTCGACGGACTCCGCGATTGCGCGGATCGTGGTGAGCGATCCCGAACAGGTCGAGGAACTCTTCCGCCGGCACGATGTCCCGTTTGGAGTTTGCGCGATGGTCGTCGTAGAGATGCGCGAGGTGGCGACCGAGCTGGCCAAGCTCCTGGCGGCGCTGCTCATGGCCGAAGTGAACGTGCATTTCAGTTACCCCTTGCTGACCCATCCGCGCGGGTTCGCGGCGCTCGCCTTGCACGTGGACGACACCGATTGCGCTTCCTCCGTGCTTCTGGGCGAGGGGTTTAAGCTGCTCAGCCAGGCGGATATTTCCCGGTAACCATTTTTCGTAATCGTGCTCGTGCTCCTGCTCGTGCTCGATTCCGCGGCGAGCACGAGCACGAGTAAGAGCACGACAACGAAGGGACGCGAGAAGGCGATTTGACGGGTTTGCGGACTGCCGTTTACAAGGCATAATTGTCGACACTATGGAAGCGGCCGACGTCTCTCCCTCTCCCACACCGCCGGATAAGATTTTTACCATCGCGCTCGCCGTGGTGGCGATCTTCGGCGCGGCGCAGATCGCCGGCGTGGCGGTTCACTACATTGGCAAGGCGCGGGCTGAATACGCGGCCGCGCATCCGAAGGTGGTGGCCCCTCCCGTCGAGCCGGC
The DNA here is from genome assembly GCA_035556975.1 of Chthoniobacterales bacterium. Classification (GTDB taxonomy): domain Bacteria; phylum Verrucomicrobiota; class Verrucomicrobiia; order Chthoniobacterales; family UBA10450; genus AV80. The sequence goes on from DATMEN010000023.1 coordinate 41,199, forward strand.
AAAACCGACCGCCGCTCCAGCTCCTGTCGAAGAGACTACCGCGGCCGCGCCGGCCGCGGTCCAGTCGCCACCCAGTGCCGCGGTGCTATCGACGGCCGAACGGCTCTTGAAGGAAGCCACCGAGCTGCGTGATCGCGGCGATACGACGAATGCGCTCGCCCGCCTGCAAGATGCGGCGCAGAGCGATCCAAAAAACGCAAACGTCCTGGCGCAGATGGCGATGATTTACGAGTCGATCCAGCTTCCCGAGCGATCGAACGAGACGTGGCGCAAAATTCAGGAGATCGGCCCATCGGCCGGAGCGCTTTACGAGCTGGCCGATTTGAAATTGAAAAGCGGCGTCACGGCGGCTCCTCCCACGACCGCCACTGGCCCGGGCCTGGCCGGAGTCTCGCCGCTCGATGCCGGCAGTACGCGAAACGATGCCGATGGCATCCCTGACGGCTCGACCTTCGGCATTACCGAGGTAACTGCCACGGACTCTCCCGATGCGGATTCAGAGACGAACATGAAGCTGAAGATCGCCGTAAAAGCGCGCCCGAATACGCCGATCGACCACACCAAAGTCAAAATCCAGGTGTTCTTTTACGACACGCTGGATAACAAAGAGGTCATTCTGACCGATGCGGATGTTAGTTATGAATGGCTCACGCCGCATCACGATTGGAAGGCAACCAATCCCGAGGTCCTGGCGGTGACTTATCTCCGGGCCAAGAACAAACCGCTTTCGCCCGACGCGGCGTTATCGGCGGCGGCCGCGGCGGTGACGCCGGGCGGCCCGAAGAAGAAGAGCTCCACCAGGAAGGAGCCTTCGGCGGAACTGCCGGGCGAAGCCGGCGAGCGGAAATATCTCGGTTACATCGTGCGCATTTATTATAACGACCAACTCCAGGCCGTCCGCGCCGACCCCTCCAAGCTTCTTAATCTTTTTCCGCCGCCGTTCACTGCCCCGCAGTGAGGCAGCCGCGGACTCCTCACGGCGCGTCGAATGGTCATAGGTGGATCGTGTCCCGCCACCGCGGGATCGCGCGATGTTTCATAGTCGCCCCGAAAGCTTTCGGGGCCATTCCTGCCATCGTGCGGCGGAGCGCCCGATCCACCAAAATTCGACACGGCGCGGAACCATTCTTTCTTCTCCACCGGGATGCGTTATTCTAGCGGGCCGATGAAGTTGATCGTTCCCCTTGCCCTATTTCTGTTGGCGGCCGGGGCGGCGCGCGGACAAATCCAGGTGGAACTCAAATTCAAGCGGCTCCAGTACATCGCGCACGAGCCCGTCATGGCAACGCTCCGGATTACCAATCTCGCCGGCCGCGACATCGAGCTTCGCGATGAGGACGGCCACCGCTGGTTTGGTTTTGAGGTGAACGCCAGGGAAGGCCGGCTGCTCGCGCCCCTGAAGCAGAGCGCGCCGGAGCCGCCGCTCGAGGTGGAGGCGGGCAAGACCGTCACGCGAAAAATCAATCTGACGCCGCTTTTTCCCGTCCAGGATTTTGGCGCTTATCATGTGCGCGCGAACGTTTATTTCGCGGACCTGAACAAGTTTTTTTATTCTCCAACCAAAGTCTTCCAGGTCGCGGATGCCCGGCCGGTCTGGCAAAAAACCGTGGGCATCCCTGCCGGAAGGCCGGGCGCGGGCGAGATGCGCACTTACTCGCTCCTCTCAAATCGCTTCCCGGATCACACGTCGCTCTACGTGCGAGTCGAGAATAAAAATAGCGGCATCGTTTATACGACCTACTCGTTGGGCCGCGTTATTGCCTACGATGAGCCGCAAGTGGAACTCGACCCCGCCAATCAACTGCATGTTCTTCATTGCGCTGCGCCCCGAAGTTGGGCTTATTCCCACATCGGATTGAATGGGGAACTTCTGCGGCACTCTATTTTCATGGAAACCAAGACTCGTCCACGTTTGCGACACACCGCGGATGGCGCTATCGCGGTGAGCGGCGGAATGCGCGACGTGCCCGTGGCTCAGTCGGCGCGAAGCCCGGCATCCAAATCATCCACCCGCTCCGCCAGGCCGCCCGCGGACGAGTAAGAACTTTTCGGTCTTCGCCTTCATGAATTGTCATCGTCTTATTACTGTCGCGGCCATGGCCTGGTTCATGGCCCTGGCCTCCTTCGCCTTTGGCCAGCGCACGGTTGTGATCGATGCCGGCCACGGCGGCCACGACCGGGGCGGGGTCCCCTATCAACGCATCGGCGAAAAGGGGATGACGCTTGATGTGTCCCTGCGCCTGAGGAACGTCCTCCAAGCCCAGGGTTACCGGGTGATCATGACGCGCACCAGCGATGTCTTCATTCCTCTCGGCACCCGCGTGGCCATCGCCAATCGCTACCGTGGCGCGATCTTCGTCTCGGTTCATTTTAATTCCTCGCGCCGGGCCGGCGCCAACGGCGTTGAGACCTATTATTATCGGAGCGACAGCGCATCGCTGGCGGCGAGCATCCATCGAAATGTCGTGGCGGGCGCGCCGACCGAAAACCGCGGAATCCGCCGACGCGGGTTCTACGTCATCCGCCGGACGTCCATTCCCTCCGTTCTGGTGGAGTGTGGTTTCCTGACCAACCCACAGGAAGGCAGGCTCGCGCAAAGCGCTTCTTATCGGCAACAGCTCGCGGAGCGAATCGCGCGGGGGATTCGGCGCCAGCCAGCGCCCTTCAGCCGGCCGCTGACGCCTTCACTGGCGAGAGCCGGGATGGGGCCGAGCGGCGACTTTGTGCGCCCCTCGGCGGTGGCCGAACGCTCCTCGAGGAGGTCAAAATATTCGAAGAAGAAAAAGTCCGCGCGCTATGCGTCCAAGAGCAAAAAGAAGAAAAGCACCGCGACACCCCGCAAGAAAAAGAAGAAGAAATCGGAGGATTGATTGGACTCGCCGGTCGTAAGCGCGGCGGAGATGCGGGCGGCGGAAGAAGCAGCCTTCGCGCGCGGGGTTGAAGTCGAGGCCTTGATGGACGAGGCCGGGGCGGGAGTAGCGCGCGCGGTCCGGCAGTTTTTCCCGCACCCGGGCGCGTGTATCGTCTACGCTGGGAAAGGCCACAACGGCGGCGACGCGCTGGTCGCGGCCGAGCGTTTGCAGCGGGAGGGCTGGAAGATCGATGTCCGCCTCCCATTTCCCGAAAGCGATCTCAGCGAATTGACGGGCAGGAAACTCGCGGCTTTGCGCGGCGCGCCGGCGGCCCGGCCGGCGGATGATCGCAGCGCGGGCGCGGGTCGCACCATCATTCTCGATGGACTCCTCGGCGTGGGGACCAAAAAACTTTTGCGCGAGCCGATTCGCGCGACCGCGCGCGAAATCAATCGCGTTCGCCTCGAGCGAAACGCTTTCGTCTTCGCGGTCGATCTCCCGACCGGCTTCGACGCCGATACCGGCGAAATCGATCCCGATTCGGTCGTGGCCGATTTCACCGTTACCATCGGATTCGCGAAGCATGGGCTGCTGGCCGACGCCGCGATCGATTTCGCCGGCCGCATCGTCGTCCTGCCGCTGCCCGATCTCGAGGCGGGCGGCGCTCGCAACGAGATCATGGCGACGTCCCAGGCGCTGACGGGACTCATTCCGCGTCGAAAATTTAGCGCGCACAAAAACCAGGTTGGACGCATCGGCGTGGTGGCGGGTTCGAAAGGGTTCGTGGGGGCCGCGCTCATGACCGCCACCGGAGCGTTGCGTTCCGGCGCGGGGCTGGTCGAGCTTTTTGTCCCCGAGGATATTTATGAAATCGCGGCCTCGGCCGCGCCGCCGGAAGTGATGGTGAAAACGACCCGCGCCTATCGCGATCTCCCCGAGGGGAAGGTCGATGTCTGGGCCGTCGGTCCCGGCTTGGGCACCGCGAATGGCGCGCGCCTGCGCGATTTCATCGGGCGGGTCGAGAAGCCGATGGTGGTGGATGCCGACGGGCTGAATATTCTGGCTGAGGAAATCGAATTGCTAAAACGCTGCCGCGGCCCGCGGCTACTCACGCCGCATCCCGGCGAGATGCAGCGTCTGGTCGCTCCCGGAAAAATGACTCGCGCCGGGCTTGCCAGGAGTTTTTGCGAGGAATTTCGCGTCACGCTTTTGCTCAAAGGCAGCCGCACCATCGTCGCCCAGCGCGATCAGCCCCTCAGTTTCAACACCACCGGAAATCCCGGGATGGCCACGGGCGGAATGGGCGACGTGCTGACCGGTATTTGCGCCGCCCTGATAGGACAGGGGATGTCCCTTTACGACGCCGCGCGGGTGGGCGCGTGGCTCTGCGGCCGCACCGCCGAGCTAGCCATCTTCCAAAACGGCGCAACCGAGCAAACGCTCCTGCCCAGCGACGTCCTGGGTAATCTTGGTCGGACCTTTGCGGAGTTGGAAATCGGGTCCGTGCTGTAGCTGCGCGAAAATGTGCCAATACTTAGCTCTGACCCTTTTCTGGACCCTCTGTTTACACCAGAAATCAGGATTGCCATAGGCCCGTCGGACTGCAATGATGGCGGCGTTCCCCGGAGCAGCCCTCAACTGTGATTTGTCCCAGCCCCAGCTCAGCTTCCGTTTCCTCAACCTCCGCCCAAGCTGCTCGACCGCGTCCGCTGGCACCTGCGCGTCAAGCATTACAGCATTCGCACCGAACAGGCCTACTTCGATTGGATCCGCCGCTTCATCCTCTTCCACGGAAAACGCCATCCCGCTGAGATGGGCGAACCGGAGATCGCCGCTTTTCTCACCCATCTCGCCGTTGATTCAAATGTTGCGGCTTCCACGCAAACCAGGCTTTCAGCGCCCTGCTTTTCCTCTACCAACAGGTGCTCGATCGGAAGCTCGAATTTATCGCCGTCGAGCGTGTTCGCCGCCCGCCCAAGCTTCCCGTCGTCTTTACGCGAGCCGAAGCTCGCGCCGTTCTCGCCCATTTGAAGGGAGATTACCGGATCATGGCCCACTTCCTCTACGGGAGCGGTCTGCGCCTGCTCGAATGTCTCCGGCTGCGCGTCAAGGATATCGATTTTGGATATCGGCAGATTACCGTTCGAGAGGGCAAGGGTATGCGGGAACGCATTACCATCCTCCCGGAGCGACTCTGCCGCCCTCTGCAGGCGCACCTCGCCCGGGTTCAGGAACTCCACCACCAGGACCTCGCGCACGGCGGCGGCGCCGTTTATCTTCCCGGCGCCTTGCACCGGAAATATCCGAACGCAGCCCGCGAATGGCCGTGGCAATATGTCTTCCCCGCCGACAATCTCTCCATCGTCCTCGCAGCGGCGAAACACGGCGACACCACGCAGGGGAGAAGAATTTGCAGAACGCCGTCAAACAAGCCGTCCGGGCCGCCCGGATTGCGAAAGCCGCGAGTTGCCATACCCTCCGGCATAGCTTCGCGACCCATTTACTGGAAAAGGGCTATGACATCCGGACCGTCCAGGAGCTCCTCGGGCACAAAGATGTAGCCACGACAATGATTTACACCCACGTCTGCAATAAACCGGTCTATCCATCCGCAGCCCGGTTGACGAATGAACTCGTCTCTTCCAACCGTGATAGACGAAAGAATGTTCGCCTTTAAAGGCGAACATTCGTCTAATTCTCGTTGGGCGGATTGAGAACTGAACAGAGCCACGACTGCTGACACCAGCACAAACCAAACAAAAGGCGCTCAATGAAATCTGAAATGACTCCAAACCTGCAAGAAAGACCAAATCACCTCACACTCGAAAAACACATGAAAGCCAATGCCGCCGATCTCTACAAGGCTTGGACAGAAAATTTTGATCTATGGTTTGCTCAGCCAGGCGAGCTCATTATGGCCCCGGAAATCGACAAACCTTTCTTTTTTTACAACCGACACGACTGGGGACGGCATGCTCACTACGGAAGGTTTCTTGAACTAGAACAGGACCGACTCATCGGAATGACCTGGCTAACCGGCAAAGGAGGCACTTTCGGAGCCGAAACCGTCATTAGAATTGAACTCATTCCTCAAGACCAAGGTACAATGTTCCGCATGACTCATTCGGGATTCGATGACGAGAAAGCGGCGAAGGGTCACAAAGACAATTGGCCACTCGCCCTTGACGAGCTCGATCAAAAGCTCACTGCCTAGCCGCAGCACATTCGCGTTTCATGAAAAATTCCTACTCGAGTAGCCGCTTGACGGTGACGGAGGAACCGAACGCCCAACCAGGCGATGCAGCTGACCGCGAGCAAGCCTGCGATTTTAGGTTGTGAGTGTTTGCCATCCACGCTTTTCCCTGCTTCGAAACCGCATCGGGCTCGCGGCAGCTGATCTTGTGTCTCGTTAGATCTATGCGCACCTCGATCTTTCACGCGACGCTAGCTTTCATGCTAATGATGCCATTTGCCGCAGCCAAAGAGCCGAAATCGCCGCCTGGAGCGCGCGACGGTTCATCTGTCCAAAAAGCCGTTCTCGTGCGCGGTGGAATCACGGCAGAAAGAGCGTGGTTGGTTGAACATCTCGGTTACGCTCCGCGCATAAATTACGAACACGCCACGATTGTTCGTGAGCGCCGCATTTTTAGTCTTTGGTCCTTTTCGACGCCAGACGGGAAGCGCCGCGAAGTATATTTCGACACCGGCGGTTATGTCAGGCGCGTCAAGGTTCCGGAGTTTGACCCCACTCAATGAAGCCCGCCTTCATGGGATCGCACGACAACGATCTAACCATGCGATCGAGCGAACGGCGGACCGCAGTGCGCTCCACTGTTGAGATGACTTCCACCCAGTCAATCCGAGCGACTCGCGGTGTCGTCCGCCGTCGCTCATCTTGTTCTCGTTAGGTCTCTGACGCCATGAGACTACTCCTCGCCCTTTGCTTTGCAGCGACATTTCCGGCGCGACTCCTCGCCGTCCCGCCTGGCGAGGAGGGCAACACAAGTCCGATCGTCAGTTTGGCCGAGATGGATCGGCTGACGGCTCCATACGTTGCCAAGGCGCGGGCGACATATCCCGCTGCCAAGAAGCGATTCCTTGCCGGTTTGCCGCCAGGATACAAGTTCCTCGTCATGCTTCGCTTTTTCCAGCGCGATGAGCGCACGGGAAAATCTACGGCTGGCGAAGACATGCTTGTGAGAGTCGAGCGCATCGAGAAGGGTCGGGTTTACGGACGGCTCGCGAACGCGCCCGTCCTGATAAAGAACTTGAAGTTCGGTGCCGCCGTCTCACGTCGTGAGAGCGAAATCACAAATTGGGTGATAGAGCACCCAGACCGCTCCGAAGAAGGCAATTTTGTCGGAAAGTTTCTGGAGAAGCATTTTGAGCGCAAATAGACCTAACCATGCGATGGAGCGAACGGCGGACCGCCGTACGCTCCACTTTTGATATGATTTTAACACGCCCACGCCGAGCAATGCGCGCTCCTGTCCGCCGTCGCTCATCTTTTTCTCGTTGATATGGCTGCCGATTTGTCAACGGGCAAAATCCAGGCGGAGCGAGTATGGGCATCGCGTTCCTATAAGGAAAGAAGTGGGTGTGAGGCGGCGAGTCAATCGGGTGAGTTAGGTTCCCGGCGGTTGGTATGCTGATATTCGCGGGCTATCCGGCCCCGCATGTGCGGGACCAGACCTATCCGCATTCTTTTAATTCACCGCAGCCCTTGCTCCAACAGTCTAGGTGACGCGGACTCAGCCTTGGATCGCTCCAGGCCTTAACGCAACGAGACCTCGTGGGTTGGCTACCGTGACCCGGCCGCCTCAGATCCACTCCTCTTTCAGTATGTGATTTTTCCTTCCCGGTGCTGTTGCCTCTCCTTTTAGTTAACTGTTCCCCTCGAACTGCCTTTCTCACCGCGAGGTGGTCTGCGCCTGGTAGCAGGGCTGCGTGCGCAAGAGCTCCCAAATAAAACCGCAGAGCTCTCGCGCGATCGCCACCATCGCCTTGTTGCGCTGGAGGCGTCGCCCCAGCAGGCGCGTGTAACGATGGTGCAAACGGTTCTGCGCTCGCCAACTGATGGCGCGCACCTCACGGGGTTGATCTTGCTGGCGCCGGCTCAGTTGCTGGCTCACTTTGGGCGGCATCGCGTAATGCTGCGCGCACTCCACCAGCAACCAGCGCGCGTGAGCGTTGCCGCACTTGGTGATGCGCCCCTGGCGCCGTCTGTCACTCGAAGTATTCTCTGTCGGCACTAGTCCCAGATACGCCATCACCTGGCGCGGGTGCGCAAAGCGATGCACTTCCCCCAGCTCGCTCACCAGGATCATGGCCGCCACGGTTTGGAACCCCTTCATCGCCATGAGCGCGCGCACCGCCGGCGCCAGCCGCCATTTCTCCAACAGAGCACGCATCCCCACCTCGCACCGCTCGATCCGTTCCCCAGCCGCCCCGATCCCCTGGAGATATTCTTCCAGGATCACTTTCATCGCCGGATGCGCCAGCACCAGCTCGCGCAGGTAGCGCTCGTGCGCCGCGCTCCAAGCACTTTTCCCCTGGTAACGATACCCGTGGCGCAGCCACGGCCGGAGCGATACAGTCTTTGTGGACATCCAGTCCAAGATAGAGTTCTCTTTTCATTGGTGTGTTTGCTAGTTCGAGTTGTTAAACTGCAACGCTCCGGATCCCTCGGGACCCCGGCCGTTGGTGCGGCTCTGCTCCACCTCCAAAAGGCGAGTAGCCCGCGTTTTATATGAACGGCAAACACACCGCTTTTTTCAACGCCGCGCTCGCACGCTCACAACGCGCCCGCAGCCATAAGGTCTAGGCCTCAAATTCGTATGCGTCCACAGCGCCTTACTTGCGTGCGTTGGAAAGTGGGGGCCGAAGTAGCGGCGTCAATCTTTGTCTTGACAGCAACCTTGGCCTCGTCCCAGCCAGCGCCTGGATCGTTGGATGTGCACTGGAATGAGGGTGCTTTAGATTGCACGGCAACGCCGCAAAACCCGCTTCAAGTCCATACCTACGAGTCGCAAACTTTTATCCTGCGCCAGAGTCCTTGCGCAACCTTCGAAGCAAATTTTCTTTATCTTCTGGTCGGCTCCGACAAAGCACTTCTCATCGATACCGGCGCGGTCGCGGACGCGAAAGAGATGCCGCTAGCGAAAACGATCTTGGAACTATTGCCGGATAAGAACCACCAAAAACTTCCACTTTTAGTGGCGCACACCCACCGCCATTTAGATCATCGCGCCGGCGATCCTCAGTTCGCGTCCCTTCCATCGGTCCAGATCGTGCCCATAGATTTGGAAGGAGTTCGAGCGTTCTTCGCTTTCACTAAGTGGCCCAACGGGATTGCACATGTGGATCTGGGCGGCCGAACTGTGGATGTAATTCCGACGCCCGGACACAACGCGACCCACGTGGCATTCTACGACAACAGAACGGGGATTCTATTTTCCGGAGATTTCCTTATGCCGGCCCGGCTGCTGATTGAAGATGCCGCGGCCTACCACGAAAGCGCCCTGCGGGTTGTCGAATTTCTGAAGACGCGGCCACTCACCTGGATCCTTGGCAGCCACATCGAATTGAACACGGGCGGACAGGCCTACCGATTCAGATCTCGCCACCATCCCAATGAACACCGGCTCGAGTTGGCGAGAGAAGATTTGACCGCGTTGCCAGCGGCGTTTGAAAGCTTCAACGGCTTTTACGCAAGACATCCGAATTACATTCTTAGCAATCCTATTCGCAACCTTGTGGCGCAGGCCATGATCGCGCTCGCGGTATTAATTTTCATCATCTGGGGAGTGCGTCGGTTCCTACGCCGCCGGCGCCTATAATCCCCTAGGATGTGCCACAGGAGGAGGAGAATGCAGTACTAACCGGCGGATTGGCCGGCCAACTTATTACACTGCTGCTAGGAAGCAGATTTACGGCGAAACGTGAAGTCACTGGTTGGCTCAGACAAGAAAAACGCGAATTCGCTAGTTGGCTAAGGCAGGAAAGGTTCAAGGCCTTTTCTGAGTTGTTAGCAAATACAGCAGCAACGTTCGTCCGACAGGACTATGAAAAATGGCCTGATGAAATAAGAGTGTTATCTCTGAGAGTCTACTTACTCTATGAAGGCGGCAGGCCGCCAAAAACGGTTTTAGATCCCATCGAGAAGCTGTTTCGCTTGGCACTTGATAGAAAACAAGGGAAGGTGGAAAAAGATAACGTGCAGGTCTGGAGAGACAGAATGAGGGATGAAACAAGGAGACTTAGAGAGGCGTTCGCGGAAACGCTCCACTTAAAGGAATAAAATGCAGGGAAGTGATTTGGTTTCAACATGAGGGGCAAAGGGGTCAGAGCTAAGTATTGACACGGCGGAGGAAACTCAATTTGAAACGAGTTTCTGAAAGGCGGGATCGGAACGCAATGGGTCCCATTCCCAGCGAAACTTCAAATCGTTCACGGTGATGCTGTAATTCACGCTGTCGACCGCGCCCGGCGTCCGGAGCAACCGCTCGAGCAGCGGGACCGCGAGATCGTTCTCGCCGACGCGCGCATAGATGAGGGCGAGGCAGCAATTCATGATCGCGCCGTCGTAGGCGTCTTTTGATTCCGGCTTCAACTCCACCGCACGCCGGCCTGCTCGAATGGCATCTTCTTTTCGGCCCATGAACGCGTAGCACAATCCGAGATTCGCATGGCGCTCGGCGGCAGTCGGGGACTCGGTCACGGCGCTCTCAAAGACCTTGCGCGCGGCCTCGAAATTTTTCTGGGCCAGCTCCGAGTCGCCCAGCGCGAGAGCGGTGCAGCCGGCCAGGAAACTCTTCGGAGTCAAGCCACCGTTGAGGTATGAGATCTCGGGCAGAGGCGAGGCGGCAAGGACCTGTTGAGCCCGGGCGAAGTCGCGTCCCAGCATGGCCCCATCCCAATTGCAGGCGGTAACGATGCCATCGGGATCCTCGCCCGGTGGAGTCTGCCCAAACACGGCCCGCGGCGCCTTGATGTCGCCCTTCCACTGGAAATCGATGTAGGCGACTTGAATTCTCGCGACGAGCGAATCGGGCGCCATCGCGCGCAACCGCTGGGCCGCGCGTGCCGCTTCCGGCCATCGGCGCAGCGCGCTATTGGTGAAGACCAGGTTCCGGACAATGTTCGGGTTCTCCGGGTCGAGCCGCTGGATCCGCTCAAACGCCGCCAGGCATTCCTCCCAACGGCCCTGGCGCCGGTTAATCGCTGCGACCAGCAGGCCAACGTTCGCATTGCTCGGCGACAACCGCTGCGCAATCGCGAATTCGGCCAGAGCGCCTTCGTAGTTTTCGTCGATCCAGTAAATGCACTGGCCCAGCGCAAAGTGGGCTTCGGCCAGATTGGATTGCAGACGCAGAGCGGTCTCCGCTGCGTTCCGCGCTTTTGTTTTCCAGGAGTCGAGCGGCTCGTGGAAGTGGAAAATCTCCGCGTAGGTCGAGGCCAGGCGCGCATGCGCGAGCGCAAAATTCGGATCGAGCGCGATCGCCTCACTGTAAAGCTGGACCGCGCGCTTATAATCCTGGAGCAGTGTGTCGGGGCCTTGTTCGTAAGGCAAAGCGCGCAGATAAAGCACGAAGGCGTCCGCGTTTTGGGTCGGCTTTTGTTCGACCCGGATCTTTTCCTCCGGCGTAAGAGTGGCGCGCAACGCTTCGGCGATTTCCATGGCCAGCTCGCCTTCGATGCCCACCGCATCGGCGATCTTCCGGTCGTAACGCTCAGCCCAGATGTGCCGATCGGTGCGCGTGTCGATCAACTGCACATTGACGGCGATGCGATCACCCACTCGCCGCACGCTTCCCTCGACCACGTTTGCTGCGTCCAGCGCCTTGCCTATTTCCTGGATGTTCCGGCCCTCCGGGTTTCGGTACTTCATCACGCTGGTGCGGCTGATCACTTTCAGATCCTTGATCTTGGCAAGGTTCGTCAGCAGATCGTCCTGGATCCCGTCGGCGAGAAAGGCGTTCTCCTTGTCCGCGCTGAAGTTTTCCAACGGCAGGACCGCGATGCTTTTTTCTCGCGCCGGAGAAAAGCGCTGCCAGACCAGGACCCCGATAACTACGAGGAGCGCGCCGATGATGAGAAAGTCCCATTTCCGGCCGGCGCCGCGCCGGACTGATTCCGCGGGGGGCACTTCGCCTGTGCGCTTGAGCCCTTCCGACGTCCACTCAAAGATCCACGCTATGGCCATGGCCAGCGGAAAACCGAGCAGGAGCAGGACGACAACAAAGCGAACGGCCCAGGCCGGGATGTTAAAGAAGGGAAAGACCTGCGTGGCGATCTGGATCAGGAGCCAGGCGACGACGCTGTAGGCTGCGGCCGCGCGGTAGACATTGCGCCGCCTGAGCTCATCGAAAAAATTGCCCCGGTTCATGGCTGTTTTCCGCGGCAGAGTTCCTGAAATCGCGGGTCCTGGCGCAGAGGGTTCCAGACCGGGTCGAGGCGCAGCAGCGCGGGCGTGAGCGGGATCTGTTCCGGGCCGAGATAGTTCAGCTTGAGCAGGCGGCGCAATTCCAGGAGGGCTGCGTCGGTCTGGCCGAATTGCGCCTTGATGCGCGCGAGAGCTTCCTCAAAGCCCGGTCCGGCGACGGCGTCGACTGACGCGGGCCGCAGATCGATTGCCTTTTGCGCCGCAGCCAGCGCCGCCTCTTTCTGGCCGAGCGCCGCTTGAACGAAACCGAGATACATCGCTGCGTCCTGAGAGTTCGGTTGCGCCTGGAGCAGTTGCTCCAATTCCTGGCTGGCCACTTCGTAAACCGAGCGCGCCCCCGCTGAGTCTCCGGCGAGCTCTTTGGCGAAACCGAGGAGGTAACGATACTTGCCTACGAAAACTCCGAGGGTCGAGGGTCCTTGAGCCAGGGCGGCCTCGAGCAGTCGAGTCGCGTCGTCGTCGCGACGCGCGATCAAGGCGAGCCGGACCTGGATCTCGAAGACATAGTCGTTATTGGGCGCGGGCGAAACGGGCCGCAACGCCGTTTCAGCGCCCTCGAGATTTCCCTCCGCCAGGCAGAGCCGGGCCAAACCGGCCAAGACCTGCGGATTCTCCGGCGCGAGAGCAAGGAGCCGGTCGACCAGCGCATGCGCGTCGGCGAAGCGTTTCAGAGCAAAATAGGTGACCCCGAGTTGCGAGAGCACCGGCAGATTTTGCGGATCGCGCTGGGCGGCTTGTTCCTGATGCGCGACGGCCTCAGGCCATTTCCCTTTTCGCCGCTCGATGAAACTCAGGGCCACGAGGGCCTCGGAGTTGTTCGGCAACCGCGCGAGGGCCTCCTTGAAAGCGAGCCAGGCCGCGTCGTACTCGCGGGTAACGAGATATTCGTAATAGCCGCGCGCCAGAAAGGTCTCGCCCAATTCGGACTGCAACGCCCGCGCTTTCTCGGCGGCTTTCTTTGCTCTTTCCGCGCGGTCGTCGGTGCGATCGTATCCGACCCAATAGATCCGGCTATGCGCGACCGAAGCGCGGGCCCAGGCCAGGGTGAATTTTGGATCGAGCCGGGCAGCTTCCTCGAAGAAGTTGGCTGCGTCTGTGAACGCGCTCGCCGTTTCCCGATTGCTCGCGACCAAAGCAAGGCCGCGGAGGTAAGCGTCGTACGCGGCCTGGTTTTCGGTCGGCCGCGTCCCGAGCGCGGCTTTCTCTACGCCGGTGAGCGTTGCCTTGAGTGAATCCGCCACGCGTTGCGCGACTTCACTTTCAACGGCGAAAATATCGGTGAGCTTCCGATCGAAGGTCTCGGCCCAAAGATGGCTGTCCGTCTGGGCATTGATCAACTGCACGTTGATGCGCACCTGATCGCCGGATTTCTGGACGCTGCCTTCGAGAATGTGGGCCACCCCGAGCTGTTTCGCGATTTCAGGCAAATTCTCCGGTGCGCTCTTATAACGAAGCGTGGAGGTGCGGGAGATCACTTTCAGGTCCCTGATCCTCGCCAGCCGCGTCAGGATTTCGTCCTGGATCCCTTCGGCGAAATAGGCGTTCGCCTTGTCTTCGCTCAGGGAAGCGAACGGCAGCACCGCGATCGATTTCGCGGCGTCCCCGACATTTTGCCTATCAGTGGTTCCGGTGAAAGGTGGGGCTTTCTGGAAGGGGAATGGCCTCCCGGTGAACAGCCACATCGCGATCGCAGCGGCGGCAAGCAGCATGATAATCGAGGCGGCCCGGAGCGGACGTGGCGCCGGATGAGCTGAATCGGTCGAGCGTCTGATTCCTTCGGGCGTCAGCTCAAAAGCCCACGCCAGAACCAGGGCCAGAGGAAAGCCGAGCAGCACCAGCACCACGACGAGCCTTATCGTCCAGCCAGGAATCTGAAGAACCGGGAACGTTGAGGTGGCGATCTGAATGATGAGCCAGCCGACCACGGCGTAGGCGACGGCGACCTTGTAAACGTTCCGCCGCTTCAGTTCGGCGAAAAAATTCTTCGGGTCCATAGCGTAATTGCGCCTTCGATGCCAATTGCCGCGATTCCGCGAGTCAATTGAGGAACGACGGTTGCCAATTCTAAGCTGTCGCCGAGAAGACAGCCAGCGCGGACGGGCCACTGCGTCCGAAATTATTCCAGGAAGGGCGAGCGGCCGTTGCCAGAGGAAAACGGCGCCGGGCGACCTGCTCGCAGCTCTCGTTCCGGGCTATATTCCAGCGCCTCGGTTGTTCTTTGAGAACGTGAAGAGTGACTAGTGATCAGTGAATGGAAAAGACCATGCACGATTCACCGATCACCATTCACAGCGCCGAAACCTACTGGTAAACGGTTTTTGGCGCCGGGTCGGAGACGAGCTTCTGGAAACGCGGATTGTTCCGCAACGGGTCCCACTGCCAGCGGTGACGGAGATCATTTTGGGTGATGGAGCAGTTTGTGTTGTCGACTGGGCCTGGGGATGCCAGCAGGCGCTCGAGCAGCGGCAGGGCCGAATCCGCTTCGCCAACGCGCGCATAGATCATCGCCAGATATCCTGTCATCCAGGGCCCGAAGACGGCGTCCTTCGAGTCCGGCATCAGCTCGACCGCGCGATGGCCTTCGCGGATGGCTTCCTCCTTGCGGCCCACGAAGGAATAGAGCAATCCGAGGTTGGCGTGACGGACCGCGGTCGTTGGCGCTTGTTGGACGGCGTCTTCGAAGACGGGCAGCGTGGCTTCGAAATGCGTTCGCGCGGCGGCCTCATCGCCTCGCGCCAGCGCGACACAACCCTGGTAGAAGCTCTTCGGAGTGGGCTGTCCGCCCGATTGAAACAGGTCGAGCGGGCATGACGCCAGGGCCTGATCGGCCGCCGCAAAATCGCGTTGAATCATCGCCAGGTCCCACCGCGCCCGGGTGACCAGGCCCGCCGGATCGACGCCGGGGGGAGTTTTCCCCAGCACCTCAATCAGGGCAGCGGTGCTCCCCTGGGACCAAAAATCAAGGTAGGCGCGGAAGACTTTCGCGTTGACCGAGTCGGGAGCGAGTGTGACGACGCGGTCCTGTTTTCGGATCGCCTCGGGCCAATCGTGGAGGAAGCTGTAGGTATAAGCCAGCTCCTGGGCGACGTTCGAATTCCCCGGATCGATGGTTTGGGTTTTCAGGAGCAGCTTGATGTTCTCGTTCCAACTGCCCTGGCGCCGCCGAATCGCCGCGGTGAAATAACCGATGTCGCTGTCGTTGGGCAGGGCCCTGGCCGCCACCGCGAATTCATCGAGCGCCTTCTCGTAATTCTTTTCCGCCCAATAGTAGTAGAGTCCGAGGGCAAGATGTCCCTCTCCGAGATCCGGTTGGAGTTGAAGGGCTTTTTCCGCCTCCATTTTCATCCGCGCTTTGCGGTCGTCTGTCGAATCGAACCAGTAATAAACCCGCGCGATGGTGGCGGAAAGCCGTGCGTGAGCCAGGGCAAACCCGGGATCATGCTGGATCGCTTCGCCGTACAGGCGCTCGGCCACGCTGAAATCCTCGAACAAGCGATCGGGATTTGATTCGTAGGCGCGCGCTTTGAGATAGAGCACGTAGGCGTCGGCGTTCTCCGTCGGCCTGGTTTCCACGCGCACTTTTTCCTCCGGGCTGAGGGTCGCGCGCAGCTCCGCGGCGATCTCGGCCGCCAGCTCACCCTGCAAGCCCAGCGAGTCCGCCAGCGGCCGGTCGTAACGGTTCGCCCAGATATGGTGGTCGTTGCGCGCATCGATCAGCTGCACGCTCACCACCACGCGGTTCCCTCCCGAACGCACGCTTCCTTCCAGGATGTTCACGACCCCCAGGGCCTGGGCGATTTGCCGCAAATTGTTCTTGCCCGCGCCGCGATAGGGCATGACCGACGTCCGGCTGATGACCTTCAAATCCTGGATTTTGGCCAGACTGGTCAAGATATCGTCCTGGATTCCATCGGCAAAAAACGCCCCTTCCTTCCCGTCGCCGATATTGTCGAAAGGCAGGACAGCGATGCTTTTTTCGGGGGCGTCCGAGGCTGCGGGACCATCGCCGCGCCGGAACCGTTGGAAGACGAGAAAGGCGATGGCGCAGAGCAGCACCCCGATGATCAACGAATTGAGCTTCCGGCCGGTGGCGCCTTTGATCGATTCCTCCGGCGTGAGGTCTTCCGTCCGTTTGATGCCGCCTGCCGTGATCTCGTAGGCCCAGGTGAAGATTATCGCGATGGGGAACCCGAGCAGAAGGAGAACGACCACCAACCGCACGCACCAGCTTGGAATTTCGAAAATCGGAAACGTTTGGGTGGCGATTTGCACCAGGAGCCACGCGACCATGGCGTAGGCGATCGCCACTTTGTAGATGTTTCGCCGCCGAAGCTCGGCGAAAAAGTTGCCAGGGTTCATTCGCTTTCAGCTGAATTAGTAGCCTGCTTCCGAAGCGTGGCGAGTGAAAAGCGAATTTGGTTCGGAGGGACTTGCTTCCGCGAGTCCCATTAGTTCGTTTTCACGCGTGAATCCAAAACGGACGTGCGGAAGCACGTCCCTCCGATTACCTTGTTCGATGCCGTTCGAGCTCGAATCCAACTACAAGCCGCGCGGCGATCAGAGCCAGGCGATCGCGAAGCTGTTGAAGTCGATCGAAGCCGGGAATCGCCATCAAACGCTGCTCGGCGTGACCGGCTCGGGGAAGACCTTCACGATGGCAAACGTCATCCGAGATCTCGACCGGCCCACGCTCGTCATCTCGCACAACAAGACGCTCGCCGCGCAGCTCTACTCGGAGTTCAAGCAATTCTTCCCGCGCAACGCGGTCGAGTATTTCGTCAGCTACTTCGATTATTATCAGCCCGAGGCCTACATCCCGCGTTCCGACACCTACATCGAAAAGGATTCGTCGATTAACGAGGAGATCGAGCGGCTCCGGCTTTCCGCGACCAGCGCCTTGCTTTCACGGCGCGACACGATCGTGGTCGCGAGCGTTTCGTGCATCTATGGCGTCACGTCGCCGGAAGATTATCTGCGCATGCTCCTAACCGTGAAACGCGGGCAGCAGATCAGCCGCGAAGCCGTCCTGGGCCGGCTGGTCGACATGCTTTACGAGCGCAACGACATGAATTTTGCGAGCGGCAAATTCCGGGTGCGGGGCGATGTCGTGGAGGTTTATCCCGCCACGGCCGATGAAGAGGCGATCCGGCTCGAATTTTTTGGCGATGAGGTCGAAGCGATCACCCGGATCGATCCGCTCACGGGCCACGCGCACGATCCGCTCAGCCTGATCACCTTTTATCCGGCGAAACAATTCGTCACGCCGGCGGATAAATTGAACCGCGCGCTCTCGTCGATTCGGAACGAGCTCGACCATCGCATCGTGGAGCTCGAAGCGCAGAGCAAGCTGCTCGAAGCGCAACGGTTGAAGATGCGGACCGAATACGATCTCGAGATGTTGCAGGAGATGGGATTCTGCAACGGCATCGAGAATTATTCTCGCCACCTCTCCGGCCGGATGCCGGGCTCGAAGCCGTTCACGCTCCTCGATTTTTTCCCGAAAGATTTCCTGCTGGTGGTGGATGAATCGCACGCCACGATCCCGCAGATCGGCGGGATGTATGAAGGCGATCGGTCGCGGAAAACGGTGCTGGTGGAGTATGGCTTTCGGTTGCCGAGTGCGCTCGATAATCGGCCGCTGAATTTCAAGGAGTTCATGGGGATGGTGAACCAGATCGCGTACGTGAGCGCGACTCCGGCGGAATTCGAGATCAAGAATAGTGTCGTCGGGAATAAGGGGTACTTTCCGCATAAGCGGGAGCGGATCGGGGAGGAGGAGCTGGTGCCGTTTGTGGTGGCGGGAGAACGGGGAGCGCACGCGCCCTCGCGTGCTGCGGCCGGCGCCTCGCCGGACGAAACAGGTCCAGAACGGGCTTTGACGCGAGGCGCGTCAAACGACACGCGAGGGCGCGTGCGCTCCCCAGATCAGATTGTCAGCCGGACGGACCAGCCGCCAGAGGAATTCGATGTCCACACGCCGGGAGCGCCGCTCGTGGTCGAGCAGATTATTCGGCCCACGGGGTTGCTCGATCCGAAAATCACCTTGAAGGCGCTTAAGAATCAGATCGATGAGACGATCGACCTTTGCCGGCAACGGGTCGAAAGCCAGGAGCGCGTTCTGGTCACGACGCTGACCAAGCGGACGGCCGAAGATTTGTCGGATTATTTGCGCGATGTCGGACTGAAGGTGCGTTATCTGCACAGCGACATCGACACGATCGAACGTGTGGAAATCCTGCGTGGCCTGCGCGCGGCCGATTTCGATATTCTCGTTGGCATCAACCTTCTCCGCGAAGGGCTCGATCTCCCGGAAGTCTCACTCGTCTGCATTCTCGATGCCGATAAGGAAGGCTTCCTGCGCAGCCAGACTTCCCTGATCCAGACTGCCGGACGGGCCGCGCGGCACATTAACGGAGAGGTCGTTCTCTTCGCCGACACCGTCACGCAAAGCATGCAGGCCTTGATCTCGATCTCCGATTACCGGCGCACGAAGCAGATGGAGTATAACGAGAAGCACGGGATCACGCCCACCACGGTGAAGCGGGCGATCCAGGAAAGTCTGCACACCATCCTGCGTGGCCGCGAAATTGCCGCATCGGTCATTCAGGAAGCGGGCGGCGATTTCAATCTCACGGAGCTGCTGCGCGAACTCGAAGACGAAATGCAAAGCGCCTCGGCGAACCTGGAATTCGAGCGCGCCGCGCTTTTGCGCGATCAGATCATGGAAGTAAAAAGCGGCACGGGCCTGACCAAGATCGAGCCGAAACGGAAGCCGGTGAAGTACTCGCGTGGTGGCCCGCAGCGCCGGCGATCGCGCGTGTAAATGGCTGTCATCCCGAGCCCCGCAGACGGCGAGGGACCTCACAAGTGGTCTGGAAATCACACAAGTATCCAGCGGCGCATTTCCCACGCCGATCTTCGCGCTTCGCGAAAGCGGATTTGCGTAGTTTTCTTTTACGGTTGCGGGGTCCCTCGCCGTCTGCGCGGCTCGGGATGACAGAGGGGTTGTCGAACAAACGCGAATCGTCTCGCACGCTATTAGCTTCGTTGCCCAGTGATGCAATTCGGTTCGACGCTCCTCGCCCCAGTTTTGCTTGCTGTCTCAATGGCGCAGACGGCTCCTGGCCAATCGCCCGGCCTGAACGCTTTGCCCGAAGTGGAGTTTTCCCGGCTGAGCCAGCGCGATCCCAATCCGCTCGGAGAGAGAGCGCTCGCCATCCACCCGGAACAATGGAAACACGGCGAGACCGAGCATTTCATCTACCATTTCGTCAACAGTTACGTCGTCACGCCGATCTCGATTGAAGCGGAGTTTCATTATCGAGTGGTCGCGAAGGAGCTCCAGCGCGAACAGGCCGCCACCGATACAAAGTCGCACATTTATGTTTTCGAGCGGCCGGCCGATTGGCAGGAATTTCAGAAGCTTGGCCAGCTGGAACCGTGGACCGGCGGGATTCATTCGCAGGGGAGCCTTTTTATCCAGCGCAATCCCGCCTACAAATTCAGCAGCAACCTTCTTGGGCACGAAATAGCTCACCTTGTTCTTCACCGGCTTTACCCGGATGGAATCCCGAGCTGGTTGAACGAGGGGTTTGCGCAGTATGTCTCCAAGGGCGCGCACGCCAGTTACCAGCGCGCCCGGGGTTACAACGCAAAACCGCGTTCCCAGGGAGTCGCCACGCACGATTTGATTCCGCTCGCCGTGCTCTTGTCGATGACGCAGCCGCCTTCCGATCGCGTCGAGGTTTTCTACGACCAATCCGAACGGCTGGTCCGGTTTCTGGCTTATACCGACAAGCAATGTTTTCTCGCATTGCTGGATGCGCTGGGCCGCCATCAGCCTTTCGATGCCGCGTTCCTTCGCATTTACGCTGGCAAATTCGCGAGCGCCTTGGCACTCGAGGAAAAATTCCGCGAGTACGCGGCGAAAGACTCCGGAACTTCTTTGCAACAAACGGACGGGTGAGCGTTATCCGCTGGATTCCGTGTTTGGGTAGCGCACGCGTCTCGCGTGCTGGTTTTGGCGTCTCGCCAAGACAATCTTTCGGGAAAGTTCGCGAAAGCGAGACGCTTCCGCCAGCACGCGAGACGCGCGCGCTACCCGGAGAGGCCAACTCGATTCACGCTGGCCTTGTGAACATTCTTGGCGCGTGCGAAAAACTTCGCAGTGCCTAAGACCAAGACTAAAGAAACGACCGCCAATATCCACGCGATTGTCGGGTCGGACGAGAGCGAGGTGAAACGCGCGGCGGCGGAGTTGGCGGCGAAATTGACGCCGCCCGACGCCGGGGAGTTTGGGATCGAAGTCATCGATGCCTGCGCGGACAACGTCGATCAGGCGGTTTCAAGAATCCGATCGGCGATCGATGCTTTGCAAACGCTGCCATTCTTCGGTGGTGGAAAACTGGTCTGGCTCAAAAACGCGAACTGCCTGGGCGATTCCGCCATTGGGCGCTCCGCTTCGGTGCAGTCCGCTTTGGATGACCTGGCGGACCTGCTCGAGGCTGGGTTGGGTTCGGAGGTGGTCCTGCTAATCAGCGCGACCGAAGTCGACAAACGGCGCTCGTTCTACAAGACGCTCGGAAAACGCGCGGAGCTGCAAGTGATCGACCGGCTCGACTCGTCCCGCGCGGGCTGGGAGGAGGAAGCCACCGAGATCGTCCGAGGCCGGGCAAAGTCGCGCGGCTTGCAATTTGAAGAGGAGGCGCTCGATCTTTTCGTGCTGCTGACCGGTGGAGACAGCCGCCAGATCGAGAACGAACTGGAAAAGATCGACCTTTACCTGGGCAGCGAGCGTCAAGTCAACGTCGACCAGGTCCGCGAGCTGGTGCCTCTTTCCCGCGCCGGTGTCATCTTCGAGCTGAGCAACGCGCTGGCCGCCTGCGACCTCGAACGCGCGCTGACGCTGGTGAAGCGATTGCTCGACCAGGGTGAAACCGCGATCGGCATTTTATTGGTCGCGATCCTGCCGACCATCCGGAATCTGCTCCTGGCAAAAGACCTGATGGAGCGGAACCGAATTCCGCGCCCGCACGCTCCCTTCACGTTCATCTCCGCTTTGAACCGGTTGCCCGCGGTCGCGACGGAGCATTTGCCGCGAAAAAAAGACGGCACGATCAACGGCTATGCGTTGGGGATCGCCGCGCAACAGGCGCATCGATTCAAGACAGCGCAGCTCATCGCCGGTTTGGAAGCTTGCCTGGACGCGAATCTACGGCTGGTCACGAGCCAGCTTGATCACGAATTAGTGCTGACCGAGATCGTGGTGAAGCTGCTCGCCCGCGAGTGAGAGTCGGACGAGCCGCGGCGAGTCCAGGGACGAGTCGGTAGGGCGACGCTCTGCGGAGCCGTCAACGGGCGCAGCTCGACGGAGTCTCGCCCTACCAATCCAAAGGACGAGCAGAAGCTCGTCCCTCCATTGCTACGGCGTTTCGCCCATCTGCTTGCGAGCGATCGGACCGACGAAGGGAATGTCCCAGCGCACGCCAGTGAATGCCTTTACCATCGCGATAATCATGATGACCAGGAGACCCAGGTGGACCAGAGCGGAGACGAACAGCCAGAGCCCGGCGAAAATAGGCCCGATCACTGGAAGGGCCCAAAAAATTCTGTGGAGGATCATCGAGATGATGTTGAAAAGGAACCAGGCGCCACCGTAGATGATCGATTGCATCGCGTAGAAACGAACGAACTGATCGTGCTTTTCCAGGATGTAAAAAATCAGGCCCCCCACCAGCGGAACACAGGCGAGCGCCGCGGCGACGTTGGACGGCAGACCGGTGGAAGTAGGATTTCCACTCGGCAGTGGAGATGGGCTCGGGGCGGGTGGCGGCGTAGGGTCGACCGGATCAGGCATAAGACATTTAGAGGAACTGTGAGGCTGGTTGTCAAGGCCAACCCGGCGACGGCGCTTTTCGCTTTCGGGCCGCGGAGGCAGGCAATACGATTGCCCGATCGGTTGCCGGGACGCCGTTCATCGGATCATGACGCCAATCAGAATTAACGCCGGCAATCAGAGCTACGAAGCGGTGATCGGTTCGCGGTTGCTCGAGAAGGCAGGGGCGCTCCTCCCTCCAAGCCTGCACGAATCGCCGTGCGCGATTGTCTCGGACGAAAACGTCGCCCCGCTCTTCGCCGAGCGGGTCATGGGCAGCCTGACGAGTGTGGGCTGCCAGCCGGCGCTCATCACCGTTCCACCGGGAGAAAAATCGAAGACGCTAAGAGAGGCCGAAGCGATTTCCCATCGGATGAGCGAAGCGGCCCTGGATCGTTCGTCGTTCGTCGTTGCCCTCGGCGGTGGAATGGTTGGCGACCTCGCGGGATTCGTCGCGGCGATTTATCATCGTGGAATTCCCTGCGTGCAGATGCCGACGACGTTGCTCGCGCAAGTCGATAGCTCCGTGGGCGGGAAAACCGCGGTAAATACGGCCGAGGGAAAAAATATGATCGGCGCCTGGCATCATCCCGCGCTGGTGATCGCCGATGTGGATGCGCTCGCCACCCTGCCGGCGCGAGAGTGGAAACAGGGGTTCGCGGAGATCATCAAGCACGCTGTCATCCGCGACGCGGAGATGTTTGAGATGCTCCCGCAGTTCGATCGCAAGGATCTCGCGACGCTCATCCGGCGAAATGTCTTGATCAAAGCGGCCATTGTGGCCGCGGACGAACGCGAGACCAAAGGCGAAAGGGCCTTGTTGAACTTCGGTCACACGGTCGGGCACGCGATCGAGCGGGCAGGGAATTTTCTCGATTTCCGGCATGGCGAGGCGGTCAGCCTCGGGATCGTGGCGGCATGCGAGATCTCGGTGCGAAAGGCGGGTTTAACCGAAACGGAGCGGGAGCGAATTCTCACCACATTGCGGGCGTTCGATTTGCCGACCCGGTTGCCGGCGGAGTTCCCGCGAGAAAAAATTCTCGAGGCGATTCGATTCGATAAAAAATTCAAGCGTCAGCAAGTGCGCTTCGTCGTTACGCCCGCAATTGGGTCCGCAAGCCTGGTCACGGATGTAACGATGGAGGAGATCGAAGCCGCTTTGGAACAGCTCTAGGTGGATCGAGCGCTCCGTCGCTCGATGCCAAAGGTTACGCGGCTGCGCCGTCATTTTCTTAACATCGAGCGACGGAGCGCTCGATCCACCTATCGCGCTCCGCGATAATATTCGACCAGGCCTTTGACCACGCTGTCGACGTACTCGCGGTAAATGCTTGGACGCTCGACGCCGTTGATGGAACGAGTGCCCTCGTAGTCTCCAGCCTGGATGCGGGCGAAGACTTCGCTGTTGTTCATGACATAGGGCTCGAAGTAAAGCACCGGGCATTGATAAAGCCGCGTCGCCACCAGGTTGCGCGCATAGACGTAACCACTCGTGCCGACCGGCGTGACGGTGCCGGTCGTATATTGATACGGAGGCAACTGCATGGCCTGCGCCATCGTGGCCGCGACCTCGTCGGCGATCTTTATCTCCTCGTCGGATACGCGGCTCAGCAGCCGGCGCACCATCTCGAAGCGTTCGTCATCGAAGGCGAGTTCCGGCGCCAGGTACGTTCCATTTACGAGGAGATGCAGGTGATTCTTGTCGATGAACGTGGGATTGCGCTCATCGCCCCAGGCTTCCGCGTTGAAATGCAGGCAGAGAACGAGGTCCGGACGCAGCCGCGCATTCACCAGCCTCGCCCGGTGCCGGATCTCGCTGCTTCGGTAGAAAAGAATTTCGCTCTGCCAGCGAACGGTTTGGTCTTTGAGCGGGTCGTCGGGACCGTCGAAATCTTCGCGAGGATTTTCCGTCCCGCCCGCTCTGAGGACTGCGCGGGCGGCTTCCTTGAGGTCGTCGGGTCGAAGCGGTGTCACTGGCTCGGTCTTGTTGCGCACGAAAGAAACGTGGGCGCCCAGGGCCCGAAGTTTGGGCGCGAGCATTCTCGCCACTTGCAACGTCATCTCCCCTTCCTTGACCGGCGGGGCGTCGCCGACTTGGAACCATCTTTCCTCCATCTGCGCCCATTCACCACCGATATGGCCCGGATCGAGCGCGATCCTTAATCCCGCGAGCGCGCCCTGTCGTTTCTGACGGGGAAGCGATTGCGCGGTGCGCCAGGAGCGAACGCCCAGTTGGGGCCGGCGCCCTTCTTTGGCGAACTGAAGCGTGAACCACGTTTGCGCGTCCCGGTCCATGAGGATGCACGCGAAATCCCGATCGACCCGGATGAATTCATCGCTAATTCCCTGGCTGCAATAAACGGTTCGAAGCAACCGCTCGAACTCATCGTGCGTAATCGTTTTTTGGTATTTCTGGAGCGACTTCCACTGTGGCGGGTCGGCCAAAGGATTGCTGAGGTGATCCGCGGCGAGCGCGGACGTCGCCGCGAGGAAGAGGGAGAGGAAGAGGAAGAGCGAGAGGGAGAAGTGGAGGGAGATCCTTGGGTGAAAATGATGAGAGATCACGGTTTGGATTTCCGTCTGTTCAATACGATGCTCGCTGGATGCTGACGATTCTTTTTCTGGGCGACATTGTGGGCGAGCCGGGCCGCGGCGCCGTGATCGCCCAGTTGCCCCGTTTGAGGGAATTGCATGCGGTCGATTTTATTATCGTCAACGGCGAAAACGCCGCGGGCGGCCGGGGGATCACGCCCAAGATTACCGTCGATCTCCTGCGCGCGGGCGTCTCGGTGATAACGACCGGCGACCACATCTGGGACCAAAAAGAAATTATTGGCTTCATCGATTCGGAGCCCCGTTTGTTGCGCCCGCTCAATTATCCCGCTGGCGCCCCCGGCAGCGGCTCGATCGAGCTCGAGACGGCGAAGGGGTGGGTGGGGGTGATCAACGTGCAGGCACGGACGTTCATGCAGCCAATTCTCGAAAATCCTTTTCCAGCGCTCGAACTTGCCGTTGCAAAAATGCGGCAGCGGACGCCGATCATTTTCGTCGATGCTCATGGCGAGACCACGAGTGAGAAGATCGCGATCGGCCGGTTTCTCGATGGGAAAGTTTCGGCTGTGGTGGGCACCCACACCCATGTCCAAACGGCGGACGAGCAGATTTTCCCCGGAGGGACCGCCTTTCTCTGCGACGCCGGGATGTGTGGGCCCGCGAATTCTGTCCTCGGCCGGGCGGTCGATCCGATCGTGAAGCGTTTCATTTCGAATCTGCCCGCGCAATTTCCGATCGCGCGGGGCGAGGTTCGACTGTGCGGCGTGGTCGTTTCGATCGACGAGGCGACGGGCCGTGCCGTTCAGATCACAAGAGTGAACGAGCTGATCCCCGAGCCGCCGCCGCCTGCTTCCTAATCTTCTCTTAATCCTTGCACCTGCACTTTAACTTTCACATACACGTTTCGTCCAAACGAAGAGTGTAAGTGCAAGCGAGGCCAGCCGACGGGGGAGTGCGGAAGCACATCCCTCCGAGAGGATTCACAGCCCGCTGGGCCGGGTAAGTGCGCCCGCTTACTCCGGGGTCGATGCGGCGCTCTTCTCAGCTGTTGCTTCGTCCGCATCGTCAGCTTCCACCGAGAAGCGTCGTTTGCGGCGGGCGGCGGGCAGGGGTGAGAGAGTCATGGTCACGTTGCGCCCGGCGATCTTGGGTTCCATCTCGACTTGCGACATTCCAGCAAGATCGTCCCGAACCTTTTCCATCAATTGCATGCCGAACTCCTGGTGCGCCATTTCGCGGCCGCGGAATTGCAGCTGCACACGCACCTTGTTTCCCTTGTCGAGAAATCCTTCGCCGTGGCGGATCTTCGTCAGGTAATCGTGATCGTCGATGTTTACCCGGAACTTGATTTCCTTGAGCTTCGTCCCCGAGGTTTTCTTGTCCTTCTCTTGCTTGGAGATGTCGTAACGGAACTTCCCGAAATCGACGATCTTGCAGACTGGCGGGTTGGCTGTGGGGGCCACCTCGACCAGATCGAGGCCGAGGCTTTGAGCTTTGCGCAAGGCGTCGGAAAGCTTCATGACGCCAAGTTGTTCGCTAGTGGATGCGAGGATGACCCGGACTTCTCGGGCGCGAATCCGGCCGTTTACACGTATTTGTGGTTGCAGATTAAATCAAAGCTCCTGGCCGGCGAAACGGGAAGTGAACCGCCCCGCCGTATTTATTTCACCGCATCTTTTCGAACGCCATCGCTGACGAACGAAACACTTCTGCCTCACCACGGCTGCGGACATCGCGGTGACGGAGCCTGCGCTTTTCGCAGGCCGACTGGAAGATGTAAGCAACATTCGTTCTGTAGCAAGGTTAATCTATCATCGTCACCTGCTCGTGCCCGTGATTGTCCTCGAAAGGGAAAACAGAATCGATCACGAGCGGGAGCACGAGCACGATTACGAAGGAGGCGGCGTGCCGAAATGCGCGGCGTGCGATTCATAGGCCGCGAGATCGTCGAGCATGGCATCGATGGTGGCGACGAGCGGCGGCAGCGTGGCGATGCCGGAGAAAATCGCGCGATCGCCAATCTCGCTCTCGATCACGAAGGTTGGCCGCTGGGTCACTTTCAAGGCATGAAACTCGGCCGTGCTGGCTCGGGCGCGCGCTTCAACTTCCGGAGACCGGGCGTGTTCGAGCAATTTTACCTGATCGAGTTTTCCGGCCTGCGCTCCGACCGCCGCGGCGATTTCCCATTGGCCAACGCGTTGTCCCTCACGCAAGGCGGCGCGGGTGATCGCGCTCCAGACACGGTCATCGGTGGCGCCGAAGTCCCGCGCGGCTTCCGCCACCAGATTCGGCGCGAGATATTCGGTTAAGCCGGGCTCGAACCATCCTGAATTCAGCATGAAGGGCGACCGCATCATCGTGCCGCTGCGCTGGTAAAACCATTCGGCCTGCTCCCGGGTCGCCGGCAGACCCGACGGATCCATCAAGGCTATCTTCCAGGCGAACGCAACCCGGCCGGCATAGCGCGTTTGCAACTCCGACCACGTAGGCTGGGCCCATGAGCACCAGGAGGAGATCACCTCGAGATAGAGCGTTGCGCTGATCATCATATCTCCATTTTGTGTAACGAATCAGCCGTTCTTTGAAAGTGAATAATGACTGGTGTGTGATCTGGGGAGCGCACGCGCCTCGCGTGCTGGCGATGGCGCCCTCGCCATCGCGAACTTTCTCTGCTTCATCGAACCGGGCAAAGCGTGTTTTGGCGAGGGCGCCAAAACCAGCACGCGAGGGCGCGTGCGCTCCCCAGATCTCACTATTCACAGCCTGCCTCAGGTTTGACGTAACGCCAATTAACGCCCACTCATCTCCCCGGCCGTGATCGACCTCAACCATATCTTGCTCTTCATCGCGTGCGTCTCGCCGCTGATCCTGCTCGCGCAAACCTGGCGGCGCCGCGGTTTGAATCGGGGCTGGCGGTTGGCGGCTTTCGCGGTTCTGGTCGTCACGGGCGTTTCCTGGATGGCGAATCCTGAGACTGCGGGATTTGTCGGAGGCGGGGCCTGGCTTGTTCTCCTGCTCCTGCCCGCGATCGGGTTGCGCAAGGCAGCCGAGCTTGCGGGGCGGCAACGCTATTCCTCCGCTCGAAGATTTACGCGTGCGCTCCGCT
Source organism: Chthoniobacterales bacterium (assembly GCA_035556975.1). Taxonomy (GTDB): domain Bacteria; phylum Verrucomicrobiota; class Verrucomicrobiia; order Chthoniobacterales; family UBA10450; genus AV80. Next base: position 69,029 of record DATMEN010000023.1, read on the forward strand.
TCGTGCATCCCGCCGGCGATCTGGGCGCGCAATCCGAGCTGCTGCGAGCGATGGAGCTGGCGCAGCGGGGAGATTTCCCTTCCTCCCTCGCAATCCTTGACTCGCTGGAGAACAGCAACACGAAGGTCGGCCGCCAGGCGATTGCGCAATCTTTTCGAATCCGCGGCGATTGGAACGGTCTGCTGGCCTGGCTGCGGAGGCAATTGCCCCCTGAAACCAAGCAGACTGATCCTGCCTTGCAGCTTCTTTATCTGCGCGCGCTCGGCGAGACCGGCGCCCGGGACGAACTTTTCCTCGAATTCACCAGGAACGCGCAAAACCTTGGCTCCGCGCCGCAACACGTCTGGCTTTACGATGTCAGCTTACTGTCGGTGCTGGCATTTAGCGGCCGGCTTCAAGCGCTTTCGCAGCTCCTCGAAACTCGGCTGCGCAAACTTTCGCGCGACATGAGCGAGTTTTGGATTGCAACTGGCGAGCTTGCGACGGGCGAAACAATTGCCGGCCGCGCGCGCCTGGAAAAGCTGCGGGCCACGACGGGCGATGCCTTGATCCGAGCCGAAGCGGTGCATCGCCTCGAGCAGGCAAATGAAATAATCGCGCAGGCCCCCCTCTCGCTGGAGGCGGCCACGCTGCTCCGGCGGATCGAGCAAAGCGATCCTCCAGCTACGGGCGTTTTCGGACCGCGAACAGCGCGGCCTACCACCGCGGTGCTGGTCATCATTGCGCTAAATATCGCGATGTTCATTGCCGAGGTGGCCCTGGGTGGGTCGACCAATCCCTTTACCTTGCATCGTTTGGGCGCACTCGATTTCCTGGGGGTTCGTTTTGAAGGCGAATACTGGCGGCTCCTTAGTTCGCTCTTCCTGCATTACGGCCCGTTGCATCTTATCTTCAATTTGTATGCCCTCACCGTCATCGGACCGGGCTTGGAGCAAGCGCTCGGGTCGATTCGTTTTGGCATTTGTTATCTGCTCTCCGGATTGGGCTCGAGCGTCGGTGTCCTGGCCTTGCGCGTGGTCGGCCTGAGCAGGGCCGAACAACTCGTGGGCGCCTCCGGTTGTGTCCTGGGTCTGGTCGGGGTCTGGGCGGGCTTGCTTTTGCGCCAACGGGACGCGCCTCTCGCCGGACGTCGCTTGAAAAGCATTCTGGTCATCGTCGCTCTCCAGACAGCGTTCGATCTCTCCACCCCGCAAATCAGCATGGCCGCGCACCTGAGTGGACTGGTGACTGGCCTGATGCTTGGCTTGCTCCTCACGCCGACGAAAGCCGTTGAAACGGCTTAGCGGTGGGGCGGTGTCATGCCACCGGCCTGAAGGCCGGCGTTAGCAAGAGAATCGCGGCAGATGAGGATGAGGATGAGGATCAGGATCAGGAGCAGGAGCAAGAGTGGCTCGGCCGGCCCATGGAACGCTTGATGCTAAAGTTTTTCCTGTCAGATTCACGCTTCGTTTTCTATCCAGGGCCGCACACGCTCCATGCCGACCTACCACACGTATAATGTGATCCCCACGCTGCCGGTCGCGCTCGAGCCTTTGCGTGAAATGGTTTTCAATTTGTGGTGGACTTGGGAACCCTCGGCCCGCCGCCTTTTTCGTCATCTCGATCCGGAGCTTTGGAATCGCACCAACCACAATCCCGTCCGGATGCTCCAACTCTCGCGCCAGGCCCGCCTCGTCGAGGTCGCGCAGGACAAAAGTTTTCTGCGCGAGCTCAAGGAAGTGCACGAAACCTTTCGGCAATATCTCGAGCAGAAAGACACCTACGGAAAGACGGGCAAGGGCAGCGCGATCGGGAAGCCGGTCGCCTATTTCTCGGCCGAGTTCGGCTTCCACGAATCGATTCCGAATTATTCCGGCGGCCTTGGCATTCTCGCCGGAGACCATTGCAAATCAGCCAGCGATCTCGACCTGAATTTCGTCGCAATCGGATTGCTCTACCGGCATGGCTACTTCAAGCAGCAAATCGACAAGGATGGCATCCAGCACGCCGTCAATCTGAATCAGAATTTTCACCATCTGCCGATCAAGGAAGTGCGGAGCGGCGACAGTAATTTGCTCGTTTCGGTCCGGCTGCTGGATCGGGAAGTGTGGGCGAAGATCTGGCAACTGCACGTCGGGCGCATCAGCCTTTTCCTGCTCGATACTGATATCGCGGAGAACACCGCGGAAGATCGTCTCATCACGGCCGAGCTTTACGGCGGCGACCTCGAAATGCGCATCCGGCAGGAGATTGTCCTGGGCATAGGCGGCGTGAAAACGCTCGCGGCCCTTGGGATCGAGCCGGAAGTTTTCCATATGAACGAAGGCCATTCCGCCTTCCTCGCGCTCGAGCGCATTCGGCTGAATGTCGCGGAGAAAAAACTCGATTTCTATTCCGCCCTCCAGGTGGTCGCCGCCGCCAATGTCTTCACGACCCACACGCCCGTGCCCGCCGGCAACGACGCTTTTCCACGGGAGATGATGCGGAAATACTTCGGGGACTTTGCCGCGCAAATGCAGGTCCCGTTCGACGAGTTCTTCCGTCTGGGTCAGACCAGTGTGAATCCGCTGGGTGCTTTCAGCATGACGGTCCTGGCTTTGCGCGTCAGCCGGCATTCGAACGGCGTGAGCAAACTGCACGGTGAGGTGAGCCGGTCGCTCTGGAAAGATGTCTGGGCGGGCGTGCCGGGTCACGAAGTTCCGATCACCAGCATCACCAATGGCGTTCATACCAAGACCTGGATGGCGCCCGAATTTTCCGCGCTCTATCAAAAGTATCTGGGGGATTGGGAAGAGAACCTGACCGATCCCGATTTCTGGCGCCGCGTCACCGATATTCCCGACGCGCAACTTTGGGAAACGCACCAGAAATTGAAACTGCGGCTGGTCGAATTTGTCCGGGAGCGCGTCCGGGCGGCGCGCGAGCGCGCCGGCGAATCGCCCGAATCGATCCGCGGCGTCAATCGCGTTCTCGATCCGGAAATTCTGACGATCGGTTTCGCCCGGCGCTTCGCGACCTACAAGCGCGGCGCGCTGCTATTCAGCGATCAGGAGCGCCTGAAGCGGTTGCTCAACGACGAGACGCGGCCGGTGCAATTCATCTTCGCCGGCAAATCGCATCCCCAGGACGAAGGGGGCAAGGCGCTCATCCAGCAGGTCTACAAGTTCAGCCGGGAAAGGGGCTTCGAGAACCGGATGGTTTTCGTCGAGGACTACGACACCTACATCGCGCGCCGCCTCGTTCAAGGCGTCGATCTCTGGTTGAACAATCCGCTCCGGCCGCTGGAAGCGAGCGGCACGAGTGGAATGAAATTGCCACCCAACGGCGGCTTGAATTTGAGCGTCCTGGATGGCTGGTGGTGCGAAAGTTACAACGGCAACAACGGCTGGGCCATTGGCGCGGAGATCGCCGGCGGCACGGTCGACTTCCAAAGCGAGGTCGACGCCGGCAGCCTTTACCAGCTGCTCGAAAACCAGATCATCCCGCTCTATTACGCGAAACCGGACGGCAAACTGCCGCTGGCCTGGTTGCAGCTCATGCGAGAATCGATCCGCACCGTCACCCCGGTTTTCAACACCCACCGCATGGTGAAGGAATACACCGAGCGCCTCTATACGCCGGCGGCAAGAAAGCACCAGGAATTCACGCGTGATGACTGCGCCGCCGCGACCGAGCTCAGCAAATGGAAAGCGCAGATGCGGAAAGATTGGCCGCAAGTGGCCATCCTCGATGTTCAGGTCGGCAATGACGATCGCCAGAACATCCAGGTGGGCGAGGCGCTCCAAATTTCCGCGAAAGTTCATCTGGGCGCCGTCGTCCCGGGCCACGTTCGCGTCGAGGCTTACCACGGCGAAGCCGATAACGGCGGGATTCGAAATCCTTCCGTCACTGTCCTTGACGGAAGCTCCCCGGCGGAAGGCGAGGGGAATTACGTTTACCAGGGTTCGGTGCCCGCATCCGACAGCGGCGCCTACGGCTTCAGCGTTCGCGTAGTCCCGATCCATCCACATCTGATGCAAACGCACGAGCTGCGTTTGATCACGTGGTCGTAAGAGCGCCTCGATTGTAGCTCGCTTTCCATGCTGGTCATCCCGAGCCGCGCAGACGGCGAGGGACCTCACAGTCGCGGAAAAAATTACGCAAATCCGCTTCCGCGATCCACGGAGCGCGGCTTTACGAACGTCCTGCTGGAATCTTGGGTGACGCGAGACCGACTGGGAGGTCCCTCGTCGTCTGCGCGACTCGGGATGACACAGCTTAATAGCTCGCGAGCGCTAAAAAAAACTCCTCGAACTCCCCTTCTTCGCTCACTAACTCATTCAGCGCTTCCAGACGCGCATCGCCCGCCGGTTCCGGCAGCCTGACCACGTGGGAACGGTTGCCCTTCGCGAACGCGATCTCATCCCACTGGATCGACGTGATCGCGTCGTTGAATCTCGCCACGGACCGGCCTCGGAAAAAGGCGCGTGTTGTTTCCGGCGGCGCGAAAATCGCACTCTTGATTTCTTCCTCGGTCACGATGCTGCGCATCGAGCCCTGACGCAGCAGCTCATAAAACAAGCCGCCCTCCGGGAGGATGTTGTGGTACTCGAGATCGATCGATTGCAGCCACGGATCAGTCCAGGAAAGCTCTTCCTCTTCTCGAAATGCATCGAGCAGAAGCTTTTTCGCCACCCAGTCGACGCGATCGCGCGTCGACGTGACATCCCGCTCGAGATCATTCAGCACCGTCTCCCACTCCAGGAGCAGCCAGTTCGTTTCTGTCTGGTCAGAGACCGCCTTCTGGGCGGCGTTTAGATAAAGCCGCTGCAGATCGATCGCGGAAATCTTGCGTCCGTCGCTCAATTCCAGAATCCAATCATGATTCTGATCGCGGCTGATCGATTTGGTGGCGTTGATCGGTTGCGCGATCTCGATCAGCGGCGCTTTGCCGCGCTCGATGAGATCGAGCACGAGCGCGGTGGTGCCGGCCTTCAGCGCCGTCGCCCACTCGCTCATGTTCGAATCCCCGATGATCACGTGAAAGCGGCGGTAGAGGTTCGCGTCGGCATGCGGCTCATCGCGCGTGTTGACGAGCGGGCGCTTGTTCATCGTATCTATGCTCACGAGCACGCTGAAGAAGTCGGCCCGCTGCGAAATCTGAAACACGCCCGGTTGCCCCGCCGCCCCTTCCCCTTCGATCCCCATTTTGCCGGCGCCCGCGAAAATTTGGCGGGTAATCAGAAAGGGAAGGATGCCCGCGACCAGCCGGTCCCACGGGACATCGCGCCGCATCAGGTAATTATCGTGGCACCCATAGCTGTGCCCGACGAAATCGGTGTTGTTCTTATACAACCGCACTTCCTGGCCGGGCGGCAGTTTTAGATTTCTCCGGCGCGCGCATTCCGCCAGGATCCGCTCGCCGGCTTTCTCGTGCGCGACCAATTGCCGCAAGGTCGTGCACTCCGGGGTCGAATATTCCGGATGCGCATGGTCGTTGTAAAACCGCGCGCCATTTGAAAGAACCAGGTCGCTCTTGATTTCTTCAAAGCTGAGCGGCCGATTCTTATCGATCTCGTAGTAGGCCGACTCATCCGTGTCCTGGAGCAACTCCGCCGCGCGAAAACCGCGAGCATCGCGATGAGGATCTTCCAGGCCATAGTCCCATTTCATGTGCGCGCCGTGCCCGGTGTAGGAGCGCACCAGCTCAATCGATTCCGTCACGACATCGACCGATTCTGCTCCCTGAATCGTGATTCCGTATTCCGTCTCAATCCCAAATACCCGCTTCATCGCGACGTATCATACGATGGGACGTGAAACAGTCGAAACCGGCAGCCGGACCGCACACGACAACGCTCCGGTGGATTCAAGGCTTCCGAGAAATGTGCCAACTTCGAAGGGCGGAACTCGTAGTCATCCATAAGACCCCATGTTCCCGCATCTCCAAACCGAATCGGAGTCAGACTCCGGTTTGAATGCGGGACCTTTTTGAGGCTGCTCCCCCGGATCGCCTCCCCGGAGGCCCTGATGGGGCCTTCGGGGGGGACCCATCCTCCCCGCAATTGTTACGATTCTTCCTGCCTAACGGCGGCAGCGCCCCCCGCGCGGGTGCCGGTGGCAAAACAGCCTTGCAGGAGATAGCCGCCCGTCGGGGCTTCCCAGTCGATCATTTCGCCGGCCACAAAAACGCCCGGAAGTTTGCGCAGCATCAGGCCTTCGTCGAGTTCGCCCCAGCGCACGCCGCCCGCGGATGAAATTGCCTCTGCGATTGGCCGCGGACTCCGCGGCGCGAGCCTGAAATTCTTCACCTGCGCGATCAGGCGCTCGCGATCGTTGCATTCTTCCCCACAGAACGTTTCGAGCAAAGCAATCGCCGGCCGGCTCAGCTTCCATGCCTGGAACCAGGCGGGCGCGCCGGACAGATTCATGATGCGTTCGCGCATCGCCGCAGCCGTGAGTTGAGGTTTGAAATCGATCGTCAAACGCGGGGTCTCCATGGAGCGAAGCGCGCGGCCCAGACGATAAATCGCGCCGCCCTCCAGCCCGTGGCGCGTGATGAGTAATTCGCCGGAGACCGATTCGTGGCCTGCGCGCACCGTGAGATTCTTGAGGGGCAATCCTTCCGCGCGGGAGAGCAGTTCGGAGGGCCAGTCGATGTTCCATCCGCAGTTTGCCGGAACCCACGGAGCGATCTCCACCCCGTGAGCGGCCAGAATCGCGGGCCAGGTCCCGTCCGATCCGGTTTCCGGCCACGAGGCGCCCCCGAGCGCGAGAACAATCGCCCCGGCAGTGACCGAGAATATCCCCTCGACAGTCTGGAATTCGGCGCGCCAGCCGTCAGGCCCGCGTCCGAGACCGATGAAGCGCGAACCGGCGCGAAATTCCACGCCGCTCGCGCGCAGGCGTCTGAGCCATGCGCGCAAAAGGCCGGCGGCCTTTTGTCCCCGCGGAAAAACCCGCCCGCTTGTGCCCACGTAGGTCTCGACGCCTAGTTTCGCCGCCCAGGCGCGCAGATCGTCCGGGCCGAACTCGCGGAGCAAGTCGCGCCAGCGATCCGGTTCGTCGACATAGCGGGCCGGAAAGTCTTCCACCGGCTCGCCGTGCGTAAGGTTCAGTCCTCCCCGGCCCGCGATGAGAAATTTCCGGCCCACGGAACGCTGCGCGTCGCAGGCGGTGACACGAGCACCGGCGGCGCGTGCCACCTCCGCGGCGCGCAACCCGGCGGGCCCGCCGCCGATGATAAGGACGGAATTTGTTTGCGCGGGCACGGCAAAGGGTAGCGCGGGACGGCACAGCGCGCTGCGCCTGCCCTTTGTTTTTGGTAGGGCGAGACTCTGTCGAGCCGCTGAGCGCTTGCCATGGCGGCTCCGCAGAGCGTCGCCCTACCAGACAGGACCCTACCGCATCACCTGCTCCACCGACGTCGCATCATCCAGCAAAATCCATTCGACGACCGAAAGCGGCAGGCTGCCGTTCTTGATCAGGTCGTCGTGGAATTGGCCCAGGCGGTAGTTCGCGCCAGATTTGTCACGATACCGTCCAAGCAGATTCATGATCTGCCATTTCCCGACGATGTAGCTGATCTTTTGGGTGGGACTCGAGGCCGCCCCGGCGGCTTCGCCTTCCGCCGCTTCCCGATCCAGCCCGCCCGCTTCCATGAAGTAGTTAACGGTCTGCTCGAAGGTCCATTTGCCGGTGTGCAAGTTCACGTCGACGCCGATGCGTGCGGAGCGATAGCGCGAGAGCCGAAGGACTTGCCCATGCGAAGCGGAGTTTTCCGGGTAAAGCCCGGTGCGCAGAAGCATCTCCTCGCCGTAGAGCGCCCAACCTTCGACGAACACGCCGTCCCCGTGCTGGCGGCGAATCTCATTGGCCAGATGGTTCGCGATCGAGAGCTGCATAAAATGGCCCGGAATGCCCTCGTGCCCGAGGATCGGCCGAGGGTCTTCGATCGCCGCGCGAATATAGAAATTCTTCGACTGCGGATTGTAGGTCGGGATGAAAAAGAACCCGCTCGGATCTTTATCGTAAAGGCCGGGGGGATTCATGAAGCCGCCCGGACTGGTCGGCTTGAACGCTTCGGGCAGCTGCCGGATCTCGAAGCGGCCCAGATAATCGGGGACGGTGACGAGACGATGTTGTTTCAGGAAGCTAATCATCTCCTGCTGGCGGCTTTCATACGCTTTGAGAAACGACGCCTGATCCGGGGGGACCTCCTTGCTGCGCGCCGGATTCGGATCCGCCAGGGACGGATCGGGGAGGAGCGATTCGAGCGCGCGGTAACGCGCCAGCTCCGTGCGGCCCAACATCTCCACCTCCTGCGCGTCGAGCGGGAGCATGAGGATGTGTTTGAGGTAATAATTGTAGTTCGCCGCGCCCATCGGCCTGAAGGCCACCATTGAAGGCAAACGCTTTTCCAGGCGATCGGCAAAACCATGGATCGCGTCGAGCGCGGCATCGCGCGCTTTGACGAGATCCTCGCGCTCGTTGGGCGCGAGATCGCGCGCCAGGGTCATGAGGCTCTCCTTGAACAAAGGATCAATCGTGCGCGCGGAAGCGATGGCGAGCTCCGCGAAAAGTTTTACGGGCTTTTGCAAATTGCGCTCACCCTGCGCGAGCATCGCCGGCATTTGTTTCAATCGCGCCGTCGCCGCGAGCGCTCGATTTCGCGACGTGTCGTATTCCTTTTTCAGGAGCGAAAAAATCCCATTGCTGCACTCGCCCACGTAGAGTTGCGGGTCGGTCATCTCCGGTTGCAGGACACGGTTGTGGAAGTCAGGCCCTTCCAACTGCGCGCGAAACAGCATCCAGTCGATGCGATCCTCCTTCGGCCAGTTGGCGGTCGCCAGGGCGCGAACTTGCTCGAGCAGCTTGCGAACGTGCTGGGCGCGTTCCGTGACCTTCGCGGCCGAGTAATCGGTCAGCCGATTATCCCAGGTATGGAGTCCGGAATCGCTGCTGAAGACCGGATAATTTTCATTCCGCCACGCGTAGTAGTCGTCCGCTAATTTGCGGAGCGCGGCAATGTCTCCCGGGCCGCTCCGGGCCGGGGCCGGACTGATCGCCGGTGGCGTCGTCCTTGTGATGAGCGCTTTGTCGGAGACGTCAGTTCTGGGCTCCGGCGTCAGTTGAGCGTGCACGGTCAGGGCGAGCGCCGAAAGGATTGCCGGCAGCACAATGAAACGAAGAATCAATTTCATGCCGCCAATGCTAGCCGACGGGGCGGACGGAGCGAAAGAGCTTTTCCGCGCGCCCCCGGGTGGATCGAGCGCCCGCGCTCGATGACAAGTGGCGGCGCAGCCGCAAAATGAAACATCGTGCGACGGAGCGCACGATCCACCTAGATCACCCCGCGATGGCTCGGCAGTTTTGTCTGCTCATCCCGGCGCACCGGCGAAATCTTCACGACATTCTCCGGATCGTAATCGATCAGCTTGAACCAATCTTCGGTCATGTCGGTCGGCGGGAAAATATCGTTCTCGGTGAATTCGGCGATGAACGAAAGCTGCAAATCGCTTTCGCTGATTCCCTGATCTTCCCGGGTGGCGATCGCCCGTTTGATCGCCATTCCTTTTGCGCGCTCGACGATCGACGCGATGATCGCTCCGCTGAGGAGATCGCTCCGGTAAAGGATTTCCTTTCGGCCGCTCCGCAGCGTGATCTCGAGGAATTTATTTTCGTCCCGGCGCGCGAATTGCCCTTCCAGGATGCGTTCGACCAGCCGGTCGATCGCGGCCCCGATATTCCCGGTTTCCTTGGCGAGCGCGCCGTCGTAGGGGAGATCGTTCGTGAGATAAATCCGGTAGATCTCTCGCGCGCCGTCCTTGTTCGGCCGGTTCACTTTGATCTTCCGGTCGATCCGGCCAGGGCGAAGAATCGCGGGATCGATCAAGTCCGCCCGATTCGAGGCGAGAATGATGACGACGTCGTGGAGCGAATCGATGCCGTCCATCTCCGAGCAGAACATTGGGACGAGCGTCGAGAGAATGTTCGAATACCGGGAGGCCCGGCGCGTGCCGAGGACGCTTTCCGCTTCGTCGATAAAGAGAAACGGCAGAAAACCTTCGCGGCGCTTTTCGCGCGCGGTCGAAAAGATTTCGCGCACGATCCGCTCCGATTCGCCAACCCACATGTTCAGGATCTCGGGGCCTTTGACGTGCATGAAATATTCTTTCATCTCGTCGCCCGTTTTTTCCCGGAGCTGTTTCGTCAGATTGTAAGCCGTGGCTTTGCCGATGAGCGTCTTGCCGCAGCCCGGCGGGCCGTAGAGCAGAAAACCTTTCGGCGTGGCGTGTTGGAACTTTTGGAAAAGCTCGCCGTGCAGAAGCGGCAATTCGATCGCGTCCTTGATTGCCTGGAGCGCCTGGTCCTGCCCGCCGACCATCTCCCAGGGCAATTCCGGCACGTCGTCGAGGTAGTGTTCGCGTGATTGCGGATGCGAAAGAACTTCCAGCGCCACCCGGTAATTCGGATCCACCCGCACTTCATCGCCGGATTTGAGCGCCGCCTTCATCAGCTCGGCGGAACGCTGAAGGATCAACGATTGCAATCCATGTTCGGAGCCGACCCGGAGCCGATCGGGGCCAAGCACCTCCGTGATTTTCGTCACCGGACCCGCCGTTTCAAAACCAAGGTCGCCCACGATCACATACGCTTCGTTGACCAGGACGCGCGTGCCTTTCTTGAGCTTCGCGAGACTGACGCGCGGATCGACGTTGCAATAATAATCCGCGCCGCCCACGACAATGTGCGCCGTTTCCCGCGCTGGATTGCTCAGATACGTGCCGATGCGATTGGCGGGCGAAGTCACTTTCTTGATCACTTCCTCGAGCTTCTGGATCATCTGCCGCGCTTCGCCGATCGTCTCTTCCTGCGCCGCGATTTCCGAGCGCAAGGCGAACAATTCCCGCCAATTTCGATCGTCCGGAGGGAACGACGCGAGAACCAGATCGAATGCCTCGAGCAAACTAAGCTCGCGCCGGCCCGGGAGATCGTCCGGGTTCGCGAATTCTTTGCTGCGCTCGTCGTTCATTCGGAAAGACTACGCGGATTATAAACCGCGTGCGACCCGCCGCAAACCGGCGTGTCGAGTTTCACAAACTCGGGAAAAAGAGGTTGAAGGCGCGGAGTGAGCGACCTAACCTGCTTCGCTTTTCGCGCGAGGAGTCATAGCTCAATTGGTTAGAGCGCCGCCCTGTCACGGCGGAGGTTGCGGGTTCGAGCCCCGTTGACTCCGGATTTTCGCTTCCTCGTCCTCCTCGTGCTCATGCTCGTGCTCGTGCTCGACCCGCATACTCTTCGATTACGATCACGATCACGAGGGAGCAGAAGCGCGCCTCATCTCATCGCTGGCCAAGCGCAACCGAGTGGATAAGAGTTGAGGCCGCATGCGAAAGTCATTTCTTGCCGCCGCCCTTGTTCTCGCGGCCGTTTCCGTCCGCGCCGAAGCACTCCTGCCGACCGGCGAGGGAACGACCTGGGAGTATGATTCGACGGAAACACTCACGGGCGCCGCGCCGGTCCGTTCCGTCGTCACCGTTCGCGCCGGCAAGCAGCTCTTCGATGGCAAAGAGGTAGTGAAGCTGGAGACGCTTTCTGGCAACGCTGTTTCCAAGACCGAGCTGGTGAGTGTGAATGAAAACGGCGTCATGTGTCTCGCCCGGAGCGGGAAAGACGGAAAAATTGCGAAACTGAATCCGCCCGAACCGGTCATCGTTGGGCCATTAAAGGTCGGCGCCGCCTGGGACTCAAGCGGCGAAGTGGCGGGCATCAAGATGCGTCAGCATTTCACGGTCGTAGGCGAAGAGAATGTGACGGTGCCCGCCGGGAGATTCCGCGCCTTTCATCTTCAATGCGAAGATTCGTCGCTCATGTCGATCAAGCTCGATCGTTGGTTCGTTCCCGGCACCGGATTTGTGAAGGAAACCGCGGTGCTCAGGGGCCCAGGCGTTCTGCAACGGATAACTCTGGAACTGAATAAGATGACGGAAGTTCTCTCAAAACCCGCGGCATCGCCTCCCGCGGCATCGCCCAAACCCACCGAGCAACGCCCGTCGTCCACACCGGTTGCCGCCGTTACGCCCGCGGCAACGCCATCGGCCCCGGCGGCGAGTCCCGAGGAGCAAACCACTCCGCCGCCCAGGAAACTCACGGTCGAAGTCTCGAGCGATCCGGCTGGCGGCTTAAAGACCCAATTCAAGTCCGACGTCGCGAACATCTACGTCCGCTGGCAGGGCCACGACCTCCCCGACGGCGCGACCGTGCGGGTGGCCTGGGTCGCCGAAGACGTCGGCGACCTGGTGGAACCCAATTTCGTCATCGACGAAACCGAGTCCGTTGCCCCAGCGCCGGATGCCAGCGCGCGTTTCACCCTGGGCCGTCCACCCGACGGTTGGGCCGAAGGCAAATACCGCGTCGAATTTTACGTCAACGACCTGCTGGTGGAGACCGTGCCGGTTACTATTGGGAAATGATACGTGCAAGAACTTAAACCACGGAGTTCGAGGCTATCTGCTACACGATCCAGGCGCTTTTTCGTCTTCCGAGGGCGACACTGCCTTGCTAGTTTCGTTCCGATGCGGCTATTTACCGTTCCTACCGCCAAGGCTGCGAGAAACGGTCACTCTTAAAAGAGAAAACATGGAAGAGGGTCTCAATTATTCCAAACTGATGGACCTGTTTAATGCTCAGACAGGCACAGTGAATATCCTCTGGAATATTTTCGTAGCTGTGTCGTTGGGCGTATTAGGATTTGTCTTAAAGGAGAGAGATCTACGGGAGAACCGGAAGATCAAGTTGGCCTTTTCCATTGGATTTATCATCTTCGCAATTGGAAATCTCACTGCCATAACAAGATCGCAGGAGATTCTGGTGGCTATCTCCGACATCCTTCGCAACGCCGCCACCAAAATTACTCAAACAGAATATCGCTCAGTCTTTGAAGCATATTCGGCCCAGAGCGTCAGCCAGATTAAAACGGGTCATCGTGTTATTTCAGCGATCATTGTGTTGGGAATATGGCTCCCAGATATTGCTGCTCGTATCCAAGGAAGAGGAGAAGCAGCGAAGATAGAGTAATGCCGGGTATTGGGGGATCGGCCGACAGTTGAAACGCGGCTTGCGAAAACGCATTCGACGAGTCAGCGCCTTACTCTGGGACATATCGATGACCCTTCGGTCGATAACGTTCTTGTTACTGGCCGCCGCCAAAACGCTCGGACCATTCTGCCAGTTGAGTGTCTTCGATCTTGGCGAAAAGAACGTCAGGAACGGTTATCGGAGCTCCGGAAGTAAGTTGGGATAATTGATCCGCCAAGGTCTTTGGCCAACCTAGTGGTGAATCGTTGTTGCTCAGGGCGCACGAGATCCTGGCAGCCGTTTCAGGGACGAACGGCTGGGCGAGCGCCGCGAAGACAAGGGCAAGGTTAAGAGCGTAGCGGATGGATACGCCAGCGGAGGCAGGGTCCGTCTTTATTCTCATCCAGGGTTCGGCCTTCTGGAGATATTCATTGCCAATCACCCACATCGACCGCAGCTCGGTCGCGGATTTCCGAAAGTCCATGGCTTCCATGTGGCCTGTCAGGTTTGCCAGCTTTTGCTCAAGGGCCTTGGTGGTCTCGGCCTCGAGAGCGCCATAGTCACCCCGGTCCGGAACCCGTCCTTCAAAGCGAGCGGAGCAGAACTTTGCGATGCGGTTTACGAAATTGCCCAGGACGTCGGCCAGATCGTGGTTCACGGTAGTTTGAAAGTGTTCCCAGGTAAAATTTGAGTCGTCGGACTCGGGAGCGTTGGCGAGAAGATACCAGCGCCAGTAGTCAGCGGGAAGGATCTCCAGCGCGTTGTCCATGAAGATGCCGCGGTTCCCGGAGGTGGAAAATTTGCCTCCGTAGTAGTTCATCCAGTTAAGGCCCTTAATGTAGTCCACGACCTTCCAGGGTTCTTGAGAGCCAAAGAGGGTTACGGGGAAACCTACCGTGTGGAAGGGGACATTGTCCTTGCCCATGACCTGGATGTAGCGAACATCGGCGGCGCCCGCATCCTCCCGCCACCAACGCTTCCAGTCGCTCCTGGTCGCATCGGCCCACTCCATGGTCGCGCCGATGTATTCGATAGGAGCATCGAACCAGACGTAGAAGACCTTGCCTTCAAAGCCGGGACGCACTTCTCCCTTGTAAGCCACGGGAATACCCCAATTGAGATCGCGGGTGATGCTGCGGTCATTCAGCCCTTCGTCCAGCCACTTGCGCGCAATCGAGGTGACAAGGACCGGCCAATCCGTCTTTGAGTCGATCCACGCGCGCAGGCGGCCAACCATTTGCGACTGCTTGAGAAAGAGATGCTTGGAGTCGCGCGTCTCGATGTTCGTCGAGCCGGAGATCGCGGAGCGCGGGTTGATCAAGTCGGTGGGGTCGAGAACGCGAGTGCAGTTCTCGCATTGGTCGCCGCGCGCCCTCTCGTAGCCGCAGTGCTTACAGGTGCCGACGACATAGCGATCGGGCAGGAAGCGGCCATCGTCGATGGAATAGACCTGGCGGGTCACTCGTTCTTCGAGGAAGCCGTTCTGGTCGAGCTGATGGTAAAAGTGCTGGGTAATCTCGTGGTTTTGAGGGGAGTGGGACCGGCCGAAGGAATCGAAGGAGAGTCCAAAACGTTCTCCGAGTTCCTTCTGTAAGGTGTGCATCTTCGCGCAGTATTCCGCGATCGGCAGACCGGCTTCGTGGGCTGCCAGTTCAGCCGGCGTGCCGTGCTCGTCCGTCGCGCAAATGAACAGGACTTCGTGGCCGCGGGCGCGCTGAAAACGGGCGTAGGCGTCGGCGGGAAGCATCGAACCGACGAGGTTGCCGAGATGCTTTACGCCGTTGATGTAAGGCAGCGCGGAGGTGATGAGGTAACGGCTCATTCAGTTATTGCTTTAAACAAGGAGCGGCGGTTTACAAACCGCCGTCGCTTTATCTGGCGCGGTGGGCGGTTTCAAACCGCCCCTCCTTGATGCGAATCATGTAGGTCGCGCTGGATATTACTCCCAACCGATCTGACGGCCTTTGTTCTCCTTTTCGAGCCAGGCCATGAGCGGCTTGAAATATTCAACCATGGCCCGGGTGGAAAGCTCTTCACCGGTAGCATCCTTCAAGACCTTGCGCCAATCTTTGGTGCCGCCTTTCTCCATGATCTTTTTCAGGAACGCGCCGACTTCCTTGTTGTTGGCGTAGTTACAAGCCTGAGGCGGTTGCTTCAGGATTTTCCGGGCGATGTGATCGTGGAGCTGGAACTTCAGCACGGTGGCGAAAGCGTAACTATGATAGTAGGCGGGCGTATCGTTGATATGCGTCTTGGTCGCGGCATCGCAAAACTCTTCTCCTCGCGCCGCCGGCGGCTCGACGCCCTGAAGGTCGCGCACGTACTGCCACCAGCGTGCGTTCCATTGATCGGGCGGGAGGTTCTTCGCATACACGTCTGCTTCCCAGCGTGTCATCGTCCCGGACCCCCAAAACATAAAGGGGAGGGAGTTAGCGAGCGCGTCGTTCAGGAGAAAGGCGGTGGCGTCGGCCTTGAAGTCGGCGGGCAGGACGCCTTGCGCCTGGAGGTAGGGCACCTGGCTCGAAGCAAGCGAGATCAACTCGCCCATCCCTTCGTGGTAACCTGGATTTGCGCCGGTGCGAAGGAGTGGGGGAACCTCCGGGCGCGTGTAGGCCATGAAGTAGTAACCGTGCCCCAGTTCGTGGTGCGCGGTATAAAACCAGCGCGAGTTCGGCTCCACGCTCATGAGCGAGCGGATGTCATTTTCCAGATCGATATGCCAGCAGGAGGCGTGCGTGTTCTTCTTCCGCTTGTCGTCGGGCTTCAAAGGAAACAGGTCCGACTTCGTCCAAAAGGTGGCTGGGAGAGGATTGAAACCAAGCCCCGTGTAAAATTGTTCCGCTGTCTTGGTGATCCATTCGGGTTGGCGTCCCTTGAAACGGTCCTCGATATCCGCGCCTTCCACCAGCCCGTCCCAATTTTGACTCCAGCGATTATTGATCCAATGAGCCGGAATGCGTTTCGGCACCGGTTGCTTGTACTTATCCGCCAGTTTGTATTTCGTCCAGGTGTGGAGCTGGAGATAAAGCGGGCGCAACTCCTTGAGAAAATCCTCGTGCATCTTGACGAGTTCGTCCGTCGTCATTCCGTACGCGGCCACCTGGAGCGCGAAGTAGTCCTTGTGGCCCAGCTCTTTCGCCGCGCCGTTGCGCAGATCCCGCAACTTGATCAGGCCGGGCTTCAGGGCCGGGCCGGATTCCTTCGACGCTTCCCAAACCTTGCGCCGCTCGGTCAGGTCGGTGCTCTGGTCGAGTTTGTTGTCGATCTCGTTCGCGGTGATTGGTTTCCCATCGAGCTTGAACTCGAAGCTGTTGAGCGTGGAAGCCTGTTTGGTCTCGGCTTCAACGCGAGCGGTCACCAGGTCTGGATTTGTCATCGGAGCTTCGGCCGCGTTGCGCAGGACCTGGTCGAGCTGGCGGAGGGTCAGCTCGTTCAATTCCGCCCGATGAGTCAGGAGCTCCTTCGCTTCGTTGATGATCGCAGGGTTGCCATTAAAAGCAGCGGACGCCTTGCCCGCTGTCTCCGAGGCGGCATCGTGCGCCGGGGTGACATCGGTCACGGCGAGCCACTGCGCTTCGCTGCTGACGCGGACTAGGCCCTTGTAACCAGCGTTAACGAGCGCGAGGAAGCGGTCCGCTCGTTCCTGAATCGGCGACGCGGCGGAAGCAATTCCAGCGGACAAAAGGAGAACGCAAAGCGTCTTTTTTACCGACAGCAATGGATGAGGCATGGGCGCAAAGTAATTTGGCCGCACCACATTGTGAAGCGTTCGTTTTCGGCGCACCGAGCCGGCCCGATGATAGACACCAGGCCGCTCGTTCGGCCAATGGAAAGCGGGCGGCTGGAAGACCGCCCCTCCTTGTAATTACTTTATGAACTGCGCCATCGCCTGGAGCGTGGCAACGATCGGCCAGGTCGAAACGCCCACGATGATGGCGAAGAACAGAACTTCGGCCACATAGTTGCGCTTCGTTTCGGCGCCGAGGAACTCCTTGCTCAGGTCCCGAAAGCCCGGGGCAAGAACCGGCCGGGACATCTTGCGAGAACTGCCGGCGGATTGAATTTCGCCCGCGGCCGCGTGGAAGTTGCAGTCGATGCGCGGATGGTTGGAACGGAGCCGGGACGGCGATTGTTCGCCGGCGTGGCGTCCAGGTTGTCGGGATAATTGAGATGTAGGTTTCATATTGATTGAAGGGCAGAGTTCGAGCTCTGCGAAAGTAGAGCTGCGGCGATGGATTCCATGCCAGACAGCGGTTGGTCCTGAGAAGGCTCCTCGAAGAGTTCCTCATTTGGCGGTAAACGCCGGGGAATACTGACTTAAACTAAACGATAGGCTTTAACTGCGGAAGAGTGCCAGGCGCCTTTAGTCGAAGCTGGCCTGAACAAACTTAACGCAACGGAAGATTCCATTTGCCCTCAGATTGTCAAAACGAACGACAATAGAACCTGCTATAAGTATCTCACTAAAAGCTATTTATCTAACAGAAAAAAATTTCCGTCTAGCTGGCCAGCCAGCGGCCGACCCAGGTTCCCCAGCCGTAAAGTCCCAGCTGCTGTAGCCGGCCTGCCGCCACCAGTTCGTCCACTTGGGTCCGGGTGGGGCCGCACTTGTCCGTCGCGCTGAAATAATCGTCGATTACCACCCAGCAACCCGCCCCAAACCTCTCCCCGTAACAGTCGATGTCGCGCCGGACATTCGCATCCGCATCGAAGATGAACAAACCAATCTCGCCCGGTCCCGTCATTTCCCGAACGGTGGCGATTGTCCTCTCCTCGAACGACGAACCGTTGATCAAGGTGACTGCATCGAGCAACCCCGCGCGCGCGAGGTTCTTTTTCAGGTCCTTGAAAATGTCCCTGGTCGCGAGCCGGTGATCCTTCAGCCGGCCGCCCAGTTCGATGCTGATGATTTTCCTTTGGCTGCCCGAATCGCGCACACCCAGGCCCGCCGCGATGGTGGATGCGCCCAGAAAGGCGCCGATCTCGAGAATGTCCCCTTTGGCTATCCTGGCAAAGTGATAGATCAGGATGAGCACGTCGATATCGAGCATGGAATGATCGGCGGCTTTCATCAGCCGGTGGTGCAAAGCCTTCTGGTGCCGATACTCGATCAGCCTTTGCATCAGCTCGATGCAGTCGTCGATTGGGGTGTTCGAGAGGTTCGAGATATTCATCAGAGCTTGGAGAGCGTGCGGATGGTTTGCTCGTCGCGAATAAGAGGAGACGGCAGCGTGTGCTGCCCAATGACAACACCCGCGATGATGTAGCTGGGAACGCCGGGCTGCTTGAACTGGTGGAACAGAACGATCACCAGCCCGGCGACGATCATCACGATGGCGAGATCCCGGAGAAAATTGATTTCGTGCATGGAATATAAAGCCTGCCGCCGCCCGCGCGGCTTTCGCAAGAGCCTTGCCTCCGTCAGTCAGATGCGCAACCCGGATGTGCAGTGATTTCAGCCGGTTTGTCGCTGGCCGTCGTCTTTGAAAACGCGCGTGACAATCTCCGAGTGGGATAGGGGAACATGCTTGTCGCCGGTCGCCGATTTCTGCTTTACAATTCTCCGCGATGGCACCGAAAAGCCAGCACTCGCACGCTATGGTCCAGGGCAAGGATCCAGAGGCGCATTGCGGGCGGGCGGAAGGGATCAAGTCGGCGGACGAGGTCCATATTCACTAAGATGAAAATTCAAGAGGCTGGCTCCCATCTCGATCACATGCTTCGGCAAACCCGCATCCACCACGTTCAGCTCAGTGTGATGGCGGATCTGAAAGCGAACGGCCTGATGACAATTGCTGCTATCATGCTCACGTTCTCCGCGCCGTTTATTGTCCGGGAACAATTCAGGTTGGCTGTGATCGCTCTTATGATTTCATCGCTCCTGACGATCGTGCTCGCGACTTTCGCCGTGATGCCGGCCACACCTCTACGCATCAAAAAGACCATCCTCCCAGACGTGCGTCATCCAAAGTTTAATCTGCTTTTCTTCGGAAGTTTTGTTGCCATGGAGTACGAGCAGTTCGCAGCCGCGATGGAGGAGATGATGAACGACCCGAGCAAGAATTACGAAGCCCAAGTGCGCGAGATTTATACTCTCGGCGTGTTTCTCGCCGCGAAGAAGTACCGGTTTTTGCGTTTCGCGTATCTGACTTTTGTCCTCGGCCTTTTCGCTAGCGTCCTGCTGCTGAGTTGGGCCGTTTTCGGCGCCTGATGATCCTTGACAGGGGTCAAACCATCTCAACTCTCAAATCGTTCTGGCCAAAGCCGATCGAGGGCGAGCCGGCAAAATTGAGACAACCCCCGCCGACCTTTTTCAGTTCGTGCAGGCTGAATTCGGACCAGCCCGACTGCAAAATACGCAAGAGTGGCGCTGCCGGCGAAATTCAGATGAGCCAGGTCGCCAGTCCCAGAAACACGGCGAGCGTCGCGACGTCCGTGATGGTCGTGAGGACAATGCTGGAGGAGTTCGCCGGATCGGTCCCCAATTTTCTTAAGAGCAAAGGGATCGAAGCGCCAAATACTCCCCCGATCAGACAGCTGCCGGCCATCGATAAAAAGACCACCACGCTCAGCTTCAAAGCCACCGCACTTCCCTGCATCGTAGCGAAAAGGTACATGCCGATCGCGGCGCTCACGCCCGTCAAGGCGCCGTTGAGAAATCCGAGGAAGGTTTCCTTCATGACCAGCCCGAGTTCACCTCCGGCCTTCAATTCACCCAGGGTCATGCCGCGCAAGGCAACCGCCAGGGTCTGAACGCCGGTGTTTGAGGACTGCCCGATCACCACTGGTAGGAAAACTGCCAGCGCGACTAATCGATCGATGGT
Organism: Chthoniobacterales bacterium; assembly: GCA_035556975.1. Classification (GTDB taxonomy): domain Bacteria; phylum Verrucomicrobiota; class Verrucomicrobiia; order Chthoniobacterales; family UBA10450; genus AV80. The sequence continues at coordinate 88,891 of DATMEN010000023.1, forward strand.
CCCCTGGAAGTAACCGACCACTGCCGCCGCGATGAATCCGGCAAAAAGATTGCCCTGAAGCCAGGGATGCCGGAAGCGGAAGCTTCTTGTCCAGGGAGTGCTCAGGCGTTCTTCCCTTTCCACGCCGACCATGGTGCCCGCCTGCAAACTGAGTTCCACGGTCTCGGCCTCAAACAACATCTGTCCGCGAATCAGGCCGAGCAGTTTTCCGTCGGCGTTGCAGACCGGATACACCGGATAATGGCGCACCATGGTTGCTTTCATCGCCTCGACGAGCGGCATCTTCGGGGTGAGATGGAATGGATCGGGGATCATGATTTCGTCCAGCCGTTGCTCCGGACCGGCCAGCAGCATTTCCCGCATCGCCACCACCCCGCGCAGGCGTTCCTCCTCATCCACCACGAAGACGTAGGTAATGAAGGCGCGGGTGACGAAATGCCGAAGCTCGCGCGTCGCCTCGGCGACCGTTGTCGCCGGACTAAAAACTGCCAGCGCCGGCTCCATCATGTGGCCGATGGAATTTTCCGGATACGCCTCGTTGCGGATCCATTGTTGCCGGACTGCGGGCTGAGCGGCGGCGATGATCTTTTGCCGGCGAGCGCTGGGGAAACGTTCCAAGACACTTTGGGCCAGCGCTGGGTTCAGCGAGGCCAGCATCTGGGCGACAAAGTCGTCCGGATAGGAATCCAGGATCCCGACGGCTTCACCGGGAGCACGGGCGACCAGGGCGGGAAGCAACGCGTTGATCTCGGCCCGCGTGGCTTCGTCCGTCATTTCCTCGTTGGGCGCGGTCGGATTCATCGCGAGTGACAGTGTCTCAACGGAACGGCCCTTGGCAAGGGAGGACTCGGAAGTGGGCCGCAGAGGAGGGGTGGGCTACGCTCAACCGAAAATGACGAGCCGGATCGAGTCCGGTAACTGTTGCGCTACGCTCGTCACGACGCTGCCGCCGAGGAGCTTGGCCATGGCCGTGCGTTGGGACGCGCCAATGATGAGATAATCGACTCCGAGCGTGGCCGAAAGATCGAGAATCGTCGCGGCGGCATCCTCGCTCACCGCATAAACCGGTTGGACCGCCACGCCGCGCTCGGCGCCCAGTTTCATGGTGAAACTCATGATCGCGTGGGCCGCGGGATCTTCCTGCCATTTCGCCCGGCCGACGTTGGTAGGACCGCCGGTGAAGTAAACCGCGATCTCCTTCACGTAGAGAACGCAGAGCGTCGCCTTCCGCAATTGCGCCTCCTCCAGCGCAAAGGCGAGCGCCGGCGTGACGCCGCGGGCCGCGACCATGATTTTTTGTCCTTCCGCCAAGCGCGGCTCCATCGTCGCGGCCAGATCGGGCGACACCATCTCGGCGACCTGCCGAGTCACGGTCATGGTTTTGAGACCCGAAACCTTATGGGAATAGGCGCGCAGAGCGTAGCCGGCGCCCAGCACGCACGTCGCAAAAAAGAGCGCGTCCGCTTTCGTTTTCGCGATCGTCAATTCAACGGCCACGAGAACGACAAATGTCAGCCCCATGATGAGGCGCTGGTACCACGGGAGCCCGAGGTGTTTGTTGAACGTGCAGGAACCAAGATTGACCGCAATCGCCCCGACCACGCCGATCGCGTAAAGCCCAGCGAGGGCCGCGAAATCCTTTGTCACGGCGAGAACCACGATCGGGATTGCGACGGCCGCGATGAGTGGAATGAGCGGCACGCCGTGGGGATTCAAACGCGCCAGCCGCCGCGGCATTTCCCCGTCCTGCGCCATCATGTAGACGACGCCGATTTGCGCGACGATCGCGGTATTGACCGCGCTGATAAGCAGAAAGCCGAAGACAACGCCGACGATGATGCTCAGGGCCTGGCCGCCGCCCGGACTGACCGCCATCGTTCCGTAGACCTCCGCCAGGAAGCGCAACATGTCTTCTTTGTGCGAGGATAATTCCGGCAGGAGATTTCTGGGCAAGGAGAGCATGGCCCAGCCGAGGAGCGCGGTGCCAAACACGACCTCGATTGCGACCGGCACGATCGCTTTCGTCGCGGTCCGCGTCACTTTCGGATGCTCCAAGGTTGAATCCGGATCGGTCTTCATCACCCCCGTGATGTTGGCGATGGCTTCGACGCCGCTCAGCGCCAGAATTACGCCCACGAAGGCCACCCAGGTGTGTCCAAGGTCATCGTGCCGCGGCTCCAGATAGGTCATGTTTAAATGGGGCGCGCTCAAGAGCACGATCAACGCCACCATGACTACCGCGGGAAGGGCAAGCCAGATCGAGACGCTGCCGCTATGTTTCGGGCCAAAATAATTCACCAGGCCAACGGCGAGAATCAGTCCCATTGTGGCGACGGGTGCATATTTACTGGGCACACCGAGGTAGCTGACCGCCGCCCAGCCGCTCAACGCGGCGGTGACAATGAAATTCGCTATGAGCAAGAGCGCGCCGGTGGAGGCTAGGAACCGGCTTTGTTGCCGCGCCGCGGAATAGACGCCGCCTCCATCGGGAAAATGCGCGCAGACAATGATGTAGTTGTAGGCCACGACGGCGGTCAGCCCGCAGACGGCGAGGATGATCGGCAGAGACGCAAAGCCCGCGGCGACGAAGGCCAGACCGATGACGTAGGCTTTGCTCGTGCCCCAATCGCCGTAGAGCAGCGCCGCAGCCCGCTTCCAATCGACATTGCGCGGGCGATGAACGGCGGTGGGATCGAGAGTGGGCGTAGCCATCGCAGTTCGCGGGATTCTCCGCCCGCGCTACGCACAGACAAGCTCTTTCTTGAAGGCGCGAGCGCTTGGCGCCTTAGACTTCGACGCGCGCGCCGAGCTCCACGACCCCGTTGGGTGGGAGACAGAAATACGATGTAGCGTCTCCCGCGTTCCGTGTCATCCAGGCGAAGAGCGAGCCGCGCCACGCGGAGAGATCGAGCTTGCGCGTTGCCAGAATGGTTTCGCGACCGATGAAATACGTCGTCCGCATCGGATCAAAATGCAGCCCCGTTTCCTTTACGCTCGCCAATGCCGACGGCACATCGGGTTTCTCCATAAATCCAAAATGGACCTGCAAGCGCCAGAATCCTTCATCCAGCTTCTCGACCGTGACGCGATCTCTGGCGTCGGCGAGGTACGGGACCTCCTCCGTTCGCACAGTGAGCAACACCACTTGCTCATGCAGCACTTTGTTGTGTTTCAGGTTATGAAGCAACGCGAGAGGAGTTCCAGATCGATTCCCTGACATATAGATGGCCGTCCCTGCCACGCGACGGATGGTTTGATTTTTCAGATCGGGCAGAAACGAATCGAGCGGGAGGCAAACCTCTCCAAGGTGGCTGCGAAGAACACGGCGTCCTTTGCGCCACGTCAGCATAAGGAAAACAATGCAGGCCGAAACGAGCAGCGGAAACCAGCCACCCTGCGCAATCTTCAGCATGTTCGCGCCGAAGAAGGCGAGGTCGATCATGATAAAAAAAACGGCTAAGGGCAGCGCCGCGGCCGCAGGCCAGTGCCAACGGCGGCGAGCCACCACGTAAAATAAAATAGTCGTAATCAGCATTGTTGTGGTGATTGCGACACCATAAGCGGCCGCGAGATTGCTGGAGGAGCCAAAACCGAGAACGAGGCCGATGCACGAAAGCATCAATGCCCAATTCACCAATGGCACGTAGATCTGGCCGATGATGCGCTCGGACGTGTAAGCCACTTTCAAGCGTGGGATGTAGCCCAGCTGAATCGCCTGCATCGTGAGGGAAAAAGCGCCGCTGATGATCGCTTGCGAGGCAATGACGGCGGCGGCAGTTGCGAGGACCACCATCGGGTAGAGCGCCCATGAAGGCGCCATACGGTAGAAAGGATTCACGGCAGAATCTGGTTCGATCAGCAGGAGCGCTCCCTGGCCGAAGTAATTCAGCGTTAAGGCCGGCAGGACGACAACGAACCAGGTCAAGCGGATTGGTGCGACACCGAAGTGGCCAATGTCGGCGTAGAGTGCTTCCCCTCCGGTCACGACAAGAAAGACCGCGCCGAGCACGACGAATCCGCGGGTACCGTTGTGCATGAAAAACTCGAAACCGTGGAGTGGGTTGATCGCAGCCAGCACTTCAGGGGCGCGAACGATCTGGTGAATTCCGAGTGCGCTGATCGCCAGAAACCACAACATTGTGACGGGACCGAAGACTGCGCCTACCCCAGTCGTGCCGCGCGATTGGAAAAGAAAGAGTCCGATCAGGATGGCAATGGCAATCGGCGTCACGTACGGATCGAACAGCGGCGTGGCGATATGCAATCCCTCCACGGCACCCATGACTGAGATGGCCGGAGTAATCATCCCATCGGCGTAGAGCAACGCAGCTCCGAAAAGCCCGAACAAGAAGAAGAACCGTTTGGCGTTAACAACCTCACTGACCAGAGTCGCGAGAGCGAGGATTCCGCCTTCCCCGCGATTGTCCGCCCGCAGAATCAGGATCAGGTATTTGACCGAGATAATTAGAAGGAGGGACCACAAAATGAGGGACAGCACTCCAAGCACATTGGCGGGCGTGGGCGAAATGCCGTGCGCTCCGTAAAAGCATTCCCGCAGGGCATACAGCGGGCTGGTGCCAATATCGCCATAGACAATTCCGAGGCTGGCGAGACACAGTAAAAGAAACCGGCTTCTCTGGTCTTTCGAGCCAGCGGGAGAAGGCGAGTGGCGTGCCGTTTCAGGATGGGCGGATATTGAACTTGGAATTCCAGCACTCACCGGTTCGGCAACCTTAGACGGGTGGTGCCGTCCCGGAATAATTAAAACGGTACTAAAATCGGAACCTTGCATTTCGCGCACAGTGTGATGCGCTACATTGAGCGCGTGCTGGGCAAATCCAGTTCCAGTAATGTGGAGCAACCTTTCCCCGGGGGGAGGCCGAACGGCCATGATCCGGTTTCATCGCCGCCTGCTTTTGGACCGCTGAAAGAGTATCTCACTGCGGTGGTGGGGGTGGCTGCTCTCACCATCGCTTGCCGGCTCTTGACGCCGCTGACCGGTTATGCGGCCATCTCACTCATCTATCTGCTGGGCGTGTTGCTGGCCGGGATGATTCTCAGCCGCGGACCGGTTTTGCTCGTGGCAACGCTGAGTGCGCTTGCGTGGAATTTCCTGTTCATCCCTCCTCGTTTTACGCTCCACATAGCCAAGGTGGAAGATGCGCTGACCTTCGCCGCCTACTTCATCATCGCGCTGACGGTGGGCAGCTTGACTGCCCAACTGAAGGCACGGGAGCATCTCGCGGCTCAGGTTCAGCTGGCAAAGAACTCCGAACGCCTGCGCAAGACCCTGCTCGATTGCGTCTCGCACGAATTGAAGACACCGCTGGCGGCGATAGGGGCCGCGAGTCAGGAATTGCTGCGTCTGACGCCGAACGCTCAGAACGCCGAAATGCTCAAGCAGCTCGCGGGCGAAATCCATCACGGCTCTCACCGTCTGCATCGCGTCGTCAATCATCTTCTGGATATGAATCGCCTCGAGAGCGGCGTGATCCAACCAAACTGCGAATGGTGCGATGTGCGCGAGCTGCTGCAGTCCGCGATCGAGATCGAGCGCGAGTCAATTAACGGCCGGGAGATCCGATTGGACGTGCCAGACAATATGCCTTTGGCCCTCCTGGATCATGCCTTGATCGAACAGGCGGTCGCAAAGCTGCTGGCCAACGCGGCAAGTTATACCCAGCCGAGGTTGCCGATCGAGATTGATGCCGAATACACGGCGGAACAACTGGTCGTCTCGGTTAGTGACCGCGGCCCCGGCTTTCCGGTGGAATCCGCGGAGAAGCTATTTGAAAAATTTTACCGCGGCGACGGCCGCAAGACCGGCGGCCTCGGGCTGGGCCTGTCGATTGCCCGCGGCTTCGTCGAAGCGCACGGCGGCAAACTCACGGCCGAGAACCGTGATGGTGGTGGCGCCCGCTTCACCATCTGCCTGCCGGTCCGAGTGACCAGCGAGAACGCTTTGGAAACGGCCTCATGAAATCGGCCCGCACCGCGCTCATCATCGACGATGAGAAACAGATTCGCCGGCTCCTTCGTCTTGCCCTGGAGGGAGCGGATTTCCAGGTTCGCGAAGCGGAAACCGGACAGGCCGGGCTCTCTGAAATCGTCAACCACCGGCCCGATGTGGTCTTACTCGACCTCGGCCTGCCCGATATGGAGGGCGTCAAAGTGCTTCGCCGTTTGCGAGAATGGTCGGACGTGCCGGTGCTGATTCTTTCGGTTCGCGACGACGCGGAGGAGAAAGTCGCGGCGCTGGACGCGGGGGCGGACGATTATGTGACGAAGCCATTCGATACCGCGGAACTGCTGGCCCGCGTGCGGGCCGCGCAACGCCGGTCGCTCACGGAAGCGGGCGAGCCTGTTTTTTCTTCCGGCTCGCTCTGCGTCGATTTCGCCGCGCGACAGGTGAGACTCGGCGGCGCCGAAATCAAACTTACGCCCACGGAATACTCACTCCTTCGTGTCCTCGTTCAAAATGCCGGGAAAGTAGTGACTCACCGGCAATTGCTGCGAACGGTCTGGGGAGAAAAAGCCGAAACACAGGCGCAGTACCTTCGGGTGTATGTGACGCATCTCCGAAAGAAACTCCAAACTCTCGCCAGCGCTCCAAGCCTCATCAAAACGGAAGTTGGCATTGGCTACCGGTTGTCGACCGACAAGCTTTGAAATGGCGTTGCCGGCGTTAATGATCTTTTAGCGTTTCCAAGGCCATTTTTAATTAACGGGCATGCATTGGCGTGCACCAGATTTACGTATGAAAGCAGTTGTGATTATCTTCATACGGCCCAGAGAGCGGCTCCTATTACCGGAGCAACCGTTCGGAGGGCGCCTCGAGACCTGGCAAGGCAACATCTCCTGGCAGGCCGCAAACGCTGGGCTCAAAGAGACCTCCCGCCGCGATGAAATGACACTGCCCTTTTGGACATGGTTCATCGAGAACCCCCGCCGCTGCGGCGCGTGATCCACGTCAAAGGTTTCGTGAACGCGGATGCAGTTCGTCGGTCACAGAAAAGAGTATTTACAATCTGGCGGTCTCCCGGCACGATCTCGACTGCGTCAAGTCTGTTAGGCGTCTCCAGCCCAGCACCTGACCCTCTCGTCGCACGGGAGAAAAGCGAACGGGGACTCGTCCGCATCCACAGGAGGAAATATGTGCCGAATATTCTTTGGAGCCGTCTTTTTGAGTCTCGCTTTCACGCAAATGATTCGAGCGCAGCAAAGATCAAGCGATGGCATCTGGCGGGAAATCGAAGAGGCCACGATTCCTCGTCAAGAAAAGCGCGAGATCATTCCTCAAACGTATCGAACGTTTCGGCTGAATAGAGAGGCCCTCCAGCAGACGCTCCGGAAGGCTCCGCTGGAGTTCACGGATGTGGCTCGCAACACGGAAGTAGTGATGACACTGCCCATGCCTGATGGCGGGATGGCCACGTTTCGCATCGAAGAATCGCCGATCATGGCGCCGGAGCTGGCCGCAAAGTTTCCGGAAATCAAGACCTACCGTGGCCAGGGCAGCGATGACCGCAGCGCCACGATTCGCTTTGACGTTACGCCCAGGGGATTCCACGCCCAGGTCCTTTCTGCTCAAGGGACCATCTATGTTGACCCATACGCCAAGGGCGATACCGAGAACTATATCAGCTATTTCAAGCGCGATCTCGTGAATGGCCCCTCATTCGAGTGTCTGGTTGGAGCAGAAGAAAGCGGCAGTGGCGTGAGTATCGCGGAAGCTCAAATGACCGTCCCGCTCATCGTGCCGCCCAACGGGACGACCCTTCGCACTTATCGCCTCGCACTGGCGGCGACGGGCGAATACACCGTCGCGGCCGGCGGCACCGTGCCACTGGCCATGGCCCGAATGACCACTTCGATGAATCGCGTCAACGGCATTTATGAACGCGAGCTGGCGCTGCGTATGACCATGGTGGCCAACAACAACATCCTTATCTATACCGATCCGAACACAGACCCGTACACAAACAACGATGGTTTTGTCATGCTGGGTGAGAACCAGGCCAATCTTGATTCACTCATCGGTTCGGCCAATTACGATATGGGCCACGTTTTCAGCACCGGCGGCGGTGGCATTGCTCGACTCAGGTCAACATGCTCCGGCACATTTAAGGGACAGGGAGTAACCGGGTTATCCAACCCCGTCGGCGATACTTTCGATGTGGGTTATGTCTCGCACGAAATGGGCCATCAACATGGCGGCCTGCATACGTACAACACGACGGAGGGCTTCTGCTCGAGTTTCAGAAACATGATTTCAGCGTTTGAGCCGGCCAGCGGATCGACTCCCATGTCCTACGTTGGGACCTGCGCGCCCGGTAACTTGCAGCGAGATACGGACGACTACTTTCACGTCCGAAGCCTCGAGGAAATGGTGGCTCACATGACAGACGCCGGTAACTGCGCGGCTCAATCCGCGACCGGAAATTCTCCGCCAACCGTCAACCCTGGAGCCAACCATAACATTCCCAGAAACACGCCCTTCGTTCTTACGGCGTTGGCGACTGACGGAAACTGCGATGCGGTGACTTACACGTGGGAGGAATACGACTTGGGGCCGCCATCTCCACCCGAGGGGGACGCCGACGGTATGGCGCGTCCTATCTTCCGCAGTTACCCGCCGACTGTAAATCCGAGACGCACCTTCCCCAGCCTGCAATACATCCTCAGCAACGCCAACGTGCCTCCGGCGACCTACAGTTGTGGCCTGCCCGACTTATGTCTCACCGGCGAATCGCTCCCCAACCTCACGCGCACGATGAATTTTCAAGTGACCGCGCGTGACAACCGCGCCGGCGGAGGCGGTATCGTTTCGGCGATGGTGCAGGTGAGTGTCAATGGCGGCGCGGGACCGTTCGTTGTCACGCAGCCGGATACGGCGGTAAGCTGGACCGGCGGGACGCAGCAAACCGTTCTTTGGAATGTCGCCGGGACCACGGCCGCGCCCATCAGCGCCGCCACGGTGAACATCCTGCTTTCGACCGATGGCGGAAACACATTCCCCACCTTCCTGGCGGCAGGGACGGCCAATGACGGAACGGAAGCGATCACGGTTCCCAACCTGTCCACCACGACCGCGCGGGTGAAAGTGGAAGCCGTGGGAAACATCTTCTTCGACATTTCAGGCGCGAACTTCACCATCGCAGGCGGCGGACCGGCTCCTTCTCCGACCACCCTCGCCAACATCTCGACCCGTCTTCGTGTCGAGACGGGTGACAACGTTTTGATCGGCGGATTCATTGTCACCGGCACGCAACCGAAAAGGATCATCGTGCGCGCCATCGGTCCATCGTTGCCTCTGGCTGGAGCGCTGGCCGATCCTGTCCTGGAGCTGCGTGATTCCTCGGGCGGTCTCATTCTTGCCAACGACAACTGGCGCGTCGGAGGACAGGAAGCGGAGATCATCGCGACAACCATTCCGCCGAGCAACGATTTGGAATCGGCCATCGTGGCGACCCTGGCGGCGAACAGCTCGGCCTATACCGCCATCATGCGCGGGGTGAACAACGGGACCGGCATCGGAGTAGTGGAAGTGTACGATCTGGATCGGACGGTCGATTCCAAGCTGGCAAACATTTCCACACGCGGCTTTGTCCAAACGGGCGACAACGTTTTGATCGGCGGATTGATTGTGCTGGGGCAAAATCAACTGAAGGTGATCGTGCGAGCGCTCGGCCCATCGTTGCCAGTCCCGGGCGCGTTGGGAGATCCCACGCTGGAACTGCGTGATGGCAATGGCGCACTCCTCGCTGCCAATGACAATTGGCGGTGCACTCAGGAAGCCGAGATCATCGGGACGACCATCCCGCCCTCGAATGATCTGGAGTCGGCGATCGTGCGAGACCTCGCCCCTGGTCCGTACACCGCCATCGTGCGCGGTGCGAACAATGCGACCGGCGTGGCCGTGGTCGAGGCCTACGGCTTAAACTAAACTGTCTCACGCCGCTGCTGGTCGCTGGACGAATTGGTGGAATTGCTCGATTGGACCGCCTGTGAAACAAGCATTAATCGTTGGCCTCGGTGGATTTATCGGCTCGATTGGACGTTATAAGCTAGGCGGAATAATTTTGCATCATTCGTCCTCCTGGCGCTTCCCGCTCAGCACCTTTGCCGTAAACGTCATTGGTTGCTTTGTCATTGGTGCTCTCGCCGCGCTGGTGGAACATCGCGACTTGTTTTTGCCTGAAACGCGCCTGTTCCTTTTTACCGGAGTTCTCGGAGGCTTTACGACCTTTTCAGCGTTTGGCTATGAAGGCGTATTCCTTCTGCGACGTGGCGAAATAGGAATCGCGACCGCTTATGCCAGCCTGAGTGTTTTGGGTGGACTCGCGGCGGTCTGGCTCGCCTTCAAGCTGTTTAGTCTCACCGGCCATCACTAAAACGGTAAGGTACTGGCATCGGAGGTCTCATGGAGTTCGTTTTCTTCGCGCTCACTTTGCTCGGCGTTGCGCTCTTCCATCATCACGCCATGCGCGTCGCGCTAGTCACGCGGCCGCAACCAGCGAATGGATCCGGCCGCGAAGCGCGCGTCTATCTGTGCGGACGATGTTGCTCCTAATCTTCTACGGGGCGGGTGCTCAGACCTTCTCCATGGCGGGAGCGGGCATAATTGAGCTTGTTTCGCGTTTGAAGCGGCGGCGGCTTTGGAATGTGGGCACGCCCGTCGACAGCACTTCCCAGAAGTACAAAGCAACACATCCCAGGACTACCCATGAGGCATAGGGCCGGGCGCGATCGAGTAGGACGATAAAAGAAAGAGTGGCATCGAGTTTTTTGTCCAGCAGCATCACATGAGCAATCATCGCCGTGCTGGCAGCAGAGAGGATGAAAGTGAGCACCGTCGTTCTGAGGCTGACGCCGAGCGCCAGCGCGCTCACCACGCCGCCCCAAAGTAGATACCGCTCGTGCATTTGCCCCAGGATCGCGAACATCAGAAGCCAGGGCGTGGCGAGTGCAATAAGCAGCCGCGGGTCGCGATTGCGCGCATGGCGCGCCCCGCCCAACGCGCAAAGCACCAGCGCTCCGAGGTAGAGCAGGCGCAATGTCCATTGCGGGGTGAAGGCAAGATGCAGCGGACCGAAATCGCGCGACCAGAATGGAGCTTTAAGCGACCAGCCCAGATCGGAAAGCAGCGAAGGCAGATTGTAGCAGGAACTGATGAAGAGATACGGATAATGTTCGCTGCCGTAGAGAAAGCCGATTTGCAGCCAGGCAAAGCTGCCTCCCGTGAGCGCGCCGGCTCCAAAAATGGCGACCGCGATGACGCCGGCCAACGCTGGCCCCGCCTGAGGCACGCGCGGGCAAAACAAAGTGAGCGAGAACACACCCGCCGTCACCGCGACCACGATCCATGCCGCTGGATTACGCAGGAGCCAGGGTGCAACCAGCACCGCAACCATCGCCGCGAAACCGGCCAGCAACCGCAGTGCGCGTGTCCATCTTTTTTGCCACAATGGCCACAGCACAAAAAAGGGCGCCACCAGCAAGAGCTGCCCTTTTAGCATGCCGCCAAACGCGAGGAGACAGCCGCACGCGAACCAGCGGTTCTTCGAGGCCGCCAGGGCGGCGAAGATGTAAAAGGGGAGAATCCACACGTCCCATTGCGGCCAGCCGTGGGCGCCTAGAATCATCGATGGATCCAGCCATGCGACGATTGCCGCCGCCAGGCCGCAAATCCAACCACGGTGTTGCGGAGGCACTCGGTGCAGGAAGCGCGACCCAGTCGCGCCGGAGGCACGGTTCACCCAAAGCCGCACGAGCAGGAAGATCCCAAGAGCCGAGAGCGCTTCGCAGAGCAAATTCAAGCGCAGGAGGGGCTCGACGTACTCCGGTTTCCCGTCCTCCGCGCCCGGAAACTGTTTCTGGACTTGTTTCGCCCAGATGGACATCACCAGCAACCGCAACGGTGGATAATCGAGATGGTATTCCTGGCCCGCGGCTTCGCGCTTCACTCGATCGTAGAGCGCGAAGTAGCCGCCCAGGAACGCTCCCCAGGAATTGCCCGAGTTGTCGTCAGGCGAGAGGCGACGGGCTTCCTTCAGCGTTTCACTGCCCCAATAAAAGCCATTCACGATGTCGTGTTGAAATCGCAAGTGGGTCGTCTTTTCCCAAGTCCATGTGCGCAGCCGAATTCCGCCGATAATGATGACCGCGATGAACACCAAAAGCAGGCCGCGAAGGACGAACCGCGTGGAGGCGGCGCTGGCCTGGCCGCCGCTGCTTCCCGGAATCCTTTCTCGCTTCAATCTCATGGCCATGGCTGAGGTGGCGTAAATTAGTTGCGAAGAGCGGCATCGCCAGTCCCATCGTTTCGTCGACCGTGCGGGAGAGAACTGGCCGCTGATGAGCCAACCAATCACCGCCTCCCCCCTTCACCACGGTCTGCGCGAAGCGGTCGCGAGCACGGCTCATCAAGAGTTGCTCGGACCGGGCGACAGTGGAGCTTGGCGAAGTGACCTTTGCGGCCTTGCGGCCTGGCCGCGTTTCTATCTCTTTAGTTCGACTCCATTCGCGTGACATGCGTATTCCGAACCATTGGCAACGGCGATTTTTTCGGGTTGTGCCGCGGCGCCGGCACCTGCGCGGAGGCCGTCTTCATCGCGTCCTCGGAGAGCGGCTTTTTCGGCCGGAGTTGTGGGCGCTGACTGCTCCTGAGCTCGCAAAGGGCGTGGCGCTTGGTTTATTTATTGGGTGCACGCCCACGATGGGTGTTCAGATCGTGCTGTGCGGCGTCGCGGCGTTTTTGCTCCGCGTCAATGTGCCCATCGCGCTCCTCGCAACTCTGATCAGCAATCCATTCACCGCGCCCATTCTTTACCCAATGGAATACCAGCTGGGGGTCTGGTTCGTTGGGATCCCGGAAGCCGAGGAGCTGGAAGGGTTTTCGGGAGGGCTGCGCAACTTCGTCCGCTATGCGCGTCCGCTGTGGGCGGGCAGCATTGTCACCGGGGCGATTTGCGGGGCCGCGGGTTACGCGCTGGTGTGGGTGATCTCGAGAGTGAGCAGAGTTGTGCGCCGGCGTTCAGATGCGGACCGGCGAGCCGCAGCAGAAAAACGATAGCGATCAGAAACAACTACTTTGCGCGGAAATACTTTCCAGTCCCAGCGAAAGCGGCAATCCTGTGTCGTGCCCGCCACCTTCTTATCCCTTCCGCGACGAAGCGGGCGCGTCTTTCGCGCCGTCATTTTGCTCGCGCTTTTCGCTGCGGGGATTCTCGCTCTGTCCGCTTCCGCGGCTGAAACCCCGGCTGCCAAGGCCGAGGCTTTTCCGCGACCGCTCACCGAGTACGGCGATGCCCAGGTAACCGGCATCGGGGAGGTCCTGAGAAATCGTGCGGCGGCGGAGCCGTTTAATGTAGTCGCTACACTGATTTTTCTACTCGCGATCATTCACACCTTCCTCGCGCCGCGGTTCATGAAAATCGCGCACCGCTGGCGGGATGAACACGAGGCAGCCCTCCGCGAACGCGCCGACGCGGACGAGACGAGTTCCCAAGAGGGCGCGAAGGGAAAAGTGAGCTTGAGAGCCGAGACCATGCATTTCTTCGGCGAGATCGAAGCCGTCTTCGGCATCTGGGTGCTGCCGCTGCTGCTGGCGATCACGTTCTGGCACGGTTGGCCGGCGGCGGAAAATTACATCAGCCGCAGCGTCAACTTCACCGAGCCAATGTTCGTCGTGGTGGTGATGACGATTGCCTCCACACGCCCCGTGCTCCGTTTTGCTGAATGGTTTTTGAGTCTAGCCGCGGGCATCGGCGGACGGAACGCAGCGTCGTGGTGGCTGTCCATCCTCACGATCGGGCCAATTCTCGGCTCGTTCATCACCGAGCCCGCGGCGATGACGATCTGCGCTCTGCTCCTGGCCAGCCGATTTTACGATTTGCAGCCGAGCATAAAATTCCGCTACGCCACGCTGGGCTTGCTCTTCGTGAACATCTCCGTCGGCGGTACGCTCACGCACTTCGCCGCGCCGCCGGTGCTGATGGTGGCAACGCGCTGGAGTTGGGACAGCTCTTTCATGTTCACTCATTTCGGCTGGAAGGCGGTGCTCGGCATCCTGCTCGCAAACGCCGTCTATTTCGCTGCCTTCCGCCGTGAGTTTCAGCAATTGCGCTTTCCAGCCCCGGAAAACGGCCAGCCGGAAAACTGGAGCGATCGCACCGATCCGGTGCCGGTTGGTGTCACGATCGTGCACCTGTTTTTTCTCGCCTGGACGGTCTTCACCGCGCATTACCCTTCGCTCTTTATCGGCGGATTCCTCTTCTTCCTCGCCTTCACCACCGCCACCGAGCACCACCAAAATCCGATCAGTCTCAAACCGGCGCTGCTCGTCGGCTTCTTCCTCGCCGGCCTGGTCATTCACGGCGGGTTTCAGGGCTGGTGGATCGCGCCCGTGCTCGGGAGCATGACCGAAATTCCGCTCATCTTCGGCGCGATGACACTGACCGCGTTCAACGATAATGCAGCCATCACCTATCTTGCGACGCTGGTCCCCGATTTCAGCGACTCGCTCAAATATGCGGTTGTGGCCGGAGCGGTCGCAGGGGGTGGATTGACGGTGATCGCCAACGCTCCCAACCCAGCCGGGCAATCAATCCTCGGTTGCTATTTCGGCGACGGAATTTCCGCGCTCTGGCTGCTCGTCGGAGCGCTCATTCCAACAGCCATCATGATGGCTGTTTTCCTGTTCTTGCCGTGAACCGCTGATACAGCTCATCCCGTGATCGTTGTGTCTGGAAACAGCGAACTTGCCACCAACAGGGATGTTCTGCCCCGCGAGCACTTTTGCGTGCCAATGGCACCCCGACAAACCGCACACGGACGTTGCCCCCGCCTCTACCGTGGAAGTGGAACCGGAAGGTTAGGGTTGCTACGATTGAGTTGAGCCCGAAGCCACCAAATATGACTACGGAACTTCACTTTTTAGTTTGGAGCGTCATCCTTGGGCTCGTTCACCTGGTCGCGGCGTCGCATTTCATCAGTCATCAGTACGGGTACCGCTGGACCGCGGGTAACCAGGAAGAAATGATGCCGCCTCTGAAAGGCATGGCAGGCCACGTAGACCGGGCGACCACAAATTTCCTGGAAGCCTTTCCGTTCTTCGCCGCCGTCGTCCTCATTGCCCATCTCGCTGGGTGCCATACCACGCTTACGATTCTGGGAGCGCATCTTTACTTTTGGGGACGTATTTTCTACGCGGGGGCGTCGATGGCTGGTTTTCCGCTGGTCCGCTCACTCTCCTGGAACATTCCTACTTCGGGTATTTTGCTTTTCGTGATCGCCCTGCTTTCGTAGCGTGGGCGACCGATGACCCGCGCGATCCTCTTTTCTCTTGCGATCTGCGTGGTCGGCGCGGCGCTGGAAGGTCTCTTCGCGGGAAGTGGCGTCAAGCAGCGGCTGGCAACCGTTCGATCGCCATCCTATGCCGTTCCATTCTGGGGCTGGATGGTGATCGGCGCGCTCTATTATGTGATCTGTTTCACCATTCTGTTCCGTCTTTTTTTGCTGCCGCCGGCTCCTACGCGAAGCGCCGCTTTCGTCTTGCTCGGCGCGGTCATGTTCATCAATGCGCTTTGGAATTATTTCTTCTTCCGCACCCGCAATCTCTTCCACGCTTATCTGCTCGGTTTCCCTTACAGCGCGATCGCGATTTCTCTTTTTCTCCTGTTGCTGCTTCGGGTCGATCGCATGGCCGCGTGGTGCTTTTTCCCGTACATTCTATATCTCTTTTACGCAGGTCTCTTTGGCTATCGGATTTGGAAATTGAATCCCCCAGCCTGATTTGATGCCCGGTTTGGCTATATGGTGGCCGGTCAGTGCCGGACAGCACACGCCTAACGGATTGAGGCGCCACAATTCTCTTCCTCCGGGAGGGGCGCGTGGATACCCTCCGCCAAATCGCGCGCTTCGTCAGGCGCGTTAATTGTCGACCATGATGAGGCGGAAGAATCTCTTCGCAGGATTCGCGTCGTTGGGTATCGCCCTTTCCCTTGCGACGGCGACGGGCGCGCAAACCCTCACGCCGGCGGAGGAAGCCGAACAGGCCAGAGTCCTCGACCAATCCGAAGCGAAGTCGCGCCTGGCCATTTACGGCTGGGTCGAGAGCAGCTTTACCGGCAACTTCGCCAGCCCGGAGGACAATCAGAACTTTGGCCGGCTTTTTGACGACCGGAGCAACGAGTTTGTCATGAACCAGGCTGTCATCACCGCGGAACGCGCGCTCGAACCGAACGCCGGGTTCGATTGGGGATTCAAATTGCAGCTCATGTTCGGAACGGACGCCCGCTACATCCACTCGCTCGGGATGCGTTACCACCAGGCAGGCACCGGCCTTTATCAAGGTGACATTCCCGAAGCCTATCTCAGCCTGCATCTGCCTGTCCTGACCGAGGGCGGGCTCGATGTGACGCTCGGCAAGTTTATCAGCCTGGAAGGAGCGGAAACAGTCGACCCGCGCAACAACGCCCTCTATTCCCACACCTACATCTTCAATTTTGGCATCCCAGCCAACCACACCGGCGCGCTCTTCACCCTTCATACCACGAGCTGGCTCGATCTGATCGCCGGCGTGACCCGCGGCGTGAACACCAGCCTCGACGACAATAATGACTCGCCCGCATTTCACGGAGGCATCGGGTTGAATCTCAACGAGGGAAAAATCGTTGCCCTGGCTTCGACCCACATCGGCCCGGAGACATCCGGCAACGACAGCGACCTTCGTTACTTCAACGACGTCGCGATTACCTGGAAGATCACCAGCAAACTTACTTCGATCACCGATATCAACTACACCCGCGACGGCGGAGCGGACGCCGACGCGTATGGCGTCGCGCAAACCCTGACCTACGCGATTAACGACACGCTCATCGCTGCGGTTCGCGGCGAAATCTGGCGCGACGACAAGGGCTTTTATGTCGCGCAGTTTGCGCATCCCGGCGACGCCCTGCGTGCACTTGGTGGCGAACCGACCGTCGATCCGCGCAGCATTGGCGGCGCCCGGACAACGTATGGCGCCCTCACGGTCGGGTTGAACATCAAGCTGCCCGTGCCGAAACCGTTCACCAACCTAACGATCCGTCCCGAACTGCGCGTCGATCATTCCTTCAGCGACACCCACCCTTTCAACGACTCGAGCGACAACACCCTGTTTACCGCGGCCCTCGACGCCATCCTGACTTTTTGATTCAAGGAGGGGCGGTTTGCAGCCGCCCGCGATTAAAACGGCGCTTGGCAAACCGCCGCTCCTTGTCTTCACCCCCGGACCGTCTTCATCCCCTGCCGGATGATCCGGTCGATCAACTGCGGATACGACAGTCCCGCTCTACCCGCCGACTGCGCGAAGTCCTCGTCCGCGGCGAGAATTGGGTTCGGGTTCGCCTCGATGAAATAGATCTCGTTCGCCGCCGTCAGCCGCAGATCAATGCGCGCATAACCCTCGATAGTGAGCAGCCGATAAATGCGTTTGCACGTCTCCTCGATCCGCGCGACCAGCGCCGGCTCGAGCCCCTCGATGAACAGATTCCGCAATCCCCAGCGTTTGCGATATTCGTTATCCCACTTCGCCCGGTAGGTCGCGATCCTCGGCTCGTTCGGCGGCACTTCGCCAAAGACCAGCTCGCGGATCGGGAAGACCGTCAGCTTCGAAGTGCCCATCACGCTCACGTAGAATTCGCGGCCCTCGATGTATTGTTCCGCGATCACGTCGGCGTCGTGTTTCTCGTGAATAAACGCCACCCGCTCCCGGAACTGCTCGTCGGTCGTGACGAATGACGCCTGCGAAATCCCGTACGACGCCTCTTCCTTCACCGGCTTCACCAGGAGCGGAAATTTGGGCCGCTTGAGCCGCGCGATCCGCTGGCCGCGCGGGATGACTACGAAATTCGGCACATGGATGTGATGGTAACCGAGGATCTTTTTCGAGGTTCCCTTGTGCTTGCAAAGGACCAGCCCGGTGGCGCCGCAGCCGGTAAACGGCACGCCTTGCATTTCGAGCAGCGAAGCGATGTTCTGGTCGAATCCGCGGTTGTTCTTGAACTGGTCGGCCAGGTTGAAAATCACGTCCGGCGCGAAGCTCTCCAGTTTTTGCCGGAGCAGATCGAGATTGTCGAAGATGGCGAGATGCTCCGTCGTGTAGCCGAGCTCGCCGAGCGCGCCCAGGACGTTCGCCTCCGTCTTCCAATCCTCCGTCTTCATCTCCGCGCTCAGGTCCTGGTCGATCGTCGTGGGACGGATCGCGTCGAAAAGGGCGAGGACTTTGAGTTTCTTCTTCACGTTATTTGGTGCGCTTGAATTTGCCGGTGAAAAGATAATTCATCACCAGCGTCGTGATGAAAGACGTAACGCGAAAATCCTGCTGCGGATCGTCGTTCAGCACGCAGAGATCGAGCTGGTCGCAGCGGTCGATCAATCGCGTGAGCAGCTTGTTCACCCGGAATTTTTTCTCGTTCGTCCACTGGCAAACCGAGTTCAACAGCCGTCGTCGCCGCCGCCGCAGATACGCCGCCGCCGTGATTCGTCCCGGGCCGGCTGGCGAGGCGAAGAGCTGGCGCAGATCGGCGTCATAGAAATCCGGGTATGTGTCCTCGTAGAGCTTCCGTTTGCGCGCGTAATAGGTCTTGAGCTTGAGGTTCAGCCCGTCGTACTCGGCGGCGCGATACAACGGCGCATGCACCGGCGGCTTCCCCGCGAGCGAGCGCATCAGCTCATCGACGTATTCGAGTTTTTGCAACGCCTTCCAGCCGGCGTAACGCTTGCGCCAGTCGAGCCCCGGCGTGAGCCAGACCGCGAACGTCTCCGCGAAATCCTCGTCCGGATGGCTCTGCGCATACCAGTCATCGAGATTGACCACGTAGCTGCGGCTGAACGGCTGCGGGTGATAGAAATCCGGCGTCTCATCGCGCGACGTTTGCCCGAAAGTCTCCTGCCATTTTTTCTTTTTCGGCAGCCGGTAGGCATAGCTGAAGGCATGCGCCGCCTCATGCCGGATCAGTTTCATGAACCAATCCGACGTCCCGCCCTCGACCTCGAGCATCATCGTTTTCTCCAGCTGCCGCAGCCGGTCGTGCACCAGAAAAAACGGCACAAAGATCGCCGGAATCCCGACCGGCACGAACCATTCATCGCCGATATGACAAGGCGGATGAAAGACCAACCCGTGCGCCGAAAGCTCCTCGTGAAGCTGCCGGATGAGCGGTTCGACCCCCGAGCCCTCGAGCCGCAGGCCGAGCTTCGAAATGCGGCGTTCGAGCAGTTCCTGGTCGCTTAATGATGCCCAATCGCCCGCTTCCATTTCGGGCAGAGTATCGCCCGTCTCGGGCCGCTGTCACGCCTTCGCGCGGGCGAACAAACGAATCAGGAAGCCAGGAAATCAGGAAATTGAAATCTGAGGTAGCGCACTGCCTGCTCGCCGCGGCGGGCGTGTCGCGTGTCCGCCAGTCGGACGGACTCGTCCGTGGCGAGTTGGTTCGGCGTCTCGCCGAAACGATGTTCATCTCTCCTTCATCGTGTGATACATTCCCTGCGAGGTAAGCCATGACCGCCGAATCTCTCGTCACCTCCGATCCAGGAATTCTTAACGGCACCCCAGTCTTCAAAGGCACCCGCGTTCCGGTTCGAACGTTGTTCGAATATCTCGCGGATGGATTATCCCTGGAATACTTTCTTGAAACCTTCCCATCAGTCACGCGGCAGCAAGGTGCGGACGTGGTGCGGCTCCAATCCGCGCAATGAGTCTCACTGAAATCAAGGAAGCCGTTCGAGAGTTGTCGCCGAAAGAATTGGCGGAGCTGGCCGCGTTTATCTCAAAGCAGGATCACGCGGCGTGGGACAAGCAGATGGAGGAAGATGCCGCGAGCGGTAAGCTCGACTTTCTTTATGACGAAGCTGAGCGCGAACGTGCTTCTGGCCGACTGCGCGACTGAATCGGCAGAGCATCTTATCATGGCAGCCACTCCCCACGATTACAGTCGATTATTCCGAAACCTGGCGCATATGGTGGCGCTGTCGCAAGAAGAAAAAGTCGCCGGCGTCGTCGACAATCTTGTCGTTACTGCTGTGTGCATCGATCCGGCCGATCGAGTCACCGGAACCGGGCAGGTCGTCGAGATGATTGACACCTATTTTGGTTTGCGCTTTACCGACCGGGACATCGAGTCGGCAATCGGTCGAACGCTCGACCGAGGTCGCCTGCTTCGGGGACCCAATGGCAGCATAGTTCCGTCCCCCGGTGCGCGCGCCGAAATTTCAAACCGAGTACAACAGGCGCAAGAATTGGAAAGCAATGTTCGAGAAGAGTGGCTGGGTTCGCTAAGAACCTACCACGATATTCGAGACCCAGTGAGGGATCGCGAGCTTTGGGAATGCCTTCGTTCGTATATGGCCCAGGCGTTTCGGAGACACGGCGCCGAAACCACGCTTTTGCTGAATCCGGGCGGCGTCTTGTCTGTTGACGATGATCGATCCCTGACGTTTTACCAGAAGGAGGCTTACAAAGCCTGCTGCACTCGAGTTTCCGAGGAGCTGGCGTCAACGGCCATTCGTTCATTCTTTACCGAAACTAGCGCGGCACGCTCTCGGTATATAGCGCAATTATTGGACGGAACCTTCTCCTTTTATGCGGTCTGTGTTGACGAAACGACTTCCACGTACTTGAAGACCGCTATCAAGCCCGTTGCGATCTTCCTCGACACGAATTTCATGTTCGGTCTACTCCGCTTGCATGACAATCCTCTTAATCAAGTGTCCGAAGAACTTGTAGAGGCGATTCAGCGACACCAATTCCCTTTCAAGCTCTATTACCATGAGAGGACACTGGAGGAGTTTCAGGCTGCATTGAATCGAATCAGACACCGGTTGTTAGGCTATAGCTGGACTCAAAACCTCAGCAGGGCAGCAATTCGAACGCGTGATTTAACTACCATCGAGCAACAGTACCATGAGGCCAACTCTCGTCGCCCAATTGATGCACGGGTTTTCTTAACTAAGTACGACCACGTCGAGCAGATTCTTTTAGAAAAGGGATTTTCTATCTATCGCGAGCCTGAAATGGGTCCCTCGCAATCGCAGAACCTGGAGGCTGAACTTCAGGTTCTGATTCAAAAATATAATGCGTTTCTAGTGGACCGCTTAGGCATGGATAAAGCAAAGGGGTATCGCACGATTGAGCACGATATGGCTGTTTGGCATAGCGTAAAGCGTCAACGGAGGAGCGGTATGTCCGCGCTTGATATCGGGGCACTGTTTCTCACAGCTGATCACAACCTATTCGCATTCGATTGGCAACGCTTACGGACGAATAACACACCCGGTCATGTGATTCTTCCAAATCAATTGTTGCAACTGCTGAGACCTTTCCTGGTTGTAAGTACGGAATTCGATAAGAAGTTTGCTGCAACTTTTGCCGTTCCTGAATTTCGGATAGCGGGCACCGATTACGGCTCGACCATATCAAAGGTCCTTGGGTATCTGGCGACTTTCGCAGATGTAAGCGAAGAAACTGCGACGCGCATTCTTGCGAACGAAGTGTTACTCGGTCGATTGCGCGACCTGAGCCAGAAGCCCTTGGAGTTCAAGAAAGTCGTCGATTCTGCGCTAGTCAAAGACAACCAAGCATTGTTGCAAGAGAACGAGCGTCTTCTTACAAAAGTCAGGTTAAGCGAAACTGCACAAAGGGATGCTGTTGGAACGCTACAGACACGCGAGCAGTTAATAGCCCGCCAGGAAGAGTTATTACAAGAACGCGAAACCTTGGCGAAAAAGCAGCGGGAGGAGCTAGCTGCAGCATCCCAACAGCTGGAGACTGAGCGACAAGCGCGATCTTCCCGCGAGGCCCAAGCCGCGGTTCTCGAGGAACAGCTAAGTTCAACGCGTGAGAGTTTACAGGAAGAGCAAGGGCTCAGGAAATCCGCCGAGATCAAGGTACGGCGCGCCACAGGCACCCTTCGCACCGTCATAGCGGTGCTCTTTTGGCTGGCGGGCATGCTAATTGTGTATGTCGCTAGCTCGTATGTCCCGTGGCTGAGCGAGCATCCGAAGAAGATTGGTGTAATGATCTCTGCAATGCTTATCGTTACCGGCGGTGCTTGGGCAATCTACGAGCGAGATTCGACGCGTCGATGGATCGCAATTGCGGCCGTCGTTATTGCGTCTGTAATCTCGCTCACGCAAATAATCGATCCCGCGCGAGAAAAGGTACCGACATCGCCAAGCACCCCTAATCCGACGGCGACAGTGCCGTAAGCGCGTGCTCACTGTGCAATTGCTCCGACGCCCGCGATATTACGTCTTGAGTCCAGTCGATGTTCTCCCGCTCGCAATACTGCATTAGGTCTATGACAAGACCGCAGACTGCATCTTCTGGTGCCTCGGCCAGATTAACCGTGTCTGCAATCTCTCGCATCGTCTCGCCCCGGTCCGTCATTTTAGCCAACATCTCAGGGTCGGAGGCCAATACGTGAGTCTTCAGCGCCAGTTCAGCAGCAGCAACTTCTTTCGAGCGGATTAGCGTGCGGGGTGGCTTGGTTGCGGGGGATTTCGCCATGGAGATGTTTAACACGTGACAGGTTCGCAGGCTACGAAATTGCGGGGGACGAATCAGGCACGGGTTAACACGGATTTTCACAGATCCAGAAAGAATCTTTCCCTGTCCGTGTTTCATCCGTGTGAATCCGTGGCGGTTTCTCCCTGTCGATTGACACGAGCCGAAATTGGACAGTATCCTGTCCAGGTGAAATCCATTACCTACAGCGCGGCCCGAGAGAATCTGGCCAGCACGATCAACCGAGTTTGCGAAGATCAGGCGCCGATCGTGATTACGCGTAATCGCGATCAGGCGGTGGTGATGCTTTCGCTGGCCGAATACGAATCGCTGCAGGAAACAGCCTATTTGCTTAGGTCGCCGGCTAACGCGAAGCGATTGATTGCGGCGGTTGAGACATTGAATCGCGGCAAAGGGATCAAGCGCAAATTACGAGCTTAGAGCGTGGACCTGGTCTTTGCGCCGCAAGCCTGGGAGGATTACCTCCACTGGCAACGCACCGATCCGCGGATTATTTCGCGAATCAATCTGCTGATCAAGGAAATCACGCGCAATCCCTACTCCGGTGTCGGTAAACCCGAGCCGTTGAAGCACGTTTTTCAGGGATACTGGTCGCGTCGTATTACCTCCGAGCACCGGATTGTCTACAAGCGATCCGGCAATCAGATTCTGATTGCGCAGTTACGATATCATTATTGAATCCCGCAGACAGTCAGCCACGGATTGTCACAGATAAAGAAGGGAAATCCATCCTCGTCCGTGTTTCATCCGTGTGAATCCGCGGCAAGAGATTGTCTTGCGGGGCCGGGCATGAAGACATTCCGCGTCGCAAGTCTGGCGCGGTTCCGCGCGTTGCGCTATCACTATTGAATTGCGGGCAGACAGTCAGCCACAGATTGACACGGATTTTCACAGATAAAGAAGAGGAAATCCCATCCTCATCCGTGTTTCATCCGTGTGAATCCGTGGCAAGTCGCCTTCGCTCACGCCGCCCACAGGGTGGCGGCTCCAGGGATCTCCATTTCCTCCTTTACAGCTGCGGTGTGCGATATTCAGCGTGACTGCTGACTGAAATGGATTCCCCATCACTGAGCCAGAAGATTTTCGCGCTGGAACGGCCGGACCCGGCGCTCTGGAACCTTTACGTCATCCACGCCGTGCTGACGGGTCCGGGGATTTTGTTCATGCTGCCGTTATACTATTTTCGCTATCGCACGCTGCGGTATCGATTCGATCAGGAAGGAATTCATATGCGCGTGGGGATTCTTTTCCGGCGCGAAGTCAATCTCACTTACGCGCGCATCCAGGACATTCATCTGCGCTCCGGATTCATTCAGCGCTGGCTCGGCCTAGCCGATATTCAGATTCAAACCGCGTCCGGATCGGCTGGCGCGGAATTGGTCATCGAAGGGTTCAAGGAATTCGAGGCGATCCGCGATTTTCTTTACACCCGCATGCGCGGTTATCTGAGGAAGCCGTCCGCTTCCTCCGCGGTCGCAACGCAGACGGCGCAACGATTGCCGGCGGGACCAGGCGGAGGTGAAGAGGACGAGATGGTCGCACTCCTGTTGAATATTCGCGACGAACTGCGGCGCACCCGCGAGTTGATCGAGCAACGCTCCGCTCCCCCTAATGTATAAACGCTTCCGTGATTGGTGCAGCGAGGTTCTGCGGATTCCGGGTGATCCGGAGCCACCGCCGGGCGGTGAAGCGAGCACGCGCCTCTTCCGCGCGGCGCCCAATTTTTACAAATACCTGATCTTTCTCTGGGCCATGCGGACCATCGCCCTGGTCGCCATTTTGCTCCCGACGGAAATCATTCCGCTCGTGACCGCCTTTGATTGGGAAAGGAAATTGCGAGCAATCGCGTTCTTCGACGTCCCGTTGCCCGGCCTGATTTTCGGCATCGCGATGGTTTGGCGGCTCTTCGCGCTGGCGCTCGTCCGGATCGATTTCGAAAAACGGTGGTATCTGGTGACCGACCGGAGCCTGCGCGTGCGCGAGGGCGTCGTGAATGTGCGCGAGATGACCATCACGTTTGCGAACATTCAGAACATCTCGATCTCGCAAGGGCCGATCCAACGCCTTCTCGGCATTGCCGACGTGCGGGTCGATACGGCCGGGGGCGGTCCGAGCCGTGGTGATAAGAAGGAGGGCGGCGAGAGTTTGCACACGGTGAGCTTTCGCGGCGTCGATAACGCGGATGAAATCCGGACGCTGATCACGGAGCGATTGCGCGAGCTGAAGGATTCCGGCTTGGGCGACCGCGACGAAATGCCAGCAGCGAGGCAGCCATCGATCTCGTCAACCGAGCCAGCGGTGATTAGCGCCCTCCGTGAGCTTGCGGCGGAGGCATCCGCGCTGCGCAAGACAGTCGAGATAGCAACGTGACGCGGCGGATTTTAACGAAGACCTCGCCGCCTTCCTGCTCATGCTCTTGATCATGATCCTAATCCCTTGCGAAGACGTCAGATGAAGATCAGGAGCACGATCAGGATCAGGATCAGGAGCAGGAGCAGGAATGATTTCTGCCGAACTAGACAAACAATGCCCTCAAATCCTGAAGACAGAATTCCGCCGTGGCGGCGTCTATTAATTGAATCCAAATGCTCAGGTTGGCGCATCTCAACTTTGCGGCATCTTGTCACCCATAACCCTGTACTCCTATGATGACTGACCTTCGCTTCGCTCTGCGGCAACTGCGCAAATCGCCGGGATTCACTCTTCTCGCCGTCCTCACTCTCATGCTCGGCATCGGGCTGAACACCGCAATCTTCAGCCTGATCAACGATCTCTTCCTGCGCGGGCTGCCTTTTCGAGAACCGGCGCGCGTCCTTCACGTTTTCTCGAAGTTCAAAGAACAGACGGTCGACTTCCCGCTCTCCGCCCCGCGCTACATGCATTTCCGCGACGGCCAAACCATCTTCGACGGATTTGCCGCTGAGAATGGACTGGCCGCGACGGTAACGGGACTGGGTGATCCGTTTCAGGTTCCGATGTTCAAGGCAACCGCAAATTACTTTGACGTCCTCGGTCTGCGTCCGGTTCGCGGCCGGACGTTTCTGCCAGAGGAAGAGGAAGGCGCTGATGCCGCGGTGATCACGGAACGCTTTTGGAAAGCGCGGCTCGGGAGCGACCCGAACGTGGTCGGGCGCGCGCTCACGCTCGATGGCGTGGCGCACACAGTTGTGGGCGTGATCGCGACCTTGCCGGTCTCGTGGACGGGACCAAACGCCGATATTTGGACGACAAAGCCGTTCGTCATCCCGGGTTTCCCGCACGAGCGCATGATGCGGGGCACAGCCTTCTTGCGCGCGGTCGGACGCCTGAAGCCTGGCGTGACGAAAGAACAGGCCGTCGCCGCTTTGCAATTGCTCGAGAACAGCTATCGCGCGCAATATCCCGAAAAGATCGACGCGAAATCCGGCACCGTGGTGAAGACGCTGCCCGAGGATGTGACGGAAAATCTGCGGCCGGGTTTCGCCACGCTTCTTGCGGCCGTGACCTTTGTCCTGCTCATTGCGTGCAGCAACGTCGCCAACCTGCTCCTCGTTAGATTCAGCGGCCGGCGCCGCGAAATTTCGCTCCGCATGGCGCTGGGCGCGTCGCGCGCCAGTGTGCTGCGCCTTTTCGTTTTCGAGAGCGTGCTCATCAGTTTGCTCGCCGGAATTCTCGGGGCGCTGCTGGCGTGGCAATTGGTCCCGCTCGTGCCGAAACTCGCGGCGAACTTCCTGCCGATCGAAGCCGGCAGCGCGACGGCGCTTTCCTTTCCGGTGCTCGCGTTCACGATCGCGCTCTCCTTGCTGACCGGTTTGGTCATGGGCTTGTATCCCGCGCTGCAAAGCTCGCGCGGGGACATCGTCGATGCGCTGAAGGAAGGCGGCCGCGGGACTGCCGGCAGCGCGCGGCAACAACGTTTCCGCAAATTGCTGGTCGGTGCGCAGGTCGCGCTGTCGGTCACCCTGGTCGCCGGGGCGTCGTTACTCATCGCGAGTTTCGTGCGGCTGAGCCATCAGGATCCCGGTTTCAAGCCCGAGAATCTCTGGATCGGACTCACCGTCATGCCGCAGGCGCAATATCCGGACGTCGCTGCCCGCGCGCGTTTCGCCGAGCAAATGACCAGCGCCCTCCGCGCCACCGCCGGCGTGCAGGATGTGTCGATCAGCGGCGGGTTTCCGCTCTTTGGTGGTGGCGGCGCGACGCTCTACACGCGCGCGGAGGGCAACGTTCCGCCCGTCGCGGAGCGCAAAGGCGCGCCCTCCAACGACATCACGCCGGGATGGCTCCGGACCCTGGGCATCCCGCTCCTGGCCGGTCGCGATTTCAATGAGCAGGACATGGCCGGCCATCCAAATGTGATCCTGATCAGCGCAGCCGGCGCGAAGTCAGTCTTCGGCAACGAAAATCCGATCGGAAAGACCTTGCTCGTTACCAGCGGCAGCGTGCCGGTCGAGATCGTGGGCGTGGTCGGCGATGTGCGCTCGGCGCGGCTCGACCAGCAAAACGACATGGAATTCTATCGGCCGTTCGCGCAGGAGAATTTTCCGTTCCTCAGCATAACGGTGCGCAGTCCCTTGCCCCCGGACAGCGTGACAAAATCAGTGCAGGCCGTGCTGAAGACGATCGATCCGGGTCTCGCGCTGATTCAGCCGCAGCCGGTGAGTGAGATCATGGCGCAGGCGCTTGGTCAGGCGAAGTTGATGATGGTGTTGCTGGGCGTCTTCGCGGCCGTCGCGCTTCTGTTGGCCACGGTCGGCATTTACGGCGCGGTGGCTTACACGGTGGAGCAACGCACCGGCGAGATTGGTGTCCGCATGGCGCTGGGCGCGCAGACGATGGACGTGCTGCGGCTCGTCGTGAAACAGGGGATGATTCCAGTAATTTTCGGTTTGATCGCAGGATTAGCCGCGGCGCTGGGCCTCGGGCGATTGATCGCGGCCCAGCTCTACCAGGTCTCGGCGCATAGTCCGCTCTTGCTTCTGTCGACCGCGGTGGTCCTGGCCCTGGCCGCTCTCCTGGCTTGTCTATTCCCGGCACGCCGGGCCAGTCAGCTGAACCCGGTCGAAGCCTTGCGCGCGGAATAGCTGGGGAGCGCACGCGCCCTCGCGTGCTGATTTTGGCGCCTCGCCGAAATAATTCTGGCAGAAAAAAGTTCGCGATGGCGAGGGCGCCATCGCCAGCACGCGAGCGCGCGTGCGCTCCCCAGCCATCAGATCGACGCTTGCGGGTTTAGGGCAGGACTCCTCGGTTGCCTCCCGGAGGTCCCGTGGCAAACCACGGGTTACCCCCGGGAGGCGTTTCCGGGGGGAGCGCCGCAGGGGGATCTATCCAAAAGGTCACTACGAGACCCGCCAACTAAAGTTGCTGCATTTCTTCAGAAAACTTTTGATTCGCCGGAGGCAGGCGAGGCTTGGCGTTGGCTAGGCGCTCGCCGCGGAGGGCGGCGCCTCTACCTCGCCTGGGCTTGCAGATGCGCTACGGCTTCGATCTCGCCGGTTTGGGGGAACATGTCCAGTGGCGTAATCGAGAGGACGGCGAACCGCTGCTGCAATTCCGCGAGGTCGCGGGCCAGCGTTGGGGGGTTGCACGACACGTAGATCATCGTGTGCGGCGGGGTCTCGAGAATGGCGCGGCGCATTTCGGCGGAGAGGCCGGTGGCGGGCGGATCGACAATCAGCGCCGTCGATGCGAGCTCGCTCTTTTGCAAAAGCCAGCCTAACTCTGTTGTGACGTCGCCTGAGATGTAGGCTTCGTTCGCGCCGGCATCTTTCTGCGCCGCTTCGATCGCGAAACGGTCCCAATCGATTCCGACCACGCGCTCGAATTGCGGCCCAAGTCGCTTGGTAAAGAAGCCGGCGCCGCAAAACGCGTCGATGAGAAGCCCGGCTTCACGCGGCAAAATGCTGGCGATCAAGCCTGCCAGGGCTTCGGCGACGGCATCGTTTGTTTGCGCAAAAACGCGCGGTCCGGAATGCGCGCGCAAGGTGTAGTGGCCGTCCCGCACTCGTCCCGCGCGCAATCGTGCGAGGGCCTCGTTCACCGCGGGCGCGGCGATGGGACAGAGCTCGATGTCCATGAGCTGGTGGACATCGCGCCGGTAGAATCCTACGACGTTGTCTTCCGCGTGGACCGTGATTCGGTTCCGATAACCATAAGGCAAAGGCGAGGGGATGATGGGCCTCATGGGCGGTTGCGATAAGCGTCCGATCCGCCGCATCGCCTGTTCGACCTGCTTCCCTTTCAGCTCCAACTGGTGCTCGTAGCTGATGTGTTGGTAACTGCACCCGCCGCATCGGCCGAAGTAGGGACACTCCGGAGCCGCCCGATGGGGCGAAGGCTCGATCAGCTCGATCAGTTCCGCTTCGGCAAACTGCTTTTTCTCGCGCACGATCTTTGCGGTGATGAGCTCGCCCGCGATCGTGAATGGAACGAAGACCGCTTTTCCTTGATCGCGCGCGACGCCTTTGCCGCCAAAGGCAACATCCTGGATTTGGAGCTCGACCGAACGCATCGCTGACAACGTCGCGTTGAGAACGCGTTGCGTCGAATG
The DNA here is from genome assembly GCA_035556975.1 of Chthoniobacterales bacterium. Taxonomy (GTDB): domain Bacteria; phylum Verrucomicrobiota; class Verrucomicrobiia; order Chthoniobacterales; family UBA10450; genus AV80. The sequence goes on from DATMEN010000023.1 coordinate 117,990, forward strand.
GGTGGATCGAGCGCTCCGCCGCTCGATGTTATTAGTGGCGGCTCCGCCGCGATTGTTTGCCATCGAGCGACGGAGCGCTCGATCCACCTAATCAGCCATTACCCTCGAGATAGCTGCTTCGAGTTTTTCCAACTTCACCGGTTTCACCAAATGCGCGGAAAAGCCGGCTTCGAGGCTCTTGCCGATGTCGGAATCCATGCCGAACCCGCTCATCGCGATTCCGGGCATGGTAAATTTGGCGCGCAAGTGGCGGAAAAGTTCCATGCCGCTTCCGTCGGGCAAGCCGACGTCGCTGATGAGAAGGTCGAAGTGATTGCTTTCGGCGACTTCCATCGCCGCACGGACGCTCTGGGCCGCGACGACATGATGACCGCGGAGGGTGAGCAGCCGTTCCAACGCCAGGCAAGTGTCGGGATGATCGTCGACGAGCAGGATGCGAACGTTCCTTCGCGTGGCTTGAGCTGAAACAGCCGCGGGTTGGGATGGAGCCTGCTCCAGTCCCGCGGTTTTGATGGCGAGAAGGAAGGTTGCGCCGCGATCGCGGCCGTCACTTCTGGCAATCAGCGAAGCGCCATGGGCTTGGGCAAGGGACTTTGAGATGGCCAGGCCCAAGCCCAGACCGCCAAAACGGCGCTGAAAGGATCGCTCGCCCTGTTCGAAGGGATTGAAAATGCGGGCCATGAGATCGGGTTCGATCCCAATACCGGTATCAGTGATGCCAATCGTCATGATGTTCGGCTGAAGATTCGTCGACGATATGGTGATGGTTCCGTTTTCGCCCGTGAACTTGATTGCGTTCTTGAGGAGGTTCCAAATGATCTGCTGGAACTTCGCCGGGTCGGCCATGACATGAAAGTCCCCGGCCCGGAGGTCGAAACGCATCTGAAGCTGTTTCTCTTTCGCTTCGAGCGCGCACATTTCCACTACGTTCGAGATGGCCTGGTGCGCATCCACGGGCTCGAACTCCAATTGCAATTTGTCTTTCGTGATCCGGGTCAGATCGAGCAAATCGTCGATGAGCTGGCTCTCCAATTCGATGTTGCGGCGCATCATCGCGAGCGTCTCTTTAAGTTCGGCGGGCGGCGGGGATTCTGTTTTGAGCGCATCGAGCGCCGCCAGCACCGGGGTGAGCGGCGTTCGTAATTCATGCGAAAGCATCGCGAGAAAATTGTCCTTCGTCCGGTTCGCGGCCTCGACCGTGGCGCGCTGTTGTTCGATCGCCGCTTCCGCGCGCCGCCGCTCCGCCATGCCGGCCGCCAGCGCCATCGCGGTGACGATCAGGATGGCCGTCGAGGCCTGAAGCGCCAGGAGGGATTGGTTGTCGTTTTCCATGGCGAAGGGCCCGTGACCGCGGAGGGTGCCCCAGACCGCCAGGGCCGAGAGGATGAAAATGCCCGTGGCGGTTTCACGTGGCGTGAAGCGAAACGCCGTCCAAATGACAATCGGACCGCAGATAAACGCCATCGGATAGTTTTGCGCGGTAATCGGGAGCCAGCCGCCGAAGACGAGCTGACCGAGGAAAAACAAGAGCAGGAAAAGGAGGATCACCTCCAGGAGGGCGGCGCGGTCCCACCGGCGGGCCGGCGCGGTGAACCAAAGAATTAACAGGGGCGCGACGATGAAATCGCCCGTCGCGTCGCCCAGCCACCAAGTCAGCCAGATCGCGCTGTAATTGGCCCAATCCGCGAAACCGGCCAAAGCCAGACTCGTCAGGCCGATCGTGGGGCTGACGAGGGTGCTGATGAGAACGACGAGCGCAAATTTGAAAACACTTTGCGCGCGTTCGAAAACCTGGGCGCCGCCGGCCACGCGATGAATCAGCCAGGCGCCGAGGACGGCTTCCAGGGTATTTCCCGCGGCGATGCCCAGCGAGGTGAAGAGGTTGCCGGCCGTAGTCAGATTGACCAGGAACGCACCGGCGAAAATCGCGGGCCAGACGCGGTAGCCGAGCAGAAGTACGGCTGCCAGGGCCATACCGGCCGGAGGCCAGACGGGGGAAGCGCTGACGTGCAAGTACGCCAGCTTCAGACTGAGCTTGGCGGCGACGAAATAGAGGACCGTTAAGATAATAACGGTCGCGGCTGTTCGAGAACGCGAAGTGATGGCTGAGGCCTGCTCCAAATCGGCTTATCAGTACGTCGGTGCGAACCGGGGTCAACCTTCGCCTGCAACATCTTCCTCTTCCGCTCCCTCTTCCGCTACCCCCTGGCTCTCGGTTTTGTTCGAGCAGAGGAAGAGGAAGAGATGCGACGCGGAGGCGGCTCAATACTTCCGCACGTACGGATACTTCGATTCGTTGCCGAGCTCCGGCGGGAATTCCTGGTAGCCTGCCTGGATATACGGAATCTCGCGCCGCAGCAACGGGTAGTACGTCCCCCGGTTCACGGGAAAGGGAAAGGTGAAGATCTCGCAAAGTCCCGCCTGAAAACGCATGTAGCTGCGGCCTGCCCCGCGGACGACGCCGTAGCCCGCCGCGGCCGAGTTGCCCTCGCGCTCATTGATTTTCGCGATCGTGGCCGGCAATTCCGCGATGCCGAAAACGAGGTTGGAAAGGCCGCGTCCGAGCTTGCGCGTCGGGCCATAATCATTCGAAGGCGGATCCTGAATATCGGCGAAGGAGGAAGTGGCAAAGCCGAGGACGAAGACAGCGAACAGGGTTTTCATGGGGGGTTGTTCCAGCTAACCAATTTCGAGCCGGATAGGCAACTTCCTATTTCAGATCGAGCGGCTTTTTCTTGGCGCCTTGCTCGATTTTTTTTGGGAGCTGCCTGCGGGTGGCGCGCATGGACGCATAGATGGTCACTCCCAAGACCACCACAATCACCGCGAGCGATGCCCAATTCGGGATGTGGAACCAATCCGCGAAAATCATTTTGAGCCCGACGAAGCCGAGGACGAGCGCGAGGCCGGTTTTGAGATAAATGAAGCGGTCGATGACATGGGCGAGGACGAAGTAGAGGGAACGGAGCCCGAGGATCGCGCAGATGTTCGAGGTGTAAATGATGAATTGGTCGGTCGTAATGGCGAAGACCGCGGGGATGGAATCAACCGCGAAAACCAGGTCCATGATGTCGATGACGATCAGGACCAGCGCCAGGGGCGTGAGCATCCACTGGCCCTCGACTTTCACGATGAAGCGCTGCTCGTGGTATTCGGGCGTGACTCGCATCCAGCGCCGGCAGAGGCGGAGCACGAAATTGCTTTCCAGGTCGATTTCCTCGCCGTGACTCACCAGCATCCGGATTCCGGTAACGAGAAGGAACGCTCCGAAGATGTAGAGGACGAAATGGAATCGCTGGACCAGCGCGACCCCGATCCAAATCATAAGCCCACGCATGACGAGCGCGCCGATGATGCCCCAGACCAGGACCCGGTGCTGAAACTTCCGCCGGACCTGGAAGTAGGTAAAAATGAGGACGAAAACGAAGATGTTATCGACGCTGAGCGAGTACTCGATGAGGTAGGCGGTAAAGAAATCGAGCGCGGCTTCCGGCCCCTTGATCTGCCAGACCAGGAGGTTGAAGCTCAGGGACAAAATCACCCACACGGCGCTCCATATCCCCGCCTCACGGATCGAAACGACGTGGGCTTTTCGGTTGAAACCGATCAGGTCGATCGCGAGAACGATGAAGACGCCGATGTGAAAGGCGATCCAGAACCAAAGTGGCACGGCGCAGACCGTTCCATGCAGTCCACTCCGTCGCAATCGTAAAGCGATTGGCCGCCGCCTTGTGGGGGCGCCGACGGGGCGAAGTTGTCGCTCACGCCTCGCATAGCGAAGCGACTACAACGGCGACTTTTCTCTCGCCAACGAGAACGTTCTTCGTAGCTTGTTCGACCGCATGGATGCCGAATTGGAAAAGCTCGTCGAGTCAGGAAAGCTGACCGCGCGCGCCGCCGACCAACTCGAAAAACTCAAGCCCGGCGCCTTCTGTTTGCACAAGAGCTGGGGATTCGGCCGCGTCGCCGAATGGAACCTTCTCCTCAATCAAATCCTGATCGATTTTCCCGGGAAAAAGGCGCACGCGATGCAGTTGTCCTACGCCGCGGATAATCTCACGTTGATCCCGCCGGAACATTTCCTCGCGAAGAAGGCGAACGATTTGGAGGGGATCAAGGCGCTGGTCAAGAAAGATCCGGCCGGTCTCATGCGGAACATTCTCGAAAGCCTCGGGGGCGCTGCGACGGTGACGCAAATCAGCCAGTTGATGCTGGGCGATATTTTCAGCGAGCCCGAATGGAAGCGCTGGTGGGATTCCACGAAAAAAATCCTGAACAAGGAAGGCTATTTCCTCATCCCGACCAAGAAAAGCGAGCCGATCCAGTTGCGAGGCGAGAAGGTCTCGCGGGCGAACGAACTGATCGCTTTTTTCGATCAGGCGCGCCAGCCGAAGGAGCAGGCGGCGGCGCTGGACCAGATCATCAAATTTCACAATGAATTCGACAAACCGGAAACGCAGTTGCAGCCGATCGTCAATACGATCGAAGAAGCCGCGGCGCGGAATCAACGGCTGAATCCTGCCCTGGTTTTTGAACTGGTCATGGCGCGCGACGATTTACTCGAGCGCTGTCCACAACTCAAAACCACCAACGCCGATCTGACTTTGACCCGCCTGATCGCACAGGAGGAAGCCCGGCTGCCGACGATTCTGCCGAAACTCCCGGCCGGGAAGGAACGCCGCGTCCTGCATGCGTTGCCGGCCGCGCTGGGCCCCGGCTGGACAGTCCGCGGATTTCAACTGATGCAGGGCAATCATGCGCGGGCGGTCTTGCAGGTTCCGCGGGTTTTCGCGGAGGCAGGGCTCCAGGCTGAGCTCCGCGCTTATCTTCACCGCGGAATTCGCGAGCACTCGGTCACCAGTGAAGCGCTGGTCTGGCTCTGCCGGGAACGCGCCGGTGAGTGGCAAGAGTTGATCACGCCGGATTTGCTGGGCGCGATCTTGTCGGCGCTCGAGCGCGACCAACACAACGAGAACAGCCGCGGCAGCAAGCTGCGCGACCTGTTGCTCGACGATCGCGACTTGATTCCCGACATGTTTACCGGCGCGGAAGTGGGAGTGGCCCGGGATGCCATGCGCCGGCTGATGCTTACGCCGGTTTTTGATGAGCTGACCAAGCGCTCGTTGCTGGCCCGCATCATCAAGCTTTATCCAGAGCTGGAAAGCGTGATCACGGGCGAGCAAAAGGAAGAGAAAAGTGCCGCGCTCGTCGTTTCCTGGAGCAGTCTCGACAAACGGAAAGCGGAATACGAGGAGCTCGTGAACAAGAAGATTCCGGAAAACAGCAAGGAGATCGGCGTCGCGCGTTCCTACGGCGATCTGCGGGAAAACTTTGAGTTCAAGGCCGCGAAGGAAATGCAGGCGGTGCTCATGCGCCGGAAATCCGAACTGGAAGCCGCGCTTCATAACGCCCGGGGGACCGCCTTCGAAAGTCCGGATACGACCCAGGTTTCCATCGGAACGATCGTGACTCTGCGGGATTCCGATTCCGGCAAGGAAGAGGTTTACACGGTTTTGGGCGCCTGGGACGGGGATCCCGATCGCGGGATCATTTCCTACCAGACGGCGATTGGCCAGGCGTTGCTCGGCCATAAGGTCGGCGAAATCGTCACCCTAACCGACGACGCCGAGACCCGGCGCTTCGCCATCCTCTCGATCGAGCCCGCGCCAGTTGACGTAACGCCTCCCGACCCATCGTTAACGGAAATCCCGGCCGAGGCGATTGCGGCCGAATAGCCAGGGATGTTTTTCCGAACGTCCGGGTTGATTCCCTGGTAGGGCGAGACTCTGTCGAGCCGAAAAGGCGCAATCTGTTTGGTTCGACGGAGTCTCGCCCTACCAAAGAGCGCTGGTGCTCTCGTCGGCTTTACAGCCTCATTTCATTCCGACAGAGTGAGCAGATCCTTCTTATGAGCGACCCAATTCTTATCGCGCAAGGCGAAGAGCCAATTTATCTCCTCCCGAAAATGGCGAATCGCCACGGCCTTATCGCCGGAGCGACCGGGACCGGCAAGACCGTAACGTTGCAAACACTTGCGGAAAATTTCAGCGCGCGCGGTATTCCCGTATTCATGGCGGACGTAAAAGGCGATCTCGCCGGTATGTGCCAGGCAGGCGGAAACAATCCCAAGATCGCGGCGCGGGCCGAAGAACTCGGGATCTCGGATTTCAAAGGTGAGGCCTGTCCCGTCGTGTTCTGGGATGTCTTCGGCGAAAACGGCCATCCGGTGCGCGCGACCGTATCGGAAATGGGGCCGCTGCTGCTCGGACGTCTGCTCAGCTTGAACGACACGCAGGAGGGCGTCCTCAACATGGTTTTCAGGATTGCCGACGAAGGCGGTCTGTTGCTGCTCGATCTGAAGGACCTTCGCTCGATGGTGCAGTACGTCGCCGACAATGCCGGCCAGTTCAAAACCCAGTACGGCAACGTTTCGGCCGCGAGCGCGGGCGCGATTCAGCGCAGCCTTCTCGAACTCGAAACCCAAGGCGCCAACAAGTTTTTTGGTGAGCCGGCGCTCAACCTCGATGATCTGATCCAGACCCAGAGCGGGCGCGGCGTCGTCAATATCCTGGCGGCCGAAAAGCTCATGCAACAGTCGCCGAAAGTTTACGCGACCTTTCTCCTTTGGTTGCTCTCCGAACTCTTCGAGCGGCTTCCGGAAATTGGCGACCCGGAAAAGCCCAAGCTCGTTTTCTTTTTTGACGAAGCGCACCTGCTCTTCGACGACCTCGATCCGGCGGTGGCACAGAAGATCGAGCAGATGGTGCGATTGATCCGCTCGAAGGGGATCGGGGTTTATTTCGTGAGCCAGAATCCGCTCGATATTCCTGATGTTGTCCTGGGCCAGCTCGGGAACCGGGTCCAGCATGCCTTGCGCGCCTTTACCCCGCGAGATCAAAAGGCGGTCACGGCCGCCGCGCAGACTTTTCGTCAGAACCCCAGGCTGAAGGTCGAGACGGTCATCACGGAGCTTGGCGTGGGCGAAGCTCTCGTCTCGATGCTCGATGACGAAGGCAAACCCGGGATTGTCGACCGGGCGAAAATTTTGCCGCCACGAAGTCAGGTCGGGGCGATTGACCCCGAACAACGGAAGCAAATCATCGGATCATCGATTCTGGCCGGCCACTACGAGAAGGCGGTCGATCGCGAATCGGCCCACGAAATATTGCAGGCGCGGGCAAAAGAAAAAGCCGCCAGCGCCAGCGCGCCGCCCGCGGCGTCTGGAACGCTGGCGCCCGAAGCGAGCAAACCATCGTTTATCGAATCAGTCTTCAAACCGACCATTGGCCCGCGTGGAGGAGTGCGCGATTCCATGGCGACAAGCATGATGAAGAGCGCGGCGCGGGCCGCGAGCAGCCAGATGGGCCGGCAGATCGTGCGGGGATTGCTCGGCAGTTTTTTGGGCGGCGGTAGCCGGAGGTAGGGATCCGGCAGCTGCCGGACTGCGCCGTCCGCAGCGCAGCCCGGCGCTTTTAATCTCCACGTGATCCGATACACTTCGAGCCATGCCCACCGTTCCGCTCGGAGAAATCGTTAGTTTCGTAGGAGGCGAGTATGCCGGAGACCGGGATCGATCGGTCTCGGCAGTTGCGCCGCTGGCGCAAGCGACCACGGAACAATTGAGCTTCCTGAGCAATCGCAAGTACGCTGCCCAGCTTGGCGAGACGAAAGCAGGCGCAATCCTGGTGCCGCAAGACCTCGAAGGCCAGGACGACCGATGGATTCGGGTGGCCGATCCTTACTTCGCCATCGCGCGAATCATGACCCGCTGGTTTGGTGCGCGGCCCATGCCCAAAGGCGTGTCGGCGAAGGCGTCCATCGCATCAAGCGCCAGGCTGGGGACGAACGTGGCCGTCGGCGCGTTCACTACCATTGGAGATAATGTTGTCATCGGGAACAACGTGACGATTTTCCAAAATGTCTCGATCGAAGCCGGATCGATGCTCGGAGACGATTCGATCGTCTATCCCAATGTCGTCATTTATGATGGCACGCGCATTGGCCGCCGCTGCATCATCCACGCGGGCGTCGTCATCGGCTCGGATGGGTACGGCTTCGCCATGCACGAGGGCAAGCATCACAAGATCCCGCAGATCGGCATCGTCCGGATCGAAGATGACGTGGAGATCGGAGCCGGCAGCACGATAGATCGGGCGGCCCTGGGCGAAACCGTGATAGGCGAGGGGACCAAGATCGACAACCTGGTGATGATCGGGCACAACGTGAAAATCGGGAAGCATTGCCTGCTCGTCTCGCAGGTCGGCATCGCCGGTTCCACCGAGTTGGGCGACCATGTCTTCGTGGCGGGGCAGAGCGGATTCTCCGGCCACCTCAAGATCGGCCATCGCGTCCAGGTCGCGGCGAAAAGCGCCGTGCTTGAGGACGTTCCCGACGATACCAAGGTCATGGGCTCCCCCGCCATGCCCTTCAAGGAATTCGCCCGCCGGCACGCCGCCGTAAAAAAGCTCGCGCGGAGAAAGAACTAGGTCATCCCGAGCGCAGCCGAGGGACCCCGGCGAACGGCGAGAGGCGGTTATTCCACCCGGCCCACGAGGACCGTGAGCGGCCAAACCACCCGCCGTGATTGTTCGGCATCGCCCCAAGCCGCCCGTAGATCTTCTTCGACGCCTTTCAATGGATCGCACTGATTCGCCGCCATGAACCGCTGCGTTGCCGACCACGTCCGCAGATATCCGACGAGATGATCGACCCTCCACTCCGCGACCATCTCAAACGGCGGCGCCATGATTTCAGCGAAGGGAAACGTCAACTCTTCAAACTTTTCGACGAGCCCACGTTCCGCCGGCCAATATGGGCCCACGACATCGGAATAATAATGACCTACCACCGCGTCGATTGGAGGCGTTACGCTCGCCAGCTTATACGCCCACGCCGCGACAACGCCCCCCGGCTTCAACACGCGCCTCGCTTCCCCGTAGAACCGGCTGAGATCGAACCAATGCAACGCCTGCGCCACCGTGATGAGGTCGACCGTGCCTGACGGGATTCCGCTCTTCTCCGCCGGGGCCACCCGATACTCGACGCGCGCGTGTGCCTCCGCCTTTGCGACCTGCTTCTCGCTTGCGTCCGTCGCGACGACTCGCTCGAACCAGCCAGCCAGGGCAATCGCTGCCTGCCCATTCCCCGTCGCGCAATCCCACGCCAATTCCTTTCCGCGTGCGACTGTTGCCAGATAGCGAAACAGCTCCTCCGGATACCGCGGCCGAAATTTTGCGTAGTCGTCCGCGTGCGCGGAGAAGTGGTCTTTGAATTTGGCGTTGGACGTTTTCTGCTACTCCCCCTTCGGGCCCGCCATCGTCTTCACGCCTACGCGGGCGAGGTATTCCTCCACCTGGAGAAGATTATCCGCGCCCCGTTGGACGATTTTCAGGAGATTATCCATCGACGACACTTCCTCCAGCTGCTCGGTCAGGAACCACTGGAGAAAATTGATCGTGATATAGTCATTTTCCGACCGGGCCAGTTCCACCAGCGCGTTGATTTGGTGCGTCACCTTCACCTCCTGGTCGAGGGAAAGCTTGATCGCCGCCTCGGCCGTCTTGAAGCTGGCTTGGGGCGCATCGATCGCCGGAAGCACCACCCGTCCCCCGGCGTCCACGACGTACTTGATGAAACGCATCGCGTGCTCCTTCTCCTCTTCCGCTTGCTCGAAAAAGTGCTCGGACAACTGCGGGAGCGCGTCCGCCGCGAAGTGTGCCGCGATCGCGACGTATTGCAGTGAGGCGCCGAATTCATTTCCAATCTGCTCGTTGATGGCATCGACTACTTTATTGCTGATCAGCATAAGAAACCTTTCTGTGAAGACCATTTCCTCTACGCCACGATTGCGTTGCGCTCAAATGGCTTCCTCGCGGTTTCCCGGCGGCGCCCAGGACACGCAAAAGCCCCGCTGAGATGAACCCAGCGGGGCTTTTGTTCTGGCGACGTCCTACTCTCGCACAACCTATCGTCGCACTACCATCGGGGCTGCAGCGTTTCACTTCCGTGTTCGGAATGGGAACGGGTGGTGCCACTGCGCTATGATCACCAGACCCGAGCAGCGTTTTTCGCGCTGCTCGGGTCTGGCGGCCCCTAATGCTGTCGGGGCTGTGAACGGTGATCGGTGAATCGTGAGTGGTCCAAATTCCGTTCACTTATCACTAGTCACTATTCACACTTTCAAAGAACAACCGGTTCTCTGATGTCTACATACAGGAAGTTTTCCGCATTTTAAGGCTTCGTTTTATTAATTATTAGAGTCATTCCCTTCAATTTGCCGTCCCGCTTGCGCGGGACGGGTTAATTGAAAAGTAAATGACCAAGCCGAACGAGTTATTAGTATTACTTAGCTGAACGTATTACTACGCTTACACCAGTAACCTATCAACGTGGTGGTCTACCACGACTCTTCAGGGAGAACTCATCTTGGGATAGG
>DATMEN010000024.1:0-124834 GCA_035556975.1 Chthoniobacterales bacterium
CCGCGTCACCTTGGTCGGATCGACGACGCCGGCTTTGACCAGGTCTTCGTATTCGCCCGTGGCCACGTTGTAGCCTTCGTTGCCTTTGCGCTTCTTCACTTCCTGGACGATGAGCGCGCCTTCCTGGCCCGCGTTGTCCGCGAGCTGGCGAAGCGGCTCTTCGATCGCGCGGCGAATGATCGCCACGCCGACCTTCTCGTCGCCTTCCAGGTCCTTGATGTTATCGAGCGCTTTCTGCGCGCGGATCAAAGCGACACCGCCACCAGGGACGATGCCTTCTTCGACCGCGGCGCGAGTCGCATGCAACGCGTCTTCCACGCGCGCCTTCTTCTCTTTCATCTCCGTTTCGGTCGCGGCGCCGACATTGATGACGGCAACGCCGCCAGCCAGCTTGGCGAGACGCTCCTGGAGCTTCTCCCGATCGTAATCGGAGGTGGTCTCTTCGATCTGACGACGGATCTGGCTGACGCGGCCCTGGATGTCTGCGTGCTTGCCTTCACCTTCCACGATGGTGGTGTTCTCCTTGTCAATCGTGACCCGTTTTGCACGGCCTAAGTCCTCGAGCTTTACGTTCTCGAGTTTAATACCGAGATCTTCGGTGATGAGTTTGCCGCCGGTGAGGACCGCGATGTCTTCCATCATGGCCTTGCGGCGATCGCCGAATCCCGGGGCCTTAACAGCCGCCACTTGCAGCGTGCCGCGCAGTTTGTTCACGACCAGAGTCGCGAGCGCTTCGCCTTCCACATCTTCCGAGATGATGAGCAGCGGGCGTCCCGCCTTCGCCACCTTCTCCAGCAGCGGCAGCATGTCCTTCAAGCTCGAGATCTTTTTCTCGAAGAGAAGGACGTAAGGATTATCGAGGATCGCTTCCATCGCTTCCGCGTTGGTCACGAAGTAGGGCGAGAGATAACCCTTGTCGAACTGCATGCCTTCGACCACGTCGAGGCTGGTTTCGATCGACTTGGCTTCTTCCACCGTGATCGTTCCGTCCTTGCCCACCTTGTCCATCGCGTCGGCGATGATCTCGCCGATCGTCTTGTCCCAGTTCGCCGAGACAGTCGCGACCTGCGCGATTTCGCTGCGGTCGCTGACCTTCTTCGAGATCTTGCCCAGCTCGGCCACAATAGCTTCAACAGCCTTGTTGATGCCGCGCTGAAGCGAGGTCGGGTTCGCGCCGGCCGTTACGTTGCGGAGACCTTCCTTGTAGATGGACTCAGCGAGAACGGTCGCCGTCGTGGTGCCGTCGCCAGCGATGTCGGAAGTCTTGGAGGCGACTTCGCGCACGAGCTGGGCGCCCATGTTTTCATAAGGATCTTCGAGCTCGATCTCCTTGGCCACGGTCACACCATCCTTGGTGATCGTCGGGCTGCCGAATTTCTTGTCGAGGATGACGTTGCGGCCGCTCGGTCCGAGGGTCGCTTTCACGGCCTTCGAGAGTTTCTCGATGCCGCGGAGAAGCGCGTGCCGCGCGTTCTCATCAAATTGTAATTGTTTAGCTGCCATAAGTTAGTTCTTAGTTTCGAGTTGAGATACGGGATTAACCAATGATGCCGAGTATGTCATCCTCGCGCATGATCAAATAGGACTCACCGTCCACTTTGATTTCGGTGCCGCCATATTTCGAGATGAGCACCTTGTCGCCTTTTTTTACCGTGAACTCGACCTTCTTGCCCTCTTCGTTCACTTTGCCGGTGCCGAGAGCGACGACCTTGCCCTCTTGCGGCTTTTCCTTGGCGGTATCGGGAATGATGATGCCGCCCTTTTTGGTTTCTTTCTCTTCGATCGGCTGCACGAGCACGCGATCTCCGAGAGGTCTTACGTTAATTGCCATGTGTAATTACTCTTTCTACTTTGTTGGTTAATGCCGGCAGTCGTCAGGTTCTTCCTATACCCCTGTCAGCAAATTGTTGTTACGGCCACTGAAAATCATATCTGCCAATCTTGTGAAAGACCTCATCCAGCGGCCGTACTTTGTCCACGCTGTTTGCCATCTGCCCACCTTGGCTGAACGCGTTGGTGAATGCCCACATCTCCACAAACCATTTGTGTCGGTGCGCAACGTTCACGAGAGGAACAAAATCTCGATCGCCGGACACGATCGCCAAATCCATGGGTTCGCCCGTAGTACAAATCAGTTCCACCGCCTGAGCAACTAGCTCGGTATCCACCGCCTTCTCTTCATTCAAGATGTTGCGGTCATGAACAGTAACTTCGAATCCGCTATCCTCGGCTGCTTTCCAAACTGAGTCGTTTTGCGGCGGGCGAGAGCCAACAAGTATGGCATGTTCGACAACTCGACCACTAGAGACCGCCAGGAGCAACCCGCCAAAGTCAACGCGCCAAGAAGGATCTTTTGGATCCCAATCAGTCGCGAATTTGCGAACCTTTCCCTTACTATAGGCGCTGTACTTTTGCCCCTCGATAAACACGTTTGAATTATCGACAACCACCAGGCATTTTTTCGTGGCGGTCGAGCTTTGCGCCGGATTCTTGGCGTCCCCTACTTTGGAACTCTCAGTGATCGTGGTCATTTGCGAAGTCGCTTGAACAATTCAGTCACAATGTCTTCCTTGATCGCAATCGGATCGATTTGTACTCCGAGCAACGATTTGCATGACGGACATGCGTAAGCGATCCCATTCCAGCTATTCCCCATCGGAATCTCGATTGGGACGTGTCCGGCAGTCACCCTGGTAATCAAGGCGTCGCACTTGGGGCATTTCGCGTTAGAAGGCATGTTCATTTCGGTGGACTGGTTACAGTTGATCGCCGGCTGCCACTGGCTGTTGACGTTGTTGCAAAACTTCGATTAGCTCGTCGGCGTACCTCACCGCCCGGCCCGCGACAGAGTTGGTTCCTTTGTCGCCTGCGCTCAGCAATCCTTCAGCCATCCGAATCGCGAAGTATTCGCGCTTGGTCAGACCGACAAGATTCGGCTCGTCCCCGTTCTTCGGAAATGCTGGAGCGCCGGGTTCGGTTTTCATGGGTTTGAGTCGCTTTCTTCAGCTATTGTTTGAAATTCTATCGAAGCTTCAAGTGTCGTTGAATCAACGGATTTGAAGAAAATCCGTCCTCCGTTTCGGTAGACGAGGATTGTAAACCTGTTCCAATGCCCCTGAAGATCGTGGCCTAATCCAACCAGGAGTTCAGCAGCGCCCCTATCGTCTAAGGCGGACCAAGTCGGCGCATACTCGACGTAACCCGGCTTTCGCAGGGATTTTCCTGCAGTGTCCAAGCCCGGTAAATTCACTGTCGCTCTGCTAACAAAAAGGACCTCATCACGCCTTTGTTCGGCAATATCGATCCACTCTTTGGAAGATAAAGTTTCGAATGTACGCATCTCGTTAGCTAGTTATTCGCGTTCCCTCTTCGTCGTAAGATTCGCGTCTCCGCCAAAGACGCTCGCCGCGATCCCAGACAACGTTTTGTTCAGTAAGTTTGCGAAAGTGCCGAAGGACGTCTTTGGAGATGGCCGGATTTCCGTTCTCGTTGTCATACACAAAGTTGCGCCCGAAATTGTGTTCAATTGCAGTCGCTGCCTCGTCTTGGTAGAGACAACTATTTTCGGTCACCTGCTTAACCATCCAAGTTGCAACGTCTGCAGCAGAAGCCATATGAATTATTTAGCCGAGGTCTCCTTACCATCAGACGTGACCTTGATGAGCGATTCCGGTGGAAAACAACCGGTTTCCAGTTTCTTGCCGCCAAACCACTGACAACGGTATTGCCCGGCGAACGAGATTTGCTCCTCAACAGTCATATCGGGGCCGCCCGATCGAAGCTGCACGATGTCTCCAACTGTGAACTCGTTTTTCATGGCTTTATTTCTTCTTGTCTTCGTCGACGACTTCAAACTCTGCGTCGACGACGTCGCCCTGGTCTTTCCGCGGACCTTCATCCTGCGGACGAGCTCCCTGACCGGCATCGCCACCCGCGTCAGGTCCAGGCGCGGGCCCGGCAGTGGCGGCGGCTTGCTTGTAGAGATCGGCGCTGACTTCCTGGAATTTGTTTTGGAGATCGTCGTAGGTTCGCTTCATCGCGTCGGTATCGTTCGCCTCGATCGCGTCGCGGACGGCTTTGATCGCTTCTTCGATCTGCTTCCGCTTTTCTTCCGGAACCTTGTCGCCCAGATCCTTCAACTGCTTCTCAGACTGATACGCGAGCGTGTCGGCGTTGTTCTTGATCTCGATCGCTTCCTTCGCCTTCTTGTCTTCCTTGGCGTGGGTTTCGGCGTCGCGCTGCATCTTCTCGATTTCTTCCTTGCTCAAGCCTGAGCTGCCGGTGATGGAGATTTTCTGCTCCTTGCCGGTGCCGAGGTCTTTCGCGGAAACGTGCAGGATGCCGTTCGCGTCGATATCGAAAGTGACTTCGATCTGCGGCGTGCCACGCGGGGCCGGCGGGATGCCGTCGAGGTGGAAGGTGCCGAGGTTCTTGTTGTCGCGCGAGAGCGGACGCTCGCCTTGCAAGACCTTGATCTCCACGCCGGGCTGGTTGTCGCTGTAGGTCGAAAAGATTTGCGACTTGCGGGTGGGGATGGTGGTGTTGCGCGGGATCATCGGCGTCGCAACGCCGCCGGCGGTTTCAATCGCCAGGGTCAGCGGGGTCACGTCGAGGAGGAGCACGTCTTTCACGTCGCCCTTGAGCACGCCGCCCTGGATGGCCGCGCCGATGGCAACGACTTCATCCGGGTTCACACCTTTGTGAGGTTCTTTCCCAATCAAGGTGCGCGCCGTCTCGATAACCTTCGGCATGCGCGTCATGCCACCCACGAGCACCAGCTCGTTAATGTCTTTCTCGGAAAGTTTGGCGTCTGAGAGGCAGGCTTTGACCGGCGGAATCGTGCGCTGAAACAACGGATCGGTCAGCTGCTCGAGCTTCGAGCGGGTCAACTTCTTCTGGATATGCTTCGGACCGCTCGCATCCGCCGTGATGAACGGCAGGTTGATCTCGTATTCCTGCGAAGACGAGAGCGCGATCTTGGCCTTCTCCGCTTCTTCCTTGATGCGCTGGATCGCGTCGGGCTGCTTCGAAAGATCGATGCCGCTGTCCTTCTTAAATTCGTTGACGATCCAATCGACCAGGATGTTGTCCCAGTCGTCGCCGCCGAGGTGGGTATCGCCGTTGGTCGCCTTCACTTCGAAGACGCCATCGCCGATTTCGAGAACGGAAATGTCGAAGGTGCCGCCGCCCAAGTCATAGACGGCGATCTTCTCGTCCTTCTTTTTGTCGAGCCCGTAAGCGAGCGACGCGGCGGTGGGTTCGTTGATGATCCGGAGAACTTCGAGACCGGCGATCTTGCCCGCGTCTTTCGTTGCGTTGCGCTGCGAGTCATTGAAATACGCCGGGACCGTGACGACGGCTTGCGTGATTTTCTCGCCGAGCTTCGCTTCCGCATCGGACTTCAGTTTCGCGAGAATCATCGCGGAGATCTCCGGCGGCGAGAACGTCTTCTTCTCGCCGTTCACTTCTACCTGCACATGCGCGTCGCCGTTCGCCGCCTTCACGATCTTGTAAGGCACGCGATGCTCTTCCTCGCGGACTTCATCGAACTTCCGGCCCATGAACCGCTTGATGGAGAAAACTGTGTTTGCAGGGTTCGTGACCGCCTGACGTTTGGCGGCCTGGCCGACGAGTCGCTCGCCGTTCTTCGCGAAGGCGACGATTGAAGGCGTCGTGCGCGCGCCCTCGCTATTTTCCAAAACTACCGGGTCGCCGCCCTCCATTACAGACATGCAGGAGTTGGTGGTGCCCAGATCGATACCTAAAACTTTAGCCATAAAGAGAAATCCTTTCGTGAACGGAATCGTTCGCGTGCTATTTAGCAATCCATATTCCGCCAGATCGATTCAGCGTAACTGCCTTACGGAATAGCATTTACACAACTCACGATATACCTGTTCCTCCGTAATTAGCGACAGCATGGCCCATTTAAGGGAGGGCTAAGTGCCCGGCTGTCACACTTCTAGCGAATAACGAGTCGTGCGCGGCCCGAGCAATTTCTGCGAAAATGGCGCCGCGATTTTGCAAAACATTTCGACACCCTGCCGGTATATCTCCTGCTTCGTAATTTGCTCGTGCAACAAACGACCGGCTCGGCACTTCCAGCCCAAGGATCGAGTCGTGACATCATTTTTGCGTGCACGCACTGCTCGGCGTCGTTCGTCGTCGATTCCGCCGCCGCCGGCCTGACGCTGGATTGCCAGAAATGCGGTAAGCCGACAATCGTTCCAAGTCAGCCCCTCGAGGCCGCCTCCGAAGGCTCCGTCAAGATTTCGGATTTACAGCGCCAACTCAAAGAAAACGAATCGCAGCGCACCGAAATCACCGGCTACATCAACCAGCTCAGTATCCAGCTTCACCGTTGGCAGCTCCGTCTTCAGACCTTGAAGGAGCGCCAGCAAAAACTGCAAGCCGAGCTGGCCGCGATTTCCGACCCGCCAGCCAGCTAGAGGACCGTGTCATTTGATTGGGCCCCGGTGGATCGAGCGCTCCGCCGCTCGATGGCAAAATGATCGCGGCGTAGCCGCAAACGCAACATCCCGCGACGGAGCGCACGATCCACCGGCGGAGCGCGCTGCCTTACTCCGTCCGCAACGCCGTCATTGGGCTGACCTTGGTCGCGCGGCGAGCGGGCAAATAGCAGGCCAGCAAAGCAGCGGCGGCGAGCATGGAGCTGGAGACCAGCAACGCGGCGGGATCGGCGGGGCTGACCTGGTAGAGGATTTGCATGAGCAGGCGTCCGGCCGCCAAAGAGAGCAGCAGACCGATCCCAAGGGCGAAGGCGGTTTGGAGCGCGCCTTGTTTCATGATGAGCGAGAAGACGTCGCGGGGGTGCGCGCCGAGCGCCATCCGAATCCCGATCTCACGGGTCCGGCGTGCGACGGCGTAAGATTTCACTCCGTAAACACCAACGACCGCCAGCAGCAGTGCGATCACCCCGAAAACGCCGAACAGAACCGCGCCAAGCCGCACAATCCAGAGTCCAACGCTCTGCTCCAGGATGTCGGTGAACGGCGTCATCTTCAAAATGGGCAGATCGGGATCGAGATTCCGAAGCGCCTGGCGAACGGTGGGAATCATCGCGGCCACCGCGCGCTCGTCGGTGGAAGAGCACCGCACATGCAGATAGACATTGCCATTAAAAGCCTGGGCGAGCGGCACGAAAAGGCGGCGTTGCGGACCCTCGTTCTGCACCTCATGGCGATGCCAGTTCACAATGCCGATCACTTCCATCTCGGTCGGCGAGCCATCGCTGGGCGGTTGGGTATACCGGATGCGTTGACCGATCGCATCACCTTCCGGAAACAATTTGGCCGCCATCTTTTCGTCGATGATCGCGACTCGGGGGGAGCTCTTGTTTTCCGCCTCGGTCATGGTGAAATCGCGGCCCCTGAGCAGGCGGACGCCGATCGAATCGAAGTAACCGGGGGTCACTGAGGTATAGAGACCGCCTGCTCCTGGGTCGGGCGCGCTCGGATCGGTGTTCGTCACCGGCGCCTGATTTGCCGGCATGATGCGGCGGCTATTGGTGAAGTTGCCGTAAGGCATCATCGTGCCGAGGCCAACGGCACGCACGCCAGGCAAGGCGCGGAGACGCTCGATGGCGGCAAACATCAGCCGCTGTGCCTGGACGTTGTCGGTTTTTCCAAGAGAGAAATCCATCTCGGTGACAATGCCGCCGGCCGGTTCGAACCCGAGCGCCACCCCGGCCGCCGCGAGCGCGCCGCGGAAGAAGAGGCCCGCGCTGAAAAGAAGCACGAGGGACAGGGAAATCTGCGCCATGACGAGAAGATGGCGCGGCGCGAAAAAGCGATTGAAGCGCCCAATGTGCGCCGGCTCGCCCGCCTGTTGTTTCAGGTCGTTGACCAGGTCCGCCTTCGACGCTTTCAGCGCGGGGCCCAGACTGAAAAGCATGGTGGCCAAGAGGCAGAAGACAAACGTGACCGCGAGAACAGCAGCGTCCGGTTTCATGTCCAGGATGATTGAGAAACTCATCGAAGTGAAGAGCTGGCCGAGTGAATGGAGGACCAGACCGTTGCTCCACAAACTAAGAAAAAGGCCGAGCAGGCCTCCGGCGACGGCGAGCAAGAGACCTTCGCTCAGGAGCTGGCGAATGATGCGCCAGCGGCTGGCGCCGAGCGCAAGCCGCACGGCAATTTCCTTGGCCCGCGCGGTGCCGCGAGCCAGCAGCATGTTCGCCAGGTTCAAGCTTGCGATGAGCAACACAGCCGCCGCCATGCCCATGAGAAGGGCGCCGATCAGGGTCACCGGTCCGTCGTCCTCTGGCCCCGTGCTGAGACTGAAGCGCGACGGCTTGTGAATCTGCAACTCGCGCGCACCGGCGGCGTCGGCTGGTTGCAGGGCGGTGAGACGTTGTGCGAGCACGGGCAGCCGCGGCTTGGCGGAGTCGATCGTCAGGCCGGACTGCAAACGCCCGACTACATTCAGCGTGTAACTTTTCGGCTGCGCCAGATCCTGGAGATCAGTCGAATCGCTGAAGGCGGATTTCAGTTGTGAGTAAATGCCGAGAGGCAGCCAGATGTCGGGTGCGATCAGGGCGCTGAGGCCGCTGAATCCTTCCGGGCTGATCCCAATCACCGTGAACGGCTGACCATTGATGTGGAGCGTGCTGCCGACGAAATCAGGCCGCCCGCCCATTCGTTTCCAGTAGACATGGCTGACGACGACGACGGGAATATTCGCGTTCGGACGGCATTCCTCCGCGTTGTAGAACCGGCCGAGCGCAGGCTCCGCTCCCATGAGAGAAAAAAAGTTTTCCGAAGTGAGAAACGCAAAGCTGCGGCGCATCCCTTCGTCCCGGCCAATCCCAGCGAGGGCAAAATTGACCGCCGCCACGTCGGCAAACACCTCCGGGCTGGCGCGCAATGCCTGATATTCCGTGTGTGAGAATTGCCGGAAGTCGCGGTTCGCGTTCTGCCGCGCGGAAAAAACATTCACCACTTCCGCGGGACGCACCCGCGCCATCGGTCGAAGAACGACGCCGTTGATGAGGGCGAAGATCGCGGAGTTCACTCCGATCGCGACCGCGAGAGTGAGGACGGCGATGATGGTGAACGCGGGGGTCTTGAGGAGCTGGCGAAAAGCGAATCGAAAGTCCTGAATCATCTGGGTGCCTTTCCCGTGAGATGCGGGAGGTGGCCCGGTTGGATTCAGGAAATGTCGCCCTCTCGAAAATCGCAACTCAGCGCCCTCTCTGCCAAGGCGATTCGTGGCCCCGATTTTCTCAATCAACAACGGGCTTGTCCTGAAAGCGCGACCCTGCAATTATCGCGATCCTCATCCATGAAAACACCATTGCTTCGCTTCGTTACGTTCAAGAGCAGCCTCGTCGCCGGACTGCTCATCACCTCGTCTTTTGGGACGGCGTTCGCTCAGGAACAGGAGAAATTGACCCAGCCCGGCGTGATTACCGGATCGATGGACATCGACTTCCGGTCGCGCAAAAACCTGAACGATAAAGGTCAGCCGCAAAAGGGCGAGAAAGACATTTACAATCTCACTTTCAACGTGGCCAAGACCACCGAGTTCAAAGGGAAAATCGAGCGGATGCCGTACATTCCCGGCATTCTCGGTTTGCAGGAACAACGCGGACAGCTCGTCTACGGGATCGACCTGGCGGTGATTAATCCGGTCGACATGTCCCAGAAGAAAAATATCGGGAAATGGGTCGGGACGGTGCCGATCGGCAAGGACGGCGTCTACTCCGTGGAAGGCGCATCGGACAGCGCGCACCGCATCGCGGTGGACGCGATCGGACGCGCGGCGGCGTTCACCGACAAGTTCGGCGGACGGCTAATCGGCAAAGGCAAGAAGCCATCCAACGCCGTCACCTACATCCGCCAGCTCGCCGGCAAGGAAGTGAAAGTCGAAGTCAAAAACACCGATCCGATGCGCTTCGAGAGCCTGACGCTCGCGATCGGTCCCGCGCAGAGCTACCCGCGCACCAGTGTGAATGGCAATCTCGACTACGATTACGAGACCGGAAATTACTACACGAACGGGATCCGCTTCGCTTACAACCAGAATGGCAAGGACGTGGAAGACATCGTCACCGGATCGATCAAGTGGGTGGAAGATCCGAATCGCGCCACGAACGGCAAAGGCCAGTACGAGTTCAACCTGCGCTGGAACGAAGCCAAAACCAAACCGGCCACGACCGAGGCGGACGCCTTCGCCAAGATGTCGGACGAAGAGGCCTTTTTCGCCGTGGACAACTCGATCCCTTCGCTCACCGGCACGATCGCCTACGAAGATCAGATGCAATCAGTCGCGGGCAAGGACATGCCGGGATCGAGCAAGGTGAAATACAATCTGAATTCGAATCAACTCACGAAAGTTCAAATCATGAACTTTTTCAAACTCTGGATGATCTGCGTCGGCCCAACGAACGACGAATAATCATCTTTCAACGGAGAACCTTATGTCACAAGGACGCACCCCTCTCTTTCGCAAGCTCATGCAGGCCGTGCGCCAGGCGCACTGGCTCAATGAGAATCCGCATCATCGCGAGTTTTTCTTCGAGGCCCAGGAAGCTTCGCGAGTTTCCCGCCGCGATTTTGTCCGCATGCTGAGTGCGGCCGGTTTTTTGACGGCGGCAGGCGGCCTGGCTCCGCAATTGGCGCGCGGGGCCGGGAGTCCCACGCCGGGCGCGGGCGGGGGCGACGTGGTGGCCATCATCGGGGCGGGAACTTCAGGGCTAACCGCCGCCTACCGTTTGATGCAGGCCGGGATTCCCTGCGAAATCTTCGAGGGCAGCGACCGCACCGGAGGCCGCATGCTGACCAAGAACGACTTCAACAAGGACGGAATGTTTTGCGAGCTCGGCGGCGAATTGGTCGATGGCAATCATGCGGACTTGATCGCGCTCGCCGGTGAGCTGGGCGTGGAAATTCAGGAGCTCAAAGGCGGGGACCAGGGTCTGGACCTCTACTTCTTCGGCGGCAAACATTACTCCGACAAGGAAGTAATCCCGCTCTTCGAGCCGTTCGCGAAGAAGCTCGCCACGGACGTCGAAGGCATTCTCGACGCCGAAGGAGAGTTCACCGAGAAGGCGGGGAAATTCGACAAGATAAATCTGGCCGAGTATCTCGCCGAGACCGGCAAGGGCGTCGAAAAGTGGGTGGTGGATATGCTCCGGGTGGCTTACACGATCGAGTATGGCCGCGATCTCGAGGAGCAGTCGTCTCTCAACCTCATCGATTATCTGCAGGCGGACACGAGCGAGGGCTTCAAGATTTTCGGCGATAGCGATGAGTCGAAGCGCATCAAGGGCGGGAGCAGCTCCCTGCCGAACGCGCTCGTCAAAGCGCTCGACGGCAAGGTCAAGATCAACAAAGGCTATCGGCTGGCGAAAATCGCGCAGGCCGGTCCGAACCTGACCTTGAATTTCGCCACGGAAGGCGGCACCAAGTCGGTCAAATTCACCCGAGCCATCTGCGCGATTCCGTTCACCATGCTGCGCCAGGTGGAGGGCCTGAAAGCGCTCGGATTGAGCAAGGAGAAAGAGAAGGCAATCGCGGAGCTGGGCTACGGCTACAATTCCAAGGTCATGTACGGCTTCACCGAACGCTGGTGGCGCAATCCGGCCGCGAAACTGCCGGCGGCGAGCAATGGCAGCATCTTCACCGATCTGCCGCTGCAATGCACCTGGGAGACCAGCCGCGGCCAAACCGGCGAGAGCGGCATCCTGACCAACTTCCTCGGCGGCTCCGCGGCGAAAAATTTCACGACCGACCGGTTCGATAAGTTCAAGGAAGAACTGAACCGCGTCTTTCGCGGCATCGGCGACAAGTTCGACGGGAAGCGGGCGATGATGAACTGGCCCGAATACAAATTCACCAAAGGCAGTTATACCTGCCCGCTGGTGGGCCAATACACCACGCTGCTCGCAGCCGCGGCCCCGGCGGAGCTCGACGGCCGGCTCGTTTTCGCCGGCGAACATACCAGCGGCGACTTCTCCGGCTTCATGAACGGCGCGGTGGAATCGGGCAATCGCGCGGCCAAAGAGATCATCGAGCCGCAGAAAAGCGAATTGCCCAAAGCCGCATGACCTGTCGCCGGCCGCGGGTTGGTTGACCGGGGCAGCGCCGGCTGCCAACCTGCCTCATGCCGCAACGAGAGCGCTATCTCTTTGTCTGCATCAATCGTCGGGAGGCTGGGCATGAGAAGGGTTGTTGCTCGGAGAAGGGCTCGGAAGCGGTTCGCCTCGCCTTGAAAGAGCAGCTTGCCGCCCGCGGGCTGGCCAAGGTGAGCGCGCGCGCCTGTACTTCGAGTTGCCTCGATCAATGCTCGAGCGGTGTATGCGTCCTGGTCGAGCCCGACCATTTCTTCTACGGCCATGTCACCCTGGCGGACGTCCCGGAGATTGTCGAAAGCATCGCTCTCGGTCAGCGGGTCGAGCGGCTCGTGCTCACTCCCGAAGATCTCGCGCGCGGGTAACCCGTTGTCATCCTGAGCTTGTCGAAGGATCCCGTGGCGACGGGTTATCCGAATCGCTGCGGATGGTAGCGCCACGGGGTCCCTCGACTTCACTTCGCTCCGCTTCGTTCCGCTCGGGATGACACGTCGATCAAACGCTCTTCTCGAGCAGCGCTTTCAGCAGGTGCCGATGGCAATGCGGCTCGCCTTCAGCGCAATGGCAGAGCAGTGTCACCGTCTGATCTTGAGCCAGATGTTGGAGCAGGCGCAGAGTGAATTTCTGGCCGTGATTCTTGATTCTCTGATTGCGGCGATCGAGCGAGCCGCTTTCGCGCAATTCCTTGAAGTATCGATTGCTGAATTCGGGCCAGGTGATTTTTCCCGCTAGAAATTCGTTCCTGAGTTGTTCGCTGGGGCCGAGGTTGGCCATCCAAACATCGAAACGCTCCTTCGGCAGACCTCGGCCTCGGCCGCGCGCAGCGAGAATTCGGAGACCGTCCTTACGCGGCTCGATCTCGCTATGAACCGACTTCGTCTTGAACATGCGCAATCGTGAATCAACCTCTGGAGTTTTGAAAAGCAAAACACGTAATTGAGCAATTGGTTTCCACGCCGCTTACGACCGTTTAGTGGTTTCGAGAATTTGGACCGCGGAACTGGTATAACTCCGCCGAACAGCCTTTTCGAGGCCAATTAATGCTTGCACTCTCCTGACCGGTTGAACACGCTGCGTTCGTTAACCACACCTTATGAAAAAATCCCTTATTACATCCATTGCAGTTCTAGCCGCCGCCGGCTTGATGACGTCATGCGCCAATAAGAAGGAATCGATGACGACCACATCCGACACGACGTCTAGCTCAACCGCGACCACGAAGAAGGATACGGGCGCGAAGAAGGATACGACCACGAAAAAAGAAGCATCGACTACCAAGAAGACTTCGACCAAGACGACGGACGCGTCTCCTTCACCGTCTCCGTCCCCCGCTCCTTAGAGCTGGGCTGCGCGCCAAAGCTGCCGGCTTGGCTGATAGGGCTAGGCCGCTTTTGATTTCGATCTAGTAGACCCCGGGCATCCAGGGGTGTGCCTGCTATTCGCTCAAGCGCCGAACGTGAGTGCGTATGAGCGCGAACGCCGGTGCCGTTGTGCCCGCCGAAAGGGCCCGGTTAGGCGTTCCGGAACGATGCTTATGACTGGCCGAGAGCCCCCGCCGAAACGAAAAGTTCGTGATCGCGAGGACGCGATCACCAGCACGCGAGACGCATGCGCTACCCAGATCGTTATCGCGCCACTCCCTATCTAGCGCACAACTTCTCTACCCACGCGATGATATCAGCGGGTCCTTCCCCGCCATACCCTCCCAGCTCCCCCAAAATCTTTCCGTCCGGGCTAAGAAGAACAACAGTGGGATATCCTTTCTGGTCGATGCCGTACTGGCGCTTGAGACGCTCATTCTGCTTTACAACGCTCTCAGGCTGGGTTTTGCGGCGCGGATAGTCGATCTCGACCAGGACCAGGTTCTTTCGCGCATAGTCCAGAAAAGCCGCTTTCGAAAAAACGGCCTTCTTCATCTCGATGCATGGCGGACACCAGTCGGACCCGGTGAAATCGATCAAGACACACTTCCTCGCATCCTTGGCGGCTGCCAGGGCCTGCTCGTAATCGGTTTGCCATTCCGCGCCGCGCGCGATCGTGGCCACGCAGGTGAATGCCAGCAGGAGGCAGGAAAAATGTCGCAGGCGCATTCCCGATCCTATCGACTTGAGAACTGCCGTGGCAAACCATTTCGTGAAGCGTAATTCATTCGATCATGCTGCGAGGCGGGAGCGATGCCAGTTGCTCCGGTTCTATTGAATCATCGTTATACTTCATTCTGAAACAGACATTGGCCTCGGGCGCGATGCCCAAAAAATAGGTTGGCTGGTAGAAGGCGCAGAATTCGTATTTCGGGTGGTTTTGCGGAAAGCCGCAGTCGTCGTTCGAATGGGTCCCGCGCTTGCAGCAGGCCCGTAAGTCTGTCGCCATCTTCTCCAGCTCCGCTGCGCTGCGCTTTACTTCGACGCAGATAAGGGTCGACCCGGCCGGCGACCTAACCAGGATGTCTATGCCATAGTCTATTCCGCGCTCATCCTGGAAGGCCGGCTCCATTAGGATATGGCTCTTGAGCCAACCCCGTTTCAAGATCAACCACGACGCGGTCGAGAGCTGACAAACGCGCTCACGAAACAGGCCGGGCGGAGGATCGTGCCGGAAGATTCGATATTTCTTCTGTTCGCTGGTTTCATTGCTCGAAGCCTGGAGCAATTCGCTCCGGACATGGCCCTCCTCATCCGGCAGGAACAATCCGTCCTCCAAACCCAGGAGGAAATATTTTGATTCCTCGATTCCAAGAGGCGGATTGATCCGCAGGGCCGAAAACGGGACCGTCTGTCCGGTGCTCGCGCACAATTGGGCGAACCTGTCACGCAAGTACCGCTCCAGTTCACCCACCCAGTCTCTCTCGCTCACGCAATTGTCAGGTATCTCGCTCGCGCTTGTTGAAGACGATTCAGTAATCCAAGGGAGGAGAGGAGCGAAAGGCGAGGACTAACGCAACAGCGACGGGAATCGACACGAACGCTGCGCGAATTCCTAACGCCAGCAGCTTATTCGATCTCCCGACGTAACTAAGGGCAAGAATGGGAGCAAAGGCCAGCAACCCCGCGCTGGCGGCCGGAAGCTCGGCAAAGAAATGGCCGCTGACAAGGAGCGTTCCCATGAGCAAGGAGAACACCGGCACGATCCCCCGGCCCAGGGCGATTTTTCCAGCGGTGAAGACCAGCGTCCCAAGAACAGCGGCGGCGAGCACGCTGGCGAATTGGCCCAGCAACATGCTGCCCGAGAGCATCAACGCGCCGGATGTTCCGGCGCAAACAATCAGGAGGAAGACCGGCATTTCGACGGCCGTTTCAGGACGGCGGGCCAGTGCATCCAGAATAACGGCAACCAACACGATCGCGCACCCCAGACACGCGACCCAGGCCCAGCCCTCGCCCGGCGACCAGCCGTATTGAAATTTTGGTTTGAGCAGCAACCTGAGCGCTCCCGTAGACACCAGGGCAAAAATTATTACGCGCGCCCAATTCGTGATTGGCACGACTGCGCAAAATGCGCCGAGCACCGCTGCCGCCAACGCAAAATAGGGCAGCCAATTGGTGGTGTCCGCCGGTGGAAACGACATCCAACCCGTAATAACGAGATGGCCGGCCAGGTAGGCGACGCCCACGGCCAGAGGTCCGAGCGGGCCTCGAGCGCGCTCTTTTCCCCAGAAAAGCGCTAAGCCGCAAACGCCCGCGGCCACCATCATCGCCACGATGGCCGCGGGCAAAATCTGCGTGAGCAGAGACATCCGGCTAGGGGCTACCGCCGCAAGACGGACTGCGCGCTATTGCTTGGCGCCTTCCAGGCTCAGGATGATGTTCACTTCGTCACCCAAGGGCCCGAGCATAAACTTCATGTCGTAATCGCTTCGCTTGATCGTGAAGCGCGCCTCGCCGCCGCCGACGGTCTTACCCTGTCCGCCTTTGCCGTCGGGACCTCTTTTGAAGTCGGCCGTGATTGGCTTGGTCACGCCATGAAGGGTGAGGTCGCCGGTGATTTTGTAGCTGTCGCCGCTGCCTTCGATCTTGGTGCTCTTAAAGGTTATCGCCGGGAATTGCTTCGCGTTGAAAAAATCGGGGCTCTTGAGGTGTTGGTCGCGCTTGTCGCTTCGGGTGTCGATGCTTTCAACCGGCACGGTCAGCTCGACCGAGCTTTTGGAAGGATCGGCGGCGTCGAAACTCACGGTGCCGGAGATCTCTTTGAAGGCCCCGTAAAAGTCGGTGACGCCGGAATGTTTGATGCCGAAGACGACGGAGGAGTGAACGGGATCGACCTTGTAGGAATCGGCGGCCTGCGCGGAGAGCGCGAACGCGAGCGAGCAGAGGATCCCGGTGAAGAGGAGCTTGGATGGTTTCATAATGTTTGTTTGGTTCTTGTTTCAGGGCGGATAGTTGTCTGCCTGATGTATCGTGAGTTTGACTATGGCGAGGTAAACGTTCTCGGCAACGTCGGCTTGTCGTTACCGCTCTTCGGCAATTCCCGATCGCCGCTTGGTCCTGACTGCCGGGGCGTCGCTAACCTTGCTTTTTTGTAAGATGACATCTGTCCGGCCGGCCGTAATTTCCTGAAGCGAAATTGCTACTCTTGCGGAGTAAGCAAAACAGAAATCCTCCTATGAAAACAAAATTCCCTTCGTGCTCTGCCTTCTTCAATCCGCGCTTTCTCATCAGCTTCGCTCTCTGCCTGGGCGGCGCCTTTCTGGCGCTGTTTGCTTTTGCCATTTATCCAGGCGCGACCGCTCAGGCCCAGCCGCCGCAGGAAAATTCCGGCGTTCAGTTTGGTCAGTCGTATCACAACGATGTTTCGCCGCCGCTGCGCGACCTTCCGACGATGTGGCCTCCGCCGGGAATGGAAGAAAAAGAAAAAGAAGCGCACGAGGCCAATAAGAATCCCAAACTTCCGCTGCCCCTGCATGTGGACGTTGCCGACCCGGTCGTCGAAAGCAGCAATTTGATGAGGATGCTGCTCCCGAGCATACCATCTGCCCTCCTCAATTTTGACGGCATCCCGTTCCCAGGAGTCGGCTGCAATTGCGCACCGCCCGATACCAACGGCGCGGTGGGGCTGACTCAGTACGTTCAGATGGTGAACGAAGGTCTTCAGGTCTTTAACAAGACGACCGGTGCGTCGGTCCTCGGGCCCACCACCATCACCTCGATCTGGTCCGGATTCGGCGGCGTTTGCCAGAATAATGGCAGCGGCGACCCAGTGGTCCTCTACGATCGCATCGCCAATCGCTGGCTCATCAGCCAGTTCGCCGGCACCACGGTTCCGACCGACGAGTGCATCGCCATCTCGACGACCTCGGATGCCACCGGCACTTACTATCGCTATGCCTTTCACCTCGGCTCGAACTTTTTCGATTATCCGCATCTCGGCGTCTGGCCCGACGGCTACTACATGGCTATGAACGTGTTCAACGCAGCCGGCACTGCTTTTCTTGGGCCGCAGGCCTTCGCCTTTGACCGCGCGAAAATGCTCGCCGGTTTGCCCGCCACTTTTGTCACCCCGGGAATCACCGGCGGCGGGTCTGAGCCTACTTTCCTGCCCAGCGACCTCGACGGCTCGATTCTCCCGACAGCCGGCGCCCCCAATCCCTTTGTCTCGTTCCCGGGCACCGGCACCTACAAGGTCCGGCTTTTCCACGCCGATTTCGCTACGCCCGCTAACACCACCTTTACTCTCATCGGCAGCCCGGCTTCCGCGGGCTTTACCCGGATCTGTCCCAGCACCCGAAACTGTGTTCCCCAGGTGGGAACGACGAGTCGACTGGACGCCATCGGCGACCGTTTGATGCAGCGGCTCGCCTATCGCAAGTTCGCCGACGGCCACGAAGCGGTGGTGGGCAACTTCGCCGTGAGTGCGGGCGGTGTGGCAGGCGTGCGCTGGTTTGAGCTGCGCAACGTCACGACCGCGCCAACGGTTTTCCAACAAAGCACCTACCAGCCTGATACGACGTGGCGCTGGATGGGCAGTACGGCCATGGATCAAATGGGCAACCTGGCGATCGGCTTCAGCGCCTCCAGCGCGTCGATTAGTCCCCAGATCCGCTACGCGGGCCGGCTCGCGACCGATCCCATCAACTCTTTGGCCCAGGGTGAAGCGACTCTGTTCAGTGGAACGGGCAGCCAAACTGGCACGGGCAATCGTTGGGGCGATTACAGCGCGCTGACTATTGACCCGGTGGACGATTGTACCTTCTGGTACACCCAGGAATATTATGCCACGACGGGCAGCTTCAACTGGAGAACCCGCATCGGAAGTTTCAAGTTCACGCAATGTGGTGGGGCTCCGCCGACACCTACGCCGACAGCAACAGCAACGGCTACTCCAACGGCGACGGCCACCGCTACTCCAACTGCGACAGCGACGGCCACTCCAACAGCGACTGCTACAGCTACTCCAACAGCCACCGCTACAGCCACGCCCACAGTTGCACCGACGCCCACTCCTTCCGCGACACCTAACTTTACGCTCTCGATCAGTCCGTCGTCGGTGAGCGTACCGCGCACCGGTGGGACCGCCACCTATACCGTAACGATTACGCGCACGGGTGGATTCAGTGCGCCGGTTAACTTCACCATCAGCGGGCTTCCGGCCGGAGCCACGCCGACGTTCACGCCCAACCCGGCCTCGGGCAATACCTCAACGCTGAGGATAGTGGTAAGCGGGTCCACCCGCTGGGGGACTTATCCTTTCACGGTTACCGGCACAGGTGGATCACCCACTTTGACGCGGACTGCGAACGCAACCTTGGTTAAGAGACTGTTTTTCTAGCGAGTAAGTGGCACCGGGGGGTCGTGAAAACGTTTATCGGTAACTGCCTTATTTGCGCCTGTTTTTTGGCGTTGGGAGCCTGCGCGGCCGAGGGTCCGAAAACAACGGCGGACAAGAAGCGTCGGCCTACGGCCAAGATGCGTGACTACTCTGTTCAAGCAGACTTGGACCGCTCGATGGACAGATCCCCACGCTAGGAATATTTTCGATCTGGCCTGCCGTTCGCGCGCAAATCCGGTGGCGGAGCGAACGGCTCACCCCTGCTTCTGCGCCAGGCGTCGAAGATCGGCCAGCAGGATTTCCATGTCGCGCAGAGTCGTCCGGTAGTTCATCACGCACCCGCGCAAACTGAACCGCCCGCGGAGCCGCGCGTTCGAAAGGTAAGAGCTGCCGTCCCGTTGCAGATCGATGAGCAACCGCTCGTTCAAGGCATCCAGTTGTGCGTCGATGCGCACCCGCTCCTCGTCGTCCGCGATGGCCAATGTGCGTTTGAGTCGCGGCGGCACATGGCGAAAACAGAAAATCGAAAGCTCGACCGGCGCGAGCATTTCGAAATCGTCGCTCGCGTTGACCAGGCTTTCGAGGTGTCTGGCGCACGCCAGATCTTTTTCAATCGCGGCGCGCAGCGCGTGCAAGCCGACACCCTTCAACATCATCCAGACCTTCAAAGCCCGGAACCGGCGCGAAAGCTCCGGGCCGTAATCCCAAAAGGCGAAGGCTTCATCCTGTTCCTGATCAAGGACGCGGGTGTACTCGGCTTCGTGAGCGAAGGTGGCGCGCGCGGCCTGGGCGTCGCGATACAACACGCAACCGCAATCGACTGGCAGATAGAGCCATTTGTGCGGATCGAGCGCAATGGAGTCGGCTTCGGGCATGGCCTTGAACAGATCTCTCACCGAGTTTGCCAGGGCCGCGAAGCCGCCGTAACTGGCATCGACGTGCAGCCAGAGATTGAATCGGCGCGCCACCTCGCTCACTTCCGCGATCGGGTCGAACGCGCCCGTCATCACCGTGCCGGCGTTGGCCACCACGCAAAACGGCAGATGCCCCGCCCCAAGGTCTTCCGTTATTTTTGCGACCAGCTCGTCGATGCGAATTTTGAAGCGTTCATCCACGCCGACCGAGCGCACGTTCTCACGTCCGAGACCCAGCAACGCCGCGGCCTTGGCGATCGAATGGTGGGTTTCATCGGAAATGTAAACGCGCATCGCCCGTTGAAGACATTGAGCACCCTTGCTCGTCACGTCCGCGGGGGCCTTGGCCCGCCGGGCCGTGGCCAGGGCCGCCAGGTTCGCCATGGAGCCGCCGCTCACGAAAAGACCGGCCGCGTGCGTCTCCACGCCGAGAATTTGTCTGATCCAATCGATCGTCAACCGCTCGATTTCGACCGCGGCCGGGGCCGAGCGCCAGGCGGTCAGGTTCGCATTCAAGGTCGAGGCCAACAGATCCGCCAGGGCGGCCATGGCGGTGCCGGGCGCCTGGACATAGCCGAACATTCTCGGATGACCGTTGTGCCGGCTGGCCGGCACGATCACGTCGCGGAAAATATCGAGCACCCCTTCGAAGGGCAATCCTTCCTCCGGCAGGACCCGATCCAGTTTTTCGCGGATCAACCGCGACGACGTATTCGGATAAAGGCGCCGCTGCCGGATCGAATCGAGATAGCTCGCCATCGCTTCGATGGCAGCGTGACCCCACCGCCGGATTTCGCCGGCTGAAGGATCGAGCGATGAACCCGAGTTTTCACCGGAATCTATTTTGTCCGCCACTCCATTTTCTTAACCGATCTTCCCCCGGCACGCTAATGTAGCTGCGATGAAAACTCCCTTTACCGTAGGCGTTGTCGGTCATTTCGGGTTGGCGGTGCGCGATCCGAAGAAAAGCGCGAAATGGTTCGAGCGCGCGCTGGGTCTGAAGCCGCAGTTCGAGTTTGAAGATGGTGTCGCGGTCGGCAACGCGCACGTCACGATCGCGCTGCACAAGGGCAGACCCTCGCCGCAAACGCTTGGCCACATGTCATTCCATTTGGCGAACATGAGGGCGTTGCAAAAGGCCCTCCAGCACCTCAAAAAGCACAAAGTGAAACTCGAAGATTCAGGCGACGAGATCGGTCCGGAAGCGCCCGGCTCAAAGCATATGGGGCTCTGGTTCCACGATCCTGATGGTTATCGCTGGGAACTCAGCGTGCAGGGCGGGAAATAAGGAGCGTGGCCCCGGGGCGCTGTTCGGTCGTTCTCCGTCCGACGTGACAGCCTGTTTTCCCCCCGCATCCGGTTGTTGATATCCGATTGGCAAGATGATGAGACGTGTTTCCCTTTACTGCTTGTTTATCGTCTTCGGTGCCGCCTTCTCTTTGCGGGCCGATGAAATGGTGCGCACGGTGCAGAGCCGGTTAAAGGCAGGAGGCTTTTATTGGGGTGAAGTAAACGGCACTTATGACAGCGATACCGCTGCTGCGATCACGCGTTACCAGATTCGGAACGGTCTCCAGATCACGGGCAAGCTCGATTCGCAAACCAGCCATGCGCTTGGGCTCGCCGCAGACCAACCGGCAATCCCGCGGCCAAAGTTTGGTGAAGATGTATGGCGCTATCTTCGGAAGGGCGACCGGGAGCAGATCAAAAGGCTCATGGTGGAGCACGCCGCTGCTAACAGCCGCAAGTCATCGCCGCCCGCGGTAGCGCCACCCAAAACGGCCCAGACCTTGCCGCCGGGCTTTAATCACGAACGTCTCCGCGATTATGTTGGCGCCTTCGTCCTGGCCGGTCTCGATCCGCAAGTGGGATCGGAAACGGAATTCTTTGCCGAGCGAGTGGATTACTTCGGCGAGCGTAACGTCGCTCGGGAGAAAATTCGAAGCGACTTGCAACGCTACAATAATCGGTGGCCAAACCGGCGTTTCTGGCTGGCGGGCGAGCTGGAAGTGGAGCCGATCAACGACCAGATAAAAATCACTTTCCCACTTCGCTACGAATTGCGGAGCCCTTCCCGCCGGTCGTCGGGGACAGTCTGGAAGACCCTGATTTTGGAAAAGACGGGCGCCGACGATCTCCAGATCGTGGCGGTGAACGAACGCAAAGCGAGATAGCGTCTCGTCCTGGTAAAAGAGTGACCCTCGCCGACTATCTCCGAGCTTCGACGCAGGCACTCATCTTTACGGGCGCTGGCATATCAACCAGCAGCGGAATCCCGGATTTTCGCGGGCCGCAAGGCGTGTGGACCCGGCGGCAGCCCGTCTATTTCCAGGATTTCATGACGTCGGAAGCGGCACGGATCGAGCATTGGGATTACAAGCTTGAGGGGAGAGATGCCTTTCGCGGCGCCCGGCCTAACGCCGTTCATCACGCGATCGTCCGGTTAGAAGGAGCCGGAAAACTGCGGTCCGTCATCACGCAAAATATCGACGGCTTGCACAGCCTTGCCGGCACCAGTGCGGAACGCCTGATAGAACTCCACGGCTCGAATGCCCTGGTCGAATGCCAGAGTTGTCACTGGCGCGGCGACCCGGAGCCTCATTTCGAGTTCTTCCGGCTCAAGCGCAAGCCGCCGGTCTGTTCGTGTGGGGGATTCCTGAAACCGGCCACGATCAGCTTCGGCCAGAATCTCGAGCCGAGAGAACTCGAGCGCGCTGGAGAGACGGCGATGGGGGCCGATCTCGTGGTCGCGCTCGGATCCACCTTGTCGGTCTATCCCGCCGCTTCCTTTCCACTGATAGCCGCCCGGCGCGGCGTGCCCTACATCATCGTCAACCGAGGGGCGACTGACCACGACAACGAGCCGTGCGTGACCCTGCGATTGGAGGGCCAGGTCGACGAAATTTTCCCGCGCGCGCTGGAGGCGGCACTCGAATAACATCAATCCTGCGGGGTCTGGAAAAGTGGCCTCGCAGTGGCTCGTCTCATGTCGCGACGCCCTGTGATGTCGCTTAATCGGTTATCTCAGGGCCTAACGAATTTAGGCGAGAATATCCTTGAACCGATTCCCTCAAATTGACATTCTGATCGACTCGAAATCGAAGATTAATCATCCCTTACCAAGAAAAGGAGCCCAAATGAGATTTACGAAGGCAATCACGACAGTTTTGGCAACTTTAACGTTGGCGATTATGGCGACCGCCAACACTTCCCAGGCCGCGACCCCGACCCCGCGCCCAAGCCCGAAGGTCAGCCCGCCGCCTCCGCGAGTCAGCCCAACCCCACGGATCATGCCGAGCCCCGCTGCTGCACCGGGGGGAGAAATCATTACCCTCGATCCTACTCCGAGTCCGTTTCCCTCTCCACCGACCAGCCCATCCCCTGTTCCAATCCTGTATCTAACGAAGGTCGAGCCCTTCACCACCAACAACAAGAATTTCATCCGATACAGTTACGATGTGCTCAACAGAATGGATTACCCTGCGGCCCTTTTCGCGGCCGCTCCCGGCCTGCCGCCGTGCGGCGCTAACACCAATTCCTCTCGCACCTGGGTGGATTTCTTTAATCAGGGCGGAACCCGCATTTACGGATTTTGCGCCCTCGGCAAACCGGAGGATCTGGGCGAGATTTGGTTTGCCCTCGAGGAAGGCATAATCCCTCCGAGTTGGATCTACATCGAGCTGAACGATCGCCAGACGAACACGAAATACAAATCGAACCTAGCTGACACGTCGCAATAGGACTGCGACGCGTTTCACGTTCCCTTGATGGGAAACCGCGAAGGCGGCGAGGTGGATGGGCGACCCGCACGGGAGCTCATCGGCTCAGCGGATGTGGTAATTCGCGGCAATCAAAAAAAAATCGCGCGCCTTCCCCGCGTTTGATTGACCAAAGCGGGGAGGATGTCATTATTCGCGCAACCAATTCAAAATGCCGACACCCCAACCGCCCAACGTCTTCTCTCCAGAAGGCGCGATCGATCTTCACGTTTCGCCTGAGATGCGCGTCGCCCTGCGCGAGATGATCGACAAGAAACCGAAGCGGCTGGTGGTCGACCTTTCGCGCGTCCCTTACGTCGACAGTTCGGGTCTCGCTGTTTTGATCGGGGCGATGCAAAGCCTGGAACACGAAGGTGGCGTTTTCATGCTCGCGGGGGCGCAAGAGGCAGTGCGTTTGATCCTGGAAAGCGCGCGGCTCGACCAATATTTCCTCTTGTTTCCGAGCGTGGACGCAGCTCTTTCCGCTCCATAAGCCGTATTGCGGCCAAGTCCTCGCGGGACGTGTCCGCGGATTAACAGAAGGCTGAAATCGCTGTTTGGTAAACGGCGGGCGTTTCCTGAAAGTCGCTCACGGTGACGTTCAGGTCTCTCAGCCGCCCGTCCTGCAACCCGTAGATCCAACCATGCACCGCCAACTCCTGGCCGCGCTCCCAGGCGTCGCGGGCAATCGTGGTGTGGCAGACGTTGAGGACTTGCTCGATCACGTTCAACTCGCAAAGGCGATCGGCGGCTCCCGAATCACCGACCGCGTTCGCCAGACACTTCGCATGCTTTTGTTGCACGTCCTGAACATGACGCAGCCAATTATCGCTTAACCCAAGCCGGTCGCGCCGCAGCGCGGCCCCCACGCCGCTGCACCCATAGTGTCCGCAAACAATGATGTGGCGCACTTTCAGGATATCGACGGCAAACTGCATCACCGATAAACAGTTCAGGTCCGTGTGCACGACCAGGTTCGCCACATTCCGGTGGACGAACAATTCTCCGGGGGGCAGCCCGACAATCTGATTGGCGGGAACGCGGCTATCCGAGCAGCCAATCCAGAGATAGCCGGGGAATTGCTGTTGGGACAGCTTGAGGAAGAACTCCGGATCCTGCTCGCGAATGCGCCCGGCCCAGGCCTTGTTGTTTTCCAGGAGTTGGCGGAGGCCACGCATCGCAACAAGCTACACGCCCGGCATTGCCTTCTTCAATGGCCGCAGCAGCAATAAGAGCACAAAGGCCATGAACACGGCCAACCCGCTCAACAGCAACCAGAAGGTCGAATGCAGCCAATCGTCCCACAACTCGCCGATCTGCGTCAGCTTGTTCCCGATCGCCGTCGCCATGAACCAGCCGCCCATCATCACCCCGCGGAAGCGCACCGGCGCCACCTTCGAGACGAGTGAAAGCCCCATCGGCGACAGCATCAATTCCCCCGCCGTCAGCACGCCGTAGGCAGCGAGCAGCCACAGGGGTGAAACTCGAAAGTCGTAGGGATTAGCGCCGGTGACCGTCGCCTCGCCCACCCTCGCCGCGATAAACATGACGAAAAAAGCCGCGCCGGTGAGAAACATCCCGATCGCCATCTTCACCGGCGTCGATGGCTCCATGCCTTTGCGGTCGAGCCAGCGCCACATCGCCACCATTGGAAACGTCAGGATGACCACCCAGCCTGGGTTGATCGCGTTGGAAATGATGCCAGTGACTTTCCAGTCCGTGTTCTCGTTCGCCCAATAGGTCAGGGTGGAGCCGTTCTGGTGAAACACCATCCAGAAGACGATCACGATGAGGAAGATGACGATGAGAGCGCCGATCCGTTTCCATTCCGGCACCGCTTCCATCGTATCCTGCCGGCTCGAGCGAGCCGCGTCCTGGTGGCTGACACTGGCCGGCGGCGCGTCGACCGCGACGGCGCTTGCGTCCGCCGCCGTTGTTTTGCTCGCGCCCCGCTGGAGGTCGGCTGCTGCGATATGACGCTTGAACTTCCAAAGAATCGACACGGAGATAGCCATTCCGCCGGCCGCGACCGCAAACGCCGGGTGGAACCCGAACGATCCTTGCACGAACTCCGCCACGACGGGCGCGAGAAACGCGCCGACATTGATGCCCATGTAAAAGATGTTGTAGGCGCGATCCTTCAGGTGGCTGCCCTCAGGGTAAAGGTTGCCGACCATGGCCGAGATGTTCGGCTTGAAGAGGCCGTTGCCGATCACCAGGCAGGTCAGCGCGGCATACACCGCGGTCATCGACCGGATCGACAAGAGGAGATGGCCGGCCATGAAAAACAACCCGCCGATCATGACCGCTTTGCGATACCCGAGCTTCCGGTCCGCCAGCCAGCCGCCGATGAGCGGGCTGGCGTAAACGAACATCAGGTAATTCGCGTAGAGCGTTGTCGCGTTATCGCTCGTCCAGGCAAAGCCCTGGCCGGTGTTGTCACGCAGATAGAGCGTGAACATGGCGAGCATCGAGTAGTAGCTGAAGCGCTCCCACATCTCGGTCGCGAAAAGGACGTAAAGCCCCTTTGGATGTTTCTCGTCTGGTGCTGTCACCGGCGGGGCGTTCGTTGCCATGGCGGCCATACTTTCAAATCGGAGGACGCCCTGGCGAGCAGCTTATTGCTTTGGAAAAAACCTCGCTAGTGTGCTGTAACTTGGAAATCAGCTACACCGCGGTCAGCAATCTGGGCAGCGCACGCGCCTAGCGTGCTGGTTGCCCCCAAAGCGTTCGGGGCAACGAACTTTCGAGCCCGCGTTATCTGGGCGCCTGCTCCCGCCGCAGCCTTCCGGAAAAAGTTCGCGCTGGCGGGGCGCCAGCGCCAGCACGCGAGGCGCGCGCGCTCCCCAGAACTTCGATTCCGCCGCGGATCTGCATCCGATTCATCGTCGCTCTAGCTCTTCGTTCGAAGCAGCTGTTGCCGAATTGAAATTGCAGACGGCATCGACTTCCACTCCATCAGCGCCTTTTCAATCTCCGGACCGTTGGCGCTCAGCCAGGCGCTCACCTCGTCTCCGATTTTCTCGCCGTAAATGCGATGCGAATAGACGAACGAGCATCCTTTCCCATCCATCAGCTTGAACCGGGCAAACGCGACCTCGATGAAATTGGGCCGGCCAAAAACCACCGCGATCAAATGTTCCGCCGGCCGATCCGGTGTGCGCGGGACAGAAGTCGTTTTCAGCACCCTGGCCTGGTGACTCTTGTAATTTTCCAGGACCGCGTTCGCCATCGCCGCCAGACCTTCGCCGTCGTTGACGTTCGGATACCCGTTCACGGTGATCATGTCCGACCATTTCTCGAGGTCTTCCTGTTTTTCCGGGGTGAATTCATGCTGATCGTTCTGCGACCAGCGGTGGAAGTATTCCACGTCTCGAAACACGAAGGCGGGCTTCGTCGACAGAGCAGCGGCGCGCGTCTCAATGCCGGCCCAGCCGACAACCAATAACATTAAGATGGGTATCGAGTGAATTCTCATGGTTCTTTCTCCACGTCGATCAAGTCTCAGGTGCGAGATGCTGAATGCAACTCGTTCGTTCCCAGGGCACCTGTTCTGCTTTGTCGGTGCTGGTGATTTTCTACAACGTATTGGCGGATGGTTATCACACCCCCCTCAGCAAAGCGCAGATCGCCGAACTATTTTACGCGGGGCGACTCGGTCGAAACCAGCCTTGCAAGCAGGTCGAGATGAAAGAATGGAGAACGATCGATGAGCTGTTTCCTCTGCTGAAATATCACTCTTCAGCTCCTCCGATCTCCAACGAGGGTAAGGTCTGCCCCCGGTCACCAGGACCGTGGTTTTTGATGCTGCTTGGAACGGGCGGGATCGCCGCGCTAGCGCTCCTGGAATACTTCTTCACAAGCGGCGCTGGGGTCGGACTGAAAGGCGTTGGATCGCCGGCCGCGAACCGGGCAAGAAGCTTGAAGAGCGCATCGACGAGTTACGTGCCTTCGCAGTCTTCCCTGACCGTAAACGCCGCGCCGTCTCGACTTAGTCGGCCGACAAATCCTAACGAAACATCGAGCCCTAGTTTTGATTCGCAACGCGCGCGAGTCGCGCAAGATCGCTTGCATGCTGAGCAAAGACAACGTGAGCAGACCCTGGCGCAAGATCGTGCCAATGACGAGCGAAGAAAACTTGAGCAGGAAAAGGCGGCGGGGAGAACGGAACGCATTCCTCTCGACCGGCACACCATCGTTCACAACGTTGGTGGATTAAACGTGACCGTGATGATTCACGATCACGACATTACCACCGTCGATGTCTGGACTAATTTTCACGGGCCGGTCCGAATGACCAAGCAAAAGGGAATCACGGGCAGTCGGACAGATGAAACCTTGATCTACCAGAACGGAAACGCATCTCTCTATTACGTCTGGGA
Source organism: Chthoniobacterales bacterium (assembly GCA_035556975.1). Taxonomy (GTDB): domain Bacteria; phylum Verrucomicrobiota; class Verrucomicrobiia; order Chthoniobacterales; family UBA10450; genus AV80. Next base: position 27,911 of record DATMEN010000024.1, read on the forward strand.
GATCAGCGGAAAGCTGAACCACTGCTTGCTGCGCGTGCGCGAAGACTGAGCAGGAGGTCTAACGTCGCGCGTAACCATCCAGCAAAGCATCAATGCTCTTGTCTGCCCGAGCGGGCCGTCCACTCGGCAGATGAAGACGGACGCTGCCTTCGGGCAACCCAAAGACTCTTTCGATCTCCCGTTGTCCGGAAGCAACGGTGGCGTCACGCCGAAGGTTAAACTTGCGGCGCGCCGGGAATTGTTTCTTCGCGGTTTTCCGAGCCATGGGGTAACGAACTCACCTTGCCGGAGAGCTGGAACGGTTGCAACAGGGGAGTTCCTTTTGTGGCGAGGGGAAACATCAGGCTTGTTTTACAAAAGCGATCTTTGCCAGTCTGGCCGCATGAAGATGCAAGTTCTTGGATCGATCGGGCTGATGGCATTAACGCCGATGGCCTTCGCCGTTTCGCCCGCGCCACCTCCGGCAAAGACGATCGGGGTCGACCTCGCCTTGCGCGACATCGCTGTAAAACCAGGCGACGACTTCGACGAATACGCCAATGGCGGCTGGCGCAAGACGACCGAAATACCGGCCGATCGTTCCAGCACGGGCGTGGGCTTCGAGGTCTTTCAGAAAGCCGAAAAGCGCAACGCGGACATCGTCCGTGAAGCGGGCGCCGGCAAACCGGCCGCGGGCACCCCGCAGCGGTTGATCGCTGATTATTACGCCGCTTTCATGGACACGGAGGGCATCGAAAAGCGCGGACTCGCCCCGCTCCAGGAGAGGCTCGCCAAGATCGCGGGAATCAAATCGAAGACCGACCTCGCCCGCGCGCTGGGCCAGCAGCTTCGCGCCGATACCGATCCGCTTAACGCCACGGAATTCTGGACGGAGAACCTCTTCGGCCTCTTCGTCACGCAAGCGCTGGGCGATCCATCCCGCACCGTCCCCTACCTTTTGCAGGGCGGGCTCGGCATGCCCGACCGGGAGTATTACGTCTCCACCAAACCGGAGATGGCGAAACTCCGCGAGGCCTATCAAGTCTACGTCGGCGAGCTGTTGAAACTGGCCGGCCAGAGCGATCCCGCGGCGCACGTGGAGCGGATCATGGTGCTCGAGCTCAAGATCGCCGCCGCGCACGCCGATCAAACGACGAGCCAGGACGTGCACAAGGCGAACAATTCCTGGAGCGTCGCCCAGCTCTCATCCGAAGCACCGGGGCTCGATTGGAAAACTTATTTGAGCGCCGCCGGACTCGACAAACAGCCCACCTTCATCATCTGGCAGCCGGGCGCGATCAAAGGTCTGTCCGCGCTGGTCGGCAGCGAGCCGCTCGAGACCTGGAGGGATTGGATGACCTTCCACACCCTCAACCAAAGCGCGAGCTTTCTCCCCAAAGCGTACGACGACCTGCGCTTCGGCTTCTACGGCAAAACGCTCCAGGGAACCCCGCAGCAGCGCGACCGCTGGAAACGCGCGATCGCCCACACCAACGCGGACCTCGGCGATGCGGTCGGCAAAATCTACGTCGCCAAATATTTCCCGGCGTCGTCCAAGACCGAGTTACAGGCGATGGTGAAGAATCTCGTGACCGCGTTCGAACGGCGGGTGGAGGCGCTCGACTGGATGGCGCCCGCCACCAAGGCGCAGGCGAAGGCGAAGCTCAAGACGCTGCGCGTGGGCGTGGGCTATCCGGAAACGTGGCGCGACTACAAGGGCCTCGTCATTCGCCCGGACGATCCTGTCGGCAACGCGTGGCGCGCGAGCGAATGGGAGTATCGGCATCAGATCGCCAAGTTCGGGAAGCCCATCGACCGAAACGAATGGTGGATGACTCCGCAGACGGTGAACGCATTAAACCTGCCGCTCCAGAACGCGCTCAATTTTCCAGCCGCGATCCTCGAAGCGCCCTACTTCGATCCCAAGGCCGATGCCGCGGCAAATTACGGCGCGATCGGCGCGATCATCGGCCATGAGATCAGCCACAGCTTCGACAACACCGGCGCCGAATTCAACGCCGCGGGGAAGCTCGAAAATTGGTGGACGCCCGAAGATCAGGCCCATTTCAAGGCGGCGGGCAAACGGCTCGTCGATCAATACAGCGCTTATGAAGTATTGCCGGGCGTGCGCGTCCCCGGCGAACAAACGCTCGGCGAGAATATCGCCGACGTCGCCGGTCTCGCGGCGGCCTACGACGGATATAAGATCTCACTCCAAGGCAAACCTTTGCCCGTGGTCGACGGGCTCACCGGCGATCAACGCTTCTTCCTCGCCTTCGCGCAGGCCTGGCGGCACAAAGTGCGTGAAGCGGCGCTTCGCCAGCAGATCGTCACGGACGGCCACGCCCCGGCCCGGGAACGCGCGCAGACTGTCCGCAATCTCGATCCCTGGTACGAGGCGTATGACGTCAAACCGGGCGAGAAACTCTACCTCGCCCCGGCAGATCGGGTCCGCATTTGGTAAGGAACCTAGACGCTTTTCTGCTGGAGCCGCGTCGCTGCGAGACGCTTGAAGGACTCACCTCTCCTACCATCATTTCCGCCATCGAAAGTTTTGTCGGGAAACCGAACACGCAATTGCCGAGTTCACCGCCTTGACTTAAGTGGTGATGATGAACTCGGACGACGCGGCCATGACCGCGCACGCCGTCAAATATGATGTTTTACAGGGCGTGCTCGACGCCGAGGCGCCATCACTCGCAGAGAAGCAGCGCCTGATCTTAAATGAACTCCCATATACCTGGGAGGTGCATTATCTCAAAATGGTAACGCGGCGAACGTGGCTCGCCAGCATTGAGTACAATGGATTCTCATACCATTACGACAACTACACTCACTACGAAATTCACGGATTAGAACCGTACAGCGATGTAATCGAAGACCGCGTCATCGGTGTCATCGGACGATCGGTCCCTACACCGCGCAGCAAGAAGACAGCGACCTGGCTGAAGGGTCTTGTAGGTCCAACGGAAATGCGATGGGGCCCGCAATTTGATAAGGGCCATTTTGTTGCCCAGACCTTGGGTGGTGGAGAGCAACTGAACATCTTTTCGCAGAGGCGCGACCTCAACAGGGGTCGCTCCGAGGCGGGAAAAATCTTCCGACGAATGGAAAAATATTGTTTTACCCATCCCGGGACGCTGCTTTTCCATAGGCCGATTTATCTGGAGGAAGGCGCCCGACCCGCAGCCCTCGATTTCGGCCTATTAATGGAGGATGGAAAACTATGGGTCGAGCGATTCAATAACAGAGAGAGTCCGGAAGGCGGGGAGTTTTTTAAGAATAGAATCCCCAGGACAAAGAGCTAATTCATGGAAGACGGCTCGCGCGCTAATTGGGCGACCCGGGGAGAATTTCAAGGCCCGAGGTCGTAGACTTCAACCACGCCAACGCCCGTACTGTTGTTCAGTCCCGCGAGCAACGCCGTGTAGAGGCCCGGCGGTAGCGTCATTGCGATGCCCGACTCCAATTGGTTTGTCGGCGCAAGATTCGCGGCAATAAGTTCGGCTGCTTGAGCGGGGTCGTCCTGCCAGTCGTTATTTGCGATTAGAAGCGCTCCATTTCCGTCGCGCAGTTCCAGCGTTGGATTGGCCAGAACATTGGGAACTCCCGCCGCTGCGAGGCTGGGGCCCATCCCGCGCACCACGATCCTGTCCTCACCGCTGTGACCGCCCAGCAGGAAGCCGCCAATAACGATATCGTCGCCGGTGCTGACAAAGGCCCGCGTGCTGATATTCGCCAGCTTCGCGTCGACGGCGTAATTGAGGTCATAGACTTCAATCAGGGCGACGCCCGAGGTGTTATCCTTCCCTCGAACGATGGCGGTATACGCTCCCGACGCCAGGGTGGCACGAATCGCCGATTCGAGATCATCGGTCGGCGGAATGCCAGTGGCCTTGATCAGCGCTTCCTGGACGGGGTCGTCTCTCCAGTCATCGTTGGTGATGGTGACAAATGTGCCCGGTCCGTGCAGCTCCAGCACCGGGTCAGCCAGGACATTGGGAACACCGAACTGCGTCAGCGAAGGTCCAATGGCTCGAAGGATCAGATGCTTGGGAGCGGTTCCTGTAATGATGAATCCGCCGATGCCGACATTGTCACCGGTTTCAACTCGCATCCGGGTTGAGAGGTTGAGGCTCTGCGCCGCCGGCGTCGGACTTGGGGTCGGTGAAGCGGGGGGCGGGATTGTCGCCGTTGCCGTGGGCGTCGGCGTATGGACCGGTGGTTCGGATGGTGTGGGTGTCGGAGTTGGAGGTAGCGTGGGTGATGGTGTGGGAGTTGAAGGTGGAGGCGGAGACGGAGGTGGTGGCGAGCCGCCCCCACTGCTCGGCGAAGGCGTTGCTGATGGGGTTGGCGTCGGGCACAGGCCGTCGGTGATGGTGACGGTGTCGATGCGCCACCCGGGAGCGCCTACGATTTCGTCCGAGCCCATGCGGAAACGCAGCTTGATCGTTTGTCCGCTCACGTTCGGTCCGAGATTGACCACGGTGGTGATATAACCGTTCGAATTGCCGGACCACGCCGTTCGACCCGCGAGCGGGTTGAAACTGCTGGCAAAGAGAATGGCGTTGTAGCCGCCGGTGACAAAAGTGGCCCCCACCGCTGGATCGGTAATGTCGGTGTAAAACCCGGCGTTAATATTGGGCGATGAGACTTCCAGCACACCGCCATCCCAGAATGTCCCGCCGCTGGCTTCCAGATTGAAACTGTTGCGGAAGCGCAACTGAACTAAAGCCGAAGGCACGAAGATCTCTGTTTCGAGATGTTTGTCGCTCACTGCATCCAGATCGTCGACGAAGGCATCGTTTGGCGCGCTATCAGGATCTGTGGCCGAGGTGACCCAGGGCGGGGGTGGACCGTCGGCATTTCCCGCCACCCAACCTGGGGGCAGGGCGGGGGGAATCACCCCGTCGAAGTTCTCGCTGAGAATAATCGTGCCGCATGGTGTCGCCACAGGAGTGGGCGAAGGCGGGGGCGAAGGTGGAGGCGTGGCTGTGGCAGTGGGTGTCGGAGTTGGCGTGGGCGTCGGCGTTGCCGTTGGCCCGGTGATGAAAGCGTTCCGCACCGATTCCATGAGGCTTCCTGATCCGTTGTGATAGCCGCTGGAATGATGGCCGCGGCCACGGATGTAGAAGTTCTGTCCGGCCGGCAAGTTCAACCCCGTCAGGGTCCAGGTGCTGCCGGCGGGCGTGCCGTAGCCCAGGGGTGTGTAGTTCACGTTGTCGGTTGAATACTCAAAGATCACCCGCGTGAATTGCGGGCTCGAGCCGCCGCGTGTCCAGGTAATGCTGGTTTGCGTGACCGCCAGCTCCTGGACCGCCGCGATGTCATTGCTTAACCGGGCGAAGCCGTTCCTCGTTTGTCCGCCAATAGTCGGGATAATGCCACCCACCAGGACCTTGCCATCCGCCTGCAACCCGACGGAATGAACATTACCCGTGGGAGCGTTCGGATTGAACGAATCAGCCAGGCCGGTCAGGCCATCGAGCCGCGCGATGCGGCTGCGGTTCTCTCCGCCGATCCTGGTGAAATCGCCGCCGGCCAGGATCTTGCCGTCTGCCTGCTGCGCGATGGAAAAAACCTTGTCGTTCGCATCGGGATTGAAGGAATCGGCCAGGCCGGTGACGGGATCCAGCCGTGCCAGGCGGTTGCGCAGCTGTCCGCCAATGCTGGTGAAATTGCCGCCCGCCAGGATTTTGCCGTCTGGCTGCAACGCGATGGCAAGGACAGCACCACCGCTCGCGTTCGGATTGAACGAATCAACCAGGCCCGTCGCGGGATCGAGCCGGGCGATATGGTTGCGGGGCTGTCCCCCGATGTCGGTGAAATCGCCGCCCACCAGGATCCTGCCGTCCGCCTGCACCGCGACTGACCAGACTGCGTTGTCCGCATCCGGGTCGAATGGATCAGCGAAGCCGTTATGAGCATGGAGCCGTGCCATGTTGTTGCGCGCAGCTCCGCCGATGGCGCCGAAGTCGCCGCCGGCCAAAATCTTGCCGTCCACCTGGGGCGCGAATGCATACACAGTGCCGCTCAGGGGCGGAAAGAAGTCGATGTCGTGTATGGCGTCCGGGCGCAGTCGGCGCAAAATGAAATAGCCGCCCACCAGAACCTTGGCGTCCGCCTGGAGCGTGAGGGCGAAGACTGGAAATTCCGGGTTGGGGTTGAAAAGCCGATCGATCGTCCCGTCCGTGTTCAATCGCGCCAGGTGGTTGCGCTCCACGCCCAGAACGGCGCTAAAGAAGCCGCCGAGGACAATTTTCCCGTCCGGCTGAACGGCGGTCGTGAAGATGACAGGGGTCTCGATGGGGTTGATATCGACCGTCTGGTCGAGACGGCCGTCGATTTCCAGACGGGCGATGCGGTTGCGGGTCACCACCAGCCCATTCGACGTGAGCGTGATGAAAGCCCCGCCCGCCACGATCTTTCCGTCCGCCTGCACCGCGATGGAAAAAACAGTGCTGCCCGCCTTCGGGTCGAACGAATCAGCCAGTCCGGTGGCGGCATCGAGCCGGGCCATAAAATTGCGCGCCTCTCCGCCGATGCAATTCGTTCCGCTGAAAAAGCCGCTGACCAGGATTTTTCCATCCGGCTGCACCGTGATCGAACGGACAATATTGTTGGCGTTCGGATCGAAGGAATCGGCCAGGCCGGTCGTGGGGTCGAGCCGGGCGATGCGGTTGCGCGCCTGCCCGCCGATGCTGTTCGCTCCGTTGAAATAGCCGCCGGCCAGGATTTTTCCGTCCGCCTGCACCGCGATTGTCCGGACAAAAAGGTTTGCGTTTGGATTGAACGAATCAGCCGATCCGGTGGCGGGATCGAGCCGGGCGATGAAATTGCGCGTCTGCCCGCCGATGCTGTTCGCTCCACTGAAATCGCCGCCCGCCAAAATCTTTCCGTCCGCCTGCACCGCGATGGAAGAGACAAAACCGTTCGCGTTCGGGTTGAAACCGGCGTCGAGCGTGCCGTCCGTGTTCAATCGTGCAATGTGATTGCGCGGCTGTCCGCCCATGGTGGTGAAATCGCCGCCGGCCAGAACACGGCCGTCCGCCTGCACGGCGATGGAAAAGACCAGAAGGTTCGCGTTCGGGTCGAAGGAATCAGCCATTCCGGTCGTGGGATCGAGCCGGGCGATTCGGTTGCGCGCCTGTCCGCCGATGCTGTTCGCTCCGTTGAAATAGCCGCCGGCCAGAATCTTCCCGTCCCCCTGCAACGCGATGGACGTGACCGTATCGTTCGCGTTCGGATTGAAAGCCGTATCGAGCGTTCCGTTCGGGTTCAGCCGGGCAATGTGGTTGCGCGTCGCGCCCAGAACGCTGGTAAAGTCGCCGCCAAGTAGAATCTTGCCGTCCGGTTGCGCCACGACCACGAAAACCGTGCCGTTTGCGTTTGGATCGAAACCGTCCAACGCGGATTGCCCGCGCACCGTCTCCGTGTGGCCCACGAGCAGCGCGGCCACTGCAAAAAGAAAGAGCGCGGCTCCCCTGGCTCTGGATATTGCGCTCGCCAACGGAATGAGCGGAGCAGCGTGACTGCCTGGGATTAGGGAGCGCATGGGGATTCCCCCGAAGGGTAACCGACGCCGATTAATTCGTATCGGGCAGCGACTTCTTGGGCAAGCCGAAAGCGTGAATAGTAACTAGTGATAAGTGAATGGATTTTGGACCAATCACGATTCACCGATCACCATTCACAGCCCCGATAGCATTCGGGGCGCGCACGATGCAGGGCCGAGCTACGATTCGGATCAGCGAGCGAGGTTACCGCAGACGCAGCGCTTCAACGACCGATCGATCAATCCGGCCGGTGACACTCAAGCCACGGTCCCGTTGGTACCGCCGCAGAGCGTTTCGAGTCGCCGGACCGAGGCTGCCATCGATCGCCCCATCGTAATATCCCGCCCGGGCCAGGGCCGATTGGACTTCGCTGACGTTGAAGTCCACATCGCCGGATTCAGATTGCGCATATTCGTCCGCGTAGTAATCATCATCGTAATAGCGGTCGTCATAATAGGAGTACGACGCGTAAGGGTAATAACCATATCCCCACGGATAGAACCAGGGACCAATGATCACCCAATGGTTGTTCCGCCAACGGCACCGGTTTCCGCGCCAATTATGATCGCGATTGCGGTTCCAGTTTCGCGTGTGATTCCCCACGACGCGTCCGCCATTATTATTGAAACCCTGGGAACGAACCCCGGCCCTGCGGCTGGGCGCGAACCGCGCATCCGAATCGGAACGTGGCCTCCGGCTAATGTCGGCTGAGCGATTAGCCGCAAAGCGCGGATTAGAGGATCGGTTGAAGTCAGCCGTGCGATTCGCCACCAAGCGCTGATTCGAGGACCTGTTGCGCAACGCCGCCGCCGAATTGAAACGCCGCGACGAGTTGGAAGAAGAGTAGGCCCGGTGCCGGTACGACGGCTGCGAGGAATAGCGCTGGGCCGACCGATAAGAGCGCGAGCTGCCACCCGAAAAATTTCTGGGACCGCTGGAAAAGTGCCTGGCTGAACCGGAAAAACTATGACCGGACGAGAAAGAGCGCCCGCCGCCTCCTCCTCCTCGCTGGCGGCCTTCCGCCGGTTGCAGCAACGCAATACTCGCGATCACTACGACGCCGAATGTGCCAATGGTCTTCATGTCCCGAACTTACGCCTCAACATCCTTTCCCGCAAATCGCGTTTGAATTTTCCAAAGCATTGCAGCCACATCGTTGCGCGACGTGCGCGCACGGCAGCAACCAGTTCACTGCGCGTCCTTGCCTTGACTAGCGCCGGGGTGCGAGTCAGAAACCTTTCCAGACCAATCAGCCATCCGATTTGATCACGGTATGAGAACACGCCAACCCCCCGCGGAGAATCGTCCTACGGCGGATCAGCCCGCCTGGAAGCGCCGGCTCTACGCCATCATTTTCGAGAGCAACACTCCGGGCGGTAAAGCGTTCGATGTCGGCCTGCTCGTGGCGATCGGGCTCAGCGTGACCGTGGTCATGCTGGAGAGCGTGCAGGCGATCCAGAGCGAGCACGCGATCTTGCTGCGCGACTTGGAATGGGTCTTCACCGCGCTCTTCACGCTCGAATACATGGCCCGGCTGCTCTGTGTGCGGCGGCCATGGAAATATGCCTGGAGCTTTTACGGCGTGGTCGATCTGGTCGCCATCCTGCCGAGCTACATCAATCTTTTCACCTCCACTAACTACGTCATGGTGATCCGCGTTATCCGGCTCCTGCGTGTCTTCCGCGTCCTGAAGCTCGCGCATTTTCTCGAGGAAACCGATACCCTGGTGACCGCGCTCCGCGCCAGCCGGCGCAAGATCATGGTCTTCATCTTCACTGTTCTCGCGGTCGTCATCGTGATGGGCACGTTTATGTACCTGATCGAAGGCGAGACCAACGGTTTCACCAGCATTCCATACAGCGTCTACTGGGCGATCGTCACGCTTACGACGGTCGGTTACGGCGACATCACCCCGCATACTCCGCTCGGCCAATTCATCGCCAGCCTCATCATGATCATGGGCTACGGCATCATCGCCGTGCCGACCGGTATCTTTTCCATGGAACTCCGGCAGGCGGCGAAGGCCCGGGACGCGCGTGTTTGCGCGAATTGCGAGACGGTGGAATCGGACCGCGCCGCCCGTTTTTGCCGCCGCTGCGGCAAACCGTTCGCCTAGAAATTCCGGGACCGTGCGCCGCGGTGATTAACCGGGGCCCCTGCCTTGCGACTTCGCGGCCAGCCTGACTCCGCCGGTGTTCGCTTGCAAGGCCGCTTGCGCGACCGCGCGATTCAGCCGCGTGTTCAACACGGCCACCTTCGTGCGGACGCTGACCGCACCGAAGAGACGCGCCACATCGCGCGAACGCATCCGGATGCACCCGTAACTGACCGGGCGGCCGATCAGTTTTTCGACCGGCGTGCCATGGATGTAAATGTTCCGCGAGAACGCCCGGGCATTCCCCTTTTCCAGGCCGCGCAGCCACAGGATCCGGGTGACGATCGGGTCGCGCCCACGTGCATTCGGCGGCAGGACTTCGCCGGTCAATTTCCGGGATTTAAAGACCGCGCCCATCGGCGCGTTCCCGCCGATCTTGGAAGCGATCTCCATCGAACCGAGTGGGGTCGCATAGCTATTCGGGTTGTCGCCCAGGCCGAACTTGGACGTGGAGACCGGGAAGCGCGCGGTGACCACGCCTTTGTCGACGAGGGCGAGCGTTTGATCGGGGACGCTCACGACGATGGAGGGCGCAGCCGCCGCTGGCGCTGGGGAGAGAACAGCCGCGGTTAATACCGCGATAGGAACGGTGAGATGGAGAAGCCTCATAGCCCGTCTTGGATTAGCAGCGCACGTGCCCGCAAACAGGCGCGCTAACTGAGGAAAACGAGTGAATGCCTGGCCGGCCAACCGTCTTAGTGGATTGATCATAGAAATTGAGGGCGGGACAGGTATCCCACCGATGCGATCCGATCCAGAAAATCAGTTTGGGAACACTTAGGAACAGGTTGGGGTCGACTGGCGCCCAAGCACCGAACGGCGCGACCGGCATCGTCGCGTTAGCGGAGCCGTTTTGCCGCCGCCGCGGCAACCTTTCGCCTAAGGACTTGGCCGCGGTCCACTCACATCGGCGCGACCTTCGCGATTTCGCGGCCGAGCAGCATCCCGTGATAGGCAAATTCGTTTTCGCGAAGCGCCGCGGCGTACTTACCGAAGCCAGCGCGCTCGAACGATCCACCGTGCATTGGGTGAATCCACGCGAGATCGAGCTTTTCCAGCCGATCGACCACGTGGCGAATGGGAAACTCGTGGGCAAAGATCCCGGCGCCGCGATACAGATCGAGCATGGGAGTGGAAAGATCTTCGGTCACCACCGGCGGTTGATCGGCCGGCTGAATGAAGAGGTCCGAGGGAAAAAGGCTGCGCGTCGTCTCATCCACCACCATCATCGAATCCCAATGATGAACGTGCGGCGTTTCGATGAACCGGAGCTTGTGTCTGCCAAGGTCGAGCGTCTCACCATCCCGAAACCCCCGGACACGTTCGGTCAGGCCGAAGCCCGAGGCGTTTAGTTGAATCGAGAGCTGCGACCCGACGAGCTCACACTGCGGCGCCGCGCTCATAAAGCGGTCCATGCCGCCGTTCTCGTCGCCTTCCCAGTGAAGCAAGAGAACACAACCGAGTTTCGCCGGGTCGAGCACCTGGCCGATCGCCTTGTGCACCGGCTCAAAAAGGTGATGCATCCCAGTGTGAATGAGAGCCGGCCGTTCGTCGGCAATCAGAAATTGATTGAAGGTGATGCCGTACGGCTCCTGCCAGGTCGAAATGCGATAGATCCCATCAACAATCTCATCGATCCGGGTGGTATCGGTGGCCATGACTTCCCTTAGGATTGCGGCAAAAGTTATGCAATCCAAAACCGGCGGCGCCGCAGGACCCCCGCGAGAAAATAGAACGCGATCACGCCGACCAGAAGCAGGTGATAGCCGGTCAGCATGCTGAAGTATTCGAGCATTCCGCCCACCATGATCCCCAGCAGATTCGAGGCGAACGCCACATCCGCCAGGTCCGTTTCGCGAAATGAATTCGAGAAAATCACGTTCGCGAGGAAGACGGGTGCGAAGATGAGGCCGCTCGCGATCAGGTAGCGGGCGATCGCGTTTTGAAAGAGAAGCGCTTCCGGTCGAACCACGAGGTTCAGCGCCAGCATGGCGAAGAGCAGCAGGTAAAAAATCCAGATCCGGCGAAACGTGAATCGCGCATTGACCAGGACGGCGATCAACACGCTCGTGAGGATGGCGAAGAAGACAAGTGAGTTGACGTTCCAGGTGCTTCCGAAAAGGAGCGCGAAAGTGGTGAGCGCCTTCACTTCCAGAAGCGCGAAGGCCACCCCGAGAAAGAACATGTGCCAGTCGAATCGCCGAAGCGTGCTGCGCGGCGCCGCCCAAAAAATGCCGGCGAGCGAAATAGCGAGGACCACCGCCAGGCCGCGGAGGTAGATCGTCGGAAATGACTTTTGCGGCAGGTAGATGAAAGGCCAATCGTCCGTCGCCGGCGGTATGCCGGTCGCGGCCAGGAAGCCTTCGCCCGTAACGCGCAGCTCCTTCGCGGTATCGTGAACGACCTCTTCGCGATAAGGACCGAACGCGCCCGCCGGGATCTCGCTCAAGCGCGGCCCATTCACGATCACCGCGCCGCGTCCCTGGCCGCCGTAGGTGGAGACAAACGAGTCGCGGCCAAAGGTGCGTCCGACCATGCTGGCCAGTTTCTCGATCAACCACGGTTCCCGGTAATAATTGTAGAGCACGAGGACGCCGTTCGGCGTGAGCGCGTCGCGCGCGGCGGCGAGCGAATCCTGGGTGAAGAGAAAACTCTCGAGCCGCAGATTGGCGATGCTCGACGTCAGCGTGAGCGAGTCGGGCAGCGCAAAGATAATCAGATCGAACTTCTCGTTCGTATGGCGCAGAAAGACGCGGCCGTCCGCATTCACCAGGCGAACGCGTGGATCGGAATAAGGCTGGTCCGGGTGGAATTGCGCGCCGAGTTTCATGATAACGGGATCGATCTCGACCGCGGTCACCGACTTCACGCCGTTCGCCAGGGCCGTCGCCGCATCGGAGCCGCTGCCGGCGCCGAGAATAAGCGCCCGCTCAAACGACGCGCCGGGAAAGAGCTCGTAGACGCGGCGGTAGAACGGTTCCTTGTTCCGCCACGGGATCATGCTCTGGTGGCCGATGCTATTAACGTCGAGGTTATAGCCGGCCGGCGTCGCGGGCGTGAGGGTGATCTTATAGTAAGGCGACCAGTAGCTGTCGCGTTGCAGAAACAAGGCAATGCCGGCCGCGGCGAGCATCAGCAGAGCCGAGCGGATCCATTCCGCCTTCGCGCTCAAGAGCAGGACCAGCAGGCCGAGGATTCCAAACCAGTAGATCGGCGGAAGCGCAAAATAGCCGATAACAAAAAACGCCGCCGTGCCCGCGAGGCTGCCCAGGATATCGCAGGCATAGGCGGCGAGCGGCGCTGTTTGGGTGAAGAGCGAACCGAGCGTCCGGGCGAGCGGAATAAACGCCGCCGCCACGAACGTGAAGATCAGCGGCAGGAGGATAAAATTTTCGGCCTGCGCGAAGCCGTGTGTGCCGGAACCGAAATAAAGCACATCCGTCGATGAGATCTTGAGCTCGAAACGATTAACCGCGACGACTGCCGCAAGCAGCAGGACCATGAGGGGAAATGAAGGAAACCGGAAATGCGCGCGCCGCGCGGCCAGGATGCCGAGGCCCATGCCGAGAAAGGAAGCGAGCAGGATGAAATTAGTGAAATAGCTGAGATATCTGACGTAAGCCGGAATCCAGCGAATACAGAGCAACTCAAAGAAGAGCAGGGTGAACGAAACCAGAAAAATCCGCAGCCGGACACCGTTGCCCGGCAACAAGTCCGAACCGCCTGCCTTCGCCGGGGTTGGCGCAGAGGCTGTTTCTTCCGTGGAGATGCTCAAGCAGTTGTGTTGAATTTCAGATATCCTGCCGTCCCCGCGATCTCCGGGCCACCGATCAATAACGCAGAGCCACCTTCCCGGGCAATCCGTTATCCTGGACGACCTGCAAACGGCAGCGCCGGATGATTGACGCTGCTTCGGCCACTTGCAATGCTCGCCGTCATGCTACCAATGCTCGGAACCCTTCTTCTTCTGGCGGCCTGGCCGTCTCAGTTCACCGTCGCGGCGGCTGGGATGTCGGCGGAGAGCCGCACGATTACCTACGGCTGCTGGCACGACCCCCAGAGCGGTTACTACCTTTACAAATCGATGGACTGCGACGGCGCTCACACCCACATCACCCTGACCCGGGACCGGAGAATGGTCACCGAATCGGGATTTGAAGTCGCGCGCTTCGGACGCAAACCGGAGGACTCCCCTGGAACCAGGATCGAGGAGCGGAAGCTCGACCTCTCCACCAGAAATGGGATTCGCATCGGCATGAGCCGGGATGAAGTCGTGAGCAAGCTCGGTCCTCCGACCCGCTCCGTCGTTCGTGGCAAGGACAATGAATTTTGGTGCGCGCTCTACAAGAAGGTCCAGATGGAGGATCGCGTCAGCGGGCGGGTGTTGCGCAACACCTACATCTTCAAAAACGGAAAACTGATCGAATTATCAATCAACCTCGATTCAATTCCCGGTTGCGGAGATGACGATTCAGCCTCCGACGCGGGTTGGCCCTGGTCGAAATTCTAACAAGTCGATCCGGCTTCTCTTTTCCAGAATGGGCGATTAGAACGTGGGGCTCTCCCGTTGTGGTGGGAGGCCCAATAATTTATTGATGAACCTGATTTTTCGCCGCTCCGCTCCGAAGATTCTGATCTGCATCGTCGTTCTGGTCGTCGTCACTCTGGCGTTTCTTTCGAATCGGCTTTTTCATAACCTGACCAACGCGGTCGAACAAAATCAGTTCGACCTCATGCGGACCATCGCGCGGTCCAGCCTGAAGGCGGCGGAAGATCGGGCCATGGCGCGGACGGAGATGGTCGGCAATTTGCCCTCGGTGCGCGACCTCTTTGCCAGGCGGGACCGGGAACGGCTGCTGGCTGAATGCGGGCCGATGTTCGAGATCCAAAAGACGAAGTATGGGGTCGATCAAATGCAATTCCATCTTCCGACAGCGGTATCGTTTCTGCGCTTGCACGCACCCGCGCAGCACGGCGACGACCTGAGCAAATTTCGGCCGATGGTCGTCGCGGTAAACGCGGACCGCGTGGCGCGCAAAGGAATGGTGATAGCGCGGACCGGGCCCGCGATTTTCGGCGTGGTGCCGATGGTCGATCTGGCGGGCGAACATGCGGGGTCGCTCGACGTGGGCATGGATTTCAATCCGATCCTCGACGGGCTGAAGGCGACCTATCAATTGGAGCTGGCGCTTTTCATCGCGGAAGAGCCGCTCCGGAGGTTTGCGACCGGACTGCCGGGCGAAGTGCTCACGGAGGAGAATCGCCGCGGCAAATTCATCAAATTTCATTCCACGCATTGGGCGCTGATGAAAGACCTGGCCACGGAAGCGGACGTGATGAACGTGGCGGACGACGGATTCACCCGGAAACTGCGAGGGATCACCTACGGAGTCCTCGTGCTGCCCCTGCGCGATCCGGCGGGAGAACCGTTGGGCCTGCTCGCGGTCGCGAAGGATTTCAGCGCCTCGCGTGCCGCGTCCGGCCGCTCGCTTGTCTGGCAATCGTTGCTCGCCCTTTTCGCCATCGTGGTGCTGGCGGTGGCCATTATCGTCGTCCTCCGCGGATTTCTGCTGCGGCCGATGCAAGTGATCACCGAGCGATTTGCGTCCCTCGCGGGAGGCGATCGGTCCCGGCCGATCGAGCAGCCCGAGACGCTGTGTCAGGAGATGCGGGACCTGGCCGCGACCTACGAGCGGCTCAGAATATCGGACGAGAAGGAAAGATGATGGCGACATCCGCCATGCGCTTCATCCAGGTGACGTTGCTTGCCGCTGTGTTCGTTACGCTGCCGGCAGTCACGGGCTTTTCGGAGCCTGCGCCATCGCTGCCGCTCGCCGGCGGTTTGCCGGTCATCGTTCGGACCGGCCTCCGCTTCGAGCAGATCGCGGCCATCGACGAAAACGATGGATCGTGTACGGCCACGGTGGACTTGCGGCTCCGGTGGACCGACGCGCGGTTGGCGTATCCGAAGGAGGACGGCTCCGCGTTCCAGAGCTTCAAGGACGCCGCGGCGGAAGCGCGGCTCGCCGCGATGTGGACGCCCAAGGTGGAGCTGGCGAACACGATCGGGAGTCCGGCGTTTCGCGCCACCTCGCTCCGGATTTATCCTGATGGCCGGGTAGAATCGATGCAGCGCACGAGCACCAAATTCACCACGACCTTCGATCCGCAGCGCTTTCCGTTCGACCAGCAAAAACTCGCCGCCGAGGTCACGGTGCGCGGCGAGGATCAGGATCGGGTCGCGCTCGATTATCATCAGGACGATCTTGTTTTTAGCGAAGCGAACTCAAGCCAGGACCTGGATCGGTGGGAGGTGGGGCTGACCAACATCCGGCGGGAACCGCTGCCTGGTTTGTACGGCGCTTTGCATTCCCGTTTGTGGGTCGAGTTGCAGATCCGGCGGCGGTTCACCATGGCGATGGCCCCGATCTTCATTCCCTTGTTCGCCTCGCTCCTCATCCCGCTGATGGCCATCTACATGAACAGGGTCGAGGACGGCGAATTCCAGATCGAAGCGTTCGAACTGAGCAACATCGTCATCGGCGGATTGTTCGCGGTCATCGCCTTGAATTTCACCGTGAACTCCGCCTATCCG
Source organism: Chthoniobacterales bacterium (assembly GCA_035556975.1). Taxonomy (GTDB): domain Bacteria; phylum Verrucomicrobiota; class Verrucomicrobiia; order Chthoniobacterales; family UBA10450; genus AV80. The sequence goes on from DATMEN010000024.1 coordinate 44,196, forward strand.
ATGCTGGGCGACGCCGACAACACGGTCACCAGGTTATTCGGACTGAACTACCTCGTGCTAGGCGTAGCGGCCGCTCTCATCATCACCTTGTTCCGGTTCAACCTGGTCCAGCGCGCGTGCGGGAAATATGTGCAGGAACAGCTCTATCTCTCCCTCGTCTGGGCCGGACCGCTCCTGGTCCTTGCCACCGCGGTCGCCTTGTTGCTGGTGGCGATGGCCTGAGGATTGCACGTCCCTAGCGCGATCGCTCATGCCCAAGTGCGATCCCCCTTACTTGTAGGCGATCGCCGCGCTGGAAGGGCCGAACAGGTGAATGACTTCGAAGCGCCGAAATCCCGCCTCCCGGCACCAGGTCTGGAAATCTGCCGCGGAATAATCGAAGGCGTCCCCGAATTCGATCAGCATGTTGAGCGACATCAGCAGACCAAAAAGATTCTCGCGCCTGGCATCGTCGATGAGCGCCTCGATCGCGACAAACGCGCCGCCCGCCGGCAGCGCTTCATAGGCCGCGCGGATCAACTGCTTTTTCCGCTCCAGATTCCAATCGTGCAGAATCATCCCCATCGTAATCACGTCCGCTTTCGGCAGCGGATCGGCAAAGAAATCACCGCTCGCCGTGGAGACGCGATCCCTCAGGCCGGCCGCCGCGATGCTCCTGACCGCGATCGGTTCCACTGCGGGCAGGTCGAAGGAAACACAGCGCATATGAGGGTGCCGTTTCGCCACCTCGGCCGAGAGCAAGCCAGTCGCGCCGCCGACGTCGCACAATGTCTTGAACCTGCTGAAATCGAACTTCTCCGCGAAAATTTCGAAATTGAGCCGCGACAAGCCTGTCATGCCGCCGAGAAATTGCTCGAGCCGGGCCGGCTCCGCGTAGAGCTCCTCGAACACTCCTTTCCCGCCGTCCTTAGTCTCGTTTTGGGGCTTACCGGTGCGCAAAGCCTCCGGTAAATCGTTCCAGAATTTAAAGAGCCGCCCGTTCAGCATCTCCAGGATTCCGCCGATGTAACGCGGGCTGTTGCGGTCGAGATACAACGCGGTAAGCGGCGTGTTGGAATAGCGCGCCGCGGGTTCGCCTGCTCGCGAAACGCTTTCGGAGTCGCCTTCGCGTTCCAGAAATTTCATCGCCACCAGTGCGTCGAAGAAATCGTTGATGGCGCGGGGATGCAGGTTAATCTCGCCGGCTAGTTCGGCGCCGGTCAATTTCCGGTCCCGCAAGATCGTGAACACCTCCATCTGGACCGCGGTGAGCAAGACCTTCGAGGACCAGAAGGCGAACGCAGTTTGCAAGATGGGCGAAGGATCAAGTGCGGCACTCATATCATTTATGGTTGCCGGGCGGGCCGGTTCCTTCAACCGCTTTTGGCCTTACGGCTGAAAGGATGGCGCTTCGACCCGAACAGCGTGACCGAAGCGCGCATCCCCGTGACCTGGGATTGGCCGGGCTAAAACGCCGGCCCGATCGTTAGCCCGCGCGGTTACGCATCATCCAGCGCCTTCAACTGCGCTGGAGTTAATTGCAGCTTTCCCGCGCGGACATTCTCTTCGAGGTGCGCGACGGACGACGTTCCCGGGATTGGCAGCATCACCGGCGAGCGATGCAGCAGCCAGGCGATGGCCACCTGATAGACGCTTGCATCCAGCTCCTTCGCCACCGCCTCCACCGCTACGGTCTTCAGCGACTTGCCGCCGCCGACCGGCGACCAGGGCATAAACCCCAGCGCCTCTTTCTCGCAATACTTCAGCGCGTTTTCCCATTTCCGGTTCGCCACGTTGTATTGATTTTGCACCGTCGCGATGGGCACAATCTTGCGCGCGCGGGCGATCTCCTCCGGCCCCACCTCGGATAACCCCACCTGCCGGATCTTCCCGGCGTCGCGCATTTCCTTGATCGCGCCTAACGAATCCTCCATCGGCACCTTCGGATCCACGCGGTGCAATTGGTAGAGTTCGATCCGCTCCAGCCGCAGCCGTCTCAGGCTCGCATCGACACATTTCTTCAGATAATCGGGCTGCCCGTTCGGCGCCCATTGGCCGGGGCCCGGCCGCGTCAGCCCGCCCTTCGTCGCGATGACCAGACCTTTTGGGTAAGGATGCAGCGCCTCCGCGATCAGGATCTCGCTCGTTTCCGGCCCGTAGGCATCGGCCGTATCGATCAAGTCCACGCCCAGGTCGACCGCGCGCTTCAGGACTTTTTTCGCCTCCTCCCGATCCTTTGGCCAACCCCAGATCCCTTCGCCCGTGATCCGCATCGCGCCAAACCCAAGCCGATTCACCGTCAGATCGCCGCCAATTTTGAACATGGAATTAACCTCCGTGGTTGCCGTGGCCGCTCGGAGAACCGCCGCCCCTCCACCGAGGACCGCCGCGCCGCCTCCGATCGTCAGGGCCACAAATCTTCGGCGCGTGACGCCGCGTGTCCGCTCTGAATACGCCTCTCTCTCCATGACGCAAACGGTCAGGGAAAACGCCGTCGAGCGCAAGGAAAGGCAAGAACCCGGAATCAATCAACTTTGGGCGGTAGGGACGCCGCGCTGCGGCGTCCGCTTTTTCTGCTGCGGTCGGTAGGGCGAGACTCGGTCGAGCCGGGATTTTCGATCGATCGCGCGAGATCAGACGGCTCGACCGAGTCTCGCCCTACCGACCGCATGCGCGGTCAGCGCCGGCCCTGCCAACTTGTCACTTGTCACGCGTCACCGGCTTCAATATGAACAACCCAGCTCCTGATCGCGCTGGTTCCCATCTTGTGACGATTCCAAACTCCATGCCTGGTGAGCGCACGCGGCGCAACTTTCTCGCGCTCGCCGGCAAAGGCCTCGGTCTGGCCGCCCTCTCTTCCGCCACCATCGCGTCGTTGCGGAAAAACGTCGAAGCGGCGACGAAAAGTGTGGCGCAGTTGACGCCGGAGCAGGCGGCCATGGATGAAGACTACTGGGCCGTCATTCAAAACTCTTTCACCGTCACGCGCGGGATCATCAATCTGAACAACGGCGGCGTGTCGCCCAGCCCGCGGATCGTGACCGAGGCGCTGGTGCGTTACACCTGGCAACAGGAAGACGCCACCGCCTACACCATGTGGGAAATTCTCGAGCCCCAATGCGAAACGATTCGCACCGGCCTGGCGGAGCTGTTCGGGTGCGATCGCGAAGAGATCGCCATCACCCGCAACGCTTCCGAGTCACTCGAGATTCTCTTGCTGGGCATGGACTTCAAGCCGGGTGATGAAATCCTCACCACCACCCAGGATTATCCCCGGATGCTGACCACGCTGCGGCAGCGGGAGAAGCGGGAAAACCTGAAGCTTAACCTGATTCAGATTCCCATTCCGCCCAGGGACCTCAATGAGATCACCGCGGCTTTCGAAAAAGGAATTACCAGCCGCACGCGCCTGATTCTCATTTCGCATCAGGTCAACATCACGGGGCAAATCACTCCCGTGAAAGCGGTCTGCGACCTGGCCCGCGCCAAAGGAATTGAGACGATCGTGGACGGCGCCCATTCCTTTGCGCAGCTCGATTTCAAACAGAAGGACCTGGGCTGCGATTACTTCGGGACCAGCCTGCACAAGTGGTTGTACGCTCCCAAAGGCACCGGGCTGCTTTATGTGAAGCGCGATAAGATCGCCAGGATCTGGCCGTTGATGGCCGCGGAATCCAGGCAGGCCTCGGACATCCGCAAATTCGAGGAGATTGGCACCCACTCGGCGGCGATAAAGCTGGCCATTGGCGAAGCGCTCCTGTTTCACCAGGGGATCGGCGCCAAACGCAAGGAAGCGCGGTTGCGTTACCTATCCCGGTATTGGATGAACCGGCTCAAAGATGTGCCCAAGGTCCGGTTCAACACATCGTTCGAATCGAATCAGTCATGCGCTATCGCGAACGTTCAGGTCGAAGGCTCAAACGCTGAAGCCGTCGCTAAGTATCTGTTTAGCAAACATCGCATCTTCACCGTGCCCATCATTCACGAAGAGTTTCAGGGTCTCCGGATCACGCCCAACGTTTACACCACGCTCAACGAGCTGGATCGTTTCTGCGCGCAGATGGAGCTGATCGCGCGCAACGGCTTGCCGGCGTAACGCCAATTCCTCTTACAGGAGGCAACAGAGACAACATAATCCCGAAGATCGGGTCGCTCCGTTACTCTGTTTTCTCGTGTTAGATCAAGCGCGTCTCTTCTGAACCGGAACCGGCTCGCGCGTCCATCGCTTTTTCGTCTAGACAAGGAAGGCCGGTTTGTCCTTGAATGCGGAGCTACCGGACCCCCATGGCCTCTCTCTTTTCCGCCGCCGAGATTTATCGACCGATGTTCGCTCCCTTCCCGCATTAGCATCGACTTCACCTTATGTCCGACACTACATCGACCCTGGATACGCATTGCCGGAGTCGGCTTCTGCACCATCAAAGCCAGCCCTTTCGCGTTTTTTGGCGTAAGAAAATCCCAGAGCCGACCATGATCTATAGATCCATCCAATCCGATGGTCATCTCATCATTTTCGTTCATGGCTTCAACGGATCAGCGTGTGGCACATGGATTCAGTTCCCTGATCGAATTGTGGGCAATCCCATCTTCCAAGGTTCCGATGTCGTTTATTTCGGGTATGATGGACTTCGTCAACAAGCCCAGGATAGCGCAAACATTTTTTACGATTACATTAACGAGCTGATTTCTAATCCCCTTGACGGTGTTCAGGATTTTATCCTTCCCCTCTTGGAGCGAAAGCAGCCATTCTCATACAAGCGGATAACGTTGGTCGGCCATTCCCTGGGCGCCGTCATCATACGGCTTGCCATGCTAACTGCCCACAAAGAACAGAAGCCGTGGCTAAAGCTCTGCGAATTAGTTTTCTACGCCCCGGCTCATATGGGCAGCCGAATAACTCAATTGGTCAGCGAGACGTTGCTGGGTATTCCTTACGTCGCCGGAGCCGGTGGAATAGCTAAGTGGCGGCTGAAGGTGCTAAACGATCTTGAAGAGAAGTCGGAGCTACTTAACCTGCTTCGTCAACGAACCGAAAAGGCTTCACGAAGCGCCCCGCAACTACGAGCAAGAGCTATTGTTGTTACCAAGAAAGAGAACGTAGTGATTAACACGGAGTTTCTGGAGGACGATCCTCATCCTTCGCGAATTGATTCGGCAACGCATATTACGATCTGCAAGCCCAGAAGCGATTGTGAGGAACCCGCAAAGTTCCTTTATGCAAACGTAAAATAGCACCAATAAACAGCCGCACGCATTGACGGAATAATGGCATCTAAGCAAGAAGCTAATCTGGACCTTCTCATCCATGACTACCGCAATGAGGAGATGGCGGAGGCGGCGCGAATGTTGCACGCGGTGGTCGCGGCGGATTCGTGGCGCGGCTTTTCGGACGTCTTGCGACACCTGTTGCATGGAGCAAGGCCGCTTGCCCCCGGCAAGGCGGGAAGTAATGAAGGGCTCGTTCAGGGCCTCGATAATCTCCTCGGTTTCTTTGCCCTGCTCGAGATAGCGGCATTGGCGAACGTAGTACCTCTCCGCCTTCGGGAGGATATCGTAGCGGACATTGAACAGATGCTGAGGCAACCGGTTCTCCAACGCTTTTATCTCAAGCGATATCCTCAACCGCTATTAATGGGGCTACTGACGCGCAGTAGATACCGCCTCCAAGGACGAAACACTCCCTTGGCGCCCAAGTTTTATGCCTTTTTGGAGCTAAAGGATCTGATAGACGAAGACCTCACGATAGAAACCTTTGTCTGGTTATCTGCCGGAGGAAATGTCGACGGTTGGAGCGTGCGGGAGATACTGGAAGTGCTCAATGAGCCACGCAATTGCATCCGATACATGCTGGAAGCGGCGGAGGATGAGAATCCTCGAGGAAAAGCCCTGTTTGGATTTTTCGCGCTTATGAGCTTTTGCGACATGATGGATGATTTCTTGAGCGGCTGTGAGTCCGATTCAGTATTTCAAAGTGCCTGCTGGCATTATTTTAACACGCGTGTGTTCGCACCGCATCTTGGGCTGTTCGCTACGCTATCACGAGGCGCTCAAATAATGTCCAACTGGAAGCGCGAACCTATTCCTGAAGACTTGCACCCAGCGGCGTTGGGGTCGCACACACGGTTTCTTAACTCGGCAAAACGGCTCTTTTCGGATGATTACTCGACCGCCTATAAGGTTTTTTGCGCCAGAAACGCGAAGGTAGAAGCCGTAAAAATCAGACCGCACATTCCAGTATGAGGTAAATGTGCAATCCTCGGAGGCCACCTTGACAGAGTAAAGGGAACCATGCTCGAGCTGCCCACGAAGAGTTTCAGGGCCTCCGCATCACGCCCAACGTCTACACCACGCTCGGCGAGCTGGATCGTTTCTGCGAACAGATGGGAACTATCGCGCGCAACGGCTTGCCCTCGTAATCCGCCACTTTAGGCAAGCGCCAAGCGCTCGAAGCGTCGAGTTGGATGCGGCGAACGAAAAAACAGATTGGGTTGCGCTGCTCGCTGCTATACGTGAGTCACGTATAGCGACCAATGTCGAGGTCACTGGTGTAGTCCACGACCGGGTGCGATTTATCGTAAGCGGCTCTTGACGCGCCGTAGCCTCAGCGAAGGAGGTTACGATGCTTGCGTTGAACGCTGGGAGCCGCAATTCCAGCAAGTCTCAAACTCGCCTGGATAAACCAGTCAAATTTTGAGCCGGAGTGAAGCCGCCGCGCCCCGCAAAAGACTCGCGGAGCGCGGCGCTTTGCGCGTGGGCCGAGTTGAAAAATAAGCCTTGCCCGCCTCACGCTTCGGGTGCTAGCAATGCCTCGTCGCCCCGGCACACTAATCTTACCCAAAGAGGAGAAAGAATGAGCCTTAACGAAGTGGCAGACCTCTCGAAAGTCAGCCCGCAGCAGACTTTTCTCGTCTCTCAACCCGAGAAACCCTCTGCCACCAGCACCCTCTACATCAATCGCTTCACGACGAAGAACAACGACCAAACGGAAAACCACACGGTTATCGGCGTCCACATCGTCCTCGCCCCTAACGACCCGAACGGTATCTGGAAGGCGCTCCACGTTGACCGCGCCAAACAGACGCTCGACCCGCAGAACCCGCGCGTCGCGACAAAGTCCCTGCAAATCTACTGCGACACGCTCGAAGTGCGCGGCGAGTTCTCGCTGCCCGAGGCCGAGGTCGTCGTCTACGCGCGCCGCATCAACTGGGCGACGGCCGACGCGGCCATCAACACGTCGCCGCTCCCTTGGGCGCTCGACAAGGCGAAGAACGCCGAGGGCAACACGGCCGGCCAGAACGGCGCGCACGGGCGCAACGCCGGCTCGCTCAAAATCTTCGCCGGGAAGGTCGAACCCATGGGCGACACCCGCCCGCGCTTGGCCGCCACGGGCGGCAACGGCCAGCATCCCGGCTCGGGCCGCGACGGCTCGAACGGCAAGAGCATGCAGCACTGGACGCAACAGGTCTTCAACATAAGCCGCAAAGGCGAGGGAAACAGCAAGTGCACGGTCGACTTCAACCCGGCCGCCGTCTACATCGACTATGGGTGGGTGTGGGGCGTCGTTCCCGTCGGCTCCAACACGAAGGGCGACAACTCCTTCCCCGAAAACGGCACGAACGCGGTCGGGGCCGGAGTGCCCGGCGACGCGGGCGACGGCGGCGGCCTCACCACCAACCTCGAGGCGCTCAAGCGCTGCTTCACGAACGCGGGCGGCACAGCCGGCGACAAGCAGCGAGACTATTCGGGCGGCGCGGCCGGCGACCCCACTTCGGCCGGCAAGTACAAGCTGAAGATGTACTACAACGTCTTTGGCACGGACAACGCCGATAAAAGCCTCGTCAAGACCGACTCGCGCAACACGACGAAGGGCGCGGACGCCAAGTCGCAAGGCCCGCGCAAAGCCAGGGGCGACACGCCCAAGCCTGTCGTCTCGCCCGCCTCGAACGCCTGGCTCCACCCGCTCGCCGTCCAGAAGGCGCTCGAATACGCGCGCGACCTCTTCCTCGGCGGCGAGCGCGTCGAGACCGAGGCGATGCTCGCCGACTACGACGCGGCGCTCGCCCTCGACCCGCCCACGGGCGGCGCGTGGGAGACCGACTCAGCGCACTGGATGGCGGCGCAGAGCGAGGTCGCCTCGATGCTCGCGCGCCTGCGCGGACACCTCGACTACTTCGGCAACGCCGCCGGCTACACGCCGCTGCTCTCTCTGCCGAGCACGGTCAAACTCTACGGCGACGAGACGCAGCGGGCCATGCGCCTCATCCTCCTCGCCGGCTGGATAGAGGCCAAACAGCGCGAGGCGAAGGAGGCGTCGGACATACTCAACGACGCCATCGGCGCGGCCAACGACGACGCGGAACAGGCGGCCGCGCGGGTCGTGGCGGCCGAGGCGAAGATTGACTCGGTGACGAGCAGCATCGAAAGCATCACGCAGGAGCTAAACAAACTCGGCAACGACCTCGGCACCCTGCGCAGCAGCCTGATGTCGAAGGCCAAAAACGACCTCCAGAGAAAGGCGCAGATTCGGTTCGGCATCAAGATCGCAGCCACCATCTGTCAGATCATCCCCGTCGGCCAGCCCGTGCTCGGCACCATCGGCAAGCTCGGCGACGTGGCCGCCTCGTTCGTTGGCGGCAAAGACGAGGACACGCCCGACACTATCTCGAAGATGGGCGGCGTGATGACAAAGGCGGCCGACGCCGCGTCGAAGGCGAAGAAGGCGAAGGAGAAAGCGAAGGAAAAGGCGAAGAAGAAGCCGCCGAAGGACAAGGACGAAGCCAAGAAGGAGTCCATCGAGTGGTCGAAGGTCGGTAAGGGTTTGGGCACAGCCGTCTCCGGCGTCGCGGGCGCGATGAAGGAACTGCAGGTGTCCGAGGACGAGGTCGAGGCCGAGTTGCAGAAACTCGAATCCGACAGCCCGGAGTGGAAGGCGCTCGTCAAACGGATTCGCGACCTCAACCAGCGCAAGGCCGAGTTCGCCGCGGATCTGATGGAGGCGCTTCAGGCCGTCAGCGAGGGCTACGGGCGCATCGCCTCGGCGGCGGCGGCCATCTTCAGCATGCAGCAGGAGCGCGCACGTCAGATCGGCAAGGTTGACCTGGAGGCCACCGGCTTCGTCCGCGAGATGGGCCAGCGCGCCCGCCTGACGCTCCTGAAGTACCTCTACCTGATGGTCAAGTCTTACGAGACGACCGTCTTCAATAACATCCACGTGGACTGGAAGCTGACCGAAATCGCGGACAAGATTAACACGCTCATCACGCCCGAAGGCGGCCTCGACGCGGCCAAGCTCGACGCGCACATCAAAATCCTCGCCCCGATCTACCAGAAGAACCTCAACACCATCCGCACCCAACTGCTCGACGACTTCAAGATCAACGAGAAGACCTTGACGCTCCAGTTCGGCCTCGACCGCACGCAGACGGCCGACATCATCGAGGGGCTGAACCAGACGGGCGAGGCCGTCATTGACCCGGTCGCCTACGGCCTCTTGCTCCCCGACCGCCAGCTCGTGCGCCTGAGCAGCGTCAAGCTCGACAAGCTTGAGTTCGACCCTGACGGGCCGCAACTGCCCGACACGCACAATGTCGTCATCACGCTCCAACCCGCGCACACCGGCACGATGCGCAAGGGCCAACAGCTCTACTCGGTCTACAGCGACGAGCCGCTCAACTGGAGCTGGACGATGACCAACGGCAAGGTCACGCCCGACAAGCCGAGTCAGGCTTCGCAGGACGTGCTCGACCTTATCCTCGGCAAGGGCGCGGGAGAGATCAGGCAGAAGGTCGCGCTCCCACCGGTCTGGTCTGACTGGACGGTGAGCGTCCTGTTCTCGCCCGACTTCCCGGCTGGCAAGAGCCCGCGCCTCGTCCGCCTTTACTTCCTCATGGAGTGCGACGCGAGCCCCGCGCCCTCAAACCACCGCGTCCTCAGGGTGCGCACGCTCGGCACGACGCCCGGCGCGGTCATCTCCTGCACGCCCGATCTCGCCAAGCGCGGCGACGGCTTCGACAACGTCATCCGCATCTACGACAAGGGGGCGAACGTGAAGTTGGGTGTGCCCGAGCAGGCCGGCGGGGCGATCTTCGACTCGTGGGACATTGTCAGCCGTCAGAACAGCGAGACGGGCGTCAAGAAGCGCGAGGTGAGCGTCAAGCTCGATGACCACGTGCTCGCCCAGTGCCACTGGGCGCGCGCGCGTGTCGCCGACGAGACGATCGTCTCCGAGATCGAAATCAAGCCGAAGGCTCTCAAGAAGTACATGAGCACCCAGGACGGCATCAGCAAGAGGGAGAGAGCGCAGCTTGCGTCGTTGCTTGAGAGCACGGACGCGGGGGAAGCGTCCGCCGAGCCGGACGCGCCGCGCGATCTCCCCATCCGCGTAGAGCCTACGGTGAGGGCGACCGTTATCGGCGTCGCGCCCGCGCTCGAAGAGGCCGAGGTGTTGGAGGACGGCAAGCGCTGGAAGCTCGTCAACTACCGCGGCGTCGTCGGCTGGGTTGACGCCGACGGCAGGTGAGTTGAAACGCTAAGCCCGTCTGGTCGGGCGCCGCGAACACCTGGGTGGCCGTCCTGCGCTGACTGGTCTTACAGGAGATAACAGAGACAACAGAGTCGGAAAAGATCGGGTGTCTCCGTTTGCCCTGTTTCCTCCTGTTAGATCTTCTCGAAGTCGGCGCCGATTGCCCGTTCCCCCTTTTTACTTCCCACTTCCGCCTTCCGCCTTCATCCTTCCGCCTTCGATGCCTTCCGCCTTCCCAATGACCGATCCACCTCCGCAGCGACCTGGGGCCGTGACCTGGCTCGGTTTGTTCATCGCGCTCTTCGGCATGTTGATCGTCCGCCAACTGGTGAATTATGTTTGGCCAGACCCGACCTTTACGTCGGCGCTGATCAAAGAAGCAGGCATGTGGGTCGTGGCCGTTCTCCTTTTTGTCATCATAAAAGTGGGCGAAGGCCTCTCCCTGAGCTCGATCGGCCTCGGCACCGCGCCTTGGGGCAAATCGGTCCTGTGGGGATTTCTTCTCGGCATCGGCTGTCTGCTGGTCGGAGGGCTTTTGGTGGCGCTGACGGGATACACCGGCGGCGAGACGGGAAAAGCGTTCGATAAGCTGCCTACCTGGCTGCTCTCCCTCATCGTTCTGCGCGCGGGCGTCGTCGAAGAACTCTGTTATCGCGGCTACGCCATCGAACGACTGCACGCCTTCGGCCTGCCGCGCTGGGTGGCAGCCGGGGTGCCGCTGTTGATCTTCGGCGTCGGCCATTGGACCGGCGGCTGGGCCAACATCCTCATCGCCCTCGTGCTCGGCGGCATGCTCGCGCTTTTTTTCATCTGGCGCCGCGACCTGGTGGCCAACATGATCGGCCACTGGTTCGTCGACTTCATCGGCAACGTGCTGCCCAGACTCCTCCCCTAGGGGCGAGGCAGGTGTTCCCTGAGCGCGTCGAATGAGTTGGGGCATTGCGCATTCCGCATTCGCCATTGAAAGCCCGGCCGCTCCTTCACCCGCGTTACGGCGCCATCGATTTCCCCTAGCCCTGCTCTCAGCTACCCGGTTCAATATCCACCGTTACTTTTTGCGTCGACTTCACAATCCTCGCTTTGCCGGACCGATCGAATCCGAGCACCGTGGTGCGCGTCGCGGTCGCCGTATTGCCACCCCCATCGATCACCGTCTCGCTTTCCACGACAAGCGATCCGTCTTTCAGCCACCGGACGGGCGTTGCCCAATCGCTGGAGGCTACATGCCAGAAATGTTTTTTGTCGTTCTCCACCTTCTTGGGAAGCTTCGCCGCAGGAAGGGCCGGCAATTTGATTTCGCGAAAAGTATCATCCTCCCGGAAGTAGACTGACAGCTCCGCCGACCGGCGATAATGCGAGACCCAGAGCGCCACCCGTTTCGAATGGGGCGCCCAAAGCGCCTCGCTGCTCAGGCGGTTGGTTCCTTCCTCCGATTCCGCCACGCGGAGCAACACCTTCCCGGAGTCCTTCTCGATCAAGTCCAGGGTCCGTTTCTCCGCCGTGTAGCTGGCCAGGAAAGCAAATCGGCCGTCCGGTGACGGCGACTCAATCTCCTTGGACGGGCTATAATCAGTCTCCTGCGCGCCAACCGGGACCGCGAGCGCCGCAAACGCCGCCAAGAAGAATGAAAGCTGTATCCGCCTGAGCATAAGAAGCCGTTACGCTGAACTAATCTAATTTCAGCCCGCTTCAACACCTCGTTTGATCCGAGTCAATGCCAGCGCTACGCGCGGCGGCCGCCTAAGTTTTCGATTCGAATTGCCCCCGTTGCTACTTGCCCCGCCGTTGGACCGCGGCCTCTCCCGAGATCGCAGTTCCAATAGCGATTTCTTCGCACGGGATTCCGAGCTGTCCCTAATCCAATACGATCGTTGTATCGCTCGCAGCTGTTTTGTCGATCTGCGATCGGCATGATACCCTTCCATCAATGGCCAAAATTAGAATCACGCTTGCCGTCGCCTTGCTCGCTCCTGCGCTCATCCTGATGGGCTCGGAACAGGAAACAAACGTCCCTCAGCTCAGTGGCGCCGCCATCTCCCTGCCGATCGTTTATAACATTCAGCTGCAAGTGCGCGCCGACCTTGGCGGCACGGCGTTCAACCTGCCCAACGGCTCCACCTTCAATAGCGTCACTTCGAATCTCAACGACGCCGGCAATGTTGCCGTGAAAGTGAACACGATCGGACTGACGACCAGCCCGGGACTCTGGTTTGGCGGCCACGGGAGCGGCTCGGCCGTTTACAACGCGAACGATAATGACGCCCTCCTGAGCGATCCATTTGTGAACCAGAGCAACCAGGTATCGTTTCCTCGCTTCGCCAGCGCCAGCGCCGCCAATGACGGTTTGTATCTCTACGATAACGCCACCGGCCAGACCACCCGCGTCACGAGCGGACCGCTGGGCGCCACTTCCTACACCAACCCGGAGATCAACGACAACGGTCTCATCGGCATGCGGGTGAAATTCAACACCCCACAGGCGCTCGGAACCTACAACGTCGCGACTACCGCCTTCATCAACTACGTCACCGAAACGCTGGGCGATCCCAACAGCCGCTATTCGTTTCTCTACGCCCCGGCTTTCAACAACAACAACCGCCTCGCGGCCCAGGCGAACATCAACGGTGAGGCATCCACCTATAAGGAAGTTCGAGTCTGGAACGCGGATGGAACTTCCACTCTGGTCGCGGCCGGTGACAGCAACATCGGCCCGGTCTTCTTCGCGATGGATAACAGCATCTCCATGAACAACCTCAATCAGGTCGCGTTCACGACCCGGACGAGCCCCGCTGCCTCCACCCGCCGAATCGTGGTGGGCGATGGCACGACCACGACGATGTTCCCGACCGTCAGCGACGGCGCCGGTTTTACCAGCATCGACTTCTTCGCTCCCTCGATCAACGACGTGGGATTGGTGGCTTTCCGCGGGAACGACAATCAGCCGACTCCGCGGGATTCGGTCTTCGTCACCGACGGCGTCACCTTTCAACGGATCGCCGGAGTCAACGACACCCTGCCGACCGATGCCGGCCCTCAGGTGGTCGCATTTCTCATGGGCGGGGTAAGCCTGAACAATCAGGGAGAGGTGGCGTTCGGAGTCCAATTCACCGGTGGCGCGAACGCCATCTACGTTGCCTACCAGGGCGGAACGCCCACGCCTACGCCTACCGTTGCCCCGACGGCGACACCAACGGCCACACCTACCGCCACGCCCACAGCTACACCAAGCGTAAGCCCGACCGCTACCGCCACGGTTAGTCCCACGGCAACCCCAACTGCCACGCCCCCAGCATCGCCGACGCCTAGTCCTACGGCTACAACCACCCCTCCGCCCACTGCGACTCCGACTGCGACGCCGGCGGCGCAGACGATCAATCTCTCGACACGGATGCGGGTTCTAACCGGGGATAACGTTGGCATTGGCGGATTCATCATCACGGGGACGGCTCCGAAGCACGTGCTCCTCCGAGCCATAGGGCCTTCAATTACGGGCGTTCCCGGTGTCCTGGCCGATCCGGTCATGGAATTGCATCGCCCGGGCGCAGCCCCGATTACCAACGACAACTGGAGAGACGACCCCGCGCAGGAAGCAGCGATCATCGCCACGGGTATTCCGCCGACTAATGATTTCGAGTCAGCGATTGACGCAACCCTGGATCCCGGCGCCTACACTGCGGTCGTCCGAGGCAACAATAACACTACCGGCGTCGCCCTGGTTGAAGTGTACGATCTCAACCCGGGAGTCGATTCGAAGCTGGCCAACTTGAGCACTCGCGCCTTCGTCAGCACCGGCGACGACATCGTCATCGCGGGTTTCATCCTGGGCAACCAGAGCGGCAATGACAGGATCGTCGTGCGCGGTATCGGCCCCAGCCTGACCGCCCTCGGGGTGCCCGGTGCGCTGGCTAATCCGACGCTGGAGCTGCGCGACAACAACGGAGCGCTCGTCTTGGGGAATAACGACTGGCAGGATGATGCCGCCCAAGCCGCGGAATTGACCGCCGCGGGTCTGGCGCCCACAGACCCGTTGGAGTCGGGCCTGGCCGCCACGCTTCCGCCCGGTCCTTACACAGCGCTGCTCGCGGGATCGAACAACGGAACGGGCGTTGGCGTAGTGGAAGTCTACGACCTCGGCGCACCTTAAGTGTCATCGATATGGCCTCGCTCGGATAAGCTGATGGTGTAGCGGCGGGCGTGTCGCCCGCAGGATTCACAAACGCAGCCGATACAAGCACGCGCGGAGCCTGTCCTGAGTTTTGCACCCCGGAGTTGGCATCAATACTTGTCTTGGATGAGTGGTAGTTTAGCTCGCCAAATTTCTTTGAGGTCTGGATCAAACCAAACCGCGATCGCAATATCAGCGACAGAACGTTTCGCGAGATTCCAATAGATCCGGTGACTCGTACCCTGACGGTCATCACGCATGATTTCATCCCATTCAAAAGGCGTCACGGGTTTTCCTGACATGTTGATAAATCCGTACTTTCCTCTCTGGCGAGCGATCGCGAAGCCATTCGAGAATAGACCTACGTGATCGAACGCCGTTCGGACGAGGATTGCGCCTCTTTTGTCGATCAAGGTGCATACATTGCCTTCTCTAACAGTAGCAACGCCTTCCGAAAACTGTCCTGCATTGCCCCACTGGAGTGGAATAACAACGTTCGACTTCGTGTCGATGTAACCCCATTTTCCTCCTTGCGACACAGAGGCGAGCCCCTCCGAGAACGTGCCGACATTAGACCACCGTCCCGAAATAACCAGCTGACCGTCACGGTTCACGAAGCCAAACTGCTTTTCGGAAATCTGAACCTGGCCGAGTCCTTCAGAGAATTCGGTCGTCATGTAATATCTAGCGGGGATTGCAAAATGACGCGCTCTGTTGATGTAGCCCCACTGGTGGGTTGCTAAATCCTTGGCGGGCGCAAGCCCTTCCACAAAATTGCCCCCGTGCCTCGGGGACGTTGTTTTCAAAACGAATTTACCGTCCGTATCAATGTAATACAGGTCCGCATCCGCGCTGGTCCGCACTAGTGCTAATCCCTCGGAAAATGAGTAGGCGCGGTCCCATTGGGGCGAAATCTGCAATTCTCCCCGTTCGTTTATATAACCGCACTCCCTTGGATCCCAGATTTCTCCGCCATCAGGATCGGTGAACCATTTCCTGGGCAAGATCTCAATTCTCGTCGGGGTCGGGAGCAGAACCGGTTGCTTCTTCGGCGTCGGCGTCGGCGTTGGCGTTGGCGTGGGGCTCGGGCGAGATGGTGAGGTAGTAGGGCTGTGGACCGTCGCAGTGATGGAAGGACTTGGTTCTTGGGCGGTGGTTTTCGCTCTGACAGACCGCCCATGCAACCAAAGACCAAAACCAAACACGGCGATGATAAACAGGGCGATCAAACTTAAGATCAATAAAAGACGGCAAAATGCCCGGATCGCAGATCCTTGCTTCGCGCCTACCCAGAATGCGACCAAGATAGCCGATATCCCACTCACCACGGTCGCTAGGACACCCAGTAACTCTGTCGAATTCACGAGGGCGAATGGTGGGGGTTTCTCATCTCAGACAACGGATGAGCGAGCACTTTGGGTTAAGCGGCCCATTCTGCGCAGAGCAGCTCGGCTTGGGCGAGGACGGTTTTGGTGGCCTCTTCCTCCAAATCGGGGGGGTAGCCGTGCTTTCGAAGGATTCGTTTCACGAGGACTTTGATTTTAGCGCGGGCGCTTTCGCGCAGAGTCCAGTCGATGGTAACGCTCTTGCGAACCTGGGTGACTAGCTCGGTGGCGATGACCTTTAATTCATCTTTGCCCATCGCCTCGACGGCGCTGTCGTTGACGGCGAGCGCGTCGTAGAAGGCGACTTCGTCGTCGTTCAGGCCGAGATCAACGCCGCGCTGATTCGCTGCGCTCATTTGTTTGGCCAACTGGATCAGTTCCTCGATGATTTCCTGCGTGGCGATTGCGCGATTATGATACGCGTTCAGCGTTTTCTTGAGCATCTCGGAGAACTCGCGACTCTGGACGAGATTTCGCTTCGATCGCACTCTTATTTCGTCACCGAGCAATTTGATAAGCAGCTCCGCGGCGACGTTTTTGTGTTTGAGTCCGCCCACTTCAGCGAGGAATTGATCGGAGAGAATGCTGATGTCGGGTTGCTTGAGGCCGGCGGCGCTGAAGACGTCGATGATCTCGCCTTCAGGAACGATCGCCTTCGCCACGAGCTGGCGAACTGCGTGGTCGAGAGACTCCGAGGCCTTGCGTTCGCCACGCGTCTTGGCAAGCGCGGCTTTGACTGCCTGAAAGAAGCCAATGTCATCTCGAATCTCGATCGCATCTTCGCTTCCGGCGCAAAGTGCGAACGCTTGCGATAACTCAGTCACGATTTGAACGAAGCGTTCTTTGCCTTTCTCCTGTTCAAGTACGTGTTCTTGGGCGGACGGAAGCAGACCCATCTTTTCGGCCGGCGTTCCCTTGCCCCATTTCGACCAATCGAAGCCGTGCATCATGCCGCATGCGATTTCGTGTTTCTCCAACATGACGGCGATTGCCGCCGCGGTGTCGATGCTCGGATTGCCTTTGCCGCCGCTCTGGGTGTAGACCGCGAGTGCCTGCTTTAGTTGATCGGCCAAGCCGAGATAATCGACGACCAAGCCGCCGGGCTTGTCGCGGAAAACGCGGTTCACACGCGCGATTGCTTGCATCAGCCCGTGACCGCGCATCGGCTTGTCGACGTACATCGTGCTCAGCGACGGCGCGTCGAAGCCGGTCAGCCACATGTCGCGCACGATCACGATCTTGAACGGATCGTCTGGTGCCTTGAAGTGGGCGGCGAGTTTCCGCCGCTTGTCTTTGTTTCGGATGTGCTGCTGCCACTCGGGACCATCTTCGGCGCTTCCGGTCATCACGATTTTGGCGACACAAGACTTCCCGTTGTCCTCGTCGTTCGGCCCGCTCGCCCATTCGGGACGCAGCTTGATGATCGCGTTATACATCTCCACGCAGATGCGGCGGCTCATGCAGACGATCATCGCCTTGCCCTCCATCGCTTCGAGCCGGCGCTCGTAGTGCTGAACGAGGTCAGCGGTGATGAGATCGATCCGCTTTGGATTCCCGACCAGGGCTTCGAGCGCGGCCCACTTCGTTTTGAGCTTTTCCTTCCGCGTCAGCTCTTCGCCCTCGGTGATCTCCTCGAATTCCTCGTCAATCCTCGGAAGCTCCGCTTGATTCAGCCCGAGCTTGGCGACGCGGCTCTCGTAGTAAATGGGGACCGTTGCTTTGTCTGCGACCGCTCGCTGGATATCGTAAATGCTGATGTAATCACCGAAGACGGCGCGAGTGTTTGCATCGGTCTTCTCGATCGGTGTGCCGGTGAACCCGATGAAAGAGGCGCTTGGAAGCGAATCGCGGAGGTTGCGCGCCAAGCCGTCGATCAGGTCGTATTGGCTGCGATGCGCTTCATCAGCAATGACGACGATGTTTCTGCGGTTGGAGAGAAGCGGCGCCTTTCCGCCTTTTTCTTCCGGCATGAATTTCTGCATCGTCGTGAAAACCACACCGCCGCTGGCGACATTCAAAAGTTTTCGGAGATGTTCGACTGACTCCGCTTGGACCGGCGTCTGGCGCACCAATTCGTGGCAACGCTGAAACTGACCGAAGAGTTGATCGTCCAGATCGTTTCGATCGGTCAGGAAAACCAGCGTCGGATTTTCCATCGCGGGGTGCTCAATGATGCGGCCGGCGTAGAACAGCATCGACAGGCTTTTGCCTGAACCTTGCGTGTGCCAGATGACGCCGACGCGACGGTCGCCACGTTTGCCGCCTTCCATTTTGCCGGCCCAATAGTGTCCGACTTCTTCTGCACGCTCGACCGCAGTGGCGCGGAGCGTTTCATCGACCGCGGCATTCACCGCGTGGAATTGATGATAGCCGGCGATTAGCTTATGCACCGCGCCCGTATCCGGATCATCTTCGAATGCGATGAAGTTCCGGATGAGATCGAGGAAACGTCGCTTCTCGAACACGCCACGAACGAGCGTCTCCAATTCGAGCGCGGTTGCAGGCGCATCGAACTCTCCTTCGATTGTACGCCAGACCTTGAACCACTCCTGATTCGCCGTCAGCGAGCCGATGCGTGCGTCGAGTCCGTCGGAGATAACCGTCACTTCGTTGTAATGCATCAGCGAAGGAATCTCCTGTTTGTAGGTCTGAATCTGATTGTAAGCAGCGGCAAACCATTTGTCGGTGTCTTCCGGAATCTTCAGCTCGATGATCCCGAGCGGCAGGCCGTTAACGAAGACGACGATGTCCGGCCGTCGATTGTTCTGGCCTTCGATGACGGTGAACTGGTTCACCGCCAACCAGTCGTTTGCCTCAGAATTGCCGAAATCGATCAGCCGAACGTGATCGCCGGCAATGCTGCCGTCCTCGCGCCGGTATTCGACTTCGACGCCATCGCGCAGCATCTGGTGAAAGCGCCGGTTGTTGCCGATGAGCGATGGCGTTTCGAGTCGCAGCACTTTACGCAACGCCTCGTCGCGCGCTTCGCTGGGCATATTCGGATTTAGCCCCGTGATTGCGTCGCGCAGTCGCGCCGACAGTACGACGTCACCGAATGAACGGCGCTCAGTTGCGGCTTCACCCGGCGCGAGATGGAGCGCATGTTCGACGGCGTATCCAAGTTCCCTGAACCACGTCAGCGCAGCTTCTTCGACGACGGATTCGTTCAAAGAGGACACGAACTAGACGGTCTCTGAAAGAGACTCGCTAAATTGGAGACGCATCCATCCAAGCATAACCAGGTGGCGAATTGCGCTTGCCACTTCGGGCCTCTTCTCTTCCGTCCGCCACGCTTTCTTCCAATCGAGGATGTAGTCGAATAGCTCTTGCTCGGCCAATTCCTTGCCGGGTTTTGCTTTCTTTAACTCTCTGCTGGCGAACAACACCGTGACTACTTCCTCAGCCTGGTCGGTGTTCTTGATGCGGCTGAAGAGATCCACCGTTTTCGCGATCGCCTTGCTGTGACGTTCGATAACGTCTGAGAATTTCTTCCGGTCCTCCTCGTACTGTGGCGCCGCACGCAGTGCGGTCATCTTGCCGAGTTGCTCTTCTCGAACCCAATTTCGATTGGCCAGTTCATGCAACGCCAGTTTCACCTCGTCAGCAAAAGGACCGTAGCTGCCTTTTCCGAATTGAAACCCCGTCTCCACGCGCATCTCCGTGAGCACATAAGCGATCTTTTGAAAAATTGTGCGACCAACCGGATTCGCGTAGGGCTGTTGACCCAGTTCACGCACCACTTCGACGAGCGCCACCCATTCGGGGTTTAATTTCTCTCCGCGGCGCCCTTTTCCGTCGAGGCTCATTTGCGATGGCGCGCTCAAGAACTCTTCCGTCAGCTCGTTCTTCGGCGTACCGTAGGGAGCGTAAACCTCCACGTCGAAATTCACCTCTCGGAGCTTTGCGTAGATCAACGGTCCGACTTCCGACCATTCCAAACCGCCATTGCCGCAACCGAGCGGAGGGAACGCAACACTCGTAACTTTCCATTCAGTCGCGTGCGCGATGAAGTAGTCCAGTCCGCGCTCGATATCCGAAAGCCGGGACGCAGCACGCCAATGACTTTTCGTTGGAAAATTGACGATGCTCGCTCTGCTGCGGTCCCGATAGAGGTACGGCTCTCCGAGTTTGACCTGTCCGCGCTCACACCGCCCAGCGTAATCTTCGAACATCTCCGGAAAGCGTTTCTTGAACTCAAAAGCGACGCCTTTTCCCATGACGCCGACGCAGTTCACCGTATTTACGAACGTCTGCGCTCGACTCGCAAAAATGTCTCCGATTAGTGCTTTGAACATGAGGGAGCGCGTGGCTAGCGAAAGAATAGCCCAGGATCAATGGTGATGGGGAGCGAAAAACCGAGCGCTCGCAATTGCGCTTCCGCCGTCCGATTCACGACCCTCGCCCCAATGAGAAAGCGAGGCTCCACAACGTGGGGCACCAACACTTCGGCGCATTTCCGGGACCGATGGCGCATTTGGGCGATTGGATCGTCGGGATGCGTCCAGTTGAGAGCCAAGATGTCGTTGAAATCCAGAAGCCGCCAATTAGACGGCGCCAAAAATCGCACGTAGTCACTGGAGGCGTTACAGTCCGCCAGGACAACGCCGTCGAGTTCCAGCACTTCGAGCGACACGCACAACACGCACAGATTCGCTACCTGCTCCTTGCGTTTGTAGAGCATTGGGTTGCGCGCGTGGAGATAAAGATTGGCGTACTGGTGCAGCTTCAAACCGCGCGGAACCTGCTTGAGGTCGCGCCGTTCCTGCACCTCTGGCATTGCAACCGAATGATGAGCCAGCTTTGCTGCTCGCTCGTGCGATAGAATTCCATGTTTCAGCACCGATAAAATGTTGTCCAGCGGCATGATGCACTGGAATTCGGTGACTCGCGGGTCCATTAACGTTGCGCGCTAGATGTGAAGTTTCAAGAGGTTGTTCATGCGGCAGGGATTTGAGAAGCTGGGGTTGTCACACCAACCAACCACTCAATCCCAGCGCATGAACATTCATACCAATGCTCGTTTGACTCCGCGGAGTCGAGAAACTCTTGTCGAGACTATCATCCAGAAAAGACGCAGCGCGAAGGCGGCCGCGGCGGCTTTCGCTGTGAGTGAATGCACGGCCCGTAAATGGGTGGCCCGTTTCCGGACCCAAGGAGCCGCTGGGCTGCGCGATCGTTCTTCTCGTCCTCTGTGCAGTCCACGACAGATTCCGCCAGCTCAAGTGGCGGTCGTACTGGCGCTGCGCCGACTGCGCATGCCGGCCTTTCAGATCGCCCGCCAATGCGCTCTGTCCAAAGCTACCGTCTCGCGTCTCCTGCGACGGCATCGCCTGCATCGGCTGGCTTTGCTCGATCCCCCTCCGCCAGCCCGCCGCTATGAACGCCAACAGCCAGGCGAACTCATCCACCTCGAATCAAGAAACTCGCTCGGATTGAGCGACCCAGTCACCGCGTTACGGGTGATCGCCGCGATCTGGTCAGAGGCGCAGGTTGGGAATACGTCCATGTCGCCATTGATGATGCTTCCCGCATCGCCTTTGCTCGTATTCTTCCCAATGAATCCAAACACAGCGCCATCGCTTTCCTCCACAGTGCGCTCGCTTACTTCCGCTCCTTGGGGATCGAGCCCCAAGCTCTCATGAGCGACAACGGCTCTTGCTACGTTTCAAAGCTCTTCGCTCAGGCACGCCAAGCGCTCGGCCTGCGCCACCTCTTTACCCGCCCTTACACCCCTCGCACCAATGGCAAAGCCGAACGCTTCATCCAAACCTCTCTTCGGGAATGGGCCTACGCTCGCACCTATAATCACTCCTCACTCCGGGCCCATTACTTGCCCTCCTTCCTCCATCACTACAACTGGCATCGCCCTCACTCCGCTCTTCAACTCCATCCCCCAATCTCAAAACTCAACTTGCCTCGGAACAACCTCTTGAGCCTTCACAGCTAGAGAATAGCGGTTTTGATGGAACTCATGGCACTTGCTCGATTCCGTCGTCTGAAAACCGGAACTGACGAGAACCGAGCCGGTTTAAATACGAAAGCAAGCCAGGACCAAATAAGCGCGGCTTCGATCCGGTGAAGGCAAAGCTACCTCGCAGCTCGCTGGTCTCGTTGAAAGCAGCAACCAGTTCGTCGATTTGTTGTGCGTTGAGCGCTTCAATGCCGGGCAATGCTTGGCCAAGGACGTTGCCTCCACTCCAACTTGGACATTTCCTCAGCGCTTCGACGTAGGCGCTAAACATCCTGTCGTTCTTGATCAGAATCCTCACAATCCCTTCGGCAGCAGTGAGCCAAGTGCAAGAAAGTCCCTGAAACTTTCCCATGAAACCGTACGGGTCCTTGCCTAATCGCACAGCGATCATGGGCACGCCGCGCGCGAAAGCGAAGCCGACTTCTTGGTCGGTCCAATCACTCTCATGAAAGTTCTCTGTCATGAGCGCCGCAAAACCATCCATGCTCGCCAGCGCATTCTCGATCTCGTCCTGCCATGCTTTGGTCGGACGGATGTCTTCATGAGCAACGAAGCAAGAGACCCCAAAAGCTTGAAGTTGGTCCTTTAACTCGCCGGTTTCCTTCTTCACTTCCGACTTGTGGCTAAAGAACAAGCGGAAGCCACCATCTCCCCAAATGCGTTTGCTCGCGTCAGGAGGTATCACCCGCTTCCCTGCCAAGAGCAATCCCGAGTCCCTTCGCCATTCGGGATCTTCTCCAACTTCCATCTCCAGGAAGACTTCCTCGATGAACTCGTTTTGAACATTGTGAACTTTGTTCAAATCCTCTCGAATTTGCGCCTGAATCTCGCTCTTCTGCTTTACTGAATTCAAGAACAAGGATTCTGGGATGGCGAGGTAAAGCGCGTGGCCGTACGTGCCACCGTTCCAGTTGTCGCGGCTCCATTCTTCGTGAATTCGCGTCCGGGAATTAACGATGATTTCCTGGAGCTCACGCTTTCCCTCTTGTGCATAAAGCTTCGAAACAGCCGCTAGATGACTGTCGATACTCTTGGGCAGTTCAAAATTGCTCGGTTGTTCGCTTATTTGCAGACCTCCTTCCGCGCTGCGTTCTCGGCGCTCAACTCGCCGCTCAGCAGCTTCGGCAGCAGCGTGTCGCGCAGGGTGGCGAGGGTGCGGGATTGCTTTGCATTGGCGAGCAGTCGGGTGATGAGCGGGGCGGCTTGCCACGTGAACGCATCGACCACTGGCCGAGGGGGCACTAAAATGGGAAGCGAACGAACGGCGGTTGAGTTCAAACCGGGAATGGCGACGCCCGTTCCCTTAATCCTCATCTCGGCGAAGACGAGGTCTGAAGTCAGCCAGAAGTAGAGGTATTCCTGGCTCAGGCGTTCATTGGCGCGAAGGCGATAGACATGCTCGTTGATGCAGCACCTCTCAAACGGGAACCCGTCGCCGAACATGCTGACATGGGGCTCGTATTCTCCGGGCCGGCCGCCGTCCTTGTAGATCAGGACATCGTGGCTTTCGATGTGGCCCTTGTTCATCCGCTCGTAGAACTCGACAGGAACGAACTTGGTCTTGTCGAAGTCGAATCGACCGATGCTCACGATGCTTTCCGCTCCGATGCTTGGGATACCGCTCAGGATTCCGCCGACCCCGCCCTTGGGTCGTCCGCCGGTTTCCAGCACTGACAGAGCGGTTTCCAACGTCGTGACTTCCCAGCCGATGGGTTTCTTGTCGATAGGGGAGTCTTCAAGATGCCCGGGAAACAGGGCGGCAGTTGGGGCGTCTAGACCAACTGGCGTGCGGCCGTCGAGTTTGGCGCGGACGGGATCGAAATCCACGAACCAGCTCTGGAAAAGCGCCCGTGCCACTGCCTCCAGTGTCGCGTTCATCCGCCGGTTCAACTCGATCTTGTCGTCTAGCGCGCCAAGCACCGCCGCGATGGCTTCGCGTGTGTCTGTCGGTGGAATGGGGATGGGAAGTTTCGCCAAATCGCGCAGGTTGAACGTGGCTTGAACTGTCGTCGTCGCCCACATGCGAATGCAGTGTTGGATGAACGCGGAGCGAAGGCAGATGGAAACCCAAAGGCTGCCGGGGTCTTTGCGAACGGGAATCACGCCGACAGCGCGAGCAACATTCCACCCACAAAGGTTGTGGGGCACGATGGCCACCTCGCCGAGCGTCCCGACTAGCGTTAAAAGAACTTCGCCACCGCGAAGGCGGGACCTCCGGAACTTCGCTTCGACGTCGGCTCCGACTTTAAGCATATCCGTCGTGTCGATGCGCCCATTTCGAATATTGTTCACGCGCACGATGGGAACACCGTCGGTGGTTTCCCTTCCGGGTTGGACGATTCCATACGAAACGCCGCGTTTTTCAACGAGGTCACCAAGCGATTCGTAGCGCCAACCGTTGGGGATTAGCGGCAACGCGTCGGGCAAGGGCAACTCTTCGAGATTAACCGCCATAACCCAGCCCGCTCATGTTTGCTTTGATGGCTTGCTCCAATTTCGCGGACTCGGCGAACTGGGCACGCAGTTCGGCGACGAGACGCGGCATCTTTTCCTCGAACGGGTCGCCATCGTCTGCGGCATCCTCGGCACCGACGTAGCGGCCCGGCGTGAGGACGTGACCGTGCGCAGCGATTTCGGCGGTGGTGGCTGACTTACAAAAACCGGGAAGGTCTTTGAATGGGTTGAGAGCTGAGGGTTGAGAGTTGAGAGAGGGAGCGGAGCGCCATGCGTGGTAAGTGCTAACTATCTTCGTAAGGTCGTCCTCGGTTAGTTCACGATGAACACGATCGATGAGCTTGCCCATTTTTCGCGCATCAATAAATAGCGTCTCGCGTCGGCGTTCTCGAAAGCTATCGGACGTCGAATTATCTGAGCCCCTGATCACGCGTGCGGCTTTCGATTTTACGAGGAACCAAAGACAGACGGGAATTGGAGTGCTGTAAAAGAGCTGGCCGGGGAGGGTGACCATGCAGTCCACGAGGTCGGCCTCGATGAGGGCGCGGCGGATGTCGCCTTCGCCGGACTGGTTGGAGGACATGCTGCCATTGGCGAGGACGAAGCCGGCCATGCCGTGGGGCGCGAGGTGGTGGATGAAGTGCTGCACCCAGGCGAAGTTGGCGTTGCCACGGGGCGGGACGCCGAACTGCCAGCGCACATCGTCGTCTTTGCGGAACCAGTCGGAGTCGTTGAAGGGCGGGTTGGCGAGGACGTAATCGGCGCGGAGGTCGGGATGGAGGTCGCGGCGGAAGGTGTCGGCGTGCTCGGGGCCGAAGTCGGCCTCGATGCCGCGCAGGGCGAGATTCATGACGGCCAGCCGGCGGGTGGTGGGGTTGCTCTCCTGCCCGTAGATGGCGATGTCGCCGATCTTGCCGCCGTGGGCTTCGACGAATTTTTCCGATTGCACGAACATGCCGCCAGAGCCGCAGCAGGGATCGTAGATTCGGCCTTTGTAGGGCGCGAGCATCTCAACGAGGAGACGGACGACGCTTTGCGGAGTGTAGAACTGGCCGCCTTTCTTTCCTTCGGCGCTGGCGAATTGGCCGAGGAAGTACTCGTAGACGCGGCCGAGGATGTCTTTCGAGCGGTGAGTTTTCTTCCCGTAAGGTTGCGATGGGGTTTCTGCAGCTTTGGGCAGATCGGCGAGGTCGCCGATCTGTGCACGCGAGTCGCGTGCGCTCCCCGGAGGGGAATCGATCAGGACGATCGTGCCGATGAGGTCGATGAGCTCGCCGAGACGATGTTTGTCGAGACCGGGTCGCGCGTAGTCTTTCGGCAGCACGCCTTTGAGGCGCTGGTTATCGCGCTCGATCGCGACCATCGCATCATCGACAATCTTGCCGATGGTAGGTTGTTTCGCGCTGTTTTGCAGGTACGCCCAGCGCGCGGCGGGTGGAACCCAGAAGACATTCTCGGCTTTGTATTCGTCGGGGTCTTCGGCGTTGGCTCCAGCGTAGTCGCCTTTGCCCGCGATGAGCTTGGCATGGTGCTCTTCGAAGGTGTCGGAGATGTACTTGAGGAAGATCAGGCCAAGGACAACGTGCTTGTATTCGCTCGCGTCCATGTTGCTGCGGAGCTTATCGGCGGCGAGCCAGAGCTTGGCTTCGAAGCCGAGATCGGCGGACGAGTTGGCGGAATTCTTAGAGCGAGCGCGAGCCATCGGGGAACGCGTGGTTTTTATCCAGCGAATGTTGAATATGCCAGAGCAATTCGGCTTTGCTAGCGACGAACACTTAGCGATCTGGTGATCGCACTCATTTAGCAAACTGGCGATTCAGTGAATTAGCGATTCAGGGCAAGGCGGAAGTCGGGAATCGCAATCGTGAGCGGGGCTGGCACGAAATTCGCAGCATTAGTCAGGATGGTGTTCCCCAAGAAGCAGTCGGTCTTAAAGGTGCGTCGCACCGCAGGACAATCCATCCGGGATGAGAAAGAGCGATTGATCGACAATTGGTTCATTCCCTTCTATTTCTCGACCGGTTTCCTGTGGATTCTTTGGCTTCTGGAGGAGTCTAGGGCCCGGAATCCCCAGCCACCGGCGCCGAATTTGTTCCTGTGTCTGGCGATCATTGCGACCGGAATTTCAGTGATCGTGTTTGGCCGTTTGTGGAGAAATCTACGACGTCTGAGTCGCGGAGAACGCGGAGAACGGCGAGTTGCTGAAATCCTCGACGACCTGCGCGGCTCGGGTTATCGCGCCTTTCACGACTTGGTCGGGGATGGCTTCAATATCGATCACGTCGTCGTCGGTCCGGCCGGCGTTTTTGCAATTGAGACAAAATTCGAAGCGGCTCCGGCGAAATCGAATATCGAAATGGGGAGGGTCTCTTTCTCTCGGGTCGGAAGATCGACGAAGAAGAACGCGATCCATTGAAGCAAGCGCGGGGATCAGCGCGAGATTTGCGGGTTCAGCTTAAGGAGCACACCCGCAAGAACATCTGGACGAAAGCAGTTCTCGTCTACGTTGGCGAATGGGAGATCAAAGACGATTGGACAGATACCGATGTTTCCGTTTTGTCGACCAACGATTTGCCAACCTACTTCAACCGTTACCAACCGGAATTACTCCGGCACGAAATTGATCTGATCTGCACACACCTCGAGCGCTCGGTGAAGAGCTAAAGTCAGTTAGCGAATTTAACGAGCGGGTGATTTAGCGAATTAAGGAGCGGCCGGGCTTTCAATGGCAAATGGTTGGCCGCCATGCGAACTTGCTTTTCCCAGGCGCACCGGCAATCATACGCTCTGAGGAGCCTCCGCTGAAGTTCGCCACTGAAATCTCGATCAATCCTTTGGCAGATCCGCGGGAATTGCCATCCTATGGCATCACGGAGGCGGCGCATTACCTGCGTTTGCCAACGGCCACACTCCGCTCCTGGCTGCGCGGCCGGCATTACCCGACGGAAGCGGGACGGAAGTATTTCAAACCCGTCATCGACCTGCCCGATCCGGATCTGGCGTCATTGTCATTTGTAAATCTCGTTGAGGCTCACGTCCTCGATGCGATTCGTCGCGAGCATCGGATTCCGCTGCCAAACGTGCGATCTGCCTTGGATTACGTCCGCAAGCAGTTCGGTTCCAAACATCCTCTGGCCGAGCAGAAGTTTGAGACGGACGGCGTGAATCTTTTCGTTTCCCGTTTTCAAGATTTGATTTCGGCGTCGGAGTCCGGGCAACTGGCGATTCGCGAGTTGATTCAGGCACGCCTCCGCCGGATAGAACACGACGCGGCCGGTTTCGCTATTCGTCTCTACCCGTTCACCCGCCAGAGCGACCTGGAGCAGCCCAGGATCATAGTGATCGATCCCCTGATTTCATTCGGCCGACCCACGATTGCCGGCACTGGAGTGGCCACCAGTATTCTCGCCGAACGATACAAGGCGGGCGATTCAATGGACGCGCTGGCCGACGATTATGGTTGCCAACGCGCGCAAGTCGAAGAAGCGGTCCGCTGCGAGCTCGCCCTCGCCGCCTGATCGTCTCATTTTCTTCACTGACGCGAATCTCGGGCGTCGCGTCGTGCCTGACGCACTTCGTGCTACAGGCGAAGAAGTAAGAGTTCACGACGATTGCTTTCCGCCGGGAACACACGATCACGTCTGGCTTCGCGGAGCCGGCGAAAACGGCTGGGTCGTTTTGACGAAGGATTCCCGGATTCGATATCGCCGGAATGAAATGGAAGCGCTTCTTTCGTCTGGCGCCCGAAGCTTCGTTCTGGTTAGCAGCAACCTACCTGGCGCGGAAATGGCGAAGATCTTTGTCAGGGCACTGCCAGGAATCAGGAAACTTTGTGCGGCGCAATCGGCACCATTCATCGCACACATTCATCATGATGGGAAAGCGGTTCTCATGAAGACGATGCGGAAGTCTCGCTAATCTACTTCTATCGACGACGCGACGCGGCCCTTTCGACTGTGCTCAGGGCAGCTCATCGGCCACAGCGCGTCAGTCGACGTTCGCCGCAGCGAATTAGTCCGTTGGCTAGTCGATAATTGGGATGTGGCGATCCGCCTGCGTCAAGGCTACGGCGAGACAAGGGGAAATCAGTCGGACGCGGCGGCAGAGCGCCGCGGCTACACCGCTAATCTGGCGGGGACGGAACCGAATGGGCAGGCTGGCACGAACCATAGGCGTTAGGCGAGTCGATGCTCCTCGATGCGGAGGCCCGCCTGCGGGCAGGGAAAGGGCGCAGGATCGAATAGATCGGCTCCGTCTACGACCAAACAAGGACAACATGAAAAAAATCACCAACTTATTGATAGTCTGTTCGCTGGCGCTGGCTGGAGCCGTAATGGCCCAAAAGCCCACGCCAGAAGAATCAGGCAAAAAACCCGACAAAAAGGCCCCCGCGGAAGTGAAGCCCAAAGCGCCGAGTGCGCCGAAAGCTGAGGCTCCGGCAGTCGCGCCGAAAACTGAGGCTCCGGCAGTGAAGGAGCCGGCAGCAGCAGCCCAACCACCGGCAGCGAACGAACCGGCAGCGACAAAGCCGGAAAAGAAGGCACCGTCTTCTCGGAAGCCCGCGCCCGCCGCCACCACTCCGGTCACGAAGACGGAACAACCGGCCGCGAGTGCGCCGCCTGCCGACAAAAAACAGCAGCCGGCCGAGAGCAAGAAGGATAGGAAAGCGCCTGCCCCCAGCGCGAACACATCAACGACCCCAGCAACTCAGGCCGCTTCCACCCCCGCAACAGCCAAGGCGAGCGTGAGCCCCGCGGCAACGGCGGCGAGCACCACCCCCGCGTCAACCGCAGCGAGCACCACTCCGGCGGCAGCAGCAGCCAGCACCGCCCCGGCAGCGACGGCGCCTGCAAGCGCGGCTCCGTCGATCGCGCAAACCAGCCCGACAAAGCCGGTCAATCCTGCCGCCCCGAAGAAGCTGGATGTTCAGAAGGTGGAGCAAATCAGGCAGCAGCACACGAGCTTTCGTGCGCAGGCACGGCCGGACAGGGTTCCGGCAGTCACGTTCACCGCGAACTATCGAATCCATGGAAGCGACCAGTGGCAGGGACCGCAGTACGAAGTGTATCGCTCTTACCGTCCGGAACGGCGCGATCAGGCTTATTACCGCTCGCGCTACCAGCGGGTGGAGCTAATCGCTGGTGGTTATTACTACTTCCACAACAACTACTGGTACCCGGCGTGGGGTTACAATCCTGCCAATGAATATTATGCATACGATGCCCCGATCTATGCCGGTAAGCGCGCCCTCCCGCCGGACAGAGTGATCGCGGACGTGCAGGCCGTGCTCAAGGAGATGGGCTACTACAAGGGTGAAGTGGACGGATTGCTCGGCCCGCTGACCCGGGAGGCGCTAACCGGCTATCAGACCGACCAGGGAATGGTCGCGACCGCGGTGATCGACGAACCGACGCTCGACTCGCTCGGGATGGGATGAGCGGAGCGAAGGAAGAATTAGGAATTAAGAAATGCCGCCTTGGTTTCCCGCAGTCGCGGGACCTCGGCGGCTTTCTCTTTTTGTAGCACGCCACAGCACGGGGGAAGGGGGGAAAGCGGAAACCGGAAACCGGAAAGATGAGAGCCGAAGGCGGAAGGCAGTTCATTTAGCGAACTGGAGAGTTAGCGATCCATTCGGCTACGCTCAGGACAGGTTTTAGCGAATGAGGGGAAGGCGGAGGGCGGAGGGCGGAAGGATGAAGGCGGAAGCCACGCGGCAGTCGCAAGCGAACCCGGGTTGCTAACGTTTGAATCGCATGACGACTTTTCTGATGCTGCCGACGTCGTAGTGATAGGTGTTGAGATAAGTGGAAGCGGTGCGGTAACCGATCACATAGGTGACCACTCCTTCGAATTGGCCTGTACTTTTGATGCCCTTAATGGCTGTCTTGGGCAGGGAGAACGTTTCATTGATCTTGCAGGCCCACATGACGCCCGTGAATCGTATCTGTTTGAACTTGTTACCCGCTACCGTGATGGTGTCCCCGCTCCCATCGTGGGTGAAGGGCGGCGTCACGGTCGTAACCGAATACTGGGGATTCGGCGGCCGCCTCACCTCAAACTCCACGTATTCGTACTTTCCTATATGTGTGTTCGTTATTCGTTTGATGGACCGGGGAGCGCCGCACGGCGATGCGAAAGCCGACTGCGCGAGCATCGACGACGGGGCCGCAAGCGCCGCAATAATAATGAGGATGATTTTCATGTTTCGTTCTCTGTTAAGTCTTCGAACCAACTGATGTCCTTGTTAAAATGATTCATGGCGAAGGGGGGCCGGTATTGGCAATTTGGAGACGGAAATACGGCAGATGTTGATCGCCAGTTCATGAGGGGCCGAGATGGGAGACGCGATTTAATCCGTTCAGCCGCGGGAACGCCAGACAAAAAGGCGGAAGGAGGAAGGCGGTGGGATGAAGGCGGGCTGGAGTCGAAGGATTCGCGTGACGAGTTCCGCAACAGAAGTCGCCTGAAAACAGAAAAGCCGCCTCGCCACGGCGAGTCCGTCCGACGGCGGACACGGCGAACGGGCGGTTTTCGGTTCGTTGAGTTCTTTTAGGCCATTCCGAGCGCTTCCAGCGTCGGTTGGTCGATGGCGCCGGTGGGCTCGAGGCCCAGGGCGGTCTGATAAGCGGTCAGCGCCTCCTGGGTCTGCGGGCCGACCAGGCCGTCCACTTCTCCGCGATATAAGTTCTGCTCCTGCAAGATGGTCTGAACATCGGCCACGATCTGGTCGAACGGTTTCGCGCTTTTACCGACATAAATGGGCCCGTCATACGGGTAATAGGCCGCGGACTCATCGTAACCCCAGGCTGGATACCAATACCCGGCGTTCCAGTAGTACCACCCACCGCCGATCAAGACGACGTGTTTATGATTCGCGTGCCACCAGGTCCTGTCGTGCCATTGGGGCCGATACGTTCTGAAGACGTGGTAATGGGGGCCCTTCCAATTACTGGCCGCCGTGATGCGGAAGTCCTGGTTGAACGTTACGCTGACGATCGCGGCATTCGGTCGCGCATGAAAATTCAGATGCCTGGGCTGAAAGGCCTTCACGGTCTTGTTTAGGTGCGTCTTCACGTTCTTGTGTATCGCCGGCACATGAGGCTTCGGCACCGTGAGTTTAGGTTTCTTAATGTTCGGGAACTGCGCTTGTCCTGTCTGGACGCCGGCGGCGAGCGTAAGGGAACAGGCGATCAATATGGTGATGAATCTTTTCATTCTGGTTCCTTGGTTGAGATCATTTAGCGAATTAGCGAGCTGGTGATCCATTCGGCTGCGCTCAGGACAGGTTTTAGCGAATTGGGGAGGAAGCGGGAAGGCGGAAAGCGGCAGGACTTTCAAAGTTCGACTGGGATCAAGCTACGCTTTTTGGCTCGCGGGCGTGTTTTTGGTGACGAGCGCGATAACGATTCCGGCGCAGAGGAAGCCGGCCACTTCCATCACGATGTTTGCCAGCGTGTAAGTGCCTTTGAACCCGTACCAGTTCCAAAGAGAGGGCTGTGTCGCGATAGCGGCAAGCACGCCGGCCATAGTTACGAACAGGACGCGTCGGCCAAACGTGGCCAGGACGGTTTGAGACAGCAGATAAACCACGAGCAACGCTTCTAAAAAGTCGATCCCGAACTCGACCGCCAGGTTCTTGCCGAAATTGAAGGGGGTCCCGGCCGGTTTGTAAATGAGCAGCCCCGTCGGCTTCGTTTTGATTTCCTCCATGATTTTCTCCATGGCCGCGGCGTGTTGTTCGCGAGGAGAATCAGCCGTTAGTCCGCCGGTTGGAAACATGTACATGCCGGGTTTGTCGCCAATTGCCGCCGTCAAAGAGCCGGAGACGGCATCGACGCCAGGCAGGGGGTCGATCCCGGCTTCGCCGAGCGGGGTGAACATGTGAAAGACGAACGACGAAAGGAATATGGCGAGAGCGCCGAGGAATGCAGCGAGGAAGTGTTTTGCAGTCATAATATTATCCACCCGCGCCGGGTGCGGTGCTTTGTTATCAGTTGCCGGATATTCTGGGAAGAAGGTTTTTTTGGCAGAAGGCGCAATCATTTAGCGAGCTGGCGATTGAGTGATCCATTCGGCTACGCTTTGCGGACAGGCCGATTCAAATGTCGGGATGATCAGGGCCGGGAACCGATACGGGGCTTTGGCGGCGGAGGCGGGACCTTCCATCCGTTCGCGAATGGCGTCGAACACGACTCTAAAGTGAAGCGTCGTATTTGTTTTCGAGGGCGATCAGCTTCCGAGCGAGATCCGCGTTCGACATCAGCATCTCGCGCAGCCGGACGAAGGCGCGCATGATAGCAATGTTTACCTGCACGGCGCTCGGGCTGCGCAGGACGCTGGAGAGCATGGCCACGCCCTGCTCGGTGAAGGCGTAGGGACGATAGCAGCGTCCACCGCGACCACGCTTTGTGGTTTCAAACTGAAACCTCAAACCCGCGACTTCGTCCTCGTTCAGCTGAAAGGCACAGTCCTCCGGAAAGCGATCTGCGTTTCGCTGCACTGCAAGGGGGACGGGGAAGTTAGAATTAGGAAGGAGAACCCGTTCGATCCTCGTCCGCGATCTCACAAGATTCACAAGTTGTCGGCCCGCTACGCGCGGCCGATTTACTCGGCTGAGATCGAAGCGGATTTGCGCGCTGTGTTCTACGTTGAAAGGCGACCTGATCCCCACACTTTGCAAAGTGTGACAGTAACGGTGGACAATGGCTCGCACAGCATTTACCGCCGATGGTGGAGCAGGCGGCTTGCCGACGAGACACTCGACGCCACGCGTCCCAAAAGCCGAAAACACGGTATTTCAGCGGTGGCACACCGCCGCTACAGACACGCGAGATCGATTATCGGAGGTTGTAACCCTCGATGATTCCCAGGCCGGTCCGCCGTTCTGTCCGGAAGGCGGAATTAGAGACGGCCCGTTCCCAAGTTCAACCCACCACGGCGGGCAGGCTTTGGGAACGAGGACATCGCAATTGCAGGCAATGATTGGCTGGGTACGCTTGCGGTATGGCTTACGAAGAACTAAAGCAGCGCCAAAGCGTGATGTGGGGCTCGGGCCCGTATCAACGCGTCACGGAAACGATCGCGGATATCCATGAGCTGGTGGTGGAGCGGTTGAAGCCGCAGGCCGGTGAACGCTGGCTCGATCTCGCCTGCGGAACGGGGGCGGTGGCCGAACGCGCGGCGCGCGCAGGCGCGAACGTGACGGGACTCGATCTCGCCCCGGCGCTGCTCGAGCAGGCAAAGGCGCGCGCGCGGGCGGAAGGTCTCGAGATCGATTATCGACAGGGCGATTGCGAACGGCTGGAGGGGATCGAGGATGGCGCGTTCGATGTGGTGTCGTCGACGTGCGGGATCATGTTTGCGCCCGATCACGCCGCGACGGCGCGCCAGCTCGGACGTGTGCTCAAGGCCGACGGCCGGCTGGGCCTGGCCAACTGGACTCCGGAGGGCGGTCTCGGGGCGATGTTCCGGATGATGGCGCCATTCGTCCAGACACCGCCACCCTCGAGTCCGTTTGACTGGGGGAAGGAAGACCGGGTGCGCGAGCTGCTCGGAGAGAAGTTCGAGCTGAGCTTCGAAAAGCATATTTCCATGTTCCGTCCATCGAGCGGCGAAGAATATTGGGAGATCTTTTCCAACGACTACGGCCCGACGAAAGCACTGGCTGACTCGTTAGGTCCGCGCCGGGAAGAGTTTCATCGCACGTGGGTCGATTTTTTCGAACAGAACTACAAAAGCGGCGATGGAATCGCGCACGACCGCGAGTGGCTGCTGGTGTTGGGAAGTAGAAACATTTAGCCCGCCTTCGCCAAGCCGCCTTTGCCACGGCTACGGCGAGCCAGGGGCTACGGCGCGGCAGGCGAGTGGGGATCTTGGAACTAAGGCTTGAATCCAATCCGGGGCTTGGGCGTCGACGGTGGTAACGCAGGTGGATTGAGGATGAGCATCAACTCCTGAAGCACATGAACGATGGCGGCTTCGTGCGAATCGAGCCGGCCAGTGAGCTGTTTTTCCAGCGTTGCTAGCTTTTTCGCAAGTTCCCGCGTGCCAAGCAACGTCTCGCGCATCTTCACGAACGCGCGTATGACAAAGACGCTCATCTGGACGGCTCGCGGGCTGTTGAGGATGTTCGCGGCCTGGAGGGCACCGTGTTCAGTGAAAGCGTAGGGGCGGTAACGACGACCGCCGTGGGAACTTGAGGTCGCATTTTGCGACCTCAAGGTTATGCGGGATCGTGATGTGGTCGCAATTTGCGACCTCAAGTTTGTTACTTCCTCAGCGGTGAGTTGGAGGGCATGTCGGGGATGAAGGATGAAGGAACAACTTCGAACGCTTTCCTGAGTAGGATAAAAAATGGCGGAGCCGGAATCGGAGACGGTCCGTTCCCAAGTTCAACTTGGGAACGAGGAGGAAACTCGAATGACCCCCCTTCGCCAAGCCGCCTTTGCCACGGTACGGCATGGCAGGCGAATGACCCGCTCTACGGCATCCTCAACAGAAAAAGCCGCCACGAATCGGACGTGACGGCTTTCCGTTGGTTGAATCTTTGCTAGCTGATCCCGAGGGATTCCAGCGTCGGCTGATCAATCGCGGCGGTCGGCTCGAGACCTTGGGCGCTCTGATATGCGGCCAACGCTTCCTGGGTCAGCGGACCGACCAGGCCGTCCACTTCTCCACGATAATAACCCTGCTCTTGCAGGCTGCTCTGCACGTCGGCCACCACCTGGTCGAACGGTCTGGGGCTGCTGCCGACATAGATGGGCCCGTCATACGGGTAATAGGCCGCGGCGTCGTCATAACCCCAGGCGGGATACCAATACCCGCTGTTCCAGTAGTACCACCCGCCGCCGATCAAGACGATGTGATTATGATGTGAGCGCCACCAGTCCCGGTCGTGCCATTGGGGGCGATAGGTTCTGAAGGCGTTGTAATGGTGTCCTCTCCAATTCTCGGCGTTCCGGATGCGGAAGTTTTCATTGAACCGCACGCTGGCAATCGATGGGTTCACTTTCGCCTGAAAATCCCGATGCCTTGGTTGGAAGGTTTTGACGGTCTTGTTGAGCTTGTTCGGCTGGACCGCAGGCAGGGTATTCGGCTGAACCACGGGCCTGTTTCGCCGAACCCCCTCGGGGGTCGTCGAAGCGTCTTTCCACGCTTTTTTCATGGTCGGCATGGATTCCTTTTGCGGCTGCTGCTGCTTGGGCGCCAGTCGCTGCTTCTGGACTGGGGCCTTGGGCGCCTTGGGCGCGACTTGCTGTTGTTGCTGGACCGGCTTCGATTTCGTGTTCTTTGGGTTTCCCTGCTCCGCTCGCTTCGCCTGCGCGACGGCCGCGAAGGCAAGGGAAAAGCCGATCAATAGGGTGAAGAATTTTGTCATGTGGTTCCTCGGTTGACTGACTTTCTTTCGTTCTTCGAGGGTGTTTTGGCTGGGGCCGCGGCTGCAATTCCCGCAGCGGAGGCGGAGCATTTAACGAACTGGTGAGTTAACGATCCATTCGGCTGCGCTCAGGACAGGTCTTAGCGACACCGAACGCTTTCGCGTGCTCGCGACTTTAGTCGGAGTTGTAGGACGGAAGCGGAAGCGGGATCAGTAGAGGCAGATTGGCGCGAAACCGGCTGCCAATGTGGGGGGTATGGCCAATGCGCAGCTGGACCAGTTGATCTACGCTCTGGTGTGGAAAGCGGGGCCGGTGATCATTCTTTGGGGGATTGGCCTGGTCCTGTTGCGTGAATTCCTGCGCCGGATCGGGCGGCGAACCGCACGGCATGTTCACGAACCGCGCACGGACCGGCGAGCGGTCAACGCGCCCCATTGCCCCTCGTGCACCCGCCCGATGGTGAAGCGAGCTGCGCGCCGCGGCCCTCGCGCCGGTTCGGAGTTCTGGGGTTGCAGTAACTATCCGGCCTGTACGGATACGCGATCATTTAGCGAATTAGCGAATTAGCGAATGATGGGGCGCCGGGCGCAATGCAAAACGCCGGCCCGCGGGCCGGCGTTTTGGAATACTGAGTTATCGTTTGATTTAGTAACGGCGGTCGTCGCGGCGGTCCTCCCGGAAATCGCGGCGGTGATCCCGACGGTCCTCGCGATGATCGCGTCTGTCGTTACGTCGGTTCCAGCGGTGGTGGCGGCGATTTTCTCCGCGAACGTAACGGCCGTGAATCCAACGACGCCCTGACCTGTGGCCAGGGACCCAAATCATTTCATAGTCGCCCGCCCAATAACGCGGGCCATGCCTGTAGTAGGGCCGGTCGCCTATCTCAATGCTGATGCTTTGTGCCGGAACAGCAACGACCGGAAGAAGAAAGCTGGCTCCCAGAAGGGCGACGAGCAGAAGTTTGTTTTTGATCATACCCCATTGAATCGGATCAGGAGGGTAAATTGCGTCCTTTACGGAAGAAGAATTGTGCTAAACGGCAACCCACTAGTCATTTAGCGAATTAGCGACTGAGTGATTTAGCGAGTGAGGCGGGTCGCCGCTACAGAAGACGCACACTGATCGGAAGCAGACGACGCGCTACGGAACCCGGTAGGCTTCGACGAGGGCGACACCGCTGCTGCCGCCATCGCCGCGGACAATTGCGGTGTAGTTCCCCGGGTCGAGGAACGCGACGATCGCTGATTCGCGGTCGTCGGTTGGGGCAAGTTGCGTTGCACGCACGGCCTGCAACTGGCTGTCTTGCCAATTATCATTGAAGCCGAGGACGGCGCCGTTTCCATCATACAGCTCGATGGTGGGATCGAGCAGAGGATTGGCGATGCCGGAGCTGGTGAGCGTGGGGCCAATGGCGCGGAGCACCACGATGGGAAGGTCGCCGCTCCCGATGATGAGGCCGCCGATCATGACGTTGTCGCCGGTGCCGACGAAGCCGCGCGTGCTCAAGTTCGCAAGGGTGGAGTTGGTCGCGGGCTCGAGGTCGTAAATTTCGGCAAGGCCGTTGCCGGTAGTCGCGTCAAGGCCGCCCAGGACAGCGGTATAACGTCCCGGCCCCAGGGTGGCCACGATCGCTGATTCCAAGTCGTTCTGCGGAGGAATGCCGGTGGCGATGATTTCCGCCGGCTGCGAATCCTGCCAGTCATTGTTCAGGAGCAGGATGTTTCCCGACTCGTCGAACAAGGTGAGCGTCGGATTTGCCAGCGGATTCGGAACGCCGCTCGCGGCGAGCGAAGGGCCCATGCCGCGAAGGAGAACCTTTTTCGGGACGTCGCCCGTGACGATGAAGCCGGCGATGGAAACGCGCTCGCCGGTGTCGACGAAAACGCGGGTCGAGATATTGAGCGCCTTGGCGGGAGGAACGAACGGGATGGTCAGCGCGTCATTGGCGCCTTTCGCGGTCCAATAGTGGCCGGCGGTGGTGGGGTGCTTATCGTCCCAGAAGAGGAAGTCATCGGGGTTCGCCGCTAAGTCACCCTGGGACATGCTCCTGACGTCGAGGAACCCGTACCGATCGGGGTAGGTCATGACGCGGATCGTGTTGGTCCAGACATCAACGCGATAGAGCGTGGGCGTGATGCCTTGGAGCGCGAGCGCGTCCAGGCTCAAGGTGAGATTCGCGTTCAGCTCGTTCCGGTAATTCGCGGAGGCGGCATTGAGCGACTCGATCTTCGCCGGGTCGTTCGCATATTTTGGAATGTCGCCGAGCGGCGGGACATTCGGCACCATGATGTATTGCGCGCCGGCCGTCGCGAGGCGGCTCATCAACGCGGCCGCGCGAGCGGCCGTGGCAGTCACGTTGGCCGCGCTGTCGTCATCGAAAAGATCGTTGCCGCCACCCCAGACCACGTAAAGAGCACTTGGATCGACTGTGTGCTCGGCGAGATAATCGTCCACCTGCTTGCCCATGTCATCGATCGTGATCGTGACATCGCCGAAAAAAGGAGGTGAAACTGCTACTTCCTCATGGGTGCCGTCGTTCGTGGTTGCGCCACCAAAGGCATAGTTTGTTCCACCGCCGAGGCTGTAGGTCGCGGCCGGAATGCCCAGGAAAGTGCTGGCGAGCTGTTCGTGCCACACGCCGACGTAAGTGGGCGACGCCGGGTCGGTGTCGCTGCTGTTGGTCCATCGGCCGTCGCTGTAATTGAAGGTCCCGCTCGGATAATCGACCACGCCGCCAGTGGCTGAATTCGTCCGGTCACGAACGTTTCCGGTGTCGGAGAGGCTGTCGCCGAACACGACGATTTGGCTAAAGGCGGGGGCTGGCTGCTGAGCGGAGGCGGAGAGGGCGCCGCACAAGAATAAACAAGGCAGAAGGAGGAAGGTGGAATTAAGAAATGGAGACGACGAACACTTAGCGACCTGGTGATTTAGTGAGGTAGCGATTTGAGAGAGGAAGCGGATTGCAGTCATATTTCATGTCACTTTCGTGGATACTCTGAATCGGCGCTGCTCGGGTCGCTGCGTGTGGAAGTTATTTAGCGAGCTTGCGATCCGTTGGACCACGCCCAAGACAGGTTTTAGTGATTTACCGGTTGGACGCCGGAGCCGAAGGGTGAAGAATCGGGAGTCACAAAGTTATGAAAGCGATCCGTGTGGAAGAGTTCGGTGGGCCGGAAGTGATGAAATTGGTGGAGGTGCCGCAGCCGCGGCCGGAGGCCGGACAGGTGCTGGTGCGGATGCACGCCGCCGGCGTGAATCCGGTCGAGACTTACATTCGCGCGGGCACGTATCCGAGAAAACCGGCGTTGCCTTACACTCCCGGCAATGACGGCGCGGGGGTGATCGAGCAAGCCGGTGAAGACGTAAAGCTACAGGCGGGCGATCGAGTTTACACGGCGGGGTCGATCGGTGGGACGTACGCGGAGTATGCGCTCTGCCACAGGGCGCATGTGCACCCGTTGCCGGCGAATGTTTCGTTCGCGCAGGGCGCGGCGATGGGAACGCCGTATGCGACGGCGTATCGAGGGCTGTTCCAGCGGGCGCAGGCGAAGCCCGGCGAAACAGTTCTCATTCATGGCGCGAGCGGCGGGGTTGGAACGGCGGCGGTGCAACTCGCGCGCGCGCGGGGCCTCCGCGTGCTCGGCACCGCTGGGACCGAGCGGGGACGCGAGCTGGTGCGGGAACAGGGCGCGCACGAGGTGTTCGACCATCGCGCGGCGGACTATCTGGCGCAGATCATGGAGGCCACGTCGGGACGGGGCGTTGATCTGATTCTGGAAATGCTCGCGAACGTGAATCTCGGAAAAGATCTCACGATCCTGGCGCCGCGCGGCCGGGTCGTGGTCATTGGCAGCCGGGGCCGCGTGGAAATTGACGCGCGGGATACGATGTCGCGCGACGCCGATATTCGCGGGATGGTGCTGCCCAACACATCCCCGGCGGAGATGGCGAGCATTCACGAGGCGCTGGTTGCCGGTCTGGAAAACGGCACGTTGCGTCCGGTGATCGGGAAGGAATTGCCACTGGCGGAAGCGCCGCAGGCGCACCGGGCGGTGATGGAGCCGGGAGCGTTTGGGAAAATCATCCTAGGCATTTAGCGAGTAAGCGGTCCGCCTGAGGCGGGTGATTTAGCCCGCCTTCGCCAAGGCTACGGCGGGGAGAGAGCCAGCGGTGGGTGCGCGCGCGATGCATTTCCGTGGATCTGCCAAACGAGCGTCGATCATGGACCTGACTTCGGCGCAGCCTTTCTGGCCCCTGCAAGACGGGTTGCCGGCGGTTTTTCCATCGCTCAAGTCTGATTTGAACTGCGAAGTGCTCGTCCTCGGCGGCGGCATCACCGGCGCCTTCATTGCTCACCAATTGGCGGGCGAAGGCCTGAACGTGGTGTTGCTGGATAAACGCGATATCGGCCGCGGCAGCACGGCCGCCAGCACCGCCCTCCTGGAATACGAAATCGACGTCCCACTGACGGACCTGGCGAAGATGATCGGTCAACGCGACGCCGAGGATGCGTATCGAATCTGCCGCGACAGCATTGGGAAGATTGAGAACATCGTGCGCGAGCTGGGCGATTCGTGCGGCTTTCGCCGGAAGAAGAGTGTCTACCTGGCCAGCCGGAAACGCGACGCGGCGCTGTTGCAGGAAGAGTGTGCGGCCCGAAAAAAGGCCGGGATCGCGGTCGAGTACCTGGACGAGCGCACGTTGAGCTCGATGTTTTCTTTTCAGCGGCCCGCGGCCCTGCTCTCCCCAGACGCCGCGGAGGTGGATCCTTATCGGCTGACCCACCAGCTCCTGGCGGGGGCTTCGAAGCGCGGGCTGCGAGTGTTTGAGCGAACGGAGGTGGTGAAACATCACGCGGGCCAAACGGGGACTGCGAGCGAGACCGAGCGAGGTTTCAAGGTAAAGGCCGGGCACGTGGTCTTCGCGACCGGATATGAGTCGGTGGAATTTTTGCCCCGTTGCGCGGTGTCGCTGAAGAGCACGTTCGCTTTGGTCAGCCGTCCGCTCAGCAGTTTCGATGGCTGGTGGGAACAATGTCTCATTTGGGAGACGGCGCGCCCGTATCTTTACCTGCGCACTACGCCAGATGGCCGCGCGATCGTGGGCGGTGAAGACATTCCGTTCCGCAATCCGGCCCACCGCGACCGTCGCCTTCCCAGAAAGACCGGGAAACTCGCCACCTGTTTTCGCGATATGTTTCCGAAGATAGATCTGGAAGTGGGGTATTCCTGGGCTGGCACTTTCGCCGATACGAAGGACGGGCTCGCGTACATCGGTTCCGTTCCAGAGTTTCCACGTTATCTGTTTGCTCTCGGGTTTGGCGGGAATGGCATCACCTATGGCGCGGTGGCGGCGGAGATCATCCGCGATCAAATCCTGCAACGGCCAAATGCCGCGGCCCGGCTCTTCCGGTTCGACCGGTGAAGACGGGTGACGACATTGGCGGCAAGGAGTCAGCGTTTGCGGGATGGCTTCACCAGCTTACGCAAGCGCCGTGTGGTCGCATCGCGGTCGAGTTTGCTCGCGGCCACCTCGAGAATTAGTTGCTCCCAATTTTCACTGTCGGGTAGGGGCTCGAGGCCGTTCAATCTCAGAAACACAATCGCCGTCATCATCGCGGTCCGCTTGTTCCCATCGAGAAAGGGATGATTGCCACAGATGTAAAATAGGTACGCGGCTGCCACCTCTACGAGGTCCGTATAGGGCGATTTTCCGCCGAAGGTCGATTGCGGAGCCAACACCGCGGACACGAGCAAATTTTCGTCACGCACACCGAGCAATCCGCCGAATTTTCCGACTGCTTCCGAGTGAATCTCGCGAACGATCTCGATGCTGAGATGAACGCAATCGTCCGGCGATGCGCTCACGCCAATTTCCGCAATGTTTTCCGGTAATCCTTTGCCGTCTGCTTGATGACCGAGCTGATCTCCATTTTCGAGGGCCCTTTGCGAAGCGGCATCAGCACGATGGCGCCGCTTTCCGGCATCACCGTGACGTTCACCTGGTCGCCCACTTTCACGCGGGCGAGATCCATCAGCGCCGAGTCAAAGATGATTCCTTGCGAATTGCCGACCTTGGAAATTGTCTTGGTCATGACGTAATACTATGTTTTACGCCGCCTTTGGCAAACGCCGAGATTGAAGCGACAGCGGCGAGGGCCCGGCCAGAAATCACTCGGCCGCGTTCGCGGCGCAGATCTGGCGGGCGACCCGCCGCGCTTCCTCTTCGAGGGTGCCGGCCGTGAAGGCGGCACAGTTGTGGCGGTCAAAAAGATATTCGCGAACCCACTGCTCAAGGCCGCCGCTTCGTTCGCATTGCGCGATGTGCACGAGATTGTGCGCGAGCAATTCGCGGTCGCCCCACGCTTCCGCACGAATCATGATCGCGTGGCCGACTCCGACGCAACGTGTGTCCGGGGTGACGATGCGAGTGCGCTGGGCGGCTTCAGCCAGTTCGCCGCTTTCAGGCAGCGGGATCCGGTCAACGACCAGGATCCTGATCCGGTCACAATCCCGAACACCGGCCCGGCGCGCATCAGCCAAAGCCTGCGGCCCAAGTGGAATGCCGTGGGTAAGAACGAATTCTTC
Organism: Chthoniobacterales bacterium; assembly: GCA_035556975.1. Classification (GTDB taxonomy): domain Bacteria; phylum Verrucomicrobiota; class Verrucomicrobiia; order Chthoniobacterales; family UBA10450; genus AV80. The sequence goes on from DATMEN010000024.1 coordinate 86,637, forward strand.
CTGGGTCTTGGCCCACTTATAAGCGAGGGCCACGAGCTGTTCGAATGTTTCTTGGTCTATCACGTTGGGGGAGGGCGTTCGGAAACCACGATAAAAGAGCAAGAAGCGTAAAAGGTCAAGGGGAGGAAAGCATTCCTATCGACTGAGCGATCCAGTGCGTTAGCCAGTTCGAGGAAGAGAGAGGCACTGCAAATTGCCGATCCGCCTGAGGCGAATGATAGTTGCACCATGACCTCAACACTCACGCCGCGGCAGGTAAACCCAGGTGATCGCTGGATGTTTCTCCGCGACGTCCTGGTCTTTCAGCTCAAACTGCTGGTCGATAATTTGCGCGATTTCGCGCTGATGCCGATTTCCCTGGCAGCGGCACTGGTCGATCTCGTCTTTCGAGGCGAGCGGGAAGGCGCGCTCTTCTACAGGGTTCTGCGCTGGGGTGCACACAGCGAGAAGATTATCGACGTCTATAGCGCGATCGATCCGCCTTCACGCGAGGCCGCGGCGGCCGGACAGAGCGGAGGGACCGCGGAGAGCGGCTTCGCGGTCAATCCCAGTTACACGATCGACGGCGTGATTGCGCGGCTCGAGGGCGTTCTTGTGCGTGAGTACGAGAAGGGCGGAACGGCCGCCAGCATCAAGAGCGCCATGGATCGGGCGATCGATCAGCTGCACCGCGAAACCAGCGGAACACGCGACCGGGCCCGCGCGGTGGTTGAGCGAGCAACTGACCGCCTGCGCACGACGTTCGACAACGAATCGCGCAAGAAAGACGAGTGATTACATTTAGTGATTTAGCGATTGCCGCTAAATGCGCTGCTCTTCGGGCTCGCTCTGGGGTTCCTCCGGCGGCGCGTCGGGCGGGAGGACGCGATCGGCCCGAATTGGGCGACGGTCCCTGGACTTGGCGGAGAGCGCGGCGAGTCCACCCAGCACGAACAGGACGGCTCCGAGCGCGAGCCAGATCAAGGCGTTTTTGGGAACGGACCTCATGTACTGGGCCCAGCCAAGCAGGAGACACATGAGGCCAAGCCAGGCCACGGTGATGCCGATTCCGATGAGGGCTTCGGATGATATCGTTGCCATTCCGCGCGGTTTCTCAGAGCTGTTCATGGCGACACGATAGGGGAAGGGAAAACATTTAGCGAGTTAGCGATTTAGTGATTGAGCGAATGGGGAAGCCGAAACACTAAAGGCGTTGCGTCGCTCATTAGGCTTGTCGGACGGGAGGAAGGCTGAGACGATCGGGCCATGAACTGGCTGGCGATTCTTTGCGCGGGTGTGGCCTACTGGCTCGTGGCTTTTGTCTGGTATTCGTTGCTCTTCGGCAAGATCTGGGCGGCGGAGCAAAATCAACATCGTCGCGACACGTGCGGGTCAGGCAAGGGTGAGTTCATCGGGATGCTGGTTGCGACCTTTATCTCGAATCTCGTGGCCTCGGCGGCGATCGCGTGCCTCCTCGATCATATGGCAATCGTCGACCTGTCCACAGCGGTGAAACTCGGCGGTGGTCTCGCTGTGGCCTTCAGCATCACGACGCTGACGATCGTCCATGTGTGGGAAAAGAAATCGACCAAGGTCTGGATGATCGACGCGAGTTATCATCTCGTCGGTTGTATGATCGTGGCGGCGATCCTGGTTTCGTGGCGATAAAGCGCCACGAAACACTTAGCGATTTAGCGAGTTAGTGATTTAGCGATTGAGGTCAGGCGGCCGGGGCCGAATTCCTCCGCAACACCAACGCCGCCGCCAGGCCGGCGCAGGCAGACCGACAATGTCGGTAGTCATGTACACGACGGTGTAGACGACCTCAGGAAAGCCGATTGAGAGATTTAGCGATTTGGGGGAGCGTAGGAGGGTGACGTTTTTGGATGAAGATGAAGTCCGCGGGCTTTTGCGGATGGAGGAGCTGATTCCGGTGATGGCAGGTGCGTTGCGTGAGCTGTCGGCGGGCAAGGTAGTGCAACCGATGCGGCTGGTTTTGCCGGTGACCGAGCATAAAGGTTTCTTCGGGGTGATGCCCGCCTACAGCGGGGGCGCGCTCGGGGCCAAGCTGGTGACGTTTTATCCGGAGAACGAAGGCATCCACACCCATCATGCGATGATTCTCCTTTTTCAGCCGGAAACAGGTGAGCCACTCGTGACGATGGATGGACGGCTCATCACGGAGATGCGCACGGCGGCGGTCTCGGCCGTGGCCACGGATTCGTTGGCGCGCGCGGATGCTTCCGTGCTGGCCATTCTCGGTTCGGGGGTGCAGGCGCGGAGTCATCTGGAAGCGCTCCGGATCGTCCGGAAGTTTCGCGAGGTGCGGGTTTGGAGCCCGCGACACTCGAAGGAGTTTTGCCAGCGGCATGGACTTTCCGCCGCGGGGTCAGCGGAGGAAGCGGTGCGAGGAGCTGACGTCATCGTGGTGGCAACGGCGGCGACCGCGCCGGTCCTGATGGGTAAGTGGTTATCGCCCGGAGCGCACGTCAATGCAGTCGGGGCGACGCGGCCAGCCTGGCGCGAGCTGGATGACGATCTGCTGCGCAAAGCGCGCATCTACGTGGAATCGTGCGAAGCGGCGATGAAGGAATCGGGGGACATCATCGCGGCCGGGCAGGTCTTCGCCGAGATCGGCGAAGTGATCGCTGGCTCGAAAAATGGCCGCGAATCCGATCAAGAGATTACGCTGTTTAAATCGGTTGGGGTCGCGGCGGAGGATATCGCGGCGGCGGATTTGGTGTGTCGGAAACACTTAGCGATTTAACGACTGAGCGACTTAACGATTGGGAGAGAGGAGAAGAAGTCGTGGAAGGAAAATTCCTAAACCGCACAGAAGCGGGACGCCGGCTGGCCGAAAGGTTAAGTGCTTATCGCGGCCGCGAAAATGCGATCGTCCTCGGGTTGCCGCGGGGCGGTGTTCCGGTCGCGTACGAAGTGGCGCGGCAACTTGGCCTGCCGCTGGATGTTTTCGTGGTGCGCAAATTGGGCGTGCCGGGCTACGAGGAACTGGCCATGGGCGCGATCGCTTCCGGGAACGTGAGCGTGTTGAACGAGGATGTCATGCGTGCCCTGCCAGGTTCCGAGGCAATTCTCGAAATGGTGAAGGCCCAGGAAAAGATTGAGCTGCAACGGCGGGAAACCAGTTATCGCCAGGGCCGGCCCGCCCCGGATTTGCGTGAGCGCGTTGTCATCCTGGTCGATGACGGCCTCGCTACCGGCGCAACGATGCGGGCCGCCGCGGCCGCGCTGCGGAAACAAGGTGTGGCGAAAATTGTCGTGGCGGTTCCGGTGGGCGCGCCGGAAACGTGCCGGGAGATCGAATTGGAAGTGGACGAAACAATTTGCGTGGCCAAGCCGGCGTCTTTCCATGGCGTGGGCCAGTTCTACGAAGATTTTTCGCAGACGACCGACGAGGAAGTGCGGGCGCTGCTCGGGACATTTAGCGAGTGAGCGACTTAGTGATTTAGCGATTGGTTCGTGTGTATGCGATTCGCTCCGGTTCACCTTTGCCGTTCTCCAGGTAGGTTTCACTCCGGGCGAACGAGTTGGCGTCGAGGAATTCCATTTCAAACCGGTGCTGATGGGCGGCTTCGGGCTTGGCTAGATTGGTGGCGGAGACAAACTCGAAGGCAAACAAGGACGCACTCCCGCCCTCTTTGAATCGGAGTCGAGGCTGATTACCGACAGGACAGTAGTGCGTGGCGATCAGGTTTTCGTTATCCATGTGATAAAGCGTGAGCGATTCACGCCCTGGGCCCAAGGTCCATGTCTCGATGAGCACGGTGTTGTTGGCCGTGAGCCTGTAGGAGACTTTTAGGGCGCGGCCTTTTTCCGTTTTCCCCTCCCAATCGCCCACCAGCGTTTGCAATTGTGCGAACACGGCGCGCGCGTTGATCTGCTCCGCTCCGTCCACTGTGGTGAGCGCCAGGAAACCGGCCAGGAGAACAAGTTTTGCCTTCATCATGAGACAACGAATGGCAAACAATGAACGATTTAGCGAGTTAGTGATTTAACGAATGAGGGAAAGGATTACGATCACGAGCATGAGCACGAGGGAAACGACAGATGACGAAATCGCCTCGGGCGTTCCCGTGAACCTCGACGCGCTCCCGCGGCTCGATGGGTTCCGGCTGCGCGGAATCGCGATGACACGGCTGGAGACCTTTATCGACGCGGCGTTCGCGTTCGCCGTGACCATGATGGTAATCGCTGCCGAACGAGTGCCGGACGACCTGACTGAGCTTCTCGCGGCCTTCCGGCATGTGCCCGCGTTCGTGGGGAGCGTCGTGGTGCTGGGGATTTTTTGGCGGGGACATTGGGTCTGGAGCCGGCGCTACGGCCTGGAAGATGGCGTCTCGATCTTCATTAGCTGGGCGCTGCTCGTGACCATCCTGATTTATATTTATCCGTTGAAGGCGATTTTCGGATCGATGTTTTCCATGTTTAGCGACGGCCGAATGGGCCAGGCGCTCGGGGTTCGCACCGCGGCACAATTCCGGACGATTTTTGCGATTTATGCGATCGGCTTCACCGCCATCGCCGTGGAAATTCTGCTCCTGTATCTGCGGGCCTGGAAATTGCGCGAGCCGTTGCGCCTAAATAAGCGGGAGCGGTTCCTGACGCGCGCCGACATGATGGGATGGAGCATTCCGGCGACGACCGGGCTCATCGCGCTGGTCCTGGCGTTGACCCTTCCCGCAGACCATATCTCATGGAGCGGGTGGATTTATTTTTCGATGGCGATTGTGGTGCCGGTGCACAAATGGTTTCTCGCGCGGCGAGCGAGACATTTGGCGATTTAGCCCGCCTTCGCCAGGCCTACGGCGCGGCAGGCAAGTTAGTGGTTTAGCGAATTAGGAAAGGCGCCTAACGACCCAGTTCGGGATAGGGCGGGGCTTCGTTGGTGGTGACACCGACGGTCGTCGTTGTCGTTGAAGCGCAGCTGCTCAGGAAGGCGAGCGAGAAGAAGACCAGGAGAGCGACGGCGAGAGCGGCTGGAAAAGAACGTGGCATTTAAGCGAAGGTCGAATGCCAAATGTCGAATGTCGAATTGGGACTGGATTTCTGCCTCGCCACCGACAGGGCAGGGTGCTGGAATTGAGGCATGGATGAAATCTTGTACCGGCGGGCGAAGGCGCGCGTGGAGGAGCGACTCGGGTTTTATCGGCACGCGACCATTTATGTGGTGGTAAATCTATTCCTGCTTGGCTTAAACTGGTTCAGGTCGCCTGATCACTGGTGGGCGATCTGGTCGGTGCTGGGCTGGGGCATTGGCTTGGCTTCGCACGGGATTCACGTCTTCTCCTATCGCTGGGGCAGCGCCCGCAAAGAAGAAATGATTCGCCGCGAAATGGAGCGTGAGGCGCGCGAGCGCGCGTCGCGTCAGGCTCAGCCGTAACGCAGAGCCGGGGCGACTGCGACGAGCGCCGCTGGCGGATTGACCGCGAAGCGCTTTCGGTATTGGATCGCGCCGTGGCCGATCCTCCGAGCCCGAAGCGTCCCTGGCGCCAGACTGCGGTATTTTTCTGGGCGCTGGCGCTGCTCATTCTCGGCGCGATCGGCTGGTTCGATTACGCGACCGGGTTCGATCTGCACGTCTTCGCCTTCTATTTTCTCCCGGTTTGGCTGATAGGGTGGCATGTCGGTCTCCGCGGCGGTGCATACATGTCGCTGCTCGCGGCCGGAGTGTGGTTCCTGGCCGATGCCGGATCGGATCACCCTTACTCTTCGCCCGCAGTCCCCGGTTGGAACGCACTGATGGAATTCGCGGCGTGCCTCGTCGTCGCCACGATCGCATCGGTCGTTCGCACACAACGGCGGGCCCAGGAAAAGCTGCATGCCGAACTCTTCGAGACGCTGGCGCAGAACAAGCGTCTCGAGGGCCTGTTGCCGATCTGCGCATCCTGCAAACAAATCCGCAACGAGCGCGGTGAATGGGAAGTAATGGAAAAATATATTTCCTCCCACTCGGAAGCGCAGTTCAGTCACAGCGTCTGCCCTCAATGCGCCCGCCAGATTTATCCTCAATATCTGGATGAACCGACGGGAGGGAAGCATTTAGCGACTTAATGACTGAGCGACTGAGCGATTGGGCGGGAGCTCGCGTCTGATCGGGGCGCGTGATCGGACTCGCAGGCGCGATTCAGATACGTGAAACACTCAGTAATTCTGATCGCGATTCTGTTGATGATCGTTTGGATAATCGCGAAGATCACGATCGCGGTAACATCCCTGGCTCTTCACCTCCTCTGGATCGTCGCGATCATTCTGATGGTCGTTTGGTTGATCGGCCGTTTGAAAGCGAATTGATCGGGTAATGTGACGCTTTCCAGGCCCCTCCATCATTCCGATTCCACATGGTAAGGACGCATGGCTTGACCCACGTCGCGCTCGCGGTGGCGGATGCGGAACGTTCTTTTGGATTCTACCGAAGCGTCTTCGGCGCGAAACTGATCTACCGGGAAGCCGGTTTCATTCAGGCACAGACTCCCGGAAGCCGCGATGTCCTGGTCTTCGAGGAAAACGCTCCGCGCGTCGGAAAGCGCGGCGGAATCGCGCATTTCGGTTTTCGTTTGATCGATCCCGCGGACATCGAGGCGGCAGCAAACGCTGTGACCAAGGCCGGCGGGAAAATCCTGAGCAAAGGCGAGTTTTGCCCTGGCGAACCGTATCTCTTCTTTACCGATCCAGACGGATACGAAGTAGAGATTTGGTATGAACTGCCGACGCCGGTGGATCCCAAGCGGTGAACAGCGCAGCATGGCGTGATGGAGCAATGGAGTAATGGAGTAATGGAGTGAGGCGTTTGTCTTCCCATTACTCCACCACTCCAATCCCGCGCCTGCCCCCGCAGACTTCGCTGGACAACAAAACTCCTGAAACGCACCTTGAGCGAGCATGACAAAACCCGCTCGTTTCTCGTTTGCCGTGCTCGCCGCCACGCTGGTCCTGGTGGGGTTTTTGCATCTCGGAGGGCCGCTCCTGGCCCTGCTTTTCTCCTACTTCGCGCTGACCAGGCTCGGAGGGTTTATTCGCAATAAATGGCTGGCGCTCGCGGTTTTCCTCCTGGTCGTGGCCGGCCTTGCTTACGCCTCCGTTCATTTCACTCGCGCGGCCATCACGGCGCTGCCGAAGATCGCGGAAAACTCCATTCCCGCCGCGACCGCCTGGGCGCAGGCCCGTGAGATCGAGTTGCCCTTCACGGATTTCGAAAGCCTCAAAAACGTGGCGATGGACGCACTGAAGGAGCAGGTGCACTACCTGCGCAACTTCGCGAACTTCGCCCGCAACGCGACGACCCTCATCGTCTTCGTCCTCATCGGCGTTGTCGCTGCCGTCAGTCTCTTCTTTAACAGCCAGCTTGATATTTTTCCCGAATCGCACGCGGTCCGGCACAACCTTTACTCGATTTGCTGCGACGAAATCAGCGCCCGCTTCCGCGAGTTCTACAACAGCTTCGCCACCGTGATGGGCGCGCAGATGACGATCTCCTGCATCAATACGGTTCTGACCTCGATCTTCGTCCTGGCGTCCGGCCTGCCCTACGCACCGTTCATCATCGGGATTACTTTCCTGTGCGGTCTTGTTCCGATCGTGGGGAACGTGGTGAGCAACACGGTGATCGTCTTCGTCGGCTTCCTCGTTTCGCCCCGGGTCGCTATCGGCGCGCTCGTTTTTCTGGTCGTGATCCACAAGCTGGAATATTTTTTGAACAGCAAGATCATCGGCGACCGCATTCGCAATCCGATTTGGCTCACTTTTTTCGGCCTGATTGTCGGCGAAAAACTGATGGGCATCCCCGGCATGATCCTCGCGCCGGTGGTCCTGAATTATCTGCGGGTAGAGATGTCGAAGATAGAAGTCGATCCTCCGATCGCCGCGTCCGAACACATGACGATTGATCCAGTCGATCGTCGGAGCTAGGAGAATGCCATGAGCGAAACAACGAAGGAAAATCCGTGGATCGACATCGTGCCGGGCATTCGGCGCCGCACGGTCACGTCCGGCGCTTCGATGTACCAGATGATGGCCAAGCTCGATGCCGGGAGCCGCATGCCCGAGCACAAACATCCGCAGGAACAGATCGTGCACATCCTGGAAGGCCGAATGCGCCTGATCGTTTCCGGAGTGCCGCATGAGCTCAAGGGAGGAGAATCATTTTATCTCGCGAGCAACGTCCCGCACGGGGTGGAAACCATCACCGACACGATGGTTCTCGATACCTTCAGTCCGCCGCGGGACGATTATCTCGCGCTGGACGAACAGGTCCGGGCGAACAGCTGAACGCTCGGTGCAATAAAAATAGGCGCTCGCCGGGGGCGAGACCGAATCGCCGTCCGTCCGTCTGCGTAGTCGGCATCTTCTTCAACAGCCGGCTCGATCTTTTTCGATTTCGCGGCGGCAGGGCGCAGACCTCCAACCCGGCCTAGACCTGCTGATCGCCGGGTTGTACGCTCCGCGGTCGAGATACAATTTTAATTGGCACAGGAGTGACCATGCAAACTCAAATCATCAGAATGATCAACGATTTCGAACACGGCCGGATCAGCCGGCGGCAATTGATCGCGCATTTGACCTGGCTGGTCGCGGTCGGCACGGGCGCGAGCCAGATTTTCGCCCAACCTAACGCGCCAAAGCCACCGGATGCGGGCACGACTTTCCAGGCCGTCGATCTCAACCACGTGGCGCTGAGCGTGCGCGATGTCCAGCGCTCGCAGAAATGGTATCAGCAACACCTTGGCTTGAAGGCGATGGGAGAAGAAGGCTTCCTTACCACCGGGAAGGGCTGGCTCGCGCTTTTCAGAGGCGACAAGCCCGGCCTGCATCACTACTGCTACAGCATCGACAATTACGATCCCGACGATGCGATCCAGCGCCTCAAGGTCGCGGGGCTCACGCCCAAGCGCCGCGGCGGTCGCGTTTACTTCGATGATCCCGATGGCATCGAATGCCAGGTCGCACAAACGATCAATCGTTAAGCTGGAACGTCAGCGGGGTCCGTGAATGGTCCAGCCGACCTGGCCGAGAGCCAAGACCGTTATGCTCACCGCGCGCCGAAAGGCGTTGAGCGTAATTGAATGGCGACCGCCTTCGCGGACACCTTCAATCTCGTCGCGCTGCTGATGCTGGAGTTTACTGCCGTTGCGATTCCGTTTTCCGCACAAGCGGACGAGGCCGACAGCCAAACGCTCGGCGCAACAAAAATAGGCGCTCGCCGAGGCGAGCGTCGCTACATTGCGGAAACCTCGTAGCGTAAGCCTAGAGTGAATATGCTTTCGTTTATTGTTCCCGCGTACAATGAAGAGTTGGAGTTGCCTGCCACGCTCTCCGCGATTCACGCCGCGGCCGCCGCGAATGGCGAACCGTACGAGATCATCGTCGTCGACGACGCTTCCACTGACGCGACGGCCCAGATCGCGCAATCGGCCGGCGCCGTTGTCGTCTCCGTCCATCATCGGCAGATAGCAGCGGTGCGTAACGCGGGAGCGCGCGCGGCGCGCGGAGATGTTCTGTTTTTCGTCGATGCGGACACTCGGATTTCATCCGTTCATGTTTCGGGCGCCCGGGCCGCCCTCGGGGCCGGTTGCGCGGGCGGGAGTGCACGCGTCGCCACCGATGGTTCAGTGCCCCCTTGGGGCCGAGTTTTCATTCACGTTTTCTCCGCGTTCTACTTTGCCGTCGCGAATCTTGGCGCGGGAGCGTTCCTCTTCACGACCCGGAAAAATTTCGAGGCAGCCGGTGGCTTCGACCCGCAGCTCTTCGCCGGCGAGGAAATCTATTTTTCTCAGGCCCTGAAAAAGCTCGGGCGTTTCCGCGTGCTCGCGGAACCGGTGGTGACCTCGGGAAGAAAACTGCGAATGTATTCCGCGCGGCAGATCCTGAGACTGTCGGTTGGCATTGTCCTTCGGGGGAAGCAGGGAGTTCGCTCTCGCGACAGACTGGATCTTTGGTACGATGGGAGACGGGAAACAGAAGTTCGCAATCCGGCCGCCGGCCATACCAAGGTCTAACCGCGATTGCCTCGGTTCAAGGGGCAAGTGTCCGCAGGAATTCGACCACAGCGGCCGCGTCGGGGCCGCCTTTTTCCGCATGCGCAATGAGCGGAATCTTGTGAGGCCCCGGGACGCGCACAATGTTCGGGAACGCGGCCGCCGCGGCCTTGATGATATCGAGACGGCCGAGCATGGCCGCGGCGAAAAGATCCATCCGGGCGTTATTTTCGAGCAAATATCGGGCAATGTCCGGCCGGCCCATGTGGGAGGCGCCGCCGAGCGCGGTCTCGAAATCCCCGCCGCCCCAATCCCACGTCGCGTTGATCAGCGCCGGTTGCGCGGCGAGCATCTCTTTTACTTTGTCCAGGTTCCCATGGCCGGCGCCGACAAATTGCTTTACGAGGTCGCCCTCGATGGGCGGAGGGCGATTAGGGACAACGGGAGACGCGCCGGGCGAAGCGGACGAGGCGGGGCTTTGGGCGAAGAGTCGCGTGCCGGCAAACGCACCGGCGGTCGCCAGCAAGCCATACCGTAAGAATCCTTTGCGCGTGACGACGCCCTCCGGCCCGGCGATTTCCTGGTTTTCTCTGGTGGACATGACGGTTGCAGTCCATCCGCTCAGCCTCCTTCTGTCAATATCGCGGTTGCCAAGGAGGATTCTTCACCTACAATACCGGCTTCGTTTATGGCAGAAAGCAGTGACACGATGGACATGAAGGAGTTTCAGCTCCACGAGAAAGACACCGGCAGCGCGGATGTGCAAGTTGCGCTCCTCACCCGCCGGATCTCGCAGCTGACCGACCACCTCAAGAGCCACGCCAAAGATCATTCGTCGCGCCGCGGCCTCCTCAAGATGGTGGCGATGCGCCGGAGCTTGCTCGATTATCTGAGCAAGTCGGAGTCCGACCGGTATAAAAACCTGCTCGAGAAACTCAACTTGCGGAAGTAACCGCAAGCCGATCCCAGGCTCACGCTCCCGTCTCTCGTTCGCCCTTTCGCCGTTAACGCCATTCGCTAAATAGAAAGTAAACCCGGCGCTCAGGCCGAAGTTCCACTTTGATTAGAGGTTTTAGCCCCGAAAACGTTCGGGCCTAAAACCTACAATCAGGGTGACCGGCCTGGGATTCGCCAAATTCCAGAAAGTAGTTATGCAACACAAGGTCACGGCCCAAATCGGGTCCACAGAAGTCTCAATCGAAACAGGCAAAATCGCCAAGCTGGCCGACGGCTCGGTCGTTGTCTCCACCGGCGACACCATGGTCCTCGTCAGCGCGGTCTCCGCGACCCAAATCAAGGAGGGGCAGGACTGGTTCCCGCTCACGGTCGATTACCGCGAGAAGGCGGCGGCGGTCGGCAAATTCCCGGGCGGTTATTTCAAGCGCGAAGGGCGCCCCTCCGAAAAGGAAACGCTCACTTCGCGCATGACCGACCGACCGCTTCGTCCGCTTTTCCCGGCCGGCTATCTTTATGACACGCAGATCATTTCGATTCTGCTCAGCGCGGATGGCCAGAACGATCCTGACATCCTCGCGATCAACGGCGCTTCGGCTGCCCTGACTGTATCAGATATTCCATTCGCCGGCCCGATCGGCGCGGTGCGGGTGGGTCGCGTCGATGGCCAGTTCATTGCGAACCCGACCCACGACGAACGTAACTCGAGCGATCTCGACCTCGTTTACGTCGGCACCGAAAACGACGTCATCATGATCGAAGGCGCCGCGCAGGAAGTGCCCGAGGAGGAATTCATCAAGGCGCTCGAGTTCGCGCACGGACATGCCCGCGAGATGATTCGGATTCAGAAGGAGCTCGCCGCCCAAGTCGGCAAGCCGAAGCGTGAGATGCCGTTGCTGACGGTGAATCAAGAGATCCTCGAAGTGGCTTATCAAGTCGCGGGCGATCGCATCGAAGGCGCGCTCTACAACGAGAAGAAGGTCGACCGCAGCAAGGCGGTGAACGCGTTGAAAGAAGAAGTGAAAACGGCGGTGCTGGAGAAATTTCCGGAGGCCGACAAGTTCACGATCTCGCAGGCGTTCGATTACGTGCAGAAGAAAGCGTTTCGCATCAGCGTGCTCGACAAGCAGAAGCGCATGGATGGCCGGGGCTATCAGGACCTGCGTCCGATCACTTGCGAAGTCGGCGTGCTCCCCCGCGCTCACGGTTCGGCGATTTTCCAACGCGGCGAAACCCAGGCGCTCGCCCTCGTGACTCTTGCGCCCATCGAAGAAGCGCAAAACATCGATGCGTACGGTGGCGGAGAAACCTCGAAGAGCTTTCTCCTGCATTACAGTTTCCCGCCGTTCAGCGTGGGCGAGACCGGCCGGACGGGCGGCGCCAGCCGTCGCGAGATCGGTCACGGAGCGTTGGCGGAGAGATCGCTCGAGCCAGTCGTGCCCGGCACCGACGATTTCCGGTATGCCGTTCGCATCACGAGCGAAATCATGGAGTCAAATGGCTCCAGCTCGATGGCGAGCGTGTGCGGCGGAATGCTCGCGCTCATGGATGCCGGCGTTCCGATCAAGACGCCGGTTGCTGGAATCAGCGTCGGTCTCGTGACGGAAAACGGCGAAGACGGACAATTGAAACGCTACGAGCTCCTCACCGATATCATCGGCTCCGAGGATCATTTTGGCGACATGGATTACAAAGTCTGCGGAACCGAAGCCGGCATCACTGGATTCCAGCTCGACCTCAAGTTGCCGGGCGTCAGCCACAAAATCATGGCCGAAGCGACCATGCGCACGAAAGAAGCGCGCACGAAAATCCTCGGCATCATGGCCCAGGCGATCGACCAGCCGCGCAGCGATTTGAGCAAATACGCTCCGCGGATCGAGACGCTCAAAATTAACCCCGAGAAAATCGGGGCGCTCATCGGACCTGGCGGCAAGACGATCAAAGGAATCGTGGCCGAAACCGGCGCGGAGATTAACATCGAAGACGACGGCTCCGTCCACATCTACGCGACGAGCCCGGAGAGCATGGCGCGCGCGAAGGAAATCATCAGCGGCATGTCGCGCGAGATCGAAGTGGGCCAGACCTATCACGGCCGCGTCGTCTCGATCAAAGAATTCGGCGCGTTCGTCGAGGTGTTCCCAGGAAAAGATGGTCTTGTCCATATTTCGGAGCTGGCGGATTTCCGGGTGAACCGGACGGAAGACGTCGCCAAGATGGGCGAAATGATCTGGGTGAAATGCATCGGCATCGACGACAAGGGCCGCGTGAAATTGAGCCGCAAAGCCGCGCTCAAGGAACGCGCCGCCGCCGAAACCGGCCAGGCCGGCGAGCCCGATCGGGTCGAAGAAGCGCGCCGGTAAGCCGCCGTTCAGGCCGTCATTTCGCAACAGGGCCGCCTCCTGTCGTTGGATATTCCGAAAGGAGAGTTGGCCTCTTTGCTGCCAGCAGTGTAAGTTGATCAGATGCGAAAAGCACCTGCTGCAAAATCCCAGGAGCGTTCCGAGGAAGACATTTTGGATCAGGGAATTCGGCAACTTCTTCGTACGACTAAAGACGAGGCTGCGAAGCGTGGGAAACCCCTGACTCGAGAGCAACTTCGGAAAGAGGGCTATAGCGAACGCTTCATCGATCAGGTGGAGAACTCGTAGCAATTAGCCGTCAACTATTCGTTGCGTCGCAGGCGCATGAACTCGCTGACTCTTATTTCGAGGAGCGGCGCTGCCCGTCGCGCGAGCGCTAATGCTTCCGCATAAGACATATTTGCCGATAACGCGCGGACGATTCGAGTGGTACTCTGCCCCCTGCTCTTCGCGAGTTGGATTGCGGCAGTGAGATCTGTGTAGCGGAGAAAGCTTTCACTCATTGAGACCAGCAAAGCCTACTTTGCCCTCTATGGCTTCTCCCCTTTTCACCTGCTGATTCGGCAGGTCAATTTCGGCAGGGGGTCGGTTGCAACGCGTCGAATGTCGCGGTAACCGGAATTGCCTCCGATTCCTTATGCTCCGGTTCGTTTTCACAATCCTTCTTTTGTCGACCGCGTTGCCCGTCATGGCACAGTCGGAAGACAAACATACGGCCCTGGCCATCTTCGACGCTGCCCTGGCCCAATTCGACAACAGCCGGGTGGCGCTGAGGAGGTGGCAGTATCATCAAACGCTCACCACGCATCAGCTCGACGGCGCGGGCAAGATTGTGGCCAAGGGGACCTGGAAGTCGATCGTGCGGCCCGGCGATCCCCGGCCGTTGGAATACACCCGGGAAAGCATGGAAGGGAAGTTGTCCTTTTTCAAAGCGGGAGCCGACGAGGCGGGACCGGCCCGAGCGTCCGTCACCCCGCAGCCGCAAAAAACCAAGGTCCAGCCGGAAAAAAATCAGGCCGAATCCGCCGTCGAAGCGGTGCGGAAGTACAATTTGCGGGACCGATACCTTTGGAAACGCCTGCCGGACGAGAATGTGGCTGGAGAAAGCGCTTACGTCATCGCCTTTGAGCCGAAGCCAAAGCAAAATACACGATCGCGCGAAGAACGGTTCTTCGGCCTCCTGGCCGGCAAGCTTTGGGTCAGCCGCAGCGATTTCACCCTTTTGAAAGCGGAGGCTGCACTCCAGTCTCCCTCCCAGTTGTTTTGGATTCTCGCGCGGGTGACAGCCTTCCAGGTGACGTATGAAGTCGAACCTGCTCGCGCGGGCAACCGGCTTCTGCGCTTGACTAAAGCCACCGCGAAAACAGTCGTGACGTTTCCCTTTTATTCCGTCCGGCAACGACATTGGTTAACGACTGATAAGTATGAGCCTCGAACCGCGCGCGGAAGTGACGCGAAACGTGCGGTGCCGTAAGGGGCGCGCCAGAGCCAAAAGTTCTGTCGTGCTGGACGACGTTCACCTCTTGTCATTCCGAGCGCAGTCGAGGAATCTCTCGCTTCACCCGTAGGGCCACAGATTCCTCGACGGCGCTCGGAATGACAAAAAGATGAAATCCGGCTTTCTCGATAAACTGATCGAGCGCCTGGGCCGCATTGGCCCGGGGGACGTCCAGAATTATCTCCTGCAACTGGCGCAGGAGAAAGGACTGATCGAGACGGTCTTCAACGCGATCCAGGAAGGAATCATTGTGACCGATGCGAAGGGCCGCATCACCTACGTGAACGACGCGGCCTGCGAGCTGTTCGGCCTCGAGGCGGAAAGTTCCATCGGCAAGCGGCTCGATGAACGGGTGCGCGGGCTCGATTGGAAATCGCTTTCGCAATCGGAGGGCGCCGTCAGCCGCGACATGGAAATCTTTTATCCGGCGAACCGGTTCCTCAATTTCTACATCGTGCCGCTTAAGTTAAAGGAGGAAGGAGGAAGGCAGAAGGATGAAAAGGAATCCGGCGAATCGGCGTCGCAGAATTCATCCTTCATCCCTCATCCTTCATCCTTTCTAGGTCACGCCATCATTTTGCGCGATATCACCGAGACCCGGCGATCGACCGAAAAAACGATCGAGTCGGAACGGTTCAATGCCCTGACGCTGCTCGCCGCGGGCGTCGCGCACGAGATCGGCAATCCGCTGAATTCACTTCACATCCACTTGCAATTGATGGAGCGCAAAGTGCGCAAGCTGGAGGGGAAAATGAAGGAGGAGCTTCAGGAAGCGATCGCTATTTCCCGGGCGGAGATCACGCGCCTCGATTCGATCGTTTCGCAATTCTTGCAAGCGATCCGGCCCTCAAAACCCGTGCTCCATCCGGAAAATGTGAACGCGATCGTCGAAGAAGCCGTGCGCTTTTTTGCGCCGGAAATCGAGGATCGCGACATCGTGGTCGAGCAGGAGTTGCGTTCCGACCTTCCGCTCCTCGAGCTGGATCGCGACCAGATGAAGCAAGTCTTTTACAACGTGATCAAGAACAGCTTCGAAGCGATGAAGCGACGCGGCATTCTGCGCATCCGGACGGACCTGGGCGCCACGCACGTCAACATCAGCTTTACCGACACCGGTGGCGGCATGTCCGCCGAGAGCTTGAGCCGCGTCTTCGAGCCTTACTTTACGACGAAGGATTCCGGATCCGGCCTCGGATTGTTGATCGTGCGTCGCATCGTGCGCGAACACGGAGGCGAGATGGCGATAGAAAGCAACGAAGGCAAGGGACTCACGCTGACGATTCGGTTGCCGTATCTCGACAAACGGGTGCGGATGCTGGAAGCGGGGAGCCTGAAGGAGGAAGGCGGAGGGCGGAAGGCGGAAGGGGAATGAGCGAACCACAAGACCTTCGAACGCGAACGAAAGAATATGCGCTGAGGGTCATTCGGCTGTTTCGCGCGCTTTCACGGAGAGACGCAGTCGCGGATGTTCTTGGAAAACAATTATTGCGGTCGGCCACTTCGGTTGCGGGTCATTATCGTGAAGCATGCCGCGCGAATCTGATCTCGATTTCATCACCAAACTCGAAGGTGCGCAGCAGGAGCTCGATGAGTCGGACCTGTGGCTTGAACTGCTGGCTGACTCAGGCGTGATTAAGTCAACGCGGATCCAACCACTTCGTCAGGAAACGGACAAATTTATCGCTATTTCGTTACCATGACCAAGAACGTAAAGAAGCGCCAGCGACCGACTGGTTGATTCGAATCCGAATGGCGTCGCCGGCTTTCCTCCTTCCGCCTTCCATAGCCATGCTCCAGCTTATCTTTCTCATCATCTTTCCGTTCGCTCTCTGGAAAGCGTGGAAGAATATCCAACTCGCCAAAGCCAGCACGGGCTGGCCCACAGTGAGCGGAACGGTCACGTCGTCGGAAACCGCGAAGGTGATGTTTCGAAAACAACCCCGCGTTACCTATTCCTATTCCGTGAACGGCGCTCCCTTCACCGGAAACCGGATTTCTTTTGCTGCCGGGTATCGGCCAAGGGAAACAGACGCCATTCTCAGTCGCTATCCCGTGGGGAAGGAAGTCGTGGTCGCTCACGCGCCCGACGATCCGGCGCAGGCTACCTTGGAAACCGGATCAAATCGCCGGGTCACGGCCGAAATGCGCCTTCTGTTGATCTGTCTCGTTTTGATCGTGCTGTCGAATGTGGTCCACTATTACCTCAAACGTCAGAGCCAGGAGACGAGGCGACCGATCCGCACCTACGGCGCCGCGGAGGCTACTTCTTGGCCGCCGCGCTGTATTTCGGATCGAGCACTTGCTTGCGCACCGCCGCGAACATCTTTCGAATTCCGATCTGGCTTCCCGTGTTCTTGATGAACGCGGGGATGGCGCCGCCGCTGTCGGTGTAAATCGTGTAGGTGGCGCGCGTGGTTTTGGGGCCGGCCGGTTCGAGCAGCCAGCTGCCTTCACACAATTTGACTCGAACGACGCCCGGCTTTTCCGGAGGCCCGGCCGCATTGTCGGCCTCCCACCGGCTGAAATAGCTGACGCCTCCTTCGGCCGGTTTGGAACTGGTCCGGACCCGCACGGTGTAGTCGCGATCGCTCGTCAGCGGCGCCGAAATTCTCTGGTAAGCCAGGACCGAATTGCGCTCCCGTTTTAGCACCCGGCATTCCGCCGTGTACGGCATGAACTTCGAATACGATTCCACGTCATCAATGACGGCATGAACCACCTCCACCGGCGCTGCAATTTCGCCGATGGCTTTGGATTCGTTCGAAAGAGCGCGCTGGCGCCGGTAGAGCTCGACGTTGTCGCTGTTCGAAACCAATTTCCATTCACTGGAGATCACTTCCGGTTCCGCTCCCATCAAGCTCGGGCCGGCAAAGCAGCTCGGTAACGCAAGGAGAAGGCAGAGGAAATTTCGCGGAGTCATATCGAGTAGAACTCAACTTGCGTGATTCCCTCCCGCGAAACAAATCTTTCTCTTTCGCTCACGCTTTGAACAGCCGCGTTCGCCGTGAACTGCGATGAACAACCGTTCCTGGAGGGACGGGCGCTGTCCCGTCCCAAATTTCAGGGACGCCACGGCGGGCGTCCCTCCAGGGAAATTGAACCCCCGCCTCAGTCCCGTCGCCGGACACTGCCCGCGCCGCTGATATGCCTCTCGACCGTCGGGTTGCCGGTGTAAGTCACCTTCCCCGCTCCGGAAATTGCCACCTTCAATATCTTGCTTGCCGCCACCTCCGCTTTCCCGGCGCCGGAAATCGATATCTCCACGGTCTCCGCCTGGAGCGACTCGGCGTCGAGGCGGCTTGCGCCCGACATCGTTGCCATCAACTCCGTGACCGTCCCATCGACGTTCACTCGCGTGGCGCCCGATCCCTCCAGGTAGAATCCCTTGCCGGCGAGTTTTGAGGCCGTCAAACGCACCGCGCCCGTCAGCCGCGCGCCACTCAACGCTGAGCTCGAGAGCGTCACTTTTATTCCCTCGGTCGGCCGGAGCTGTCCGCGCGAGTGCAGGCGGAGTTTCGTGCCGGTCACGCTGGTCTCGATCCGGCTGAGCAGATTTTGATCGGTCGTAATTTTGAGCGCGGCGGGCGCGTTCGACCAGGTGATGGTGAAGGCGCCGCTGGCCTCGACGCTGGTGAAGTCCGGGACCGTTCGAGTCTCGGTCGTAATGTCGCCGTTGCCCCTGATGCCCGAAACGTGGCAGCCCCCGAGCGCGAGGGCGGCAAAGGTCAATAGTTTCGCCGCCGCGAAGGGTCGGATTGTGATGGTGTTCATAGGAATTGGATCTCTTTTGAATGAGATGCACTCCCGAGGCGGTTTGGATTCAAGAAATTGACAATTTACGAGCTGCGTTAACCCCGCTGTCATCCAGGGCCGCGCAGACCGGGACCGCGACCATTGAAGGAGCGCCGACCTCGCAGTCGCATTTAGCGCTTACCCGAGCGGTAGGGCGTCGCTCGCCGAACCCGCCAGGCATAGCGCGGAAGCGGATGACCGCTTGCGAGGTCCCTCGGCGCGCTTCGCCAGCCTCGGGATGACAGCGTCAGAGGTGAGACTGATTTCGCCTAAAGCCCCGCCGGATGCCGCGCGGCGTAGCCGCGGGTATTGCGGCCATCCACATACCAGCGCGGGCCGACGTCGCCGCCGCGGCCCAAATCGGTCGTATCGAAGCGCAGGCCGGCAATGACGGCGAAGGTATGGCCCGGCCGTGAGTAAATCGTAATCCATCGGCCGCGTCCGCGCTCGCCGTAGCGCATCAAATCGCTCGAGGGCAACGGCGCCGCCAGCAAGCCCCCGCCATGGAGCGCATACGAAACGGAACCGGAGCAATCGTAGCCGTAATCGTTAAACGAGCCGTGGCCGCCCCCCCAAACGTAGGGCTTGCGCCTCAGCTTGTTCGCCGCCCAGATGGCATTCTTCACGTTTTGGGGCGCCTGCGACGGCGCATAAGCGATCCCGTTGCGCAACACCGCCCGTTTGCCGGCGACCATCGGCCGGTCGCCACGCCTTTCAACCTGCGGCGCCGCCTCTTCTTCGTTCTCCTGCTCCTGCTCGTGCTCGTGCTCGTGCTCGTAATCGTCTTCGACGCTTGGCTCCGGCACTGGCGTCCGTCGCGTGCTTTGATAGGCCACCCGAATTGGTTGGACGTCGCTGTTACGCTCATCTTCCCATTCGTAATCGTCCACCCGCTCCCCGCTAGGTATGTAGGGTTTTGATCGTTGCGGCGCGAAGTAGGCGGTCCGAACCCGGCCGGTAGCTGCCGCCCGCAATATCCGGGGCGCCTCCGGTGCGGCCACCGCGTTGACCGCGGACTGAACCAGAGAGAACGGCTGCAAAGCCACCGAGAAGGGCGGTCGTTTTCGAGGCCGTGTCGGCCGGGCGTCCACCTGGGGCAGGACGAAAAAGACCAAAAGCGCCGAACAAACTAATGTTGCTCGACCGCGCTGCCATGCGTTCGCTTCGAGTGGCCGCATGCTTCAGGAACAAGCTGCTCCCGCGCCATTTTCGGCTTTTTTGATTGGAGCGGCCGAGTGAAACCCAACCGGCGGTTTTGAGATTAAGCTCCAGCCCAGCACTGGCAGGTGCGACGGATTTGGAGCCCGGAGTGAAGCGTAGCGAAACTCCGGGTATCCTTCCAAGAAATCAAGCAAGCCCCGGGTAAGAGGCGACGGAAAGACGGATTCGTGCGCGCCATTGAACAGCGTTCGTTTCGGGGACGCGCCTCCGCCACCCCTTGGCAGGGGTTAGCCTCACGTTGAATTGGGTTCCCGGAGTTCCGCTACGCTTCACTCCGGGCTGCAATCCGTCGCGCCCCGGCGCTTAAAAATTGAGACTCACACCCGCACTTGATAACCTCAGCCACCCACGCCCGGGGCCGCTCCGATGTAGGCATCGTCGGTCAACTGCTTCAGCATGAAATCGGCGACATCGGCGCGCCGGATCCTCACCGGCCAGAAATAACTGCCCACCTTTGGACCGTGCCGATAATCGCCCTGCGCAGCTCCGTTGGTCAGCACACCCGGGCGCACGATCACCCAATCCCGGTCGCTCGCGATGATCAGCTCTTCCTGCCGCAATTTATCCCACATGTAGAACGGCAGGACCAACGGAAGGATGAAAAACGTGTGGGGCAATCCCAGGCGTCCCACGCTATTCCCGATGCCCAGGGCCGTCTCGCAGATGAGCCGCGGCACGTCGCAGGTTTTCATCGCGCGCAGGATATGGCGCATCCCATCCGATTGAATCCTGTTCGGATAAAAGAAGCGTTTGTGCCCGAGCGCGCTGAGCACCGCGCTCTGCCCGCGCATCGCCGACTCTACCGATGCGTAATCGAGCACATCGCCTTTCACCACCTGGAGATTCGCGTGCTCGATCCGAAGCCTCGAGGGGTTGCGGACAAATGCTGTGACCTGGTGGCCCTGATCGAGCGCCTGGCGGACCAGCTCCCGGCCGGTTCCGCCCGTGGCTCCGATGACCAGGACCCGCAACCGGTTCCCCCATCCGCGCGAAATCGGCTTTCCTGTCTTGCGAACAGGCGCCTTGCGCCACAGCAGAGCGGACAGGACCAGCGCATACGGAATCAGGATTAACAGAAAAATCCGAAACATTCTGCCCGCAGTTTACGCCGCCTGCGCCTCTTTGGGAGATTTAACTTCCACTGCTATGTTCCGTCTTTTCATTTTCCAATCGCCCGTTCACCCGAACACCCGCTCACCCCGATGATTTCGCCTCACCATCACACCGCGAACGTGCCGGAAGACATGACGGGCCGGCCCCGGCGCGTGGCCACCGGCGGCGTCTCGTTCCGAAAAACTTTCGCTGCCCTCAAGCATCGGAATTTCCGCCTCTTCTTTTCCGGCCAGCTCATCTCGTTCACCGGAACGTGGATGACCACGACCGCGCAAGGCTGGCTCGTTTATCAGCTCACCGGGTCGAAGGTGTTGCTCGGTCTCGTCGCCGCGGCCGCCTCCGCGCCGATGCTTTTCTTCGCCACGTGGGGCGGCTGGGTGGCCGATCGTTATCCGAAACGCTCGGTGATCGTCGTTACGCAGACGTGCCAGATGCTGATGTCGCTCACGATGGCCGCGCTCGTTTGGAGCAAGCTGGTCCAACCGTGGCAGATCATCGTGCTCGCCATCTTCGGAGGCATCACGATGGCGTTCGACATGCCGGCGCGGCAATCGTTCGTGATCGAGATGACCAGCCGCGAAGATTTGATGAACGCCATCTCGCTCAACAGTTCCGCGTTCAACTGCGCCCGCATCATCGGCCCGTCGATTGCCGGTTTCCTCATGGCGCAGGTCGGCATCGCCATGTGTTTCCTGCTCGATGGCCTCAGCTTCATCGCCGTCATCAGCGGGCTCCTCCTGATGCGGTTGCCGAAACGGGAGACGCAAATCGAGAGCGACGCGGGCCCGATCGGCCAGGCCCTGGAAGGCTTTCGTTATGTCTGGGGCCACCGGCGCGTCCTCACCATTCTTTCGCTCTTCGCCGTGGTCGGAATTTTCGGCTGGTCGTATTCGGTGCTCATCCCCGCGTTTGCCCAGGACGTTCTGCACTTGGGCGCGAATGGGTACGGCATGTTGATGGCGGGCAGCGGTGTCGGCGCGCTGGCTGCGGCGCTTACGGTCGCCAGCGCCGGGCACATCCTGCCCACGCGGATCATGGCGCTCGGCGGCATCGGGATTTTCTCCGTGGCGCTCGCGCTCTTTGCCTTCAACAAGAACATTTACGTCGCGACCGTGCTCCTCGCGATTGTCGGTTTCGGGATTGTCCTCTATTTCTCAACCTCGAACACGGTCCTGCAAAGCATCGTCCCCGACGAAATGCGCGGGCGCGTCATGGGAATCTGGACCCTCATTTTCGGCGGAATGATTCCGCTCGGCAGCCTCCAAGCCGGACTCATGGCCGATTTCCTCGGCACGCCCGCGACGATTGCCATCGGCGCGCTTGTTTGCGCCCTCGCCGCGTTGGTCACGCTCAACGTGATCAGGAGACGCGAGGCTCAACTTGCGTCTGCCGCATAGTCCGCAAGCTGTATGGGCGTGTTTCATCCCTAAAAGAAGTCATTCCACCAAGCAGCATCTTCAGGCGGTCGCTTTGGAATGAACCTCGCCTGGTCTCGAATTGAAACAAGGACTTGACGCATCTCGTTTTTCGCAACGGATCTCTTTTTCTGCCACTCCTGGAGGAGCCTGACAGTACTCCAGATATTTATGTCTAACTTCTGCTCCTTAATGAGACGTATTGCCTTACGGTCGTCCGTCGCTAGCGCAATATGCCGGCACTCAGCCAGCGCAAGCGACATTGCTTCGCCATCGTCGAGTTCGGTTGCATACGTGATGTAGCGTCGCCGTTCTTCATCAGTCTCGACGTCCAGAATGGATAGCAACCGCTTCTCAACGAACTCGTCGAGATCGACGGCCACCTTCGCGTCGGTGAAAACATCTCGCAAGAAGAGCGTCTCCTCGGCGGCGGCGCGGGCAAGCACAAACTCGACATCGAGCCCGTCACACAGTTCTTCAAAGCGCCCGCTAGCTAGCAGATTCAAGAGCACGCAGGCGTCTTGAAGCACAATTGGCTTCCGCATTCTTTTCTCTCAAGCCGTAACGAGCCGCTCCGCAAAGTCTACAACTAGTGGTTGATAACCGTTCTCTGTATGTGCATCGATCAGACCGTCGAGCTTTTCTATCGTTAGCCTGGCCGATAGACGATCTTGACGAAGCTTCTTCGCCAGCTGTCCCTCTGAGATCAAACCCTCTTCGTACGCCCGTCGGGCGAGTAGGAGGTATCGGCGAGGCAATAAGTCACGATTATCCGCGGCCGGAGGAAGACCTAGCGCTGCACGCGCGAAATCAGGCCGAAACCCACGTTCCTTCAAGTGATCCCAAGTTCCAACTGGTACACGCCGCAATTGCTCAAACCGCAGACACATCGCTTGCACAGACACCCCGAACAAATGCGCAAGCTGCACGAGGTCAGCTATACGGATGTTATCCTGCCCCTGACGCGTATCGGCGATTTCCGAGAACCGCCTATTCACGCCCGCACGCGGCATTAGAAGATTGCTCGCGAAACTATCAGCGAACTTCTCCGTCGGCAGCCGACCCCATCCTCCTGTCTCCAAGGCAACATCTGCCTGATATCGGGTGGTCAAAAAATGCGCATACTCATGTGCCAATGAAAAGTTGCCTCGTGGGACCGGATGCTGAGCATTAATGCCAATACAGCCGCCGGCAGCATCGTTGTAGGCAAACACACCCGCGATCGGCGTAGGCATCGCATAGTAGAATATCCGGAGACCAACAGCATCCTGTAGTAGGGCGCGTACGTCGGTAATTGCACCATTACCGAGGCCTAGTCGCGCACGTTCAGCCGCCGCTACCTCTTCGCCGAGCTCTTCGGGTCGATTAAATGAACCTTCTACGCGGTAAATCGCAGGGTACTCCATCGGCAGCGGCATTTCACAGAGCTGCTCGAGTTCAACATAGTCAGCAGCGAGGCTGTCCAATTCTTCGGCCGCTTGCACGAACGGCTGGGTGTCGACGGGAATCACAGATCGGCTCGAGAGCGGACCCGCTCGGAACTGAGGGATCAACGGCGGAGTCTTTTCCGGACGGCGGACAAATTCCGATACTGCTCGGCCATACTCGTGTGCAAACGCAATCAGCTCTGCTTCGGTTACACGTCGTTCCCCTTTTTCAATCGCAACAACAGTGGTGCGTGAATACTGCAGTTTCTCCGCAACTTGCTCCTGAGTTAAGCCGCGGGTTCGTCGGGCCGACCGGAGGCGTTCTCCCAGAACTTTCAGATCAATCTGTTCCAGAGGCTGTAAAATCATAAAATGTGTTTAAGCAGCGCAAAGGTACCTTTGAAGCGCAGCGGGGCCGCTAAAGTTGCTCCATTCACCAATATGCCTAGCATACAAGGACAGCAGGCTAGCTTCTATGTCCTTGACCCCAGTCTTTCTGTTCGCAAGAAGAAACTCTACCTCGCGCAGCTCTGGAAATAGGCGACTGACCTCGAGCCACGGTTGTTCTGAATCCAAACATTGACGAAGTCGGTGGGTCTGGGCGTCAAACTTGTCTAAAACGAAAGCAGCGCTTGGGTGTGGGACAAAACCGTGTGCGGTTATATCGTATGCATATTCGTCAGCTGGTTCAGCATTGCGAAAGCCAGCAATCTCAAGTGCTAAACGACGAAGCACACACGACGAACAAACACCGCATTGACGGCGTCGTTCTCGGTAGTTCGGGAACCGATCACAAGAAAACGTATGGCGAATTCCGTGACAGTAACGCATCATCTCAGCGCCGACTATAGACTCCGCTTTCGTAGAGAAGAGGAACGGCGTTCGAATCTGAAAAGGTTCGCCGGTAATCTCACCAATGAGCTCTTCCATCAAACTTAGCACCTTCGGATGAACCGCGCGGCTAACCTCCCAACCTGACTGGCTGGCATCGAACGGCAGATTAAGTGCGCCAATACCGTTCTCGTAGATCGAGAAGTCTCGTCTCCCAAGGCTGAGCGCGGTCAAGGCGCCGATACTGAGATGAATCAAGCTACGAGACCGTTGACTCGATTCTAGTCGGATACCGGCCACCTTGGCAGGCATGCCGTACGGCACGGCGACGTGGTGACCTAATTGTCGACGACCTTCGAAAAGTATTTTTGATTGCGCGACTTGTTCTGCCGCCATCCGATTATGCGTGTAGCCGGAAACCAGCACGTGGAATTGGTCGGGGTCGCAGAGCTGCCGAACGGCTCCTGCGTAGCTATCGAGACCGCCGCTGAACAACATAACGGCGGCTTCTCGTTCTGGAGAAACATCAAGGAGATACGATTGCTGGGGAAGCGCGGCTTCCGCCGCAGTAGCAGTGAACGTAAACTCCCACTCATCTGCGGCGAGACAGAACATCAAATCCCCAAGCAATTGTGCAGGCCGCCGCTTCCACAAATTAGGTAACCGAACGGGCAAGGACAATCGTATCCGACGATTCATGGGAACTGACTGTTCCGACCTCTCTGGATGCCGACGTGGTGCGAAACGATCAGCCAGATATGCGGCGGTTGCGACCTCCATCAGATCTTGCAGTTGGGGCGTGAGAGTCCGAGAAAAGCTGGTGCTTATGCGGTCATATCGACAGAAAAACGGCTGTCCGGCGAAATCATGCGATCGCTTTGTGACGAACTGACACCGCCGAGCAAAATGTTCGGGCCTAAAGTCAAAGTGGTATCGTAGCGGGCCTTGGGGGTCGCGGCTCATGGCAAGATTCCAAGAGGCTGCTCAAGTCCCTGGGCAGTGTTAACGCTTAGACCGGTCTTTTTCTTCCTTGGACTGGGGACCCCAGCCGGAGAATGGGCTACTTCCCGCACCAGCTCAACCAAAGAGGTTTTGACTGCGGCGAATGCGTCATCATGATATTGATGTACTTGGGGTCGGGAAAACCCCCGAGCCTTTCTGAGGTTGCACTCAGTCGGTGCTACACAATAGCGATCAAATAGTAGCCTCGCGAAACGCTCGCAACATGCGCCTTCTACGTCGCCGTCTTGGACGTGGACAAGATCAATAGCAGCTGCCTCCAATGCTTGCCGTGCCAGATGCGTACTCTCATAGTCAGCGAATCTTCGTTCGATTGCAGTGAGACGATCGCGGAATTCTGCTTCGTCAATTTTCTGCGATGAGAAGAGACCACCTACTCCTTGATCAACAAAATCTGCGACACAAGTGATCAGAGCGTTAAGCGCTGGACACCGCAATTCGCCTTTCAGCATGTTTCTTATGGCCCGCTGGATTGAGGGCGCCAGCGCGTCGGCCTCAGCTCCCTCGCACGCTTGAGAGTAAGTTTTTCCAAAACCCCAGCAGACCCGCTTTTGGAATAAGTCGCTATCCGATGCCATGAAGCCGAGATTGGCGCATTAATCTGACATTGTCAAGATAAACTGTGTAATATTGGCAATTCTGTCAGATTAGCGACTGTGTGACGCTCAATGTTATAGGACGACGCGAGGTTTGATCGGGAGGATGACGGCGAGACAAAGCCCATCCCTCCAGCGTTTAGCGGCGGCGCCGGCCGAAGGAATAGCCGCGATGGGTGCGGCCGCCGCCGATGGCGCGCTTGCCGCCCTCGGCTGCTTCGGGTTCGAAGAGCGCGGTGTAGAGATACGGGAAACCGTCCAGTTTTAGGCGCGGTATTTTCTGGCCCATGAAGCGTTCGATCGAATGCAGGGACGCAAGCTCCTCTCCGTTCATCAAAGTGAACGCGTCTCCGACATTCTGGGCGCGGCCCGTGCGCCCGATGCGGTGGACGTAATCCTCCGGATGCTCCGGCACATCGTAGTTGATGACGTGGCTGACGCCGGCGATGTCGATCCCGCGCGCGGCAATGTCGGTCGCCACCATGATCTCGTACTTGCCGCTCTTGAAACCTTCCAACGCTTCGACGCGTTCGCGCTGGGTGCGGTTCGAATGCATGACGGCCACGGAATGCCGGCCCTGCTTTAGCTTCACCGCGATCTTGTCCGCGCCATGTTTCGTGCGGCTGAAGATCAGGGCGCTATCGAAGTTCGTGCGCTCGAGCAGGGCCATGAGCAGGTCGAATTTTTGTTCGGCCGCCACGGGATAAACGGCGTGCGTGACGGTTTCGGCCGGCGAACGGCGGGCACCGATCTCGACCATTTCGGGCTCACGCAGGACCCACGCAGCCAGGCGCTCGATTTCCGGCGGCAACGTGGCGGAAAAAAGCAGCGTCTGCCGGTCGGTGGAAATCTGTTCGACGATCCGGCGCACATCCGGGAGGAACCCCATGTCGAGCATTCGATCGACCTCATCGAGGACGAGGATGCTCACCTGGCGCAAATTCAGGGAGCCTTGCTCGAGTAAATCGAGCAGCCGGCCGGGAGTCGCCGTGACGATGTCCATCCCACGCGACGCCTCTTCCCGTTGCTTGCCGTAGCCGACTCCGCCGTGCACCACCGAGACGCGCAGATCGGTAAAACGGCCGTAATCGCGAAAAGCAGTTTCGACCTGGGCGGCCAGCTCACGGGTCGGCTCGAGGACGAGGCAGCGGAAATTCCCATGTTTCGCGAGCAGCGTCAGGATAGGCAGAGCAAAGGCGGCGGTCTTGCCGGTGCCGGTCTGCGCGGTCCCGATCAAGTCCTTGCCGGCGAGAACAATCGGAAAGGCGCGAAGCTGGATCGGGGTCGGTTCGGTAAACCCCATCGCCTGGGTGCCGCGCACCACCTCGGGCGAGAGGCCAAAATCTTTAAATGACACGCGCTGAATCTACTCCGGTTAGGGCCTCGCACAACGGCCACAACGGACCCAAAGGGCTGAGTAACAAATTATCTTCCCAACGTTGTGAGCCTTTGTGACCTTGGTGCGAGGATTCCAAATGTCGTTGCCGATCCGCATCTTCGTCCTGGCCGACACGCACAATCATTTGCCGGCTAATGTCGAAGCGCTGGCGGAAGGAGCGGATGAAATCTGGCACCTTGGCGATGTGTGCGCGGAGAGCATTCTGGAAACATTGGAACGAATCGGCCCGCCGGTAACGATTGTGCGCGGAAATTGCGACAGCAATTTCGATTGGCCGCTTATCGTTGACTTGAAGAGGAACGGCGTCCGCTTTCGGCTCGTTCACATTCCGCCGGATCGAGCGCCGGAAAATATCGACGTGCTTCTGCACGGACACACCCATGTGGCGCGAAACGAGCGGCGCGAAGGCGTGCTTTTTCTGAATCCCGGCTGTGTGACGCGCCCGAATCGCGGTGCAGCGGCGAGCACCGCCCGGCTGGAGATTGCCGCTGACGGAAAGCTCAATTGGCAGACAATCAAGCTGCGCTGATTTGAGCCATGGGGAATGGGTTTATGGAACGGCGCGCCGCCGACCCACGGCCGACGGGCACGCGCGTGATTAACTTTGCGAAACGACTTGGACCTGCTTGGCGGATGCCGTCCGAGGCATGGTCTCGAGCGGAAGACTCACCGGCTGGAGCGCGAACTGCCCGATCGCGGCGACGGCGCTCAAAATGAAGAGGCTGTAGGCGATTGTTTCAAACAAGCTGCGTTCTTTTTCTTCCGATCTCACGAGCAAGGCGTAGGTCGATTCCTGAACTTCGTTGGTTGATTGGTTGGTTTTCATAAGGATTTGATTGGTTGTGGCCTATCCTTATGCAATGCGCGTGCCACGCGCCGAGAATGAGTTATAACATCTTCGTATTAAAGATATTACAAATAATACAACACCTTGCGAGCATCGTCTTCTTTTCCGGCCACGGGATCAGGCCGTTCCGATTTTGGGACGGCAAAACGGCCTTCTTTCTTCCAAGGAGCGGCGGTCTCCAGACCGCCGTTGTTCAAATAGGGGCGGTTTGGAAAGCGCCCCTCCTTGGTCGCTACTCGAGCGCTTCGGTCTCGAGGTCGGCGGCGGTTTTCTTCTTCTTGCGCTCAGGCTTTTTCTCGGTCTCAGCCGCCGGAGCTTTCGCTGCTTTGCTCTTTTTGCCTTTTTCTTCCGTTACCGGTTCGTCGATCACTTGCGGCGCATCAACCCACTCGATGAACGCGACCGGAGCCGAATCGCTCTTGCGAGCGCCGAGCTTCACGATCCGGGTGTAGCCGCCATTCCGGGTCGCGGAACGCGGGGCAATATCCTCGAATAACTTCCGCACGGCATCCTTCTGGCGAAGCACGGCGAGCGCGGTGCGTCGCGCATGGAGCGAGCCTTTCTTGCCGAGCGTCACCATCTTTTCGGCGAGCGGACGAACCGCTTTGGCTTTGGCGAGCGTCGTCTTGATGCGCTGATGCTCGATCAAACTGCACACCTGATTCGCGAGCATCGCCTTCCGGTGGGCGGCCGTCAGCCCCAGTTTTAGAGTCTTCTTCTGATGTCTCATCGGTTCGTCCTCAACGCTGCGAAATGAACTGGCAAGTGGTTACTTTTCTTCCTCGGTGGAGCCATTGACTCCCGCGCCGTCCGTCGCAATGGGGGTATCGACCAGGCCCGGATCGAATTTCATCCCGAGACCCAGTTGCAGTTGCTGCAGCTTGTCCTTGATCTCGTTCAGCGATTTCTTTCCGAAGTTGCGATACTTCAGCATTTCGGCCTCGGTCTTTTGGGCCAGCTGGCCCACGGTCGTAATGTTCGCGTTGTTCAGGCAATTCGCCGCGCGGACGCTGAGCTCGATCTCGTTCACGCTCATGTTGAGCAGCTTCTTCAGCTTCATGTTTTCCTCGCTGACGCCGGCGGGCGTTTCGTCGAATTCGATTACGTCTTCGTTGAAGTTCACGAAAACATCGAGGTGATGGCGCAGAATCGCGGAAGCCTGGAGCAAGGCGTCGTCCGGAGTCAGGCGGCCATCGGTCCAGACTTCGAGGATGAGCTTGTCATAATCGGTCCGCTGACCCACGCGCGTATTTTCCACGGCGTATTTCACCCGCGTGACCGGTGAGAAAATGGAATCGATCGGAATGAGGCCGATCGGCTGGTCGGCCCGCTTGTTTTCATCGCCCGTGGCAAACCCGCGCCCGACGCGCACTTCCAGCTCGGCATCGAATTTGTGCTTCTTGTCCATCGTGCAGATGAGCTGGTCCGGGTTGAGCACTTCGTAGCCCTGCACCAGCTGGATATCGCCCGCGGTCACTTCGCCTTCCTTGTTGACCGTGAGGGAAAGCTTTCGCGGCTCGTGTTCCGCGGCCTTGAACTTCACCCGCTTCAGATTGAGAACGATGTCGGTCACGTCCTCGACGACGCCCGGCAAAGTGGCGAACTCGTGTTGCGCGCCAGTGATTTTCACCGCGGTAATGGCGGCGCCTTCCAGCGAGGAAAGGAGCACGCGGCGGAGTGAATTTCCCACCGTGTGGCCGTAACCCGCTTCAAAGGGCTCGGCGACAAATCTGGCGTAGGTTTCCGTGGCGCCGGTCTCGTCTTTCACGAGAGTCTTCGGCATTTCAAAACGACCGTAATGAACTGGCATAAGCTAATTTCGGATTGCGGATTTCGGATTGCGGAAAGATTTTTTCTCTCCGGTTTCCGGTTTCTACTTTCCGGTATCTCCTAAGCGCCGGGTTACCCCTGACGAGTGCGGCTTCACGTCCAGCGACGGAGACCCAGGGACCAACGGCGCAACTTCAAAAACTCGCTGCGGGACGTGGAATCAACACTACCAGGCAGGCTTTGCAAGCAGGGATTTCTGGTAGGCCGAGACTCTGTCGAGCCAGCCGCGTTTCCCGGCTCGACAGAGTCTCGCCCTACCAATAGACCCTCAAGACTCAGCCTTCCACGACCTCATCCGATAGCTCGTTTCGATCGCCGCCTTGCCTTGGGAAATGCTCCGCAAGCAATCTCCCCGCGGTTTCGATCGCCTCTACCAGCGCATCGGTAAATTCTTCGCGCTTGAAGTGCTCGCGCATCCGATCGACCAATTCTTGCCAGAATTCCGGGCCGCATTTCTGGTGGACCCCTTCGTCGCCGATGACGGCAAACTTCTGTGCCCGCGGCAGCACGAAAATCAGGATGCCATTTCGTTCCCTGGTCGCGTCCATCGCCAACTGGTGGAATTTCTTTTGCGCCGCGATTACCGGATCTCCTTCCAATTCTCCTCGCTGAATAAAAACGCGAATCTCCCCGGTGGATTTCGCCTCCGCCTCCTTGATCGCGCCGACGATGCGCTCGTGATCGAGCTGACTGAGAAAGGTTTTCGTTCGCATGGGCCAGAGTTACCAGCTGGAGCCGGCTCCTCCTCCTCCGAAGCTCCCGCCGCCCCCGCTGAAGCCACTAAATCCACCGCCCCCGGAGGAGCTTCCTCCAGACCAGCCGCCCCCCGACCATCCGCCGATAAACGGCCCGCCCATGCCGGAATATCCATATCCGCGTCGCCGGCGCCCGCGCCGGATCGCGAACAAAAAGATGGCCAGGCAAACGAGGAAGATGAGCAAGCCGCTTCCGCCGCCGCTGGATCGATTTTCTCCTTCCGCCTTGGTTCGGCCGGTCCCCTTGTATTCGCCCCGGATTGCCTTGCAGATCAGATCGATGCCGGCCGCGAGCCCGCCTTCATAATCGTTGTTCCGAAACCGCGGCTTGATGTGCCGCTCGGTGATGTCGAAAGCGGTCACATCGGGCAGCGCGCCTTCCAGGCCATAGCCAACCTGAAGAAACATGTTTCGATTCTCCACGAAAACGAAAAGGACCGCGCCGTTTCTCCGGTCTTTTTGGCCTACGCCCCAGGCCTCGGCCACGCGCCGGGTGTAATCCTCGATCGATGAATCGCTCTCCATTTTGCGGAAAACGGCGACGAGCACCTGGTTGGAAGTGTCGCGTTCAAATTGCGCGAGCTTCTCGTTGAAACGGAGCGCGGCTTCCTTCGAGACGACGCCGGCATAGTCGGTGAAATAGCCGGCCGGTTTCGGCGGGATGTTTTCAGCGGCGCCCACGACGATCGCGCTGGCGAAGATTCCGGCAACCACAAGAAGCGCTGCGACTCTCCGCCGGTCATTCCGAGCGAAGTCGAGGAACCCCGTTGCAAAAAGTGAAGCCACGGTCGCAGGCCGAAAGATCTTAGCCACGGGGTCCCTCAACTTCGCTTCGCTCCGTTCGGGATGACAATGGATTGCGGCGCGTTAGGGCGTTGCGGCCGGCGCTGGGGTAAGCGGCGCTCTATTAAAATCGAACTTCACCTCCGGCGCTTTGTCGGCGCCTGGCTGCGCGGTAAAGAAGGGCCGGGGCGGGAATCCAAACATGCCCGCCAGGAGATTTGTGGGAAAGCTGCGCACTACGGTGTTATACGCCTGCACCGCCCCGTTGAAATTATTGCGCTCCACGGAGATGCGATTCTCGGTGCCTTCGAGTTGGACCTGCAGGTTCTGAAACGCTTCGGTCGCGCGCAACTGCGGATAATTCTCGGTCACGAGGAGAAGGCGCGATAACGCCGTGCTCAGTTGTCCCTGCGCTTGCTGGAATTTCTCCAGCTCGGCTGCGTCCGTCGGCGCCTTGCTCGGATCGAGCTTCACCTGGCCGACGCTTGCCCGGGCATTCGTGACTTCGGTGAGGGTCGATTTCTCGAAATTCGCCGCGCCGGCCACGGTATTGACGAGGTTTGGAATCAAGTCGGCCCGGCGCTGGTAGACCGACTGCACGTCAGCCCACTTTTTGTTGACCTCTTGATCTAGTTTGACCAGCCGATTGTAGCTCCCGCAACCACTCATCGCCAAAACGAGCACCAGCAGGACCAACACTCCTACGCAACCGAGAGCCTTGTTCATATCCAATGCTAACTCATGTCGACGGAGAGAGCTATTTCCCGGCTGTGATCAATCCTGCCCGGGTTGGGCGGCAATGGACTCGGACTCCGGAGCCGCGTTCGTCGAGTCCGCGGCCGCGGCGGGTTTTGCTGAGGCGGCCACCGGCAGGTACCGGCGCCGCAGCTCCTCGGCGTTGGGAAGCTCATCCAAATCGCGCAAGCCGAAGTGTTCGAGAAAGAACTGCGTCGTTTCATAGAGGAGCGGCCGGCCGGGCAACTCCGCGCGGCCGGCGATCTTGACCAGCCCGCGCTCCATCAAGCTCTGCAGGACGCCGTCCACCGCGACCCCGCGGACCGCCTCGACGTCGGCGCGCGTGATTGGCTGCCGGTAGGCGACGATGGCCAGAGTCTCCAGGGAAGGAGGAGTAAGCCGGGCCGGCTTGGTCGCGGGAAACAACTGGCGGACCCAGGGCGCATACGCCGGATCGCTCACCAGTTGCCAGCCCTCGGCTTTTTCCACGAGTTGAAACGCCCGGTTCTGCCCAATGTATTCGATCTTCAATTCTTCGAGCGCGGCCGCCACTTCCGCGTCCTTCACGCGCGCGAACTCGTTCGGGAGAAGTTCGTCCGCGTCGCCCGCGCCTTTGATTGCGCTCGCCAGCTCGCG
This sequence comes from Chthoniobacterales bacterium, assembly GCA_035556975.1. Taxonomy (GTDB): domain Bacteria; phylum Verrucomicrobiota; class Verrucomicrobiia; order Chthoniobacterales; family UBA10450; genus AV80. The sequence goes on from DATMEN010000024.1 coordinate 119,820, forward strand.
TGCGGAAAGAGGTTTCTGCGCGCTGAATAAGAGCGCCTCGATGACTTGGCTCAGACTCATATGTCCTATATGTCTTACACGACCTATACTCCGATCGCGTTTTGGATCGCCTCCGCGATGCGATTTGCCTGCCGGTCGATCTGCTCCAGCTCCCGGCCTTCGATCAAGAGCCGGATCTTCGGTTCCGTGCCGGAATAGCGGAGCAGCACGCGTCCATGGCCCGAAAGTTCTTTCTCGGCATCCCCCACCAGCCGCATCACCGCCGGCAATTCTTCGAGCGGCCGTTTTTCCTTTACCCTTAGATTTCGCTGCGCCTGCGGATATTTCGTCAGGCAGCGCTTCAATTCGCTCAGCGGCTTCCCGGTCGTTTTCATGATGCGCAGGATTTGCAGCGCACTGATGATTCCGTCCCCGGTCGTCGTGAAATCACGGAAAATCATGTGACCGCTTTGCTCTCCGCCCAGGTTCAGATTTCGCTCCACCATTTCCTCGATCACGTAGCGGTCGCCCACTTTGGCGCGCACCACTTTTCCGCCGAGCGGGGCGAGCGCTTCGTCGAGCCCAAAATTGCTCATGACCGTCGCGACCAGCGTTTTCTCGTGGAGATGGCCCGAGTTCAATAAATCGACCGCCGCGATCGCGAGAATTTCGTCGCCATCCACGAGCTCGCCGTTTTCATCGCAGAGCAGGACGCGATCGGCGTCCCCATCATGGGTGATCCCGATTTGCGCTCCGCTTTCCCGGACGACGCGCTGAATCTCATCCGGGAAAGTGCTGCCGCATTGCGCGTTGATGTTCGTCCCGTTCGGCTCGTCGTGGACGACCGTCAAGGCGGCGCCGAGTTCTCGGAGAATGCACGGCGTCGATTTGTAGGCCGCGCCATTGGCGGCATCGACGGCGATGTGCATTTTCTCGAGCGACATTTTTCTCGGGAAACTGGCTTTCGCGAACTCGACATAACGTCCCAGCGCATCGTCGATTCGTCGCGCCCGTCCGATTTTCCCGGCGGTCGGGCGAATGGAGTCGATCTCACCCGTAAAGACGAGCTGCTCGATCTGCTCCTCGATCTGATCGTCGAGCTTGTAGCCATCGTGCCGGAAAAATTTGATGCCGTTGTCCTCGTAGGAATTGTGCGACGCGGAAAGGACAATGCCCGCATCGGCTCGCAGGGACCGGGTGATGTAGGCCACGCCCGGCGTCGGGAGCGGTCCGATCAAAAGCACATCCACCCCGAGGGAGGTGATGCCGGCAACGAGCGCGTTCTCGAGCATGTATCCGGAGAGCCGGGTGTCCTTGCCGAGCACGATTTTCGGCCGGGCACCGCTGGGATGTTGCCGCGGGTTGAGCTGAGTGAAAACGTGGGCGGCGGCGCGGCCGAGCTTCAACGCCGTCTCTGCCGTGACCGGCTCCACATTGGCGACGCCGCGCACGCCGTCTGTTCCGAAGATTTTCTTGTCCTGCGCCACGTCGGTTATTCAAAGGCCGCCAGTGCCTTTCGTAAACGGGTAAATTAACCGCTAGGAAGGCCGCTCCCCGATTTTCTTCGCCGGAACGCCTCCCCAAATTTCATAAGCCGGAATGGTATGTGTGACCACCGCGCCGGCCGCAACGATCGCCCCCTTTCCAATCGTCACTCCTTTCAACACCACCACGTTCGCGCCGAGCCACACATCCTCTTCCAGGACGACAGGCGCCTCCGGCCCGTCCATTTGCGCGCCGATGGGGCCGTCGCGCCGCGCCGCCTGGTGATCGTGATCGACAAAGTGGCAGCCGGACGCGATCAAACAATGCGAGCCGATCCTGATCCCGCGTTTAAAATTGAACTCGCAGCCCGCCCCGATGAAAACGCGATCGCCAATCACCAGTCTCGGCCCCGGCGCCCAAATGCCATCGTATTTGAAGTAGGCGCCCTGTTCGATCGTGCAATTCGCGCCTAACGAAACCTGGTGCGGCCAGGTCACATAAACCTTGGGCAGCAACGTTCCGGGGCCCACGTCCATGCCGAGCAGCCCCCAGCATAGAGTCCGAATCACCGCCGCCGCCCGGCAGATCCACGATCGGACCCGGAAGACGGCGCGGGCGAAAACGGAGTTATTCATGGGCTTTTACGTCGCCATCGGTCTTTTGCCCTTCGATCTTCTCCGCGTCCATTTCGTTGATCTTACGGTGCAAAGTTCGGCGGCTGATGCCAAGCTTCTTCGCCGCGGCGGTAACGTTTCCGTTGGTGGTCGCCAGCGCCTGCATGATGAGGCGCCGCTCGGTTTCGCGCAGATCGAGCGCGCTCGATTTTTCGCCAAACGCTTTGCCCGGCGTAATTCCGCCGGGCAAGGCCGCGCCGGTCGCCTGGCGCACATTCAGGGGGAGATCGCGCAAAGTGATTTTCGGCCCGTGCGCCATGACCACGCCGTGCTCGATCGCCGTGCGCAGCTCGCGGACATTCCCCGGCCAATGATAAGTGAGGAGCGCGTTCATCGCGTCGGCGGTCAGGTCGAGGAGCGGCTTTTCGTTGGCCTTGCAGAAATGCCGGAGAAAGGCCCGCACCAGCATCGGAATATCTTCCTTCCGCTCGCGCAACGGCGGCATGGTGAGGTGGACGACATTGAGACGGAAATAGAGGTCGTCCCGGAATTTTCCCTCGGCCACCAGCTTCTCGAGGTTCTTGTTCGTGGCCGCGATCAAGCGCACGTCGGCGCGCAAAGTCTGGTTCCCGCCCACCCGCTCGAAAGCCCGCTCTTCGCTGATCACGCGGAGCAGTTTCACCTGCGTGCTGGCGTCGATCTCCCCGATTTCGTCCAGGAAAATCGTGCCGCCGTTCGCCTGCTCGAACCGCCCGATCCGGCGGTCGTGTGCGCCGGTGAACGCGCCCCGCTCGTGGCCGAACAATTCGCTCTCGAGCAATTGCGGCGAGAGCGCCGCGCAATGGACCGTGACGAACTTCGCCTTGTTCCGGCGGCTTAGATTATGGATCGCATGAGCCGCCAATTCCTTGCCGGTGCCGCTTTCACCCTCGATCAGGACATTCGCGGAGGAGGGCGCGACCTGCCGGATGGTATCGAGCACCTCGTGCAACGCCGGCGAGTCGCCGATGATGTTCTCGAGCCCATAACGTTCGTCCACCTGCTGGCGCAGCGTCCGATTCTCCTGCTCCATCCTGCGGCTGGCGAGCGAGCGCGCGATCAGCATTTCGACCTTGTCGAGATTGAGCGGCTTCGTCACGAAATCGTAGGCGCCGCGTTTCATCGCTTCCACCGCGGTGTCGACCGAGCCGTAAGCCGTCATCATGATGCAGATGGGCGGATGCGGGAGTTTCAACGCGCGTTCGATCAGGACCATGCCGTCGTCCCCGCCGAGGCGCAGATCGGTTATGAGCAGATCGATCTGCTCGCGCTCGAGCACATCCATCGCGCCGCGAATGTCCTCCGCGACGTAGGTGTCGTATTCGTCCTCGAGCAAACGACGCAGCCCGTCGCGCGTGTGCTTCTCGTCATCGACGATCAGGATCGTGGGCTGGAGAGAGTCCATGGAATGAATTAACGATTTAGCGAATTAGCGAATTAGCGATTGGTTTTTTCAATCGTTAAGTCGCTCAGTCGTTAATTCCGAGCCGTTATCCGATGGCGTCTTCGCCTTTTTTGTCATTCCGAGCGAAGTCGAGGAATCTCTGATTGTCTGTCGCTTACCTCACTCGGACAAGAGCGAGAGATGTCTCGACTGCGCTCGACATGACAAAGGGCTTATTTTCGCCGCACCACTGGTCGACCCAATCGTTCACCGTTTTCCACCAAAGCCGCGAGTTTTGCGGTTTCAGCACCCAATGGCCTTCATCGGGGAAGTACAGCATTTTCGACGGGACCTTCAGCCGTTGCAGCGTGGTGAAAAGCTGGAAGCCCTCCCCGACATCCAGCCGGAAATCGAGCTGGCCATGCACGACGAGCGTCGGCGTTTTGAATTTCTCGGCGAACAGATGGGGCGAAAATTTCCGGTAAAGCTCGCGGTTCTTCCAGGGCGGGCCTTTGAATTCCCACTCGGGAAACCAAAGTTCTTCCGTCGTCCCGTAGGCCGACTCAGTGTTGAAGATGCCGTCATGCGACACAATGCATTTGAAACGGTCGGTGTGGCCGAGGATCCAGTTCGCCATGTAGCCGCCATAGCTTGCGCCCAGCGCCGCCTCGCGATTCTTGTCGATGAACGGATACGTCTTCTCCACGTAATCGAGCCCCTTCATCAAATCTTCGTACGGCTTGCCGCCCCAATCGCCCTGGATCGCATCGGTGAATGCCTGTCCGTAGCCGGTCGAGCCGTGAAAGTTGATCATCACAACGACGTAGCCGCTCGCCGCGAATAATTCTGGGTTCCAGCGATACGACCAGGAATTTCCCCAGGCGCCTTGCGGACCCCCGTGAATCAAGAATTTCAGCGGATATTTCTTGCTCGCGTCGAATCCGGGCGGCTTCACCAGAAACCCCTGGACATCGTGGTTCGCGGCGCCTTTGAACGTGAAGGGCTCGATCGGTTGCATCGAGATTTGCGCGAGCAGGGCGTCGTTCATGTGGGTCACGGCGACCGGCTTTGGTTGGGACGGTTCCTTTGTTTCAAGTCGCCCGATTTCATTGGGAGCCATGGCCGACATTTGCGTGAAGAAAAGATTCGTTCCGTCGTTGGAGAAGACGATGTCGCCGGCATGCAACCTGGAAATTTCCCTCGGTTCTTTCGCATCAAGCGGCAGGGCGTAAATGGGCATTTCGCCCCGATCCTCGGCGGTGAAGAAAATTGTCTTCGAATCCGGCGTCCAGGTCAGGCTGTCGACCGAGCGGTCGAAAGCCTGGGTCGCGTTACGGCTCTCTCCCAGCTTCCGTTGATAAATGACGAGCGAAGATTTGTCGGCTTCGTAGCCGCCACGCGCCATTGAACGCCACGCAATGTGATTCCCATCGGGCGAGTAGATTGGCGTCGCGTCGCTTCCCGGGCTGGTCGATATCTTATTCGGCGCGCCGCCAGACATCGGGACGATGAAG
>DATMEN010000025.1:0-92510 GCA_035556975.1 Chthoniobacterales bacterium
ACGGAACGATTTCCTTGTAACCGATCACCTTCAGGACGTAGCGCACGGTCTGTGAAAGCTGATCGAACGGCACGACCGACTCGTCGTTTCGCAAGCGCAGATAGAAAGCAATGCTCTCAGTGACATGATCTGTCAGCCACCATTTCGGGTAACCCGCATCATCCGCCGCGCGCGTAATCGCCGCGTGCAGCCAGGCCTGATCGAACTCAAAGAGCTGGCCCGAATCACAACGCAGGTAGGGAAATTCTTCTTTAAACGCGACCATGTTTTTCTCTTTTTGTTTAGGCGTCGTGTGTTCCCGCCGCGGCGGGATGGGATCCGGCCTTCGCCAGGTCCGGCTCGAATAATTCGGGCTGAAGCGCATTTGGTTTGATCCGGCGTCCGAGCGCCTGGATGGCATCGACGAACTGATCTACTTCCTCAAAGCGGCGATGAACCGACGCGTAGCGCAGATACGCCACTTCATCGATCACGCGCAATTTCTCCAGCACCTTCGTCCCAATCATCGCCGAGGGCACTTCGCGGCCGCTCGTCTCGAGCTCGTGCACGATTTCGTCCACCGCTGTTTCGAGCGTGACGAGGCTGATCGAGCGTTTCTCGCAAGCTTTGGCCAGGCTATTCACGAGTTTGCGGCGATCGAACGGTTCATGGGTGCGGTCGCGCTTGATGACGCGGAGATCGGAGCGCTCGATTTGCTCGTAAGTGGTGAACCGGTACGCGCACTGTAAACAAACGCGGCGGCGGCGGATGCTGGAACTATCACGAGACTGGCGGGAGTCGATGACTTTGTCGTCACGAAAGCCGCACTTGGGACAACGCATAGTGTCGGCGGAGTAAGTAACACACCATTAGTTGTGGCGTCAACATTTTCGACGAGAAAAATTCTTTGCGTCTCCTTAAACCAAGGCTGACCGGTAAGCCGTGAGTGAAGCGAAGGATAATTTCCGCAACGATGACGACGTGCGCTGGCAAATTCGCATCGCGTGTACGAGCGAACCGGCCCGCGCTTGCCAGCCACGGCCCGGCAAGCCCTAGCAATTGATGAAAAGGTCTCCCAAGCGCAACTCGGCCAAACGACACGGCCCGAAGTTTGGAGGGCGCGGGACTGCGGTTGGTGTCGGCTACGAGGCTCAAGTGGGAGCCGACATCGGGTCGAAGATGCTAGCAGGAGAGAACTGCGTGGTTTGGGATGGCATCAATGGTGGAGACATTGCCGCAGTCACCATGCAGGACGCAGAGCCGGTGGACGATGTTGTGATTACTCTGCGCGGGGAGTTGCAACCCAAAGTCTTCATTTCGGCGAAGCATCGCGCGGGAACAATTGCGATGACCGCAAATAGCCCCGCGTTCACCGATGTCATCGCCTCGTTTGTGCGGCAGTTCCTCAAGCTTCCGCCACCGGTGCGGGAGGAAAGTCGGCTAATGTGGGCAGTGCCCTCTTCTGCGGGTGCTGGCGTGACGCAATCCTTACTGAAAGTGCTGAACGCCTTCCGGGCAGATGCGAGTGCGGATTTCGCGGATTTCTTAGGACGTCGTCAGATTCGGGAACGTGAGGCAATGGACGCATTCCTCGCGCAGACAAAGCGCGCGTGGAAATCGGCGACGAGGAAAACGCCGACACAGAGCGAACTGCAGGATTTTCTCAGCATAGTTTACGTCGAGGTCTTTGATTTCGGCGTCGGCCACAGGCACGAGAGAATAACAGAGGGGATTATTCGGAGTTTGGTCGCGGCAAAACCGGCCGAATCAGGGCGAATTTGGGAGAAATTGGAACTCCACTTCAATCGAGCCGATCGGCAGGGGTTGCGAACGACTGCCGCCTCACTACGGCAAATGCTCACAGCGGAGGGTCTGAAACTCAAAACCCCAGCGTCGTTCGTGGGCGACGTTGACCTTCTGCGAAAACTGACCGCCCGGAATCTCGAGCGGCTGAAAGACCACACCCTGCTTCGGTTTGCGAACGCCAAAATCCATATCGCACGCACCAAAGAGTTGTCCGCGATGGTCGCGGCGGCGAAACGCGGACATCTTCTCGTGACTGGCGAACCGGGTTGCGGTAAGAGCGGCCTGATTCATCCACTGGCAAGGGCTCTGACCCGCGCCGGAATCCCTGTCGTTCTCCTGCTCGCCGAGGAGGTCTTTGGCCGCGACTGGAAAGGCGCGGCCAATCTACCCGGGCTGGCTCATGCACTGGATGAAGTTCTGACCAACTGGCCCGACGGCAAAAAGGGCGTGCTCATCACGGACGCACTGGATGCGGTGCGCGACGTGGAGACGCAAAGAACACTACGCCGAATACTAGAGGACGTACAGCAGGGAGAAGCCGGATGGACGGTAGTGGCGAGTGTGCGTGAGTTTGACCTGAAGCACGGACGCGAGTTGCGCGAAGCGTTTCCTGGCGATGGTGTTGCCGGACACTCCTCCATTGAGTTCGCAGGCGTCGCGCATTTCCATGTGAAGGGCTTGGACGAAACCAACCTCGATGAACTGGTCTCGCAGGTGCCTGCCATCGGCCCCTTCGTTACAAGTGCCCGAAAAAACCTGCGTGCCGGCGGCATTCACCGTTCACCTTTCTTCCTGCGGCTCGCCGCGGAGCTTTTGAGGGACGATATTTCTCCCACCCGCCTGGCGGATTGGAGCAGCCCTGCGATTTTGCTGCGAAGATATTGGAAAGCGCGCGTGATGGATGGCACGGGAGGCAATCTCCGAAAGGTTGCACTGCAATCCGTTTGCCGCCGGATGACGCAACTCCGAAGCATGGCACTTACGGTGCAGGAAGTCTCACTTGGTGCATCCGAACTTGATGCTGTCGATGAACTTCGTAGCCGTGGCATCTTACGATCACCCGTTCTAAAACACGGCGCCGCTGTTGGCGAAGACGAGATTCGCTTTTCGCATCATCTGTTGCACGACTACGCCGTCGCCCGGTCTCTGATTCCCGCTGCGTCATCGCGGTTCGCAGATTTCGCGATTCGTGAACCCCTAATGCCCATCTTCTACCGCCAAAGCTTTATGTTCGCGTTGGAAGAACTTTGGGACGGCCCAGATGGCCGGGATGGCTATTGGGCATGTGCACTAAAAATGGAGAGCATCGCGCTGTTACACGGAGTCACACGGATTCTCGCGCCGATACTCGCAGCGCGACGGGTGGACACATCAGCGGATTTAGATCCGCTTTTTGCGGCGGTTGAAGGAACGACCAGCGATGGGATGCCCGCAGAACAGGCGCTTAGGCATGTGGCGTCAGGGTTGCAAGACGCCGACGAAGACGCGATTCGGGCGGGAGCTGGCGCTTGGTGTTCTTTCGCGGCAAATCTTTCCCGGTTGCTTCCGGGCCGTTCTTCGCTGGAAACGCCGATCGTCCACATTCTCGCTCGACTCAATGCCGTCAGCGATTCGTTTGCCACCGGCCAATTGCGCGACCTCAACCTGGCAGCGCGCGGAGTGTTGGCGCATCACGTCGCCAAGGAAGTCTCCAAAGGCTGGCGTTACGCTGCGCGAACGGCGATTGAAACGCTTTGCCGCACGTTCAGCGCCGCGCCAACCGAAAGCGAGGCATCTCTCCTTTCCATGCTTACCCCGCAGAGACTAGCCCATTTTCCACACTGGGACCTTTTCGATTTTGCACATCAGCTCAAACATCTCGGCAGTGACGGCGACACCGTAGTGTTAAGCCTTTTTGAGGCGGCATTTTCGACCGAGCCGACTTCGGGCGAATGGGAAAACTTTGGCGGCGCAATCATGCCGATGCGGATGCAGAGCACCGATAACTGGAACAGCATCCATTACTCGCTCGCCGAGTATTACCAGAAAACGCCGGGCACAAACGCAGCCTTGATGACGGACATTGCCTGCGTCGCATGGAACGCAACCGTGCGCCGGCGGGGTGCGCGGCGCGAAGCAGCCGAAAATGTCGTGGCTAAGTTTCCGTTTCGCGGAATCGAGTGCGAACTGGTTGAGGACCACGGACATATTCTGGGACGTGACCACGAACATGAGGAGAACCGTATCCTCAAGCGATTCGAGACATTGTTAGATGAATGGGCGACCATAGGTGACACGGACCGATTGCGCGTTGCTCTTGACCACGTTGCGGGACGAAACCGGACATCGCTAATGTGGGTACTTTTCATGCAGGCGGGCGCCAAGCATCCGGCCGTGCTGGGCCGTGAACTAGAGCCATTGCTGTCTGAGTCTCTATTCCTCACTCATTCCGACTACAGCTATGGCGGCACTTTGCTTTTCGCTGCACTCCATAAAACCGGGGACGCCGCCCAGCAGGAGCGCCTGGAGAAGCTCATTCTCGATTTACCCCAAACCGCCCGGTTTCTCCGGGAGGAACCGCGTGAGCCAATGCCCAGCTGGCTGGGATATTCCCAAAACAAGCTGCTCGGCGCCCTGGACGAAGCCAACATACTTCTGCCAGCCGTTCGAGCGTTGCGGAAGGGACGCGCTGAACAGGGGGCGCTTCCGGTCAATCGTAAGCCGGAAGGGATCCGCGTCACATCATCGTCGTACTCGGACGAAGAACTGGTTGAGAGGCGGGGCATTAGTTTAAAGGATCCGGCTAACGCCGAGCTCTTTCAGCTTCGGGAGGCGCTCAAGCCGTTCATGGAGCGTGACGGTGGCAAAGTCGACGTCAGCCAAATTGAGCAAAATTGGGCGGTCGTCGAGCGGTGTGAACGCGCCCTGCGACGCCCTCACGTAAAGAACCGAGAGATGGCTGAAGAACTCTGGGGACACTTGGTCGGTGCGTGCGAGAGCATTGTCCGTCACGCGCAATGGCCTCCGACGAGTGGGCGATGGAAGACCATCCGACGGATTCTCCTGAAAGCCTCGGCCGACCCGTCACCCAAGGCCTCCGCAAACGAGAATGCCGAGGAAGACAGTTGGCCAGCCTGGGGTTGGCCTGCCCCACGTCTTGACGCCGCGCGCGGGTTGCTTTTCCTCGTTCATCGAATCGGGCATGCCGATAAGGTCGTCACCGCAGCTCTGGTCAAGCTATGTCGGGACAAATCACACCCACTACGTTTCAACATGGGAGACCGTCTCGCAGTTCTGGAGCGGGCCGCGCCGAAACTCATGTGGCAACTCATTGATCGCTTTGTTCGCTACGAAGCGAAGTTCTCTGTCTTGGAGACGGTTGTGCTATCGCTTGATCATTTGTGGGGCCGGTCAGCAGAGGAAGTGAAACCGCGCCTTTCGCGTATCGCCAAGCGAACGTTTCAAAGCGCGACCGATGGAAACCACATTCACCAGACACTGGCGCATGCGCATTTGTTCCGCTTCCTGCGGACGGGCGATGCGGAATGTGAGGCGTTCGTCAACCTTCTCATCGACGAATGTGACCGACAACGTGCCTGTGATGCGCTCCTCCCTCAACTCCACACCTGCCGAACAGGCGGCTGGCTCACAGCCGGTGATGCCGTAAAGATCGTGGAATTCGAGGAAACTGTTCGAAGACGGACGTGGGCTTTCTTGGGGAAACTGCTGTTCACAGCGCAGGCAAAACTACAACATCACAGGAAGCGTTGGCAGGAACTTCATGCCGCTGGCCAGTCCGATTCCGATGAGGGGAGGTCTGTCCAGGAAGCGATCAATCGCACCTCTCAATTGGTGGATGGCATCGCGATGCAACTCTACTTCACCAGTGGGGCTTACGCGGAGGAACAGAACAAGGACGAGGACCGGCTGACTGAGCCGCAGAAAAGAAGGTTCTGGACTGAATCCACCGATCTTTTCCGCGCTCTGGCCGCGGAGATTCACCCCCACACTGCCTATCAGCTCGTCCAAGCACTCCACCACTTGCTACCTTGTGCGCCCCGCGAAGTATTTCTCACCGCGACTAAGGCAATCACTTCAAGTTCAGCCGCGGGATATCAGCATGAATCCCTTGCCGTGGGAGATGTTGTGAAGCTCATCCAGCGGGCGCTCGCCGACCATCGCGACATTTTTCAAAGTACCGATAGCAAGGAATCCGAATGCCTCGCCGCTCTGCTCAAAGTGCTCGACTTGTTCGTCGAAGCAGGTTGGGCGGAGGCACGACAACTCACTCACGGGCTGGAAGAGATCTATAGGTAGGGCGGTCGCCGCAACGGGCGCCTTCTACATTCACGTTTTCGCGACCGCTGCCTTGCGCGCGCCGGTGCCTTCTTCGCCTTTGGCGCTTTCGCGGCAAACTCGAAACCGACTTTGCCTTTCTCCAGCTTCAGGTGCGCCGAAAAGGGACGGCCTTTCTTCGAAATGAATTTCGGGAGCAGGTCGGTCTTGTCGGTCGCGATCAATTTCTGGACCTGGTCTTTCGGAATTTCCCGTTGCAAAATCACTTTGCCGACGCGGAAGGTGCATGTTTTCTCCGCTGAGACGGCGTGCTCGCAGGCGTAGGAATTATCGAGCGCGTAGACCTGACCTTTCCTCGCACATCGGGCAGAGACTAAGCGCTTCATCTCGCGCCCGGATTCCCTCCGACCTCGAGATGCTGTTGTCTCGCGCCCACAGCCACGCGACACTCGTTTCGTGGAAAGGGATATCGCCGCGATTCTCACACTCGCCGCCCAGCGCAAGCTGCCGTGTCTCCTTATCGGCGCCCACGCGATTGTCACCCTGGGCTACGTCCGAAATACCATCGACCTCGATCTGCTGGTCTCGGACGAAAACCGGCCGCAGTGGCTCGATTTGTTGCGGGAGCTTGGCTATCGCTTCTTCCACGGTGTCGCCGCGTTCGCCCAATTCGAGCCTGCGGATGAAACCGGCGTCCCGGTCGATCTGATGTTTGTCGATGAAGCGACGTGGCAAAAGCTGGCCAAGGGTGCGATCGAAACCGATTTGAGCGGGGTGCGGGCGCTGGTCCCGCGGCCGGAATATTTAGTGGCTCTCAAGCTTCACGCCGCTGTCAGCCCGACCAGGAGCAAACCGGAAATGGATTGGGAAGACATCCGGCAGATCGTGCGCATCTGTAGGCTTGACCCAAGCGATGAGTCTTTTCGCGCGCTCGTTTTACGATATGGTGGCGAAGATGCGCTCGCGCGAATCGACAAGTTCACCAAGTGATCGCGAAAGGCTCGCGTGCGATTTAAACCTGCCGGTTTTTGAGGAGCCGCAGATCGAACCCTGGCCCGTCAAGATGTCGTGGTCGCAGGCCATGCGCCATTTGGCGCTCACTCGCGGTCAGCATCTGCGCGAACTCGACTCGCCGGAGAGGCGGTTGCGCGAAAAGAACCAAACGCCGTTTGTCTTGCCCTAAATCACGATCCTGCGGCGGCCGTCTTTCGCGACGTCTTTTTTGCGCGCGGCGTTTTCTCGGCGAATTCGAAACCGACTTTGCCTTTTTCCAGCTTCAGGTGCGCGGAGAAGGGGCGGCCTTTTTTCGAGATGAATTTCGGCAGCAGGTCGGTCTTGCCGGTCGTGATCAACTTCTGGACCTGCTCTCTCGGGATTTCCCTTTGCAGAATTACTTTGCCGACGCGGAAGGTGCATGTTTTCGCCGCTGAGACGGCGTGCTCGCAGGCGAAGGAATTATCGAGCGCGTAGACCTGACCCTTCTGGCAGATGGGACAGACCCCCAGCGCTTCATGCCGCGCGGGATCGATCACGACGGCGCCCGCGGCGTCATTGTTTTCGAACTCAAATTCCGGTTTGAATTCTTCGCCGAGCTTCACCGTGGCGGTGAAGGGCCGGCCCATTTTGCTGCGGAATCCTTCCAGCGGCCCGACCTTGCCCTGCGTGAGCAACGTCTCCACTTCCCCCGCTTCGAACAACCGCCCGGCCATCGTCTTCCAAACGATCAGCCCGCAGCTGGCGCATTTGAAGGTGCGGTAATCCTCCTCAAAGGGACCGCCTCCACACTTCGGGCACTTCACATTCAGCGGCGCGAAGTTTCCGCTGACGCTGTCGCCTTCGAAGTTCTTCGCTTTCTCGACGATCTCGCGCGTGAAATCTTTGATCTGCGCCATGAACTCCTTGCGCTTCATCTCGCCTTGCTGAATCTGCTTGAGTTTGTGCTCCCACTCACCGGTCATTTCCGGCGAACAAAGCGCCGGCACCCCGATTCCGCGCAACAGAGTGATCAGCGCCAGCCCCTTGGCCGTGGCAATCAACTCGCGTCCCTGGCGCCGCACGTACTCCTGAAAGATCAGTCCTTCGATGATGGCGGCACGCGTCGCCGGCGTGCCGAGGCCATTCGCGCTCATCGCTTCCCGCAATTCCTCGTCGTCGACCAGTTTGCCGGCGCCCTCCATGGCGGAGAGCAGCGTCGCTTCGTTGAAACGCGCCGGCGGTTTCGTCTCGTTCTGCTTCACCTCGACATCGATGACCTTCGCGGGCTCGTTCTCCTCGATGGGAACGAGCGATGCGCCGCTGTCGTCGTCGGTCAGCGCGGCTTCGCGTCCATAGACAGCGAGCCAGCCCGGATCCGTGATGATCTTGCCGTCCGTTCGGAAGGCATCTTTCTCAACCCGCGTGATGCGGGTCGTCACCTCGAATTGCGCCGCGGGGAAAAAGACGGCAATGAAGCGCCGCACGATCATGTCGTAGATTTTTTGCTGCACTTCATCGAGGCCATGCGGCACTTCACCGCTGGGCACGATGGCAAAATGGTCGGAGATTTTCGCGTTGTTAAAGATGCGCTTCGACGGCTTGACCATCTGGACCGCCTTGCGCGCGTGCACGGCCAGCGCCGGGTCCTTGATCTTCCCGAGCGTGCTCTTGACGGTGGCGATGTAATCCTCCGGCAAATAACGGGAATCCGTTCGCGGATAGGTGATGAGCTTGAATTTCTCGTAAAGCTGCTGCGCGATTTGCAGCGTCCGCTTCGCGCTGAAACCGCGGCCGTTGGCATCGCGCTGGAGGCTGGTGAGATCGTAAAGCAAGGGCGGCGCTTGCGAGGTCGGCTTCCGCTCTTCGGTCGCGACGCCGGTTTTCCCGAGGCAACGCGCCTTGATTTCCTCCGCCGTTTCCGATTCCCAAATCCGTTCCGCCCGCGCGTCTTCATCGCCGTTCTTGGCGAAATCTTCGCGGAACCAGCGGCCGCGATATTCCCCAGCCTTGACCCCGAAATCGCCGAAGACCTCGAAGTAGGTGCGCGCCTTGAACGCGCGAATCTTCTCTTCACGCTCGGTCAGAATCGCCAGCGTGGGCGTTTGCACCCGGCCCACCGGCGTCAGTTGGAAACCGCCCGCCTTATTGTTAAACGCCGTCATCGCGCGCGTGCCGTTGATGCCAACGAGCCAGTCGCTTTCCGAACGGCAGACCGCCGCTTTCGCCAGCGGAATCATTTCTTCATTCGTCCGCAGTTGGGCAAAGGCGGAGCGGATCGAGTCCGTTGTCATCGATTGCAGCCAGAGGCGGCGGATCGGCTTCTTGCTCCCGGTGAGCTTGACGAGATAGCGAAAAATCAATTCGCCTTCGCGGCCGGCGTCGCAGGCGTTAATCAAGTCCGCGACATCTTTGCGTTGGATCAAGCGCTTGAGTTGATTGAAGCGCGGCTTTGATTTCTCGATCGGCTTGAGCTCGAACTCGTCGGGAATGATCGGAAGATTCGCGAAACTCCATTTCCCGCGCTTCACATCCAGCTCGCTCGGCAGGCACAACTCGACGAGATGACCGACCGCGGACGAGATGATGTAATTCTCGTTTTCGAAGTGATCGTCGACTTTCTTGAAGCCGCCGAGCGCGCGAGCAAGGTCGTTCGCGACGCTGGGTTTCTCGGCGATGATGAGCGATTTGGACATTTTCTGCGGTGAGGAAAAAGCGTGTCGCCTTGAAAAAACCAGCGGGACGTTAAGGAGGCGCCTCCGCCAGTTTCACGAAGTATTTTCCGGGCGACTGTTTCACCAGTCGCTTTTGCTCAAGGCGCAGGAGGGTAGAAGAGACCTTCTCGCTTGGCAAATTGGATTTCGTTTAGCCCCGGTCAAGGCGTGATGACCACCCGCACGTCGTCGCCGAACTCCTCGAGGCGATCCAGCACGCCGTTTATGGCAGCGGCTTCGAGCGGGACGGTCCGGATGATACCATCCGAGAGATCGAGCTTTCCTTTGCGAGCCCAGTCCAGGAGCACCGGGATTTCGCTCGCCAGATGATCCGATACGCCGATGATCTCCGCTTCCTTATTCAGGATCTCAGGATATGGCGCGACGACAAAAGTCTCCTGAGTAAGGCCAACGAGCGCCGCCCGGCCCAGGATGGCCAACGACTGCACGGCTTGCCGCATGGTCGCGGGCAAGCCGACCAATTCCAGCGCCACATCCACTCCGCACCCACCCGTCAATTCTCGAATTTGCTCAACGGGATTTCCAGCTGAGGCGTTCACCGGGGTAGCCCCGAAACGTTCCGCCAATTCGAGCTTGCGTGGATTGATGTCCACGGCGAACACCTGAGCGGCGCCCAACGTTCTGGCCAGTTGGACCGCTGAGACACCCAGCCCGCCAACGCCGAAAATCGCGACTGTTTCACCGGGACGGAGCCGGGCTTTGTGCAAGGCATGCAACGACGTGGCCGACGAGCACATCAAAATCGCGCCCTGCTCGAAGGGGATTTCGTCAGGCAAATGGAACACGCTGCGTTCGGGCACCACGATGAATTCTGCGTAACCGCCGTCGCGATGTTTGCCGATCATCTGGGCCGTCCGGCAAAACTGTTCCGTGCCGGCCTGGCAAAACGCGCACCGGCCGCACGTGGCCAGGTAATGCACGCAGACGCGATCGCCTCTTGCGAAACCTTCAACGCCGGCGTCGGACTCTTCGACCACGCCAGCCACCTCGTGGCCGAGTATGAGTGGCAAGGGTTCCACGGGCGAAACTCCCGCGCGGTAGTGCGCATCGGAATGACAAATGCCCGCTGCTTTGACGCGGATCAAAACATCGCGCGCGCCGACCCGTGGGATCTCAATCTCGTCCTGCTCAAGAGGAGATCCGGGCTTGATCAGACGAATGGCTTTCATGCGCGCATGGGAACGGTCGAGAAAATCGGCAGAAGAGCGAGAGATTCCTCGACTGCGCTCGGAATGACAAAAAGGGCTTCGCCAGTCACCATTGTCATGTTGAGCGGAGCGAAGCGGAGTCGCCGTAACGCAGCAAACGCAGTTTGCGAGGCCGGGCTTTCAAACATCTCTTGCTTCCAATCCGATAAATCGCCGGCACAGGTCGCGTTGTCGAACTGCTACGCCAGCTTCACGAAGTACTTCCCAGGCAACTGTTTCACGAGCCGCTTCAATTCGAGCCGCAGGAGAACGGAGGAGACCGTCCCGCTCGGCAGCTCGGATGCCGTCGCGATGTCGTCGATGGATGTTTCAGTCGCCTTGATCGCATCATAGACGCGACGCTCATCGTCCGTGAGCAAAGGCAAAGCGCGCACACCCGCCTCGGGCGAAGGCTTCGTTTCCGGAAGCAAAATCTGGAGGTCATCGAGAAGGTCGCTCGCATCCATCACGAGCTTGGCGCCTTGCTGGATCAAACGATTCGATCCTTGTGCGCTGGGCGCATTGATGTGCCCAGGCACCGCGTAGACCGAGCGGCCTTGCTCGAGCGCCTGCGAGGCGGTTATCAGCGCGCCGCTATTCAAACCTGCTTCCACGACGAGAATGCCGTGGCTCCAGCCGCTGATGATTCGATTCCGCATCGGAAAGGTTTGGCGATCGGGCTCGATCTCCATGGAAAATTCGGACACGATCGCGCCATTGCCGCTGCGAATCTTCTCCGCGAGAGCGGCGTTCTCCGGCGGATAAAGCTTCGACAAACCGGACCCGATGACGGCGATCGTCCGGCCCTTGGCGGCGAGGGCGCCGTGATGCGCCGCCGTGTCGATCCCGCGCGCCAGCCCGCTGATCACAGTCAGGCCCGCATAAGCGAGCTGGTAGGACAGCTTCTTGGCCGATTCCATTCCGTAATGCGTCGTGCGCCGGGAGCCGATGACCGCGATAGCGTGCTGATCGCGGTTGCTCAGCTCGCCCCAAACATAGAGCACGATCGGCGGCGCGTGGATTTCTCGGAGCTGGCGCGGATAGAGCGGCGAATCCGCCGTAATGACACTGGCACCGAACTGGCGAATGCGTTCCAGCTCCGCAGGCAGATCGACCGTGTTTTCCCAATGGACGATCTGATCCGCGACCTCGTTGCCGATCCCCTCGACCGCGCGCAGGGCATCCCGCCGGGCCGCGAGAACGCGATCTGGGGTCTCAAAGACTTCCAACAGGCGGCGCAACCGCACCGGGCCCATGGTCGGAAGCATGTTCAGCGCGATACAAGCTTCGGTGGGGGTCATCGCTCAAATTGCGCGGCTCGACAGAGTCTCGCCCTACCAAGCAACTCAGAACGGGATTTCGTCGTCGTCTGGTTGGGAGGGAGCTGCTGCTTTGGGGGGCGGGGCAGATTTGCTGCTAGAGCGCGGCGCGCTGGAACTTTCCTCATCTCCACCGCCACCACCTCCACCACCACGAGGAGCTCCGAGCATCTGCATATTTTCGCCGATGACTTTGAGCTTGGTCCGTTTTTGTCCGGACTGCTTGTCATCCCACGAATCGAGCTGAAGCCGCCCCTCGACGAAAACCGGGCGGCCTTTTTTTAGATATTCGCCGGCAACTTCCGCGGTTCTTCCCCAGAAAGTGACGTCGACGAACGTGACCTCTTCGCGTTTCTCCCCGTTATCCGCGGTATAAGTGCGATTGACCGCCAGACCTAAATCCGTGACGGCTGTTCCCTTGGGGGTGTAGCGGACCTCGGGGTCGCGCGTAAGATTTCCGAGCAGGATGACTTTATTGAAACTGGCCATGCCGCCCTTGTAGCGGAATTATTTGGCCTCGGCCAACTTTTTCGGGGCCCGCTCGACCTTCGCGCGCAGACGCAGATAGCTCTGGCGATAAACTTCCGGATCGAGTTTGAACTTCGTGCGAAGCTTGGTGATGAGCTGTGGATCGGCGTGAAAAACGAAATTGACGTAGTAACCGGAATCGAGCTCGCCGGCCACGTAGGAAAACTGGCGCTTGTCCATCTTTTGGACCTGCTCGATTTCGGCGCCTTCTTTTTTGAATTCGGACTCGAGGCGGTCCACCACGTCCTTCACGGTATCTTCCCGGCCCTGCGTGTTAAGCACGAGCAACGCTTCGTAACGGTTCTTCATGATTCTGGAATTTTGTTGAAAAGGTTCATCGCGGAAAGGACGCCTTTGTCAATCGCGCATTTCACCGCGTCCGCTGCGCGCGCGATGGTTTTTTCCACGACCGGAATCTCTTCTTCGAAGAAACGGCCGAGCACGTAGTCGGTCGCGCCTTCGCTCGGCGCGGCGCCGATGCCAAGGCGGAGCCGTGGGATCGCTTCGGTGCCAAGGTGCACGATGATCGATTCGAGGCCGTTGTGGCCGCCCGTGCCGCCTTCCGTTCGGAGACGCAGCCTTCCCAGCTCGAGCGCCAAATCATCCAGCACCACGAGGATCTCGGCGGGCTCGATCTTATAAAACCCGGCTACAGCCGAAAGCGCTTCGCCGCTCCGATTCATATAGCTCGTCGGCTTGACCAGAATCGCTTTCTCGCCCTTCGCCCAAAGCGCCTGCCAGCTCTTCGAGTGCTGCCATGCAAGTCCCCACTCAGAGGCGAGAGAGTCGACGACGTTAAAGCCGACGTTATGGCGCGTGCGGTTGTATTCCGGGCCTGGATTACCAAGGCCAACAACCAATCGAACAGTGCTTAAAGTGGACATGCGCTGGGTGGATCGGCCGCTCCGCGGGCGATGCCAAAACAGAATGCGGCTTCGCCGCCTAAAATAACATCGGGCGCGGAGCGCTCGATCCACCTACTTTTTCTGCTCTTTTTCCTTCGCCGCCGCCGCTTCCGGTTCTTCCTTCTTCTCGCGGATCACTTCGGGTCCGGTCGGAGCTTCCACCGCAGCGGCCACCGGTTCCTCCTCCACGGTCGGCGCAAGGACCGAAATTACAGTGAGGTCGGGTTGGACCCTTGTCGTCACGCCAGGGGGCAATTGAATCTCCCGCACGTGAATCGCATCGCCGATGTTCAGCGCGGAAACATCCACCGTAATGAGATCGGGCAGATCGCGCGGAAGGCACTCGATCGCCAGGGCGCGCAGGCTCTGTTCGAGAAGGCCGCCCATGTTCTTCACTCCGTTGGCAGTCCCTGTCGGTTCGAGCGGGACTTCCGCCTGGATCACTTCGTCCATGGAAACGGCATGAAAATCCACATGCAGAATCGCGCCTCCGAGCGGGGCGTGCTGCACCTCCTGGACGAGAGCGAGCCGGCTTTTCCCTGCAATTTCCAGCTCGACCAAAATATTTTCGCCCGCGGCGTGGCTGAGCACCGCGGTGATGTCGCGCCGGGATACCTGGAGCGGTTCCGCCTTGTCCTTGGCCCCGTAAATGACCGCCGGCACTGCGCCCGTAGCCTTGAGTTTCCGCACCGCCGAACGCCCCGTCGCTGTTCGCCGCTCCGCCGTAAGTTTAACCTGCTTGGCCATGTTGGAATTCTAATTGCTCTCGTTGTTGTCGATCCGGAACAGCGATGAAACGGATTCGTCGTTGTGAATTCGCTTCATGCCTTCCCCGAGAAGCTCGGAGACGCAAAGCACGGTGGTCTTAAATCCATCCACCGGGCGCACGGGCGTGCTGTTCGTCGTTATTAATTCCTCGATCTGGGAGTTTTGCAACCGGGGAATCGCCAGGTCGACCAGAACGGCGTGGGAAACGCCCGCGAAAATCTCCAGGGCGCCGTGCTCTTTCAGGACGGTGGCGGCAGAGCAAAGCGTCCCGGCGGTCTCGGTCAGGTCGTCGACCAGGAGGACATCGCAGCCCTCTACTTCGCCGACGACATAAAGCGCCTTGGTCTCCGTTGCGCTCTTTCGCTGCTTGGCCACGATCGCGAGATTGACGCCGAGCGCCTGCGAGTAGGCCGAGGCCATTTTCAGTCCACCCACGTCCGGCGAAACCACCACAGTCTTGCGAGTCAGGCGCGTCCGCAGGTATTTGAGCAGGACCGGCATGGAATAGAGATGGTCCACCGGGATGTCGAAAAATCCCTGCACTTGTTGGGCGTGCAGATCCATCGTGAGCACGCGGCTCACCCCGGCGGCATAAAGGAGGTTCGCGACCAGTTTTGCTGTGATCGGCACCCGCGGCTGATCTTTGCGGTCCTGGCGCGCGTATCCGAAAAACGGGATCACGGCCGTAATGCGATCCGCGCTGGCGCGCCGGGCCGCATCCACCATGATGAGCAACTCCATCAGGTGCTGGTTGGTCGGCGGACAAGTCGGTTGAATGATGAAAACATCCCGGCCGCGAATGTTTTCCTCGATCTTGACGTAGGTTTCACCGTCCGGGAACGAGCTGATGGTCGCGGCCCCGAGGGGCACGCCGATGCCGTCACAGATGCGCTGAGCCAGCTCAAGATTGGCTGAGCCGCTGAAGACCTTCATCTCGGGTTGGCGAGCGTACATAATTTTCGGACGGGCGCTAACATTGGCGCGCCATGCCTTCATTGGCAATCGCGGATTGCCAATGCTGTTATTCGCGAGGCGGTGGTGAATCGAGTGCTGCGCCGCTCGAGGCCAGGAGTGGCGGCGAGGCCGCAAAAATAAACATCGCGCGCGGAGCGCCCGATCCACCAACGCGTCAGAACGACGCGCGCAGTTTTTCTTTTTTTGCCTCCGCGTCTTCCTGCAAACGCCGAATGTCGATCGCCAGCTGCTTTTGAAGCGACTCGGCCTCTTCAGGTTTTCCCGCGTCGACCGCTTTCGCGATCTGGTCTTTGAGGAAGAGCTCCTTCTCGGCGATGCGGGCTTTGAAAGTGGAATCGATCTCCGCGATTTGCTGCTTCTGTTCGTCTGTCAGTGCGACAGTCGGCGCCTTCTTCTCAAGGCGTTCCATCGCCAGTTCGTATGCCGATTTCATTTTTCCCTCCTGCTCGTGATCTTGATCGTGCTCATGATCCTGCCTTGGAGACCGTTGCGGATTGCGGTAGCCAAATCAAACCCTAAGTTAATGGCCGAATGTCTGACAGCATCCGTCTTCTCAGCACCGATTTCGACGGCACGCTGGTCGCCCATGGCAGCGATCCCGTGCTCGATCGCGGCTGTATGGAATTCATCGAGAAGCTCCAAAATGATGGCGTCATCTGGGCGATCAATACCGGCCGGTCCGTCGATCTTCTCGAATCGGGCCTGGCCGATTTCGAGTTCCCGATTCACCCCGATTTCATCCTGACCAGCGAGCGCGACGTTTTTCGCCCTTCGTCCAACGGCGGGAAATGGGAACCGTACGGAGACTGGAATGAGCGGGTCGCGCGCGACCACGCCGAACTTTATCACTCGGCGGAATCCGTCCTGGCGGAGGTCGTCGATTTTGTGAACCAAAAGACCAAGGCGCGTCTGCTTTACCACACGGCGGGCTTGGAAGGATTGGTCGCGGAGAGTGAAGAAGAACTGGACCGCGTCACCAAATTCATCGATCGGGCCCGGGAGAAGCAGCCGCGGTTTCATTACCAGCGCAACACCGTTTACCTTCGGTTTTGCCACGCCGATTATCACAAAGGGGCGGCGCTCGCTGAATTATCGCGTTTGCTTGAGATTCCGCGGGAAGAGATTTTTGCCGCGGGCGACCATCATAACGACATCTCGATGCTCAACGGCCGTTTCGCGCAGTATCCCGCCTGCCCCGCCAATGCGATTTCGGAGGTGAAAGAAGCGGTCAGGCTGGCTGGCGGATACGTCGCGTCGCGAGGATACGGCGCCGGCGTTCACGAGGCGCTGGTGCATTTTCTCGATCGGTAGGGCGACGCTCTGCGGAGCCGCGAAGACGGCTCGACAGAGTCTCGCCCTACCATCGCCCCAGCCGCGCCCCTCCTACAACTTCAACCGCGGTTCTTCCGCCAATATTTCATCGAGCGCCGGCCATTGCACGGCGCTATCCATATCGCGAAAGGCGTGCAAATAAACGGCCACTGTTTCCGCCGGATATTTCGCGAGCAGCTGCGAAACCGCGCTCGCGATCTTTTCCCGGGGCGGCGCCGGCGGAAGCACTTCCACGGTTCCGTCGTCTTCGTGCTTGATCTCCATGGCGTCGAGAAAATCACACAGCATCTGTTTGTTTGCCCCAAGCAGCCAGGCCTGCAAAAGATGGCTCGCGAGCGCATCGCTCACCGCGCGTCCCAGCGCGGCTTGCATCCAGGGATGCCGTTCGGCCGGTGGTTTTCGCTCGATGAAAACGCCACGAAGATTGCGCTGATTGGCCAGCCCCTGGATCGCCGCTTTATAAACCGGCTTCTGCTCCGTCTGCATGAAAGTGAAAATCCGCGCGGCGAGGGCCGCCGGCATCCGTTGGAAAATTTCGTGCGATCTCATCCGCTCGGACACGATGACAGCTTCCTGATTTTCGTCCACCAGCCTACAATTGCGCGACCGAAAGCGCGGGTGGCGCGTCGGCTTCAATCTTTCCCGCGAATCGATTTGTCATATACGTCAGGAGCAGGACCCAAAAAGTCAGGGCGATGCTGAAGAGCGGGAACTGCAAGGGATACGGCAGGGAGTAGATGATGGCCATGAGCGGCGCCCAAACCGCCCAGGTCGCGAGCAACGTCGGGACGATCTTGTCGCGATAATGGTCCCAAGTCAGCGCGCGCCGGACGGATTTCCACGAAAAACCTTCGTTTTTCCATTCGTAAACCAACACCTCGAGAGGCGCGGCGATAAAGGGATTGTAACCAAGCTGGTCCACGAGAATTTTTGCGGTAACGACAGGGACCGTGATGATATCGCCAAACCAGACGGCGTTCATTCGATACATCAGGTCAACGAGAATTCCATCTATCCCCCATGTCGGAATGGTGAAGGCCAGGTTGCGGAGGTTTTGCCGCCGCGGCCGGCCTCGTTGGAAAAAGACGATCACGAACAGCTCCGGCACGATCGCTCCGGCCAACACCGCCGCGATGACGACGAAGGCGAGCCCGTGCTGTTCCTTGTAGTGCGCGAGGCGATTGAGAAAATCCGCGCAAGCGGGACTGAGGTAATATGCAACCAGGATCGCCAACATTGCACTCTGAAGAATGAACCCCGGGACAGCGTTCGCCCTGGCTGCCTCCCAGCCAATCGCCAGTGAAGTGCGATCTGTTTTGCCCGAAGCGATCACCATGGCCGCAAGCTGCCGCGCAAGAATATGAGAGCAAGCGCGAATTCTTACTTGTCATCCCGAGCCGCGCAGACGGCGAGGGACCCACAGTCGGAGTGCTCGCTCTCGATAATCGTGTGACGCAATTTGCAATTGAGAGGTCCCTCGGCGCGCTTCGCCGGCTTCGGGATGACAAGCATGTTGGCGACGCGTAATCTCTCCCGTGCGGCCCACCGGCAAACCATCGATTCACTCCCTTCTTCTGGAAGAGATCGCGGCTTATCTGGCCACGCAGAACCACCGTCCCTACCGCGCGAAGCAGATCGCGGATTGGATTTACGAGAAGCGCGTCGCTTCATTCGAGGAAATGACCGATCTGCCACAGGATCTCCGCAAACGCATGGCGGAGGCGTTCGCCTTTGGCGGCATCGAGACAGTCCGGGTCCTCGGTTCGGAAGACACGACTCGGAAATTTCTCTTCCGATTATCAGACGGAAACCTGATCGAATCTGTGCTCATCCCGGCTTCGCCGGCGTTGTACGGCGAGCGATCAGACCGGCGCACAATTTGCGTTTCGACCCAGGTCGGCTGCGCTTACGGCTGCAAATTCTGCGCCAGCGGCCTCGACGGCTGGACGCGAAATCTCGATGCGGCGGAAATTGTGCAGCAGCTCCTCGCGGTGGAAAAGGTGAGCGGCGAAAGAATCGACAACGTGGTCTTCATGGGCATGGGCGAGCCGCTGGCCAACCTGGCCAACGTGGTTCGCGCCATTCGGATCATTAACGCGCCCTGGGGTCTGGAGATTGGCGCGCGGCACATTACCGTCTCGACCAGCGGGCTCGCGCCCCAGATTCGCCAGCTCGCCGACGAACCGCTCCAAAGCCGGCTCGCCATTTCGCTGCACGGCGCGACCGACGCTGTCCGAAGCCAAATCATGCCGGTCAACCGGAAGTACGACCTGAATGCGCTCCTGAGCGCCTGCGATTACTACGCCAGCCGCAAGAAACAACGCATCTACTTCGAATACATTTTGATTGCCGACGTGAACGACGCCGAAGAACAGGCGCACCTGCTCGCTGGTCACGCGCGGCGGCTGGGCGCCAAGGTAAACCTGATTCCATACAACACAGTCGAAGGCTTGGAATGGTCCCGCCCCTCGCGCCAGCGCCAGGAACGGTTCCTGTCCATCCTGCGCGAGCATGGGATCGTGGCCACGCTCCGACGCGAAAAAGGCCACGACATCGAGGCTGCCTGCGGGCAATTGCGGTTGCAGGCCAGGCGACAGGAAGTTCTCCAGCCTTCCGCGCCATAAGTGCAACACGGGCAAGGACGCCTGGGGCCAGGCCGCAAAAATTTTTGCGCGGGTGCGGAAGCTGGCCTAGATCAAAGCATGTCCGGGTACCAGCACGAGCCCGATCGGGTGTGGGACGAGTACGAATGGGAACGTTTTCTCCAGCAGCAGGACCATAAGACCGAGAAGTACATGGAATTGCTCGAGAAGTATCTCGACCATCCGGAGCGTGACCAGATTATCGCGCGCGAAATGGGATGGACACAGTTGCTCAACGGCGACACCTGGAGCGACGAGGTGGACGCGATGCTCGCGGAAGAGTCGAGCCTGGAGGAAAACGACACATCCATCGCAGAGAATGGCAGCCAGCCGGTGGACGGGTTTGAAGACCACGCTTTATATCGGGCGGCCTTCGCATTGACGGTCTGGATCGATCAACTTTTCGATGAACAGGCCACGCTTCAGAACGAGCCGGCGGCGGTAAAACTCGCCACCCATTCCGCTCTGGCGAGCGCAAAACTGGCCGCCGCCCTGAGTGATGATGACGTCGAGGAGATTGGAATGACGATCGCCTACCTCAAACGCGCCTTGAAAGCGATCACGGTCTCGATGGAAGCGGGCGCGCAGTTGCTCTCCGAGGAGCTGATCACGCCTCAACAACATGCGGTGCTCAAACAACGGCTCTTCGAGGTTCGCGACGGGATTGTCACGCTCATGGGACAGTACCGGGGCGAGTGGCTCCGCCGCTTCGGCTCCGAAGGCTTTCGGAGTTGAATGAAATAGCCGCTCCTCCGTCCAATAATGCATACGGAAGCGACTCCGGCTCAGGCCGATGTCTCGGAATCCGACTTGGTGAAACAGTGCCAGGCCGGTGACACCGAAGCATTCGACCAACTGGTTGGCCGTTACCGAAACCGAGTTTTTGGCATGATTTACAACATGGTACACAACGAGCAGGACGCCTGGGATCTCGCCCAGGACAGTTTCCTGAAAGCGTGGAAATCGATCGGGCGGTTCCGCGGCCAATCCTCGTTTTACACCTGGATCTATCGAATCGTCACGAACGTCACAATTGACTGGGTGCGGAAAAAGCAGGTAAAAGGTTCGGGCGCGGAGTTCGATGACGCCATTCAGTTGAAGGACATCGATCCGGCGTCACGCACCGTGCCGAAAGCGGATGCGCTGCCGCACCAGCGAATGGAGCAGCGCGAGATTCGGGCGCGGATCGACGACGCCATCGCGCAACTGTCGCCGGAACATCGCGCCGTCATTTTGATGAAAGAAACAGAAGACATGCAATACCACGAGATCGCCGAAGCACTCGATTGCTCGATCGGCACGGTCATGTCCCGGTTGTTTTACGCGCGCAAGAAACTCCAGAACCTGCTGAGAGATCTTTATGAAAACGTTTGAGGAAAAGTGGACCGCCTGGCTCGACGGCGAGTTGAGCGGAGACGAACTCTCCCAGTTTGAAGCGTCGCTGCCCGACAAAGCGGCCGCGGAACAGGAAAAGCGGGACGCAAAAAAACTCGGTGCCTTCCTCAAGGAACAACTCCAGGGTCGGGCGATGGGGAACGAAGAGTTTTTCCATCATCAACTGCGCGAACGGATCGCGGGCGATGCGCGCGCCGAGAATGTCCCGGAGAAAGCCGGCGCGAAGCCCTCTCTGTGGCCACTGGGCCGGCTGATTTGGGCCGGCGCCACGTCTCTCGCGATCTTTCTGGTCTGCGCGGTTTTTGTGATGCGCGAGAAGAGTCCAAACGATCAATCGCAATATCTCACGCAGATCCTGAACGCCCGCGTCGATCCTGCGGTGAGCCCGAACGCGACGATTTCGATGTTTGAAGCGAATGAAGAAAAGGTGACCGTCCTCTGGGTGGAAGGGTTGCAATCACTTCCGTCAGAATACGCGACGAAGTAATCCCGATGCAAAGGCGCTCCCTTTTCCTGATTGGCGTAAGCCTCGCGCTCGTCCTGGGAGGAGCGGTTTCGGCTCCCGCGGCCCAGACGGTTTGGAGCGGCCTGGTCATGGCGAACAATGTCGCTCAGCCGGATGCGATTCCACCGGAGCTCCAGCGCATCCAAGGCACGCTCAAGGCATTGTTTGGCTACAACCAATTCAAGCTGATCGGTCAATCCCAGAAGACGCTTGCCACCGGCGCGGAGGACTGGCTCGCCTCGAGCAAATATTTTTCCCTGCACGTCGATTCGAAAGGCGAAACGCCCGCCGGTTACCTTTTGAACCTGAAACTCTTTCAGGAGAAAAATATGCTCCTGGAAACGGAAGCGAAGTTGAGCAAAGCCAGCCCCCTGGTAATCAAGGGACCACAAGTCGGCGATGGGCAATTACTCTTCGTCCTCGTCGTCCAGTAGACCGGGCGGGACGACTTTCGAAGCGCCGAATTTCTTCCAAGGAGCGGCGGTTTGAAACCGCCGTTTGTTAGGTTCGGCGGTTTCAAACCGCCGCTCCTTGATGTTTAGTGGACGCATGCCGTCTCTGCGTCTTCTTTTCTACGCCGCCACTTTCCTTATTTCTCTCACCACCTTGAGCGCTGAAAAACCGTTCGATTTCGCCACCACGCCGGGAAAACTGCCGAAGCAGGTTGTGCCGGAAGAGTACGCCATCCGGATCACACCCGATCTCGGAAAGTTCACTTTCGCGGGATCGGAAACCATAAAACTGAACGTCCGGCAGCCGGTTCGCCAATTAGTCCTGAACGCGCTCGAGATCAAAATCACGAGTGCGTCAGTGGATGGCAAAACGATTCCGCCGTCGGCCATCAAGCTCGATCCCAAGGAGGAGTTGTTGACTATTACGCTCGCAAGCGAGCTGCCCGCGGGTCCACACAGCCTCGAGCTCAAGTTCACCGGGAAAATCAATCAGCAGGGCCAGGGACTCTATTACGCGCCGTATCAAGAGCAGGGCACCGGCGCGAAGAAGATCATGCTCGGAAGCCAGTTCGAAGCGACGGACGCGCGCCGTTTTTTCCCGTGCTGGGACGAGCCGAGCTTCCGGGCCCGTTTCCAATTGACCGCGGTCGTTCCCGAAAACTTTATCGCCGTCTCGAACATGCCGGTGGAAAAAGAGACGAAAATCGCGAGCGGCAAAGAATTTCGCTTCGCGGCCACGCCTCCGATGCCGAGTTATCTCAATGTTCTTTGCGCAGGCGAACTGGAGACGCTTTCCGCGAGGTGGAAAAATGTGGATCACGGCGTGGTTACCACAATGGGCAAAGCAGTGATGGGTCGTTACGCGCTCGATAGCTCCCAGCAAATTCTCACTTACTTCAATGATTACTTCGGCGTGCCGTACTCCTTGCCGAAAATCGATCACATCGCGGTCCCCGGCGGTTTTGGCGGCGCCATGGAGAACTGGGGCGGAATCACCTATTACGAGTCGCGCCTTTTGTTCGACCCGGAGAAATCCTCGGCGGAAACGAAGCAGAACATCTACGAAGTGATCGCACACGAGGTGGCCCACATGTGGTTTGGCGATCTCGTCACGATGGCCTGGTGGGACAACCTCTGGCTCAACGAAGGATTCGCCTCCTGGATGGGGACGAAGTGCACCGCGAAATTCAATCCCGATTGGGAAGTCTGGCTCCGCAAAAATGTTCCGCGCGATCCCGCACGCCGCTACGGGCTCGGCAAGGAAAGCGCCATGGACGGGGATGCGCGCTCGACCACTCATCCGATCCAGCAACCGGTTGGCAACGAAGCGGAGGCGGGCAGCGCGTTCGACGATATCGCCTACCGGAAAGGATTGTCGTTCATCACGATGCTGGAGAGCTTTCTTGGGGAAGAGGTTTTTCGGGACGGCATCCGCAAATACATGGCCGCTCACAAACTTTCGAATACGACTACGGCCGATCTCTGGAATTCGCTTTCCGAAGCCTCGGGCAAACCGGTGGGTGATATCGCGGCGGCATGGACCGAACAGCCCGGCTTCCCGGTCGTAAAGGTCGCGCGCGGTCCCGAGGGGGAAATCACGCTCACCCAGGAACGCTTTACGGTGCATTACGAGAAGGCTCCGCCGCTGGAATGGAAGATCCCCCTCACCTATTCGGTTGCCGGCGAAGCGGCTCCATCGAGTTTGCTTATGACGTCAAAGACGATCGATCTCCCGGGCACGGCGGCCGGTCGCGCAGTAAAATTGAACGCGGGAGGCGCCGGAACCTATCGCGTCCAATATGACGACGAGTCGTGGAAATTGCTCCTGGGCGAATTGCCGAAGTTGAGCTCGGCCGACCGGGCGAATCTCCTGTTGGATGCCTGGGCTCTGGTGCAGGCAAACCGCGCGCCGCTCTCGCATTATCTTGAGCTGGTCGAAAAATTGCCCACGAAAGATGAACTCGCTGAGCGCGAGCAAGTCATGCACGTGTTTGATTTCATCAACCGGCTGCTGGTCGGGACACCGCAACGGGAGCCGTTCCAAAAATATGCCCGCTCAATTCTGCGGCCCAGTTTCGAGCAGCTCGGATGGGAGCCGAGGCGTGGCGAACCGCCCAAGACCGTTATGCTGCGCGGCAGTCTGATCAATGCGCTGGGGGACCTTAACGACGAGGAGATCGTGGCCGGGTGTCGTGATCGTTTCCAAAAGTATCTGTCCGATCCGAGGTCGCTTGCGCCGGATTTGCGTCCACCCGTCTTTGCCGTAGTCGGGCGTTACGCGGATGAAGCGACCTGGAACAAGTTGCACGAGCTGGGACTGAAAACGACCAGCATCGAGGAGAAACAGAACTACTACGACGCGCTCGCGTGCGCGCTCGATCCGAAGCTCGCCGCGCGGACTCTGGAAATTTCGCTCGGAGAGGAGCTGCCCACCAGCCGTGCCATCTACCTTGTGGCAAAAGTGGCGCGGCAAAGTGAGCATCCCGAGGTGGCGTGGCAATTCGCCAGGGCCAACATGAAGAAACTTCTCGCGAAGACAGACGCACTCACCGTGAACAGTTACGCACCGGGTTTGTTCACCTTCTTCTCCGACTCCGCGCGCATCCCGGAACTGGAGCGTTACGCAAAGTCCGATCTTCCGCCCACGGCGGCAAAGAGCGTGGCGAAGGCCATCGATGAAGTGGGCTTCCGCGCGGAGTTCAAAACCCGGCTGACCACACAGATTGGCACCTGGCTCGACGCGATAAAGGGGCGTTAACTGCGGCGTCCCTGACACGCCGACAGAGCGGCGTGGCTACAGCGCTAAACGCCAATCATCACCGCTCTTCGCGCGGCACGGTCGGAACAAGCCTCGCGGCACGGTTAGCCTCTTCTTCCAGGACCAGGGCCTTTGCGTACTGCCAGCCGGTAACGGCCTGACTGATTAGAAAAAACGCCATGATCGCGACCCAGAAGGGCTGCATGATTTGCAAAACGAGAGCCAGAGCGGCGAGGCCGACGGCTCCAACCAAACCAATCACGCTCGCGATTTGCAGGCTGCGAATTTCGCCCAGGGGGAACCATAACAGCGAACGTAAGATTTGACCGCCATCGAGCGGATAGACGGGCAGCATGTTGAAGATCAGCAAACCAAGATTGATTCGCCCCAACCACAGCATCAGCATATAGAGATCGGGCGATTCATTAGCTCCTTGAGCGGCAAGCCACACGGCTACGGCGAAGACAGGCACGAGCACCACGTTCACTAATGGCCCGGCGGCAATGCTCCAAAGCATCGCTCCCGCACGGCGCGGCGGATTGACGAAGGCGATACCGCCGAGCGGCCAAAGCACGATTTGGTCGGCGGTGCCTCCGGTTTGGCGGCAGGCAAGCGCGTGCCCGAATTCATGGAGAAGCACGATGCCGAAAAGGGCGAGGTATTCGTAGGCGGCCCAGATCTGCGAGCTGTAAACGCCCGTCCGCTGAGTCAATTGATACGCGGCAACGATGAACCAGGTGAAGTGCAGGTAAACCTGGATGCCGCTAAACTTGAAAAGACGAATTGTACCGCCCATGGCGGAAGGCTACATCGGGAACGGCGCCGGCGCGCACCGTTTTATAGAGTGACTTCGGTCGGGTTTTCCGGAGAGGAGATGAGCAATCGCATCGGCAGCATGGAGGATTCGTTGAAGCCGTGGCGCTTGAAGAAAAGCTGCGAACGAATCTCCGGACGATCCGTGAGCAGGGTGATGCGGAGAAATTTTTTCTGCCTGGCGAAATTAATCGCGTACTCGAGCAACTGCGAACCGTAGCCGTGGCTGCGAAAAGAGTCGTGCACCACCAAGTCTTCCAGGAGGATGACAAAACCACCCTCCGCCGTGCTGATCGTGAAAAGGAGATTGATCATGCCGACGATCGTCCGGTCCCGCCGCAGCACAAAGACACGGCCGCGGCTAGGGTCCTCGAAGATCAAGCGCAGGCCCTGGAGTTGTTTTTGTTTGTTGGGGCGAAAGTCTTTTTCCTCGCTGAAAAGCTCGCCGAGAAGATTGGACAGTTCGTCCAGGTCTTCGAAAATAGCGGGCTCGATCACGACTTCGCTCATGGGGATTTCGTTATTCCACAAAGAAGCGGCTGTGGCAATGGCGGATGTGCAATCTCGTAATCGTGCTCCTGCTCGCGCTCGTGATCGATGGGGGACATTGCAAGGGGCGATTGACAGCGGAGCAGTCCCCCGTAAGGTAGCCGCTCTTCAGTTCGCAACGGCATGAAACGCACCCTACAGCGCTCCAAGCGCACCCGAAAGAATCAGCACGGTTTTCGCGCGCGCATGAGCACAAAGGGCGGGCGAGCTTGTCTCGCGCGGCGGCGGCAGCGCGGCCGTAAACGCCTTCTGCCCAAGGGCGCGGAAGTTCATTACGCCCGGCATACCCAGGCGTAGGAGCCGCCTCAAAGCGTCACCGCGTTGAAGCGAGAACGGCCGCGGACTTCAACGCCCCAACGCTTCACTTAGCCGGCCCGCGTACCCGGTTAGCTCGAGGTATCCGCGGCCTTTGATCGGTTTGGCGTCTCGCGTCCCACTCGCATCGATGGCGCCTTCCCAATAGGTAATCGGACCGAGCCTGAGCTCTTGATTCTCCACCGCCGCTCGAACGACAAACTCCGTCCGCTGCCCCGGAAGACTAACGCGCCAGCCGATCGGGTATTGCGCGCCGTTTTCCCTGCTTTTCCAAAATGCGATCGGGGTCATGCGAAAATCCGAGCTGCGCAAATGAGTCGGCTCGCCATCCTGCGCAATCCACGTTCCGCTCGAGCTCGAATCCGGTTCGCCATTCTTGAGCCGCATCTGGTAAAGCATCAGCTCGGTCCCATCCTCCCATTGCAGACTGATCCAGTCCCAGCCGGCCTGACCCTCCGCCAACTGGCCCGTCGCCCATTCGTGATCAAACCAGCTCTCGCCGCGAACCGCCCGTGATTTCCCATTCACGACTAACTCGCCCGTCGTCTCCAGCCGCGGGATCGAATAGTAATGCGACGCGTGCCCGCTCGCGTTCGCTTTAACGCTCACGCCATTCTCGCCATGCACGGCAGGCGCTTTGGCTGCACGCAAATGAAGACGAATCGCGCTCTCCTGGGTCGCCGCCAAGAGTTCGAATACGCCCTCTTCGCTGGAGACTAGCGACCAGTTCTCAATCCACGCCAGGCGCTTGCCGTCATCGAAGCCTGCCTCGCCGAAGGCACCCCGGCTGGTTTTTTGTTCGAAGCGAAAAGTTCCTTTCGAAACGTCGGTCACGGCGAAGTGGGCGAACTTCAAATCGCCGACAATAAAGCGCGACGAGTTCGGATCTCGTTCGGTCTGCGGGGTGATCCCCTGGCGGAAGAAAGTCAGCTCGTAGCCGAAACGATGGCCTCCCGCGTCGAAGACATTGCCGGTGAAGTACCACCACTCCGTCTTGAAATCCCGGTGCGCACCGTGATCTCGCGGAAACTGATACCGCCAGCCGGGTTCGGCGGTTTTCCATTCCGCGCCCAATCCCGTGCTGGCCAGCGCCGCCAGCGCGCCATTCAAGATCCAGGATCGGAAATTAAGAATCGCTCTCATTCGCTTCGCAAACTCTCCGCCAGCACCATCCGTCCCGCCCGCCAGGCCGGGACCATTCCGGCAATCAGTGCAGCCGCGATGATCCACAGCGGCGTGACCGCGAGCGAACCCCACGGAAACGCCAGCCGGATGGTCCAGCCGAAAAAGGCGCGGTTGATCACGCCCGTCAGGACCAACGAAAGACAAATCCCGGACGCCAGTCCGACCAAAGCCGCCAGGACGCCGATCATCGCGGTTTCCCAAAGCAGAAGCTTCCGAATCTGTCCCGCGCTCCCGCCGATCGCTCTCAAAATCGCCAGCTCGCGCGAACGTTCCGTGATCAAAATCGTGAGCGACAGAAAAATTCCCGTGATCGCGACAATGATCGCGATGGTCAGCAGCACGTACGTCACCGCAAAAGTCTGATCGAAAATCTCGAAGATGCGCGTGCGCAACGTTTGGTTCGAGTAAATCACGAATTCCCCGTTCCGGCTGAATTGCGCCCGGAAAGCAGTGCTCAACGCTTCCGCGGAGGCATCCTTCTTCAAGTAGAGTGCGACGCTGTTTACCCGGTCGTCATGCCAGAAGCGGGCGTAGTTGCGTTGGCTCATATAAATCAGCCCCTGGTCCCGGGAGTAATCATAGAAAACTCCGGCGATCGCGAATCGGCGCGGACCCTCAGGCGTGGTCAGCTCGATCGCGTCGCCCTCGCTCAGGCGCTGACGCCGGGCGAACGGTTCCGAAATCAGAACGGACGTCTCTTCGTGAAACCGGCGCATGATCGTCGCGCTGCTGCCACGCATGAACTGAAAATGACGCCGCTCGCTCCCGCGCACCACAGCGACGGCGACGGTCTCAGCCCCCATCAACAATTGGGCGTCGCGAAACGTATCGATCGCTTCGACCGCCGGATGGGTTTCGAGGAACTGCAGCGCTGCCGGGGGCATGTACGAGGACGAACCGACAATTTCGTTTGAGGCCGGTCCCAGGAAGAGATCCGCCGTCAAAATGTCGTTGATCCAGACCTGGACGGTTTCGCGAAAGGAAAATACCATCACGCTTACTCCCACGGTCATCGCGACCGCCGCCGCCAGCGTGGCAATGGTGACGGAATTTCGTGAGAGCGCGCGGGAAAGATTTGCGGCAGCGAGTTCTGCTTCGACGGCCGCTGTTCCCCGGTGGCGGCGGAGCGCCCGAAAAACTCTCCCCGCCAGCGAGCTGAAACGGAACGCCAGCGGAGGAACCAGGAGCGAAAAACTGGTGAGGACGGAAAAGGCCGCGGCGAACGCGAGCCAGGCAGGCCCGGTGGAAAGGGCAAGAAAAGAAAAAACGGCCGCGAGCCCAAGGCAAAGCAGCCCGCTCCAGAACCACATCGATGACGGATTGAGTGATCGCTCCAGCGCGACGCCGCCATGGAGCGCACGGACCGGTTCCATTTTTGCCGCCGCCTGCGCCGGAAGCCACGCCGAAACGATGACCGAGCCCAGCCCGACGATGCCGGCGAGCGCAAAACTCCGCGGCTCCAACGCGACCTCCCTCACATTCAGCAGCACGTAAAGCGACGATATGGTTTCGGCGACGGCGCCAGAGAGGAGCCGCGCGAGAAGGGTGCCTCCCACCAGTCCCAGCAAAACGCCGATCACCCCCAGCGAAATCGCTTCCCCGAGAAAAAGGCCGCGCACCTCGTTGCGCGTCACGCCTAACGAGCGCAGGATCCCGATTTCGCGGCGGCGGCGCGCCACCGAGGCGGAAACGGTGTTGTAGATCAGGAACATCCCCACCGCCAGCGACACCAGGCTCATCGCGCTGAGGTTCATTTGGAAACCGCCCAGCATTTTGTCGACCTCCTCGGTCCGCTGCGCCGGCGTTTTCACCATGGCGTCTTTCGGGAGGATTTTGCGCAGCTCGACCACGGTTTTCTCCCGGTCGCGCGGGTTCGTCAGGCGCAGTTGGATCGCGCTCAATTCTCCGCGCCGGCCAAATAATTCCTGGGCCCATCCGATATCCATTGCCGCGAAGCGCGAATCCAGAATCGGCGCTCCTTTGCTCCGGAGGATGAACCCGACTGGCAGGTCGTGATCGATCATGTTCACTCGCGCACGAATGTTGTCTCCGGCTTTCAAACGATGCCGCGTCACAAATTCGTCCGAGAGCGCGATTGAACCCGGCGCCCCAAGCCAGCCTTGGATATCGAGGTCTCCGGTATCGAAGCCGGCCGGCTCAAAGGTTCGAAACGGTGTATTCGTGAAGACGTCGATTCCCAGAACCACCAGATATTCGCCCGGAAAATCCGGAAGCGTGACCAAGCCCCGCACGATCGGTGTTGCCGCCGAGATTCCGCTCGTTCCCGCGACGAGCGGAAAGCAAGTCTCCGGAAAATTCCCGGCCGGTGCGGTAATTTCCAATTCCGCTTTCCCCGCGACAAGATCGACCGTCGCGGCGAAGGCGCGATTCGCGCTCTGATTGGCAATCTGGGTCGCGAGATAAACCGCCACCCCCAGCGCCACGCTCAAAATGTTCAAAAGCGCCAGAAGCGGATGGCGCCGCAGATGACGGACGACGTGCCACCTGAAAATACGAAAATATTGCGCCCTCACTTCGCCATCCCCTTCTCTTTCAATGAACGGAAACTAACCGACAAGGGTGCCTTCGGTTAATCTTTTTGATACGGATTTAGACGCGGAACCGGCTACGGTTTATTCTCGGCAAAATTGCTGCAAAATATGAAGGATCAGCTAATTTCTAGCCGCACGAATGATTCGGTCCGCGCCGTGCGCCTTTTCATTTCCTCGACTTTTCGCGATATGCACGCGGAGCGGGAAGAGCTGGTGAAATTCACGCTGCCGCGGATTCGCAAATTGTGCGAAGAACGCGGCGTCGGCTTTGCGGAGATTGACCTGCGCTGGGGAATCACCCAGGAGCAGAGTGAACGCGGCGAAGTGCTGCCGATCTGCTTTGCGGAAATCGATCGTTGTCGTCCGTATTTTATCGGTCTTCTGGGCGATCGCTATGGCTGGATTCCCGACCACCTCCCCGAGGATCTTTTAGCGGACCAACCTTGGCTGCAGGAGGAGCGCGGGAAAAGCTATACGGAGCTGGAGATTGCCTTCGCCATCTGGCGGCACCCGGACAGCGCACGGCGCGCGGTCTTTTATTTTCGGGATCCCACCTATGTGGAACGCTGCACGCCCCAGGTGCGCAACAACCTGCGAGAGGACGATAGCGACGCGCGCGACAAGGTAGCCGGGTTGAAAGAGGCGATTAAGCAAAGCGGAAGCGATTGGCGCATATACCCGGACCCAAAATCCCTTGGGCAAATGGTGTTGGAGGACCTCACCAACGCGATCGACGAGGATTTTCCTCCGGAGAATGTGCCCACCGCTCTGGAAAGTGAAGTTCTCGCCCACGAGGCATTTGCCCGGAGCCGAGCCCTTTCCTATATCGGGCGGGAGAAGTATTTCGCCCAACTGGATGAGTATGTCGCCAAGCCGTTCAGCGAACTGGGCCTAGTTGTGGTGGGCGAGTCCGGCGGCGGCAAGACGGCGCTCCTGGCAAACTGGATATCTCACCACCGGCGTAATTTCCCCGACGACATCGTCTTGGCGCACTATGTCGGTGCGACTGCCGATAGTGTGGATTCGGTGGCGATGCTGCGGCGCTTCGTCTCGGAGCTGGCCGGGCCGCTCGGAATTGATACCGAAGAAAATAACGAACCGCAAAAGCTACGCGCCGCGTTTTTTGATGCCCTGCACGCGTCAGCTGGCCGGCAGCGAGTGGTGCTGGTCGTCGACGCCCTTAACCAACTGCTCGATCGTGAGGGCGCCCTGGAACTATTGTGGTTGCCGCCGGTCCTGCCCGGCAACGTGTATGTCGTTGCCTCCACTCTACAAAGCCCGGCCCTGGACGCCGTGTTGCAGCGAGGATGGAGCCTGCTGGAGGTGGAGCCACTTACGGAGCGGGAACGCCGCACTTTGATCCATAACTATCTCCAGCAATTTGGGAAGGGTCTCCTGCCGCGGCAAGTGGACCAGATCGCCTCGGCGCAGCTGGCCGGGAATCCATTGTTTCTAAGAGTTCTCCTAGATGAATTGCGTGTCCTCGGCTCGCGGTCCCGCGTCGGCCTGCGGTTGCAAGGGTATGTCACCGCCGCGTCCATTCGTGAAGTGTATTCCCGCGTTTTGGAGCGACTGGAGGAGGACTACGAAGGGAGCCGGCCGAGGCTCGTGGGGGACGCCATGAAGCTGCTTTGGGCCGCGCGTGGTGGTCTCTCGGATCACGAGCTTTTACAGATGCTCGGCACGGACCAACCCCTGCCGCAGCTCGCGTGGTCGTCCCTCTACCTCTCCATCGAACGATCGCTGATCAGCCGGCGCGGCCTGCTGGCGTTCTCGCACGAGTATTTTCGCGAGGCAGTCCGGCACCGCTATCTTCCCACGAAAGAGCTGCAGGACCACGCGCGCGACGAAATCGCCGGCTACTTTGAAAAGCAGGCGCTCGGAAAGCGGAAGATCGAGGAACTGCCATGGCAGCTCGCAGCCTGCGGGGGGTGGGAGAGACTCTTCGATTTATTGTCCGACCACGAGTTTTTCGAGGCTGCCTGGATCCTGGCCGAGTACGATCTGAAGTCTTACTGGGCACAGATCGAGACTCACACCGCGCACCGCGTCATTGAGATCTATCAACCCCTGGCCGATCTGACTACGGAGCGGCTGGCGACTTATCGACATCTGGCGCAGCTTTTGTTCGATACGGGCAAGGCTGCGGAAGCCGGTCCTTTGATGGCCCGGCTGACCGACCATTATCACCGGTGCGACGATCGCCACCACCTCGTCCTCTGTCTGGCTTTTCAGGCGAAGCTCATGTTAGACGAGGGTGATCTGGCTTCGGCGGCCAGGGTTTGTGAGCGCTGCATTCAGCTAAGCGAGGAGCAGAGCGACTGGGAGCTAGCTGCGGAGAGCTGGTCGCGCTTCGCGATCATCCATTATTTGCGGGGTGATTCCGAAAGCGCCCGGGCAATGCTCGCCGATGCTGCGAGGATCTGCCGCGCTCACGAGCAGCAAAGAGCATTGCTGCCAGTTCTCGCTCTCACGTCAATCATCCATCGGGAACACGGCGTCCTGGATGCAGCCCTGGAGGCCATCGACGAACGAGAGCAAATCAGCCGCACCTTCAATCGGCGGGACGAAATAGCCAGGTCTCTGGGGCTCAAAGCGCTGATCCTCGCCGATGCTGGGGAGACGGCGGAGGCCTGCCGTTTGCTCGAGGAGCAGGCGAAACTCGCCGGCGAAATTGGCGATGTCGTGCAGGTGGATGCGGCACTCCAGAATCAAGCTGTCGTCAAGGCGAATGCGGTCGATGAAGAAACTCACAATTTCCATTCCGAGGTTCCCGTAGTCGATGTGGACTTCGGTCGCGCACATGCCCGGCAACAGGGGTTGGCAGGCGAGGCCTTCCAGGCCTATCGAAGAGGCGAACTCGGGAAGTCCTGGTCGCTCTTTCACGAGCAGGATCGGATTTGTCGCCGCTGCGGTTTTCAGCTCGGCCTGGCTCATGCACTGTACGGACAGTCCCTGTTGTTAACGGTGCAAAACAGTTTTGCGGAGT
The DNA here is from genome assembly GCA_035556975.1 of Chthoniobacterales bacterium. Classification (GTDB taxonomy): domain Bacteria; phylum Verrucomicrobiota; class Verrucomicrobiia; order Chthoniobacterales; family UBA10450; genus AV80. The sequence continues at coordinate 32,937 of DATMEN010000025.1, forward strand.
CCCTTAAGTTGCTGCGCCAGCAGCAGGCCATTAGCGAAGAGGCTGGGAATCTCAAGCAGTGTATTGAATCGCTCCTCGAACAGGGGGCGATCCTCTTCTATCAATTGCATGAGTTTCAGGAAGGCCAAGCGCTGATGGACAAAGCCTTGGCCGTGGCGACGGCGACAGGGTTCACCAATCTGACGCGGCGAGTTCAAGCCCAGAAACGCACAATTGATCTCGCGCTTGGGGGAAACACGAACGTGATCGCCGATGGGAATGAATCCTTCACCGTATTTAAGCCGGGAGAAGAGCCAAAAATCACGCGCTGGGATTCGGACCCCGAACTGCTCGCAGCTAGGCTCGCAGAGATACCAGAGCGAGTGGATTCACTCGGGCTCTATGCTAACGAGCGCCTGGCTACCGACGATCCAAGGGGAGCGCGGCAGGCGCTCGACGAGGCCGAGAGGCAATGCCGGCGCGGGGGTGACGAAGTTCGTCTCCATGTCGTTCTCGGCATCAAAGCCGATACTTTTCTTGTAGTGGGTGACTACGCGCTCGCAGCTGAAATCTACCTGGAGGCCGAGAGAATCTGCCGAAAAATCGGCGGTGATCTCAAGCACCTTCAGCGTTACCTGGGCAACCATGCTCGCAGTTGTTTCCATCTCGGCAAATTTGCGGAAGCATTGCAACTGCACCAGGAAGAAGAACAGATTTGCGCACAACTTGACGAACCGGAAGCGCTCGCGATCTGCCTCGGAAATCAGGCCAGAATCGCGCAGCGCTTGGGCGATCTTCCTGCGGCGAGAAAGCTCTGCGCACGAGAGGAACAGCTTGGTTTCAAGGGACAAGCTCAAGAGGTGCTGATGGAAATAGCCTTCACGGAAGCGACGTCGCGGCAGAAAAATGGCGCCCTCGAGGAGGCGCTCAGTCTCTATGGTGAAAGCGAGCAAATTAGCCGCGCGCTCGGTAAGCAGGCGTTTCTAGGAACATGCCTGGGCAATCAGACCATCATCTTAATGCAACAAGAGCAGTTCCAGCGCGCGAGCCGGTGTTGCGCCCAACAAGAGGCCATTTTCCGAGAGCTAGGCAACGCGAAAAATCTTTCCAATGCTCTAGGGATGAAAGCTGCGATTTGCGAGAAGCTAGACCAAATCGACGATGCCATGGCAGCCTGGAAAGAGCAGGAGCGGCTCGCTCTGCAAACGGGAAAGGTTAACTTTCTCTTGTCCTCTCTTGAGCATCAGACGACTGTCTTTCTCAAGAATTCCCACTGGCAAAAAGCCGCGGCACTTTGCGCCGAAACCGCGGAGCTGTACCGGGAGCGTAATGATGGCCAGCGTCTCAAGGCCACACTGGGATTCGAGCGTGACGCGCTTATGCTGCAATTGCAAAGTGACAATTCTCTGAGCGCCCTCGACCGGTTGCACGTGAATCAACGCCTCGAAACTCTTCAGCGCGAATTGGACGATAGCGAGGGTTTATTCAGAGCGATGTCTCAGGTAGCCAAGGGGTTGAAGGAAGTCGGCCAGTTGGCGGCCGCGATCGAAAAGTGGCGCGAATCGCAGGCCCTGAGCCGCGAGATGAAAAACTACGATTTCTTGAATCGCGCCCTCGGAAGCGAAGGGCTCCTCCTGATCGAGCTAGAAGAGTACGATCGAGCGCTGGAAACGTTTCAGGAGGCGGAGAGGATGTGTCGCGAACAAGGCATGGCGGAGGGATTGGCCGCGGCCATTAGCTGCCAGCGAGTCATATTGAATAGACTCGAGAGGCAGGGACAGGGAGAATCGCAGCCGGGGCGTCAGGAAGAGATGTCGGAAGCGGAAGTAGCTGAGGCCGCGAAATTGTTTTTCGATTGGCTCCTCCGCAACCTCGACCGGCAAGCCAATAAAGACCTGCAGGAGTCCCTTCGCGTGTGGATACAATCCGGAGGCGGGCGCGACGCCGTGTTTGGTACCGAAGCCTCCTTTCTCAAGGTGCTCGATGCCGCGTTCAGAATCCTTCAAAATAGAGTATTTCCGTCCGACTAAACAAAGGGAATTTCGGCCACATTCCTCTACTGCGAGGAACGTAGATACGGATTTATATACAGAACCTGTTACGGTTGATTCCCTGCAAAACTACTGCAAGATAGCGCTCCCCACGAGGTAAACGCACCGCTAGCTCAATTGGCAGAGCAAGTGACTCTTAATCACTGGGTTGTTGGTTCGATTCCAACGCGGTGCAGTTCCGCTAATCGACGTACTGCTGTGCGATCGGCATCCGGCGGCCGACGCCAAAGGCGCGGCTGGTGACCTTGAGGCCCGGCGCTGCCTGCTCGCGCTTGTATTCGTTTATGTCGACGCGCCGCTGCACCCAACGAACCGTTTTCTCATCGAAGCCGTGGGCGATGATGTCGCGTCCGCTCATGTTTTCCTCGACGTAGAGGCGTAAAATTTCATCGAGCACATCATAGGGCGGCAAGCTGTCCTGGTCGGTTTGGCCGGGCTTCAGTTCTGCGCTCGGGGGTTTTTCAATTGTCGAAACAGGAATGATCTCGCGGTCGCGATTTATCCAGCGGGCCAGCACATAGACCATCGTCTTCGGCACATCGCTGATCACGGCCAGGCCGCCGGCCATGTCGCCGTAAAGTGTGCAGTAGCCAACGGATAGTTCGCTCTTGTTTCCAGTGCTGAGGACCAGGTGCCCAAATTTATTCGAGAGCGACATCAGGATCATTCCGCGCAAGCGCGCCTGCATGTTTTCTTCCGTTGTGTCCTCGGGCAGGCCGGCGAAAGCTTCCGCAAACTGCACCTTGAAGGCGCTGAAGGCGTTGGCGATGGGAATTTGCAGACATTTGATGCCGAGATTTTTGGCCAGGGCGAGAGCGTCGTCGATGCTGCCGCGGGACGAATACGGACTTGGCATCGAAACGCCGAGGACGTTTTCCGAGCCAAGCGCGTTCACGGCGATCGCCGCGACGACCGCGGAATCGATGCCTCCGCTCAATCCGAGCACGGTGGATTTGAAATTACACTTCGTCAGGTAATCGCGCACACCTAACGAAAGGGCTTCGAACAGGTCGGCCATATCATCGGGCTTCGGCAGTGTCACCGGTTGCGACGCCTCGGTCTCGACGACCTCCTCCGCGGTCCGGAAGGCAGGCAATTGCGCGATCAATTCGCCTCTGGAATTCACCGCGATCGAGTTGCCGTCGAAAACCAGCTGATCGTCCCCGCCGACGGCGTTGCAGTAGCAGATCGGCCGGCGATAGGTCCGGGCGAGCGTAGCCACCATCTCGCGGCGAATGGCCGGCTTTCCCAAACCGAAGGGCGACGCGCTCAGATTCAGGATCACTTCGGCCCCCTGGTCCACCAATGAACGCACCGGCTCGATGTCGTAGAGCGGGCGGGGCAGGTAACGTTCCGTCCAGATATCCTCGCAGATGGTGACGCCGATCTTTTTCGTGCCGAACATCAAGGGGGCGACGCTGCGCGCCGGCTCGAAATAGCGGTCTTCGTCAAAGACATCATAGGTGGGCAAAAGGGATTTATGCGTTGTGGCTATCGGCGCGCCCGGTTGCAGCAGGCCCGCGGCATTATGAAACGGTTTTCCGCGTCCCTGGTTCCGGTCGACGAAACCGACCAGCAAAGCGGCGCCCTGCACCCGGGCCTGGAGCTTCTCCAGCGTCTCGAGGTTTTGCGGAACGAACTGCGACTTGAAGAGCAGGTCCTGCGGCGGATAGCCGGTAATGGCCAGCTCGGGCGTGATAACCAGCTCCGCGCCCGCGGCCGCAAGCCGCTCGTAGGCGCCCGCAATCTTCTCGAAGTTTCCGCGCAAATCCCCGACCGTGGGGTTGATTTGAGCGAAACCGATCTTCATGCCGCCACGCAAATTAGGCGCAGCAGAAGGGTCGGCAATCCCTTTCGACCCCGGCTTACGGTTTGGATTTTTGCGTAACCGCCGGGGACCTATTGTTGTAGCCCCCGTTCAGGGCATCATCCGCCCCTTCGACGAAGACTTTCCCCCACTGAACGAGACAGGCCGCGAGAAAGCCGGCGACCATGCAAATGATGACTTTTTGAGTAAAGGTCGCGTGCATTTGGCCCCTTTAGGGAGCAGAAGCGGTGCCATGGGATCGGTCGCCCCTACCAGAATCCCCATTGGCGGGTTTTCATGATCCAGAGGCCGAGGAGAAGGTTGGTGAGGGCATGGGCCAGGACGCAGGACGACAGGCTTTTCGTCCGATACGCGACGCAGTTATAGAGCGCGCCCGTGATGAGAGCGGGGATCCAGTCCGCTCGCGCATGGGCGAACCCGAACGCGAGCGTGACGACGCTGAAGGAGAGCCACGAAAACGACCCCATCGGCACGGTCGAAAACTTTTCGTTGATGAGATAGCGAAGCAAAAATCCGCGCCAGAAAATCTCCTCGACCAACGGAACGACCACGACGAGACGAAGGAAACGGAAGCAAACCGTGGCCCAGTAAGCGGCCGGTTGATCGGAAAAAATCTCAGGATTGAAACCTTCGGCACGCGGGGCAAACCCGAAGACGGCCTGGGGTGCGATCCAGAGCACGAAAGCGAGAAGCGCAATCGCCCCGGCGAACCCAATCCGCCTGGGTGCCTGGAACGGATATTCGCGCGAGAACCAGATGACTAGCAGGCCGCAAATGATCGTCTGCGCCGGGTAAATCCAATATTCGGGCGACACCAGCCAGAAGGCGCCGCCCGGCCTTCGGAGGAAGTCGTTCAAGGCGAGCAAAGTAAGAAAAACCGCCATCGGCGCTGTAAAGGCCGCCAGCGGGCGCCAATAGAATTTGTTATCCGCAGAATCCATTTGGTGTTTTGGTCGAATGGTTAAGATTCATTTCGATGAATTCCAATGGCGACGGCAAGCCCGAACCGGTTGATCCGGAAACTGCCGTGCGGCTGCTCGAGCTCGAGTTGATGCAGAAACGGGCGGCCCGGCAAATGGCCGGCCGCCGCTGGGGCGGCTTGCGCGCCGCAAGTTTCATTTTTCTTTTTGCCGTCATTTTAGGGGCATTGCTGGCAATCTATTTTCTTTTTTCCTCCGGTCGTCTGGATGAGTTGCGCTCTCGCGACGACCCGCAGCCCAACCCGAGCGCGCCGGCAAGTTCTCGCACGCCGTGATGGCAGAGGCGACAATGTCGGGTCTCGCTTTCCGCCCCTCGTGCCGCTCGCCGATCATCTGATGGATCAGGGAAAACTGCTCGAGTTCGCGCAGGATGCCGTCATTCTCACCGACGGCCACGGCACGATCACCTATTGGAATCGGGGCGCATCCGGCACATATGGCTGGGATAAGGAGGATGCGCTCGGCCGGAATGTGCATGCGCTTCTTCGCACGGAGCTTTCGGGAGACGCGCGGAACATCGAGTCGATTTTGGAACACGAAGCGCATTGGGAAGGCGAACTCGTTCAGGTCCACAGGGACGGCCGGCAGATTCGCGTCGCGAGCCGATGGACCATGGCCGGCCAAAATTCCGGCTCCGCGCGCTTGCAGATCAACCGGGATATCACCGCGCGCCACCAGGAGGAGTCGGCCTTGCGCGAGAGCGAGAAATGCTATCGGCGCTTCGTCACGGAAGACTTCACCGGCAATCTCAGCATCCGGCCGGACGGCCAAATCGTGACCTGCAATCCGGCCTTCGTGAATATTTTCGGATTCGATTCCATTGAAGAAGCAACTTCCGGAAATTTTCTCGAACTTCTCCGCAGCCGGAAGGACGGCGTCGAGTTGCTCGAGATGGTGCAGCAGACTGGGATTGTGGAGCGGCATGAACTCGAAATGAACCAGCGAGGTGGCGATCCCCTCTACGTGGTGGCTCGCCTGGTCGGCACTTTCGTGGAAGGCGAACTCACCGGCCTCCAGGTCTATCTCTTCAACGATACCAAGAGGAAGCGGCTCGAACAGCAGCTCGTCCAGGCCCAAAAAATGGAGGGCCTCGGGACCCTGGCGGGTGGAATCGCCCACGATTTTAACAACATCCTCGCGATCATATTAGGATACACGAATCGGCTCGAGACCCTGGATTCGAAAGGCAGGGAAACGTCCGGCGCCACCAAAATCATCAAGGACGCGGTGGAGCGCGGGGCCGCCCTCGTGCAACAGCTGCTGACATCGGCCCGGCAAACGGAGGCGCGATTTTCCTCCCTCGATTTGAATGCACTCGTGCGGGAGCTGGAAAAAATGCTGCAAGCCACGTTTCCTAAAATGATCAATTTCGAGCTCCACTTGCAACCGGACCTTCCCTTGATCACGGCCGATCGCAGCCAGATTCACCAGGTCCTGTTGAATCTCTGTGTGAATGCGCGCGACGCGATGAAAGACGGGGGGACCCTCACGCTCGAGACGTCGATTACGCCTGGGGCGGAGTTGACCGAATCTTTCACCGGCGCCGGCACGCAGGATTATGCCTGCATTCGCGTGCGCGATACCGGGAGCGGCATGAGCCGGCAGGTAAAATCGCATATCTTCGAGCCATTTTTTACCACGAAGGAACGCGGCAAAGGCACCGGTCTCGGGTTGTCCGTGGTTTACGGAGTGGTGAACAATCACCGGGGCTTTGTCCAGGTGGAGAGCGAACCGGATGCCGGCACCACTTTCATTATCTACCTGCCGGTCGAGCATTCCACCGAAGCACATGGCGAAGGCGCCAGGTGGAACATCCCGCGAAAACCAAACGCCCCGCAGACGATCCTGCTGGTCGAAGATGAAGAAATGTTGCGAGACCTGGGCGTGACGATTCTGGAAGGAGAAGGATATCGCGTGCTGGCCGCCAGGGACGGAATGGAAGCCGTCGCGCTCTTCGAGGCGCATCGGGACGACATCGGACTTGTGGTCTGCGACCTGGGCTTGCCGCGTCTGGGCGGCCGCGAGGCCTTTCTTAAAATGAAAGAAAGCCGGCCCGGCGTCCGGGCGATTGTGGCCAGCGGTTATCTGGAGCCTGCGATCCGCTCCGAAATGCTAAAAGCAGGCGTGCTCGACACGATCCAAAAGCCGTACGATTTTAACGATCTCCTGACAAAGATCCGCGCCGCGATCGGTCCGGAGGACGACGACGACCACCCGAAGTTGTTCTAAGCTCTGTCTCGTTGAGGTGGATGGCGCGCTCCGTCGCGCGATGCCAAAGATTACGCGGCTTCGCCGCCATGTTAACCTCGAGCGGCGGAGCGCTCGATCCACCAATGACGGTTGCCAGGCTATTCGCTGGACGCCACGGCGGGCGTCCCTCCAGGACTCAAGGCAGGATCGTCACTCCGCCCCGCTTCGGGCCTTCGGCCATCGCTTTATTGCTCTTGCGCTGACTCAGGACAAAGGTGTTGTTGTCCCCGTGCCTGGCCCAGGGACCATGCGGCACCTCCGCGAACGTGACGAATTTCCAGTCGGTCACATCCGTATCCTGCATCCCAAGATAATCGCGGACAGCGGGCGAAACATCGAGGCCCGCGCCTCGGTTTAAGTTCGGCTTCGGCCGCTCGTTTCCGAAGACATACTGCCAATGATCGGTCCGGAACGGGCCGGCATCCTCCCACTGGGCATAGGCGACCTTGTTGCCCTTGCGGATCGCAATCCAGCGGCCCTTGCAGGTCGAGACCGCCGGGCCTTGATAGGCCTCCTTGAACCAGGGCACCACGCGCGGCGCTTCGGGCCGATGACCGTTGATCGATTTGTCGTTGTAAGGAAGCGCGACGTAAAATGGGTTCTGGCGCGGCGTAAATTTCGCGGGAGCAAAATCGTTCCGCTGCGCGCGGTCGGGATTGTCGTAGCCGCCGTAACTCTGCGTCCAGTTCCGATCCCAGGAGCTCTGGCGATTCGGGACTGGATTATTGGCCGTGGGCTTCTCACCGATCCAGAAAACCGTGGTCACGATCTCTTTTTTCCAGGGGAAATGTTCCCCGGCGTGGGCAAAAGGAGGATCGGCTTTTTCCGAAGGCGCGAAGGAAATTGGATCGACCTTCAATGGGGTGTCATCCCGCGCCTTGCTCGATTTCTTGCTCAGTTTTATCTGCGAATTTGGCACCGTGGCCGCCGCGCTATGAGTGAAGAACGCGGAGACTGACGACAGCAAGACCGCGATGGTGTGAGTGAGAGTTCCTGGTTTCATCGAGAGAATGCGACGCCATGACAAGGCGCAGGAATAAGACCTTCCTTTTAAGAATCGGCCTGCGGGGCGGTCGCGGGTGTAATATGGCGCGATTTTGAGCATTGCGCCAGCGAGCGCTCGATTTTATCTCCGGGATGCGGCAGGCTTGGCCGGGTGCGATCCCGGCTCGTATCCTGCTAAAATCGGGTCACGCCTTCATGGACGCCACATCATCCCCTTCTCTTCCCGCGACCACAGCAGCGTTGCGTGTGATCAATTGGTTCCCGATCGCGGTGTTTGCGCTCGTCTGGGTCGAACTGATTTCGCGGCTCCGTTTCGAATGGTCGATCAATCCGCAATATGGCTACGGGTGGACCGTCCCTTTCCTCACGGCCTACATCTTTTGGCGGCGCTCCCAAAACACTCCCGCGCCCTCGGCTCCCGCCGTCAAAATTATTCCGGGATTGGTCATTGTTCTGGCCGCGGCGTTTTTCGTGCCCGTCCGCCTCATTCAGGAAGCGAATCCCGATTGGCGATTGCTGAGTTGGGCCATGGCGCTATCCGCCGGGCTGATCACCGCGGCCGGGGTTTACCTGGCAGGCGGAGCCCGGTGGCTGCGACACTTCGCCTTTCCCATTCTCTTCTTTTTCGTCGCTGTGCCGTGGCCAACCAATCTCGAGCAATTCGTGATTCAGGGTCTCATGCGCATCGGCGCGCTCATCAATGTGGAAGTCCTCAATGCGATCGACATCCCGGCCGTGCAGATGGGGAATGTCATAGAAATCGGTTCCGGCTTTGTCGGGATCGACGAAGCCTGCACGGGGATTCGGTCATTGCAGGCCACGTTCATGGTTTCGTTGTTTCTGGGTGAGTTTTATGAATTCACGGCCTGGCGCCGTTTCATCCTGGTCGTATCCGGCGCAGTCCTGGCTTTCGGCTGCAATCTGGTCCGGACGTTTCTGTTGGTGTGGCTCAGCGCCGAGCGCGGTCCCGACGCGATCAAGACCTGGCATGACCCCGCTGGACACACGATTCTGGTTGTTTGCCTGTTCGCCCTTTGGGGAATGAGCATGTTCCTGCGCGGCAAAGAGCAGGATCCGTCGGTTGCGTCCGGATCGAGGCCGGGTTTTCGTGTGCCGCGCCTGGTCCTCGGATGTCTTCTTGCGCTGATCCTGGTGGCCGAAGGGGCCACCCAGATTTGGTACCGCTCCCATGAGTCGCGGACAGCCCGGCTTCAACCCTGGACGATCACGTGGCCGTCTGAAGCGACGAGTTGGAAAACAGTCCCCATCGCCGACGCCGCCCAGGAACTCTTGCGCTACAACGAAGGCGGAGGCGGCACGTGGACCGGAAACGACGGCCACCTCTGGAACATGTTTTTCTTTCGCTGGCTCCCGGGCCGGACCGCCGGTCTTTTCGTCAAGAACCACCGGCCGGATATTTGCCTGCCCGCCAGCGGCATGAAACAGCGCGGCGGCGTGCAGAGTAAACTGCTCACGGTCAACGGCGTCGCCTTGCCTATTCGCTTCTATATTTTCGACAATAATGGCCGCTCGCTTCACGTTTTCTACTGCTATTGGGATGGAACGTCACCGCGGCCCGGGATGGCGGACCATGAAAATTGGACCGCCGCCGGAAGGCTCGATGCTGTTCGAAAAGGGAAGCGAGACGTGGGAACTCAAATGCTCGAAATTGTGGGCTGGGATTATGAGAGCGATGAAAAAGCCGAGCAGGCCGCCGTCGAGCATTTGAGCAAAATCGTGCGGCCCGGCTAGTTCCTCTCCCCGAGGAGCGGCGGTTTTTCAACCGCCGACCAACTAAATCGGCGGTTACAAACCGCCGCTTCCTTGTTCCTCGTATTCAGCGGTCACCGTGAGGTATTCTTTGACCATGCCTCCCAGGTTCTCTCTCCGCTGCATCGCGCTCGCCTCCGCCATTACGGCGCTTTTTTTTGCGCCAGACACTCCGGTCGCGGCCCAAACACCTTCTTCAACCACGATCACGGCCTCCTTTTGGAACATCCAATGGTTTCCGGGCCGGCGGCCGAAGGCATCGCGCGCCGAAGAAAATCGGCAGATTCGCGCCGTCCATCGCGATATCGCGCAGCTCGCTCCCGATGTTCTGGGGCTGGAGGAAGTGCGCGATTCCGAGCAGGCAGCGCTGGCGATCAAACCCTTGCACGGATTCAAAGTGGACGTCTGCTCGAATTTTCCTCCGCGTGTGGACGAAAAGGAGACGCAGCAGATCGCAATCGCCAGCAGGTTTCAACCGATTAGCGCCTGGGCGGAAGCGTGGAAGCCGGGCGTCGCGATCACGCCTCCGCGCGGGTTCGCGTTTGCCTCCTATCAATTGTCGCCGAAGCAGGTCCTCCTGGTTTATGCGCTGCACTTGAAGAGCAATCGCGGGGACATTCGCGAAGACATGCGCATTCGGGAAGAATCGATGCGCCAGCTCCTTTCGCACATGCGAGCGATGAAGGACACCTACGGCAGGAACGGCGCGCTGACCTGGATCGTCGGTGGCGATTTCAACACCGCGCCTGGGGAGACCCGTTTTGCGATGGAAAAGACTGTTCCCGCCTTATTGGCGGACGGGTTCAGTTGGGCCTGGAAGGGAATCCCCGACGATTCCCGGGTCACCGTGCTGCCCAGCGCGCGTTATCCCGCCGCTTGTTTCGACCACATCTTCTATCAAGGCGCGATTTTATCCAAGGCCTGGGTCGCAAACACCTCGCCCCAGGCGAGCGACCACCGCGCCGTGAACGTGGTCCTGGAGCTGCCTTAATCCAGAAATTTCCCGGGATTCAGAATCCCCGCGGGATCAAGCGCACTTTTAATCGCCCGATGCACCTCGCGCGCCGCGTCGGTCGTCGCCTCCGGCCACCAGCGTTTCTTCGCCAGGCCAATGCCGTGCTCGCCGGTAATGACTCCCCCCCAGGCGAGCACCTGCTGAAAGAGTTCGTCCAGCGCTTGCTCCACTTTTTTTTGCACGGCGGGATCGCCGTAGTTCGCCGCCATGATGTTGACGTGGATGTTCCCGTCTCCGGCATGCCCGAAACAGGCGATCGGAAAACCGTGCCGCTTTTGAAGCGCTTCGCCAAACTCGATCAATTCGACCAACCGCGACCGCGGCACCACGACATCCTCATTCAACTTCGTCAGGCCAGTGGCTCGCAGCGAGTTGCTGAAATCCCGGCGCAACATCCAGAGGCCCTCGCATGCCTCCTCCGTCGTCGCGGTCGCGAGCGAACTTGGCTTTCGGTCCGCGATCAAGCGCTCGAGTCCCGCCGCCTCGCTCCGGACCGTTTCCATCTGGCCATCGACCTCGACCAGCAAATGCGCATTCCCTGCCGGCACATGCGACACGCCCTTATCACGCCGGGCGGCTTCGAGGGTGAGATGATCGGCAATCTCAAGCGCTGCCGGCAGAAAGCCCGCCTGAAAAATCGCCTGCACCGTCGCGGCCGTCTCCGTCATCGTCGCGAATGCCGCGGAAATCGTGGCGCGCGCGGGCGGCAGCGGCAGCAACCGGACCGTGATCTCCGTCACCACCCCCAGCATCCCTTCCGATCCGACAAACAAACCGATCAGGTTGAACCCCGTCTTATTCTTATGCACCCGCCCGCCCGTGCGCAGAATTTCGCCGCTGGCCAGCACCACCTCGAGTCCGATTACATAGTTGCGCGTCACTCCGTATTTTAGGCAACGCGGCCCGCCGGCATTCGTCGCGACGTTCCCGCCGATGGTGCAATCCTTCATGCTGGCGGGGTCCGGCGGGTAGAACAGCTTTTGTTCTCTCGCCTTCGCCTGGAGATCGGCCGTGATCACTCCCGGCTCCACGATCGCGATCGCATCAGCAAAATTGATTTCCTTGATCCGATTCATCCGCATGAGCGAAAGCGCAATTCCCCCGCGCACCGGCACACAACCGCCCACGTAGCCATACCCTGCCCCTCGCGCCGTAATCGGAATCTTCTTCTCCGAAGCAAACCGCAGCAGCCTGCTCACTTGCTCCGTCGATGTAGCGAAAACCACCACCTCCGGCGGATGGTTTGCCACCCACTTGTCGCCCCCATGCGCGACCAACTGCGCTGCTTCATTCGACACGGCTGCATTTCCCAGCAGCGCCCGCAGTTCCTCAGCGAGATTCATCGGCCTAAGCTCTTTGCTCGTAATCGTGCTCCTGCTCGTGATCGCCGCTGGAGAATTCGATCACGAGCAGGAGCAGGAGCACGAGTGATTATTGTCCCCGCTCCAATCGTCATTCGCCATTCCTACATCCCCATCACCTGGTACCCGCCATCGACGTAAATCACCTGCCCCGTGATCGCCGCCGCGCCGTCGCTCGCCAAAAACACTCCCGTCTCGCCCAGCTCGGCCGGATCGCAACTCCGTTTCAGCGGCGCGTGCTCCTGATAATGCTTCAGCATCGCGCTGAACCCGCTGATGCCGCGCGCCGCCAGGGTCTGGACCGGCCCGGCCGAAATGCAATTCACCCGGACCTTCTTCGGACCAAGGTCGTAGGCCAGGTAACGGGTCGAAGCTTCCAGGCTAGCCTTGGCCACGCCCATCACGTTGTAATGCGGCACCACCTTTTCCGCGCCGTAATAGGTCATCGCCACGATGCTTCCGCCGTTCGTCATCATCGGCGCCGCTTCCCGGGCCAGCGCCACGAGCGAATAAGCGCTGATATCGTGCGCCATGCGAAACGCCTCCCGGGTCGTGCTGACGAAATCGCCCTCGAGCGCTTCCTTCGGCGCGAACGCCACCGAATGCAGCATCAGATCGAGGCGGTCGGTCTCTCCTCGGACTTTGCTGAAAAACTCCGCGATCTCGGCGTCGCTCGAAACATCGCAGGGAAACAGCGGCGTCCCTTCGCCAAACTCCCCCACCAGTTCCTCGACGTTCTCCTTCAGCCGCTCACCTTGATAATTAAAAATCAAACGCGCGCCCGCCGCCGCCCAAGCCCTGGCGATCGCCCACGCGATGCTCCGCTTGTTCGCCACGCCGAAAACGACCCCGACCTTCCCCGCCAAAACCTGATTCGCCATAACGCGTCACCATACCCGCCTTTCGCGCGCCGCAAAAGAGTAGGTAGTGCGACGTAGTTGACGAATCGGATACAGTTCCGCGGCGCAGCCGAAGTTCTGGGGAGCGCACGCGCCTCGCGTGCTGGCGCCGGCGCCCCCGCCGGCGCGAACTTTTCCGGAACGCTGCGGCAGGAGCCGGCGCCCAAACCTCCGCAGGGCTCGAAGTTCGTTGCGGCGAGGCGCCGCACCCAGCACGCGAGGGCGCGTGCGCTCCCCAGATTGCTGACCGCGCTGGGCCCGATTTCCGAGTTACAGCGCACGAGCACGCGGTCACGGCACAGGGAAACCAATGATTGCGAGCCGGCCGAAAACCGGCTGGGCACGGTGGCTGCTTTTGACCTTCAGTCGAGATGTCCTTGCCATCGCTCTCTCTCTTTCGCCGGATGGGATGTGTTTCGCTGGTGGCTGCCTGTGTCGGATCAAACTCGGTCGCCAGCTTTGCCCAACCCAATTTCCTGGCGGTCGCCTCCACTCCATACGATCGCCAAATGAGCCCGATTTCGCCCGTCCTGAATTCTCCCGCAGGCGCCCTGGCAGGCCGGACGTCTGTGACCACTCTCAACCAATGGATAACCAGCCTGCGCGCGATCCCCTATCAATATTCGCGGCAATGGAAAACGCCGGCGCAGGTCCACTCCGATGTCGCCGCGGATTGCAAGGGCAAAGCCATTTTGCTTTACGCAATCTTGCGGGCCAAGGGCGCCACGCAGGTTCGCTTCGTCATCGGCAAGCGGCACATCGCCGATTTGAGAACGCACGCCTGGCTGGAGTGGGACACGACCAGGGGCACTTACCTGCTCGATCCGACATTCAACAGCGCGATCGAACGAATCGAAACGCAGGATCCGGCGATGTACATCCCGCATTTCGCCTACAACGGCTCCCGCAAGTACCGCGCCAGCGATTACCGCCCTTCCTCCGCCTCTGTGGTGGCGAGCAACTGAGAAGTCCTTAGGACAAGATCGTGATCAATCTTACCCTTAGGGCATCTCTTCCATCCTCTTTCGCAGACTGAGCGGCCGCATGTCGGTCCAGACCTCCTTGATAAAGGCGAGGCACTCGTCCTTGGTTCCACTCTTGCCGACTTCTTTCCAGCCGGCCGGTATCTCTCGATCAACCGGCCAGATTGAGTATTGCTCTTCGCCGTTGACGACGACTCTATAGGTGGTGCCGCGGTCTTGTTCGCCGTGATCCATAGCTATGACGTCACTGGGACGAAACGGGCTTTGGTTTTTGGGTAAAGGTCGGCAGCTTCGAGACGATGGCGATCATTCCATCAATGTCTGATTGCCGCTTCGCTTCGAGCCAGACATTCACCTTCCAAAATCCGTGAAGCGTAAGCACAGCCTCCTGACTGATGGTCCCGTCCGGCGCGATCTTACGGTGCCAGGTCACGGGAAATAGGCCCAGCCGGCCGGCTACAGTCGTGCTCTTTCCGCCACGCTTGAAATGCGGCCACCCGCCGATGTGGATATTTACCGTCCCAGCCAAGGGTGGCATCGCACGCCCGGAATAAGCGTCGAAATCAGGGCCAACACTCTTCGTCCACGCGATCTTTTTTGGAGACACCGGCCCCAGGAACTCCGCTAGTTCTCTTAGCGGCATCGGCTTCGCGCCCTCAGCGGGTGTCGCCCAGAGCAACGCGAGCAGGATAACGATTAACGCACTACGCATGGTGAATGAGTGGTAACGGAAATATACGATCGGTTCCGACACGCTCCGGGGCAAGGCTGGATTAGAGTCGGTATGCCCCCTCCGAAAGCATTCGGAGCTGCATCGCGCGATCAGGCGGTTCGGTTCCGTTCTGGCAGCGTGACATAATCAACAAGCTTGGCGCGAAGTTCATCAAGCAAGTTTGGATGCATGAAGTCGTGCTCATCCGGAATGTGAAGGCAAACGACTCGCTTGCCGCGAAGGGCTTCGGGAAACTTTCGCTTCAGCCGATTCACGTGCGACTTCTCCATACAAAAAATCGTGTCCGCCCATCCCAGGTGTCCCTCGGTTACGACGATACGAGCGTTGGGCTGCGTGCCCACTGAACGGACTTGATAAAGCATTGAACCTTCGAACAACTTTTCGGCTGTAAGACTGCGAAACCGGTTTCGACTGCACACGAAGAGTAACTTCTGGGTCGCAGAGACGGTCATGAAAACCCGGCCACAATCTAGCTAGCCTGAGATAAGCAGCGGCAGATCTTCTTGTGGAGGGTGACCTTCACATCCAACGAAACAGAAGATCCAGCGACCGCTGGTGAGATCCGACCCCCGCTACAGACGATCACGCGCAGGCGATGGCGTGGCGACGGCAGACGCCGGACAGCATTTCCCAAAGCGCGTCCAGGATGCGGTCGACGGCCTTCGCGGTGGTCGCGGCGTTATCGTCGGTGACGTACTCCGAGAGCATGGCGCGCTCGGCGGCGGCGTGTTCGCGGTCCGCCTCGATGTGGACTGAGAAGTACTGATAATCGCGCGGTTCGGTCATTTGATAATTCTCGACCAGGCCTTTGATCTTCGATTCGGAGACGGCGGGAATCTGGCTTTCGTAGGCGTAGAGCGCGGCGAGGCCTTCGGCGGTGGCGCCTTCGGAGCAAACGGAGCGAAAGGTGCCGATCAGGTTCGAGGTTTCGTTCCACTTTTCGGAGGACCTGACCTCTTCCTTTGAAACGCCGAGCCCCTCGGCGAATTGGAGCCACAACTCGGGATGGTTCGGTGAGCCGGCTTCTTCGTCGATGAGATTACCGAGGAGCTGTTTGCGCGTCGGTTGATCGTCGCAGCGCGCGTGCACGGCGGAGAGATAGGTCGGGAAAGCGGCGACGTGGTGATAATATTGGCGGGCGTAATCGGCCAGGGCCGCGACGCTCAGCTCGCCGCGGGTCCAGGCGAGATAAAAGGGATGGGTCAGAAGATGTTTCGCGGCGATTTGGCGATCGATGGAGTCGAGGTGTGTGTTCATATTGATTCTCTGTTTGAGTCTGAGGTTGCTTATAAACGCAGTTGTGGAACCCGCCAATCTTTAATCGCAGATCGCCATTCTTTCGTCCCTGGCGGGACTCGCACCTTCTCGTAACGTTGCCCCAGCGCTGAAGCGCTGGGCTATTTCCGGACGTTTCGCGCCGGTTTACGATGACGCCATGGGCCTGTCACGCCTGTGAGGCGATAGTCGAGCGTTTCAATATGGGCTATTTCCGCACGTTCGCGTTGGTCGACGATGATGCGGTGGGCCGGCCACGCCTGGGAGACAACGGTCCGCGTTTTCGACACTGGGCCATCGCCGCACGTTCGCGTCGATCGACGATGGCGCCATGGGCCAGCCACGCCTGAGAGACAATAGCCCAGCGTTTCAAACGCTGGGGAAACCGTGATATAAAGATGTCCCAGTCCCGTCAGGGACGAAAGGAGCGTTTCCCCATGCATTCGTTCAATAGTTGCCTCGTCCATTGTGTTTGGAGCACGAAGAATCGCGTCTCTTTCCTGGATTCGGATTTGCGGAACCGTCTTTGGCCGTACCTCGGCGGCATCGCGAGGGACAACAAAATGAAGGCGTTAGCCATTGGCGGCGCCGCGGATCACGTCCATATCTTAGTCTCTCTGCCGGGAACCCTGTCGGTCGCCAAGGCAATACAACTTCTCAAAGGCAATTCTTCAAAATGGATTCACGAAACATTCCCAAGACTGGCAGGATTCGCCTGGCAACAGGGCTACGGCGCGTTCAGCATAGGCGTTTCCGGAGTCGACGCGACGCTGGCGTATATCCGGAAGCAAACAGAGCACCACAGACAACGAACGTTTCGGGAGGAGTTCATAGCAATGCTTCGCAAGCACGGCTTGGAATTTGACCAGCGGATGCTTGATTGAGGCCGTCTTCCGTCCCCGACGGGACTTATTTTCCCAACACCATTTTCCCCAGCGTTAAAACGCTGGGCTATTTTCCAGGGCTAGATTCGAGATAGAATTCGGCGACGTGCGGTATCACATCGCGGCGAGAATATGTTTGATGCCGCGAATGGGGATGACGACCCAGGCGGGCCTGTTGTTCAGCTCGTAACCGACTTCGTAGACGGCTTTGTCGAGGAGATACGCTTCCAGCAGCACCTGGAGATCGGCTTCGCGTTGCGGGATGAAGGACGCGCCCCGGGTCGCCTTGAGATAGCTTTGCAAAAAGACGCTGGCCATCTGTCGATACCAGAGATCGGCCCAGCGCTCGAGGAACGGGATGTCTTCGGGGCGCATGGCCGGCTGCCAGAGCGCACTGTAGGCAGCGTATTGAAATGAACGCATCATGCCGGCGACATCGCGGAGCGCGGAGCGCTTCAGCTTTCGCTCGCTGAGCGGGCGCGCCGGCTCGCCTTCGAAATCGAGGATGATGAAATCTTTCCCGGTATAAAGCGCCTGTCCCAGGTGGTAATCGCCGTGGATCCGGATCTTGGTCGCGGCGGAGCGTTGATCGAGGATGCGCTGTTCCTGGGCGAGAATTTTTTGTTCCGCGGCCAGGACCTCGTTCGCTTCCACTTGAAACGCCTCGGAGAGATCGGGAAGCTTTTTTTGGAGCAAAGCAAATGCGCGCCGGAGCGAGGCCCGCATGTTTTGATAGACGGAGCGCTGCGAAAGCGCGTTGAACGGTTCCGGCGCGAACGCGCGATCGTCCGGATCGGAGGCGAGCGCGATATGCAGCTCGCCCGTGCGCATTCCGAGCAGCCTTGCCTTTTGGGGATAGATGCCGCCGATCAATTCCTCGAGGAGCGGGCCGGGTGGCGCCTTTTCGATTTGCAGATCTGCTTTCCGTTCCAGCACCCGTTCGTAATAGCGGCCGACAGCATCGAGCGTAAGCGCCCACGCGTCGCCTTCATTTGCGACCGCCGCCTGCAAGAGGCAGACAACGGTCGGCTCGCCTTTCCCGCGTCGATATTCGATTGCGCCGGCAAACGCGGGCACATGGGCAAATTCGCGCCGTTCGGTCAAGAATCGCGTGATCTCGACATCGGGATTCACGCCGTCCTCGAGTTTGCGGTAGAGCTTCAGGAAATATTTGTTCTCAAAGAGCATCGACGAATTGCTCTGTTCGATGCTGAGAACCTGAGAGGACGGAACTTTATCCGCGGCAGGCAGCGCACTGCCCGGCACCCCCAGCAATTCACCTGAATTTCCGTCCAGGTTTTGGCGCTGCGCTATCACACGGAAGAGCTTCTCACGGAACGCCGCGTCCCAGATTGCATCATGAAGAATCGCTTCGTCCGCGCCCGCGAACCGCGCGATGATCGCTTGGGGCGCCGCCTGGCCAATCGCATGCGCCGGCTCTCCGATCGCGATTTTGACCGGGAGCGCATACGTCTCCGGCGCGCCGTCCGTGTAGGTCACTTCGAGAAACCAGAAATGCGCAGTTCCCTCGCCCGGAACCGCGACCTCCTCCGCGATGCGCAGCTCGCGAATCGTGCGCGCTTTCGCACCGAACCAGCGGCAATGACGAATGTATTCCGGCAGGACCTCGCGTTCGAAACGCGATCGCTCTCCGTCCGCCAGGAGCGTTTGCAAATCGGGCGTCGCGCTCAGGGTGGGAACCACGCGTTCCTTCGACGCCCGCGCCGCATTGGGCTGCGACCGCAAGACAAACCAATAGTGCGCGTGCGGGCCTAGGGTGATCGGGTATGGAGACTCCTTGATCGGCGGAAAATAGTTTTGGCTAAACATTTCCATCAGGCTGGAACCTGAAAAGCGGGAGAGATCGATCTCCGCCGCCTGGGCAAAACGCGAGAGGTTGACGACGACGAGAATGGTCTCGTCCTCGAGCCGGCGCAAAAAGGCGAGGACCTTGGCGTTTTCCGGATACAAGAACTCGAGCGAGCCGCGCGAGAACGCCTTAAAATTCTTGCGCATCGCGATGACGCGGCGCATCCACCACAACAGCGAAGACAAATTCTTCTGCTGGTTTTCCACGTTGATCGCTTCGTAGTGATATTCCGGGTCGATCGTGATCGGCAGATAAAGCTGCTGCGGGTTCGATTTGGAAAACCCGGCGTTGCGGTCCGGGCTCCATTGCATCGGGGTGCGGACGCCGTTGCGGTCGCCGAGATAAAAATTGTCGCCCATCCCGATTTCGTCGCCGTAGTAGAGGACCGGCGTGCCGGGCATGGAGAAGAGAAGAATATTGAGCAACTCGATCTTGCGGCGGCTGTTCGCGAGCAGCGGCGCGAGGCGGCGGCGAATGCCCAGATTGATGCGGGCGAGCGGATCGTTCGCGTAAACGCGATACATGTAATCGCGCTCCTCGTCGGTCACCATTTCGAGGGTGAGCTCGTCGTGATTGCGGAGGAACATGGCCCACTGGCAATTCTCGGGAATGGGCGGTGTCTGATCGAGGATGTCGATGATCGGGAACCGGTCCTCCATCTGCAACGACATGAACATCCGCGGCATGAGCGGAAAATGGAAATTCATGTGCGACGCGTCGCCTTTCCCGAAGTAGGCCACGGCGTCCTCCGGCCATTGGTTCGCCTCGGCCAGAAGCATGCGGCCGTGGAAATGCGCGTCGATGTGCGCGCGCAGTTTCACGAGATACTCGTGCGTCTCGCGGAGATTCTCGCAGCTGGTTCCTTCCCGTTCGTACAAGTAAGGGACGGCGTCGAGCCGCAGGCCGTCGACGCCCATGTTCAGCCAAAAATCGAGCACCTTCGCGACGAGGGTGTGCACCTCCGGGTTTGCGAAGTTCAGGTCGGGCTGGTGCGCGTAGAAACGGTGCCAGTAGTAGGCCTTCGCGACCGAATCCCACGACCAGTTTGAAGTCTCGAAATCTTTGAAAATGATGCGCGCTTCCTTGTATTTCTCGGGCGTATCGCTCCAGACATACAAATCGCGCTCCGGCGAGCCCGGCGCGGCCCGGCGCGATTTCTGGAACCAGGGGTTGTGATCGGAAGTGTGATTGATGACCAGCTCCGTGATCACCCTGAGCCCGCGCTCGTGCGCGGCCGCGAGAAAGGCCTGGAAATCCTGGATCGTGCCGTAGTGCGGATTGACGTCGTAATAATCGGCGATGTCGTAGCCGTCGTCGCGCAACGGCGAAGGATAAAAAGGCAGGAGCCAGATGGCGGTGATGCCGAGCTCCTGGAGATAATCGAGCTTCTCGATCAGGCCGCGAAAATCGCCAATGCCGTCGCCGTTGCTGTCGTGGAACGTCTTGACGTGCAGTTCGTAGATGATCGCGTCTTTGTACCAAAGCGGATCGACGACGGGCTCATTCGATGGCGGTGCCATGCGGCTAACAGTTGGCGCAACAATTGCCGCCGCGCAATCGTCGAAGCGGCTGGGTGTTATTTCTTCGGAAGCGCCATCGCCTGGGCGGCGACACACTGCCACCGCCCGTCCCGCTCCATCCATGTGTCGGTAAAGCGATAGGCGTGGGAAAAAGCCTTGCCCGCCGGAGTCTTGCCGGTTTCCCGCGCGACACCGGTGACGACCGCCACGTTCGGACCGAAAATGCGCACGACCAGGTCCTCGGAAACCGCGGAAGTGTAGACGTTCTTATCCTGCCTGGCTTGAGCAATCATCGTCGATTTGTTGCCCACCTTGCCGGCGGACGAGGTGCCAACAAAATCGTCCGCCACCAACTCTTCGATGACCGAGATGTCGTGAGTCATGTAGGAGCCTTCCCAGCGTTGCTCGAGGGCTTTTATTGTCGACGCAATGTCGGTTTCGTCCTCGGAAGCGGGCGACTCAGCAATCACCGGTGTGGGGGTAGGTATCGCGGCCGGTGTGGGCGTCGGGAGCGGTGTTGGTTTCGGCCTTGGTGTTGGGGTGGCCGCGGGTCGTGGCGTCGCTGACGCTATGGGCCGGGGCGTGGGAGTGGGTATCGCCTTAGGTGTTGGGCTCGCTGCGATTCTGGGCGTTGGACTGGCCACCACTCGAGGTGTTGGGCTCGCTACCGGTTTCGGCGTCGGGAATGCAAGCGCCTCGGACGGGAGTGGGGATCCGATTGGTTCGAGAGTCGGGGTCGGTATCGTTATCGGCTGAAGGGTCAACGTTTCCGTCGGTTCAGGCGTTAAACTCACCCTTGGTCTGGCGGTCGCGGCGGGCGAGGCCGCTTCATCACTCGCGACGGGGCTTCTGTGGCGGAAAGGAGTCGAAGCCGCATCTTGCGCCCGCACCAATGGCGCAGCGGTGAGGAAAACAGTCGCAATTGCGAGCAAACGGATGGTGTTTTTCAGATTATCTCCTTGAGCAGAATTCGTGGCCCGAAGCTAGCCCGCGCTCGTCGACACGGTCAAGCCGAATAGATTTTCCGGCTCTCGAGCGGACGGACGCAGCCGAAACGGGAAAAAAGAGCTCGGCGCAAATTTCGACTTGCGCGCGTTCCACGATGAGGTTCTTAAGCATGGCGCCTTGCCGATGAGCGTTCTCGAAACCCACATCAATGGGTGGGTCGCAAAACGAAAGGGCGCATAACACGACCATGGCGATGGACTTTTTACCCAAGAACGGAGCGCAGGAAGACCCGCTGGAAGCGCCGGCTCCGCGAATGCCGGCCGCCACGCCCGAACTCGAGCCAGGCGCGCCGACCGATCTCGAATTGATGCACGCGATCCAAAAGGAAGATCCGGAGGCGCTCTCGCTCCTGTACGATCGCTACAACGGCATTCTGAAGGCGCTCATCCTGCGCGTGATTCATAATGAAGCGGAAGCCGACGACCTCCTTCAGGAAATTTTCATGGAGATCTGGAACCAGGCGAAAAATTTCTCCGCCCAAAAAGGCAAACCGCTCGGCTGGATGGTAACACTGGCCCGGCGCCGCGCCATCGACGGCTTGCGGAAAAAACAGGCCTACGCGCGCGCGGGGGAGCGGCTCCAGACCGAAACCGAGCAGCAACCCGACGCCTGGGTCCATAACGCGACCGAGGAAGAAATCACCTTTAGCGATACCCGGATTCTCGTGCGCCGGGTCATCAACACCCTGCCCGTGGCCCAGCAGCAGGCGATAAATCTCGCGTTTTTTCGCGGGATGAGTCAGCGCGAAATCGCCGCCAATACGAATACACCCTTGGGGACAGTCAAAACCCGCCTCGAATTAGGGCTGAAAAAGATCTACGACGGACTGAAGGAACTGCGAGATGAGCTTTGACGAATTCCAAAACCAGGCGCGCCTCTACGTCATCGGTGCTTTGGAAGCGGAAGAGACTGAAGCCTTTGAGGTGGCCCGGAAACATTTTGGGCAAAAGGCGGAAGACTACATCGCGGAGTGCTACAGCATGCACGAGGCGTTCGCCTTGAGTTTGCGCCCCGCCAAATCCTCGGACGCGTTGAAGGAGCGGCTGATGGCGATGGTGCGCGATCGGCAGCAGACGGGGTAGGAGTTGGAGCGTTGGAGCTTAAGCGGCCTCCGCTGCAACGCTGTAACTCTTCAGCGCTGTAACTCTTCAGCGCTCCCCCCGCAGTTCGTGGAGGATAAATTCCTGGAGAAATCCGTAGAAATTCACCTGGAACAAGCCCAGGTCGCGGCGCGATCCGATCGGCGAGCGGTAGTGATCGCAAAGCTCGCCTTCGCTGAAATTATACTTCGCCGCGATGACGAGGCGCGCCTGATTCAGGGCGTTCAGCCAGGCGTCCGAGTTTTCCGTCGGAATCCGCAGCGTGCAATCGGCGAATGGTTTTGTGCTTCCGTTGAGCTGCTGCAGGTCCGCCGCGACGGTTTGCGTGGCAGTCTGAAAAAGGCGGCGCAATTCCGGCTCGACGTAAAGCTTCCATTCCGCGCACATCTCGGCCTCCGAGGCGGCCGCGGGAGAACTGAACAAGCGTTGCTGGGCCGCTTCCACCCCATCGGTATTCGTGCTTTCGGGAACCTGCCGCAAAAGCTCGGCCAGGAAGGGATCGAGCTCGGAAATCTCGATGCAATCGCCCTGGCGCCGGATCTCCATATCAATTTGTCCGTTCGAGCGTAGCCAGCAGCAGATACCCGTGCAGTTGCTGGACGTAAAGCTCCGCACGCTCCCGCATTCCGCTCCATAGAATCGACCGGCCTTGCTGATGAACCTCGAGCATATGCCGCTCGGCTTTTTCCTTCGTCAGGCCAAACACCTTCTGGAAGACCATGGTCACGTAACTCATCAGGTTAACCGGGTCGTTGTGCACGACGACCTGCCAGGGAAGATCGATCTCGTCGGCCGTGCGAGTCTCTTGCTCGATGGCCGGGTTCTCGACTGACGACGTGAAGGAACTGTGCATCGGGAGCGGTCTCCGTGATTTATCTGGCGCCCATCCCGCCATCCCTTCGCGGCTGCCGAATCATAAGCGCAACGCTACCATAGGCTGTGCCCGGTTCAACCGATGACGCACGGCGGGAACAACACGCGGCGAGGCACCGCTAAGCAGCCGCGGCGGCCACCAGCTTTTCCTGGAGGCGTTCCATTTCCACCGCGCCGGCTGCATCGTTGTCGTCAAACCCGTGTAAATGGAGAAGTCCGTGGGCGATGTACAAACGGATTTCGTGTTCAAGCGAGCTGCCAAATCGCCGCGCCTGATTTCGAGCTGTCTCGACACTCACGAAAATCTCACCGTGCTGAAACGTAATCACATCCGTCGGTCCGGAAACATTCAGGAAACGGCGATGCAATTCCGCCATGCGCCGATCTGAAACCAGGACCACGCTCACGCCGTCAAGCCTCCCCAGCTCGCCGGCGTTTTTCCCCGGCAGCCGGAGACAGGCCTCGAGAGCGCGCCGGGCGAAAGCTTGCAACGCAGGGAGCTCGACAGGGAGGCCCCTTTGCCGGTTATGCAGGGTGATCGGCGGAGACATTTAGCGAATTAACGACTGAGCGAATTAGCGATTGGCTTTCGCGGTGGCCAGTGCGGCAGAGAAAATCTTCAGTAATTCACCGCATTCGAGAAGAAGCGGTTCAACCGTCTGGGACTTGATCAACTCCGCCTCGACGAGCAACGCGAGCCAGAACAGCGTCTCATCCGCTTCTTCAACGACAACGCTGATCTTCGAAATGAAGTCCGCAGCCGAGCGCGCCCGACAAGCTGCACGATAGTCGGCGGCCACTGAAGTGCCTGATCTCAGAAATTGCCGCCCTAGGACGCGCGCTTCCTCCGTCTTTGGCAGCCGGGAGAACGCCCGAATAATCCGAAGCGCGAATTTCTTCGTTCGAACCTGCAACTCCCTGGCGCGCTCGACTCTGCTCATTTCCGAATTCGTTAATTCACTAAGTCGTTAAGTCGCTAATTCTTCCTCATTCCAACGGCCGCGTTTCCGCCTGAAAGTTTCGCGTGATGAGCCGCGCGCCCTTGTTAAAAGTGACGTAGGCCCAGGCCCATTGCATGAGCACGGCGATGCGGTTGCGGAATCCCACCAGAAAAATGATGTGGACGAAAAGCCACACCAGCCAGGCCGGCCGCCCGCTTAAGTGGATGAAATTTAGGTCCGCGATCGCCTTGTTCCGGCCGATGGTCGCCATGCTTCCTTTGTCCCAATAGCGAAAGCGTTGGGGCTTCCGGCCATCGATCATAGCCAGGATATTGCGCGCGGCGTGCCGGCCCTGCTGCATGGCGACGGGCGAAACGCCCGGGAGCAGCTTGCCGCCCTGGTGGGAAAAATTTGCGAGATCGCCAATCACCTGGATTTCTCGATGGCCGGGGATGGTAAGGTCCTCGTTCACAACGACCCGGCCCGCCTTGTCCACCGGGACGCCGATGGTTTTTCCCACGAACGAAGCGGCATTTCCCGCCGCCCAAATTTTTAACCGGCATGGAATGAATTCGTCCCCAACCTCGAGTCCGGCATCGGTGAGATTTTTCGCGTGAATGCCGGTGCGCACTTCCACCCCGAGCTGTTTCAACTGGTCCATCGCACTAATGGACAAGTCCTCCGGGAAATTGGAAAGGACGCGCTGGTCGCCCTCCACCAGGATCACACGAGCGCTCGCCGGGTCGATATTGCGGAAATCCTTTGCGAGCGTATGGCGCGCGATCTCGGCGATGGCTCCGGCCATCTCCACCCCGGTCGGCCCGCCGCCGATGATCACAAAGGTCATCGCCGCGGCCCTGGCGGCCTCGTCGGTGATTCTCTCCGCGTATTCGAAAGCCAGCAAAAGACGACGCCGGATTTCCACCGCGTCCTCGAGGCTCTTCAAGCCCGGGGCCAGTTTCTCCCATTCTTCATGCCCAAAGTAGGAATGGCGCGACCCCGTCGCGAGGATGAGATAATCGTAGGAAATCTCCCGGCTGCCGGCGTTTACGGTTTTCGCCGCGGAGTCGACCGATTTTACCTCCGCGAGAATGACTTCCGTGTTCGAGAAGTCGCTCAGAATGCCGCGGATCGGGGCGGCGATGTCCGCGGGCGAGAGCGCCGCGGTCGCGACTTCGTACAACAGCGGCTGAAAGAGATGGTGATTGGTCCGGTCGATCACGGTCACGCACACCGCCTCTTTGCCCAGCTTTTTCGCCGCTTCGAGTCCGCCGAAGCCCGCCCCCACGATCACGACATGCGGTTTGGTTGAAGGGGCGCTTTCCATGCCCACAATTTCCTATGTTAAGAATTGGAAGCGAGAACTTTGTTCCCGCGGGGGCCGGCGGCTAAAAGCGTTTGTCACGAGGCGAAACTGCCGCTATCTTCCGCGCCTTATGCCGAAAGCGATCTCGCGCAGCAAAACACGAAAGTCGGTCTCGAAACGGTTCAAGATCACCGGGACGGGCAAAGTCATGCGGCAACACGCGTCGCGCCGGCATTTGCTTTCCTCGAAGAGCGGCAAACGCAAGCGCCACATGGCCAAGTCGGCCGAAGTCGACAAGACGGACACGTACCGAATCAAGTCGAACATGCCGTTCGCCTGATAGTCGACTGCTTTCCGATTCGGTAGGGCGACGCTCTGCGGAGCCGTCGCGGCAAACAGATTGCGTCGTCACTCCCCGGCCCTACCGAAACAAGCGCCCACACCCGAGTTCCCGAAAAGACCGTTGCGCGAGGACGATCTTTCGCCAACAGTTTGGCTCCGTCAGGGGCTATGGACTGAGGACTTACGAACCCCGCCAGAGCAGGAATGCAGCAACGGTAGTCTGATCCTCCTTGCCGTAGTTCTCTGGCGGACTTTTTTGGTTGAGAGGTTGAGAAGATGAGGGGTTGAGAGGAAGGCAGAGAATCTCCAATCTCCTCAACCTCTCAACCTCTCAACCTCTCAACCTCTCAACTTCTCAACTTCTCAACTTCCAATGAAGCTCCTGAAAGTGAAAACATCGCGCTTTCGCGCGGTGATCGAGAAATGCGGCCAGCCGCAGGTTTACACGCTGTGGCAAAAGCCGAAAACGGATCGGCCTTTTCAATCGCTTCTGAAAAACAACCGCGTCATGACCATCCGGCCGACCGAGAGCGGAACGGATTTCGGCGAGGTCGGGTTTCACGCGAAAAAAGGCGCACGCTACCTGGCGTTTTCGAAATCCCTGAAACGATTCGAGGGAGAGCGAATCGTCGGAATCGATTGGAGTTTGGTGCAATCTTGAAAACATGAGCGGGAGCATCATCGACGAAAAACGACTTTCGCAGGTAACGCTGACCTCTGAAGAACTCGCGCGTTACTCCCGGCATCTTCTCCTGCCCGAGTTGCAGGCGATCGGGCAGCGCCGGATCAAAGCCGCGCGAGTCTTATGTATCGGTGCCGGCGGGCTGGGGTCCCCGGCCGCGCTCTATCTCGCGGCGGCGGGAGTGGGCACGATCGGCCTCGTTGATTTCGATCGCGTCGATATCTCGAATCTCCAACGCCAGGTCCTCTACGGAACGAACGACGTCGGCCGGCCAAAATTGGAGGCAGCCGGCGAGCGCATTCAAGAGGCCAACCCAAACATCGAGGTCGTCGCCCACGGTTGCCGTTTCACGAGTGAGAACGCGCAGGACCTCATCGCACCGTACGATGTAGTCATCGATGGGTCCGACAATTTTCCGACCCGTTACCTGTCGAACGACGTGTGCGTATTCGCGCGTAAGCCGAACATCTACGGCTCTGTCTTCCGCTTTGAGGGGCAGGCCAGCATTTTCGCGCCGCATTTGGGCGGGCCGTGCTACCGCTGCCTGTTTCCGGAGCCGCCGCCACCGGGAGCCGCGCCCAGTTGCGCCGAAGCAGGCGTGCTCGGGGTCCTGCCGGGAATCATCGGTTTGGTGCAGGCGACGGAAGCTTTGAAGCTGATCGCGGGTGAGGGTGAGCCGCTGGTCGGCCGCCTGCTGCATTTCGATGCGCTGAAAATGAAATTCCGTGAGTTCAAATTGCGGCGCGATCCGGAGTGTCCAGTCTGCGGCGAACATCCGACGATTTCCGCGCCGATCGATTACGAGCAATTCTGCGGCGCCCAAGCGACCCGTGACTGGTTCGAGGCGGATGACACGGTTCGATCCATTTCCGTCCTGGAGTTGAAACAAAAAATGGACGCGCGGGAACTTCTCACCCTGGTCGATGTCCGCGAGCCATGGGAATACGACGTCGCGCAAATTAGCGGGTCGCTTTTGATGCCGCTGGGTGAACTGGAGACGCGGCTGACGGAACTTCCCCGTGAGGGAATCGTTGTCCTGCAATGCCACAGTGGGATGCGCAGCGAGGAAGGGGCCAGGCTGCTCCAGAAGGCAGGATTTGCGAATGTTTACAATCTCGAGGGCGGAATCGAAGCCTGGTCGAGGGACGTAGATCCGACGGTCCCAAGATATTAGGATCAAGGAGCGGCTTCAACGCGGGCCGTCTCGATCCGCTAGTTGGCCTCGTTTATCGCTTCCGTCAGCGCGTTCTCAGTGGGTAGATCGTTCCACCGTCGCACCAAACGACCGCGCCCGTCGAAGACGAAAACTGCAAATTCCTCCGAGGCTGGCGCGATCCCCAGCTGCGGGACAACTTTCCCATCGAAATCCGCCACCACAATAATATCCTGGCGCGGATTGCGCTGGATTTGCTTGGCCGAATAAATCTTCTGCAGCTTTTTCGCTTCCTCGTCCAGCCGGTACCGGATGATCGCAGAGACCATCCCGCGAAACGGCGTGAAAATTTTTTGCTGAAAGTTCACCAGTGTAATCAGCCGATACTTGGGATTGCCCATATAGACGTGCGCAATCCTGTCGCCCACGGCCTGCGCCTTGGCCTCGTCCTTCCTCGTCACGACGGTGATGACGGTAACGTGGCCGTCAGAGGTGGAAAGCTGCTGTCTATCCACATCCGTAAATGACAGCCGGTAGACATTTCCGGGTCGCAGCTCGACCGCGTGCGCCGGAGCCATCGCCACCAGCGTCGCGAGGAAAAAATATTGAAGCGGGCGGCCAAACCGGCGCAAGTAGTGCGAGGAACGATGAGGCGTTGTCAGAGAGCCGGAGTTCATGCGAAAGGTAGGAATTCCATGTTTTTAGACGGGCGTCTTCAGAAAATCTTCGCGACTGCCATCTCCCTCGGCCTTGCCTTGAGCGTCGGAGCCTGCAACCGGATGATCACTCCGCGCAGCGCGCAGGTCATCAAGGATGCCGAGTCAAAAGTCGCGGACGGCAATTACTTGCGCGCGATCACGCTTTATGAAAGCGCGCTCGATGGCTCGGCGAAATCCGCCGAAATCCACTACCGGCTCGCGCTCCTCTACGACGACAAGATGCACGATCCGCTTCACGCCCTGCACCACTTCAAACGCTATCTCACCCTGGCGCCGACCGGCCCCCGCGCGAACGAAGTGAAGAATTTCATGAAGAAGGACGAGCTCGAGCTCGGGACGAGTTTGTCCGGCGACTCGGTGGTCAGCCGGGCGGAGGCGGCCCGGTTAAAGAACGAGAATCTCGCTTTACGCAAGGAACTGGAGGACCAGCGGGCCCGCATTTCCGGCGCCACGCCGGAGAAAGCTTCCGGCGATAATCGAGAGGTAAAAACCCCGGACGCCTCCAGGAAGGCCGAGCGCGCAACTCGGACCTATGTCGTGCGTCAGGGGGACACGCTGGCCTCGATCTCGCGGAAATTTTACAAGACCTCCGCCAAGTGGAAGAAAATTCGCGATGCTAATCGCAATACGGTCGATGATCCGGGGAAGTTGAAAGCCGGGCAAACGCTGACGATACCGTGAGGGGGTGTTAAAGCGTTGAAGGGTTGGAGCGTTAAAAAGGTGAAATGAACAAGAGCCCGACTAGAGTTTCCTTCCCAATTTAACGACCTACCGCTTCAACGCTTCAACCCTTCAACCTTCCCCAATGAGAAGCATCACTCGCATCGCCCCGGATCTCGGCTGGCTGCCGGTCAGTTTCGTAAACGTGTACTTCATCGGCCGGCCCGGCGGAGCGTGGACCCTGGTGGACGCCGGCCTCCCGGGCAGGGCAAATCAGATTCTCGAAGCCGCCGAGGCGCGGTTTGGCGCCGGAGCGCGACCGGAAGCCATCCTGCTCACGCATGGGCATTTCGATCACGCCGGGTCGGCGCTGGATTTGGCCGAGGTGTGGGAGGTGCCGATCTATACCCATCGGCTGGAGCTTCCCTACGTGACGGGGAAATCGGATTACCCGCCGCCGGATCCAACCGTCGGCGGAGCGATGGCGTTCCTCTCGCGGTTCATGCCGTCGCAGGCGCGTGATTTCGGAGAGCGCGTTCGCGCATTGCACCCGAATGAAGTGCCGGGTGCGGCGGGATGGGAGTGGCTGGCAACGCCCGGGCATTCCCCCGGTCATATATCTTTCTTCCGCCCCTCGGACCGCGTCCTTCTCGCCGGGGACGCGTTTGCCACGATGAACATGGATTCCTGGAGCGGCCTGATCACCGGCAAGCGGACGCTCGCGCGCGCGGGAGCGCCATTCAACACCGACTGGGACGCCACGCGCGTATCGGTCAAGGAATTGGCCAAGCTGCGGCCCAATGTCGTTGGGTGCGGTCACGGCATTCCACGGTGCGACGCGGAGCTGCCGGGCGAGCTCGAACGTTTTGCCGAGAGGTTCCGCGCGCCGAGAAGAGGCCGTTACGTTTACCGGCCCGCGCGCACGGACGAGCGAGGGGTGGTTTCGCTTCCGCCGGCCCCTTTCGACCCTGTTCCTTTTGCCACCGCCGGCGCGCTGATCCTCGCGGGCATCGCGCTCGGCGCCGGTTATCTGGACGACCAGCGGCGGAAGTAAAAGCGCGACGTTCCAGTTCGGAGGGACATTTACAACTGCAAGAGGCTTCGCTGCCAGGGCGCGAGGAGCGTGGCGCTCCGGCTTTCGTCGGCGGCGACGGCATCCAGCGCGCCGCGCGGCGCAATAAACGACGGTTCCAGTCCATGTTGATCCGCCACGGCGTCCCGGCGCCGTCGCAAGGCTTCGGCCGTCCTTTCCATTTGCGGGGTCGAACGCGTTCCGGCCCGGCGCCGCCGGACGGGCCAGGCGGATTCCGGCAGGTGCAGGCCCTTCTGGGCCGCGTCGCGAAACGCCTGCCGGCGACGCGTCGAAAAATGGCGGAATTCGGGAGTTTCACCTGTGGCGAAAGCCCGGGCGGCCTCGAGCAACAAGTGATTTTGCAGGACATGAAATGCAGGGCGGTCCGCCGCTTGCGCTTCTTTTTCGCGCCATTGCCACAGCTCGCGCAAGACGGCGGAGGTCCGCCCGTCCATTTTTCCCGAGCCGGAAATCCGCCAGGCTTCATCTTCATCCCGCACCCGCTGCACGGAAGTCTGCTCGAGGGCGCGCTGACAGGACTGCCGAAACCACTCCCACCGGCCACGTTCCCGCAAGTCCGTCTCCAGCTTTTCCGCGAGCGGCAAAAGGTAGCGCGTATCGTTCATCGCATATTCCGCCATGTGCCCGGGCAAGGGGCGTTGGGCCCAATTGGCCTTTTGCGAACCCTTGGTCAACACAGTCCCGAAGAATTTCTCGACCAGGGCGGCCAGGCTGAATTCGCGAATGCCAAGCAGCCGCGCGGCAATCACCGTGTCGAAAATCCTGGCCGGGACAAAATTGATGCTCCGGCGCAACAGGCGCAGATCGAAATCGGCGCCCTGCAAAACGATCTCCTTCTCCGCCAGCGCGTGGGCGAGCGGCACCAGGTCGAAACCGGCCAGCGGATCGATCAGGTAATCGTTGCCGCCAAAACTGAGCTGCACCAGACAAAGCTTTTCGTAATAACAGTGGAGACTGTCGGCCTCGGTATCCACCGCGATGCGATCGACCCGCTCCAGTTGCGGGAGTAATTCTGCGAGCTGGGAATCGGTGGCGATCATCGCAATCCGCTCAGGAGCAGCTCCGCGTTGGTTTTGGTGGCCTGGAGGTTCTCGATCAGTTTTTCCATCGCTTCGATGGGAGGCAGCGCCGCCATGGCTTTGCGCAGGACCTTCACACGCTCCCATTCTTCGGGATGATAGAGCAAGTCTTCCCGGCGCGTCCCGGATTGCAGGGAGTGGATCGCCGGATAAAGCCGCTTCTCGACCAGTGATCGATCCAGATGCAGCTCCATGTTGCCGGTTCCCTTAAACTCCTCAAAAATAACCTGATCCATTTTGCTTCCGGTATCGACCAGGGCCGTGGCCAGGATCGTCAGGCTCCCGCCTTCCTCGCAGTTGCGCGCCGCGCCAAAAAACTTCTTCGGCTTCAAGAGCGCCTTCGCGTCGACGCCCCCGGACATGGTCCGGCCTTTGCCGGGCTGGAGGGAATTATAACCGCGGGCGAGCCGCGTGATGCTGTCGAGCAGGACCACCACGTCCTTCTTCATTTCGACCAGCCGCTTGGCCCGCTCCAGGACCAGTTCCGCGACTTCCACGTGGCGGCGCGAGTTTTCGTCAAAGGTCGAATTGTAAACATCGCAATCCACTTCCCGCTGCAAATCGGTCACCTCTTCCGGGCGCTCGTCCACCAGGAGGATGATCAGGACAATTTCCGGATGGTTCACCCGAATCGCCTTTGCGATCTCCTTGAGCAAAATCGTTTTGCCGACTCGCGGCGCCGCGACAATCAAGCCCCGTTGTCCCCGCCCCAGCGGCGTGAGCAGATCGACCGCCCGCGCGCTGATCGAATTCGTCGTCGAATTCTCGAGCATGATCCGGCCGTCCGGAAAAAGCGGCGTCAGGTTGTCGAAAGGAGCCGGTTCCGTCCATTGCTCAGGCGGCACCCCTTCGATCACAATCACCTCATCGAGCATGAGCAGCTTTTCGCGGTCGCGCGGAAGTCGCAAAGTGCCTTTTATCTTTTGGGCCGGCCGGAAACGAAATTTCTGGGAAAGAGCGCGCGGCACCCCCACGTCCTCCGGCACCGGCAGAAAGTTGAGCCGCGGCCATCGCAGCACGCCAAACGAGTCAGCCACCTGATCGAAGAAGCCTTCCGCCGTGACGGAAATTCCCAGGCCGAGCGCGGCGCGAATCAGGTCCAGAATTTGATGATGCCGCGTCCGCCCGGGGTGCACACGCAATTCGAAATCGCGACAGAGTTTTTCGAGCTCCGCCGGTGCGAGCGCCTGAAGTTCATTCAGATCGAGCGACGTCGGGATGTTGGCGATTGTCTCAACCGCGGTCCCCTCTTCTGCCGGAGATGCGGCGGCGGCGCTCTCCGCCATCGTGGCCGATTCCGACTCTGTCTGCGTTGAACTGTCCTCGTCCATCTACTGTTGCCAATACGTCGCTAACAGGCCGGCTTGCGCGGCAAGCACAGCGCGTCCGCCGTTGTTCCAAACCACGTGGTCGGCCCGGTGGATCTTTTCCGTGAGTGGCATTTGGGACTGAATCATTTGTTCCGCGGCCGAGGGGTCGAGCTGGGTGCGAGCGACCAGCCGCTCGAGCTGCACGCTCGGCGAGCAGGCCACGACCACGACGGAATCGCACAGGGTTTCACCACCGGTTTCATAGAGAAGAGGAATGTCAGCAAAGAAAAGATCGGTGGAGTTGCGATGGCTTTCGGCTTCGAGGCTCCACTGACGGCGGATGCGCGGATGCAGGATTTGCTCCAGCGCGCGTTTCTTTTCCGCGTCGGCGAAGACTATCGAGCGGAGTTGCTCCCGGTTCAAGTCGCCGCTCGAAGAATAAATCCCGGGCCCAAATTCAAGCGCGACGAGCCCCCTCACCTCCTGATCGCGTTCCGCCAGATCGCGCGCAGCGAGGTCCGCATCAAAAAAGGTCGCGCCAGGAACAATCTCACGAAGACATTCGCAAAAAGCCGTCTTACCTGTGGCGATCCCGCCTGTAATCCCAATAGCCGGCATGTTGCAGTTTCAGGCAGGGAGGGCTTTCCGTCACGTCCCACTTATCGGTGCTTGGCACCACGACTGCTAAGTGGAAGCATCCCCAACGATGAAATTTGAACGGCAGCCAGACGAAATTCAGCCCGGCATCAACACCTTTGAGTTGAAAGCCATTCTGCTGGTGGACGACGATAAACAACTCGCTTCCGCCCTCCAGTGGATCCTGGCGGACGAGAATTTTCTGGTCGACCTCGCCTTTGACGGTGAAGAAGCCCTCCTCAAGGTGAAAGCCCACCAGTATGACGCGGTCGTCTGCGACCTGAAGATGCCGCGCCTGCGCGGTGACGAATTTTATCTCCAGGCCAGAGATTTGCGCCCGACGCTGGCGGATTCTTTCATCTTTATTACCGGCTATTCCACCGATCCCCAAATCAGGACATTTCTCATCGAGCACGAAGTAAAATTCCTGGTGAAGCCCTTTCCCATCAAGGGCTTGATCAGCTGCGTGAAAGAACTACTCGGCTAGTGAGAACGCGTTTCTCGCCCTTTGTCATTCCGAGCGCAGTCGAGGAATCTGTCGCCGTGGAGTTTCTCGCGGACGCTCGCGGGAGTTTCAGATTCCTCGACTCCGCTCGGAATGACAAAGTAGGCTGAGCGCGCCGCCGGCCGCTTACTGGTGCTCAGCAAGAATCCGCGCAAAGCCCCATGCTTCGTGGAAAGTGTTGTAGAGCGGCGTCGGCGCGACCCGGATCACGTTCGGTTCGCGGAAGTCGCACTTCACGCCAGCCGCTTCGAGTTTCTTGAATAGCTCCCGGGGATGTTCGTGCGCCAGGATTGAGAGCTGACAACCCCGCTCCTTCGGATCGCGGGGCGTGATGACGGTATAACGCTCCCCGGCGGTCGCCGAGGCTTCGAGCAGGAGCTGAAGATAGCCGGTTAGCTTGGTCGACTTCGCCCGGAGCGTTTCCATCCCGCCGGCCTCCTCGAAAATCGCGAGCGAGGCGCGCAACGGGGCCATCGAGAAGATCGGCGGGTTGCTGATCTGCCACCCGTCGGCCGATTGCACGGGGATGAATTCCGGCTCGAGGTGCAGACGGAACCGGGTGGCGGGATCGTTCCCGAACCAGCCGGCCAGGCGCGGCAGCTCGCGATTGGTTGCGTGGCGCTCGTGGACAAACGCTCCCGCCACCGCCCCGGGTCCCGAGTTGAGATACTTGTAGGAGCACCAGACCGCGAAATCGACGTCCCAATCGTGCATCGCCAGCGGAACGTTGCCGATCGCGTGCGCGAGATCGATCCCGATCGTGCAGCCTCGCGCCCGCGCCGCCGCCGTGATTTTTTCGATGTCGAAGAGCTGACCCGTGAAGAAGTTCACGCCTGCGAAAAGCACGAGGGCAATCTCGTCGCCGCGCTTCTCCAGCACAGCCTCGATATCATCCTGGCGGACGGTGAACTCGCCTTCGCGCGGCCGTGCGAGCACAAGCGCTTCCTTCGGATCGAACCCGTGGTGCGCGATCTGGGTTTTGACCGCGTACGTGTCCGAAGGAAATGCTGGCTCTTCCATCAGGATTTTGAAGCGCGATTTCGCAGGCCGATAGAACGTCGCCATCATCAGGTGAAGGTTCACCGTGAGGCTGTTCATGCAGATGACCTCGTTCGCCTGCGCCCCAACCAGCCGCGCCGCCGGCTCGCGCACCGTCTCGTGATAGGAGTACCAGGGCGTCGCCGCCTTTAGATGCGCATCGACGGCGAGCCTCGCCCAGTCGTCCAGCTCTTGTTCGACGATCTTTCGCGCCGACTTCGGCATCAGACCGAGCGAATTTCCCGCCAGGTAAATGAGCGGCTTGCCGTCCGCGCCCAGCGGGAGATGAAATTTCTCGCGGAAATGACGGAGCGCGTCTTCCGCGTCGAGCTGAAGCGCGAATTCTTCGTCGGGCGAGAAGATCATCGCGCAACGCTCCATGCAGCATGCGCGTGCGTCAAAGGTGGATCGGCCCCGAACGCTTTCGGGGGCGATGCCAAATTCTACTCGGCTACGCCGGCATTAATCACTTTTGTTCCGACGGCGGCTGCATGAACTCGATCGTTGTCCCGTCGGGGTCGCGGACATAGACGACCCGCTTCCCGGCGTTCGGACCCGACTTGAGCGTCTGAGGTTGGCCCGCGGCCTTCCAACCGGATGCAGCGATGGTGCTTAGCACCGCATCGAGATCATCCACGGTTAAGGCCACGTGCACCGATCCGACATCGCATGGGCGAAGATTGCCCTGTTGCTTCCGCTCCGGTGGGTTGTGGTACTCCAGCAATTCGATCTTGTGTCCGGGCGCCTTGAGGACGGCGAGCGATATCTCCGCGTCGGGAACGCCGGTGATTTCACTGGCCAGCTCGCCCGTCTGGTGGGCGCGATGGGAAAACTCGAAGCCAAGGACGTCGCGCCAAAAGGCGACGGCCCGATCGAGGTTTGCCACCGTGATTCCCGTGTGGTCCGCGGCGATGATTCGAAAGCGCATGTTCGTAACTGGAGGGACGACCTCCGTGTCGTCCCAAAATAGATGCGATCAGCGCGATGCGATAGAAAGACAAATTATGGGACGCGACGGCGCGCATCTCTCCATTCTCGATCCGGGGAGCGCACGCGCCCTCGCGTGCACCGTTCGGCGCCTCGCCGAACGGAACCTACTGTCGTGCGTCAAAATTTTGAGTGAGTAAGCGTTGAATTTGCGGCGAGGGCGCCGCAAACAACACGCGAGGCGCGTGTGCTCCCCAAGCTCATCCGTTTCATCCGCGCAATCCGCGGATTAATTTATCCCACCGCCGCGATCACCTTGAGCTCGATCGCAATCGGCGTGGGCAGCGCGGTGATCTCAACCGTCGTCCGCGTCGGATTTGGTTTATCGGGACCGGCAAAGTATTCAGCGTAGATGCGGTTATAGATCGGAAAATCTTTTTCCATGTTAGTGAGGAAGACCGTCACATCGACAATGTCGTTCCAGGACGCGCCGGCGTCTTCCAGCACGAGCCGCACATTTTCGAACACGGCGCGGCACTGTGTTTCGATATCGTAATCAGTGATATTGCCGGCGGCGGCGAGGGTCACGCCGGGGATTTCCTTGCTCCCGCGCACGCGCGGGCCGATGCCGGAGAGAAACAGCAGGTCACCCACCCGCTTGGCGTGCGGAAACGCGCCGACCGGCTCGGGCGCGCGTGAACTTTCGAAGGATTTGCTCATAAATGTCGAGACTCAAAACAGCTCCAGTTATTCAGCTAGAGCAGATTGCCAGAAGATTGCCCACCGAAATCACGAAAACTTGCCTTGAGATCCGACAGTTAAGGTTTGGCCACGAGCTGCATCTCGCGAGCCCGTCGCATGGAAAGTTCAATTACCCGCGGTTCGCCTTCCCAGGTAGGATAATAATCGAAGTTCACCTCGAGCGCGCCGCTCACGAGGTGATATTGCCCAAGCCGATTGCAGGACCACTTCATCCAATCCGCGACCGGCGTTTCCTCGGCAAAAAGCATGTATCGCTGAGCCACGTCCGCATTGTCTATTGCATTTCGCGGACTCACGCGCTCGTTCGCCACCGCCTGCGCTACTTTCGGTGACAAGAAAAACAGCTTCCCCGGGTGCTTGGTTAAATACGCCACGATGTCTGCGCCAAACCGAGCGGCCGCGCGTTCACGGATACTCCGCGCCGCAACGCAAAGAAAAATCAGGTTGATGGAAAAGAGAACAACGAAGCAAATTGCCATGATCCGGCGCAGCCAAACGGCGCCAGCGAGTGATGCCCCAAGGTGAAATGCGCCACGCGCGGCGAAGAACGCCATGAACGGCGCAAGCAGAAGGTAATTGCGCACGATCATGACGCGGCAACAGACGACGCAGCAGACATAGAGCAACGGCGCGCAAAGAAGCAGCGCCGCGGTCAATGGCTCCTTCTTCCCCATGGCCACTGCTCCCCAGGCAGCGCAGATCGACAAAACGCCGGCCAAGATCGGCCAATGCGACGTCAACACCGCGGTCAGGTAAATCAACAAACGGTAACCATGCTGCGCAACCGTGTCGACGGTGTAACCGCCGTGTCCTGTCGCGTAGATATTACCGACCGAACGCACAGATTGCCAAAAAGGCAGCGGTTCAAGAATAACTCCAGGGGTTGTGACGAGGAAAACCGCTGTAAAGATGCCAGCAATACATGTGAGTTCTCTTGCGATCGCAGGAGCAGGGCGTGCGGGAAAGTGAGCGCGGGCAACAACAAAAGTATGGATAAACACAGGCAGGAGAAGAATGGCCCCCTGATATTTTGTCCCACACGCGAGCCCGGCGGCCGCTGCGGCCAGGCGCAGCCAAAGGAAAGCACGCGATGAAGAGCGCAACGCGAAGGCGAACAACATGAGCCACAACGCAGCGAACTGCATTTGAAGGGCGTCGGGCGCGACCCAGCGCGCGTGGTATGCGATTTCCCATGAGGTCAGCAGGACAGCGGCCGCAAATACCCCTTCCCAACCACTCCTCTTACAGGCGCGAACGGCAAGGAACACCCAAATCCCGCTCAATGACGTGAGGACAAGAAAAATTGCGCGTAACCGCAGAAGGAATGTCTTACCGCTGGCAAACGCAACCAACGGGGCGACCTTTTCGTTGGGAACGATCTCTTGATACCGCGAGGAGTACGATGGGTACGATGGTGGTAGTTCCTTCGTTGTTCGTATGAGGAACGGTATCGTTTCTGGAAGTAACGCCATCGTTCCGATATCAAAGACCATCCCGGGATAAGTGTAACTCCCGGGCAGGAAGACGCCGTTGGTCAGCGGCTGCCTAATTTTGTCGAGATTGAATTCCTCGTCCCAGTGCCGGCCGAAGTCCCGCCCCATCCATCCCGTCAGGACAAACACCGCTACCAGCAATCCGAGAACGATTTGTGGACCGGCGCGCTTGATGCGCGAGAGGCCACCGACCGATTCGGGCGCACGGGCGCTTTCAAACGATTTGCTCATGGAAGGATGGCCTCGCACAAAGGTCACCAAGGTTCACGAAGCTTTATTCCGGAACGTCCGGTGCCCGCCGTTCTTCACGTCCGGCAGGCGAGATTTCACTGCGCAGGCTCTTCACCGGCGGCAGAATGTCTTTGAAGGTGGCGCCGTAGATCTCCCAAACGGTCAGGAATAATCCGCAAACAATCGGTCCGACAATGAATCCGACCGCTCCGAAGAGAAACAAGCCGCCCAAGGTCCCCACCAGAATCAAAAGGTCCGGCATCTTGGCGTCCTTTCCGACCAGAATCGGGCGCAGAATATTGTCGACCGTTCCCACCACGGCCGCGCACCAGGCCAGCACCAACGTCCCCGCCAGAGTTTGGCCGGTGATAAACAAATAGATCACGGCCGGCACCCAGATCAGGGCCGCTCCAATCCCCGGGACGATCGAAAGGATGGCCATGAGGGTTCCCCAGAAGGCAGCGCCACCGATACCGGCCGCCCAGAAAGCCAGACCCGCCAGCGCGCCCTGGATCACGCCGATAACCAGGGTTCCCTTTAAGGTCGCGCGCGTGATCGAACTGAAGCGCTGGAGGACAATCGTTTCATCTTCATGGCTCAGGGGCGTGTAATAGAAAATCTTCTCGATGACCTTCTGCCCATCCTTGAAGAAGAAAAACATCGCGTAAACCATGACGAAAAGGTTCAGAAGAAAGGCGGCCGTTCCGGCGGTGAATTGGGAAGCGCCGGCCACAAGCAATGCACCGGCGGCCTTCGCCGCCGCGCCGACATTCTGCACCAGCTGCTCCTGGCTCGGAACGTGACTGGCCAGCGCGGGAAACCGCTGCACCAGCCAATCGTGGGCATTGAAGGTACTCGCGGAGCCGAAGAGTTGCTGGACCCACGGAATCGCGTGCTCGCTTACCTGGAGTGCTTGCTGAACCACGACGCCGAGAAAGGCGCTGATCGGGCCGATGACGAGGATGAAGAGGATCAGCAAAGTGACGATCGAGCCAAGTGATCTCCGGCCGCCGAGCTGCCGCGTCACCCATCGATAAAGCGGGTGAAATAACCCGGCCAGCAACGCGCCAAGGAGGAGCGCCTTTAGAAAGGGCCAGGTCACGGCGAGGAAGAGCAGGGTGACGGCTGCCACCAAAAGCAGAACAAACGCCGTCCGGAATTTTCGCCCGCTGATTGCTGGCTGCTCCATAAGCCAATGCCACTCTTCCTGCCTGGCTAGATCAAGCGCCAAATCTCAAGACATCCCACATTCAGGAGGAGGGCTGATACTTTTCAAACTTCGGCAGGGTCGGGTCCATGTGATCCCACGGCTGCGCGTCGGAGGTCCAGATATGCATCCGCGGTTTGAACAGGCTGGGATCGTCTAGGCTCGAGGCGTTGATGCCTTGCCCTTTTTCAGTAACGCCGCCGAAGAGCCGCGACCCGCATTCCGCGCAAAAACCGCGCTGGTTCTGACCAATCATCTCGCTGGTCGTGAAATAGTACCGCGGAGAGCCTTTCGTAATCTTGAATGTTTTTGCGAGCACATATACCACCGCGCTAAACGCCGAGCCGGTGGCGCGCTGGCAATCCCGGCAATGGCAGTTAAACATCGCGATCGGCTTGGCGCTGCATTCGTAGCGAATCGCGCCGCAAGCGCATCCGCCGGAGAAAGATGCGGCCATAATAATTGAGAAGTTAGCGGATCGCAGCTCAGCCGTGGCCGTGGCTGTGGCTGTGACCTGCCACAACCGGACCCGGGGCAGAGGCGAAACGCTTCGCCGATCGTTCGCGAGCTTTGATTGCTTCGACATCGCGATCGCGCGGCGGCGCATTCGTGACCAGAGAACTGAAGAGCTCTCGCGCGGCCAGCGTTACCTGATCGATGGCCCGATTGAAAGCGTCCTCATTGGCTTTGGAAGGCTTGGTGAACCCGCTCAGCTTTCGGACGAACTGGAGCGACGACGCGCGGATTTCGTCCTCGGTGGCTGGCGGTGCGAAGTTATGAAGTGTTCTGATGTTTCGGCACATGGTGATAGGAAGTTGGAAGTGGGATTTCGGAATTCGGAAGGATAAGGGGGACGCGCCGTTTTAAAGATCCACCATGGTTTTGAACCCGCCATAGACCATGCGCTTCGAGTCGAACGGAATCGACTTCATATCCATCATCTTGGCGAGTCGCGGGTCTTTCATGACTTTGGTGTTCACGCTATCGCGTTGCGCGCGAGACTTGAAGACGATCCACGAGAAAACGACCGTTTCGCCGGGCTTCGACTTGATCGTGTGCGGAAACGACACCGCCATTTTCGTTTTGAGATCGTCACCAACGCATTCACAAAACTGTAGAGCGCCATGGTCCATCCAGACCTTGCCAGCCTCCTGCGCCATCCGGCGGTAGGCCGCCAAGTTTTTCTTCGGAACAGGCAAAACATATCCATCAACGTATTTCATATGAACTCCTTAGACCGTTTTGCCCGAGTCTTCAATGGGCAGCCAACGGACTCCTCATCCCTCATTTTCATCATCGTTTGGCTGGATTTCAAACCTCGGTCGGGGTGCACCCATGGTTGCAATTTCTCAACGCAGTCCGGGACCACGAAGTGAGGGGCACAATCACTTTTTCTTCTTGGGCGTGAATCTGCGTTTCAATTCTGCGTTAATCGCCCGTAGCATAATTGGCCCCTTCGCAAGTTGATCCCAGTCGAGATCACCATTCAGACTAAGCTTCCCAGCCAAGCGGTTGTACTGCTTCAGAACGCGGTTATAGCAATCTATCAGCAAAGCGTCGTCCAATTTATTTTCATCCAACGCTAGCAACTTATGCGGGGGAGCATAAGCGTGTTTCGTGGCAGCGGCGGCAACGTACATCGCCAAATAAAACTTAAGATTTCTCTGATGCGTAACATCGAGATCAATATCTTTCCCAGCCAAGAATGAAGTGACCCGGCGATAGAGAAGGATCGACTTAAGGTAAAGCCCAAGATCGCGCTGATTCTCCCCAAATACCTGCTCATATTTATCGTCCTCTTTGATGTAATCTCGGGGCCGCGCGCGTGCCTCGTCCGGACGCTTAAGCATAATGGCAAGCATCGCTTGAAGAAGCTCTATGACGGGAACAATCTTAGCGATTGGCTTGCCTTGATCCTTGTAAAAACCTTTACGGCGATCGTAATAGAGGTCGTACTGACGAAATAATGCTTCAATTTGTCGGTGAATACGATCGGTCGCTCGCAACGCCTCGGCGGGCATCTTGTTCTGGCTGTTCGTCGCTCGAATGACGTTATCTCTGACATCTTCGTCTTGGGTATCGACGACCCTCACTAAAATCCGGCGGGGATCGTCTTTCTGTTCCGGCACACCTGAGCCTCTCTTAAAGTACTCGAAAATCTGCCGAGATGTCTGGAGGCCGTTGACTATCTGTGGATCGTCAATGTCGACTCGTTTGTGACCAGCGCTGCTCACCTTCTGGGCGAGCACTGTGATGCCATTGTTCAGGAGCCAGAAATCTGCTTTCCCCGGTTTGGCTAATGTGTCGTGAATCGCGAGATTGACGGGAGTGTTTTGCTGAAAGCCGCGGACATTAGATTCGAAAATGCTCTCATGGAGGTCACCGTGTTCGTCTTTCAAGAACTCCCAATACTCATGCAGATGAACTAGTCCGACCAATCCTTCCGCGGTGCTTAACGGCGCGTCGTGCCAAACAAGAGCTTTCGTTTTCGAAAGCCGTAACTGAATCTGCTCCCAAAGCTTCGTAGCATTCACGAAATGAAATTCACAAATAGCGGAACTTAAGTGCTCTTTCGCCTTCTTGATTACCCTCGCCGCCGCCTTCATTGCGTCATCGGGTTCCGCAGAGTCGGATTTTGTGATGTAGTAGTAATCTATGGAAATGGCCGGGAACGCTCCTGCAATCTGCTGAAATTTCTCCTTAAAGACATTCATGACGCCAAGCAATTTGGCGTTATAGGTCGTTTGGTATTGCGATTGGTGACGACTTAGATCGAGAAAATCGTCGGAAAACAGAACCAGTTTATCAATTTCGGGAGGCGAAAACCCCTGCGTTTCCTTTACCTGCATGACCAGAAGATTGACCTTAACCGCCGCTCTGGGATCGAGATCTGTATCCTCTTCGACCAACCGTCGATTGACGAAGAAGTAGAGGGCATCTATCCCGCCGTCCTGTCCGCCGGCGACTAAACCCGAGAGCAGTTCATCGTCCGATACGGCGTATCTCTTCAAAAACTGATCGACGCAGTAATACTCAAACGGATTGGTTCCAGGAATCGTTGCCCCCGGCATTCGGTCCTTTTGCCAGGTCGCAAAATTAGCATTTAGCGCGAGAACATCGTTTGTAGCCATGATTCAATTCTAGCTTACCGGTCAAACACTGACTTGAGACCGTGCTCGAAGCTTTCAAGGGCATGTCTAAGCACCGGTAGATATTAGGCCAAGGGTCGCATTATTTGGCGATACAGACGTTTTTGGGCTCGGTGAAAAAGCGGAGGGCTTCGTCGCCACCTTCGCGACCGACG
The DNA here is from genome assembly GCA_035556975.1 of Chthoniobacterales bacterium. GTDB lineage: Bacteria > Verrucomicrobiota > Verrucomicrobiia > Chthoniobacterales > UBA10450 > AV80. The sequence goes on from DATMEN010000025.1 coordinate 75,709, forward strand.
CCGCTTTGCTTCATGCCGCCGAAGGGGACGCGCAGGTCGCGCACGAGCCAGCAGTTCACCCAGACAGTGCCGGTATGGATGCGCTCCGCGACGCGATGCGCGCGACTCAGGTTCTGGGTCCAGACACTCGAGGCCAGGCCGTATTCGTTGTCGTTGGCGTAGCCGATCACTTCCTCTTCGCTGTCGAATGGCGTGACGGTGATGACGGGGCCGAAGATTTCTTCGCGGTTGGTCCGGCATGAGACGGGCAAATCGGTGATGACCGTCGGGGGGAAGAAGTAGCCCGACTGACAGCGCTCGTTGATCGACTCCGGCGCGGAACCGCCCAGAGCGATCTTTCCGCCCTCCTGCTGCGCGAGGTCGACGTAGAACTTTACCTTGTCGAGCTGCGTCTTCGAAACGATCGCGCCTTGATCGGTCGTCGCTTCGAGCGGATCGCCGAGGCGCAGTTGCGACGCTTTTTCGACGAAACGATCGACGAAATCTTTATAGGCGGAGCGCTCGACGAAAACGCGCGAGCCGCACAGGCAAACCTGACCCTGATTCGCGAACGATGAGCGCAGGCTTCCGGCAATGGCAGCGTCCTGGTCGGCGTCGGCGAAGATGATGTTCGGGTTCTTTCCGCCCAGCTCGAGCGAGACTTTCTTGAACATTGGGGCGCAAGTCGCGGCCACTTTGCGGCCGGTCACCGTGCCACCGGTGAATGAGATCGTGCCGATTTTCGGATGTGCCGTGATCGGGGCGCCGACATTCGGTCCCGTGCCGTGCACGACGTTGAGCACGCCGGCCGGCAGGCCGGCTTCACGGCAAATCTCGCATAACAGGTAAGCCGTCATGGGCGTCAGCTCGCTCGGCTTGGCGATGGCGGTGTTGCCGCAGGCGATCGCGGGCGCGATTTTCCAACTCAGCAGGTAGAGCGGCAGGTTCCACGGCGAGATCAATCCCGCGATGCCGCGCGCCTGGCGCAGCGTGTAATTGAACGCGACACCGTCGGTCATATGCGCTTCGGATTCGGTGTGCAGGATCGCCGTCGCGAAGAAGCGGAAATTGCTCGCGGCCCGCGGAATGTCGAGCGATCGCGCGAGCGAAAGCGGTTTGCCGGTGTCGATCGACTCAGCCCGCGCGAGTTTTTCGAGATCGCGTTCGATCAGGTCGGCGGTGCGCAGAAGGATGCGGGACCGCTCCGACGCAGGCGTGCGAGACCAATCCGGGAACGCCTTCTCCGCCGCCGCGACCGCGGATTCAACATCCCGCCCGTCGCTGTCGGCGACCTGCGAATACGGCAGCCCCGTCGCCGGCTCGATGTTGTCGAGATACTTGCCGCCAACCGGCTCAACGAACTGGCCACCGATGAAGTTTCGGATTTTTTCGGGTTCAGTCGCCACGGAAAAGAGACTAGACCGCGAACTCGCCTTCGCAAGGTTAGGCGTGGCCCTCCCGGGTAGCCGCCCGGGCCCCCAATAATTAAGACTGAACCGCAGGCAATCCTAGTGACTCCGCGGCAACGAGCTGAGTGGCGTTCCCGCTGCTAATCGCACCCAGGACAACCTGTCCGCATAATGGATCCCCGGCTTCCTACCACCCAGCCGACACTTGGGCTGGTGAAAAAGACTCCGACGTGTTGCTCTCCAAAAATCTTTGTTTGAGGCTTCCAGTTGATTCCACCGTCTTCTGTGGCAAGCATGGCCCCGGAGTCTCCCACGGCCCACCCGTTATCCGGGTCAGTGAAATGGACTGTACGCAACGCGGGAGCAGTCCCATATACCTGATACGTCCAGGCATCCCCACCGTTTGTCGTCTTCAGGATTATGCCGAAGGCTCCGATCCCTCCCACCGCCCAGCCAGTATTTTGATCGACGAAATAGACGGAGTTCAAGGGAGCCACCGCGGAAGATGCAGACGTCCAGGTTGTTCCACCGTTTGTTGTTTTTAGGATTATGCCGCCACCTCCTGTAGGCTCTCCCACAATCCATCCCTTATTTTGATCCGCAAAATAGACCGAGCCCAAGGAACCACTCACAGGGCTTGTTTGGGGTATCCAATTAGCCCCATCATTGGTTGTTTTCAGGATGGTGCTACCGAACCCCACGGCCCATCCGCTGAGACCAGGAACGTCCGGGAGAGGCGGGGTGTACGGTCGAAAATAAACTGATCTTAACCCCTGGCTTGTTCCGCTGGTTTGAGACGTCCAGTTTCCCCCGCCATTTGTTGTTTTAAAAATTGCCCCATTCGCTCCCACAACCCAACCGAGACTTGCGTCGACAAAATTGACTGAGAGCAAAGAAGAGCCAAGCGTTTGGCGGCTCCAGCTTGCGCCCGCGTTGGTTGTCTTGAGGACTACGCCAGCGCCGGCGGCATCCCCCGCTCCAACAACCCAGCCGACATTGTAGTTATGCATTTGGATTGCCGTCAGGCCGCTTCTCGTCCCCGAGGACTGATCTATCCAGTTTTCTCCGCCATCTGTTGTCGTCAGAATTCTCCCGTTATTTCCCACGGCGCAGCCGTTAGCCGTGTCTGTGAAAGAGACTGACTGCAAGGCGGTAAATTCACCGATCCCGAATGACTGGGAGGTCCAGCTTTTCCCGCCGTCTTTTGTCTTCAAAATCAGGCTGTTAGTCTGGGTTCCTCCGACCGCCCAGCCGTTCTCCTCATCCTCGAAATCGACGAAATTTAACGCTTCAGTCGTTCCGCTTGTTTGAAGCTCCCAGCTGGCCCCGCCATCTGTTGTCTTGAGAATGGCGCTTTCTGTGGGAAAAAACGCGGGATTGTATCCCACCACCCAGCCTCTGTCCTGATCCAGAAAACTAGCTGACATCAAGAAATCCGTTGTGCCACTCGTTTGAGCCACCCAGCTTGTGCCACCATCTGTGCTCTTCAGGAGGGTGCCACCAGCTCCAACAGCCCAGCCGACATATTCGTCGACAAAATGGACGGACTTTAGAACAGCAGCCACCGAGGATACAGCGACCCAGGTTCCTCCGGTATTGGTTGTCTTCAGGATTGTGCTATTGCTGCCACTGCTCTGCGCTGAATCCACAGCCCAGCCAGTAAACCGATCCACGAACTGGATTGAATTTATTGCGGCCGGCCCGGTCCTTTGAGATGTCCAGTTGGCTCCGCCATCGGTCGTCTTGAAAATAACGCCGGCTGTTCCCAAACTAGCTCCCACAGCGAAGCCAGTCAGGTGGTTTATGAAATAGACTGCTTTGAACCACGGCTCCTGCTGGCCACCAATGTTTGCCCCGATTCTTTTGAGATTCCAAGTGGTTCCGCCATCTGTCGTTTTCAAGACTTCGCCAAAATGGCCCACGGCCCAGCCGGTACTTTGGCTAATGAAATGGACTCCCTTCAAATCATTCGCGGTTGGTCCCGGGTTTTGCCAGAGCCATTGCGCCTCGGCCCGGCCCGTCTTCGAGAATCCGCTAAGGCCAAGCACCATTAGCAAGACACAGCCAATCCATTTAAAACCACGCAGACTAAAGACAGCAGATCGCGATATAGATTTCATATTCATAGGGACGCGTTCTGGGAGGGTTTTAGGGTTTTCAGTGTGAGGGCTAGAGGTAAAGCGACATAGGGTGAGGGAATGAGGAGATTCAGGCTGACTATAGTCTGTTGACATCGGAGTAGAGGAATAGTCCTGGGGACAGTCGCTGTCAAGCCAGAAAGTTCTCAGGGCTCGGGGAGGGCAGTTCGCGCTACAGGACTGCTTCAAAGTGGTTCCCGCTCGGTCTTGGCCGGGCGAAATGGCGCCGCCGGAGAGATCTGTTGCGCCCAATCTCGATTCCCGCTTCGATGCAAGGCCACGGCGGGCAGGGCATGCAACGCCCGGTGAAGAAAAGTGGTGGCTGGGGAGGGAATTGAACCCCCGACACGAGGATTTTCAGTCCTCTGCTCTACCAACTGAGCTACCCAGCCGCGGCGACGACGAAACACGCTGTCGCGAAGCCGCGTCACTATGCAAAATTACGCTGAGGGAGCAAGGACGGAAACCGGATACCGGATTGCGGAACCGGAAAGAAAAGACATTTAGCGAGCGGGGGATTTAGTGAATTGGCGATTCAGGCCGGCGAACAGGTTTTGGCGGCGTCACTGAAGTGGCAGCGGGAAGGGAATGAGTTGCTGAGAAGTTAACGTCGGCCGAAGCGGCCTCGCGGATAGCGAGAGATCCCTCCACTGCGGTCGGGATGACAAATTGGTTTGCGACGTTCACTCCTCGATAAAGCTTCGAGGCAAATTTACGGCGGAGGAGAGGCGATGGAGATACTCGGAGCGCGGGATCTCGATGGCACCGAATTGCGCGAGGTGGGGGGTCCGCCACTGGGTGTCGAGGAGAACGAAGCGGCGCGCGCGCAAGTGTTCCATCAGGGCGACCAGCGCAATTTTCGATGCGTCGCGCACATGATGAAACATCGATTCGCCGAAAAATGCGGCGCCAATCGAGACACCGTAAAGGCCGCCTGCAAGCTGATCATTCTGCCAGGCTTCGACGGAGTGGGCGTGGCCGAGCTGGTTCAGCCGGGTGTAACTCTCGATGATCTCGCCATTGATCCAGGTCTCGGGGCGCTGAGCGCACTGCCGCATCACTTCGGGGAATGAAGCGTTGATCCGGGTTTCGAAACTCTTCCTGCGCACAGCCCGCTCGAGGGTTTGCGGGACGTGAAATTTATCCAGCGGAAGAATGGCGCGCGGGTCGGGCGAAAACCATTCGATCTCGCCATCGTCCATCGCCATCGGAAAGACGCCGAGCCGGTACCCTTGCAGCAGGACTTCGGGATCAATCATGGAAGTCCGAATGTCGAAGTTCGAAGTCCGAATGTAAAAAGCATTCGTCATCCAGCGTTCTTCCCGCTCGACATTCGTCATTCGTCACTTCCCCCGTTCTTCATTCCCGAACTGCTTGCAATGCTCGGTCGATCCCATTATCCTCAATGCTTGAAAGCCCTTTCCGCCGCCTTTTGCATCGCGAGCGCGATCCTGGCCGCCGGTTGCGCCGATCCCCTGGAAAAACCGATTGGGGAAGAAGCGGGCGAAAAATTCAAGCGCGGCATCACCGGAGGCGGAACTCTCGTTCCAATCGATGACCCATCCCACGATCCGAACATCAACCCGCCCCCGCCGGAGCCACCGCGTCCATAGCCGTGAAGACTGCCGCGCCGCCCGCCCATTCCAAGATTCTCATTCTCGATTTCGGTTCGCAGTACACCCAGGTCATCGCGCGCCGGATTCGCGAATGCCAGGTTTATTCCGAGATCGTTCGCTTCGACATCCCGGCTGAGGAAGTCGCGGCGCTGAAGCCGAAAGGCATCGTCCTTTCGGGCGGACCGGCCAGCGTTTACGACCAGCTCGCGCCGCACCTCGATCCGAAGATTTTTGCTGTCGGCCTGCCGGTTTTGGGAATTTGCTACGGGATGCAGTTGATGGCGCACCATCTGGGGGGCCAGGTGGAATTCAGCGCCCGCCGCGAATACGGCGCGGGCATGCTCCACGTTTCAAATGGTTCGCAGCTCTTTGACGGCATCGGCGAGCAGATCGACATCTGGAGCAGCCACGCCGACAAAGTTACGGCCATGCCCGCGGGATTTCGCGCGGCGGCGCACACTGAGAATTCCCCGTTCGCCGCGATCGAGGATCCCAAGCGGAAACTCTACGGGCTGCAATTTCATCCGGAAGTGGCGCATACGCCGCGCGGCAAAGAGATCATCGAGAATTTTGTCTTTCACATCTGCGGGTGCTCGATGGATTGGACGATGGGATCCTTTATCGAAGAGGCCTGCGAGCGAGTCCGGCGGCAGGTGGGCGGCCAGAAAGTGGTGCTGGGGCTCAGCGGCGGCGTCGATTCGTCCGTCACGGCGGCGCTTCTGCACAAGGCGATCGGCGACCAGCTCACCTGCATTTTTGTCAACAACGGCCTGCTCCGTTCGCACGAAGAAGAAATGGTCCAGAGGGTTTTCGGGGAAAATTTCCACGTTCGCCTGAAGTATGTCGAAGCGGCCGATCGCTTCCTGAAATTGCTCGAGGGAGTGACCGATCCGGAGACGAAACGAAAAATCATCGGCAACGAATTCGTGAAGGTCTTCGAACACGCCACGGAAGAACTGCTCGCGGAGGACAAGGCGAACGGATCGGACGCACACGGCGGTTACCATTTTCTCGCTCAGGGAACGCTCTATCCGGATGTGATCGAGAGCGTCGCGATCGGGGGGAACCCGGCGCATGTGATCAAGAGCCATCACAACGTCGGCGGGCTGCCGGAGAAGATGCACTTCGAGCTGGTGGAACCCGTGCGCCAATTATTCAAGGACGAAGTAAGGCAAGCCGGATTACAGCTCGGTCTGCCGAAAGAGATCGTTTACCGCCAGCCGTTCCCCGGTCCTGGATTGGCGGTGCGGATTCTTGGAGAGGTCACGCCGGAGCGGCTGCGCATTTTGCGCGATGCCGACACGATCGTGGTAAGCGAAATGAAAGCGTCAGACTGGTATTATCGCGTCTGGCAATCGTTCGCGGTTTTGTTGCCGGTCCGAACAGTTGGGGTGATGGGCGACCAGCGGACCTACGAAAACACGATCGCGATTCGCGTGGTCGAAAGCCAGGACGGCATGACGGCGGATTGGGTGCGGCTGCCCTACGAATTGCTGGCGCGAATTTCGAGCCGGGTCATTAACGAAGTCAAAGGCGTCAATCGCGTTTGCTACGATATTTCGACCAAGCCGCCGAGCACGATCGAGTGGGAATAACCAAGCGGGGCCGCGGGCGCTCTCCTTGTCATTCCGAGCGCAGTCGAGGAATCTGAAGATCTTGCGAGCGTCCGCGAGGATTACAACGAAAGAGGAAAGCCGACTTTCAATCTCTTGCTATAGATTTGGAATGCGCCTCGAATATTTCCATTCGTTGGTATCGTGATGACCTGACGTTCTTTTCTCGCTGACGCTCGCGATAACGAGAGATTCCTCGACTGCGCTCGGAATGACAAAGAGGGGTCACCCCGACAAGTGGGCCGCGCTTTGCCTTTCCTCGCTGCGCTCGCGAGAGCTAGAGGTCCCTCGACTTCGCTCGGGATGACAGCATAGGATGGCTGAGATGAACGCCGAGCAAGAGCGCCTCGCCGAGAACAGCGTCGACGAGCGGTGGCATTTGTGGGGGCCTTATCTTTCGGAGCGCGCCTGGGGCACGGTGCGCGAGGATTACAGCGCGAATGGCGACGCCTGGAATTACTTTCCGCACGATCACGCCCGGTCGCGCGCGTTCCGCTGGAGCGAGGATGGAATCGGCGGCATCTCGGACTTCAAACAGCGGCTTTGCCTGGCGTTTGCCTTTTGGAACGGCCGCGATCCGATCCTGAAAGAGCGCCTGTTCGGTGTGACCGGCCCGCAAGGCTCCCACGGCGAGGATGTGAAAGAAGTCTATTTCTACACGGACTGCACGCCAACCCACAGCTACATGCGGATGCTCTACCGTTATCCGCAGGGACGCTTTCCCTACGAGGAGCTCGTGACCGCAAATCATGGCCGGCCCAAGCAGGCTCCCGAATTCGAACTGTGGGACACGGGCATCCTGCGCGAGGAACGCTATTTCGATATCGTTCTCGAATACGCCAAGGTCGATCCCGACGATTTTTTTATCTGCGTCACCGCCACCAACCGCGGCCCGGACGCCGCCGATTTGCATATTCTGCCGACGCTCTGGTTCCGGAACACGTGGTCCTGGGGACGCGACGCTCAGCGGCCGGCGCTTCGGGCCAGCTCCGACGTGACCGGCCATTGTCTCACGATCCAGGCGAGCCATCGCGGGCTGGGCGAATACACGCTTCACTGCGAAGGCGCGCGCGATCTCCTCTTCACCGAAAACGAAACCAATTCCGAGCGGCTCTTTTCGTCGCCGAACAGGCAGCCGTTCGTCAAAGACGGCATCAACGACTTCATCGTCCACGGCCGGGCAGAGGCGGTGAACCCCGGGCGCGTGGGAACGAAGGCGGCCGCGCATTACGCCTTCACGATCGAGCCCGGCGCCAGCCAGACGATCCGTCTCTGGTTCGGCCGCGTAGGAGACGCAATCGAAGCAGAGCCTTCGGGTGAGCCGGGAGAGGCGCTGCACCCGGTTTGTCTTCCGGTGCTGAACGAAAAGGCATTTGAAGAGTTTGATGCGGTGATCAGTAATCGCCGGCGTGAGGCGGATGAGTTTTACGACGAACTCGAACCGTCCTGTTTGAGCGACGAACATAAGTTGATCCACCGCCAGGCGCTGGCGGGCATGCTCTGGACGAAACAGTTCTATCACTATGTCATAAAAGACTGGCTCGAAGGCGACCCGGGCCAGCCGCCTCCCCCGCCGGAGCGAAATGCCGAGCGCAACGCCGACTGGGTCCATCTCTACAACGAGCGGGTGATGTCGATGCCGGACAAATGGGAGTATCCGTGGTTTGCGGCGTGGGATCTCGCGTTCCATTGCATTCCGCTCGCGCTGGTCGATCCGCATTTCGCGAAGGGCCAGCTCGATATCATCCTGCGCGAGTGGTACCAGCATCCCAACGGCCAGATCCCCGCCTACGAATGGAATTTCAGTGACGTCAATCCCCCCGTGATCGGGTGGGCCGCGTGGCGCATCTACAAGATCGAGCAGAAACAATCCGGAAAAGGCGACCGCGATTTCCTGGAAACCGTTTTCCATAAACTGCTCATCTCATTTACCTGGTGGGTGAACCGGAAGGATTCCGAGGGCAAAAATATTTTCCAAGGCGGCTTTCTCGGCCTCGATAACATCGGGGTTTTCGACCGGAGCGCGCCGCTGCCCGACGGCGGCCGCCTCGAGCAAAGTGACGGCACCAGCTGGATGGGAATGTTTTGCCTGAACATGATGCGGACGGCCCTCGAGCTCGCCCGCGAGAATCACGCCTACGAAAATATCGCGACGAAGTTCTTCGAACACTTCCTTGGGATCGCCGGCGCGATGAACAATCTCGGCGGAAAAGGAATCGGACTCTGGGACGAGCCGGACGAATTCTACTACGACGTGTTGCACATGCCCGACGGGCGCTACCTGCCGCTCCGCGTCCGGTCGCTGGTCGGGTTAATGCCGCTCCTGGCCGTGGAGACGATCGAGCCGGAGCTGCTGGAGGCGATGCCCGGGTTTAAGGCGAGGCTCGAATGGTATCTGAGCGCCCGCCCCGAACTGGCGAGCCTGATCTCGCGCTGGAACGACCCGGGGACAGGCGAGCGCCGCCTGGTTTCACTCACGCGTGGGCATCGAATGAAATGCCTTTTGCGCCGGATGCTCCACCCGGACGAGTTTTTGAGCGACTATGGGGTCCGGTCGCTCAGCAAACATCACGCGGCAAATCCCTATGTTCTTCGGCAAAATGACGGCTCCGAGCGGGTGGTGAATTATGAGCCGGGCGAATCGCAAACAAATATCTTCGGCGGAAATTCTAACTGGCGCGGCCCGGTCTGGCTGCCGATCAATTATCTCCTGATCGAGTCGCTCCAAAAATTTCATCATTATTACGGCGACGAGTTCAAGGTGGAATGCCCAACCGGCTCCGGCCGCTATCTGACCCTGAATGAGATTGCGAACGAGTTATCGAATCGGCTGATCCTGCTCTGGCTGCGGGACGCCAATGGCTCGCGTCCTTTCGCCCGCGCGTCCGGCGATTCGCTGAGCGCCGGGCACGATCGGGATCTGTATTTGTTTCACGAATACTTCCACGGCGACACAGGCGCGGGGTTGGGCGCCGCCCACCAGACCGGCTGGACCGGCCTTATCGCGAAATTGATCCAACAGCAAGGCACCGGCGGCACCATCGTGCAGCGCGATCCGTTCACGGATTTGTAACTTGCGAAATCAAGGAGCGGCGGTTTGAAACCGCCGTTTGACTCGGGTCGGCGGTTACAAACCGCCGCTCCTTGGAGGTGAACTACTTCATCAGCACGGAACGGCAACCGCTCGGTCGCCGAAGCAATCAGGCGGCGGCCGCTGCCCGCTTTGGTTGAGCGTGACGCTCGGAAAACCACAACCCGGCCACCGCGGCCAGAATGGCGAAATCGAGCACCAGGTGCCAGGCAAAGGAAAGCTGATCGCTTACGTGGCCGAAGCAACCGCAGCTGATATCAATCCCGCGCGCCTTTGCCGCAATGGTCGCGCCGATGAAAACAATCATAAGGGCGAGCACGAGCGCGAGGGCTCCGGAATACAAGCGCCGAAAAATCAACGCCAGCCCGCAGGCGATCTCCAGCCAGGGCAAATAAAATGCGAGCAGGACGTTCACCTTCCAGGGAAGAACGTGATAGTTGTGGATGTCGCCGGCGAATTCAACCGGATCCACGACTTTGACCGCGCCCGCGTAAACGAAGAGTACGCCGATGATGATCGCCAGGATGCGCCACAGGATCGTTGATGGTTGATGGTTGATGGCTGATGGGGCATCCGCCTCGGAAGGTTGGACGTCGGACGTTGTTTCCATCGCGATGCCGGCGCTGGAATCCAGGGTTGGAACGTCCCCGGACCGGCTCATTTGTTCTCCCCCAGCCACGCTTCCCATCCCCCTTCGAGGACGAAAACATTCGTTATTTGCGCTTCTTTGCGCAGACGCCTCGCCACTTCGCGGCTGGAGCCGCAGCCATCGCTTCCGCAATAAACCACGACCCGCTTCTCCGGCGACCACGCCGCCAGCATTTGCGGGAGCAATTCGTTCCAACGATCTTCGTTCAGCAAAATCGCGCCCGGCACATGTTTCCGCGCGAATTCTTCTTCCGGCCGCGCGTCGATCCAGATGGCATTGCTCCCCCACCCGCGCGCATCCGCGATTGAGACCATTTCGGACGCCGGCACGGGCGATTGCCAGGAAACCTTATCGCGAAGATAGAGCGCCTGACCGGCGGCCGGCAAAAGGGCCAGCGCGAGGAGCAGCATGCTCTGCCGAAGCAGCGATCTCACGAACTATTGAGCGGCAGTGGCCGGAGGCATCACTCGAGCGGCCGCGGTGAAAACCTTCATCCCGGCGGAACTATCCGGCTTGATCGTCAGGTTCGCGGCCGCCTGGTGCGAAGTCTCACGTGGCTGCACGAGGATCCGAAATTCTCCGGCCGTGGACCCGGGCTCCACTTTCGCTGTGAATTCCGGCGACGAGGAAGTCACATCCAGGTGCTTGATCGTCACTCCCTTGCCAGCCTTGGCCAGAATCGTTTTTGGTTTTGGCTCTTCGTTGGCCTGCCAGAATACGAGCGCCGGCTGCAATTCGAGAATTTGCGCGATCATGGCCTTCAGGGTGAGGATGGTTTGCGGACGCTCCGGATCGTCCGTCTCCACCGTCACGGTTTTTTGCTGCAGGCCGGTGCGGTCGCCAATTTTGAAGGTGGCGGCGATCTCACCCTTTTCGCCGGGTGCGACGTCGTTCTTTTTCAGGGCGGTCGTGGTGCAGCCGCACGAGGTGCGGACCGCTTTGATATTGACGACCTTCGTCCCTTTGTTTTCGTACTTGAAAGTGGCAACGGCTTCGTCGGCGCCAATTGCCGGGTTGAGTTCGATTTCGGTTTTCTCCCAAGCGAGCTGCGCTTGCGCCACGGTAGCGATGCACAGGGAAAGCGCGCCGAAGAGAGCTTTAGTTGGAAGATTCATGCTTGCAGCAAAACGGCGAACGGTCGCGATGTCAAACCTCGACTGCTATTCGCGAAGGACCGAAGCCGACTAAGGGCACGCGCCATCCAGGGAAATAGTGTCAACGCGCCACCCGGGAGCGGCCACGGCCTCGTCAGTTCCCATGCGAAAGCGCAGCCGGATGGTTTGTCCGTTGAGGTTTGGTCCGAGATTCACCACGGTGTTGATGTAGCCGCCTGAATTGCCGGACCATGCCATTCGACCAGCGAGTGGGTTGTTGGCTGTCGTGTCGATCACTCCGGTGTAACCACCCGAGACGAAACTTCCGCCGACCGCTGGATCGGTCACGTCGGTGAAAGCGCCCTCATTAATATTGGGCGAGGAAATCTCCAAGACTCCCCCATCCCAGAAGACCTCAAACGGTGGCGGTTCGTATTCCAAATCGTAATTGTTACGGAAACTCAGCACTGCCGAAGCGGAAGTGATCGCGATGCCCGGTGAGTCGAGTCGCTTGTCGGAGATAAACGAAATGTCGGCGATAAATGCGTCATTGGGCGCGGTATCGGGAGTCGTGGCCGAGGTGGCCCACAGTGAGAGGGCAAACCGGTTGGCATTTGTCGCAATCCAGCCCGCGGGCAATGCCGGCGCGGTCACCCCATCGAAGTTTTCGTTCCAAACCATGACGGGGCATGGCGTCGCTGTTGGAGTAGGCGACGGGGTGGGCGATGAACAGGCGCCGTTGACCAGTAGAGACACGTCATCCACCAAATAGGCGCTGCCTCCGGTGCCAGTACCGGGATGAAGATATTGGAACTCGACGTGGTGCGCGGCTCCATCAGCAAATGCGCTCAGATCCACGATGCGCTCGGTGTACTCCGCTTCTCCTCCCGCCGGCTCGGGATAACTCTGCACCACGACGCCATCCACCCGCACGTTGAGCACGTCGTCTAATGGGTCATTGCCGTAGGAGATGCGCATCCAAAAGTGCAACGCGACTGCCGCACCCGCAGGCACTGTCACCTCTTGTCCGAGCGTGGCCGTTTCCGGCACTCCACCGATTCCGCCGAACAAGGCCCAGACCAGTCCAGTCCGCGGCGACGTCAGGCCACCTTCGACTCCGCAGGACGCCTCATCGCACAAAGGCGTGCCGAAGTTGGCCGAGGTCTGCGGATCGTTCCAAATGATGCTTGGGATGCCACCGCTCTCGAATCCCCCGTCGGGAATTCCACACGGAGCCGCTGTCGGCGTGGGTGTTCCGCTCGGAGTTGGCGTGGGAGTTGGTAAAGGTGTTCCGCTTGGCGTCGGGGTTCCGAACGGGGACGGGGTCGGAGTCGAGCTCGGATTCGCGCTCGGTGTCGGCGTAGGTGCCGGTGTCCCTTCCGGTGTCGGCGACGGAGCCGGGCTGCCGCCCACAGCGTCGCGATCGTAAACTTCCACGAGGCCAACACCGGTGCCGTTGTTAAGTCCGGCCAGCAGTGCCGTGTAAAGGCCCGGCGGCAGCGTGGCGGCGATCCCAGACTCGAGGTTATTTGTCGGGGCTAGCCCGGCCGCGATCAGTTCCGCCGCCTGGGCCGCGTTATCCTGCCAGTCGTTGTTCGCGATCAGAAGCGCTCCATTATTGTCGCGCAGCTCCAGCGTTGGGTTGGCCAGGACGTTAGGCACACCAAAGTCAGTCAGGCTCGGTCCGATTCCGCGCACGACGATCCGGTCATGTCCACTGTTGCCACCCAGGATAAAGCCCGCGATCAAGATATTGTCTCCCGTGCTGACAAAAGCCCGAGTACTGATGTTGGCCAGTTTCGAGTCGACTCCCTGGCTCACGTCGTAAACCTCCACCAATGCGATACCCGTGGTGTCATTCTTGCCTCGCACGATCGCGGTATATGCTCCCGGGTCCAAGTCCGCCTCAATCACAGAGTCGAGACTGCCGGGCTGGCAAAAAGTAGACCCAAAGTCGCCAGGATCGCAGTTGTCGTTGATGATGGTTACAAATCCGGGAGGACCGTGCAGCTCCAGCACTGGGTCCGCCAGCGCACCGGGCACTGACGAGGGCCCAACGGCCCGAACCACTACCTGCTTCGGAACAGATCCCGTGATGATGAAGCCGCCGATGCCAACGTTATCGCCGGTCTGCACAAACATCCGGGTCGAGAGATTCATGGCCTGCGCCGGAGGAAGGGCGACCCGTTGCCAGGCTGGCCTTATGTCGGTTTGCGGATGATTCGTGAGATTGGTCGGATTGGAGCCGTCCGCGTTCACGACGAAGATTTCGGCGCCACCGCCGCCGGTCACCTGGTGATGGTAGGCGACTTTGGTGCCATCCGGAGACCAAGCCGCGCTACCATCAAGGACGGGACCATGGGGTTCCGTGAGCCGGGTTACATTCGTCCCATCTCTATTCATCACGAAAATACCAGCTCCGTCCCGGGTGCTGGTAAAGGCGATCTTCGTACCGTCAGGCGACCAGGCGGAGTTGGAATCCAATCCCGAGAAGTTCGTGAGATTGACCTGATTGGTGCCGTCCGCACTCATCAGGTAAATTTCCAGGTTGTCGTTCTGTCCGTGTCTGGTAAAGGAAATCTGACCGCCATCAGGCGACCAGGCGGGGTCCTGTTCGTCTTCCGGCGTATTCGTCCGTTTGCTCTGATTGGAACCGTCCGCATTCATCACGTAGACATCAAAATTACCCTCCCGATTGCTCACAAATGCGATCCTTGTGCTATCGGGCGACCAGTTTGATCCCCAATCCTCTGCTGAATTGTCCGTCAGGCGGATCGGATTTGAGCCATCCGCATTCATCACGTAAATCTCGCCGTCACCGAAACCCGTGGCATGGTCTGCGCTCCGCTTGTCGTCCGTCCGGTCGGTCGAAAATGCGATCTTTGTGCCGTCAGGCGACCAGTCGGCGTAGTAAGAGAGAAACTTATCGTTGGTGATGTTGATGGGATTCGCGCCATCTGCGTCCATCACGAAGAGGTTACGCGCGCTGAGACCGCGGGAGCTTTCAAAGACAATCTTGCCATTCCCTGCGGGCGGTAGAATCGGGGTGGGGACCGGCGTAGGAGTAGGTGTCGGAGTGGCGCTCGGTGTAGGAGTAGGTGTAGGCACAGGCGGAGGTGTCGCTCCTGGCGTAGAGGTCGCGGTGGGGGTTGGGGTTGGGACCACGTCGCAAGCATTCGGGGCCAGAATCCCAGCGATGACTGGCATTCCCGTTTTGAAGAAGCCGATCGTCGCCGTCACGGCCAGGGGCGGTTTGTCCGAATCGAACCGGAAGTTATACAGCGTTCCCCAGCGAATGGCGTTCGCGTTCTGGTTCTGGGCGAACGTATCCGTGCTCCAACTCACATCGTTGCCGGTTTGAGTCGAAGTCCAGGCCGCGTTGCTAAATCCCGCGTCTCCCTGGGTTCCATCGTTTGGAAATCCAGGATGATTAGGCGGCGCGTGAAAACCCAGATTACTTACCGCAATCCCGCAGCCCAGGGGCACGCTGAAGGACTGGATCGCGCGATCGAGATTCTCGTTGTAGAGCGCGTATTCATAATGGTAAACGCCGGCGACTGGTCCGGTCACCTTGCAGGCAATGAAGGCACGCCCATCGACGCCCGGGTCGGGCTCGATCGTATTAACGGCCGCGCCAGTCCAGGCATTGATGGCCGCGGCCATTCGCACCGTGGGCCCAGCTTCCGTAAAAAGAAAACTCGTCGTGCCGAGGACATTGTAACGGCGGTAGGACGAATTGTTATACATGTTGCATTCCCCGGGATGGGTCTGGCACCAGGCGTACTCATCCGAAGAGATGTATTGAACTTCAACGTAGTAAGTCGCGCCCTGATTCAGCGTGGTGTTCAGATCCTCCCGGTTCACCAGAATCCGATGCGAAGTGCCGGTATGCGTGTGGCCGGTGTGGTTGTTGTCAGTCGTTTGGAAGGCGCCGGTAAAGGGATTGATCCAGGCGCGCGAACCCAAGTCGTTTTGATTCGCATTTTGCTCGGCCGCGTAAGTATCGGAGCACCCCACGCCCAGATGGGTGAAGTCACCGGGGGTGCAACCCAGGCCGCATTCGTCGAGTTGGTCCGCCCCGAACGCATGCTTCACCCAGGATTGGCCAATTTGTTCGAAGCGCTCATTGTTGTCCGATCCGCCGCTCATTCGATAGAGATTGTGCGGAATGACAGGGTGGTTTGTCGCTGGCAGCGCAAAAAAGTTCACGGGCATGGTTCCGGCATTGCAAGAGGTCGTGCTCACGGCCAGGCCGACCTGGGTGGGGCCACTTCCGTATTGGGCCAGGCCTCCTGCCACACCTATATCTCCCGTGATGATATCGGGCCCCGGGTTACGACCTTCCGGAGCCGAATTTCCGGAGCTAATGCTCAGAAGCAAAAGCAGCGTGGGCATGAAACAACCCAACATCTTCCGGAACGTTCTCATAAGCTCTCCATTTCAGAGCCCGTTTGGAAGGTGATGAAGTCCTTCAAGTTGAGACGTGGGGTCCGCTTCGTATCGCGGGCTATGACCGCGTTTTATACGTATCTCATGGAAAAGTAGACTCTTTTCTTTGAGTTCTTTTCTAGCATCTCAAATAACCCACAGCCGGCCGATGAATTCCGTGCGCCGCGAAGGCGGTTCGCCAGCGACCATCGCCGAGTAGTGACCACCGCGACAATCGACAGGGGACGAACCGAAGCGCGCCGCTACGGCGAGCCGCGATCGTAGACTTCGACCAAGCCGATGCCAGTGCCGTTGTTCACTCCCGTGAGCAGCGCGGTGTAAGGGCCAGGCGACAGCGTGATGGCTATCCCAGACTCAAGGTTGTTTGTTGGCGCAAGACCGGCCGCAGTCAGTTCCGCCGCCTGAGCCGGATCATCCTGCCAGTCGTTGTTCGCGAGCAGGAGCGCTCCATTACTATTGCGCAGCTCCAGGGTTGGATTTGCCAATGGGCTAGGAACAGACAGGCTGGGGCCCAGGCCGCGCACGATGATTCTGTCGTCGCCGCCACCGTCGCCCAGGATAAAGCCGGCGATGACAATGTCGTCACCGGTGTTAACGAAGGCGCGGGTGCTGATGTTGGCCAGCTTCGAGTTTACCGCCTGGTTGAGGTCGTAGACTTCCACCAGGCCGACTCCGGTGGTGTTCCCATTGCCTCGCACGATCGCGGTGTACGCTCCAGGGACCAGCGTCGCGTCGATCGCTGATTCGAGATCGTTGGTCGGCGG
>DATMEN010000026.1:0-10978 GCA_035556975.1 Chthoniobacterales bacterium
TGGTGGATCATCTAAATTACCTCCTGATGGCCAACAATATGTCCGGCGCGATGCGTGACATTCTGGTCAATGCCATCACCCAGATTCCCGCGGATAATCCCACCGAACGGGCCAGGACTGCTATTTATCTGGTAGTCAATTCCCCCGAGTACGCCGTGGACAAATAGTTATGTACGCACCTACTCGACGCACCTTCATTCGCCAGGCTGCCTGCGCCGCGCTCACCACCTCCGGGCTGCTGAACACCATCTTCGATCTCCGCCGGCTCAGCGCTGCCACCATTCCCAACACGGGCGACTACAAGGCGCTCGTTTGCTTGTTCTTGTTCGGAGGAAACGATGCCAACAACGTCATCGTGCCGCGCGATGCGAGCGGTTACGCCTCCTACGCCGCCGCGCGGGGCGCTCTCGCGATCCCGCAGGGCTCGCTGCTTCCACTTACTTTGCAAGGCGGCGATGGCCGCGACTTCGGGTTCCATCCGAACCTCGCGGAATTGCAGGCCCTCTTCAATCAGGGCCACCTCGGCATCGTCTCCAATGTAGGCACGCTGGTCGCGCCCATCACCCGCGCTCAATATCTCGCGGGAGGCGCCGCCGTTCCGCCGCAGCTTTTCTCGCATGCGGACCAATCCGTGCAGTGGCAGACCTCGGTCCCGGACCAAATTTCGCGCACGGGCTGGGGTGGTCGGTTGGCCGACGTGCTGGAATCGCTTAACGGCGAGTCGCAAATTTCTCTCTCCATCTCGATCGCGGGGACCAATACGTTCGAAGTCGGAAATACCGTGCTCCCTTACATTGTTTCCTCCAATGGAAGCATTGGTTTGAGCGGCTTCGATGGCAGCGCGAACGCCAACGTGCGTTTGCAGGCTTTCCGGGACCTGCTGGCCCTGCCGCACAACAATCTGTTCGAGCAGGCTTATTCGGATACGGTCTCGCGCTCCATTGCCGCGAACGAGCTGCTGACCACGGCGCTCGCCAATCTCCCGCCGATGCAAACCGTGTTCCCCGACACCGCGCTGAGCAGGCAGCTGAACATGGTCGCCCGCTTGATTGCCGCGCGCACCAATCTCAGTATGCGCCGCCAGATCTTTTTCTGCTCGGTCGGCGGGTACGATACGCACGGCGATCAACTGACGGGTCAGGCAAATTTGCTCACCGAGCTAAGCCAGGGATTGAACGCATTTTACTCCGCGACGGCCGAGCTGGGTGTCGCGCAAGATGTGACCGCTTTCACCGCCTCCGATTTCGGCCGGACATTTCCGACAAACGGCACGGGTTCCGATCATGGCTGGGGCAGCCATCAATTCGTTCTGGGCGGCGCCGTCCAGGGCGGCCGTTTGTTCGGGACCTTCCCGACCCTCGCCGTCAATGGACCGGACGATACCGGGCAAGGACGCTGGATTCCAACGACCTCGGTGGATGAATTTTCGGCGACCCTGGCGACATGGTTCGGTGTCAGCCCGTCCGATCTGCCGACCGTGCTTCCAAATATCGGCCGGTTCGCGAATCCAAATCTCGGGTTCTTCGGGTAGCATTCGGCCGGTGCCCGGCTGCTGTCATCCCGAGCCGCGCAGACGGCGAGGGACCTCGCAGTCGTGGGGAACTCGTTCGAGGAATCGCTTCGCGATGCGCGCGGCATTCGCGTTGAACTTCGCGCCAACTGGCTTGAGTAATCGGTGATCTACTGTGAGGTCCCTCGCCGTCTGCGCGGCTCGGGATGACGCCATTGCCTCATGGGTCTCGCGTTTCTCTGGCACACGCGATGCTAAATCACTGCCGGAGTGAACACCGTCCGATGAAGTTCCTGAAGAAGATCCTGCTGGTTGATCACGAGCCGAAGGTGACCGCGCTCGTTCGGCACGCGCTCGAAAGTACGGGCAAGTATTTGGTCAAGGTGGAACAGGACAGCCGGCTCGCTTTGCACGCGGCGCCCTGGTTTTTGCCCGACCTGATCATGCTCGATGCGGCCCAGGAATCGGAGGGCGCTACGGTGAACCGCCAGCTCAAGACCGATCCATCGCTCAAGGACACGCCCTTTCTCTTTCTGAGCGGCAATGCGGCGCCGGAGAAGAAAGTTATGACCGGTGGAGTTATTAGCGGATACAGTTTCCTGGCGACGGCTGTTTCTCTGGACGACCTGATTCGTTGCGTGGACGAAATGCTAAGCCCGGCGCCGGCGGCCAGGAGCGTAGGCGGGCGGGCCAAAGGTAGCCGCGCCTAGCCGATCGCGGCGCGATAAGCGGCCGCGTCTTTCAGCTTTTTGACGTCATCCGGAGAATCCATCTTCAGGACAAAAATCCAGCCTTCGCCAAAAGGATCTGTGTTGATCAAAGCGGGATTGCTTTCCAAAGCTTTGTTCACTTCGATGACGGTGCCTTTGACCGGCGCGTAAATGTCGCTCGCCGCCTTGACCGATTCCACGACCGCGATCTGCCCGCGAGCTTCCGCCTGCGCGCCCACTTTCGGCAACTCGACGTAAACCACGTCGGTCAGCTCGGCTTGCGCATGATCGGTAATGCCCACGCGCGCATTCTCGCCTTCGCGCCGCACCCACTCGTGGGACTCCGTGTAAAAAAGATCGTCGGGAACATTCATGATTTTTTGTAGAGCGGTTTCTTCTCGATGATTGCAGGAAATTTCTGGCCTCGAATCTCGATTTCGAGTTCGGTGCCGACGCCGGCGTGCGCGGAGGAAATGTAAGCCATCCCGATTCCTTGATTCAAGCTGGGCGATAAGGTGCCGCTCGTTAGTTCGCCGATGCGCTCACCCTCGCGCGAGACCGGATAATGGGGCCGCGGCGGCGGGCCTTTCGCTTTCATGCGAACGGCGACAAGCCGCTCGGCCGTTCCTTTTTCTTTGGCCGCTACCAGCACGTCGCGTCCAATGAACTTCGGTTTTTTCAAATCGACGAAGAACCCCAGTCCGGCCTCGATTGGATTTCGTTTGGGCGAAAGGTCGGAACCGTTGAGCGGATAGCACATTTCCAGGCGCAACGTGTCTCGCGCCCCGAGGCCGCACGGTCGAATGCCGAGCGCCTTTCCTTTCTCGAGCACCTCATTCCACACCATCGTGGCGTCTGTTGCCGGGAAGAAAACTTCCACGCCGTCTTCGCCGGTATAGCCGGTCCGCGCAATGGTCAGTTTGGTGCCGTTGTAATCGAACGCCTTGATTTGGTTGCGGGCGGGCAGTTCGACTTCGTTTCCGAAAAACGCTTGGAAAAGTTCGATGACGCGCGGCCCCTGGATGGCCAGCCCGCCGTACTCAGCGCTGCGATTCTCCAGCTTCACATCGTCGATGAGACGCTCGTTCAGCCAGGCAAAATCGCCTTCCGTCCCCGAGGCGTTCACCACCAGGAGATATTCCTCGGGGCCCGTCCGATAAACGATCAGGTCATCGATGATTCCGCCGTTCTCATTGAGCAGAAAGGTGTACTGGCCGGAACCGGCCTCGAGTTTGCCGGTGTTATTGGTCAGCATCTCATTCAGCCAGCCGCCGGCCTTCGGGCCGGTCGCGACGAGCTGGCCCATGTGCGAAATATCGAAGACGCCGACGTCGTTTCGCACGGCCTGGTGCTCCTCCATGATGCTCGAGTATTGCACCGGCATGATCCAATCGCCGAAGGGAATCATCTTCGCGCCGAGCCGCAGATGTTCCCCGTAGAGCGGCGTGGTTTTTTGGGCGGCGTCACTCACGAGCGACATCCTAGACACCGGGTTCGCAGTGTCAATCAAGGTGCGAGCGGGGCTGCTTGAAGAGCCGCTTCGCCGCCTCTACCGTGCTCGCTACATGAGCTTCCTGGACAAACTCGAACGGCGTTTTGGTTTCATCGCGATTCCCGGGCTGATCCGGGCCGTCGTGACTTTGAGTGCGCTCGTTTTCGTGCTGGTCTCGCTCAACAAAGGGTTTGATTCCTATCTCTCGCTTGATCTCGCGCGGATTCGGGCCGGTGAAGTCTGGCGTTTGATCACGTACCTTTTCGTTCCGCAGACGGGCCAATTTCTGTTGGTCCTGTTGGCGCTCTGGTTTTTGTGGATCATCGGCGACGGCCTGGAGCAGGCTTGGGGTGCATTCCGTCTCACCCTTTATTTTCTCGCGGGGATGATCGGCACAACGGTGGCCGCGCTTCTCTCAAACAGTGCGTTTTCCAACCAAATGCTCTTCACGAGCCTCTTCTTTGCTTTCGCGCATTTCTATCCGGAAAGGGTTTTCTACGTTTTCCTCATTCTGCCGCTCAAGGTCAAATGGCTCGCGTGGATTTACGCCGGCTTTCTCTTGCTCGGTTTCGTCACCCAATCGAATTCCTATCGGCTCGCCCTGATTGCGGCGCTGAGCAATTATCTCATCTTTTTCGGTCCCGGAGTGATTCAGCAACTTCGGCAGCGCAAAGAGGTGGCCGTTCGGCGACAGCGTTTCGAAGTTCAATCCCGCAGCGAAGCGGAGCCGCTTCACAAGTGTGCGACTTGCGGGGCGACCGAATTGACCGATCCCAGCCTGGAATTTCGCGTGGCCCGAGACGGCGAGGAGTACTGCATCGCCCATCTTCCTCGCCCGGCCAACGCCGCCGTCTGACCTGGAAGGACGCACACCGTCGCGTCCTCTGCGGTGCGCCCCTCGCTTGACCCAGTTCCGCTCGCCCCTGACACTTGCGTGATGAGCGAAACCGATGGCGCGCTGGTTCCCGAACAAGGCTGGCATTGTCTGCATCTCTATTACCGGATCGAGTTCAGCCAATGGCAGCTGCTCTCCGCGGAAGAACAGCGAGCCGCGAAAGTATCGCTCTCCTCCCTGGTGCAGGAAACTCGCGCGCTCGAGTCCACGCAGTTGGTCACGATGAGCGTCGTGACCCCGAAGGCTGATCTGGGGTTCATGTTAATCACCCCGGACCTGCACATCGCCAATCGTCTCGAGAAGCAACTCTCCCTCTCGCTCGGCGCGGATGTTCTGGTTCCCGTTTACAGCTACCTCTCGCTCACGGAAGAAAGCGAGTACGTGACCACCGACGAGGAACATGCCCGCACGCTGGAGACGGAGGAAAAGCTCACGCCGGGTTCACCGGAGTTCGGGCAAGCCATGACCGCATTCCGGGAGCGCATGGCAAAATACCGCCACGAACGCGTCTACCCGACGCTGCCAGACTGGCCGGTCGTTTGTTTTTATAATATGAGCAAGCGCCGCGGCGAGCAGAAGAACTGGTACATGCTTCCCTACGACGAGCGGCGTCGCCTCATGGCGGGCCACGCCAGGGTCGGGCGCGAATATGCGGGCAAAATAAAGCAGCTCATTACCGGCTCGAGTGGACTCGACGATGCCGAATGGGGCGTGACGCTTTTCGCCCGCGATACCTTTCAGATCAAAGCGATCGTCTACCAGATGCGTTTCGACGAAGTCAGCGCCGCCTATGGGGATTTCGGCGAATTTTACATCGGCCTGCAACTGCCGCTCGACGAACTGTTCCGCCGGTTGCAGCTTTAGCTGCCTCGTGCTCCTGATCGTAATCGAAGCGCATTTAGTCGAGCACGAGCACGAGCAGAAGGATGGGTGGCAGAGTGGTCTAATGCGCACGCCTGGAAAGCGTGTTTGCCGAAAGGCAACCAGGGTTCGAATCCCTGCCCATCCGGACCCATCCACCGGCGGACGGGGCTTCCACCAGCGGCCGATTTCGTGTTATTCTCGAAATCAGGAGGAACCCTCCTCGACGAAGGCGGCGCCTTCCTTCACCCGGAAACACGCAACCCAACCCTAGAATAAAAAAATCCCATGGCTCTCGAAGACTCAGGTTTCTCATCGTTCCCTTCACGCATCTTGCTCGCCGGAGACGAAGTGGTCGGGCTGGCCACGCGCGGCGGCGTGCGCGACAACGCCCGCTTCCTTGGCGCTCACCTTTTTGATCCCGGCGCCCAGGTCGCGAACGTGAAGGCTTACGGCGCTTCCGGCTCGTTCGCTACCACCACTTTAACCAGTGCAGCCGGAGCCGGCGCCACCTCGATTACGGTGGCCGACGCAGCTACCTTCGATCTCGGCCAGGGCATTCATATCGTTGGGGCTGGCGCCGGAGGGGTCAGATACATCGGCACCGTCACGAACAAATCTGGCAACGTCCTGACTATTTCCCCTCCCACCTCCACCGCCGTCAGTTCCGGCACGGTGGTGAAACACGATGACACCGTTGGCATCCAGGCCGCGATCAATTCCCTGCCGCTTGGCGGAATCGTTTTCCTGCCGCGCGATCGCTACCGCCTTACCGGGCCGCTTGTCCTTGGTCCTCGGGTCAGCCTCATCGGCGCCGGCGGCGGCCGTTACCAGGAAGAAGGCGCCACCTCCCTACAGTGGAGCGACATTACGACCGGCAACGGCATCCAGCTTGGCGGCAACACGAACTACAATCGCATCCAGGGAATGCAGCTCCGGGGGCCCGGGCTCAACAACCTCAACACCACCGGCGTGGTCGCCGCCTACGGGTTCAACTTCACCATGCAGGATGTCCTCATCTACGGCTGGGGAATTGGCGCAAATTATTACGGCATGCAGGGCCAGCACTTCGGGATCGAGATTATTAATTGCTACGGCGATTGCCTGCTCCTGCGCGAGAGCCAGCGCTTCAGCAGCTTCGGCTCCATGTACTCGAATTCGGTCGTCGGCAGCAACGTTCACCTCAATGCCGACGGCGCCGGTTGCCACGATATCCACTTCTACGATCCAGCCATCGACGAGGCTGGCGGCATCGCCTCCGTCCAGATCGATAAAGGCACCGACATCTCATTCAATAACATGCTCATTTACTCGGCCAAAAACTCCGGGACCGGCAACGCCTACGGAGTTCGGCTCGGCGACGGGACCAACACTCCGTCGCGCGTGCGATTGCACAACGTCCGCGTCCAGCCCTTCAACCTCTCCGATCCGCCCAGCGTCCTGGCCAAAAACATTTACCTGCGCGGCTCCGGCCATTCCCTCATTAACGTCACCACCGCGGTCATGGCCGGGTTTTCCGGCGCCGACATCCAGGACGACAGCAGCGACAGTGTTTGGGTCAATACCCGCATGGCTAACGGCATCGTCCGCCACAAACTCCGTCTGCCCACGTCTTCGGTTTCCGTCGCTTCCGGCGAACTCTACAGCAACGCCGGCGTCGTCACCGTCAAGCCCTGATCTCAGAAGAAACTCCATCGCTCTGTGCGCGATCGCGCTGATTTCGCGATCGCTGCACGGGGCCGGCTCCAATCCATGACCAGTCCGAAATTTTGCGGAACGGCCGGCCTATCCACCTAGCCAGCGTCGCTGGCGCGCCGCGCCATCACCTGAAGGTTTTGACGAAATTTTACTACGCTCGCGCTGGGCAACACTCCGCGGAAATTCGCTCCCGGATAAACGAGACAGTCGCGGCCCAGGACGGAGCCGGGGTTGATCACCGCATTACATCCAATCTCCGTCCGATCGCCCACGATAGCGCCAAATTTCGTGAGGCCCGTCGCGATATCGCCATCGGCCGCGCTGACATGGATCTCCCGGTGATCCAGTTTCACATTGGAAAGGATCACGCCGGCCCCAAGGTGGGCGCGATAGCCGAGAATGGAATCGCCGACGTAGTTGAAGTGCGGCACCTGCGCTTCATCGAAGAGGATGCAATTTTTGAACTCGCACGAATTTCCCATGACGACCCCATCGCCGGCGATCACATTTTCGCGCACGTAACAGCCACTGCGGATTTGACAATTTTCGCCGATCCAGGCGGGTCCCTTCAAGACCGCGCCTTGTTCCACGATTGTTCCAGCGCCGATGAAGACGACGTTGCTGATGAACGGCTTCCCGACAAGCTCCCCCAGCACGGCCGGTTTTAAGCGGAACTGGAGATAGCTCGCGATCTGCTTGAGCGCATCCCAGACATATTTCTGCGACTCAAACAACTTTGGATGCGCCGTGTGTTCGAGACTTAAGAATTCCGCCGGCGCAAACATAGGGTGGTGTCAAACTCCGCCGCGCCGCGTGACCTTCTGTCCATCCTTGGTATCGCGGACTACCCAACCTTTCGCGGCGAGCTCGTCGCGCAATTCATCACTTTTTCTCCAATCCTTTGCAAGCCTCGCCTGCATTCGCGCCTCGGCGAGCGCGGCAATTTCAGGCGGCAACGCGCTTTCTTCCCTGCTAATCGCCAGCACACGATCGATTCGGTCCCACCAGCGCAACCACGAGCCTGCCGCCTCGCTGTCGAGGTTCCCCAGATCAAGCGCCCGATTCGTCTCGCGGATCGTCTCAAACAGCACTCCGAGCGCAGCGGAAATATTCAGATCGTCATCCAGCGCGTCTTCGAATCCCGAGCCTTCTTCAGTTGGAGGTTGGACAGCCTGTCCGCCGTGGCCTTGCGGAGGAGGATTCTCTTCTCCCGCCTTCTCCCGCAGCCGCGCCACCCAATCATCAATCCGGCGCAAGGCCTCTCGCGATTCTTCCAGTCCTTCCCACGTGAAATTCAGCGGTGCGCGATAGTGGACGCGCATTAACGCGTAGCGCGTCTCGCGGCCGCTGTACCCCTTCGCGAGCACGTCACGAAGCGTGTAAAAATTGCCGAGCGATTTCGACATCTTTTGCCCATCGACCATCAGATGGGCGCAATGCACCCAGTAGCGGACAAATTGCCTGCCGGTGCAGCCTTCGGTTTGCGCAATCTCCGCTTCGTGGTGGGGGAAGATGTTATCCACGCCTCCGCAATGAATATCCAACTGCTCGCCCAAAAGTTGGGTCGCCATCGCACTGCATTCAATATGCCAGCCCGGCCGGCCGGCGCCCCACGGGCTTTCCCAGCGCACCGGTCCATCTTCCTCATCCCACGCTTTCCAAAGCGCGAAATCGCCCACGTTTTCCTTCTCGTACTCGTCGTTCTTCACCCGGCCAGTCGAACGCAATTCCGCTAAATCGAAATGCGCGAGCTGTCCGTACGCCGCAAACTTGTTGATCCGAAAATAAACGGACTTGTCCTCGGCTTGATACGCGAGATCGCGCGTCATTAACGTCTTGATTATTTCAATCATGGCCGCGATGTGGTCCGGGTCCGTCGCTTCCGGAAACGAATCAGCGCGCTTGATTCGAAGAATATCGAGGTCCTCGAAGAACGCCTGCTTGAAGGGCGAGGTGAACTCCGCGAGCGGAATGCCAGCCTCTTGCGCGCCACGGATGGTTTTATCGTCGACGTCCGTAATGTTCATCACGCGGCGCACCTCGAACCCGCGCAGCTCGAGATGGCGCTGCAACAGATCTTCGAAAAGGTAAGCGCGGAGATTGCCGATGTGCGCGTGACTGTAGACCGTGGGGCCGCAGGTGTACATCTTCACCTCGCGTCCCGCCGGATCGAGCGGATGAAATTCCTCGAGCGCGCGCGAGTAGGTATTGAAGAGACGGAGCGGCATCCTACGAAAGGAGTAATGGAGTGATGGAGTGATGGAGCAATGGAAGAGCGCATCTCATAACGGCATTACTCCAACACTCCATTACTCCTTTTCCACCGTCGCCACCGCCATTGCGGCCATTCCTTCGCCACGGCCGATCGCCCCGAGGCCTTCGTTCGTCGTGGCTTTGATGCCGACACGTGACGCCTCGAGATTTAGTGCTCCCGCGATCCTTTCCCGCATGGCCGGAAGGTAGGGTGCGATTTTAGGCGCTTCCGCGATCAGGGTTGCATCTACATTTACCGGGCGCGCGCCATTTTTTTCCAGGACGGCGGTCACCCGCTTTAAAATTTCGAGACTGCTGATCCCGCGGACCGATTCATCCGTATTCGGAAAGTGATGACCGATATCGCTCTCTCCGATCGCACCCAGGAGAGCATCGGCGATGGCGTGGCACAGAACGTCCGCATCCGAATGTCCGTCGAGTCCGCGTTCGTACGGAATTTCCACGCCGCCCAAAATTAATTTCCGGCCCGGCGCGAGACGATGCACGTCGTAGCCAGTGCCACATCTGATCATGGGTTAGAGTTTCAAATCGATTACACCGTTCGAGGCGACGATACTGTATTTGTCCTTCATGTCTGTCCGGGGTTTCATCTCCACCGAGCCGCCCGCGGTTTCCACCAGAATCCAGCCGGCGGCGATATCCCAAAGGCTGATGCCCTGCTCGATGTAGGCGTCGAAACGGCCGCAAGCCACATAGGCCAGGTCGAGCGCGGCACTGCCCATGAGCCGGCATTTGCGCGCGCGGTGAACCATCTCCTGCAGAAGCGGGAGCCCGGCCTCGATCGTGACACCGGTCTTGGAGAGCCCGACGGAAATGACCGCTTCCGCGAGATCGGCGCGCTCGCTCACGCGAATCGGCTTTCCGTTCAGCGTGGGCTTTCCGCCTTTTTGCCCGGCCCACATCTCCTCGCGCATCGGATCATAAATGACGCCGACGATGATCTCGCCCAGGTAACGCAACGCGATTGAAACGCAGAAGTGCGGAATGCCGTAGAAGTAATTGACCGTGCCGTCCAGCGGATCGACCACCCACTGATGGTCGCTGGACTGGTCGCCCACGATCCCTTCTTCCCCATACAGGACGTGCTCGGGAAATTTTTTCAGGAGCAATTCGGTGATCAAATCCTGAGCGCGCACATCAATTTCCAGCTTGATGTCGTGCGCGGCGAAAGAGTTCACGCGAAGCGCCTGCTGAAAATTGTGCCGGAGCATCTCGCCGGCGGCGCGCGCGGCTTCGATCGCCGCGTCGAGATAATGCGTCATCGAAGTTGAGAGGTTGAGAGGTTGAGAGGTTGAGAGGTTGAGAGGTTGAGAGGTTGAGAGGTTGAGAGGTTGAGAGGTTGAGACTGTTGCGAGGTTTTTCTCAACCACTCAACCATTCAACCTCTCAACCCGCAAAAAAAAACCGGGAGGAGAAAATGAATCCTCCTCCCGGGTTGAAGTTATTGGTTGGAACTACGAAAAAGTTCCGTAGCTCGTTTCCGGATTATTAGAAACTAATGTTTCTTTTTCTTCGCGGCGGCCTTTTTCTTGGCCGGA
>DATMEN010000027.1:0-254968 GCA_035556975.1 Chthoniobacterales bacterium
AAAAAAACCGGGAGGAGAAAATGAATCCTCCTCCCGGGTTGAAGTTATTGGTTGGAACTACGAAAAAGTTCCGTAGCTCGTTTCCGGATTATTAGAAACTAATGTTTCTTTTTCTTCGCGGCGGCCTTTTTCTTGGCCGGAGCTTTCTTTGCTTTTTTCTTTGCTGCCATGAGACGATCCCCCCTTTCGATCCGCTAACGCGGTGGGTTGGTGAAGGATTTTTTTAACTTCACTTACATGTGTCAGTAATCATCACGATTTTTTTGTCAAACAATTTTCTGACATCTTTGAAATTATTTTCACGAGTTCGCGCGCGATATTTTTTTTCGACGCGCGCGAAATTGTTTGCAAAGCGCCGCTGCGAAAGAGAAGCGTCACCGCATTTTCATCGCTTTCCATTCCCGAATCGGTTCGGCTGACGTCGTTGGCCACGATCAGGTCGCAATTTTTCTTCCGAAGTTTTTTTCGCGCGTTCGCTTCCAGATCGTGTGTCTCCGCCGCGAAGCCGACGACGAGGTAGCGGCGGTTCTCCTTCGGGAGCGAAGCGAGGATGTCGCGCGTCGGGATCAACTCCAGCGCGAACGGAGTTTTGCGCTTCTTCAATTTCCGAGCCTCGACCGTTGCGGGTTTGTAGTCGGAGACCGCCGCGCACATCACGAGAACGTCGCATTCCGGCATCGCGCGATGGGTCGCATCGTAAAGCTCATCGCTCGTCGTGATCGAAATGAGTTGCGCGCCTTCGGGCGGCGCGACGGCGGCGGGACCGGAAATCAGCGTGACGCTGTGTCCGGCCGCGAGGGCCGCTTCGGCGATCGCGTAGCCCATTTTCCCCGAGGACCGATTGCTGATGAAACGAACCGGATCGATCGCTTCGCGCGTCGGACCTGCGGTAACGACAAATCTCACGCGATCAAATTATCCTGACGCGCCAGCAGAAACTCCGCGCGGAAAGCGATGTCATCCACTTTCCACAAACGACCCACGCCTTCATATCCGCACGCGAGCATTCCTTCCTCGGGGCCGATGAACTCGACGCCGCGCGCTTTCAGTTTGCCGACGTTTTCCTGCGTGGCGGAGTGTTCCCACATTTTTCCATTCATGGCCGGCGCCATCAGGATGGGAGCCCGCGTCGCGAGCGCGATGGCCGCCAGCGGGTGACCGGCGAGTCCGTGCGCAAGCTCAGCGATGATATTCGCCGTCGCGGGCGCGATGAGGAGAAGGCTGGCGCGATCGGCCAGCTCGATGTGTCCCGGACGCCAGTTTTCTTTTTCGTCAAAAAAGCTCGTGGTGACCGGATTCTTCGAAAGGGTTTGCAGGGTGAGCGGCGTAATGAATTCGGCCGCGTCGCGTGTCATCACGACGAAAACATCATGACCCTGTTTAACGAGCAAACTGGCGAGCTCGGCGGATTTGTAGGCCGCGATGGAACCCGTCACTCCGAGGACGACGCATTTCGGAGTTCGGTTCGCCGGAGGCGGATCGGATTTTGGATTGGGAGGCATGGGAGTCGGTCAGGCCGGGACGAGACGTCTGCTCAAATAGCGTTCCGCCCCCATGATGTGGCGAAATTTTTGTAAATCTTCCTCCATCGATTTGCTGATGATGGTGTAGCGATAATCGCGCCAGAGCGCCATTTCCCGCGCGGCCGTCACGATACGCAGCTCGATTTCCTTTGCGGTTTCCGTTCCACGTCTCGTCAGGCGGCGCCGCAATTCATCCAGATCAGGCGGCATGATAAAGACATCGCAGAGGGCCTGCCGGATAGTTTGATCGTCGCAAGCCCGGATCGCCACGGCGCCCTGGATGTCCACATCGATCAAGACATCCACGCCGTTTTGCAGGTTGGCGACAATCGGTTTGCGCAGCGTGCCGTAATAATGCTCGAACACTTTCGCGTGCTCCAGAAACTCTCCCGCTTTGACTCGCGCGAGGAAATCCGGCTCGGACAGGAAATGATAATCCTCGCCGTCGATTTCGCCCGCGCGCGGCGGTCGCGTCGTGCAGGAAACGGAGTAGACGAAGTCGGGCGTCTGGCGCAGCGCGTCGCAGAGCGTGGTCTTGCCGGCGCCCGAGGGCGCGGAGACCACAAACAAAATTCCCGTGCGCGTGAATTGGTTACTCAAGGTTTTGGATTTGCTCGCGGATTTTTTCCAATTCCGATTTGCAGGCGACGACATGCTGGGAAATCGCGGCGTCGTTCGATTTTGCGCCCAGCGTGTTCAGTTCCCGGAAAATCTCCTGGGTAATGAATTCGAGCGTGCGGCCGACCGGCTCGTTCTTGCGAAGGTGATGAGCAAATTGAGCGAGGTGGCTTTCCAGCCGGGTCAATTCTTCCGAGATGTCCGAGCGATCGGCGAAAAACGTCACTTCCTTGAGCAAGCGCTCGTCCTCCATCGGGAGATTGAGACCCGCCTTCTCAAGCCGCTCGAGCAAAGCGCCCCGATATTTCTTCACCACCTCAGGATAGATCACGCGAACTCCCTTGATTTCCTGGCGCAGAACTTTCAAGCGATGGATCAGGTCTTTCGCGAGATGTTTGCCTTCGCGCTCACGCATCTTGATCATTTCAGCGAGCGCCGCCGCTAGTGCCTGTTCCACCGCCGGCCATGTTTCGGAGGCATCGATGCTATGCTCGGGCGAGCGCATCACGCCCGGCGCCTGAAGGATTGTCCCAATGGTGATCTCGCCCGGCGCGCTCAATTCTTTTTGCAAGGTGAGCATCGCCTCATGGTAGGAGCGGGCGAGAGCGGTATCGAGCGCGAGCTGGCGCGTCCCATTCGCGCTTTCCTGGAGCGTCACCAGCACATTCATGCGGCCGCGCGAGATTTTCTCATTGATCGTCTGGCGGATACGCGGCTCCAGCTCGGCCAGATCGCGCGGAAGGTTCACCACGATGTCGCTTTGTTTTCGATTTACCGAATTCAGTTCGACGCTCAATTTTATCCCGCCGTGGTCGACTTCCCCCCGGCCATAACCAGTCATGCTTCGCATTTAGGATTTGAAGCGTCTATTGGCCCACGGTTTCTTCGAGAGACACGATGTGCAACGGATCGATAGTTCTCGAGAAATCGTCCTCGCCAATAACGACAACGACATTTTTTCCGATCGCGATGAAATCCGGATGAGGAACGCTGAAATGCCGTCCGTCCGTCAGGTGCAAAGTAAAAGGCCGGAAGCCATTCTGCATGCGTTCCCGAATTTTCTGTGCATTCATTGAGGGATTAGAATACCTATTTTTGGAGGCTGGCTCAAGCCTGCTGGATGATCGTCTCCAACGCCCGGCGATGGGGCGAAGGTAACGGGATTGAGGCCAGCCCGTCGATAGGAAACCAGCGCTGGAAGGATTTTGCCGGCCGCCCGGCCGCCGTCTCCGGGAACACGGTCAGAGTGATGCGATGATTCGTGAACGGGAACTCCGAAACGTGCAGCGGCGTGCGTTTTGTGGGGGCTGCCGCTAACCTTGGCAGGATCCACATCCCGCGCCAGCGATCGCGCGACTGTTCGAGTAAGACGCGGCCTCGTTTCAGCGAAAAACCGTGATGTTCCGTGCGCTGGATGATTGGCGGGCGAGCTCTTTTTAATGGAAGCGTCGAGGGTTTCTCCGCTCGGCAGAAGATTCGGACAGGACAGGCCCCGCAATCGGGCCGCGTCCCGCAGACGAGCGCGCCGAGATCCATCAGAGCCGAATTATGAAAGCCGGCGTCCCGGCCTGGCAGCAGTTCAGCCGCGCGTTGCCACAATGTTTCGCGGCCGTGGTTGGTATCGATTGGAATCTGGAGATCGAAGAGGCGAGCGAGCAGACGCGCGATGTTCGCTTCTACGATCGGAACAGATTTGTTGAAGGCGAACGTGGCCACGGCGTTTGCCGTGTAACGGCCAACGCCCGGCAAAGCCACCATCGCATCCAACGACCGGGGAAAACGGCCGCCGTGTTTCTCCATCACGATCTCGGCGGTGGCGCGGAGGTTTCGAGCTCGCGCGTAATAACCGAGACCCTGCCAGGCGTGCAAAACGTCCTGGTCCGAAGCCGCGGCCAGGGCGGCGAAACCGGGGAAGCGGCGCGTCCACTCATTATAGTATGGGATGACCGTGCTGACCTGCGTCTGCTGGAGCATGAACTCGGAGACCAGGATTGCGTAGGGATCCCTGGTTCGGCGCCAGGGGAGATCACGGCCGTTTTTTCCGTACCAATTGAGGAGAGATCGCCGGAAGGAAACGACGTGCGAGGAAGAGTTCACGTAGATAAGAAACGTCTAACGCCCAACGCCTAACGTCCAACGCCTAATTCCAGAGTCTTTCGTTGGACGTTAGGCGTTAGGCGTTAGACGTTAGGCGTTCTCTGCCGCGAAGGAATGAATTCCTACACTCACCCGCTCTCGACGGACCAGGCGGCCAAGCTTCGGTCCTTGCTGCAAGACCTTGGTTTCGACTTCGCGCCAAAGCCCTACACGCTTTTTTTCGCGCAGAAAAACAAACTCAGCGTCGCCGTCTACGAAAAGGGTCCGAAAGTTTTATTGCAAGGAAAAGGGATTGAAGAGTTTGTCCAATTTGAACTGGAACCGAAAATTCTAGAGCAGGCGAAGCTCGGCTATGAGGAGGTCCATTCCCCCGAAATGTTCGAGCCGCATTTCGGCATCGATGAAAGCGGGAAAGGCGATTTCTTCGGGCCGCTCGTGATCGCAGGGGCCTACGTGGATGCTCCCGTCGCGCGAAAATTTCTCGAGGCCGGCATCCAGGACAGCAAACGAATCGGCTCGGATGCCCGGATTCGAGCCCTGGCGAAAATCATCCGAACCACGGCCGGGTCGGCGGTCGATGTCGTGGCCATCGGCCCGGAGCGCTACAACGATCTTTACGAGAAATTCGGCAACCTCAACAGCTTGCTCGGCTGGGGGCATGCGCGCGTGATCGAGAACCTGCTCGCGCGAAAGCCGGAATGCCCCCGCGCTTTGTCGGACAAATTTGCGGACGCTCGCGTGATAGAACGGGCCTTATTGCAACACGGGCAGAAGATCCAACTGGAGCAGCGGACAAAAGCGGAATCCGATCTCGCCGTCGCGGCCGCTTCCATCCTGGCGCGGGAAGCATTCATCGATTGGCTGGACCGTCGCGGGAAGGCGACGGGAGTAAAGCTGGGACGCGGAGTTTCGGCGCAGGTAAAAGAGGCGGCGAAAAAGCTGGTGGAAACCGAGGGGCCCGAGGTCCTGCGCAAGTTCGCCAAGGTGCATTTTCGCACCGCGCACGAGATTGCGCCGGGGAGTTACGCCGCGCCGCCCCCACGGCGCGAATGGCGCCGGTAGGAGGCTTCGGCCCGGCAGGCAAGGTTCCTGCTATCTATTTTTTACTTCCTGAAGCGCATTTGTGGAAACCAGGCTCCTAATACTGAACGCTGACCCGGTCTTTCAGGACCGCGCCCTGGGTATTTTCGACGAAATCGACGATATCGAAACCCGCGTCGTCCGCCGCTTATCCGAGGCTGTTTCCGTCCTGCTGGCTGAAAATTTCGATGGATTTGTGGTGGAAGGCGAGGCGGCTATGGCGCTGGAGCAGGCGACCAACGCCCGTCAGCATTTTCCTTCGCTAAACATCATTTGCCTGGCTCCGCGACCACACGACGAAGAGTTCGTGAGCGTGGCGCAACAGCAAAAAATCATGCGAGTGGCGACAAACGGCAGTGAGCGGAGCTTGCGCCGGCACCTGCACGGCTTCGTGCGTTCGCTCGCGCAAGGCGGAATACCTGCCGAAGGCATCGATCCATGTCACTCGCTCATCGGTAATCTGAACCAATTTTCGGCGGCCGAGATCCTGCAAATGAGCTGTTTGGGCCAGCGCAGCGGCCGCTTTACCTTCAAATCGGGCCGGGGAAACAGTGAAATCTATCTGGCTCATGGCTCGGTTCGGCATGCGGTTTTTGGGTCGCTCGAAGGCGAGTCGGCGGTGGCCGAGATTTTCCGCTGGCGCCAGGGCCGGTTTTATTTTGAAGAAGGGATCATCAGCCAGGTCCAGAGCGTGGACCGACCCTGGGCCCATCTCCTCATCGACAATTTGCAGAAGCTCGACGAGACCCTTGAACTTTCAGCGACGGGGCCAGGATGAGAGACAAAGTCGTCGAGACCAAGCTGAGGCTGCTGACTTTGCAGCTGGATAATTGGAAAAAACTGCACGACGTGATCACGTACGGCCTCGATAAGACCAAACCGATGATTTCCGCGGAGCGGGAACGTCAGTTTACGGAAATACGCGCGAACCTTTTGCAGGAGACCGAGCACGTCTTCGAGGAGTTGGGCATTCTCACGGAGCTTTCGGGCCGGGCGATGAATGTGCTGCAGCGCTGCGTTTCGGTGCGCGGGGTGCGCGAATTATCGAACGAAGAAGTGCGCCGGCTCGAATCGGAGTGGAACGGTGTCTTCACCAAGCTCGGCGTGGTGCAGGGTCAGTTGAAATCGCGGCGCAAGGCGCTGGCGGGACAAACGGTTCTGACTTATTACTTCAGCCGCCTCTTCCCCACCTTGCAGACGGCCGGCAGGCGTTAGAGCACGGCGGGTCGGGTTCGCGCGGGAAGGCGTTGGCCGCTCGCAATCTGCAAATTTATTGCGATTACCCCACCACCTTAGTGCCGGGACACGATTAGTTTGTGAATATATGTCGAAGCTTACCAAAAGGGATATCGTTGTGGCCATCAGCAATCAGACTGGGATGGTCCAGCACGACGTTTTTGAAGTTGTGCAGCGAACTCTCGACCACATCACCAACAGTCTGGCCAACAACGTCGCCGTCGAATTGCGGAATTTTGGCGTTTTTCAACCGCGACTGACCAAGCCCCGCGTGGGGCGCAATCCCAATCAACCGGGCAGCAGCTTCGTGATTCCTCCGCGCGCGACCGTCAAGTTCAAGGCAGGGAAAATCATGCGCCAGCGAGTGGAAAAACTCTCGCGCGAATTGAAGGAGGCGTCGGAAAAGCAGGAGGCCGAGCGGTCAACCCCCAGCGAGGCCCAGTAAGTTGCCTTTGCTGACCGCGGGACGAGCCGGCCTGGTGGTGAATTGACTGTCTGCGCGCGGCCTACGAGCCGACCGCCGGCTCCGGTTCCAGCAAATTGTGGATCGACTCCTCCAGGCGATCGAAGTTGATCGGTTTGGTCAGGTGTTCCGAGAATCCGGCGGCTCGGGCGCGGCTGACGTCGTTTTCCATGCCGAACCCGCTCAGGGCGATTCCACGGAGCCCCTTGGTTGTGCTCAATTCCTGCATCAGCTCGTAGCCCGATCGATCCGGGAGCCCGATGTCGCTGATGACCAGATCGAATGTTTCGTGGTGGGCCTTTTCAACCGCCTGGTCCGCCGTATGGGCGATCGTTACCCGGTATCCGCGGCGTTCCAGCATCATTTTCATGCCGGTACAGGTGTCGAAATGGTCGTCGACCACCAGGACGCGCCGCTCCGGCCTGGTCGCCCCCGCTCGTTTGCCGGCCTTCCCTCGGGACGGTTTTTTGTCCTCGCTGGAAGCGACGACTGGTGTCGCCACGGTCTCGAGAGTCACGATAAACGTTGCGCCCCGGTCTTTCCCATGACTCTCCGCTTTGATCACCCCGCCGTGCGCCGCGACCATGGCTTTTGAAATGGCAAGGCCGAGCCCAAGACCGCCGAATCGCCGCGTGATCGAGCTCTGTCCCTGCTCGAACGCATTGAAGATCCGCTGCATTTTGTCCGCGTCGATGCCGATGCCGGTGTCGGTGGTCCGGATTTCGATCGCGGCTGGAGAGGGGTTGAACGTTTCGATCACGATCCGGCCTTTTTCCGGGGTGAATTTCACGCTGTTCTTAATGAGATTCCAAAAAACCTGCTGCAATCGGGCCGGGTCGCCCTCGACGTAAGCGCGCTCGGCTCGCAGGCGGAATTCGATCCTGAGATCTTTCGCGGCAATGTCCTCGCGGCAAATTTCGAAGGACCGCTGCAAAATCTCGTGCACGCTCACGGTTTCCAGGCTGAGCTGGAGCTTGCCCTTCGAGATGCGCGTGACATCCAGGAGGTCGTCAATCAAGCGCGCCTCCAGCTCGACGTTGCGACGGATTACCTCCAGGGCCCGATGGATGTCGGGTGAATCCGGAGCGCTCGCTTCCAGCTCGCCGACCATCGCGATCACAGGTGAAAGCGGGTTTCGCAGTTCATGCGAGAGAAGCGCCAGAAACTGATCCTTGGCCGCGTTCGCGCCAATGAGTTCCTGGCGCAGGGTGACATCCCGTGTCTTGTCCTCCACCAGATACAGCACGCCCTGGATGGTTTGTTCCGAGCCTTGGAGCCGGAGCAGATTCACGTTCACAAATCGCGTCATGCCGGTTTGATCGGTGAACGGTTGCTCCACCAGTTGAAACGGCGCGCCGAAGGCGAGCACTTTCTCGATCGCTTCGGCGGGGGCGATCTTTACTTCATCGTAGCTCGCGTCGTGAATGTCCTTTGCCTCCGGCAATGAACCGAATCGTTTCGCCATCTCGCTAAACGCCTGGTTAGCTTGTAGGAAATGCCGGGAGTCTGGATCGACCAGGGCGATCCCGCTGGGCATGTTGGCCAGGATTTTCTCGTTAAAGATGACTTCGCGTTCGATCCGCCGGGCCGCTTCCGCCTGCCGGCGGGCGTATTTTCCCGCGAGCCAGGCGCCGACGGCGGTCAGCACGATCAACCAGACCGCGGGAATGGTGATCTTATCCAATAGATCGCTCACCGGCTTGTAGGCGACGGATTTCGGCTGTTCGACCACGGTCATCCACCCGGTCGAATCGATCGTCGTAAACGAGTAGAGATTTCCGTTCCGTTCGAGGTGACCCGTCTTCATCTGGCGAATCTCCTGAGTAAGGCTGTCGGGCCGCGGCGAGGCGGTGCCCGCGTTGGGAATGAAATTATTCGTGAAAAGCTCTCTGCCGGTCTGGTCCAGCACCTGGCAGTTCGGATGATCCGCAAAATCGACGGAGGAAAGGCGCCGGCCCATTCTTTCCACGAGCACTGATACGCCGAGGTAACCGATAATCGCGCCCTCCAGCGTTCGGACGGCGCCTGCGATATTCGTCGTCATGCGGCCATCGGGCAGCCGGGAATGAACCGGGGAAACGTAAACGTCCGGCGACCCGGCGGCGCCTTCCCGCCAGAGAACCGAGGAATAATCCTGGGCAACGGAGGCTGGAATCGCGGGCAGCGAGGCAATCAGCCGGCCGTCAGGCGCGGCGATGAACATGCCGTCAATCCGCGGATGCGAGTAAAACGTTTGGGCCAGCCATTGCTGGGCGGCCGCTTCCGGGTTGGGGCTGGTCAGCATCTTCGCGACTTCGGGTTGGGTCTGATAGTACTCGATGACGCCGCCCGTCCGGCTCAGATCGTCGCCCACCAGGTGGGCGATCAGTTGCACGAAAGTCTGCCGATCGTGGAGAATCTTCGACTCGAGCGTGTTGGTCAGGATCGCGTGGGAAACGACCAACATCAGGATGGGGGGAGTCCAACCCGCCAGCAGGATGGCGATGACGATGTTGAAACGCTTGAACCGGTCGCGATCACGCCGTTTTAAGCCAGCCAGAAATGGGATCGACTTGGTCCAGAACATCGCCATTGAAAACTCGGCTGTCTCTTCCGTTGCGGCAAGACCCTAAATGGTGACCGCCCTTACTCTCCCGCGACGATGACCAGATTCAGCTCGCGCGCCTTGGCGTGGAGTGCTTTTACCTCTGAAAGGCTCATCTTGTCCGGCGGCGCCTGGTTCAACAGATCGCGAATCGCGCTGACACCCGCGCGCAGTTTTTCGAAGAGCGGAGTCTGGGCCAGCCTCGGCGGGAGCGTCGTCAGCTCCTCGGAGAAATAGTTGATCAAATCGCGTTGCCACAGGACCGCGGCCCGCTCCGGTGAATACCGGGATTCCACCGCGCCGGAGGTAATCTCGAGGCCGCGCAGCCAGCCTCCCAGGCTGATCAGGTGCGCCATTTTTTGGTCGCGCAGCGCAGTCATGGCTTCCTCGACATCGTTCTGGGTCGCGATCAGCTCACGGCGGACGGCGGGCCAATCACCGCGCTTGCCGTGGTCGGTCAGGCTCGCGCTATGTCGCATCACGCGATCGCCCACGCCGAGGCTGCGCGCCTGACGGAGCAAGACCCGGCCGAGGTCCTCCACCAGATTTTGCTTCTGACATTCCACGATGAGAAACCCATCCGCGACCAATCCGCCGAAGACCAGGCCCATCTGCTCCCGTCCCGGATGGGTGGCTTGGGGAAAGTCCCGTTTAAGCTCCTCGAAGGCGAGGGGCTTGAGGTCGTCGAGCTGCTGAAAGATCTCAGCGACGGATGGCGCCGTGTAGGGATTTACGCCGAGTTCTTCCCGCTCGTAATCCTCCGCGCCGGCCGGTTTTTCCTGCCCGGAGGCGAGCGGACCGCCCAAGAGGACAAAGGGCAGAGTATATATAATAAGAGCGAGCCTGGCGGAAAAGGGACTATTCATTCCCTTGTGAATCGAGCGCTGGCGGGCAGATGCTCGCATTTGGAGCCAGGCGATGTCGTTGAGCCGATCCCTGTTGCTTTTCAGCCTCCAATGGACAGCGGCCGGTTACGCGGGCGGAACCGCCATTTTTGATTTGACGGATGCGACGGAAGCGGCATCATGTCGCCCTTGCCCCGAAAGCCTTCGGGGCAGTTTCTCTAAACCCCGATATGCAAGGAAGCCTCGGCTCTATCATCTGGACGATCTGCTACTTAACCGTGCTGATCGGCCTCTCCGCATACGGGATTCATCGTTACGTTATTATCTACCTTTTCCTGAAAAACCGGAAACGGGCCGTAACGCCCGCGGGGCACTTCGAGCAGTTACCCAAGGTGACGATGCAGTTGCCGATCTTCAACGAAGTCTACGTCGTCGAACGCCTTCTGAAATCGGTGAGCGAGATCGATTATCCGCGCGATCTTTTGCAGATCCAGGTCCTGGACGATTCCACCGACGACACGCGCGAACTGACCGCCTCCTGCGTGGAAAAGCTGCAACGCCGGGGATTCAACGTCGAGCTGATCCACCGGGTCGATCGGACCGGGTTCAAGGCCGGCGCCCTGGAGACTGGGCTCGCGTCCGCCCAAAGTGATTTCGTTTGCATTCTCGATGCCGATTTCGTCCCGCAGCCGGATCTCTTGCGCCGGACGATCCATTTTTTCACCGACCCGAAGGTGGGAATGATCCAGACCCGCTGGGGGCACCTGAATCGCGGGTATTCTTTGCTGACGCGGGTGCAGGCGATGTTTCTCGATGGCCATCTTTTGCTCGAACAAACCGCCCGGAGCCGGAGCGGCCGGTTCTTCAATTTCAATGGCACGGCGGGTTTGTGGCGGCGTTCCTGCATCGACGAGGCGGGAGGCTGGCAGCACGACACGCTCACGGAAGATCTGGATTTGAGCTACCGCGCGCAGCTCGCGGGCTGGAAGTTCATTTTTCTTTCGGACGTAATTACGCCGGCGGAGCTGCCCGTGGATATGAACGGCTTCAAGTCGCAGCAACACCGCTGGACCAAGGGCTCGGTGCAGACCTGCAAAAAATTGCTTCCCACGATCTGGCGGAGCAACCTCCCCCTGACGATCAAGGTCGAGGCCACGGCGCATTTAACCTCAAATTTCGCCTACCTTTTGCTGGCTTGTTTATGCGTGCTGCTCCATCCCTCGAGTGGCGGTCCGCAAGCCGGCTGGGTCCGGACGATCCTGCTCGACGCGCCGATCTTCCTGACGGCGTCTGTTTCCGTCGCGGTCTTTTATATTTGCGCGCAACGGGAATTGCATCCGCGCACGTGGATGAAGGAAATCCTGCTCCTGCCCGCCTTGCTCGCGCTCGGAGTGGGGCTTTCGCTTAACAATGCCCGCGCCGTTCTCGAAGCCGTCTTCAATCACAAATCCGATTTTGCCCGCACCCCGAAATACGGCATCGAGCGCAAGTCGCAGCCATGGCGCAGCTGCAAATACATGCCCCTGAAATCGCTGCTCCCAATCGCCGAAATGGGTTTCGCGATCTATTTTTCCTACTTTGTTTGGTTCGCGATTCAGCACGGGCAGTTTATCTCCGTGCCTTTCCTCATGATGTTCCAGATCGGTTTCCTCTACGTTTCGCTCTCCTCGCTCGGGCAATGGTTCCCCCGAATCAATCTCGCCACCGAACGCGCGGAAATCACGATTCCTGCGTGACAAATTTTCAATCCGAAGTAAGAACTGCGTGATGTTTCGCCTTTCGTTTGCCCTGCTCGCATTCGTCTCGCTCTCATCGCCCGCATGGGCGGCTGGTCCCAGCCGGGTCATTATCAGTGTGCGCGATCAGAAGCTGATGGTCGTGGGCAATGGCGCCAAGCTCGCGACCTATCCGGTTTCAACGTCCAAGTTTGGACTCGGCGATGATTGGGGACGGATGACAACGCCGTTGGGTTTCCTGCAAGTCGCGCAAAAAATCGGGGATCACGCGCCAGTTGGAGCGGTCTTCCGCAACCGCCGGTTTACCGGGGAAATTCTCAAGCCAAACGCTCCTGGCCGGGATCCCATCATTACCCGGATCATGTGGCTGCGCGGGCTCGAAGCTTCGAATTCACACGCCTTCAGCCGATGCATTTACATTCATGGCACTCCGGAGGAAAAGCGGATTGGACGTCCGGCGAGCTACGGCTGCATCCGGATGAAGTCGCGCGACATTGCCGCGCTCTATGAACAGGTGCCGCTGGGCGCCATCGTGGAAATCGTGGCGGACAAATTGCCGAAAATCGCGAAGGCGCCTCGCGGTGCCGTGTTCACCCTGGATGCGCCCAAGCCCGAAGCCGAAAAAGTCGAAGTGCCGGAGGTTCCGGAAAAGGCCGTCGAAACCACCGTGCGCAAGGGCATCAAGGCCGCCGACGAAGAGTTTCATTCTGGCCGCGGCGCGTAACGCCTGGCTCCAGGTCGTGTGCAGTCCGCGCATCACGCCTTGACACGTTGGCGCCCGTCCGCGAGCGTCCCCGCTCACATTTTTTTCGTCTTCAATGGCCAACACCAAATCCGCTTCCAAACGCTCTCGGCAGACCAGAGTCCGCTCCCTCCGCAATCGCAGTGTCCTGACTCGTTTGCGGAAAATGCAAAAGGGCGTTTCGGGCGCCGAAGCAAAGCCGGAAGCCAAAGATGTGCAGGCCATGATCTCGGCCATCGATAAAGCGGCCAAACGCGGAATCATCCACAAGAATGCCGCGAAACGCCGGAAGGCGCGTCTAAACAGGACGCTTCTGGCCGGCCCGAATGCTTCGGTGGCCGGCTGATTCTTCTTCGTCTAACCCGGAGGGAGAGGGGCAAAAGGGGATTGCATATCTCGCAGGACAGTTGAAAATTCCCGCGATGATTCCCGCGCTCCTTCTCATTCTTTCCGCGATCGTTTATCGAATCGTGACAGGCGTTTTCGCCCCATCGAATTCGATCGGCTTGTTGAACTTCGCGCCGCTGGCCGCGATCGCACTTTGCGCGGCCGCTTATTTTCCGACGAAGTATAAGTTCACGGTTCCGATGATCGCGCTCCTGGTCTCCGACGTGGTGCTGAATATGCACTACGGTTTCACGTTGCTGAGCCCATTTGTCATCTCGCATTACATCGGCTTCGCCATCGTCGGTTGCCTGGGATTGCTGCTGCAAAATCGCGCCTCATTCAAGACTCTCCTGCCCGCATCGATCGCTGCCTCGCTGATCTTTTACATTGTGACCAACTCAGTTTCCTGGCTCTACGATCCGGGTTATGCCAAGAACATCGCCGGTTTCGTTCAGGCGCTGACAGTTGGCCTGCCCGCATACAGCGCCACGCCGACCTGGATGTTTTTCCGCAACTCGCTCGTCAGTGATCTCTTCTTCACCGCACTCTTCGTCCTTTGCATGAATTTAGGGCGAAGACCGGAACGTTCACGCGCTGCTGCGGCCCTGCCTCGCGCTGCTTAAACCGGTCCCTATGCAGCCGCCGGAGCAACGCGACGAGGTCGAAATGCTCTCGCTGATGCTGCTGATCCGGCGTTTCGAGGAGCGCGCGAGCCAACAGTATCAAGCGCAGAAGATCGGCGGCTTTTGCCATCTCTATATCGGCCAGGAGGCCGTGGTCGTCGGCGCGGTCGCGGCGGCGCGACCGGATGATTACCTCATCACGGCGTATCGCGATCACGGGCATTCGCTCGCCCGGGGCACGAGCGCGAATGCCTGCATGGCTGAGCTTTTCGGGAAGGCGACCGGCTGTTCGCGCGGGCTCGGCGGCTCGATGCATTTTTTCGACAAGGAACACCACATGTATGGCGGTCACGCGATTGTCGGGGCGCACGTCCCGCTCGCCGCGGGAATGGCTTTCGCATCGAGATATCGCGACGAAGATCGCGTCACGCTCTGCTTCTTTGGCGACGGCGCGATCAATCAGGGGGCGGTCCATGAAGCCATGAATCTCGCCGGCCTTTATAAACTGCCGCTCGTTTTCATCTGCGAGAATAACCTGTTTGCGATGGGGACGAGCGTGGAGCGCTCGACGTCGCTCAAGGAACTGGTCGAACGCGCGGAAGGCTACAATATCCCGGGAACCGTGATCGACGGGATGAACTTTCGCGAAGTGCGCGACAAGCTGGCCGAGATCATTGATTCGATCCGCCAGGATCCGCACCCTGCGTTCGCGGAAATTCGAACGTATCGTTATCGCGGGCATTCCATGTCCGATCCGGCGAGCTATCGCACCAAGGAACAGCTCGAAAAGTTCCGGGGAGACGATCCGATCACACGTTTGCGGGCGCAGCTCACGCGCGAAGAGAAGCTGACGAACGAGCAGTTCGATACGATTGACAAGAAGGCGAAGGAGACGGCTCTCGCCAGTGTAAAATTTGCCGAGGAGAGCGCGGAGCCGCCGGTCGAGAAACTTTACGATTACACCTACGTGAACGGAAGCGCTTCGTGAGAGAGATCACCTATCGCCAGGCGCTCAACGAAGCGCTCGCCGAAGAACTGGCGCGCGATCCAAACGTCTTCCTGATGGGCGAGGAGGTGGCCGAATACAACGGCGCCTATAAAGTGAGCCAGGGTTTGCTCGAACGCTTCGGACCGAAGCGGATCATCGATACCCCGATCAGTGAGAACGGTTTTGCCGGCATGGGCGTCGGCGCCGCGATGGTGGGATTGCGTCCGATCATCGAATTCATGACGTTCAGCTTTTCCTTTGTCGCCTTCGACCAGGTCGTAAACAACGCGCCGAACATGCTGACGATGTCAGGCGGCCAATTCAATATCCCGATTACGTTTCGCGGACCGAACGGCCCGGCGCACCAGCTCGGCGCCACGCACTCGCACGCCACGGAATGTCTTTATGCAAATGTTCCGGGGTTGAAAATCTGCACGCCGGCCACGCCGCGCGACGCGAAGGGTTTGCTCAAGACCGCGATTCGCGACAACAACCCGGTGCTGGTGCTCGAAGCGGAGCTACTTTACAGCTCGAAGGGAATGGTCGAGCCGGAAGATTTCGAATTGCTCATCCCGCTCGGGCAAGCCGAATTGAAGCGCGAGGGCAGCGATGTGACAATTATTTGTTACGCGCAAACCGTCCCGATGGCGCTGGCGGCCGCGGCGATTCTGGAGAATGACGAAGAAATCAGCGCCGAGGTCCTCGACTTGCGTTCGATCAAGCCGCTCGACCTCGAGGCGATTCTGAAATCGGTTTCGAAAACGCACCGCGTTGTCATTGTCGAACAAGACCGTCCTTTCTGCGGCGTTGGCGCCGAGGTTTGTTATCGCATCCAAAAGGAAATCTTCGATGCGCTCGACGCGCCCATCATGCGCGTAGCCCAGGAAGACGTTCCGATGCCGTACAACGAGCGGCTCGAGAAAGCCGTCCTGCCGAGCGCGGAAAAGTTGATCGCCGCAGTGAAGAAAGTTTGCTACACCTGAGAGTAATGGGTTGAAGGGTTGAAGAGTGGAAGCGTAAAGCGAATTTGTCCTCCGCCGCTTCAACGCTTTCACTCTTCAACGCTTTTAACGATCCCCACCTGCCATGCCTGAAATTCAAATGCCCAAGCTGAGCGACACCATGACGGAGGGGACGCTCGTGGCCTGGAAGAAAAAAAAGGGAGACAAAGTTTCGGCGGGCGACGTCATCGCCGAGATCGAAACCGACAAGGCGACCATGGAATGGGAGTCGCCGGAGGACGGCACGCTGACGGAAATTTACGTCGAAGAGGGCGGCAAGGTGAATGTTGGCGACAAAATCGCGTTCATTGGCGGCGAAGGCGAAACAGCCCCGGCTGAGGCGAAGAAAGAGGAGAAGAAGCCAGAGCCGGAAGAGAAGAAAAAGAAGGAAGAAAAGAAGGAAGAAAAGGAAGAGTCGCCGAAAAAGGAGACGCAGGCCGAAACGGAGAAGCCGGCCCCGGACGAAGAAAAGAAAGCCGACGCCGCGCCTCCGCCCGAGAGCAAAAAGGAAGCGAAACCGGCTGAGGAAAAAAAGCCCCCGGCGCCCGCCAAACCGGCCGCGGAAGCAAAGGCGGAAACGGGCGGAGAAGCGCGCGTGAAAGCTTCACCGCTCGCGCGCCGGGTCGCCGGTGAACTTGGCGTCGATCTCTCCGCCGTTAAAGGCACGGGTCCGGAAGGGCGCGTCACCGAAAGCGATGTCCGCGCGGCGGCGAAGTCCAAAGGAGCGCCGCAAACGGCCGCTCCAAAGATCCAGGCCGGTGAAGGCGCCCGCATCAATCTCAGCGGGATGCGCAAAGTGATCGCGGAAAGATTGGTCGCGAGCAAAGCGCCGGTGCCGCACTTTTATCTCAATATCGAGATCGACGCCGGTCCGCTCATGAGTGCGCGGGCCGAACTGAAATCGGCCGGCGAAGGATCGGATTCGGCGAAAATCACGGTGAACGATTTTGTCCTGAAAGCATCCGTCGAAGCCGCCGTGCGTGTGCCAAAAGCCAACGCCTCGTTCGACGTGGACGCCATCGTGCAATACAGCGATGTGAACCTTGCCATCGCCGTGGCGATCGAAGACGGCCTGGTTACGCCCGTCATTCGAGCGGCGCAGGGAAAGTCGCTGCGCGAAATTAGCGAAGCGGTGAAAGATCTGGCGCACCGCGCGCGGAATAAGCGGATG
Source organism: Chthoniobacterales bacterium (assembly GCA_035556975.1). Classification (GTDB taxonomy): domain Bacteria; phylum Verrucomicrobiota; class Verrucomicrobiia; order Chthoniobacterales; family UBA10450; genus AV80. The sequence continues at coordinate 17,095 of DATMEN010000027.1, forward strand.
AAACCGGAAGAGTTCCAAGGGGGGACTTTCACGGTTTCAAATCTCGGCAGCTATGGGATCGATAATTTCTCGGCGATCATCAATCCGCCGCAGGGCTTCATCCTGTCAATTGGAGCGATCGTGAAGAAAGCGGTGATCGACGATTGCGACCAGATTGTGGCCGGCCAACGGATGAGCATCGGCATGAGTTGCGATCATCGCGTGATCGACGGCGCGCTCGGCGCGGAATATCTCAAGGAGCTGCGCCAGTTGCTCGAGAACCCGGCGTTGCTCCTGATCTAAATCGAGAGGCCATGGAAACTGAGCCGCCGAAAAAGAGTTTCCGGGTGGTGCCGTTCACGGTCCACGCCACGCGCGGTTTGCTGCGGGACGAACGATCGCGCCGAAAAACCATGGCGGTCTCGCTGGTGATTGCGGTGGTCATGCTGGTGGCCGGCCTCACGGTCTTGCGTCCGTGGCTAAATCCGCAGGAACATCCCTGGCGGTTCATTTTCTATTGGTTCGCGTGCGCCTGGGAGACGCTGCTGGTTTTATTGCTGGCGCTTCTGGATTTGCTGCTCGTTCGAGCGCAGGCGCGGGCCGCGCGAAAAGCGATCGGAGCGGAATTTTCGCGGCCGATCGGTTCCGAATCGCCGACCGCGAGGAGGGACGAGTAGTCACGCGCGCAGGCGAATGCGCGGCCTGCGCCACCAGACCGCCGCGAGGATCAAACCCGACGCGAGCGTGATGAGGAGGGCAAGTCGCAGAAGCGGAGTGCGGTAACGCAGTTCCACCTTATGTTCTCCAGGATCGAGGACGACTCCCAGGAGACCGACATCCGCTTTCAAGACCGGCGCGGGCTTTCCGTCTTGCCAGGCGCGCCAGCCGCGGTCGAACGGCGTCTGCAACACCAGGACGCTTTTTCGATCGAGGCGAACGCTGCCTTCGATGTTCGTTTGGCGAAAAGAGGTCAGGTTCAGCGCGCTCTCCCGCCGCTTCTCGACAATCGCGGGCAGCGGCGTGACTTTCATCTGCTGCTCCAGTTCGGAGATGGTGACCTGCGAAATCCCATGCTGGCCGGCCGTCTCCTTGTCGGCCAGCACAACGACGCCGAGCAGCACTTGCTGTCTTTCGTCACCCGGGAGCCTGCGAAACTCTTCTTCAGGAAGGGACTGATCGAAGGTCAGGCCAAGGGGGAGAAACATCTTATTGCGGAAGAGGTGATCGTTGCCGTAGCGCTGGACGAATTCGTATTGCGCGGCGGTTTGAAAAGGGCCGGGATCGGGCACCAGCGCATACTTTTCACCAGCGAACATCGAGAGGATGAGATTGCCCAGCAAACCGACGGACCAGCGAGTGTCTGTTTCCGAGTTGGGCGCCATTGCGTCCACGGCAGTAAGGAAGTTCGTGTAGTTGAGGTTGTTGAAGGAGCTGTAGGAAGAAGAGCCGTAATAGCCGAAGATCATGGCGTCGTTCAAACTGGTCCAGGCGCTGGGGCCGGAGTGCCGGAGCTTGGTCAGGCGGAAGAAGCTGTTGTCGCCGGCCTTGATGTCGCGCACGGCGGCGACGGTCTCATCGTTGTAGCCAGTCGGCTCCTTGAGCTCCTGCTTGGAGACGGTGTTGCGATTGGAAACCGTGACTTGATCGAAACGGATCAGTTCGAGCGTGCCCAGCCCGACGATCATCCAGGTGGCGACCATTCGCCGTTTCAGTAATTGACCCGCCGCCAGCAGCACGCTGTAGGAGCTCAGGAAGATCGTGGCCTGGAGCTTTAGATCGGGCTTCAGCCGGCTCTGTAGATCCGCGATCGGCAAGTAAAGGATTCCCAGGAGGACAAGTGTTGTCGCGGCGAGCACCCAAAGATTCAGGGCGCGGCCCTGAATGAAGCGCGAGAAAGCGATCATACTCAGGGAGATCAGCCCGAGGATCGAAAACAACGAATAGGTCCGGTAATAATCGCCCTGAAAACCCCAGAAGAGGTATCGAAACCAAGGGAAGATCGTCGGGATGATAATTCCCGCGACGAACAGGGCATAGATGATCCGATGGCGCCGGGGCGCTCCGGCGAAGACCTGAGGAAAGATGGCCACACAGAGGAGCCCGCAGTAGGTGATGGGGGCTTCGAGATAGTTCACCCAACCCTGAAATTCATCGGCCGTTCCCAACGCATCGTTCGCGAACGGCCTTAAGGCGGCGGTGAGGTAATGGAGGTGCGACTCGAGCCCAAAAACCGGAAATGAGGTCAAGGTCGAGACAAAGGAAGTTGTCCCGGAACCGCGCGGGCTGTTCAGGAGAGCATAGAGATTGGGCAACGTCATTACGGCTCCGAGGCCCACTCCCAGAAAAGCCGCGCCCGCCAGGGGGAGGGAGTTGCGGAATATGGCCCGCGGTTGCCATCCAAACCGCGCATAGAGACGCGCGGGCACATAGAGCACCAGGAAGAGCGCGCAGAGGTAGAGATGGAAGGAGCCTAACAGGCCAACCAAGGCGACGGCCAGGGTCAGCACCGCCCAATTGCCCCGCTTCACTGCTTTCTCGGCCGCCAGCAGAAGGGCCGTGTAACAAACCACCTCGTCGGCCAGCGTATACCAGCAGCTGCCCATGCACATGTATCCGGAACCGGCGAGAAACAGCGATCCCAGCAGCGAGGCAGGCCAGGCCAAACCGCGTAACCGGAGAAATTGAAAGAACAACAACCCCGCAATCAGGAGCTTCGCCAAATGTTGATAGACGAGCGCGGGTGCGATCAGTTCTCTCGGCAACCAGCTCACGGGCTCCAGGATCAAGTAGCCGGCCAGGTAATAAAGGTCCTGGCCCATCCCGACGTAGAACGACCAGGAAGGAAATCCCTCCTGGCGAATGTAATCGGAGAGGTGGACGAAACACGGATAGTAGTCGTTGAGCGAATCGCTCCCGATGTCCTTGTAAAGAAGGACGGCGTTCCCGAAGAAAAAGTCTCGGAAGATCAGCAACCCGAGCAGGAGCAGGCAGACGCCGGGCAGCAGGATCAGGGAGCGTTTCTTTCCGGAGGCGGCGGCGCCGGGCGAAGGCTGGCCCATCACGATCGGTGGGCGGTGCGCGCGGGAAATAATCGTCCGCTCCCGCGGATTTTTGCCCAGCGAAATTCGAGCGCGGTGCGGATGCAGCCGAAGCCGTAGCGCACGCTTCGGCGAAAATTGATGGAAGAGGCTTCGGGCATATACCTGGCCGGGCAGGTCACTTCCCCGATGGCGCAATCGAGCCAAAGCACCTGCGCCAGGACCTCGTTATCGAAAACAAAATCGTCGGAGTTTTTTTCCAGCGGCAAACGCTCGAGCAACCCGCGGGCGAAGGCGCGGTAGCCGGTGTGGTATTCGGAGAGCTTGGCGCCGAGCAGGAAATTCTCGAATAAAGTGAGAAAACGGTTGGCCACGTACTTCCAGAGCGGCATTCCACCGCGGAGCGCGCCGTTGCCGAGAATGCGTGAGGCGAGCATGCAGGGATAAAGGCCGCTCGCCACCACGGACGCCATCGCTGGGACAAGCAGCGGCGTGTATTGATAGTCCGGATGGATCATGATGACGATGTCCGCCCCGGCCGCGAGGGCCAGGCGATAGCACGTCTTTTGATTTCCGCCGTAGCCGCGGTTGATCGGATGCACTTCCACCTGCACTTGCGGCAGGGTTCGGGCGATGGCCACCGTATCATCGTGACTCGCGTCGTCCACGATGATGATGAGATCGACCAACCCCTGGGCCATGACCTCGTCGTAAGTCTGGCGCAGGGTGCGGGCCGCGTTATACGCGGGCATCACGACAACAATTTTCTGGCCGTTGAGCATCGATCCACCTCGTCGCGCAGCATTCGCATTCAGCCTCCAGTCCGCAAATGCTTTCTGAAAATTCCGTGGGCCTTAACGGAGTGAGCGCCTATCGCGAAAAGCGCGCCCGGCCTGGTAAAATTCCAACTGCTTCCGAATGGAGGCGGCGCGCGCCTCGTTGCCCTCGGCGAGGGCGAGCTGCAAGGCGCGCTCGGCCGCTTTCTTTGCATCTTCAAATCGACCCGCTTCAGCATAGGCGGCGCCGAGAGTCGCGCTGATCACGGGACTTGCCCCCCGGGTGAGAAAATCCGCGCGTTCCGCTAATTCGACGGCCTTGGTGCCATCGCGAGTCAGCGCCTCGGGCCAGGTCGCAAGGATCCAGGCCATGTTGTTGAGGGTTTCGGTGTCATCCGGGGTGATTTCGAGCGCTTTTTGATAATGAGCGAGGGCCTCGCTCGCGCGCCCGGTCTGGAGAAATGCGTTGCCAAGGTTGTAATGGGCGTCACTGCTTTTGGGATAGATTTCGATCGCCTTTTGTAAATGAATCAGGGCTCGGCGCGACTGGCCCATTTCCAGGAGGGCGACGCCCAGGGAGGAATGGACCGAGGCTTGGTTGGAATTAATTTCCAGGGCTCGTTCGAAGTGCCCGATTGCTTCGGAGGTCCTGCCCGATTTGTAGAGAGCCTCCCCGAGATTCAGTTCGGCCATGACATTGTCCGTGGTGCGGGAACGCGCCAGACGCCAGAGCGATTCGCTGTCCTTCCAATAAGAGGCCTGGGTCCGCGCGGCGAAAATCAAAGCGGCGAGAATGATCATGGAGAGAACGCCGAGAAACAGTCGGCGGTGACGCCACCGGACGCACAAATCGACCGCGGCCCATGTTACTAGAATGGAGAGGCCGATCTGGGGAAGATAAGTGTATCGGTCCGCCCGGGCCTGGCTTCCTACCTGGAGAATCCCAATGACCGGCCCGAGCATGATGAGATACCAAAGCCAGCCGGTGACAAGATAGCGGCGGTGGCGAAGGAGGAAAACCACCGTGGAAATGAGGATGAGCAGGGTCAGGGACAGGAGGACTTTCGAAGCAACGACCTCCTGGATCGCAAAGGGATAGAAGGCCGCCAGACCTGACGGCCAAAACATCTGACCAATATAGGCGACACAAGAAATGAGGGCGTTGCCTGTGCGCACCTGGATCGAGATAATTTCCAGGGGCTGAAGCGCCACTTTTTGGGCAAAGAGCGTCAACGCACAGGACGCAGCCACCAGGCCGAACAACGGCAGCTTTTCCAAAATCAGCCGGGAGATTGGAAACTGTTTGTTCCCCGAGTCCCCGCCCAAGGCCATCCGATTCAGCGGCCAGTAGTCCAGGAGCAGAAGAACCAGGGGAAGGGTGACCAACATCGGCTTGCTCATCAGGCCCAGGGCAAACAACAGCAGCACGAGTCCATAGCGGGCCGGCGATTGCTCCCGCACATAACGGACATAGGCCCAGACAGTCAGCATGAAGAAGAGGCCGCTGAGCACATCTTTGCGCTCCGCCACCCACGCGACCGATTCCACGCGCAAGGGATGAATGGCAAACACCGCCGCCACAAATGCGCTCCGCCAAAAGGAGCCGGTCATCTGCCGCAGAACCAGAAAAAGCAGGATCGCGGTGACCGTGTGGAGCAGGACATTGGTGAAATGGTGTCCGCCGGGATTCAAACCATGCAGCTGGCAGTCCAGCATATGGGAAATCCAGGTCAAAGGATGCCAGTTGTCGGCATGGGCCTGGGTAAAGGCCCAGACGATTCCTTCGAAGGTCAGGCCTCGGGCGACTTGAGCGTTCTTGAAGACGTAGGCGCCGTCGTCAAGATTCACGAACTGGTGGCGAAGCGTTTGGCCGAAGACAATCCAGGTGATCGCGGCGAGGAAAACACAGGCCCCAAAAACCATCCAACGATCGCTCAAACCAGCGGACCGGTTTCCCGAGCCGGGCGCGGAGACGCCGCCGCGACGAGCCCCCGCCGTTGCCGCCCGGGCGTGGTTTTTTTTGGATCCGCGACTCATTCGATTGCCGTAGCCTTGCCCGGAAGGAAGGGCTTCTTCCACGGCCGCGCCATGAGAGCCAGCCAGCCGAGTAGAACCATCGCCGCCAATATCGCCAAGCCCATTCCTAGCGCCAGACTCGCAGACTCGTACCGAAACTCCACCGTCCCCGCGCCCGCCGGGACAAGCACACCGCGCACCGCATGATTCGCCCGAAGAATCGGCACGCGCTGGCCATTGAGATAGGCGCGCCAACCTTTGTCCCAAAGATCGGCGAGCACGACGAGACCCGGTGTCTCCATTTTCACAGACACGGTCACGCGCGTGGGAATCTCAGCGTCGATCCTGGCTTCGCCCCGGCACTCGTCCGGAAGAGTGACGGGCGATTCAACATACGCGACGGCGCGCGGATCGAATTGGGCGGAGGCCAATTTTCCCAGGCGCTCGTAATCGTCCGCCACCATCTCGACCCGTCGCGGAATGAAGGCGCGCGGGAGAGCGGCCTGGTTGGTGAGCGCCCAGTAATCGTTTCCCTGGAACGCCGGTCGAATATGGGGCTGCGGCGTTCCTCGATAGACCACATGCCGGACGCCGAGCATGTCGAGAACCGGCGGGAGTTTGATGCCATCCGGCAAAAGTTCCGCGCGGGGCACCAGCCATTGAGTCATGGCATATTGATCGGACGGAAAACGGGGATCGGCCGCGAGGTTCATGAGCGCCACCAGGCGGCCGGGATCGACCGAATCGTAGCCGCGGATGTCGCGCAGTCCGTGCGTTTGAGCGAGCGCGGCTGGAAAACAGTTGTAGCCGATCATCCGGCCCGCCGTTGTTTTGGCAATCTCCTCCAGGACCGGGATGCGCGGGTAATACAGAGCGGGGTCGGATTGCGCGCTGCGGCCGTGCGCGAACCAAAGTAAATCGCCGACGAGAAAAATCCCCAAAGCGGGAACCAGCCAGCGTTGCAAAACGTTCCGCCTCGACAAAAGCACCCACCCGGCCACACCCAAACCGCACAGGATTCCCGCGCCCATGGACGAACGGATGAACCAGAGCTGAACGGCCGCTTCCTGAGACGCCGCGATCGGGCCGGGCAAAAACCAGGCCCGGTAAAAGCACCAGAGGCCAAGCGCGGCCAGCACGGCCGCCGGCAAAAGAAACCAGCGCCGCCGCGAGATCTCCCCACGCAAGAGAGCGTCCAGTCCAATCGAGGTCAGGGCAAGAATGGCAAAAGACCCCACAAACACGAGCCGGTTGTGCGACATCAATCTCAAGCCGGGCAAGCGCAACAAATCGACCAGGCCCGGCACATTCAGGCACCAGCTCAGGCCGAGGAAAATGAGCAGCGAGCAAAACAGATTAAACGAACGATGCCTTCGGCTGCACCAGGCCAGAGGCGCGACCAGAAGTGTCGCCAGCAACCCCGCGTAAATCGCCGCCGAGCTTTCAATTTGGTTTCCGGATTTGATGCGCACACTGCCCCCCCGGGTGGCGCCGTAGAGATCCGGCAAGACCGTTTGCGGCAGCGCGGAGAGCCCGGCGGGCGGACGCTCCTCGTTGCCGCCACTGCGACGTTCCATCCGCGCGCTCGTCTGGACGTATTCAAGCAACGGGAGCAGGTGTGGCGCCGCCAGCAAGAACCCTAAACACCATCCCCCGATCAGCGTGATCGCGGCCATTCGCGACCGCGCCTGGCGCCATCGTTTGCCGTACGCGTCCCACCAACACCACGCCGCGTACAAGCCGGAGGCCAACAGCGCCTGCCCGGCCACGTCAATGTGGCCGCTGATCAAGACCAGACCTGTGGCCGCGCTTAGACCCACGATCGCCCCTGGGCTGGTTCGTCGCACCGTTCGATCCACCGCCAGGAGCAACCACGGAAACCAATAGACCGCGCTACCGGTCGGATAGCCCTGCCAGAAAACAAAGAAGCCGGTCATGGGATAACACCAGGCCGGGATGGTGGCCGCCCAATAGCCGACCCCCAGGGCGCGCCGGCAAAACAGGTAAAGGCCCAGGCCGGAAATGATTGCCGCGAAAAGCTGGACCCACGGCAAGATGACCGGCGATAACACGGAACATCCCAGCAAAACAAATGGCGAAAATTTCGGCCAGACGAGGGGCGATCCCGCATATTGGTACGTCGTCCACATCGGGAACCGGCCCGCGTGAATTTCCGCAGCCGTAAATCGACGCTCAGGTTCGAACTGGAGGACCAGGTCTTGCAGGACCAAATCATGCGGGACGATCTTTTTTGTCTCGGGGGTTTGCGGGAGATAGACGCTCGGCAAAGCCAGGAAATCGAGGGGCAGCAGAATTTTTTGGCCCACCAATGACGGGCCGTAGAGAATGGCCTGCCCCGCGATAATCCCGGCCAGCACAATCGCCAGCCGAACGAGCCGCGAGTCCGGAAGTCGAAGGACTTGTTTCTGCGCGCTGGCTTCGCGCCCGGCTGGTTTCAGTTTTCCGCGCACACTTACGATTCAGTTGTCCGGCCTAATTGGGGGATGGAGGCGACGGAGGATCACGAAAAAGAGAACCGCTCTGATAAAGTTCGATTTGCGCGCGAATGGAGTCTATGCGCGCTGTGTTCCCTTGGGCGAGAGCCAACTGCAAAGCCCGCTGGGCGGTTTTCACCGCGTCGGCAAAACGGCCCGCCTCGGCATAAGCAGCGGCCAGGGTGATGTTGACCCGAACGTTTTGGCTCCCGGTCAAGGCATCCGCGCGTTCGGCCAATTCCACGGCTTTTTTGCCGTCGCGGATCCTTGCTTCCGGCCAGGTCGCGAGCGCCCAGGCCATGTTGCTCTGGGCGTCGATCGCCTGGGGATTGAGCTCGACCGCTTTCCGGTAATGAGCCAGGGCCTCGTCTATGCGCCCTGCCTGCATCAAAGCAACGCCGAGGTTGGAGTGGGCCGCGGCATTAGGCGTGATCTCCAGCGCTTTTTCTAAATGAGCCACGGCTTCGCCCAAACGCCGCTTTTGCAGCAAAGCGAGTCCTAACGCGGAGTGGGCGATGCCCTGGTTGGGATCGATTTGGAGCGCCTTTTGGGAATGCTCGATGGCCTCATCCATTCTTCCCTTTTGGAAGAAAGCCTCTGCCAGGTTGGTGTGGGCGATGGCATTATCGGATGTGCAGGCAAGGGCACGTGTCCAAAGCGATTGACTGTTTTGCCAATAAGACGCCTGAGTGTGCGCGGCGAAAGCCAACGGGCCCAGGATGGCGAAGGCGAGAGCGCCGAGGAACCAACGGCGGTGACGCCAGCCTGCGCACAGATCGGCCGCCAGCCATGTCACCAGGATATACAACCCAATCTGCGGAAGATAGGTGTAACGATCCGCCCGCGCCTGATTTCCCACCTGAATAATCCCGATCACCGGCCCGAGCATGACCAGGTACCAAAGCCAGCCGGTCACGAGATAACGGCGACTGCGCAGGAAAAAAACGCCCGCCGAAATGGCCAGCAGGAGAGCGAACGACAAGGCTCCCAAGGCGACGACATCGCGACTTGTAAATGGATATAAGACGGCCAGATCCAACGGCCAAAACATCTGGCGCAGGTACGCCGCATAGGAGGCGAAGGCATTCGCTACGCGTAATGAAAGAGGAATGCCCACGAACGTCTGAAGCGAGCCTTTTTGAGCAAGCAGCGTCGCCACCCCCGAGGCGGCGGCAAGGGCGAGCAGCGGCAGCTTTTCCAGGATGAGCCGTCTTGAAATCTGAAAAAATTTTTCGCGTCGATCACGAGCCGCGGCGAAACGATTCAGCGGCCAGTAGTCGAGCAGCAACAGCAGGAAGGGGAGGGTGACCAGGATCGGCTTGCACATCAGACCGACAGCAAACAACAGCAGCATGATTGCGTAGCGGGCCGGCGTTCGCTCGCGCACATACCGGACGTATGCCCAAACGGTCAGCATGAAGAAGAGGCCGCTGAGCACATCTTTGCGCTCCGCCACCCAAGCGACCGATTCCACGCGCAGGGGATGAATGGCAAAAACCGCCGCCACAAATGCGCTCCGCCAAAGCGAGCCGGTCGTCTGCCGCAGAAGCAGGAAGAGCAGGATCGCCGCCGCGGCGTGGAGCAGAACATTGGTGAGATGATGTCCTGCCGGGTTTAGGCCATAAAACTGGCAGTCGAGCATATGAGAAATCCATGTCACCGGATGCCAGTTGGCGGCGTGGGAATGGGTGAACGCCCACGCGATTCCCTCCGTCGTCACCCCGCGAGTGACCTGGGGATTATCGAGCACGTAGTTTACGTCATCAAAATTGACGAATTCAGACCGGAGCGTCTGCCCGAAGACGACCCAGGTAATCACGGCGAGGAAGACGCAGATCGCGAGGGCCAGCTGGCGCGACCGAGAGCGAGCGGCCCCGCTCGCATGGATGGGAGCGGCCTTGCGCGCGACAGCTTTCGTATTCGATCTTCGGCTCATTCAGATTCGGCGGCAGCGCCCAGGCGGCCGCGAATCGCATCATAACGCAGGCGGACTCCAGTGCGACAGCGGGATGTTTTGTTATCCGAATTCCTCGCGCCGGGGCGCACGGAATTTGCGATCGCCAAATCGAGACTCGCAAAGCAAACGAAGCGAGGAATAATCTTCGCTGTGACGAATGATTCGCGTGATCCCGCGCGGCGCGGGATTTGGAAGACGCGGGAACAAATGGAGGCCGATGAGCGCCGGGTCCTGGCGCCGTTCGCCCAAAAATCCGGCGAATCGCGGGGAAGAAAATTTCCCGAAGCGCGGCATGATTACCGCACGGAATTCCAGCGCGACCGGGCCCGCATCATTCATTCCCGCGCGTTTCGGCGGCTGGAATACAAGACACAGGTTTTCCTCAACGGCACCGGCGACCATCTTCGCACGCGCCTGACCCATTCGATCGAGGTCGCCTCGATCAGCCGCACCATCGCCCGGGCGCTCTCGTTAAATGAGGATTTGGCCGAGGCGATCGCGCTCGCGCATGATCTGGGTCATTCGCCCTTTGGGCACTCAGGCGAAGAAACGCTGGCCGAGTGCATGCGCGGGCATGGCGGGTTCGATCACAACCGGCAAAGCTTGCGGGTGGTCGAGCTCCTGGAAGCGACCTACCCGAATTTCCCGGGGCTGAATCTGACGTTTGAAGTTTGTGAAGGTCTCCGGAAACATCAGGCGTTTTACGATCCACCCGCGGCCGGGGAAGAAAAATATTTTTGTCCATCGCTCGAAGCGCAGATTGCGAATCTGGCGGATGAGATCACGTACTACAGCCACGATCTGGACGACGCGGTCGACTTCGAAATTCTGAGCTCCGCGCAATTGGAAGAAAGCGCGGTCTGGCGCCGGAGCCTGGCGTCAGTCCTCGCCTCTTTTCCCAGTGTCGGCGAGCCGGAGCTGCACAAGCTGATCATCCGCGACATCATCGAGGTCCAGGTGAGCGACGTGATCGCTTCAAGCGCGGCGGCGATCGCGGCGGCGGGAGTGAAGACCGTCGAAGAGGTGCGCCGCCAGGAGCGGGCGCTCATTCGCTCCAGCGATGAATTGCTGAGCGCCAACCAGGAGTTGCGGCGTTTTCTCTACAAGAATGTCTATTACCAGCCGCGCGTGGCGGAGGTGAACCGGCAGGCCTGCGAGATGTTGCGCGCCGTTTTTGAAGCGTACCTGCGCCAACCGGACTTGTTAGGCGACGCCGCCGCTCGCCGGATTGAAACGGAAGGTTTGCCTCGCACCGTCTGCGACTACATCGCGGGCATGACCGATCGATATCTCCTGGAGGAACACCATCGTCTCGTCGCTCATCGCGCGGTTTCCGCATGAATCCACGGCGTCGCGCGCGCGCGCAGAAGAACACGGGTCCGACGAAGAAATCAGCCGATCCGATGGAGCGGCTGCCGCGGTCAAGGCTCGTTTTCTGGTTGCTGGGCGGCGGACTCCTCGCTGGCGCGGTCGTCTTCGCCTATCAGCCGGCCTGGAACGCCGGCTACATCTGGGACGACGACATGTACGTCACGAACAATCCGCTGCTGACGGCGGCGGATGGATGGCGCCGCATCTGGTTTTCGTTCGACGCACCGTCGCAGTATTTCCCGCTCACCTACACCACCTTTCGCATCGAGCATGCGATCTGGGGATTCAACGCCGCCGGCTATCATTGGGTCAACATTCTGCTGCACGCGGCGAACGCGCTGCTGCTCTGGCGATTGTTGCGCGGGTTGAACGTGCCGGGCGCCTGGTTTGCCGCGGCTCTCTTCGCCCTGCATCCGGTGCAGGTCGAATCGGTGGCGTGGGTCACCGAGCGCAAGAACGTGCTCATGGGATTTTTCTTTCTCGCGGCGCTGCTCGCGTGGGTGCGTTTCATCGACGAAAAACCGAATCGCTCGCGCTGGTGGCTGGCGCTCTCGTTCGGGCTTTATCTGCTGGCCCTGAGCGCGAAGACCACCGCCTGCACGCTGCCGGTGGCGCTGGTCTTGATTCTGTGGTGGAAACGGAAACCGATCACCGCGTCACGCTGGATGCAGATCGCGGCGTTTGTCCTGGCCGGCGTGGTGGCAGGCGTCATTTCGATCCTGTGGGAGCGAATCCATGAAGGGGGGCGTCCCGACGTCCTTCCGATCGGCTTCATCGAGCGCATCCTGATCGCGAGCCGCGCGATTTGGTTTTACCTCAGCAAACTCGCCTGGCCGGCGGACCTGATGTTCAGTTACCCGCACTGGAATATCTCGCGCGCTGATTTTGCCGATTACGTTTGGTTGCCCGCGCTGGCGGCGCTGGGCGGCGCGATCGTTTACGCGCGCCGCTGGCTGGGGCGCGGGCCGGAAGTGGCGTTCTCGTTCTTCGTGCTGACGCTGAGTCCGCTGCTCGGCGTCATCATTGTCACCACCTTTCTGTATTCGTTCGTGGCCGACCACTACCAATACCTCGCCTGCATCGGGCCGCTGGCGCTCTTCGCCGCGGGAAGCGCGCGGCTGGCAAGCTCCGGCAACGCATGGATCGCTCGGGCGGGCGCGGCCATTGTGCTGGCGGTGTTGGGATTCCTGACGTGGCAGCAGACGAAAATGTATCGCAACGAAGAGACGCTCTGGCTTCGCACCATCACCCAGAATCCAGGTTCGTGGATGGCGCGCAATAATCTGGCCGCCTACTGGCTGGGGCAGAAACGATTCGACGAGGCGATCGAACAGTATCGGAAGATCATCGAGCTGCGGCCGAGCGCTCCGCTCGGGCACATGAATCTCGGCGCGGCGCTCGCGCGCAAAGGCGAGGCGGAGGCGGCGATTGCGGCGTACGAGCGGGCGCGGGCGTTGCAGCCGGACGATCCGCGCCTTGAGCGCAACCTCGCCCAGGCGCTCCTGGGTCTGGGGCGGGTGGACGAGGCGATCAAGCATTTTGAGCGCGCTCTCGAGCTGCGCCAGGGCAGGAGAGACGTGAAGGGCCAGAGCGCGGAACTGCAATTCGAGCTGGGCAACGCATATTTACAAAAAGGCGATATGGCGGAAGCGATCGCGCATTACCAACGCGCCCTCGAGCTCCGGCCGGCTTACGCCGCGGCGCACTCGAATCTCGGGAGCGCTTTGCTGAAACAAGGCCGGCGCGCGGAAGCGATCGCCGAGTATCGCGCGGCGCTCGCGCTGCAACCGAACGACCCGGCGACGCGGAACAATTTGGGCAACGCGCTCCTTCAGGATGGGGCGCTGGAGGAGGCGCGTCAGCATTTCGAGGAGGCGAAAAGATTGAATCCGGCCGTGGAGCAGAGCGCGCAGGTTTATTCCAACCTCGGAAACACCTTTCTGCAAAAGCGCGATCTCGAGAATGCGATCGCGAATTATCGCCAGGCGCTCGCCCTTCGCGGGAATTATCCGGAAGCGCGCTCCAATCTCGCCACCGCGCTCCTGATGCAGGGAAAAATCGCCGACGCGATCGGGGAATTTGAGGCGACGCTGGCCCTGGCCCCGCGATCGGTGCCGACGCTGAATAACTTCGCGCGTCTGCTCGCGATGGCCCCGGACGAGAAATTCCGCGACGGCAATCGCGCCGCGCGCCTTGCTCAACAAGCCATCGACTTGAGCGGCGGCCGGGATCCGGTGAGCTTTCGCGTGCTCGCGGCCGCGCTGGCGGAGAAAGGCGAATTTGAGGCCGCGGAGAGAGCCGCCGACCAGGCAATCGATCTCGCCGCCAAGAGCAATCCGGCTTTCGCCGAGGTCGTGCGCCGCGAAAAGGAAGCGTATCGCCGCGGCGAGAAAGCTCCGACGCGCTGATCGCGCCGTTCTAGGCCGCGGCGTCCCCGGTTTCTTCGCGAAGATACTGAATGACCAGGCGCAGTCGCCGTGGGACGGAGAGCTCCTCGAGAAGCTGCTGGCGTCGAAACGGATCGCTGATGAACGTCGCCGCCATCAGGTCGGCCAGCATTTCCGGGTCGGTTAGATCAGCGAGGTAGCGATCGACTTTCTCAGGCAACCGCCGGCCGCTTCCCCTGAACTTTTCGTAGAGATCAAGGACCTTGGCGCCGAGCGCCTCCCTTTCGACAACCGATCCTTCGGAGGTCGATTCGAGAGGCTCGATTTCAGCGAGCGGAAACGGTTGTTCTTGAGCGAAGGCGACGAAACGGACACGGCGCAAGCCCTGCAGAATAAGATTGGACGTGCCGTCGCCCCGCCCGACGCAGGCCCGAATCAGCCCGACCGTGGCGATTTGATGGAAGTCTTCCGGCGAGCGCCAGTCGGTGCGTTTCGGGCGGAGCAACGCGACACAAAACATGCGATGCTCGGCGAGGGCGTGCTCAAGCATGGCGCGGTAACGCGGCTCGAAGATATAAAGCGGCAGGAGGGCGTGCGGAAAGAGAAGCGCGCCCGGCAGGGGCATCACCGGGACCTGGTTTGGCAACTCCATCGAAGAAAGGTCCAACGGCGAGACGTTTTTTCCAGCGCAGATCCCGGCGGTGCGTCTAAATTCATGCCCGTGCCTCAATCAAAGCAGTCTCGTCTTCTCGGTTGGCCGGCGGCAGCCGCGGTGTTGTTTGCGTTCTGGCTCGGCCTGCTCGCGAGCCTGCTCGGGACGAGTCAAACCCTGGACGAAGGCGTGCATGTCACGGCGGGCTACACCTTCTGGCGCCATAACGATTACCGGCTGAATCCGGAGAACGGCAACCTCCCGCAACGAGTCGCGGCGCTCCCGCTTTTGTTTCGCCAGGACAATTTTGTTCCGGCTGAGAGCGAGTTGTGGCGCACCTCGGATAAATGGGGGCTCACGTGGCAGTGGTTTTACCAGCTCGGTAATAATACCGAGGCGATGACTCTTTGGGGCCGCGCGAGCGCCGGCCTGCTCGCGGTGGCGTTAGGCGGCCTGGTTTGGGCCTGGTCGCGCCAACTTTTCGGCCCCCTGGGCGGCATGCTGTCGCTGCTTCTTTATGTGTTTAATCCATCGATCCTGGCCAATGGCGCGCTCATGACTTCGGACACCGCCAGCGCGTTGTTCTTTCTCGCCGCGACCTGGGCCTGGTGGAGAATGCTTCAGCGATTTACCGTCGCGCGAGTCCTGGCCAGCGCGTTCCTGATGGCGGCTCTGTTCTTATCGAAGATGTCGGCGCCGTTGATTGTGCCCGTGGTTTTCGCGCTCACGGTCATTCGGTTAGTCCGGGCGACGCCGCTGTCGGCGCGAGGCTTTGGT
Organism: Chthoniobacterales bacterium; assembly: GCA_035556975.1. GTDB lineage: Bacteria > Verrucomicrobiota > Verrucomicrobiia > Chthoniobacterales > UBA10450 > AV80. The sequence goes on from DATMEN010000027.1 coordinate 32,543, forward strand.
CGTGCGGAATTGCGGCGGCGGCCCGAGCAACTCGCCGCGTTTGGTCTCGCCGCCGTCTGCCATGCCGCGATCGTGGTAGCCCTGGTGTGGGGCTTCCATGGTTTCCGTTATTCCGCCTTTTCCCCGGCCCTGCCCGAGGGTGCCTGGATCGAAGCCCCCTGGGCGACGGTGCTGAACAAGCCCGCGCCAATTACCTTGCTTGAAAGAGTGGGGCTGGGCCCAAGGCAACGGGAAGAGGTGAAGCGCATTTTCGCGCGCGAACGGGCCAGCCAAAATGCGTGGTCGACCGCGGCGCTGAAAGCCGTGGAGGAGGTGAAGCGCAATGTGTTTGCGGAAGAGCAGACGTCTCATCTCGAGCGGTTGCTGGCGGAACCGCCTCCGCAATTCTTTCCCCGCACGCTCGACACCTTGCGCCGTCATCACTTGCTGCCGGAATCATATATATATGGCTTCGCGCACGTCTGGCGCGGGGCGCGCGAGCGCGCGGCTTTTTTTAACGGTGACTTCAGCCTCTCGGGCTGGCGCACATTTTTTCCTTACACGTTCCTGGTCAAAACGCCGTTGAGTCTGTTCCTCATCATTGTCCTGGCCGTCGCTTCGCTGGTCGCTGGGATCTCCGCGCGGAGGCAATCGGCGAAGGCAGGCAATACCGTGGCCACCCTTTACGAAACTTCGCCTCTGTGGGTCTTGTTTGGATTTTATTGGGCCGCGGCGATCTTCAGCCATCTCAATATTGGGCACCGGCACATTTTGCCCACGTATCCTCCGCTCTTTGTGTTGTGCGGTGCGGCGGCGTCCTGGCTTGGGGCGTGGCCCGGCGTTGGGACTGAACGGAAGCGGCATTACCCTCCTTTCGCGCGAATTGCCGGCATCGCGCTTTGCACCGCAGTGGCGCTGCTCACGATCGAAGTTTGCTTTCGTTTCCCGCATTATCTCGCCTACTTCAATGGCGTGGTGAGGCCCTCTCGGGCCTACCGGCATCTCGTGGAAAGCTCGCTCGATTGGGGACAGGATCTGCCGGGCGTGCGCCGTTATATTGAAACGCGGCAGCCCCGCGGCCCGGTCTATTTGTCTTATTACGGATTCGCGAGTCCGGCCTATTATCGCGTTCCGGCGAGCCTCGCTTATTCAGTGATCAGCCGCCCGCCCCCGCTCCAGATTCTCAGGCCGCCCGACGGCAAAGCCCAGGAGTTCCTCCAGGATTTTCTGCGGCGCGAGCCGGAATATGACAATGAGGTAGTGGGGGACACCATTCGCAACGGGGACGTTCTGGTCGTCGTGGTGAAAAAGCCGGAGGCGCTGCGCCTGACGGCCGGCACTTATTTCATCAGCGCGACGTTGCTCCAGCCGGTCATTCAACCCACGCGCGGGGCCTTCGGACCATGGAACGAGCGGGTCGAACGCCAATATCAGACGCTGCGGGAAGTGGTAGCGCCTTTGCTCTCCGATGATCCCACGGAACGTCGCGCGGCCCTCGCCCGATTGCCGGCGGAGACTTGGGCCGAGAACCTGAGCGCCCACGAATATCTGCGATTTCGCCGCCTCACCACCTTCCTCCGGCAACGCGACCCCGACGACAACGTGGGTTATTCGATTCTCGTGTATCACATCAGTGCTGACGAGCTCTCGCGCGCCCTTGATGGGCCGCCCGTCGAGCTGGGACGCGACATCCTCGGCGACCTTTTTCCGCAACAGCGATGAGGTCGAGCGCCGAGGAAGCCCTGGGCAAATTCACCGAACCGACCTCCAACGACGAACCTCCGAAAGCGACGGCTGGCCGGCGATGCCGGTGTCACCGAGGTGAACGTAGTTGAGCGTGGAGCCCCGCTGCATCAGCTCGCGACGCGCGGCCTTGCCGAGACGCCCGAGGCCCATGGCGGCAACGGGCATCGTCGCGGAATCGTAAAAATCGATAAGGCGATTCAACTGCTCGTTCGTGTCGGTGCGGGTGGCGACCTTGAAAATGTCCGCGCCCAATTTTTGCGCGGCGCGAGTTTTCTCGCGCAGGCGGAAAACCGGCGGGGTGTTTTTGAAATCGTGAAACGAAATGATGCGCTGAATATTTTTAACGCGCGCCAATTCGAGAACGGAAAGAAACGCCGGCGCGGAGCGGAGCTCAATATCAATGGCGTGCGCGCGCGGCAGAAAGCGCAAGAGCAGATCGCGGCGGGCGCGAGTGGCCAGTTTGTTCGCGCCGCCTTCGCGCGGATGGCGCGCCGTGAGGATGAGCGGGGCGGGAAACTGCGCGGTCTCTATTTGATTGAGATGCCTAACGAGTGCATCGAGGCGAAGTTCGAAAAAATCGGGCGGCCGGCGCAGGCGGACGGCGCGGCGTAAATCTTCCAGCGAAGAAATCACGCCGACGATCCGCGGGATATTCTGGCGCGCTGTCATTGGCTGGGATCGGTTGGTAATCGTCGCCAGGGACCGCGGCAGCTACGCAGGCGGTCCTTGGGCGCGAACGCCATTTCGATCGAGCATCCGCTCCAGATATTTCGCGATCAGGTCGAACTCGAGGTTAACGAGATCCTCCGCGCGCGCCGTCCCCAAATTCGTTCGCGTCCGGGTGTGCGGGATAATCCAAACCGCGAAACTTTCCTGGGATATTTCCGCGACCGTCAGGCTGATTCCGTTGATCGCAACCGAGCCCTTGTAAGCGACATAATGCGCAAACTCGACGGGTAATTCGACTTCGAGCCGGAGATCCGGGCCGCTTTCCTCCAGGGCCACGATGCGCGCGGCGCAATCCACGTGGCCCTGGACAAAGTGACCACCAAGACGAGCATCCGCCGCAAGAGCGCGCTCCAAATTCACGCGGCTGTCACGCCGCAAGGTTTTCATATTGGCGCGATCGAGAGTCTCTTCGAGAAGGTCGAAAGTAAGTTGGTCGCCGCGATGCGCCGCGACCGTGAGGCAGCAGCCATTCACGGCGATGCTGTCACCGATCTGAATTTTCTCCGCGACGCGCGGCGCAACGAGTTGAAGTTGCGCGCCCCGGGCGACCGTGGAGATTCCCACGACACTGCCGACTTCTTCAATCAGACCGGTAAACATAAAATCTTTCGCTGAGCTTCCTGGCTGCCGGCAATGAACCAGCACGAAAGGGTAGCACAACTCCCTCCTCGGCCCGAAACGCAGATGACGGTAGAACGTAACTATTAAGGAATTTGTTCCCGCGCTGGTCCTTTTTTTGCTCTGAAAAATCTGCAAAACGAGCTCAAAACATGCTTGACTGAATCCCCCGGGCGACATCAGTCTGTCCACGTCCGTTCAAAATATTTTAAAAAAAATGAAAAAAAGGCTTGTCAGGCCTGTAAAACGTCGTTAATCCTCACCGCCAAACCTAACCAAACCAATGGAGAAACTAATGATAAGAAACGTACTGAACACGTTAGGATCCTTCCGCGCTGCTCTCGCAGTCGGACTTCCTTTCCTCGTGGCTGCCAGCGCCTTCGCGCAGGATCCAGCCGCCACTGAAGCGACAACCGAACGAGTCATCGTCACCGGTTCGTATATCCCCACGGCGGAGACTGAATCGGCGTTGCCGGTGACGGTCTATACGGCCGAAGTCCTGCAAAAGGCGGGCGCCAACACCCCGATCGAAGGTCTGCGCCAGTTGCCTTCCTTTGTCGGCAATACGCTCACCGAAAATGATTCGAACGGCGGAAACGGTTCTGCGTTCATCAACCTGCGCGCCATCGGGTCGGAAAATACGCTGACCCTCATCAATGGCCGCCGGGCATTCAATTTCGCTGACATCAACGCCATCGCGATCGGCTCTCTGAGTCGCACCGAAGTCCTCAAGGACGGCGCATCGGCCATTTACGGCTCCGATGCAGTCGCGGGCGTAGTCAACTTCATCCTGCTCAACGGACCGGGTGAAGCGCCCTACCAGGGAGCTGAAATCAACGCCCTCTACGGAAATACGACCGATACGGACGCTCACGTTCGTCACGTTTACGTCAAAGGTGGCGTGACAGGTTTGGACGGCAAAGTCTCCATTGCCGCGGCCGGTGAATATTATTCCCGCGCCAATCTGTTTTCGCGTGATCGCGAGATTGCCACGACGGCCGACGCAAGCAATAATCCGACCGGCCAGGGCTGGGGCGGTATCAACAGCAACAGCCCGACCTATGCAGGTCGCGTTCTGGTTGCGGCCAGCGGCACGGCCGTTGGACTGGTAACCGGCGAGCGCACCCTTATTAATCTAGGCCAGGGTGGCTCGATCATGCCAGGCGATTATCGCACGTTTGACGATCCCGCGACGGGCGGCGCTGGAACCGACCCGGACCGATTCAACTTCCGCGCCTTTACCCCGGCGATTCCCGGACAGGAAAAGGCGATGTATTACGTCACCGGCCGGTATAAGATCTTCGGCGAAGGTCTCCAGATCTACGGAGACATTATGTATACGAAGACCAAGCAAGATAACGCTCTTGCTGGTGCACCATTTGCCGTCGATGGCACGGTTGTTCTGGCGGACGGGTCCCGAGTTGCATCTTCGCCTTACAGTCCATTTGGCCGTTATCTGAGCAATATCAGATACCGGACCCAACAGGATTTGGGTAACCGCGAATCGTTCTTCGACAGCGATTTTTATCGCTATATTATCGGGCTTAACGGCGACTTTACCTTCAAGGATAACGCGTTCATCAGCCGCTTCGGATATGACACGGGCTTCCTTTACGAACGCTTTGACGGTCTGCGCATTGACTCGGGTGACGCTCAGTTCACCCCGTTGTTTGCCGAGATCCAGGCGGGCAACTTCAATCCGTTCATTGGTCAGGGCGCTCCTCTGCAAGGCACGGCAATCATCTATGTGACCGACCCGGTGACCGGTGCTTCGGTGCCAGTTGGAACGCAAGATTACGACAATAGGGCTGCGGCGCAGCGTTCCGCGTATGTCGGTCGGTCGCTCTTCAAAGAACGCGATTACCTCTATGACTTCAAGGTCAACATGCACCTTTTCCCGAACTGGTGGAATGGCGGTATCGACCTGGCCATGGGCTACGAACATCGCCAACTTTCGCAACAATCGATCCCCGACCCCGTGCAGGAGGCGGGCGATCAACTTGGCTTCAACCAGGCGCCTAATACGAAGACTCGGCAGGAGGTCGACTCCTTCTTTACCGAGATGAATTTCCCGTTCGTCACTTCGACCATGAACGTGCCGGGCATCCGCTCGCTCGACCTGGCCATCGCCTGGCGTTATGAGAAGTTCACGGACACGGACGTTTTCTTCAAGCGGGAAGGCAGCTTCGACAACGTGAATGAGGACGAGAACTTCGGCGGCACGCCACGTGTCTCGCTCCGGTATCAGCCGATCGCAGACATCACCCTGCGCGCCAGCTGGGGCCAATCGTTTCGGTCGCCCACTCCGAGTTCCCTGTTCGACCCGGTCTCGCAGAACTTCCCCGTGCTCTTCGATCCGTATATCGGGGTCACGCTCCAGCCACCCGAAGGTGTCTGGCAGGGTGGAAATATTGCTATCCAGCCGGAAAAGACCGACTCCTACGGAGCGGGCATCGTCTGGACCCCGAAATTCTTCCCTGGGTTCACGATGACGGTGGACTGGTATCAGGTCTTCACGACGGACCTTATCGTCAGCCCGTCTGACTTCGCGCAGGTCCTGTTGAGCGGCAACGTGCCCGATCCGGACGGTTTCGGTAATGGCTCGGGCACCATAGACGGTCCGGGAGGCCCGGGGGATGGCGTGACCCGCGATCCCGACACTGGCAATTTGATCGCGGTTGATGCTGACTTCGGCAACGCCGGCAAGCGTCATGTGCAAGGCCTAGATGTCACGGCGGTCTACGAACTGCCAACCGAACGTTTCGGCAAGTTCACCTTCTCGGGTGGTTGGAACCACTTCTTCACCTGGAAGGCACAGCCGGGCACAGGTCCCTTCGGTCAGTTCCTGGGCAATTATGTCAATAGCACATTGCCTCTCGCGCCTGGTGCGATTCCCTGGAACAAGGGATTCCTCCGGACCGAATGGGAATGGAGGCACTTTGACTTCGTCATGACGGGTAACTACATCGGCGACTTCCGCGATGATCCTGCGTTTGACTTAATTGTGCGCGACGAGCCACGAAATGTGCCAAGCTACATCACGCTCGACATGCAGTTGAGCTACGAGTTCGTGAAGCCGGACGTCGAGGCTCCGCCGGTCTATGCGAAGGACTCGAAGGACAGCAAGAGCGTCATGCAACCGGTGGCAGAAAGCTCATCCATCTGGCAGCGGATGCTCTGGGGCACCACGCTCAAAGTCGGCGTAGTCAACGTGTTCGACCGCCAGCCGCCATCGGTGCTGGGAGCGTTCAACGACAACTACGACACTTCGCTCTACTCGATTCGTAACCGTTACGTCTACGTGGGCTTCAACAAGAAGTTCTAAGCTAGAGCAGGTAATTATCGCAAAGGCGGGTGGCAGAAATGCCACCCGCCTTTTGCATTTGGTGGAGGCGCGGAGGCGGCCATCTTGCGGGAAAGAGGCGGGTTCAGCGAGCGAGGCCGGGAAATGAGGGTGGATTCATTGAAACGGCCGTCCGAGACGCCGCGAACCAGCTTGTCTTTGCGGACAACTTGAACTATCAAATCGGAATGGCGACGCACGCATTGCCGCTGGCGAAAATCGCCCGATCCAAGAAACGCGCGGGAAAACAATCCATTTCATCACCGCCTGCGAAGTCGTCCCCGTGGATTCTGGACCGCTGGCGGGATCTGCTTCTTTTCGTCGGCACTCCGGTGCTGCTCATTCCGATCTTTACGGCCGCGCAGGCGCGCTGGAGCGCCCAGGATATCTTTCTGTTCGTCGGCGCCTTCGGGGCCATGGGGCATCATCTGCCTGGGATGATTCGAGCCTATGGCGACCGGGCGTTATTCGCTCGCTTCAAGACGCGCTTCATTGTCGCCCCCGTGCTCCTCCTGATTGTTTGCATCTGGTCATCTTTTTATAACATCCAGGCGGTGCAACTCGTGGCGCTCGCGTGGGGGATTTGGCATGGGATGATGCAAACCTACGGATTCTGCCGGATCTACGACGCGAAGGCCTCCGCCAAGGCTGCGTCAAGGGCTCGTATCGATCTCGCGCTGTGCTTCGCGTGGTTCGTGGGAGCGGTGCTTCTTTCGCCGATGCGTTTCCGCAGCTCTCTGGACCTTTATTATGAAAGTGGCGGGCCCGTTATTCCAGTCGGCTTCATTGTGGGACTTCGTTCGGTCATTCTAATTGCCCTGGGCTTGGTGACGGCCGTTTTCTTGTGGCGGCAGTGGAGTGATTGGCGCGGAGGGCGAGGCGCCAGTTCTGTCAAAATGGTGCTCCTCGTCAGTAGCATCGGTTTTTGGTGGTACTGCAATAATGGCGTGCAAAATATCCTCGTAGGCATCGCTCTATTCGAGGTCTTTCATGACGTGCAGTATCTTGCCATCGTCTGGATTTATAATCGCGCGCGCGTGGAGCGCGACCAAAGCATTCATGGATTCATGCGTTTTGTTTTTCGGCGGAGCGGTGCGCTGATCGGCGTTTACGTCGGCTTGGTTCTGGCTTACGGGTCGATTGCATTCACGACCTCGGCCGCCTCCGCGGAATGGATGCGCCATGCTCTAATCGGCGTTGTGACGGCGTCGGCCCTTTTGCATTTTTATTATGACGGTTTCATCTGGAAGGTCAGGGAAACGCAAACGCGGGCAATGCTTGGAATCGAAGGGGCCGGAGCTGCGGCTTCTCTAATTCCGCGCCGAACGTTGCCAGTTTGGGCGGGCCATGGTTTGCGCTGGGCGGCGCTCGTTGTCCCCTTTGGGGCTCTGTGCGCCGCGCAGCTGGTCGGTCGAGTTGTGCCGGCGATCGAGCGGACGGAGAAGGTCGCGCAAATTCTCCCGCACGACCCTCAGGCACAACTCAATTACGGCAAGGCCTTGCACGAGGCGGGGCGCGTCGAGGAAGCAATCAGCAAATATGAATTCGCTCTCAGCCTCAATCCGTCGTTGGCCGAAGCTGAGTTTTATCTCGGAGCGGTTTGGAAAAGTATGGCGGAGTCGAAATTGCTCGAGGGCGCGAGCCTCGCGGAGGCGTCCGCAGAGCTGGATCGCGCAATGGAACACTATGAGCGCTCGCTTCTTTTGGATCCGAAGATGAAGAATGGCAAATGCGAAACGAGTCTGGCCGGTATCCTGGTCATTAAGGGACTCCTCCCTGAAGCACGCCGCCGATACGAACATAGCTTGTCCGTGAATCCGGACCTGCAGGTCGCCCATAAAGAGCTGGCGGACATCCTCTGCGGTACGCTCGAATACGATTCAGCCATTGCTCATTACAAAGAAGCCCTTCGCATCCAGCCGGACTTTAAACAAGCGCAGCAAAACCTGGACTTCGCGCGCACCCTCGTCGGGCGCTGAGAATCCCGGGGGATTCTCTCAGGGACGCGTTTCAGGGCTTATCTGCGCCTCGAGCTTGGACGCACGACCTAATCGGTGGTTTGTCCCCGGCCGCCCTCGGCCTTTTGGCGCGACCGGTGCTCGTAATAACCATAACCCGTATGGTTTTAATCAGCATCCACCCATTTGCTTCCACGAGGATCTTTCTTGTCGCTGGGGCGCTTCTTTGCCTCTCCTCGGCCGTCTGCTTTGCCGACTCGCTCCTGATGAGCTTGCACGGCTCACCCTACGCTCGTGACCCCAATCGGCGCCCATCGGGTCCCGTCTCGATCCAAAAGCGGACCGTTGTGGCACGGAACTACCCAGCCGCACAATCGAGCAGATAACGTTTCGTCGGTTCCGGACGGAAATCGGCTGGGACCTCCGAGTTGGTAAGTCATCATTGGACTAAGAGCCGCCTAGGCGGCGACCAAGAGCGCTCAGCTCTTGTTTGCGCGTATTGAGGCGGTCAGAATATCGCGCTCGCTTTTCGGCGCGCGATGAATAATTAGTGATTGGCCCCAGCCCACCGCCGCGACCACGCCGCCCCAGAATCGTAACGACCAGGTGAGATTGCTGTGCCCTATTCCTAGCGAGAAAACGCGGGCAAGACATCCCGGCATCCGATTGGCGGAAAAGCGCTAGTTTATCGGAGAAAAAGCTGGCTAAAAAGCCCGATCTTGTGACAGAATCTTCCTCTAGGAGATAGGCCTGTTAAAAAAGATCGCCCCGTCGAAAGATTTTTATTGCGGAAAAAATCCAAACGTCTTACTATCTTTTTTGTGGATATGGAAATTATGAGAACACTTACCTCTTCCCTCGGCAAAGTTTTTGGCGTCTCTTGCTGCTTTTTCACTGCTTCCGCGGTGCTCGCCGCGGATGTCGAGTTGCAGAAAGTGCCACAGCTTGCTGCACAACCTGCCGTTAAATCCGATCAATCTCAGCTCGGACCACAGGCGACTTTTGCCCTGGTCAATTACAACCTCAGCGACACTCGCAACAAGGCCCGTGCGCTCTACGTGAGCTCCGGCAACGATCTGAAGCTGGCCAATAGCATGATCGACAATCAGGTCGCGACCTCGTTTGGTTTCGCGTCGGAGGACAAGTCCCCCACGGCTGTGATCGATCTCGGAAAAGTCTGCACCGTGCGACGTCTCTCGGCCGTTTATTCGGCGCGCCCAGGCAGTATCGATTTCTATGTCGTGCAATCTCTGCCGGGGGCAGATCGCGATAATTCCACCAACCCCGTGAAGCTCGACAGCAATGCGCTGGCAAGTCTGAAGCGTGTCGGTTCGACGATCGACGACGGCACACAGGGACGCGCGTCGATAGATTTTCCAGCGACCAGCGGCCGTTACGTGATGTTGCGATGGATTCCAGCGGCGCAGACCGATAGCTCGTTCACCGTGGCCGAGGTTTCAGCGTTTGGTGCGGGCGGCGGGAACCTCCTCGCTGCGAACGTAAATGTCTCCAGCAACCAGAATGCGTCGGAGCGTACGATTTCCGCAGACTCCAAGGACATAGCAGACTCCAAAGACATTTCCGATAGCAAGGACATCGCGGAGGATGTTCCGGCGGAACCGCCTGCTGAAGGCCCTCCGCCCCGGCTCCCGGAGCCGCCGCCGTTCACATTTATTCCGCAGCTGGTTCCGGTCAGCGAGTAACAGCACAGTTTTCTAGAAAGCCCGTCCGTCGGCATTAGCCGATCGACGGGTTTTCTTGTTTTGGCCAGCTTGGTCCAAAGAGCCAATAAGGCGCGGCCGCGCCGACGGCGCTGAAAATGCCGATTCCCGGGGAGATTATCCACGCCCGTCTTCAGCCACGAGGCCAGAAGCATCAAAAGTTCTTGCGGATGATCCCAAATAAGGCGGTGTTTTTCATCGAGCCGTGCAAGTCTTTCGCGCCAGGGCCGGATCCGAGGGCCAGCATATCATCCACTGTGTTCAGCGCCGAGGGCGCATAAAACGCCGCTGGCTCCTGCGGCTGTTCTGGCGGCGAAACGGGCCCTGTCGCATTCGGCTCGTGAGACGCCGCAAGTCTGGCCGTTCCATAATGTCTTCCACCATTGGGTCCGGTCGCCCAAGAAAACCAAGGGTCGCCTCCGGAGTTCAGGCCGAGCACGGCAATCCCACGATCCTTTCGAAAAGGATATCCATTCAAACTCAATCCCCCGATCCCGACGTCGCCGCAGACAAATATGGCGGAGTTCCCGCCCGCATACCGTTGAGCGACCGCGAGGGCGCGATCGAGTTCCACGGTCTCAGCGAGGGTATGTTCGCCATTGTTTTTCTCTGCCGCCATCCGCATTAAGCCGGCGTCGACCACGAGAAAATAGCCGGACCGATTGAATTGAAGGAGTTCAATGGCGCGGCGCACCATGTCTGAAAGACTCGGCTGTTCGCTTCGCGCTTCGATTTGATCCGCATAAGCCAGTTCGGCCTGGCTAAAGGCGCCGAAAAGCTTCGGACGCCGCCAATCAGGTATCGCCTCCAGCTCCGCCTTGGAGCGGACGAGATCGAAACCATTCCGGCGGATTTCCAAGAGAAGGTCACGCTCGTCTCGACGATGGCCGCCTTTTGACTCTGGTAAAAAATCGTTCGTGCCCCCACCCAGCACCAAATCAATCCCGAGGCTTTTCGCGAGCTGGCCGGCTATGGCGGACCGGTCGTTTTGATCGGTCGTGTGCGCATAGAAAGCCGCCGACGTCGGATCGGTTATGTTCGCATTCGTGATCAAACCGGTTGCGCGGCCGGCCTGGCGGGCGAGTTCGATCAGGTTTGGAAGGGCCTTGCCTTCCGAATCGCTGCCGATCAGGCGATTATTTACGTCGACCCCCGTCGCGATAGCGGTGGCGGCAGCCGCTCGATCCGGCGCGGCGAAATCGTTCGAGTAATTGGTAAGCAGGGCCAGGTGCGGCATCGAATCGAGCGCAAGGGGTGTGTCGGCGCCAGCGGCATAGACTCGGGTCGCGGCTAGACGACCTGGCGTCAGGCCTTCGCCGATGAAAAGGATAATCCCGAACGGCTTTTGGACGACCCAATGCTGGAAATAGAAAACGCCCCCGGCGCCGAATGCGATCAGGCAGAAAAGCGCGAGCAACTGGTTGCGCCACTTCATGAATCCGATGTAGGAGCGCGCGATTCGCATTGTCAACGAAAGAACGGCTTGTGCGCTCGCCTGATCGTCGCCAGACTGCGCCACCGTGGCGAAACCGATCATGCTCATCATTCGCGATGGCTGGGGCATCAACCCCGGCGGAAAGGAACAGCGCGAAGAGAACGGTGACGCTACCTTGTTCGCGCACACCCCATTTCACGATCGCCTGTATCGCGAATATCCGGGCGGCAGATTGAGCGCCAGCGGTCTGGACGTTGGCTTGCCGCAAGGGCAGATGGGAAACTCCGAAGTAGGCCATCTCAACCTCGGGGCCGGCAGAATCGTTTATCAAGACCTTACGCGAATCAATAAGGCGATCGCGGAAGGTGAGCTCGCCCGTAATCCGACCGCACGCGAGAGTTTTGAGCGCGCTCGCGGCCATCGGCTCCATTTTCTTGGATTAGTTTCCGACGGTGGTGTTCACAGTCATTACGAACATCTCATCGCGCTCGCTCAGGCAGCCAAAGCCGCCGGGGCAACGGACATCATGGTCCACGCCTTCACGGATGGGCGGGATACTTCTCCGACCGGAGGCGCAGGATTCCTCGAAGCCTGCACGGTCGAACTGGCAAAATGCGGCGCGCAGATCGCCACTGTGGTGGGCCGATATTTTGCGATGGATCGCGATCGCCGTTGGGACCGGACGAAGAAAGCCTGGGACGCGATCGTCCTGGGCCGCGGCACACCCTCTCTGGCTTCGCCGGCAGCGGCCGTGCGCGAGCAGTATGAACAAGGCGTGACAGATGAATTCATGCCCCCGCTCATCTTTGCGCAGGGAGACGAACAACGGGTTCGCGATAACGATACCGTTTTCTTTTTCAATTTTCGGGCCGACCGGGCTCGTCAGCTGTCGCAGGCCTTGCTCCTGAAGGAGTTCGACGGCTTCGAGCGCGAAGTCTGGCCTCAGGTCAATTATGTCACGCTCACGCAATACGACGCGACGTATCCATCTCCATTCATCTTCCCTCCGCAAGAACTGCGACAGATCTTGAGTGAAGTGGTCAGCGAGGCGGGCAAGACCCAATTGAGGATCGCCGAGACAGAGAAATACCCGCACGTTACTTATTTTTTTAACGGCGGAATCGAGCGCGCATTTGCCGGCGAAGACCGAAAGATCGTTCCTTCACCGATGGTGGCGACTTACGATCTAAGGCCGGAAATGAGCGCGCGCGAAGTCACGGACGAAGTTCTCGCGCGCCTCGCGAGCTACGACTTGATCATCCTGAATTTCGCCAACCCCGATATGGTTGGGCATACCGGAGTTCTCGCGGCCGGCATCAAGGCGGTGGAAACGATCGATGAATGCGTTGCGCGAATTGTTCCTGAAGTTGTGTCGCTGGACGGCGCTTGTCTGATTACGGCCGATCATGGGAACTGCGAGCAGATGCGGAACGCCGATGGGTCGCCCAACACTGCGCACACCACGAATTTGGTTCACTTCATTTACGTCGCGAAAGGCGCGGAGAGCTTTCGCGTTGAAGATGGCATCCTGGCTGACGTGGCGCCCACGATACTTTTCCTGCTCGGGCTGCCTCAACCTAAAGAGATGACGGGTCGCAACTTGTTATTGCCCGAAGGGAAGGCACCTTAGACTGATTTCGCCATCGTCACGATTTCCTCTCGAGTGAGGCCGAGGGCGCGGTTGAATTGGCGCGTTCCCGCGGTTGCTATTCGTTGAAGGAAGCGCAAGCGCGTTTCCGCGGCGTTATCATGCCAGATTGGTTTCCGCACGAGGGAAAGGGACCCGTTGGATTCCACCAGGGCGCCCCAACCGAACGGCACTTCCGCTTCGCAAAATAACTCGTTGGGCAAAACCAGAAAAAACAAGTTCGCGCACCGGTAGCGGACCAGGCACTCAAATTTCCTTCCGCCGTTTAAATGGTTCTGCAAGGCCGCCAGCTCGCGGAGAACCCGGCCGTAACTGCGATGTCCGATCGCGGAGAAATCGTGCGAATCATATTCCGGAAAGAGAGAGTCGCCGGTGCGCAGCGTCGGATAATGGATGCGAAGATGTCTCTCCAGCACCTCACGACGCCGGCTGACCGACCGGAGCCGCTCGTGCGTCGCCGCGCTGCAACAATTATCCCGCCGCAAATCGGCTCGCGCCTGTTTGCATTCGAAAATCGCGGTCACGCCCGGTTGTTTCGGCTGGGGCCGATAGGCCGCTACGTCGGCCCGGTAACGGCATTGCGGCAGGCTGACTTCCGCCGCGCACGCCGAATAGCCGTTTGCCTGCGCCCAGAGAAAAGCGAGGCGCTTGAGGCGAAGGTGCATTTCTGTTTCGCCACGGCGTTTCGCTACGGGCGCGTCCATGCGGCAAGCTCCTTTGCCCAGTAGGTGATGATTATGTCGGCGCCGGCGCGCTTCAGGGAAGTCATGATCTCGAGGACGGCAGCGCGCTCGTCAAAAACTCCCTTTTCCACGGCGGCCTTCGTCATCGCGAATTCACCGCTCACATGATAAACGGCGGTCGGCTTCCCAAAACGCTCGTGGACGCGCCAGAGTATATCAAGATTGGGAAGCGCCGGTTTCACCAGGACGATGTCTGCGCCTTCCTCGATGTCGAGAGCGACTTCGCGCAGCGCTTCTTGAGCGTTCGCGCTGTCCATCTGATAAGAACGGCGGTCGCCGACCTGCGGGGGGTTCTCCGCGGCTTCGCGGAACGGCCCATAAAAGACCGAGGCGAACTTGGCGGCATAGCTCATGATGCCGGTTTGATCGAAACCATTCGCGTCGAGCGTTTCTCGGATGGCGCCGACGCGGCCATCCATCATGTCGCTGGGAGCAACGAGGTCCGCTCCCGCGGCGGCGTGCGAAAGCGCCGTTTTCGCCAGCAGCTCGACCGATTCGTCATTGAGGACATGGAAGTGCTCGCCATCCATCCGGGTGACGCCGCAATGCCCGTGACTCATGTATTCGCACAGGCAGACATCCGTGATCACGACCAGCTCGGGGCACTGGGCTTTGATTGCGCGGACCGCTTGCTGCACGATGCCGTTTTTCGCATAGGCCGAACTGGCCAGTTCGTCCTTGTCTTCGGGAATGCCAAAAAGCAAAACGGCTTGCAGCCCGAGATCGTGGGCGCGCTGGGCCTCGCCGGCCACCTCCGCTACGGCGAACTGAAAAACGCCCGGCATGCTCGCGATTGGTTGCCGCGACTTCACTCGTTCGCTGACAAAAAGAGGAAGCACGAAATCGTGCGCGCTGAGCTTTGTCTCGCGTACGAGGTTTCGCAGACCTGCGCTTTGGCGCAAGCGCCGCGGTCGGTGGACCAATTTCCTCACGGGCCGAGGCTAAGCGTTGCGCGAAAAGGTCGCAAGCTCGCCGCGGGAGGAGGTCCGGCGACTGGCGGACTTGACGCGGCCCAGCGTTCCAGATAGCGCCTGAGAGGCAGGACTTTCAAATCATGCGTGCCGCTGGGAATCGGGCGACCGACTATTTGTTGATCGATATCAGCAATTCGTACACGAAGCTTGCCTTCGCCACAAGGCGGAGGATCGCGAAGCCGATACGCCACCCGACGAAGGATTTCACCGCCGCTTTCCTGCGGCGGATTTTGCGGGGCCGAAGCGTGGGGGCCATAATCGTTTCCTCGGTTGTTCCGCGAAAGAACAAGGCGATCGCGGCCGCGGCGGGTTCCGCGCGCGTGCTTTTTTTGAGCCCGGAGCTTGATCTCGGCGTGGGGGTTGATTATCCGGCGCCCCGATCGATCGGCGCCGATCGGCTCGCGAACGCTGCGGCGGTGACTCAGCTCTATGGCTACCCGGCGATCGTCGTCGATTTCGGGACAGCTGTGACCTTCGATGTTGTTTCGGCGCGCGGCGATTACGTCGGCGGGGTGATCGCGCCGGGTCTGGAAGCCATGACCAGTTTTCTCTATCAACGAACCGCCTTACTGCCGAAGTTGACCCTCCGTGAGCCGAAACGAGCGATTGGAAAAACCACTCGCGACGCAATGATGTCCGGAGCCATCTTTGGCTATCGCGGCTTGGTGCGCGAAATCCTTGTCCGCGTTCGTCTCGAAAATTTCGGGCGGAGCAAACCAAGAATCGTCGCCACGGGCGGCTACGCGCAGTTGATCGCGCGAAAGCTTCCCGAGATCGAAGCGGTCCACCCCAACCTGACGCTGGAGGGGTTGCGGATTATTGCCAATCGCAACGTCGGGACCCCCCCAAAACCTCGTTAAACAGGAAAATCGCCCTCGGATAGCGCCGGAGTGGGGCTTTGGCCTAAAAACGGCTTCCCCTGATGAGGGAAACTCCTGGGCCGGCACGACAATCTTGTGAAGCACCGTTATTGCGAAAAAAGCGCGTTTTCGCGGATAAAACGGCAAAAATAGACTTGTCATCAGGCACGGGCATAGCTTGTATGCGTCCTGGCATGAACATTCGTAAATTCGCGACGATCACGGTCTTAGTTCTCAGTTCCTTTGCGGCGACTAATGTCGCCCCCACGAAGGCAGAGCTGGAGTCGATGTACGACAAGGCATTCCGCGAATTCAACGCCAACAATTATCCGCAAGCGCTGAAGGAGCTCGATGCGATTGACGCGCGCCAGCCCGACCTGGCCGAGTCCCAAAACCTGCGCGGGGTTATTTTGATGCGGCAGGCGGAGTACGACCAGGCGGAGGCAGCATTGCAAAAGGCGCTCGCCACCGATCCGAGATTCTGGAATGCGCGCTTCAACCTGGCGGAAATTCCATTCCTGCGGAAAGACTGGACGGAAGCCCGGAAGCGTTTTGACGCTCTGCTCCAGGGAAACGCAGCCGAGTTGCAGGGCGAAGCGGCGCAACTCATCCAATACAAAATCCTGCTGACCTATCTCCTCCAGGGCAATGAAAACATGGTGGATTCCATTCTGGCGAAGTTTGAGCTTTCGCCCGATACGCCGGCAGCCAACTACTCGCACGCCGCCATTGCTCTTCAGCATAAGAATGAGAAGGAAGCGAAAGATCTGCTGGCCACCGCGGAGAAGAATTTTTCGCCGCAGCTCAACAAACTTTTCGCCGAATCGCTTTACGAAGTGGGCTGGCTGCAAAAGCCGGTCGGTCAAACGCGCGCGGCTCTCGAGTTGACTTCCGCGGCGGATCGGGCGGCGAAAGCAAAGTCCCTGGCAACGGAAAAGTACGAACAGGCCGAACAAGCCTTTCAGCAACGTGATTTGACCGCCGCCCGCAGGCTGGTGGACGAGGCCGATGCGGCCGACCCGAATCAAGCGGCCACCGCCAACTTGCGTGGCGAAATTCTCCTGGCGCAGAAAGATTTCGATGCCGCGGAGGCCGCCTTCAAGCAGGCCTTGAAAATCGACCCAAAACTCGCCGAAGCCCATTACAATCTCGCGCAAATACCGTTCAAGAAGAAGGAGTATGCGAAAGCGCGCGACCGGTTTGAAGCGCTCTTTAGCGCCACCCCGGCGCCGGGCGGAGACAAGAATCAGGCGGCGCAAATCATCAAATTCAAAATTTACCTGACCCTGCTCCTGGAAGGAAAAGACAGCCGGGCGCAGAAGATGATGGAACAGTTCCAATTCACCGGCGACACCCCGGCGCTTTATTACGCCCAGGCCGCCTGGGAGTTTAAACACAACAACACCGCCAAAGCCAACGACTGGATCGTCTCAGCCCGGAAAATCTATTCGCCTGCGCTGAATCTCGTTTTCGCCGACTCTTTCTACGACCTCGGTTGGCTGCAAAAGCAAGCGCCGGCTGCTATCACGGCTTCGACCGAGACGGCGAAGACTGACGCACCGTCGATCGAACCAAGCCCGATCCCGGCTGCCGGGTCGACTAAGACCGCCAAGCAACCGGCCGAAAGCGCATCGGCGCAAGTTCCGTTGACCTCGCAGGCGCTTATCGGGAAAAACGATAAGCCCGCGACAGCCCCGGAATCGTCGCCAAAAGTGGAAATGCCGGTCGCTTCGAACGCATTGCCCTCGGAAACCCGCGCCCCGCTTCCGCGTGAGCCTGAGCAAGTTCCTGCCACTGTTCCCGCCACATCGACTGAGGTCGCGCAGCAAGAAGTGGCGCAAAATCCGGCTGGCAATCAGGCTGAAGCTCCGGTGAATAAAGAGGCGCCGGCCATTGCCGCCACTACGACCGCCACTACGCCCGCGACGGTCCTCGCCCCGGCCACCGTTCGGGAATGGGCTCAGCCCGGTGCCGGCGGCTGGATGGACCCAAACAAGTTACTGGTGTACGCCCTCCTTTTAGCGGGCGTTGCTATTATCGGCTGGGTTGTTGTTTCCGAGGTGCGGCGGCGGCGCGTCACGATCCCGGTTTATCGTTCTCCCGCGCCGGCGATGGGACCGCGTTTCGACGCGGTTGAGCAAGAGACCCCGGCCCAAAAGATTGCCGCGGCAGCCCGCCTCGCCGGAGGACCCCCGCAGGTCTCGCTCCAGCTCAAAGCTTCAGAGCCTTCGGTCCGGCGCGCGGCTGTTCCTTTCGGCAAGGTAAGCCGCCCGTTCGGCGCCGGCGGCCCGATGGCCGCGGCCGGTAACGGCGCGGTGGTCGAAAATTTTATTCCTCGGGAAAAGGCCCCTGTGCACGAGCCGGAACCGTCCGGAGCGTTCAAGCCAGAGCCGGCCGTGGAAAGCGCACCCGCGCCTTTCCCGGCCGCGGAAACACAGTATGCCAGCGATCTCACGCCGGCACCGGTCGCGGCGGCACCGGACCTCGCCTCCGCTCCCGAGTGGGAGTTTGCCCCGGCTCGAACAGAAATGGCTCCGAGCCACGAGGACGTCGCGCCTGCGCCGCAGGACATGCCCGTGTTTGCAGCGGCGCCGGCTTCGTTTGAAGCGCCGCCCGCGTTTGAAGAAGCGGCTGTATTTGAAGCACCAGCTGTTGCAGAGCCCGCGCCAGTCGAAGCCCTCAGCGAAACGGCGATCTTCGAAACTCCGGCGTTTGAAGAGCCTGCGCCGGTCGAAGCCTTCAGCGAAGCGGTGACCTTCGAAACTCCGGCATTTGAAGAGCCGGCGCCAGTCGAAGCTCTGACCGAAACGGCGGCCTTTGAGCCTCCAGCGTTTTTCGAAACCGTGAGCGAGCCGATGCCGTCGGAGATTGTGGCGGAATCCACGGCCGCGCCAGCGGCTGAAATTTACCAGCCCAAAATAGAACCAGTTGCACAAGGGCAGCCCATCCCTTATCAAGTTCCCGCGTTTTCAACCGATTCAATCATGGCCGAAATCACCAAACCCGAACCGGAATCGCTCCCTCCAGGAGCGACGGCAGGTATCGGCGGAGACCGTCATTCAGTCGAGTCTCCTTCTTTCGCGCCGCAAGTCATATCCACCGAGCCCCTAGCTCAGCAGCCAACAACACCAGCCATCATGCCTCAACCGATCCAACCAACACCCGCTCCCGCAATTCGAACTGCTCCAACAACTGGGGGCGCTCCTCAATCCCAACCAGCCAGCGGCATGCAGACCGCCGTGCAATTGACCTTCTCGTTTGAGATCGCATCGCTGCAACTCACTCCGAGTTTCAAAATGGGCGCGCTCCAGCTCAAGCCCACCTCCAAGATCGTCACGATGCGCCTCGCGCCTTCGCAGCAGCCGCAGCCGGCGATGAATCTACAGGTCACCTTTGAAGTCGCCACGGTCCAACTGGCGGGCAACGCGCTCGGCATGATCCGGCTTACTCCTTCGCAACAGCAGCGTCCAAGTGTGATCAGCTCGCCTTCCTTCAATATCGCGGGTCTCCAGCTTCTTTCCGGCGCGGACAGCGGCGCGGTCCAGCTTACTCCCTCGCAGCAGGGGCAAGCCTCCGTCCACGTGACGGGTCGTTTCCAGATCGCGACCGTCGAATTCTCACCTTCCTTCGAGATTGCCTCGATCGTTTTGAATTCCACGTCGAAGAATGTCTCGGTCCAGTTGCCGGGCGCCGGTCCCAGCGCGGTGGAGGGTGCGCCAGTGTTTGAGATTGCCAATGTCCAGCTCGCTGGAAATGGCGAGATCGGAATGATGCAACTCAACGCCCACGGCGCGGCTCCGAAACCAGCCTAGAATCTCTTCAAGTTGTTTGTCGCAGCGAGGAGGCATCGTGCCTCCTCGTTCTGCGTACGGGACCAAGGAGCGGCGGCTTTCCAACCGCCGTTCCTTGATTACTTCTTCGCAAACCGGCCGCGGTTGAGCGAGCGCAAGGGCGCCGGCAGGAACTCGCCGTCACGCCGAATGAGTTTGCCGTCGAAATAAACTTCGCCGCCGCCATAATCGGGCCGCTGAATACTGACCATGTCCCAATGGACCTGGCTTCGGTTTCCGTTATCGGCATCTTCGTAGGCTTGGCCGGGCGTAAAATGGAACGAGCCCGCGATTTTTTCGTCAAAGAGGATATCGCGCATCGGATGCAGGACGTATGGATTAAAGCCGAGCGAAAATTCTCCAATGTAACGCGCCCCGGGATCCGCATCGAGAATCTTGTTTAATTTCTCGGTTTGATTGCTCGTCGCCTTCACCACCTTCCCGTCGCTAAACTCGAGCCGGATGTTATCGAATCCGATTCCCTGGTAAATGGTCGGCGCGTTAAACAAGACGTGGCCCTGGACCGAGTCCTTGACTGGACAACTGAAGACTTCGCCATCCGGAATATTGCGGTCCCCGCCGCAGATCACCCCGCCGATTCCTTTGATGCTGAACCGCAAGTCGGTGCCTGGCCCCTTGATTTCCACGCGGTCCGTCCTGTCCATCAATCTCTTGAGCGCCTTCATGCCGGGTTGCAATTTGCGGTAATCGAGGGTGCAGACGTCGAAATAGAAATCTTCGAAAGCCTCCGAGCTCATGCCCGCCAGTTGCGCCATCGAGGGAGTCGGCCATCTCAGCACGACCCATTTTGTTTTCTGAACGCGCTGGTCGTTCACCGGCCGCATTTTCTTCGCCACCAACTTCATTTGCTCGGGTGGGACGTCGGATAATTCCGTGATGTTGTTGCTTCCGCGAATGGCGATATAAGCGTTCATCTTCTTCATCCGGGCCAGTTCGTGGATCGCGGTCAGGTTTAGTTGCCGCTCGCTGGCCTTGAGCGCGAGTTCCCGGTTTACGCGCGCCCGTTGAATTTGCGTGAACGGAATGGCCCCCGCTTTTCGCGCCGCGCGCACCAGCGCGATCGCCATTTCGTCCGGCACGTCGAAGGTCTCGATCAGGACGTTTTCGTTCCGCTTCAGTCTCGTGGAATAATTCACGAGGACTTGCGCGAGTTTATCAAAGCGCGGGTCATGCATAGAGGGTAATCATTCCACCGGCGATGCCGGATGCAAACGGCTCGGGAGATTTCGCCGGGCCTACGCCTCTCGAATCAATTTCGCGGCGTAGGCGCCATCGAACTCGTCCCGAAACGGGAGCGTCCACACCTCCCCGGCCAGTTTCAGGAAAGGAATTTCCCGGGTGATGGCTTTCACGACTTCTTCATTCTCTTCCGGTTCGATGCTGCACGTGCTGTAGACCAAAACGCCCCCGATTCCAAGCAGCGGAGTGATCGCGCGCAGAATACGGAGCTGCTCCTCGCGCATTCGCGAAAAGTCCTTTGCCGTCAACCGCCAGCGAAGATCCACGCGGCGGCGCATCACTCCCGTGTTGCTGCACGGCGCATCGACGAGAATGCGATCGAAGGCCGCCTCGTCCTGCCATGGACTGTCGTTGGTCCAGTCGTGTCTTACGCATTGGGCAATGCCGACTCCGAGGCGCTCCAGGTTGTCCTGCAGCGTCCTGATTCGGCCCTGGTCGCGATCGCAGGCGAGGATGAAGCCGGCGTTTTTCATTAGCTCCGCGAGATACGCTGTTTTCCCGCCCGGCGCCGCGCAAGCATCGAGCACTCTTTCGCCCGGTTTTGGATCCAACAGAAGGCAGGCGGCCGCGGTGCTTGGATCCTGGATATAGCAATGGCCAGCTTCCAGGGCCTGGTTGGGAATGCTCGTCAGACGCACGAAGTTTTCCCGGCTGGGCAATTGGTTCACGTCCGGCTGGTTCAACAGAAATTCCTCGGCGGAAATCTTGAGCCGATTGATGCGGGCATAGATCGGCGCCGGCCGGTTGTTCCAATCGCACAGGGCCGCGCTGTTTTCGGGACCGAAGTTTCGCGTCCAACGATCGACCAGGAACCGCGGGTGGGAGGTTCGAACGCCGAGGTCTTGAGCGCCCGCCTTCTCGAAGAGATCGTCTTTTCTCCGGAGGGCGTTTCGCAAAACGGCGTTGACCAACGATCGCGCTCTCGCGCCGGCAAGATCCACCGTTTCGTAAACAGCCGCGTGCTCGGGAGTTTGAATGAGAAACAGCTGGTAGACGCCGAGCCGCAGCAAATCGCGCGCATCATGATCGAGATGGCTGGAACGGAGCGTGCCGATCCAGAAGTCCAGCAGGGTGAGGTTGCGAAGAACTCCATAGAAAAGCTCCGTGGCGAAGGCCCGATCGGGCGCCGGGAGATCGCTCGATCTTAAGAGACGCGCGAGAATTGCGTCGGCAAATTGCTGGCCGGCGCGCCACTCGCGCAGCGCCGTCAGCGCGAGAGCTCGAGAACTGAATTCGGAAGGCATGCGGTGGATCGAGCGCTCCGTCGCTCGATGCCAAAAGTGGCGGCAAAGCCGCGATTATCAAACATCGCGCGGCGGAGCGCGCGATCCACCTCAGCTCGGCTTTACGCTCGCGCGCCCGATCGAATGGTAATGAAAGCCGAGCTTGGCCATGGTCTCGGGATTAAACAAATTGCGGCCGTCGAAAACAATCGGCGTCGTCATTTTTTCTTTTACGATCGCGAGATCGACGTTGGCGAAATCGGCCCATTCGGTGGCAATGACCAGGGCTTCCGCGCCTTCGGCGGCTTCCAGCGCGGAGCCGGCGAATTTCGCGCCCTTCAGCGTCTCCATTTCGCGCGCCTTCTCCATTCCTTTCGGATCGTGCACAGTTACGTGCGCTCCCTCTTTCAACATGTCGGCTATGAGATCGAGGGCGACAGAGGACCGCAGATCGTCCGTATTCGGTTTGAAGGTCAGCCCCCAGACCGCGATTTTTTTGTCGCGCAAGACCCAGAGCGTGTCCCGGATCGTTTTCAGGAACCGGTTCTTTTGCTCCGCGTTGATTCGTTGGACCTCTTTCAGCAGGTTGAATGGAACACCGAGCTGTTCGCTGATGGTAATGAACGCCGCGATGTCTTTCGGGAAACAGGAGCCGCCGTAGCCGATTCCTGCATTCAGAAAATTTCGGCCAATCCGGCGATCCATCCCGATGCCGTCCGCGACCTTTTCCACGTCCGCTCCGCTGGCTTCGCAGATCGCGGAGACGGCGTTGATGTAGGAGATTTTCAAGGCCAGGAACGAATTCGCGGCATGTTTGATCAACTCGGCGCTGTTGATATCGGTGACGAGGATCGGCGCCATGAATGGTTCGTAGACCTTTTTCATCAGGTCGATGGCGTGTTCGCTTTGGGCGCCGATGACGATGCGGTCCGGGTGCATCAAGTCGGCCACGGCGCAGCCTTCGCGCAAGAATTCGGGATTGCTCACGACATCAAATTCAGCGCCGTGCCGGTTATAGCGTTTGATGGACTCGCGGACCTTTTCGCCTGTTTTGACCGGCACCGTACTCTTGTCGACGATGACTCGATAACTGGTCAGAACGCCGGCGATCTCCCGCGCGACTTTTTCGATAAAGCTGAGATCGACGCTCCCATCCGGCTGTTGCGGGGTCGGCACGGCGATGAAAACAATTTGCGAGTTTTCGACGCCATCCTGAATGCTGCCGGTAAAACGAAGCCGGTGCGCCGAAACATTTCGGTGAATGACCTCTTCGAGTCCCGGTTCGTAGATGGGCACCTTTCCGGCCTGGAGTGCTTCGACCTTTCGCGGATCATTATCAACGCAGATGACATTGTGGCCGACGTCGGCAAAACAGGCGCCAGTCACGAGGCCGACATAACCGGAACCGATGATGGAAATATCCATGGAGAGCGAAGGTGTCGCCGCGTTTCAGCCGCGGCGCGGGAAAGAACGGGCAAAGCCCCGGAATTGCAATCGAGATCGCGCCACGCCGTTTATTGAGTTTGATCCGCGCCCGCCGGATCGAAGTTCAAGTCGAAGCCGAGCTTGGGCAGCGCCTTCAAGGTGAAGGTGAAGAGCACGCCGTATTCCTTGACACCGCCGTTATCGCGGATGATCGCGCCGACCGATGCGACCCAGCTCGTCAGATCCCGATAGATCGAGTAGCGCTGCTGCTCCAGGACGCCCGAAGTGCCTTCGTACTGTTCCTGGATCCCGATGCCCCAGTGATCGTTAAATCGATAGTAACCGCTCAAAACGTAGAGGCTGCTGTTCTCGAAGAACGGGTTTTGGTTCAAATAGCGGTGTGCGAAGCTGACCTGGAGATTGGCGATCGGCTGAATGCTCACGTGCGTGTTCACTTCGGTGAATCCCTTCTCAAACACGGGCACCTGCGAAGAGACTCCGAAGGAAGCCCAAGGCACGGGGGTGAAGTTGATCTTGTTGAAGAGATTGGAGTATTGGGTTTTGTCGAACGGGTTATCGAAATTCACGTCGATGTAGGTCTCGACATCCATCCAGCTCACGGTGAGATCGTCCCGGCGGGTTTGCAGCCGGTTGCGCACGCCGAGACGTCCGATCGACCAGCTGTCGATTGAATCAACGGTGGTGAACTGCGGGAAGTCGATGGGCCGCAACTGCGTGGACGGTTGGTAACGATCGAACTGCAGGATGGAGGCGGGATTTGAGTTGGAACTGGAGACCCAGGAAAAATTCGTAAAGGGTTGAATGATATGACGCAGGCCGTCGAGGCCCAGCGAACGGGTCTGCGCCTCTTCCCATGTCCGTGAAATCTTGAAGGATGATTCCACCCCGGCGTTCACCACTGTTCTAAATGTGCTGCCTCCT
Organism: Chthoniobacterales bacterium; assembly: GCA_035556975.1. Taxonomy (GTDB): domain Bacteria; phylum Verrucomicrobiota; class Verrucomicrobiia; order Chthoniobacterales; family UBA10450; genus AV80. The sequence continues at coordinate 56,977 of DATMEN010000027.1, forward strand.
TTTTCCAGGGGCATCGCCAGGGTCGGATCGGGCAGGAGAAAATCGGGGATAAAAGGGTTTGGATTGGGCGCGAAAATAGTCTTACCCAGATCGCGGGTTTCATCGTAGTACGTGCCGCGGAGGCCTACACGCGGGACAACGGACAGCCACCCGAAATAGGTATTGGGATAGAGGAATTGATGGAACGAATCGAACCGCAAGGTACCGTAATCCTGAAAGCCTGAATCGCGCGCGAAGTTACGATGGAGATCCGCGACGCCGGTTTCACCTTCGTAAAAGATGGGTCCTCCGAGAATCGGGGTCCTCGGTATGTCGAGCACGATCTCTGGAAGTCGCTCGGTGGTTTCGAAGAAGCTGTTGGCCTGAAATCGCCCGATGGCTGTGAGCGTATAAATTGGATGCGTTTTCGTGGCCGCGAGCACGTTGTCCGGCTTCGGATTGATCTGGAACTCTCCTGGATAAAAATCCTGGAGCAGGAATTCGTCGCTCAGCTTGGTGATATCGACGGTGCCGTATATGTCCTCGGTGAAATTCGTGAAATTCTGGACCGACATCCGATAACGGTCCTTGGGCACGCCGACGCGGACCTCCGAAGTGCGGTTGATATCGGGGTTCGCGTCCCGCAAGAAATAAGTCCGAAGCCGGGCCCAGCTCTTTTTCCCTGCCCCATAGCGGATGTCTGGTTCGAACCCGATCGCCACACCCCGCCGTGAGCGGTAGTCCAGACGGATTTGCATCTGAATATCATCCGTGATGGGCATGCTGACGCGGGAGAGGACCGAAGGTCCCCATGAGCTCAAGTAGGCCGGCGAGACCATGTAGCTGAAGGCATCGTTCAGCGATTGATACATGTAGGGCCACCAAAAAACGGGGACGTTCTTGACGTAAAACGTGACGTTCTGAAAGACGACGCGATCGTCTTCGTACACTCGAACAGTCCTGGCCTTCAGCCGAAAATCCGGATCGGACGAATCGTGCGTCGTGAAGGTGCCCTTGGAGACGAGAAAAGCGCCCTCCGAGATGGTCGTGACATTTTCGCCGCCGATCAGGTAGGGGGACTTGTCGGTCCGCATATCGACCGCCCGAATTTCCTTGGTGTCGACATTGTAAATTGCGCGGTCTCCGACAAAGAGGCCGGTAGTGCGATAAATACGGACGTGGCCCTCGACCAGGATTTCGCGCGTCTTGGCGTTGTAGCGGGCGGAGTCGGCGTAGATGTCGCTGTCGCCGGCGTGAATGGCTACATTGCCATGGGCTGTGGCGACACCATCCTTGTAGTTCGTGTCACCGGTTGCCGTGATCTCGATCGGCTGCTTCTCGGAAGCCAGTTGGGCTTGTGCCAGCGTCGCCGCGCAAAGAAGGCCAAAAATAGGCAAAAGCAGCTTACGCATGGCGGCTGCGAAGCTACCGGAGCGCGAGGCCGTTGCAAAGGCAAAAGCAGGATTTACGAGGGTAAATGGCCATTCGACAGGCCTGCGACACTAATCTGTCAGTTCCGCGCGAGCCGCAGCCCGGCGGCCTGCTGATTCAACCCGCAAACCGAAACCACGGCGCGCCGAAGCTGCCCGGCCGAAGGGCTCGCTCCGGCTTTCCTCCGGTGGAGCAAATCCGGAGGCACGAGTTGGGTGCGGAGAGCCTGCGCGCCGCAGATGGTTTGCCAGAGACTGCTTGCGCCTACGCTTTCGCCAAGCGCCCCTTTTATCGCCAGCACTTTCGAGCCCGGACAATTTCGCTCGATGGCGGCGTCTTCAGCGGCATCGACGAAGGTCCCATTTGCGCTGGCGACGACCAGATCGGTTTCGCCGTCGCAAAGCTCGGCAAAAACCTTTTCGACCGCGTCGCCTGCCTCACTTTGCCTCCGGAAATTTGTCCCGGCTGCAATCTTTTCCAGCTGGATCGAGCCGTTACGGCTGAGCAAAATCGCGCCGGCGCCTTCGCTTAGAATCGTTCCTCTTGGAGGGGTTTGGAATGGCTCGATGGGCGGAGTGGAACGCAGGAGCCGCCATTTCCGATAAGCATCGCAGAGCAGCCAGTCCGCTTCTTCGGCGCCGACGACCAGACAGTGGTCCAGCCTGTCATTCCGCATCAAGTCTTCCGCCATTTTCAACGCCAGAACGCCCACGGCGCCATCGCCGACCAGGGTGTAACTCGCGCCGTTGATTCCGAGGATGGCCGCCAGGTGGCTGGCGGGAGCGTTGAAAACGGTTTCGGGAAAGAGCAGCGGGCTGGCGGCTTGAGAGCCCGCTTCCACGATCTCGTGATAAAATCTCTTGGTGTAAACGACCCCGCCGTTGGAAACCGCGAAGACCAGGGCGGTGCGCGTCGCCGTGTCCGCATCGAGTGTGAGTTTCGCGTCTTCCAGCGCAGCCAGGCCGGCGACGACCGCGAACCGCGAAATCGCGCTGGACCGCCGCAACCGCGGGTGCGCCGGGGCCTTGGCGGTGGCCTCTGCCGGTACGGGGAACACGGAACAGGCTCGACCTAGCGGACTCGAAACTGATTCGGCTGCCGCCGTGTCTCCGCCCAACAGCCGCGCCCAAACGCCGGCCAGACTACTCCCGAGCGGCGTCACCCAACCCATACCGGCAATACCCAGGCTCATCCTTTGATTGCCCGAATGATGACCGAAGCGTTCGTGCCTCCGAAGCCGAAGGAGTTCGACAGAACCGTGCGCAGGCTGCCCGGCTGGGAGCTGTTCGCGATAATGTTCAGGTCCAGTCCCGCATCTCCATTTCGGAAGTTGATGTTGGGAGGCAGAAATTGATCCTGCAACGCCAGAATGCTGATGACCGCCTCAATCGCGCCGGCCGCGCCCAACGAGTGCCCCATCATTCCCTTGGTCGAGCTGACTGGCACGCCGCCGAATAGCTCCGCAATGGCTTTCCCTTCCGCCGCATCATTAAACGGCGTGGCCGTTCCGTGCGCGTTGATGTAATCGATTTCGTCGGCCGGTATTCCCGCGCTTTGTAAAGCGCCTTCCATGGCCTGCCGTGCTCCGCTGCCGGACGGGTTCGGTTGGGTAAGGTGATGATTATCGGTCGAGATGCCGTAGCCGGTGATCTCGGCCACGATTTTCGCGCCGCGGTCCCGCGCGGAGTCGAAATTTTCCAGGAGAAGGATCGCCGCACCCTCGCCCAGGACCAGGCCGGAGCGTTCGCGATCGAAAGGCCGGCATCTTTCCGGCGTAGAGGCCTGGAGCGAATCGAACCCGACGAAAACCAGCTCGGAAAGCGCATCGTAGCCGCCCGTCAGGACGCGCTGGTAGCGGCCGGACCGGACGCACTCGAAAGCATGCCCAATCGCGTTCGTCCCGGAGGCGCAGGCATTCGCGATCACCTGGCACGGGGCGGAGAGGCCGAACGCCTCCTGCGCGTCCATCACGGGCTTCTGGGGCGTGTAGTTTGCGATGAGCGCGGCCGCGCTCCGCGTGGAGGCCCGGCTTCCTTTCAAGCCACGATAATATTCCTCGCCAAAGGTCATGCCGCCGCTGGTTGTGCCCACCACGCTCAGCTCGGGTTGGAAACCGGGGGCCTGCGCGAGCGCCTCGCCGAGGGCGAGGATCATCATTTGGGCCACTCGATGAAGCCGCTCAGAGCGAAGCTGCGGCTTTCCGGCGCCGGTCAAACCCGCATCGGAAACCTGCCCGGCGGTCTGGCAACGGCAATGCTCCACCGGGAAGCGGGTGACCGGCGAAACGCAATCCCGGCCTTCGCGCAGGGCTGCGAGCGTCTCGTCCAATCCGAAGCCAAGCGGGCTCACGAGGCCGGTCGCGACAACGGCCACGCGAGATGCGGCTGGTGGCCGGTTTGCTGGGGAAATTTCAGGCATTTTCAGGGGCGGCGGCGGCCTCGATTATATTTGCTTTCACGGGCAAAAGCCTCTACTAATCACGCCGATAAAGAAAACGGAAGCTCGGTGCGTTGGTAGATTGTCAGTTGAGTTTTTCAGTGGCGATTTGAAATCCGATGAGCGGGAACAGTGACCAGGCGGCGTTTTCCACAGTAAACTCAGATGGGAACTAAATTATACGTAGGAAATCTTTCCTTCAACACGACCGAAACAGATCTCCAGGATCTTTTCGCTCAGGCGGGACCAGTGCAAGAGGTCACGTTGATGCAGGATAAGTTCACCGGTAAGTCGCGCGGCTTCGCCTTTGTCACGATGACAACGGAAGCAGATGCTCAAAAAGCGATCACGGAATTCAATGGCAAGACGGTGGAAGGCCGGCCCTTGACCGTGAACGAAGCCCGCCCCCGTGAGGCTCGTCCGCCGGGTGGCGGACGCAGCGGTGGCTACGGCGGCGGTGGTGGTGGCTATGGCGGCGGCGGTGGCGGCGGTGGCTACGGTGGTGGCGGCGGAGGCTACGGCGGCGGCGGGAGCGGCGGTGGACGTCGCGACAGCGGCGGTGGCAACCGGCGCGGCCGGTAAGCGAGCGCGTTCGCGCGCCAGGCTTTTGCAGGGCGGGGGCGGTAACCCCGCCGGTTATTCGCGCACTTTCACGAGTTTGCGTGCAGGGTCGTTATTGGCGGCGGCGTCAGCGCCTCCGCCCGGCAAATGAGGTTCTCGCACAAAGTCTCCAAGCTCGCGCAGCCTTTGACCTACCGGCGAGCGTGGCGGCGGGCGGAGCGTTTCGTTCACCCAGTTCCGCTTGGGCCGCTCTATGCCAGGATCGACCAGGCGAAGCTGGCCGAGCTCCAGCGGCGTTATGCCTCATCCACCGAGCACTACGCAAAGTACGCTGATGTGAAGCGGTGGCTGCGCCTGAACATTGTCCGCGCGCAGGATCTGAAGTTGCACCGCTGTCCGCCGCGAGCGGTGCTCGATCTCGGTTGCGGTGGCGGGTTCTTCCCTTTTGTTCTTCGACATCTGGGACACTCGTCTTTGGGCCTGGATATCGACGAATTTCCCCTTTTCACGGAGCTGCTCGATCTGTTCCAGGTCGAACGGCGGGTCTGGACGATCCGGCCCCACGAACCGTTGCCGGATCTCGGTCGAAGGTTCGACTGGATCACCGCGTTTTCGGTCGATTTCAATCGCGAAAGCAAACGAGATTGGTGGTGGGGACCGCCGGAGTGGGACTTTTTCCTCGAGGACCTCAAGCGCCATCTCAATCCCGGTGGCCGCGTTTTTCTCGGATTGAACCCACGGAACGACGGAGAGTATTACACGCGTGAATTGCGCGACTTTTTCCTCGATCGAGGCGCGTCCGTTGAAAGAGAACGGGTCACCTTTCCTCCCAAATAGCGGCAGCCTTATCTGACGCGTCCATGCGTTCGCTGAGATAAGATCGTTCTCGCCACGGCTGGAAAGCCGATCTCATGCGATGTACAAGAAACCAACCAACTTACTGCCCTAAAGGAGCGCCTCGTTATGCCTGAAGAAAATCAATCATCGACTGATCCATCCGCTTCATCCTCTGAGAATATCGAGATTCCACCGATCTCGAAGCAAACCGCGGGAGCGGCCACCGGAGCTGTCCTCGGGAGCGTCGCGGGGCCCGTGGGCGCCGTGGTCGGTGGTGTGATCGGAGCGCTCGCAGGTCGGGCCGCGGGCAGGAGGTCCGCGGCGCCAGCGGCTAAGAAGGCCGTCAAAGCGGTCGCCGCCAAAGCCAAGGCGTCATCGAAAAGCGCCAGGAAGTCCTCAAAGAAAAGCGCGAAGCCCGCTGCCAGGCAGGCAGCGAAGAAGAGCTCCAAGGCAAAGGCGTCGTCTGCCAAGAGCAAGTCAGCCAAGCGCGGAAAGTCGAAAGTTAAGTCTTCGGGAAGCAAAAAGTCGGCGAAGTCTAAGAGCGCGAAATCCTCGAAAGGAAAAGCAAAGAAAACGTCCGGCGTTCGGAAGAGCGGCGGCAAGAAGCGCAAGTAAGGCGCGATATCCTGGCCTGCCAGCGACTTCTGTTCGTCTCGATCGAGCGGCTGTGGAAATGGGCAGGACTGGATTCGAACCAGTGAAGGCGTAAGCCAGCGGATTTACAGTCCGCCCCGTTTGGCCACTTCGGTACCTACCCGCATGCCGGTCAGGCGAGCGTTGATATAGGCTCGGCTGCTCTGGGTCGCAAGTCTTTTGGCCGCGGCACCGTGGCCGCGAATACGAGTTGAGTCGTCGATCAAACGAGACGTGACCAAGGTGGATCGTGCGCTCCGTCGCGCGATGTCTTGTTTTCGCGGCTTCGCCGCCACTTTGGCATCGAGCGCGGAGCGCTCGATCCGCCTCATGTAAAAAATTCCGCAATCGATTCGGCAACGTAACGCTGCGCTTCGCGGGATAATTCGGGATACATCGGCAAGGCCAGGGTTTCTCGCGCCGCGCGTTCGGTTTCCGGGAAGTCCCCGGCGCGGTAGCCCAGATAAGCGAAGCACTTTTGCTCGTGGAGCCCGAGCGGATAATAGATGGCCGTGCCGATTTCCTTGCGCGTCAAATGCTCGCGAAGCCCATCCCGCTGTGGAGTGCGGATGACATATTGGTGGTAGATGTGGTGATTCGTCAGGCCGCTTTCCCGGTACGGCTCCGCGGGAAGCGCAAGCTGACTCGTTAAGCCGAGCCGATTGAATTCTTCACGGTAAAAATCCGCGACACCGCGCCGGGCGGCGGACCAGCCGTCCAGAAACGGCAATTTCACCCCAAGGATGGCCGCCTGCATCTCATCCAGCCGGAAGTTCCCTCCGATAAAATGATGGTAATAGCGTGGCTCCATTCCGTGCTGGCGGCAGGCACGGAGGCGCTGCGCGAGCGCGTCATCCCGGCATATGATCATTCCGGCATCGCCCGCGGCGCCCAGGTTCTTTGACGGATAAAAGCTGAAAGAGCCGGCCTTCCCCATCGCGCCCGCTTTCGCGGTTGTGCCCCCATACGGATATTCCGCGCCGATGGCCTGGGCCGCATCTTCTATTACGTCCAACTGAAAGCGCTCCGAGATTCGGTGGATAGCGTCCATCTCGCAACAGAGTCCGAAGAGGTGCACGGGAATGATGGCGCGCACTATTCTCCCCTGCGGGTCCCGCAAGAATCCGTCTTCGCCCCGGCGGCACGACTCGGCGAGATAACGTTCCAGGGCCGCCGGAGAGATGTTGCAGGTATCGGGATCGATATCGATGAAGACCGGCGTGGCGCCGACTCGCGCAATGCAACCGGCGGTGGCGAAGAACGTGTAGGCGCTGGTGATAACGGCGTCTCCGGGCCCGATTTCCATCGCCATCAGGATGGCCAGGAGCGTGTCCGTCCCGGAGGAAACGCCGATGGCATTGGGCGAGGCGCAATAGCGGCGGATCGCTTCCTCGAAGGCCGCGACTTTCGGCCCGAGAATAAAGCTCTGGCTGGCGAGCACTTCGTCGAGCTGCGCGTGAATCGGCTCAGCGAGCGCGCGGTACTGTTCGCTGAGGTCGAGCAGGGGCACGCGCATGGCTGGGAAAGGATGGCAGCTTCGTCCGGGCGTTCAATCGGAAGTTTGGCGTCCGTTTACCCTCGTTGACCTCGGCGGGCGAGTAAGTTACCATCACTGCCATGGCATTGCTCCGCGGCCTTTTTTGGTTCCTCTTATTTGTGTTTTTCACCTTCTGCTTCGTCGTGCTCTTCGAGTATGGCACTCACGATTTCGTGAGTGGATTCAAGACAGAGTTTGAACGGGTGAAGACCTACGCGATGGACGCAAGCAAGCCCGCGGACAAACCGAAGAAGTAGCCGCCGCGAGGCGAATCCGTCATCCCGAGCGGAGCGAAGCGCAGTCGAGGGACCCCGTCGCACGTCGAACGACTTCCCTCGGGGTCCCTCGACTGCGCTCGGGATGACGGCAGTGCTATTCCGCAAACTCAATTGCCGGGATCTTGCCGATATAACCGGCGTCAGCCGCTCGCGTCAGAAATTGCCGCACGGCCTTCCGCCCAACCTCTCCATAATCGCGCGTGTAGTCGTTCACGTACATGCCGATGAATTTTCCCGCGAGGTTTGCATCCATGTCGCGCGCATAAGGCATTGAATGCTTCACCGCCTCGTCTCGATGCGCGAGGCCGAAGTCTATGCTTTCCCGCATGATCTCCAGCAGATCGCGTTGCACCGGAGGCGCGATGTCCTTGCGCAAGACATTCCCGCCGAGGGGCAAGGGGAGGGCGGTCTCGCGTTTCCACCATTCACCCAAATCGAGGACTTTGGTGAATCCCGACTTCTCGTAGGTGAGCTGACCCTCGTGAATGATCAAACCCGCCGCGGCTTTCCCGCTCTTTACGGCCTCGAAGATTTGATCGAATGGGACAACGATGTGATCGAAGTCGCCGAGATAAAGTTGCAAAGCGAGATAAGCGCTCGTCATCCGGCCCGGAATTGCGATGGTCCGGTCTCGCAGCCACGAGCGGATTTCCTCGTCGGAGGCGGATGGGCCAGGCCCTTCCCCGTTGGCCGACACCACCATCGGGCCGTAACCGTCGCCCATGCTCGCGCCGCAGGGCAAAAGCGCATACTGGTCGCTCACAAAAGCAAAGGCGTGAATTGAGATCGCGGAAATGTGCAGCTCGCCACGCAGCGCACGCTCGTTCAGCGTTTGAATGTCTTCCAGCCGATGCTCGAAGCGATAGCCGCGCAGGTCGATCTTGTTTTCCGCCATCGCGTAAAACATGAAGGCGTCGTCCGGGTCGGGCGAATGTCCCAGGGTGAAAACGTCCCCATTGCTGGCAGGCATCGGCGGCATGCGTGCATGGTAACGGCGCGCAGGACTATTCGCAAAACGCAATGCCGTCATCCCGAGCGTAGTCGAGGGACCCCGCGAAAAGTTTCTCGAGGTGCAACGGGGTCCCTCGACTACGCTCCGCTCGGGATGACTCCAATGCTGTTTGCGTATGCGAACGTGAGCCGATAACCTCCTTGGCATGGCAAAATCAGCACTTGGCAAAGGTCTCAGCGCGCTGATTAGCACCCGCCCGCCTCCCATCCGGCTCGAGGCAGAGCCGGGCGACAAAGTACAACAGGCAAGCCTGTCGAGTATCGTGCCGAGTCCATTGCAGCCCCGGAAGGATTTTGCCCGCGATTCCCTGAACGAGCTGGTCGAGTCGATTCGCCAGCACGGAATCATTCAGCCGTTGATCGTGCGTGATGTCGCGGGCCGGCATGAATTGATCGCCGGGGAACGCCGCTGGCGAGCGGCGCAGGAGGCGGGACTGACGGAGGCGCCAGTGATCACCCGGGCGGCCACCGACCTGCAAGTCCTCGAGCTTTCGTTGATCGAGAATTTGCAGCGCGCGGACCTCAACCCCATCGAGGAAGCGCAAGCCTACGCCCGCCTCGCGGGTGAGTTTGGGCTGCGGCAGGAAGACATCGCGCAGAAAGTCGGCCGGAGCCGTGCGGCGGTCGCAAACTCAATGCGCCTGCTCGATTTACACCCGCAAGTGCAAACGTGGTTGACGCAGGATCTGCTTTCGGTGGGCCACGCGAAGGTCCTGCTGGCTTTGAAACAACCCGAGGAACAATTGCTGGTGGCGGAGACAATTTTGCGCCGGAGCGCCACCGTCCGCGCCGCGGAACGGCTCGTCGCACGCCAGCTCGGCCAGACGCGGCCCCGGAGGAAGCGGCAGGCGGCTGCCACGAGTGTCACCTCCGCCACGATTGAGGATCTGCAGGGTCGCTTGCAGGAACATCTCGGCACTCGGGTCATCGTTCACCACGGCGAAAAACGGGGGCGCATCGAGATCGAGTATTACGGGAACGATGATCTGCAACGCGTTCTGGCGGCCCTCGGATTGTCCGCGAGCGATACGTGATATGTGGCGACCTGGTGGATCGCGCGTTCCGCGCGCGATGTTTATAGTCGCGGCTTCGCCGGCATTCGGTCATCGCGCGCGGAGCGCACGATCCACCTGCGCCCTGCGATTCGCTGGACTGGTTCTCGCGTTCGGCTTGCTGGTCTCTTGCGATCGGGCGCAGACCCAGGCGGAGGCGCAACGCGGCCCGCAAAAGAAGATCTGGGAAGAATTTTCAGGTGAAACGGCGCTCGCGCACGTTCAGGCAATGGTCGATCTGGGACCGCGCCCATCAGGAAGTGAGGCGATCGAGAAGACAAGAATCTATCTCACGAAACAACTCGAACTTTCGGGATGGAAGGTGACCCGGCAGACTTTTACCGACACCACGCCGCGGGGGAAAGTCGAGTTCGTGAATCTCGTTGCCACCTTCGCCGCGGCCGGGCGCGCTCCCGTCTTTCTCGCCTGCTCGCATTACGACACAAAGACTTTCGACACGGCCAGATTCGTGGGCGCGAACGACGCAGGCTCGAGCACGGGGCTGCTGCTCGAACTCGCCCGTGTTCTCAGCCTGCGCGCGGACCTTGCGGCCAAGGTGACTCTCGTTTTTTTTGATGGCGAGGAAGCGTATGAGACCTTTTCGGACACTGACGGCCTCTATGGAAGCCGGCATTTTGCCAAGCGGCTCGCCGCCGAAGGCAAAACGAAACAATATCGCGGAGGCATGGTCTTCGACATGGTGGGCGACCGGTCGCTCACCATCACGCTCCCGCCGGATTCACCCGCCGAGATGGCGCGCGATATCTTCGCCGCGGCCGAAGCTCTGAATTTGCGGAAGCATTTCACCTATTTTCACAGCGACATCATGGACGATCACACGCCCTTGAACGCGGTCGGCATTCCCACGATTGATTTGATCGACTTCGATTTTCCCGCCTGGCACACCCCCGAAGATACCATGGACAAGCTGAGCGCGGACAGCCTTCGAACGGTGGGCGCCGTCGCCTCTTATTACCTGTCTGAAATGGCGCTGAAGGAATGAGCACGCTCCGCCTGGTTTGTCTGCTGGCGGCCGCTTCCATTGGTTTGCTTGGCAGCGAATGCCTTAGCCGCTCCACCGCTTTTCGCGACGCTACGGGGCGCGCCTTTGGACGCGGCCGCCTTATCGCCGTCGCGGAAGGCAAGGCGATTTACGAAACGGATCTGAATAAGGAGGGGGTTTTTACGGTGCGCGACCTGGTGGCCAGGGAAAAACTTCGACGCCTGGCGCGACATGAACCGGCGAATCCCGCAAGACTGGATCGCGAATTGTCCTTGCTGCGCGCGCAATTTGGCGATGAGCAGACCTTTCTCCAGGAAGCGCGCTCGAACGGTTTTTCCATCCAGTCCCTGCGTGAGAGAATCGCAAATCGACTTCGTTCACTGCATTGGCTCGAGAACCAGATCACGAGAGAGACAACGGTAACGGAAAAGGAAGGCCGGGATTTTTATGAAACGCATCGCGCAGCCTTTGCGCAGCCGCTCCGGTTTCGCGCCTCGCACATCTTTCTCGCGGCCCCAGCCGATACGCCGCCTGAGATTGTGGAAGCCAAACGAGAGATGATCGGAGCGCTGGCCGAGCGCCTCGACGAGGGAGAAACCCTGGCGCAGCTCGCCGCGGAAGCGTCGGAGGATGAAGCCACGAAGCCGCGTGGCGGCGATCTCGGCTATTTTGCTTCCGCGCGAATGCCGGCCGATTTTTTCGCGGCAGTTGAAAGACTCGCACCGGGCCAGAGGAGCAAGCCTTTCCAGTCGCATTTGGGTTTTCACATTGTGGAAGTGACCGAGATCCGCCCGGCGCGCGTGCTCGATTTCGCTGAGGCGCGAGGAGAGATTTTGCTCGCTTTGGCCAATGAAAGACGCGCCTTGCTTGGGAAGCGTCTAGCTGACATGCTCAGCACCGCTACGTACGCCTGCTCTGATTGACACCGGTGTGAGTCGGGGAAGTTCGGCGTTGCGTCACTGCTGGTTTGCCCTGATTTTCAGCGCGAGCCGGCAAAAAGCGGTCGGACGGAAAATCAATCTGGAATGTCACTTCGCACACGAAAAAATGTTGGGGTAATCGGTCTCGGAATCATCGGCCAGCGGGTGGCGGATAATCTGCGGGAACACGGGTTTCATGTCTTCGTCTGGAACCGCACCCCGCGTCCCGTTCCTAATTTCGTCGGCTCGCCCGCCGAGGTCGCGGAGCTTTGCGATTTTATCCAGATTTTTGTCTCGGACGACGAGGCGTTGCTCCAGATGGCGCAGCGGATTACGCGCGATTTGACTCCGAACCACATCGTCATGGCGCACTGCACCGTTTCGCCCGATACCATGCGCGCTGCCGCTGAAATCGTTGAGAAACGCGGTGCGCGCTTTCTCGATGCGCCCTTTACCGGGAGCAAAACGGCGGCTGAAAGCGGCCAGCTGGTTTATTACGTGGGGGGCGATGAAGCGGCGCTGCGGCAGGTGCGCCCGGTGCTCGAGGCGAGCAGCAAGGAGATCATCGAGATCGGCAAAGTGGGCGACGCGACCACGATCAAAGTGGCGACCAACATGGTCACGGCGGCCAGCGTGCAAGGGGCGGCGGAAGCCCTGGCCCTCATCTCCAAGTCGGGTTTGCCGGTGGAGAAATTCGCCGACGCGATGCGCAACAACGGAAGCAACTCGCCCACTCTCGACATGAAGCTGCCGATGATGATGGAAGGCAATTTTGAGCCGCATTTTTCGGTGAAGCACATGTTGAAGGACGTGGTGATTGCCACGCGCCTGGCCCGGGCCTTTGGCATGGAGTTCGGCGCCACCGATGCGTCACGGCACGGATTGACCGAGGAGATGCGGCAAGGCCGGGGGGATGACGATTACTCTTCGCTCTTTCGGCAATACTTGCCGGCGGGCCGCTCTCTCAAAAGCGACCAGCAGGTCTCGAACGGAGAAGACGATCAACCGCGGTTCGCCGGGCTGGAGGAAGAAAAGGGTGCTGAACCGGAGAAGGTTCCTGAGGCGGCCGCGGTCGAATCGAATGTCCCGGCGCCGGCCGAGGCCATGATTGAACCGGCCGCGACCCAGCCAGTGGCGGCGGTGGCCGAGACGCCCTCGCCCTCGCTCGAAGGTGGTTCGGAGGCCCAGGAAACCGTTCCACCCGCGTCACCCGACCAAGCCGGAGAAGGCCAGGAGCCTCGGGCAGGGTGGGGTGGCTTTTGGCGGCGACGGACGGACGATTGAGCTCTCCCGAACCGCCCAGAATGGCGCAACTTTTCCATCCCGCTTCCGCCACGTTTTTTGATCTTTCGCCAAGGGTAAAGCTGCGGATTAGCGGAGCGGACACGCTTCGCTTTCTCAACGGTCAAATCACCAATGATCTGCGGAAAGCAGCCGGAGATTCCGCGATTCAAGCCGCGATCCTGAACGCGAAAGGGAAGCTGAACGCGGTCGTCTTCATTTCCGCGGAGGGAGATTCGTTCCTGCTCGATTCCGACCCCGAAGTGCGCGAAGACCTCCCCGCGCGGATCGAACGTTACATCATAGCGGACGACGTGCGGATCGAAGATATCACCGAGAGGTTCGCGATCTTCCATCTTACGGGGGACGCGCCGCCGCCGCCCCTGGCCTCGGCGAGAGTAGTGCGCGCGGCCCGATTCGGATGCTCCGGGTGGGACATTTGGCTCGATCGCGCGGAGCATGATCGCGCGTTCCAGCAGCTGTCGTCAGGTTTCCCTTTTTGCGATGAGGAATCCGCGGAACTCATTCGAATCGAGCAGGGAATTCCGCGTTGGGGACGTGAGCTGACGGACCAGATCATCCCGACGGAGGCGAATCTGGAAACGACTTCGATCGACTATGCCAAAGGTTGCTACATAGGGCAGGAAGTGATTTCGCGGATAAAAATGTCGGGACAGACGAACAAGCGTTTGTGCGGCCTGGTCTCGCTTTCCGGCACGCCGCTCCAGCCGGGCATGCGGTTGGCGGCAGCCGAGGACGGGGGCAAGGAAGCAGGCTGGATAACGAGCGCCGCCCGCAGCCCGCGATTGGAAAAAGAAATCGCCCTGGGTTACGTGAAGCGCGGATTCAATGCGGCCGGGGCACGCCTTCGCGCTCTCTCGCCGGAAAATTCCGGAGACAGTATCAATCTCCCGGTCGAACTGGTGGCGGTCCCGTTCGTTTAAGCACAAAAAAATGGCAAGCCTCAGTTTTAAGAAAGTCACGAGTATCTATCCCGGCCAGAAGGGGAAAGATCACCATCCGGTCAGCGAGCTGGATCTCGAGATTCAGGACCGCGAGCTGGTTGTTCTCGTTGGGCCTCCTGACTCTGGAACCTCGGCCGTCGTGCGGATGCTCGCCGGGCTCGATGAGGTTTCGAAGGGCGACATGTTCGTCGGCGAGCGTCGGGTCAACGACCTTGCGCCGAAAGACCGCGATATGGCCATGGTCCCGCAAAGCTACGTTCCATATCCGCGGATGACGGTCTCTGACAACCTCGCCTTCGCGCTGACGCTGCGAAAATTCCCAAAGGTGGAAATAAAGAAGCGCGTGCTCGCCGCCGCCGGATTACTCGGCCTCCAGGAGGTCCTGGAGCGCAAACCTGATTCTCTTTCCGCTGAACAGCGCCAGCGCGTCGCGATCGCCCGCGCGATCGTGCTTCAGCCAAAGGCATTTCTTTTCGATCGGGCTTTTGCGACGCTCGAGGCGAAGGCGCGGACGGAGATGCGGAACGAGCTCGTGAAACTGCATCAGCGTTTGCAGGTCACGATGATTTTTGCCACGCACGATCCCATCGAGGCGATGGCAATAGGCGGGCGAATTATCGTCATGCACGAAGGCGCCATCCAGCAAGACGGGACGGGGCGGTCGCTTTATGACCAGCCCGCCAGCGTGTTTGTCGCCGAGTTCCTGGACCCTCCCATGAATCTCATCCAAGGCACCCTGAAGCAGGATCGCGACTGGATGGTCTTCAAGGAATCGGAAGGCGGCACGATCGAGGTGCGTTTGCCGATTTCGGAATTCCCGGGCACGCGAGATCGTGCCGGGGGCCTGGTCTTTCTGGGAGTTCGGCCTGGCGATATTGAGGTCGCAGAAGTTACCAACACGGCGGAACAAGCGTCCAGCCGGTTTCCGGCGCTGATCGACGCGGTCGAGCCAACCGGGCGGGAGTCGAATTTGTATCTTCAAACCGGCGCCCATGCCCTGGTCTGCCGGAGCCGACGCCAAATGGATCATCAGGAAGCCGGGCATCGGTCTCAGTTTGAGCTAAATACGAAAAAAGTGAGCCTTTTCGACCCTGCCTCGCGGCGACGGATCACCTAGAGGCCTAATTTCCTTCACTTCTGAATCTTGCGTCAGTTTGTTATTGCCTTTCCAAAGCGCACGCGGGTAATGTCGGCGCGTATCTTCCAAGGACCCCTATCAATTGAACCAACAACTACTTTCTGAAATCGGCCGCACCCAGCGGTTGGAAATTCTCAACACACTCAAACGCACCAAGGGACTTTCGGTGAACGAACTCGTCGGGAAGATGAAGATGAGTTATATGGGGATCAAGCAGCATTGCCTCACTCTGGAGCGCGACGGCTATCTGGACACTTGGCGACGCCCGCAAAAAATGGGGCGGCCTGAGATGGTCTATCGCTTGACGCGCCGAACCCACGATCTGTTCCCCTGCGATAGCAACGATTTCACCCTTGAGCTTTTGAAATCGATTAACGACGTCTACGGGCCCAACGGCCCTGAAAAGATGCTTTTCAATGTCTTCGAGCGGAAAACGGCGGCTTTGAAGGCGAAGGTCAAGGGCGAGACGACGGTGGAGCGCGCCAGGTGGCTTTCGGGGCAGCGGGAAAAGGAAGGATTCATGTCGCAATACGTGGGCGACGAGAAGGAAGGCGGGCATCAAATCCTGGAATGCCATTCGCCGATCCTGAATCTGCTCGACCAATACCCGATTATCGGCCGGCTCGAGCAGGATCTCGTGGCGGGAGTCCTCGGCACCGAAGTCCGGCGCGAAGAGAGCCGCGCTTCGGGTTTATACGAGTGCGCGTTCTATTTCTCGGTGTGATTTAGAGCAACGCCACAAGGGTGTCATCCCGAGCCTGGCGCAGCGCGCCGAGGGACCTCCCAAGCGGTCTCCGGTCACACAGAGCCACCACAGCCAAATTCGCCAGGCTCGACCTTCGTGGCTCGCGAAAGCGGGTCTGTGTAATCTTGCGTGCAACTGGGAGGTCCCTCCCCGTCTGCGCGGGTCGGGATGACAGCAGCGCGGACACAATTCCGCTTTCGCAGCAGGCGAAACTCGGTTGATTGATGGCCCCATGTCACTGGCCTTTCCGACCGCCGTTATCGAGAACCTGCGACCCCTGGTCGATGGAGGGCGGTACCCTGTCAAACGGGTGGTGGGGGACGACCTGGTGGTCGAGGCGGACGTTTTTAAGGACGGGCATGACGTCGTGGCGGCCGCTTTGAAATGGCGTCTCCTCGGCGAGGCGTGGTGGCACGAAACGCCCATGGCGCTCGTCGATAACGACCGCTGGCGGGGCGTCTGCACGGTTTATGAGAATGCGACCTACGAATACACGGTCGAGGCCTGGACCGATACGTTTCGGGGCTGGCAACACGAGTTTGCGGCAAAGTTTGAGGCCGGCATCGCAAATCTCCGCAGCGAAACCCTGGAAGGCGCAGCCTTGCTGGACGAGGCCGCCAACCGCGCAGTCGACCCAGCCGATGCCGCCCGGCTCCGGGAGCTCGCCGGGATAATTCGTGCGGCTGAGAATGCCGAGATCAACGAGATTGCGCATTCCGGCGAACTGGAAGTCCTCATGGCCACCTATCCGGATCGGGCCAGCGCCACGCAGTACGCGCCCGCGCCCCGGATAATCGTCGATCGAAAAGAGGCGAGGACGGCGGCGTGGTACGAGTTTTTCCCCCGCTCCGCGGAAGGCCGCGGCGATCGTGGTTCAACGTTTCGTGACTGTTTGGCGCGGGTGGACGATGCCAAAGCGATGGGATTCGACGTGATTTATTTTCCGCCCATTCACCCGATCGGCCGGACGAATCGCAAAGGCCGAAATAATTCCGTGACCTGTGAGCCTTGGGAGCCGGGAGTTCCCTACGCCATCGGCAGCGAATATGGCGGGCACAAAGCGATCGAACCCGCGCTTGGGACCTTCGAGGATTTCGCATGGCTGGAGCGCGAGATTCGGAGCCGCGGGATGGAGATTGCGCTCGATTTCGCGATCAACTGTTCGCCGGACCATCCCTACGTGAAAGAACATCCGGAGTGGTTCTACCAGCGGCCGGACGGGACGATCAAGTACGCCGAAAATCCGCCGAAAAAATATGAGGACATCTATCCCCTGAACTTTCGCTGCGAAAACTGGCGGGCGCTCTGGGAGGAAATGAAGAGCATTATTCTCTTCTGGGCGGAGCGCGGCGTGCGCATTTTTCGGGTGGATAATCCGCACACCAAGCCGGTCGCGTTCTGGGAATGGATGATCTCGGGTGTGCGCGCCTCTTACCCCGATGTGATTTTTCTGTCGGAAGCTTTTACGAAACCAAAGATGATGAAGACGCTCGCGAAAGCGGGCTTTACTCAGAGCTACACTTATTTCACCTGGCGGAACACGAAAGCCGAGCTGACTGAGTATTTCACGGAGCTGACCCAGACCGAAATGCCGGATTATTTTCGCGGCAATCTTTTCCCCAATACGCCCGACATTCTCCCGGTCCATTTGCAGGAAGGCGGCCGGCCGATGTTCATGATCCGCGCGGTGCTGGCGGCAACGCTCTCCAGCGTCTACGGGATCTACAGCGGCTTCGAATTATGCGAAAACGAGGCGTTACCGGGGCGCGAAGAGTATCTCGATTCCGAAAAGTATCAGTGGAAAGAACGGGACTGGGATGCGCCGGGCAACATCAAGGACTGGATTACGCGCCTGAACCGCATTCGGAAGGAGAATCGCGCGCTCCATCTCTACGATAACCTGCGCTTCTACCGGGCCGAGAACGACGCCATTCTCTGTTACGGCAAAATGACGCCGGCGCGTGACAACATCATCCTGGTCGTGGTGAATCTGGATCCAGAGCGCGTCCAGCATTCTTATGTCCACATCCCGTTGGAAGATTTCGGCGCGATGGACGCGGACGTTTATCAGGTCCACGACCTCCTGAACGATGCGCGTTATCTTTGGCATGGGCCGCGAAATTACGTGGAGTTAGACCCGCGGGTTCAGCCGGCCCATATTTTTCGCGTCCGGCGGTGGCTGGCCGGCGAAAAGTTTGTTTGAACGCGAGGAGGCTCCGGGCGGTCTCTGGAGGCTAATGCGCTGCAGGCTTCGCCGGCCAATGGGTGAGAGGGATCACGCAGCGCACCGCTATTTGCATCTGTTGCCGGCGCTGCCTATCGTAACAGCACTTTCGGAATGAAAAATCTCTTCGCGCTATTCGCGGGCGCAACGCCGTTTCTCGCGCAAACTCCCGCGCCAATAGCTCCGGATTTGCCGCAGCACACCAAGTCGATCCTTCAAACCATTATCGACGCGGGCCCGGTCATGATTCCTATGTTTGCGCTCTCGGTCTTTTCCGTGATGCTCGTGATCGTTTATTTTCTGACCATCCGGCGTGGCGCGGTGGTTTCGAGCGGATATATGGCCACCGCCGATGCGCTCCTGCGCAAACGCGATTATCTCGGTCTTCTCGCCGTCTCAAATCGGCATGGCGAGGCGATTGCCCGCGTCGTGCAAAAGATGCTCGATTTCACGACGAAAAACCCCAGCGCCGATTTTCAGCAGGTGCGCGAAATTGCGGAAACCGAAGGGACCCGTGTTGCGACAAGTTTGAATAATCGAGTCATTTATCTCGCGGACATTGGGATGGTCGCGCCCATGCTCGGCTTGCTTGGCACTACCTTCGGGATCATAAAGTCGTTTGGCGCATTGGGCGCCGATCTGGGCACCGCTCGTTATGCCCTGCTTTCCAGTGGCGTCAGTGAGGCCCTCGTAAACACAGCCGCCGGCCTGGCTATCGGCATCCCGGCCATGATTTTTTACGCGTTTTTCCGGGGGCGCGTGCAGAAGATCATCTCCGAGCTGGAGTCTGCCGTGACCCATGTCCTCGCCCTGCTTTCGCTGCAATACAACAAGCGGACGATCGATCGCGCGCCGGCGGTGTTGATCGAAGATGAATTTTGAGGGGACAGGTTCGTCAGAACTCTGACTCTTTTCCCCGTTTTTTTGCCATATGAACCTGCGACGGCACGCGACCCCGCAACACCCCGGCATTCAGTTGGCGCCGCTCGTCGACGTTCTTCTTCTCCTCCTCATTTTCTTTCTCATGACCTGGAACGCGGCCCGCAACGAAAACGAACTGGACGTAAAAGTGCCCAAGGCCTCCTCCGCGAAGGAAAAGACCGCGCCGATTGGCGACGTGGTCGTTAACGTCAAGGCTGATGGCAACGTCGTCGTCAATCGGCGCACCCTCAGTGCCCTCGAGCTGACTGAGATGCTGAAGAACCTCGTGCAGCTCTACCCCGAACAGGCGGTCGTGATTCGCGGCGATGAATCTGGCGCTTACAAAAATGTGGTCGGGGTCCTGAATATTTGCAGCGAAGCGGGCGTGACCAACGTCGCCTTCGCCACGGCAAAATGAAAACGAAGCGAGGCGCGGTTGGCCTCGTGCACGCGGCGCTGGTCCTTTTCGCGATTCCGGCCCTGGCCCAGCAGCGAACTCCGGAAGTGCGCCGGGCCCAGCCCGTGGAAGAGCCTCCGGTAGCGAAGGCTGTTCCCTTCGATCCCCCGGCGCCGACGCCTTCGACTCGACCGCGCACCAGCGTGCCGCCATCGATTCCCGAACCGAAACCGAATGCGCAATCTTCGGACCCTGAACAGCCTCCACCCGAATCCGCGCCGGTCGAAACAGAGGCGCCGGACCGGCGTCAGCTCGATTACGCCAATGGCCTTTTCGCCAGAAAGCTTTATGACCTGGCGATACCGGAATATGAGAAATTCCTGGCTCAATATCCGGGTGTTCCAGGGCGGTCGAGCGCCTACTTTTATTTAGGGGAATGCTATCGCGCGCTAAACCGCAGCGCCGCGGCCCGAGCCAGTTTCCAGAGCGTGCTGGACAATTATGGCGACAGCGAGTTTGCCGGTCCCGCTTCCTACGGCGTGGCGGAGATTCTTTTCACCCAGAAAAATTACGCCGGGGCGCTCACGCTTTTCCACCGCGCCGCGGCGAAATCCAAGGAATCGACCCTGGCGCTGTCTGCCCGTTATTTTGAAGCACGCTGCCTGGAAAACGTCGACCGCAAAGACGAGGCGCAGATTCTCTACCAACAAGTCGCTGAAGCGAAGAATCCAAATCCCTATCGGGACGATGCGCGCCTCGCTGCCGGTTCGATCGCGCTCGCGCGCGGGCGGAAGGCGGACGCGTTCAAAAACTACGAAGCGCTCGCGAATGAAACCCAGAAGCCGGCGTTGAAGGCCGAAGCGACCGTCCGCGCTGGAATGGTGGCGGTGGACCTGCAGCAGACGGAAAAGGGGAAATTCGACAAAGTGATGGCGGAGAAAGCATTGAGTCTGCTCCAGAAAGGACGCTCCCTGCCGGAAGCGGGTCGCTGGCGCGGAGTGGCCGAGGTTGGATTGCTCCGGCTCCAATATCAATCCGGGCAGTACGAAAAGGTGCTGGCGGAATACAAACGCGGCCAGGACCAGATCCCGGAGGAAGTGCGGGCGGAAATGATGCTCATCGTGGGCAACAGCCAGCGCCAGCTCGGGCACACCAAGGAAGCGGACGATATTTATCGGCAAATCATCGCCAAGTATCCGGACCGGGAGGAAGCAAAAGACGCGCAGTACCAGCGGTTGATCAATTTCTACAACACAAACGCTCCGACGCTTCTGGCGGAAGTAGAAGAGTACCTGAATTCAAACCCCACGCCCGAGCGCGCCGACCAGGCGAAGCTGCTCAAGGCGGAGCATTTTTACAAGGAACAGAAATTCGCGGAGGCGGCGCCCATTTACGCGGAACTGCGCGCCTCGCATCTCTCCCCGAGATTGCGCGCGGAATCGGCTTACAAGCTCGCCTGGTGTTTTGTGCAACTGAAGGACGGTCCGCAAGTCATTGAAGCGTTCACCTATTTCGTGAAGGGATTTCCGGACAACCAGCAGGTGCCGTCCGCCCTTACGCAACGGGCTTTGGCCTACCAGGAAGGCAAAAATTACACCGCCGCGATTGAGGATTTGAACACGCTGCTCGCGAAATTTCCGGCGGCGAAAGAGCGGGAGGCCGCGCTCCAACAGAAAGCCCTCATCTTCGGCCAGCAGGAGAATTCCAAGGGAATGTCGGACTCGTTCCGGCAACTGCTCAAAGAGTTCCCGAAGAGCTCGGTGGCGGCGCAAGCCAACTACTACATTGGGAAAGCCGCCTTTGAGGCGAAGGATTATAAGGGAGCGCTGGCGCCGCTCGATGCGGCGCGGCAATTGAGCAAGGAGCAGTATTATAACCTCGCCACGCTGCGGATCGTCTCCGCCTGGTTCTATCTGAAAGATCGCGCCGCTCTCACGAAGGAGGTGGACGGTTTCCTCGCGGCCAACTCGAATACGAGAATTCCGGGGGAGATCCTCGAATGGCTCGGAGTCGAGTACTATAATGAGAAGAATTACACGGCGGCGCAGAAATACTTCAGCGTTCTCGGCCGGAGCGAGAGCCTTGGGAGCGTGAAGCCCGACTTCTGGTTTTACCTCGCCGATACCGAAACGAAGCTGAAGAATTTCACCCAGGCGGAAGTGGCTTACGAAAAATACCTTCAGGTGGCCACCGACCCGGCGGCGAAGGCGAAGACCCTGCTGGCGCTGGGGGCAACGAAAATAGCAGCCCACAAGCCCGATGACGCGCAGAGAATCGCCGAGGAAATCATGAGCCTCCAACCGGAAGGGCGCGTCAATGCCGAAGCGCGCTTGCTGGCGGGCGACGTGCAGCTCGAGCGCCAGCATTTCGACGAAGCCGGCAAAGCTTTCATGGGTGTTGCCCTGCTGTATGACGACCCTGCGATCACTCCGCGCGCTCTGCAAAAGGCCGCATTGGCGTACGAGAAGGCGGGGAAAAAAGAGGAAGCCGATCGGGTCGCAAAACAGCTTCGCGAGAAATATCCGGATTACGCCGGCGGCTAGATATCCAAGTAATCGGAGGGACGTGCTTCCGCACGTCCCACTTTGAATGACCGGGCGACGAGGAGAATGGGACGTGCGGAAGCACGTCCCTCCGAAGGGAAAAACGATCGGGCGTTAGCCGAGCATAAGGGTTTCGAGGGGCAGGTTGGCGAGAAATTCGCTCGCGTCGTCGATTTGCAGCACCGGCTTCGCCAGATGCGCGGCCAGGAGGCTGGCATCGGGCGTGGGCGCGATGCCGGCTAGCGCGACGATTTCAGCCTCGGTTAACTGTGCGATCACGCGTCCCATCTTCTCTTTCAGATTGTTTGCATCTGTAAATTGGACCGTCGAAATACCGGCGTCGGTTGCTTCCACATAGGGCGCGAGCGTGCCGGCAAAATGCAGCAGGATCTCCTGTAGGAGTTTTTCCTGGGAAAGGATTCTCGTTTTTACCACCAGCTGAAGGCACCGCGCCAAACCCTGGCTCGGCGTCATCCCGCAGCGCACACCGGTTTGTTCAGCCGCCGCGTTGAGCTGAATAATGAGGGCTTTTTTTTCCAGATCGTCGATCAGGGCCACAGGTTGGCCGCTCAGCTCGGGTTGATGGCGGAGCGCGGCTTGCAGATAGAAATTCGGCAAATAAATCGTCGCAAACATCAGCTCGCTCTCGCGATCGCCTCTCTTCCTCCCTGCGCCCGTTTCACGAGAATCTGGAAACGCCCGGCGAGGTGGTTCTGTTCCAAGTCTCCCAGCGTCCAGGCGTTCTCGAGCGAAAGTTTTAATTGCGCGCTGTTGATGATGCTCTCGCGCGTAAGAACGAGAAAAGCGGTCGGCGCTGCTTCCACCAGGCGTTGCATTCGATACCAGCTCGTTTGCGGAATTTTTCGAAGTTCGGCCGAGGCATTCAGGACAAGATCGAGAACGACCAGCGGGAAATTGCCATCGCGCAGAAGGAGATCGGCGGCTTGGAGTGCCTCGAGCGCCTTGGTGCAACGGACCCACAGGAGATTGCGCAAGCGCGCGTTGCCGAGGGGTTGGGGATCAAATGAGTCCCGTCCGTCGACCAGGGCGAGAAAATACCCGGCCTGGTGTGCGTTCTGCAACAGAGCGTAAAGCAAGAGCGCGGTCCCTGCGCTGACGTGTGGGCTGCTCAGTTCGGTAATGGCGCTTTTTGGCAATCCTCCTCCGAGCATCTCGTCGATCGCAGGCAAACCGGTCGCTAACCGGAGATTGGGTGGAGGAAGTGGCTGAGGGAAACGTTCGGCCAGCAGATTGCGGAGATCGATAATCGCACTGCGCGCGGTCATGCTCCAAACTGACATGACCGCGAGATATGTTCAACTGAACATTTAACCCGCGAAACTTTCGGTTAATTGCGTTTTCGCCGCTGCACCGCCATCTGTTTTCGGACCAGAGAGACCATTACCCCCTGGATACGGAGTTCCCGCGCCGGGAGCAGATTCGGAAAAAGCGGATTCTCCGCCTTCAAGTACGGCCGGCCGTGCTCCGTGACATAACGCTTCAAGGTTGTTTCGCCATCGATCAAGGCCGCGACGATGTCTCCGTTTTGAACATCCTTTCGATCCTCGAGAATCACGATATCGCCGTCCAAAATATGAGCATCGATCATCGAGTCGCCGCGGACCCGCAGCGCGAAGGTGCGTCCATTTTTCGAGGCGTTGACCGAGCGGGCGTCGAGGGAAACATGGCCTTCAATCGTTTGCTCCGTCAGGGTCGCCATGCCCGCCGGAATCTGTCCGTAAATCGGGATGTCGGTAATACGCACCTTCTGCACCGGCGTGATCAGCGCCCGGGCCTTGCGGGCATGACGGTCGAGGAAGCCTTTGCGGGCGAGCGCGTCGATGTATTGCATCACCGAAGTCTGGCTGGCAAAGCCGAAATGATGCTGGATTTCACGCGTACTTGGCGTCATCCCTTTTTCGCGCTGCTCGGTTTGGATGAATTCCAGGACGCCTCTCTGTCGCTCCGTGAGCATGATCTATCTTCTCTACGAACGAAGTGAATTCAAGTTCAAATGAACACAATGGATGAAGGTCGATCTGTCATCCTGAATCGCGCAGACGATGAAGGACCTCTCAACTGCAAATTTGAGCCGTCCATTTAATCGTGTGACGGCCATTGCAATTGAGGGATCCCTCGCCGTCTGCTGCGGCTCGGGATGACGTGTTGGCGGTCGGCCGTCGTTTCGGTCCCACTCAATGAAGCGATAACTGAAAAGTTATCTCATCGAGTTGAGCAGACCAACGGCTCAGATACGCGAACGCGAAATAGAGGTTCGACAGCCTTTCGAGCTGTGCCGCCGGACTCCTCGTCCAGGCCGCATTGGTCTGACGCAGTTGCTCGAGCGAAGCGTCGGATAAATTCTGGATTTTCTCGCGCACCTCTTTCGTCTCCTGTTGCATCTCCAGAATCTGCGGCTTCAAGAGCGACCGGCTTAACGCGTTTGATGCTGCCTGAAGCTTTTCCAGCAAACGATCCGTCCGCTGGGTCAGGCCGGCGATCTGCGGAAACAGATCGTGCAATTGCTCGGGAACCGCCTGGCCGGTGGACGGTGGTGTCGCCCCTTCCAAACTGAGGAGGTGGTGCAGCCGCCGTTTGGGATCCTGCAAGACTTGGTAGGCCTCATTTAGATTCGCAAAGGTCGCGTCCGCGGGGTCTGCGGCGCTGCGATTCGTTTGAGCGTCTGGGTGGGCCTGCAAAGTCTTCTCATGGTACGTGTCCCTTAGCTTTTCCAGATCGAGCCACGCAGCCTTTGGCTGATCGAGGAGGGCGAAGTAATCGATCATGCAGCGAAGCTCTCGCCGCAGGAACAGTGAGCGACCGCATTCGGATTCGTTACTTTGAACCCGCCTTTCTGGAGGTCGTCGCTGTAATCGAGCAGCGATCCGCTCACAAAAAGGGCGCTCTTGGGATCGACCACCACGCGGACATCCGACGACTGGACCAGGATGTCGCGATTCGCGGGACCGTCCACCAGATCCATTTTGTATTGCAACCCGGAGCAGCCCCCGCCGATTACCGCCACCCGCAGAGCCCCGGTGGCGCGGCCTTGTTTGGTCAGGAGTGAATTGAGTTTGCGCGAGGCGTTCTCGGTCACTTTGATCAGGCGCTCGTTGCCGATCTTGTAATTGATGGCGGCGGGTGGAGGTGATGTGTCAGGCACGGCAGCCATTCTAATTCACGAAGTCAGAATTGGTAGGGCGAGACTCTGTCGAGCCGGGAGGGTCGAATTCGGTTCGTCGGCTCGACAGAGTCTCGCCCTACCATTGGGTCGGCGGTTTCAAACCGCCGCTCCTTGAGGCGTCACGTGCTGCGTCGCGATCTCGTCGATCTCCGCGAGCGTCGAGACGTGCTGGAATTTCTCACGCAGCATTTTGCTGTTTGGGAACCCTTTGGAATAGGCCATGAGACGCGCTCGCATGGATCGAATGGCCTGGTCCTCGCATCCCCATTCCTGGACGGCGAGCTGACAATGCCGCTGGATCAGTTCCCATTTCTCGGCGAGACCGGGCGAAACGAGGTGTTCGCCGGTGGCAAAATAGTGCTTTATCTGTTCGAAAATCCAGGGAGAGCTCATTGCGGCGCGACCAATCATCGCGCCGGCGATGCCCGTTTCGGCACGGCGACGGGCGACATCCAGGCCACTGGTCAGGTCGCCGTTTCCGACGACGGGAATCGAAACGGCCGAGACGACTTCACCGATCACATTCCAATCTGCCGTGCCGGAATAGCCTTGGGCGCGCGTGCGACCGTGCACCGCCAGCGCGAGGACGCCAGTATCCTCGAGGATGCGCCCGACACGTGGAGCGTTAATCGAGTCTGTATCCCAACCGATCCGGATCTTGGCGGTCACCGGCGTCGGCGCGACCGCGCGCACGACCGCCTCCGCCACGGCCGTCAGAGTCGGGCAATCTTTCAAGAGGGCCGAGCCGCCATTCTTCGCCACGACTTTGTTTACCGGACAACCAAAATTGAGATCGATAAAATCCGGGCGCACCCAATCCACGACATGTTTCGCCGCTTCCGCCATGTGTTCCGCATTTCCACCAAAAAGCTGGACACCGATCGGCCGCTCGCATTCGTCGAAATCGAGATATTCGCGCGTGCGCTCGTTCCGCCGGAACACGCCCTCGGCTGAAACAAATTCGGTGACGAGCACATCCGCGCCCCGCTCCTTGCAGAGTTGGCGGAAAATCTTGTCCGAGACTCCCGCCATCGGCGCGAGATACAGGGGAAAATTGGAAGATGAGAACCAGGGCAATCGCGAAGTCATCGGAGGCGAGAACATCTCACGAAAGTCCAGGGAACGCAGGTGGATCGAGCGCTCCGCGCTCGATGGCAAGAATGGCCCCGAAAGCCTTCGGGGCGAGAAAGGAAATCATCGCGCGCGGAGCGCCCGATCCACCAGGCTTCGGTGCAAAGGTGTGAACGCTACGTTGCGTTTTTCAGCAGCTGGGAAACCTCATTCTGGATGTGTTCGATCTCATCGAGCCGCAAGCGGACATCGGGCACAATGAAAACGTCCCCGTTTTTTGCGTGTTCGTAGATCAACACCGGACGGCCTTCCGTTTGATCGGTCTTGATTTGCTTCAGCACGCGTTTTCGCTCGAGCATGACCGCAAGGACGTAACACGCATTCGCATGTGACGCTTCGTTCGTGGCGAGAAGGCGTCGCAGAATCTCTTCGGCGTTTTCCTTTCCGAGCGGTTCCGGTGGCGCCAGCGGCGGCGGCTCATAACGCGTCTTCCAGAACGAGAACGGACGAATGTTCTCATTGCGTTCCGACCACGCTTCTTCGCTGAGGTCTTCGCGGCGGAAACCGTCCCCTTCGCGAAAGAGCAGGGTGTAAAAGTGCTCCCCCGGCTCAAACGGCCGTTGCGTCCTCGCGCATGCGTCCGCTCGGTGCTTGATCGGCCATTCGTTTGGCAGTGGATTCATCGCGCGATCATACGGCCTTCGCCGAACAGGTTCAGCCGCGGAGGTTCCCGGTTCGTCGCGCGGTAATAGAGGAGGGCCAGGCCCAGCGCTCCGAAGAGGATGTTGGGCATCCACGCGGCCGTCCAGGCTGGGATTCGTGCTCCCTCGCCGAGTGCGAGAAAGAGATGGGTGACGAAGTTCATGGAGAATACGAGGATGATCGCGGTTGCCACGCTCGATAAAAGCCCTCGCCGCGAGTATCCGATGCCGAGCGGCGCGGCGATGAAAGCGATCACCAAACATGTCCAGGGCAAAGCCATGCGGTATTTCAGATGGGTCGCAAACGGCGCTAGGAGCGTCTCGGGGAAATCGGAATTGAACTTCAGATAGTCACGCAGCTCCGGAACGCTCAAGTACTCGGCCCGGACATTGGCGCTGCTGAGGCGGAAGGGTGTTTCACTCCAGTCGGTGAGCGTGATCGACCCAAGAACGTCGGACTTCGTGATGTTGCCGGTTTCATCGTAGTGAACCACTTTCACCTCTTTCAGCTCCCAGGCGCTCGTCTCAGGATGATACAGGGCACTGGTCGCGATGTAATTCGTCACGATGTTATCGTTCGCGTCCTGCTGCACGATGTGGACGGTCCTGAACTCGTTCTCGCCCGGTTTAAACTGCTGAATAAACCAGGTGCGGTTATCCGTGCGATTCCGGAAAATCTGGGCAAGCAACCCCTTTTGACGGGGAGATTTCGGATCTTCCAGAAGTTTCTTGCGCGCGTAGTCCGCGTGGGGCGCGAGCGAGTAGTTTAGAGCGGTGCTCAGCCCGGTCGTGATCAGCGCCACCAAAAGGAGAGGCGCGATGGCTCGAGGCACGCTGACGCCGGCGGCAAGCATGGAAACGATTTCATTAGACCGGGACAGACGGCCAAGACAAAAGAGCAGGGCGAGCAAGAGCGCCACCGGCAGCAAAATCACAAGAATTTGCGGCGCCTGCGTGAGATAGTATTTGGCAATGAGTCCGCGCGAAACGCGGTCGTCCAAAAAGGTGGAGATGTTGTCGCTGATATCGAAGATGAACCAAATCGAAATGAACGCCGCGATGCAGTAAAAAAACGCCAGCAAGAAATGGCGCAGGATATAGCGATCGAGCAGTCTCATGAGAGTTGAGTTCGGAAGTTCGAATGACAATAGCATTTCTGTAAACGGACAATAGCCCAGCGTTTTAACGCTGGGTCCTTGGTCGAGAGGAGATTAAGTCCCGTCAGGGACGAAAGAATTTGCCGGCCGTCCCTATCGGGGACTGGGAAAATGGCGTTGATTGTCGCCCAGCGTTAAAACGCTGGGCTATTTTCAAGGCCATGATCGCACTTCGAGACTCCTTCGGCAGCGATTTTGTCGAAGAGGTCAGGTCGCTTTTTTCGGAAACCGGTTTGCTCGCGAAGGCAAAAAACTTCGAGTACCGGCCCCAGCAACAGGAGATGGCCGTGGCCGTGGCGCGCGCCCTGGAGGAGGAGCGCCACCTCGTGGTCGAAGCCGGGACCGGCGTCGGCAAATCGATCGCGTATCTCGCCCCGGCCATTCTTTATGCGATCCAGGAGAAGAAAAAGGCGGTCATCTCGACCCACACGATCAATCTTCAGGAGCAACTTCTCGACAAGGACATACCGATTCTCCGGAAAATTCTTCCGATCGAGTTCGAGGCGGCGCTCATGAAGGGGCGTCAAAATTATCTTTGTCCGCGGCGCCTCGAGCGCGCCTTGCAACAGGCCGGCGAACTGTTCACCACCTCCGAGACGGCCGAATTGGCCAGGATCGCGGATTGGGCGCGCACGACGAAGGATGGATCGCTCAGCGACCTCTCTATCGAGCCCGACCCAAAAGTCTGGACGCAGGTTTGCAGTGAAGCACACATCTGCACCGCCAAGACGTGCGGCCAATTCGCGAATTGTTTCTTTCAGCAGGCTCGCAAACGCCTGCTCGCGGCGGACGTGATCGTAGTCAATCACACCCTGCTCTTCATGCTTCTCGGCGCCCCGCGGGAGCAGGAGGAACGCGAGAGCGGCTATCTGTTTCCCAACGATTTCATCATTTTCGACGAAGCCCACACGCTCGAACAAACCGCGTCGCGGCAAATCGGGATTGGCGTTTCGCAGTACGGACTGCGCGCCACCGTCCAGCGCCTTAACAATGCCCGCACCCGCAAGGGCCTTTTCAGGGTCACTGGCGATGCGGCGGGTGTCACTCTGGCCGCCGCGGTGGTCGAGGACGTGGACCGA
Organism: Chthoniobacterales bacterium; assembly: GCA_035556975.1. Classification (GTDB taxonomy): domain Bacteria; phylum Verrucomicrobiota; class Verrucomicrobiia; order Chthoniobacterales; family UBA10450; genus AV80. Next base: position 86,061 of record DATMEN010000027.1, read on the forward strand.
TTCTTTCGTGCGATCGATGAGCGCTCCGATTTCCGGAAAGGCCGCGAGGTCCGGGTGCGCGAACCGGATTTCGTGCCGGACACGATTTCTGGCCGCTTGATCGCGCTCCAGGCGCGCGTGGCTGAGGTGGTAAAGCGGACCGAGGACGAATTTCTGAAGGCGGAATTACAGGAGTTGGGGCGGCGCCTTCACGAATCGCGCGTTGGGATCGTGACCTTTCTCGAACAGAGCGCTGCAGGGCACGTCTACTGGGTGGAACGGACCGGGAAAGCGGCGCAGTTCCTCACGCTGAACGCGGCGCCCATCGACATCGCGCCCGTGCTGAAGCGGATGCTTTTCCGCGAAAATTGCTCCTGTGTCCTAACCAGCGCCACGCTGGCCGTCGGCCGGCCCGATCTCGCTTATTTCCGGGACCGGATCGGCGCCGGTTCGGTCGAGCCCCTCCAGTTGGGAAGCCCGTTCGATTTCCCCACGCAGATGAAGTTGTTCGTCGTGCGAAAAATGCCCGATCCGCGGGATTCAGGTTATGCGAAGGCACTCGCGCATTGGGTCGCGCATTTCGTGACCGAAACGGAAGGGCGCGCTTTCGTCCTTTTCACCAGTTACCGCGGGATGCAGCAGCTCGCGGAAGAGATGCAGCCCTTCTTTGCGAAAAACGGAATGAATCTGCTCGTGCAGGGGCAGGGCGCGCCGCGGGGAAAATTGCTTGAGCAATTCAGAGCCACCCCGCGCAGCGTTTTGTTTGGGACCGATAGTTTTTGGATGGGAGTCGATGTGCCGGGTGATGCGCTTTCCAATGTCATCATCACGCGGCTCCCCTTCGCGGTGCCCGATCATCCCTTGATCGAAGCAAAGCTGGAACTGGTCGAAGCGCGGGGCGGCGATGCGTTCACCGAGTATTCCCTGCCCGAAGCGATCTTGAAATTACGCCAGGGAGTGGGCCGCCTGATTCGAACAAAGAGCGACAGCGGAATTGTCGTTATCCTGGACAATCGCATCGTGACTCGCCCCTACGGCCGCGCCTTTTTGAAAGCGCTGCCGGATTGTCCGGTCAAGGTGATTTAGCTCTTTTTCAGAAGACGCGATCCCGGTCAGGAGACCTGCCAGGGATCAAGGAGCGCCACGCCCGCAGCCTCGAAGTCGGGCGTGTTGCGCGTGGCCAGTGTGAGGTCGTGGGCCAGAGCGGTAGCGGCGAGCAAACTGTCCATGACCGGCAGGCGCCGGCCCGCTTTCATGGTCGAGGCTTCGAGGTCCGCCCACCGCTCCATCACGGCGGAATCCAGCGACAGAATTCGGCCCGCGAATTCGGTCTTTATGCCGGTCTCGATCCAGCGCAGCAACGCCTTCCGCTTTTTACCATCGCCCAGAACCAGCGACCCACGCCGTAATTCTCCCACTGTAATGGCGCTGATGAAAAGCGACTCTTCGATTTGGGCGGCAATCCAATTAAGGACGCGAGCGCTGGGCTGCTTTCGCATGGCTTCGCTCACGACATTGGTATCCAGCAGGAAGTTCACAGCGCGATGTTTCGCGGGAGTTCCTTTGTCCGCCTGAGGTCGAGTTCATCGGCGTCCACGGGGCAGGAGCGCAGCATTTCCAGGAGAGTGCGTTTCTTGGGCCGGGCTTCCTGCCAATCGGCCACGCTGACGACGACCACGAACGGCTTCCCATGCTTGGTGACGATCTGCGGCTGGCCGCCAGCGGCTCTTTCCGCCACGGCGGAGAACTGTTGTTTGGCTTCCTGAAGTTGGAGCGGCTTCATGCGGCACGTTAAAAGAATCTGTCCTGTCTGTCCAGAAAAATGCCCGCGGACCGGCTCTTGAATTGTCAATACTCCCGGATCCTCGACAATCGCATCGTGACCCGACTGCGATGCGGGTCCGGCGCCTGAAACCAGGCCTTGAATCTCCTCCTCCGCAGCGCACACTCCGATGTGAGGGAAAAAAGTCTGGAACAGGTAGTAAAAGACGAGGACGATCGTATAAGAGGGTTTGTCTATCAAACTACGTCAGGTTTTGAGGCATGGAAACGTGAGCGGCTACCAACTTCAAACCCGATTCCGGGCAACAAACATACTTTTGTTGGTATCTTCGCAAACATTACCGAAGCGGTTAATGCAGTTGAGGGCTAAACGACACTCAACGTGGAAGGGAATGAAGGCGTGGGATAGATAGGGGATCAGTCATCAAATCTTGACAGAATGGGGGACTGAGTGATCGAAAGGAGCCTTATGAGTTCCATTGCTGAAAAACCAACTCTGGAGTCACTGGCTGTGGTGGTGCGCCAGCTCCAGGAACGTCTCGAAGACATAGAAGATCTCATAGAACTCCGTGCCGCGGTTGAATGCAATGTCGGCAACCCCGGTATGCCTTGGGAACAGGTAAAGGTTGAACTCGATTCTTAATTGATTGTTCGCGACTCACGAGTCGTGGCGAAAATTGCAGGAGAAAGACATGGGCGGTTTGGAAAGCGCCCTTCCTTGGAAAGCGGTAATCCGAGTGCGAATATGAGCACTTGAACATATATCGGTTCCTGGCTTAAACTTCATTTATGCAGCGCTTGGTTCTTCCCATTTGCCTTGCAATCACGGCGCTCGTTGCTGGGATTTTCATCGGTCGTTACACTTCTTCATCGGTTTCTGGAATTGTTTCGCCGCGTCCGAATCCCCCGGTCTCTACGGAGACGACGGCAACCTCGCTGGATCCTTCGCCAGTTTCGCCGGGCAATGCCGTGGTGGCGTCAGATTCCAAGGAACCGGCAGCCGCCGTCTCGAGCGAAAATATCATTTCCAAAATCAAGACGGCGCTGGCGCATTCCGGCAGCCGTCACACTTACGCCACGTTCAGCAAACTCGCCGAGGCGGTGGATGCAAAAAATGCGCGTGAGGTCATCGCCTTTGTCCAAACTCTGACGAAACCCCTGGAGAAGAGCATGCTCACGTCGCTATTTATTGGGCGTTGGGCCGAGCTGGAGCCGCAATCGGCCATCGCTTACGCGCAAACTCTTCCGGGTGGCACGGCCCGAAACTGGGCGATCACCAGCGCGGTCGGCGGATGGGCGGAACATGATGTGGCGGCGGCCACGGCGTGGGCCCAGCAGCTTCCAGGGGGACCCGCGCGCGATCAGGCGATGCAGACCATCGTTTCCGTGATGGCCGATAAGGACCCGCAAGCCGCGCTCGCCTTTTTGCAAACCCTCCCAGCCGGTCGCAACCGGCAAAGCCTCTACTGGCCCATTTTCAGCCGCTGGACCATGACCGATCCGGTCGCGGCGGCGGAGCGGGTGATGCAAATGCCAGCCGGCGCCAATCGCGATACCGCTTTGCAGGTGATCGGTTCGAATTGGACCAACCAGGATCCCGAAGCCGCCTTTGCCTGGGCGAATACGCTGCCCGCCGGCCAGGGTCGCAATAACACGCTGCAAAATATTTTCTCGAGCTGGGCGAACAAAGATCCGGAAAAAGCGGCGGCGATGATCGCAACGTTACCTCCAGGGTCGGTGCGCGATCAATCGATTGGCAACGTCGCCCGGCAGTGGGCGATGAGCGATCCACGGGCCGCTTTGAAATGGACCCAGGAATTATCTCCCGGCGAAGCCCAGCAAAGCGCTTTGCGCTCCGTTCTGGTCAGCTGGGTGCAAGCAGAACCGGAGGCGGCGGCGGAATACGTCGCCGGGCTCCCGGCGGGAAAGGCCCAGGAAGACGCCATGGCCTCCATTGCCCTGCAACTGGCAAGCAGCGATGTGGAAACCGCGATCGGCTGGGCGCAGAAACTTCCCGAAGGCGCGCCGCGCCAAAATGCGCTGACTAATATTCTTGCGCAATGGGCTGAGTCCGATCCGCAGGCGGCGGCTAATTTTGCGCTCCAGACGAAGGAAGGAGAGGGCCGAAAAACTTTGCTGGAGAATCTCGCTCGCCAATGGACGCGGAACGATCCGCAGGCTGCGCTCAGCTGGGTGGAGAGCTTGCCGGAAACAGCTACGCGCGATCTTGTCCTGCCTGGTGTCATCGCGGTCGTCGCGGAATCGGATCCGCGCGAAGCAGTGAAACTGGTTTCCCGGTTGTCGAATCTGGAAGCTCAAGCGACCGCCACGGCCGCGATCGCCTGGCAATGGGCTGGGACCGACGCCCAGGCCGCAAGTCAATGGGTCGCGTCTTTTCCTGAAGGCAAAAGCCGCCAGCAAGCTTTCGAGAGCCTGATGAATCGTTGGGCGCAGAGCGATCCTTATGAGGCCGGCGTCTGGCTGGGGACATTGCCCCAGGGGGAATCGCGTGACGCCGCGGTCACTTCTTTCACGCGGCGGATTGTTGCTGCCGATCCTCAGGCCGCGGCGGAATGGGCTGACTCAATTGGGAATCAAAACCTGCGCGACCGGCAGATCGAATCGATCGTCGTCACCTGGCTGCGCACCGATGCCAATCGCGCCACCGCCTGGCTTGCGAATTCATCGCTTTCGGCGGAAGCGAAAGCGCGGCTCCTTCTTTTGACGAAATAGAGGTCGGGAGATGCCCAGGCTATCTCAAGCTAAAAAAAGAGAACGCGCCGCCGAAATGGCCCGCGTCCTGGACATCTTGCATCGGTGGGGAATCCAAACCCTGGGTCAGCTCGCCGCTTTGGGTAAGGATGAAGTCGGGGCGCGGCTCGGCCCCATCGGCCTTCAGCTTTGGGACCGGGCCAGGGGAAAAACCACGCGTCTTTTGCAGCTGGTTTCACCACCGGAGTCTTTCGAAGAAGCATTTGAATTCGAAAACGAAATTGAAACGGCCGAGCCCCTCCTTTTTATCCTGCGCCGGTTTCTCCAGCAATTATCACTCCGGGTCGACGCGCTTTACCTGGTCGCCCGTGAGCTTCGACTGCAAATTACCTTCAGCGATAAGACGGTTTACCGGCATCAGTTTAAAATTCCGGAACCGACCAACAAGGCCGAAGTCCTTTTTCGCATGCTCCACACGCATCTGGAGAATTTTCAATCGGACTCTCCTATTATTGCGGTGGGGCTGAAGGCCGAGGTAACGAGCCCGTCTTTTCAACAGTTCCATCTCTTTGAGACGGCCTTGCGTGATCCGGCGCGTCTTTCCGAAACGCTCGCCCGGTTAACCGGCCTCCTCGGCCCCGATCGCGTCGGCACCCCGGTTCTGGAAGAGACGCATCAGCCTGATGCTTTCAGGATCGAGCCTTTTGCCTGGCAGCTGAAAGAGACGGCGGGCGAAAGAGAGCCGTTGCCTTCCTGCGCCCTGCGCCGATTTCGTTCGCCGGTGCCGGCTGCGATCTTGCTGGTCAAAAATCGCCCGGCCCATCTTCGGAGCGTCGAAATCCAGGGGGAAGTGCTCCGGCGGAAGGGTCCCTACAAAGCCTCGGGAAATTGGTGGGACAAGAAAGGCTGGGAACGCGCGGAATGGGATTTGGAACTGGAGAATGGCGCTCTCTGCCAGTGCCATTCCCACGAGGGCCGGTGGGCCCTCGATGGAGTTTATGATTAGAGCGGCGCGCGTATGTCTTATGTCGAGTTACATGCGTGCAGCGCGTTCAGCTTTCTGCGGGGAGCCTCCTTTCCAGAGCAATTAGCTGAAACCGCGGCCGCGCTCGAGATGCCGGCCGTGGCGTTGCTCGATCGCAACGGGGTCTATGGCGCGCAACGGTTTTCCGTCGCTGCCCGGGAGCAAAATGTCCGGCCCATTGTTGGCTGCGAATTGAGCATGGAGGATGGAGCTGTTTTGCCCGTCCTCGTCCGGAATCGCACGGGATACAAAAATTTGTGCGAGCTGCTCACCCAGGCGCACCTGCGCAGCGAGAAAGGAAGCTGTCTCGTCCGCTGGAATGAACTGGCGGAATTCGCGAGCGGACTCGTCGCGTTGTTCGGGTCGCACTCTGATCTGGGTAGCGCACGCGTCTCGCGTGTTGGTTTCGGCGTCTCGCCGAAACAATCTTTCAGGAAAAGTTCGCGACGACGAGACGTCGTCGCCAGCACGCGAGACGCGTGCGCTACCCGGAGTTTTCCTGAACGCGTTCAATTTCTTATCGACCGCTTCGGTCGGGACAATCTCGTCGTCGAGATTCAACGCCATTTCCTGCGCGGTGAAGACCAGATCAACCGGCAACTTTCCGATCTGGCGGAGCATTACCGGCTCCTCGCTGTCGCTACCAATGGTGTGCGATATGCCCGTCCAAACGGCCGGCAGGTTCTCGATGTTTTCACCTGCATCCGCGAGCACACGCATCTTGACGCCGCGGGAAAATTGCTCAGCCGCAACGCGGAAAGATATTTGAAGAGCGAGGCCGAAATGCGCGCCCTCTTTCACGATCGCCCGGATGCGATCGAAAACACGGCACGCGTGGCTGAGCGGCTCGAATTTTCCCTGGAAAACATCGGCTACGAATTCCCCGCGTTTCCTGTTCCGGAGGGGCACAGCATGGATTCGTTCCTGCGGACGATCACGCTCTTTGGCGCGCAGCAGCGTTACTCGGCCATCAGCACGGCTGTGCAGCGGCAGCTCGAGGAGGAGCTGGGCCTGATCCAAAGGCTGGGTTTTTCCGGCTATTTTTTGATCGTTTGGGACATCATTAATTTCTGCCGGGAACACAACGTCATGGTGCAGGGCCGCGGCAGCGCGGCGAACAGCGCCGTCTGTTATTGCCTGGGAATCACGCCGGTCGATCCCGTGAGCAACCACCTGGTCTTCGAACGTTTCCTCAGCGAAAGCCGGAAAGGCTGGCCTGATATCGACCTCGATCTTCCCAGCGGCGATCGCCGCGAAAGCGTCATCCAGGAAGTTTATCGACGTTACGGCAAACACGGCGCCGCGATGACCGCGAACGTCATCACTTATCGAGGTCGAAGTGCCGCGCGCGAGATCGGCAAGGCCTTGAACCTGTCCTCCAATACCCTGGACCGTTTTTCGCATCTTTTTGCGAATGGCGATTTCCCCCACACCCTCGATCTCGCGGCTCAGATCGAGCAGGCCGGTTTACCGAAAGGACATCCGCGCCTGCCCGCCTTCATCTCGTTGTATCAGGCCATTTACGGATTGCCGCGGCATCTCGGCCAGCATTCGGGCGGAATGATAATTTGCCAGGGGAAACTGAGCTCCTTTGTGCCTCTGGAAAATGCCTCCATGCCCGGCCGCGTCGTGGCGCAGTGGGACAAGGATGATTGCGAAGATCTCGGCATCGTAAAAGTGGACTTGCTCGGGCTCGGCATGATGTCGGTGATGCAGGATGCCTTTGAACTCTGCCGGGAACGGGGACGGCCCCTCGATCTGGCCCACATCCCGACGGATGACGCGGCGACGTATGAAATGATGCGGAAAGCCGACACCATCGGGGTTTTTCAAATCGAGAGCCGCGCCCAAATGGCAACCTTGCCGCGGATGCAGCCGAAATGTTTTTACGATGTCGTCATCGAGGTCGCGATCATTCGGCCGGGGCCGATCCAGGGCGACATGGTGCATCCCTATCTGGCGCGGCGCGCCGGCCGTGAAAAAGTCACGTATTTCGATCCCCGCCTTAAGCCGATCCTGGAGCGCACGCTCGGGGTGCCGTTATTTCAGGAACAGCTCCTGAAGATCGCGATGATCATGGCGGATTTTTCCGGGAACGAAGCGGAAGAACTGCGGCGCGCCCTCAGTTTTCACCGGTCGCAGGAGAGAATGGAGAAAGTGAGCGTGAAATTACGGGCCGGGATGCTGCGGAACAAGGTCGCGCCCGAAATGATCGACAAGATTATTCAGTCGATCGCGTCGTTTGCGCTTTATGGATTTCCCGAGTCCCACGCGATCAGCTTTGCGATCCTCGCCTATGGCAGCGCTTACTTGAAAGTGCATCGCGCGCCGGAGTTTTACGCGAGTTTGTTGAACAATCAGCCGATGGGTTTTTATACGCCGGCCACCATCGTGAAGGATGCGAGCCGGCATGAAGTCCGGATGCAGCCCGTTTGTGTGATGGAATCGGAGTGGAGATGCAAGGTCGTTTCGGATGATACGGTCCGGCTGGGGTTTTGCGTGGTGAACGGGCTGGGGAAGGAGCACGGGGAGGGGATCATCGAAGCACGGGGCGTCGCGCCGTTTCAATCGCTGGATGATTTCAAACGCCGTGTTCCACTTTCGAAGGAAGAGTTCCGCACCCTGGCGGAACTAGGCGCGCTCAATTGTTTTGCGCAGCATCGGCGGGCGGCAATGTGGCGAATAGAGGAGACGTCGTTTGATGATCTTCTGGGTAGCGCACGCGTCTCGCGTGCTGGTTTCGGCGTCTCGCCGAAACAATCTTTCCGGAAAAGTTCGCGACGACGAGACGTCGTCGCCAGCACGCGAGACGCGTGCGCTACCCAGAAAGAGTCGCCACTGCCGCCGATGACCCTGCCGGAACGGGTCAAAGCCGATTACAACTCGATGAACCTCACCACGGGGCCGCATCCGATGAAATTATTGCGGCAGCATTTGCCGAATATCTGGCGCGCAATCGATCTCGCCTCCGCCCGCCATGGGGACACGATTCAAATCGCCGGAAATGTGATTTGCCGTCAGCGGCCGGGGACAGCGAAAGGATTTGTTTTTGTCAGCCTGGAAGATGAGACCGGAGTTTCCAACGCGATTGTCACGCCGGATTTATTTGAGCGGGTCCGGCTCTTGATTACCGAAGAACCGTTCCTGATTATCCAGGGAAGGGTGCAGAATTCCGAGAACGTGGTGCTGATCAAGGCAGAGGAGATCCGAGCGCTGGCGCACGAACAACTGGTCGGAACTGATTCGCATGATTTTCATTGAACGAGTGAGCGTGTCCAAAGATGTCATCCCGAGCCGCGCAGACGGCGAGGGACCTCGCAGTCGCAGGTTGCGTCACGCGATACAGATCACGCGTGCCCAACGTATGCGCGTGATGTAACGCGGAAGCGCTAGACCGCTTGTGAGGTCCCTCGCCGTCTGCGCGGCTCGGGATGACAAAATGCGCCCCGCTCGTTAACAACAACCGCAACCCGATCCGTGCGAACCAACTGAACCGACCGAAGGACCAGTCGATCCCCCCGGGACATGAACACCGTAGCCGCCGGAAATCACCCGCCGGACCGGCTCCCCCGTTTTGGGATCCACGCGAAGCGCCTCCTCTTTCATGCTCTGCTTCACCTCGAAACGGCGGATTGGTTTCGACGTGTCCGTCGTTTCGTAAACGTAGATTGGCATCGTGGCTTTACTCGGCTGCGCCTGATTGCTCTTTCGGCTGGGCTGCCTTCTCGGTTGATTTCGTGTCGGATTCCATCCACTCGGTGTGAAACACGCCCGGTTTATCGATGCGTTCGTAAGTGTGCGCGCCGAAGAAATCGCGCTGAGCCTGGAGCAGGTTCGAAGGCAAACGCGCCGAGCGGTAGCTGTCGAAGTAGCCGAGCGAAGCGCTAAAGGCCGGAACGGCCACACCGTGTTTCACCGCGGTGGCGACGGCCTCCCGCCAATTATCCTGCGTCCGCTCGAGAATTCCGGTGAAGTATTGATCGAGCAGTAGATTATCCAGCGCGGCATCGCGTTCATACGCTTCCTTGATCCGGTTCAGGAACTTTGCGCGAATAATGCACCCGCCGCGCCAGATGGTGGCGATATCACCAAAGTTCAAATTCCATTTCGAACCTTTGCTGGCCGCGCCGAGCAGCTCCATTCCCTGGGCATAGGAGACGATCTTCGACGCGTAAAGCGCGTCACGCACGGCGTCGATCAACCCGGCGCGATCGCCGGTAAACTTCGGCGCTTTCGGGTGCGGCAGAATTTTTGAGGCCGCGACGCGCTCGTCTTTGCGGGACGAGATGACGCGCGCTTCGACCGCGGCGTTGATCGTGGAAATGACCACCGATTGACTGAGCGCCGACTGCAAGGTCCACAACCCGGTGCCTTTTTGTCCGGCTTTATCGAGGATGACGTCGACCAGCGGTTTCCGGGTGTCCGGGTCGGTTTTGCGGAAGATCTGCGAGGTGATCTCGATCAAATAACTATCCAGCTCGCCCTTGTTCCACTCGCCGAAAATGTCAGCCAGCTCGGTGGCTTCAAGATCCGCGACGTCTTTTAAGATGGCGTAGGCTTCGCAGATGAGCTGCATGTCGCCGTACTCGATTCCGTTGTGGACCATCTTGACGTAGTGGCCGGCGCCATCCGGCCCCATGTAACGGCAGCACGGCTCGCCGTCGACGATGGCGGCGATTTTGGTGAAGATAGGAGCGATGATCTCCCACGATTCGCGCGAGCCGCCGGGCATGAGAGACGGCCCTTTGAGAGCGCCCTCCTCACCGCCGGAAACTCCGCAGCCGACGAAATGGAGACCGCTCGCTTCCAAATCCTTGCAGCGGCGCTGCGTGTCGGTGAAAAGCGAGTTGCCGCCGTCGATAATCACGTCGCCCTTCTCGAGAAGCGGAACGAGTTGATTGATGACGGCGTCCACCGGCGCGCCGGCCTTGACCATGATCATCGCCTTGCGCGGACGCTGCAACGCGCCGACAAATTCCTCCATCGTCCGTGTAGGCCGGATGTTTTTCCCCTTCGCTTTGCCGGCCGCAAATTTTTCCGTCACTTCAGCCGTCCGGTTGAACACGGCGACGGAGAACCCCTTCGATTCCATGTTCAGGACGAGGTTTTCGCCCATGACCGCGAGGCCGATCAGACCGATATCACATTGATTCGCGCTCATTTTAAGTATCTCCTTGATCACGCCGGACTCGGCGGTAGCAACACTCTATCCGGTTCCAATAGCGCATGGCAATTTCCGTTTATGAAGTTTTGATCACCCAATCGCCGCTGGAATTGCCGGCGCGAGGGATGGATTCGGCTTCCGGGGCCATGGTGGACTTTTGGGGAATTGTGCGCGCGCTCGAGGATGAGAAGGAAATCACCGGAATCGATTACGAAGCGCATCGTGAGATGGCGGAACATCAAATGCGAAACATTGCCGAAATCGCCGCGAGCAAGTTTGGCCTGGCGAAAGTCTCGCTTCGTCATCGGATCGGTTTTGTCCCGGCCGGGGAAGCGTCGGTCGTTGTGCGCGTGGAGAGCGCGCACCGTGCCGCCGCTTTCGACGCCAACCAATGGATCATGGACGAGCTAAAGCGGACCGTTCCGATCTGGAAAAAGCCGGTTTACCAGGAGGAGGAGATGCCTCCTGCTGCCGGGAAATCGCAGGGCATTTTGGATTCCGCTTCCGCGCGCGCATGAACTGGGCGAATCGTTTAACGGTCAGCCGGCTCGTTTTGACAATTCTCTTTGTCGCGGCCCTCAACTCGACCTGGATCTACGGGCGCACCGCGGCGCTGCTGATCTTCTTGCTGGCGGGAGTGACCGACTATTTCGATGGCGAAATTGCACGCCGCTACGGCGAGGTCACGAACTTCGGAAAATTGATGGACCCGCTGGTGGATAAAATCATGATGGCGGCGGCGTTTATTTCGCTCGTGCCCCTGGGGGCTATCCCAGCCTGGGCGGCGACCACGGTGGTGGCGCGCGATTTTTTGATCACCGGGCTGCGTCTAATGGCAAGTGCGAGAGGGCAGATCCTGCCGGCGGAACGGCTCGGCAAGCACAAGACATCGTGGCAGATCGTTACGGTGGTCTTTTTCCTGGTGTTGCTGGCCGCGCGTGAGCTCGAATATGCGAACGAAACCGGCTGGTGGTTTCGTGCGTGGTATCACGGAGGGCCGCTTTTGGTTTGGATCGCGGTGGCCTTCACCGTTTATTCGGGACTTCGCTACGCCTGGCGGCATCGGGATGTCATCGCGCCAGATCAGTAGAGAAAGCGCGGTGGCTCTCGCTACGGGGGCCCGAGGCTGTAAACTTCAACGAGCCCGATGCCCGTGCCGTTGTTCAATCCCCTGAGCAGGGCGGTGTAAAGGCCCGGCGACAAAGTCGCAGCCAGGCCAGACTCGAATTCGCTTGCCGGCGCCAAACCCGCGGCGATCAATGCCGCGGCTTGATCTGGGTCGTCCGGCCAATCGTTATTCGCGATCAAGAGCGCCCCGTTTCCGTCGCGCAGTTCCAGGGTCGGATTGGGCAGCGCATCAGGCACATTAAAAGCGGTGAGGCTGGGACCAAGACCACGCACCACGATCTGGTCATTCGCGCCGCTACCGCCTAGAATGAATCCCGCGATCAAGATATTGTCCCCCGTGCCGACAAGAGCCCGCGTGCTGATATTGGCCAGCTTCGTCGGAACGGGCGGATCCAGGTCGTAAATTTCAATCACGCCGACACCGGAACTATTATTATTGCCCCTGACGACCACGGTATAGGATCCCGGGTGCAGGGACGCATCAATCGCTGAGTCCAAATCACGGGGCGGCGCGAGGCCGGTGGCCAGGATCGCCTCTGCCTGCAAGGGGTCGTCTCTCCAGTTGTCGTTTATGACCGTAGGATATGGGTCCGGGCTGTGCAGTTCCAGCACCGGGTCCGCCAGCTGATCGAATGACGCTCCAACAACCCGAATAAGGACGTGCTTGTTGTCGAAGACGAGAAAATCGTCGGGCTTGATGATGAATCCACCAATGCCGACATGATCACCGGTCCCGACTCGCATCCGGGTCGAGAGGTTGAGGGGCCGCGCCCCTGGCAACAAAAAAGCGTTCTGCACCGACTCCGTAACGCACTCCGAACTGTTGAAGTAGCCACCGCGCGCCTGAATATAGATGTTCTGTTCCGCCGGAAAGGGCCCAAAATTCGGATTAAACCAGAGCCAGTTAGCGCCGGAAGTCTTGGGATAACGGAAGCCCTGGCCCAGCGGAGTGTAGTTCAGGTTGTCGGTTGAATACGAAAAGAAGACAGTCGTGAATTGCGGGCTTGAGCCGGCCAGCGTCCAGGTAACGGTCGTTTGCGTCACAATGAGCTCTTGCCGGGCGGCGGTATCATTGCTCAGCCGGGCGAAAGCTGTGCGCGGCTCTCCGCCGATGCTCGTGAAAAGGCCACCCGCCAGGACCTTGCCATCCGCCTGTAAGGCGAGGGAATAGACGGTATCATTCGCGTTCGGGTCGAATGAATCAGCCTGGCCGGTGTCTGGATCGAGCCGGGCAACGCGGTTGCGCGCTTGTCCACCGATGCTGTTTGCTCCGTTAAACGCTCCGCCCACCAGGATCTTGCCGTCCGCCTGCAATACGATTGAACTGACGCCATCATTCGCGTTCGGATCGAACGAATCAGGCGTGCCGCCGGAACCGGCCAGCCGGGCAATGTTGTTGCGCGGCTGTCCACCGATGCCGGTGAACAAACCGCCCACGAGCAGGCCATTCCCGTGGGGCACAATTGCGTAAACATCCTGTCCTTGCACATTCGGGTTGAAACCCGTAAGCAACGCGCCGCCGCCGGCGGTTAGCAGGACGGCGATGTGGTTGCGCTCCTGTCCGCCTATGTTCGTGAAAGCGCCACCCAACATAACCGAAGCAAAGCCGTAGTCGGTTTGTTCCGCGAGGATGATTGAACGGACAGTCCCGTTCGAGTCCGGATTGAATTGATCAGCCACGCCGGTGACTGGATAGAGCCCGGCGATGCGGTTGCGCATCTGTCCGCCGATCGTAGTGAACTGGCCGCCCGCGAAAATCTTGCGGTCCCCCAGCTGCACCGCAATGCAAAGAACATCGTCGTTCGCATTCGGGTTGAAGGAATCGGGCAAGCCGGTCAGGGGATCGAGACAGGCGATGTGGTTGCGCATCAGTCCGCCAATACCGGTGAAAGCGCCGCCCACCAGGATCTTGCCGTCCGCCTGGGTCGCGATGGCGTAGACAATGGAGTCCGCGTTTGGGTCGAAGGCGGCATCGAGCGTGCCGTCCCGGTTCAACCGGGCGATGTGGTTGCGTGGCACGCCCAAAACGCTGGTAAAGTTGCCGCCGATAAGGATCTTGCCGTCCGCCTGAACGGCGGTGGCGTAAACCTCCGATCCAACGGCGTTGAGATTGAGGGTTTGATCGAGCCTTCCGTCGGCTTCCAGGCGGGCGATGCGGTTGCGCGTCACCAGCGCTCCCTTGTTCGGCGCCACCGCGGTGAAATCGCCCCCGGCCAGAATCTTGCCGTCCGCCTGGACCGCGATCGAAAGGACGCCACCGCTGCTCGTGTGCGGAGCGAACGAATCGGCCGCGCCACTCACCGGATTCAGCCGGGCGATGTGATTACGCGCCTCGCCTCCAATGCTGGTGAAATTGCCGCCCACCAGAATCTTGCCGTCTGCCTGCACGGCGATTGTAATGATATCATCGTTCGCATTCGCATTGAACGAATCAGGCTGGCCAGTCGCACCATCGACCCGGCCGATGTTACGGCGCGATAGCCCGCCGATGCTTTCGAAAGCCCCGCCGATCAAAACCTTGCCGTCTGCCTGGACCGCGATTGCATAAACAGCTTCCATCCCACTCCCACAGCAGTAACCAGTGTTTGGGTCAAACGAATCAGCGTGTCCGGTCACGGGATCGAGTCGGGCGATGTTGTAGCGCGGCTGTCCACCGATGTTTCTAAAACGGCCGCCGACCAGAATTTTGCCGTCCGCCTGGAGCGCGATTGAAAAGACTTCAAGGTCTGCGTTCGGGTTGAACGAATCTGCCAGGCCAGTTGTGGCATCGAGCCGGGCGATGTTGTAGCGCGCCTGTCCGCCGATGGTAAAGAAAGCGCCGCCCGCTATAACGTTGCCGTCCGCCTGCACCGCAATCGAGCGGACCGTACCGTTCGCATTAGGGTCGAACGAATCAGCCGCTCCGGTGGTGGCGTCGAGCCGGGCGATGTAATTGCGCGTCTGCCCCCCGATGCTGTTGGTTCCGGTAAACTGGCCACCGACCAGGATCTTGCCGTCCGCCTGCACCGCGATTGAGTGCACAGCGGCGTTCGCGTTCGGGTTGAAAGCGGTGTCGAGCGTGCCGTCCGGGTTCAACCGGGCAATGCGGTTGCGCGTGACCGCCGCTCCACCGCTGGGCGAGAGCGTCGTAAAGTCGCCCCCAAGAAGAATCTTCCCGTCCGGTTGGACGACGACGACATTCACCGCGCCGCTCGCGTTCGGATCGAAACCGTCGAGCGCCGATTGCCCGTGCACCGCTCCCGCGCCGCTCGCCAGGATTACGGCGAAAGACAAGAGGAGGAGCGCGGCTTTCCTTGCCGTTCCAGATGTTGCTCTCGAAGAAGTGGACGCGGCAACGTGAGTTGCTGGGATTAAGAAAGGCATTGGCGCACCTGGCGCTGCTCGATCCATACTCGGCGCGGCCTCTATCCGCAAGCCAGCATTCCTGGATAAGCAGAGATAGCCTGCTAGGAAGGTAAGCGGGTGAAGGGAATCGAACCCTCGTCAGTAGCTTGGAAGGCTACAGCTCTACCATTGAGCTACACCCGCGAAATAACTCAGTATCAAGCCTTTGCAACTATAATAAAAAGCGCATTGCTCCGAAATTACAGCCTTAGATTGCAGGTCTGCCGTCCAGAGAAGGCACTCAATGCCAATTCACAAGGGCACTCAATACCAAGTAAAGGCAACGTCTTAGCACCGATTTGTGACGGTTTAAAGGGCAAATTAGGGTAGAGCTGTAGCTTCGGAAGATGATGATCTACCGCTCATTCGTATGTGCATCAACGACGGTAGCCGCGCGGTGATTCTAGCAGTCTTAGCTCAGAGCTAACGTGCCCGCGCCGGTGGGCAACATTGTTGGCAGTGTTGCGTTCGACATCTTCGTTACCCCACTGCGCCCACCCCTCACGGCGAAAGCGAGCGAAGAGTTCTAGATATGGACCGGGAGAGCATGATTCGATGATCTCAAAAATCTCATCTGGTTTTCGGGAGTGCTCGCGCTTCCGTGTTGCCAGCATGTTGACCTGCGTCCGTCCGGCTTGAAGTGTTCGCATACTTCCACGTGCGCCAAAAAGAAGAAGTTCCGTCACATTGCGGAAATAAAAGCCGACGCCCCTACCGTCTGGGCCTCCATCCTTCCGAATTTTGAACCATACGATGTTTGCTTTGTAAGTGAAACCCCACGCTTTCATCACACGCAGACCTTCCTGCAAGAGGGCATTTGGCACCCACAGATAGAGGTGCGACCGTGCGCTAGCGAAGTTTCCGACAGGGAGGTCCATTATTTCTTGCAACTCCATCGTTGGGTAGCGCAGCAAGCGCCGGTGCTCCGGCGCCACCTTCCCAGTGCGATTTTGGAACTGCCAAGGTGGGTCCGCGAGGATGGTCCCGAATCGGTCATCGCCGATCTTGTCCGAAAGATCGACAGAAGGTGTTGGGAGCGTCGCGCTAAGCATTTTCGTCATACAAAGATTTCCTGATTCCGAATACCAGCACCGGACAGCCCCCGCCGCTGCCGCCTTCCAGTTTTCGTCGAAGCTTACTCAAGATCGTTGAGGTTGGTCCATAGCTTGAGCCGCGACCGAGCTCCTGGAAGATACTCTGCAACTCGTCACATCGAGTGATGATCACGCCAACATTCAGCGCACGAAGTTCAAACAAGAGTCTGAAATTATTTAGATCTCTGTCATAAAACTCCGTCTTGTTATTCCACTCGATCTCAACGCCGATTCCGTTCTTGAAGCAATCAACTTTGTGTGTTGGGCTGTCGATCACGGTCTGGTCAACGCGAATTTGGGTATCAAATTTCCGCTCCTGCCACCCGCGTGCCGTGAACGCTCGGTCGAGAGACCCCGAGACATTGCTCTTACCGCCGCCTCCCACACTGATGTGGCTTTTGCAGAGTCGGAATGCGGTCAGAACCGCAATGATGTCATCCCATTCGACGCGAAAATCGGTCCGTAAGACAGCAGAAGCATGTCGCCACTCGTGGATTTCGTAGTGAGTGGTCATGAACCGGGGAAAATCTTTGAGCGCCACCCTGCGGATTTACGCCGCTGCTATGCGAAAATCCAGATAAAAGGTCCGCGTGCTGGGTTTCGATCCCTATTCATCAAGACCGTCGATGCCATTCCCTGCTTAACAGGTGGAGTCCACAAGGTTCTCCACATCCTCCGCAGGAATTAAAATCTTCCGTGTGATTCTGCTGGTCCGTAGCACCCTTTTTTTGATGAGATTGCGAATGGTGCGGGGGGAGAGGCTGAGGTAGAGCGCCGCGGATTTGATTGTGTAGGTCGGGCGGGGAATGGGAGCCGGTCGTTTTCCTTGGTTTTTCACTTACCCGTTATGCTTGAACGCTCAAGCATAGTCAAGCGTCATGTTGGACGATTTTGCCAGCGAGATTTCGCCGCATTAACGGCAATGGCACGTCGCTTTTGCGGTGACAATTTCTCGGCTCGTGCTTTGCCGCCTTTCAATCCTCCAAGGCGGCCAAGAGCGACCGCAGCGGGATTTTTTTTGCTTGAACGCTTAGGCATTATGGCAACGAGTTTGCCACGAGAACTGAAATATCCAAGGCAGACAAAAGCGAACGGAAACAGGGCGAATGAGATTACAGGCAGATTACAGCCGTGCCGTTAAAAGGCTTCAAAACCGTCCGCATCTGTCCGCATCTTTTTGGGCGGTTCTCATAGGTGAAAGTCGTAAATCCCTCGCGATCAACGGCGGGATGAAAACACCCGGTTTATTTTGGAAGGCTACAGCTCTACCATTGAGCTACACCCGCGCGCCGGTAAAGCTGACTCGGCTCGCCACGGCTGCCAAGTTCTTTCTGGGTTGGCGCGGCGTCCCGTGTCTTGCGTTTTCGGGGCACGCGATCTAGCTAAGTAGAAGCATGAATGTCCCTGGGCTCTCCCTGATCATTACCGCATTCTTGCTGGTCACGGCGCGGGGCGATCTTTCACTTGTCCAAAAAGTTGAAGGGAGCGGCTCGGTCAGCCAAATCACGATCAAACTCAAAGGCGACAAGGCGCGCGTCGAGGTGACGCCGCAAGTGACCACGCTCATCGATCGCAAAACCGGCGACATGCTTACCCTGATGAACGCGCAAAAAAAATTCGTGCGCATCTCGGCCGATAAATCAAAGGCGATCGTCGAGATGGCCAACAAGTATTCGGGTGATCCGGCGGCCACGGCTGAAAAATCGATGCTTAAGCCGACGGGCAAAAAGGAAATGATCCACGGATACGAAGCCGAGGAATACGTCCGGGAGTCTCCTGCGCTGAAGGAGAGTTATTGGATCGCCCTCCAATACCCCGATTCCGCGGCAATCGTGAAACAACTTCAGTCGGTCATCCCCGCCGCCTGGAACGAGGTCGCCAAGGGAGTGCTCGATTTCCGCGATTTTCCCGGCCTCCCGCTGCGGACGATCATAAAAGCCGACGGAAAAGAGATCATCAGCACGATCACATCCATCAAACAGGATGCGTTGAGTGACGCGGAGTTCTCCGTTCCAAAAGATTTCCAGGAACTAAAAGTCCCCAACCTTCAGGAATTGCTTGGCGAAAAGCCGTCTGTTGCACCCTCGACGAAACCTTGACGGCCGATCGTCCGCTCCGCGTTTCGTTCTCGCGTCCGGTTCGCCGCGACGCCGGGAATTGCTCGAGGCAGCGGGCTATGAATTTGAAGTCGTCTCACCGCCAGTCGAGGAAGTCTCGCACGGCTGGTTCACGATCCGTGAATTGACGGTTTGCAACGCGACGCGGAAGGCCTGGCGCGTGGCGCGGACTTTACCGAACGCGGTCATTCTGGGGGCCGACACACTCGTCGCCATTGACGGCCACATCATTGGAAAACCCGCGGATCTCGAGGAGGCGAGGCTAATTCTGCGGCGCCTGAGCGGGCGATCGCATTTAGTCTGGACGGCGATTTGCATCTGCCATTTGGCCCTCGGGAAATCGCTCAGCCTTTCCTCCGTCTCGCAAGTGGAGTTTCACGACCTGACGGATCGCGCCATCAAAAGTTATTTGGCGAAGATAGACCCGCTGGACAAGGCCGGGGCGTACGCCGCGCAAGGACACGGAAGAGAAATCATCAAGCGGATCGACGGCTCCTACAGCAACGTCGTCGGTTTGCCGATGGAGACGACGGCGCGAATCCTTCGCGCTTTTGGCATCACGAGCCGGGCAAAAACTACTTCTCCATCGCCCGCCAGGGTTTGGGGAAAATTCGCCACTGCCCGTTGACGTAAATCAAGCCGTCAAACGCCATCCCCAGATCCTTTCCGGGTTCGACAAATTTGAACCGGTAGATCTTTAGACCCGCCTTCAGTTTCGGCGCAGCTTGCTTCCAACCGCCGGGAAATTCCGCTGCCGCGCCGGTCCAGGATTTCATCTCGTCGCTCGTCGCGGAAAAGATCTTAACCTCCGATTGTCCCGGCTTGGGCGCGACCACCAGTTGCCCGGCATCCCAGGCCGGGCCGTAAAGGGATTCGACTTTCGCGCTCACATCCGGCTCGAAAACGGCCGCATAATCAGCCGTCGTTGGCCGCAATTGCTTGCTCAAGGCCGCGTGATCGGCCCCCGGCTTGACGAATTCTTTCAGCAAGCTCGTCGCGCCCGCCTCCGTTCCGGGAAACGCGTCTGCCGCCCTCCCCTGCGCAGGGACGGCGATGCAAATGGCGAGAATGAGCAGTCGCGAGTTCAACGTGATCTTGTGTGCGCTTTTTTGATTCATGTCATCTTCCTGTCTGGTCTCGTTGAATCAAATCCGCGCTGAATTGTCCAGTTCACTGCGGGCTCAGACCGCTCTCGCGGCAGCAGACTTCCAGCTTGTTCCCGTCCGGATCTTCGAAAAAGACGGCATAGTAGCCGGGGCTGTACTCGACGCATAGCTCCGGGCCTTCCACATTTTTCCCGCCTGCCTGGCGGACAACTTCGGCGACTCTGTCGACAGCTGCGCGACTCTCCGCCCAAAACGCGATGCGATTTTCGTTTGGCTTGTGATCGGCCTCTTCCTGGAAGCAAAAGAATTCGATCGGCGTCTTCCCAGCGGGCTGAAACTGGCCGTATTCCTCGCTGCTCTTATCGTCGTTGAAACCGATTGCGGGCAGGACTTGAGCGTAGAACCGTTGGGCGATTGCCCGATTTTTTACCCGGAGATCAATGTGGTCAAAAAGGCGTTTGCTCATGCCTGATTCTTCCACGGCTTCAGCAATGTTGTCTACTGCCAGGGCCTTTTGGACTTCCGCATTTGAATCGCTTCGATGCAAGATCGACGTCGGATTGAAGACGCTAATTTTTCTCTGCCTCTTCGCGCTGGCGAATCCGGCGCTGGGCGGCCTCGAAAAGTATTCCAGCCTGGTCAAAGCCGATCCGTCACCAACGATCTCCGCGCCGCCTCGCCACGGAGTGAGAATCACTTATCTCGGGACAAACGCCTATTTGTTCGAGTCACGCGGTGTCACGCTTCTCGTCGATCCGTATTTTTCGCGGCAGAATTTGTTCCGGATGGCGTTCAAGCTTCGGCCCGTGCCCCGGAACGAATTGATTGCGCAATGGCTCCGGGGCCATCCGAAGATCGATGCCATTCTCGTCACCCACGCACATGTCGATCATCTCTACGATGCTCCCCAGATTTTGCGGCAGACGGGGGCCGTCTTGATCGCGTCGCCCACGAGCGTAAAACTCGTGGAATCTCTCGGCGTGCCCGCGCGCCAAACGCGCCCAGTGCTGCCGGGCCGGGCACTGTCATCGGTGAAGAATGCCGTCATTCGCGTTCTCCCGGCCCAACACGACCGCCTCTTTGGCGCCGTTCCTTTCGATGGTCCGTTGAAGCGCCTGCCGCCGCAAAAAATCGATGACTGGGTCACGGGCGTCCCACTCGCCTTTCTCATCGAGATGGGCGGAAAGCGCATCTTCATCAATTCGGGTGGGCGGCCAGATGACGCAGTTTCCACAGACTGGCGGCCGGTGGACCTGGCGATTGTCGGGGTGGCCGCGCGCGATTCGATTCGGGCCGTTCCGCATATCCTCGCGCAGTTGCGTCCTCGCTACGTCCTGCCGAGCCATCAGGACGACTTCTTTCGACCGCTGGAGCGCGGTTTTGTTTTTCTTCCGCTGACTGATTTTCCCGCGGTCCGGGCGGCGGCTTCGGCCAGCTCCAGCGAATTGATTTTGTTGGATTACTTCCGGCCATGGACCCTGCGCTAAAACCTCCGCGTCCGCGTCTCGCCTTGATCGTGACGGCCCTCGCCCCGGTCGTGCCGCAGTTGCTCGGAAGCGCTTTCAACATCTGGTATAACCTCGCTGTCGTTGAACCGCTGCTAGGCACGGAGGCGCTCAAAGCTCGCTTTCTCCGAGACTGCATCATCTATAACGCCGTCGTCTATCCGGTCGCGCTCTTCCTCTGGCTTCGGCAGGTTTTCTCCATTGGACCCGTGGTGCGAACGCTGGGCGCCGGTCGCGAACCGGAAGCAGCGGCGCTGATGAAGGCGCGTCGCCGAACCATCAACCTTCCCTGGTCGATCACGGCGATCTCCGGAGCCGCCTGGCTTCTCTGCATTCCCGTTTTCCTCATCTCGCTCGGTGCGGCTTCCGGCTCGCTCGATCGTCAATTGCTTTGGCATCTGCCGATCTCGGTTCTCGTCTCCGCTTTCATCTCCGTCACGAACAGTTTCTTTCTCGTTGAATTAGCGAGTCACTGGGGACTTTTCCCCGTGCTCTTTCGCGATGCCCGCGCCGACCTCACGCCGGGAGGCCGGGCGCTTTCGCTGCGCGGGCGCGGCCTGCTCTGGGCGATTTCCGCGGGGATCTGTCCGATTGGCTCACTCCTTCTCCTCAGCTTCGCACCGCCCGCGCCGGGAACCGATCCGGCCTGGTTCGCCGTTTTTGTCGGCACAGTCGGAGTCGCGTTCGGCCTTTGCACCGCGCTGATGATCAGCCGGCTCGTCTCGGAGCCGATCGACCAATTGCGGGCGGCCGCTCAAGGCGTCTCGGAGGGCCGGCTCGATGCCAACGTCCATTTGCCGCGGGCGGACGAGTTCGGGCTCCTCATCGCGGAGTTCAACCACATGCTGCACGAATTGCGCGAGAAAGAACGCTTGCGGCAAACCTTCGGACTGCACGTCGGCCGCAAGACCGCCGACCAGATCCTGGCGCGCGATCCCGGCCTCAGCGGAGTCGAGCAGTTGATTACGGTCATGTTTGTCGATATCCGCTCGTTCACGCAACGGAGCGCCAATCTCCCGCCCGCCGCCACCGTGCGAATGCTCAACGAGTTCCTTCGCGTCATGGTGAGCGTGGTGGAAAACCGCCACGAAGGAATCATCAACAAATTTCTCGGTGACGGCTTCATGGCGCTTTTTGGAATCGGCGGGGGCGCGGCGAATCACGCCGACGAAGCGCTGGCCACGGGGCGTGACATGCTCTCGGCGCTCGACGAGCTCAACACGCGAATTCTCGCCGAGGGACGCGAAGCAATCGCGATTGGCATCGGCATTCACACCGGTCCGGCCATTGTCGGCAGCATCGGCTCGCCCGAGCGCCTCGAGTTTACCGCCATCGGGAGCGCCGTAAACATCGCTTCGCGGGTCGAAGGCCTGACCAAGACGGTCCATCGCTCTTTGCTTCTGACCGAGGCGACCGCGCAGCACCTGCTCGAGAAAACCGCGCTGGAAGAATTGCCTCCGCAGACGGTGCGCGGCGTAGAGAGGCCGATGCGGATTTATTCTGTGAGCAGAACCTGAGCTGGGGTGAACTCAGCGGCGATTTTCGCGCCGGACCATCAGTTTCAACCCGGACCACGTTTCGTTCACGGCGCAAACTTTCACGTCCACGAAGCCCAGCGGGAGCGCGACCTCGCGAATGACGTCTTCCGTCACGTCAGTCGCGACGCCGGACGATTTCTTCGGCCACGAAACCCAAAGGACTCCCGTGTCCGCGATTAATTTGCGCAGCCGGCTCGATTCCTTTTCGAGCGCTTTGCGTTCTGAAATGAAAAGATGAACAAAGGCGGCGCCGACGGTGGCCTTGCGGGTGAACGAGACCCCCTCGGGCAGCGGGGCGAGCAGTTTCGCATAAGACGCCGGAGCATTGATCGTAAGCACTTTTTGCCCCGCCTTGATTCCGAGCTTTTGCGCCAGCGGTGTCCCCGAGTAACCGGCCATTTCCTTTCCTAACGTTTCCAGCACATAATGTCGCGCAAACTTTGATTCGATCGATGCGCTCCACCTTTGCGACGATTTCCCGGGCGACCGTCTGTGTCGTGCTCGCTCTGTTCGCGGGCTGTCAGCGCCAGAACAACGCCGTCTCGGGCACGATCGAGGTGGACGAAGTGCACGTCGGGCCGCGCATGAGCGGGCGAGTGGCAAAAATCTTCGCGCAGGAAGGCGATACATTGAGTGCGGGGCAGCCGCTGGTGGAGCTCGATGCGGCCGAGCTGAACGCGCGGCGGGACCTCGCGGCCGCGCAAATCAACAGCGCCATTCACGACACCGAAGCCCAGGGCGCGCAGCTTGTCTTTATGCGCGACGACGCGCTCCGGCAGCAGGACTTGCGCAAGCGGAACGTCGTTTCTCCGAGTGACGCGGAGCGGGCCGCGAGTATCGCGCGAGCACAGGAGAAAATCGTCGAAGCTTCCAAGATGCGCGTGGTCCAGGCGCGCGCCCAGCTGGCCGACATCGACGCGCAATTGGCCGAGATGCAAGTCAAAGCTCCAACCGATTCGATCCTGGAAGTCTTGAGCGTGAAGGTGGGCGATGTTCTGGCCGCGAACCGTGAGGTAGCCACGCTGATCCTTCCCCAGCATTTGTGGGTGCGTGTTTTTGTTCCGGAACCGTGGCTCGGATTAATAAAAGTGGGGGAGCCCGTTCGCGTCCGGGTGGATTCGTTCCCCGGGAAGGATTTCGCTGGCACCGTCGAACAGATCAATCGCCATGCCGAGTTCACGCCGCGCAACGTCCAGACGGTCGAAGACCGCATCCGGCAGGTTTTCGGAGTGAAAATCCGATTGGAAAACAAGGAGGACAAACTGCGAGCCGGAATGTCCGCTGATGTCTTTTTTCCCAACGTCGGGAAATAATGAATTAGGAAAGCAGGAAAAAATGAAACAAAAGAGAAAGCCATTCTGTGTTTTCCTAATTTCCTGCTTTCCTAGTTCGTTTCTGCAATGCCTGACGTGATGATCGAATGCGAAGGCCTGACGAAGCGCTTCGGCACGTTTACCGCCGTCGATCACGTCAGCTTCTCCGTTGCGCGCGGCTCGATCTTCGGGTTCCTCGGGCCGAACGGCTCCGGCAAATCCACCGTCATCAGAATGCTTTGCGGCATTCTCGAGCCAACGGCAGGCACCGCGAGAATCGCCGGTCACGACATCATGCGCGAGGGAGACGCCATCAAGGAAATGATCGGTTACATGTCGCAGAAGTTTTCCCTCTACGACGAGCTCACGGTGAATGAAAACCTGATTTTTTCTGGCAAGCTCTACAGCCTGCCGGAGAAAGAACTAAAGCAACGGCGCGACGAGCTGATCGCCATCACGCATCTCGAGCCTTATCTCGATCGGCGCGCCTCGCTTCTTTCCGGCGGCTGGCGCCAGCGCCTGGCCATGGCTTGTGCGCTGATGCACCATCCCACGGTTCTGTTTCTCGACGAACCCACCGCGGGCATCGATCCCGTCGCGCGACGCGAGCTTTGGGATCTGCTTTTCGAATTCGCGGGGCAGGGGATGACCCTTTTCGTCACCACGCACTACATGGACGAAGCGGAACGCTGTTCGCATGTCGGCTATATCTATATGGGGAAATTGATCGTGTGCGGTGAACCGGACGACTTGAAGCAAATGCCCGAAGTCAGTCCGCCGGGGACGCGACGCCTGGATGTGACGTGCGATCACGTCACCGTCGCGTTGCGGGCGATGCGCGAAGTGCGCGGCGTGCTCAGCGCCACCGTCTTCGGGCAATCGATGCACCTGCTGGTGGACGAGCGAGTCCAGCGCGCCGAAATCGACGAGAAGCTGCGCAGCGTCGGGATCGCGAGTCCGCAAATTCACCAGATCGGTCCCTCGCTCGAGGATGTTTTCGTTTCGCTCACGGCGAAACATGCCAATCAACCTGGGCTGGCCGCGTGATCAGGGAACACGGCAGAGAGTTTCGAACAGGAGGTAACAGAGGCAACAGAAGTCTTTGGATGTCTCCGTTTCCTCTGTGTGCTCCTGTAAAATAAAATGAAGCGCGCTCCCTTCCGCGGCCTCGAGGCCATTTTGTTCAAGGAGTTCATCACGGTCCTGCGAGATCCGTTGACGCTCTTCTTCATGCTTTTTCCGCCGCTGGTTGAGATGATCGCGTTCGGTTATGCGCTCGATAACGATGTGAAACACATGGCCATGGCGATCTTGAATGAAGATCGCACCGTCGAGAGCCGGCAGTTTCTCGACCGCTTCGTAAACACGGAAACGTTTCGGATTGTCGGCGAAGTGCAAAACGTCGAGCAGCTGGCGAGCGAGATTCGCAAGGGCCGGGCCTATGTCGGGCTCCAGATCCCGCCGCACTTCACTCGCGACCTCCGGACCGGGCAGAATGCGCAGGTGCAAATGTTGATCGACGGCTCGAGCTCCACCATCGCGCTCCAGGCCCTCAACACCGCGCTCGCCGTCGCCTTGACCCAATCCATGGAAATGATGATGCGCGAGAGCGGCCGGCGCACGGTGCCGATCGAGGTCCGGCCGCAGATCCTTTACAACCCGACGATGCGCAGCCCGAACTTTTTTGTGCCCGGGGTGATCGGCATTGTTCTGCAAATCGGAACGACCTTTGCCACCGCCATGGCCGTCGTCCGCGAGCGCGAGCGCGGGACGCTCGAGCAACTGCTCGTTAGTCCGCTCAGCCGCTGGGGTCTCATGCTGGGCAAACTCGTGCCCTACCTCTGCATCGGGATGCTTATGGCCTTCCTGCTCTTCGCGATCATGCGTTTTGTTTTTTTCGTGCCGATCGCCGGGAGCGTGATGGCGATGACGGTCTCGACCTTCATTTACGTTTTTGCGCTCCTCAGCATCGGACTGCTCGTCGGGACGAAAGCGGAAAACCAGATGCAGGCGCTGCAAATGTCGATGGCGTTCATCCTTCCGAGCGTCTTCTTCTCCGGTTTCATTTTCCCGCGCGAAACGATGCCCTGGATTTTCTACGCCATCGGCGCCCTCCTTCCGACCACCTATTTCATCGATCTCATGCGCGCCATCATTCTGCGCGGCGCGAACTTTTTCGAATACTGGCAGGCGCTTGCCATCCTGTCGGGCATGGCGGTGCTGCTCTTCTGCGTCTGCTCGCTCCGGTTCCGGAAGAAGATTGGGTGATTGGAAAGAAAGTGCACAAACGCTAGCGCTCGCGGAGTTGCGCCATGAGTTCGAGCATATCCTCACGGATCGCGAAGAGCTCGTCCCGGAAATGGGCGATACGCGCAGCGGGAAAAGGGGTATCGACGCCGAGCGCTCCGGCAGCGCTGAGCGCGTGATGGAGCACATCGAGCGCGCGCTTGAGCGATGCGATTGTGAGCCCGGATTCGCAGCCATCCCACCCGCGCGCCAGGCTGCCAAGCGCGCCGGCGAGCTTTCCGCTCAGCGTCATGGTATGAGCCAGGAATTCCCCGAGACCGGCGTGGCGTTCCTCCGGATTTCCGGCGGAGCGCAGATCGTCGAGCAGCGCATACAGCGCGTCCGTGGCGCGCTTTTCGATCGGATGAACGATGCCGCCTCGTTCATTCCGGACCCAGTCTATCCCCTCGCGTGAAGGCTCTGGCGCGGGCAGCTCGATTCCGATGGCGACGAAATCCTCCTGCTCCGAAAGTTCGTCATCATTCTCTTGGGAAGACGCCGTCTCGGCTTTCTCATCGAGCGCTTCCTCGATCCAAGTCCAACCCATTTCGTGCGCAATGATCCGATCACGGTCGGGATGATCCAGATACTTTTCGAGAAGGTGCCGGTATTTGTCGCCGCGGGCGTCGCTCTCGCGCAGCAACTCTTCGCAGCGGAACTCGTCCCACTCTTCCTCGGTGCCATCCGCGCGGATCTCCACGGCAAACGTGTTGCTCGATTCTTCCGCAGCGCGGCGCTCTCTCTCCGCGAGTTCCTCCGCCGTGAAACGCCAGGCCGGTTCGGAGACCTCCAGCCGATACCCTGTGCTCTCAATGACTACGTGACCGCTCAAGTCGGCATGCCATTCGAGATAAAGCGCATTGGCCCGGTGCTCGGGCGGCGTCCGGCCCGCCTTGATCATCGCGTAGGCCTCCTCGAACGGAATTTTGAAGACGCGCACTCTCCGCGCCGCGGTGATGTCTCCAACCGTGCCGCGCTGCCGCAACGCCGGCGGCTTCGTCGTCATCGCGACTGGCTTGGGATTTTCGAAGCGCAATAAACACCCCGCCAGGTCCGGGTGACAGTCGCCGAGCAATTGGAGCACGAGTGGCTCTTCGACGCCCGCAAGCCAGATACGACCAGCCACGCGTCCGCGCGCGCGATTGTCGATCTCGCCGCGAAGGACGTGCTCGTGAAGACGCCAGGCCATGCCTCTTAGGAAGCCGCTCGTCTTGGCAAATGGCGATCACGATCGAACGGCGGCGATTCGTGCACCGGAATTGGATCGTCTGGAAAGTCGAGCTGCCAGCGCCGGCGATCTTCTTCACTGGCGTAATATTTGAGCCAGATCGGCGTATCCTCCACCGTGCCTGCGCCAATGGGACTGGTGTGCCACGCGCCGCCTGGAATTCCCGAGATATCCGGCGACTCGTCGCGCAGTCCGCTCGTCAAGAGCCAGTGATAAAGTTCGCGATCGCTCAGATGGTCGGTGTCATAGAGAAAGCAGTGCAACTTTCCGAGCTCGTGAACGACTTCCGCGAGTCTTGCGCTTAACGCTGTATCGTCGAGCTCCGCCGCTGGCGGCATCGCGATGCCTCGCTGCACGAGCCGGTTGAAATGGGTGTCGAACTCCGCCCGCTCATAAGCCAGCACCTGGCCGAGAAAGGCTTCCTCCATCTTCAAAGGCACCGGTCCAAAACTTCCGCTGAACAACTTCCCGTCCGCGATTTCTTCGAGCTCGCGCTTCATTTTTTCGATGCGAATCTCGCGATCGACGTTGGCTTCGTCATCAGGCCGGTGAGGATTATCGAGCATCGTGAAAATAAGCGCGAGCGTCCGGGTGCAACACGAGACACGGATCAGCCGCGTTTTTCATATTTTGACCAGGTGGAACTCAATACCCAACAGCATTCGGGCTCCCCTTTTATTTTCAATGCGAAAACTGCGGCAAGGCTGATTTGACGTGAGATAACTTCCTATGGCCCGGCGTTTATTTGTGAGCGGTTTGCGCATAGCGCTCGCCGTTATCGCCGTCTTTTTCTTACTCTGGTGGTTTGGGATGAGAATGCCGGGAAGGAATGTTTCAACCGCAGCGCCGCTCTCAGCCGACGAGATCGCATTGCGCGCCGAACTGGCCGCAGACGTGCAAACACTTGCCGGCGAGATCGGCGAACGGAACATGCGGCGCTATCCGCAACTCAATGCCGCGGCCGATTTCATCGAAGATTCTTTCTCACGCGCCGGGCTGCAACCTCGGCGCGACACTTATGAATTGGACGGACGAGCCTGCCACAATATCGAAACGGAAATTCGCGGCGCTCGTCCGCAAATTCTCCTCATCGGCGCGCATTACGATTCGGTCTTCGGCTCGCCTGGCGCAAACGACAACGGCAGCGGAGTCGCCGCTCTGCTCGCGCTCGCCCGCCGTTTTGCCGGGAAATCGGCCGGGCAGACCCTGCGCTTTGTTGCCTTCGTGAATGAAGAACCGTTCTATTTCCAGTCTGAGCAGATGGGAAGTTTCGTGTACGCAAGCCGGTGCAAAGCCCGCGGAGATCAAATTACCGGCATGATCAGTTTGGAAACGATTGGGTATTTTTCAGATGCGCCCGGTTCGCAGGCTTACCCATCGCCCGTAATCGCCCCGTTCTATCCCAGTACTGGGAACTTTATCGCGTTTGTCGGAAATATTGGCTCCCGAACGTTGTTGCGGCGCGCGATCGCGCTCTTTCGGCAACAGGGAAAACTTCCCTCCGAAGGCGCGGCCTTGCCCTCATTCGTTCCGGGCGTCGGTTGGTCGGATCAATGGGCTTTCTGGCAGCACGGTTATCCGGGAATCATGATCACAGACACCGCTCCGTTTCGTTACCCCCACTACCACGAGGCGACCGATAACCCGGATAAACTCGATTACGACCGCTTCGCCCTGGTCGTCAGCGGCGTTGAGAAAATGATTGAAGGGCTCGCTCGATGATTTTCATTGGTAGGGTGAGACTCCGTCGAGCCGTCCGCATCTCGCTAGTTCGAATCTCTCGGCAACAACCAATCGAGGCCGTTATGGAATTCGGCGAGCGCAGTTTCTTCGAGGGGATCGTTGTGATGTGCGCCGCGTAACGCGATAACACGTTTTTCGCCCGCGTAAGCCTCGACCACGAGGCGTTGAAAACGCGGGGCTATCACTTCGTCGTTCTCGGCCAGGAGGAAAATCGCCGGTGCGCGGACCACTTTGCCGTTGGCCAGACTGTCGAGATCCTTTGGAATTTGGAGTGCAACCGGGCCGGCCAGCAGCCACAAATTCCACCAGCCGAACTGGCGCAGGATTATTTGCCGCAAGGGTGGCGGGTTGTGCAGGATCAGTCCGGCAACGGGACGATTCGCGGCAACATGCAGCGCCGTGGTGGTGCCCAGGCTTGCGCCAAAGACAACGATCGGGCGATCTCCCGCGGTGCGTTTCAAGGCGTCGAAGGCCGCGAGCGCGGCCGGTCCCAGCCGGGCGACCCGCGCCGGTCCCGTGCTGCCGCCGAAGCCCGGATAATTCATCCCCCAAACCTCGACCGCCCGGTCGTTCCACATCTCCGCTTCAGCCGCGACCCAGCGATCGGCACGATCGGCATTGCCGTAGAATCGCAACACGTAGACGTCGGGCTGTCCGCGTTG
The DNA here is from genome assembly GCA_035556975.1 of Chthoniobacterales bacterium. Taxonomy (GTDB): domain Bacteria; phylum Verrucomicrobiota; class Verrucomicrobiia; order Chthoniobacterales; family UBA10450; genus AV80. The sequence continues at coordinate 115,826 of DATMEN010000027.1, forward strand.
CCGCGCCAATTTGGAAGCGGCCGTCCAAATTTCCAATTCGCCGCCCTCGAATGGAATCGGCTTTCGAATGGCCGCACCGGCCCCAATCCGGCCCGTGGTCGGGAACAAAACCAGGTGGTCTGAAAGTGGTGCCACGGCAATCAGCGCAAAATAAGAAACTCCAATCACAAGCGCGACGCCCAATCGGGATCTAAGAAGCGTGCGTTTCAACGCGTTTAACCTACCACGACCGGAACAACTGCCACGCGGCAAATAGGTGGAGGGCGAGGCCCCGCCACACGCTGCCGCGAACTGTTATCGGCCTTTGAAGGCCGCGGTCGCCACGGCCCATCCATTGGCGTTACCGCGCACGATTCAGGGAGATGTTCCGCTGGATAATTCGGATGGTGGCGATCATCTTTGTTTCCAAATTCGTAGCCAGGTATTTTGGTCCGCACGGTGTTCGGCCGCCGCGGTAACGCAATCCATCGCCGGGAGCGCACCGTCATCGGCCCGCGGCCTTTTCGCACCGCTCGAGCAGCCGCGGGGCCTCCATCCGCTTTGCCCACGCCGCGAACGCCGGCGTCGCACCGCGCCAGCGCAGCGTCTCGACAGTCTTGAAGAGCGGCGCATCGGTGCGCAGCGTAGCGAGCTTTTTGAAGAGCAGCGCGAGCTTGCGCTGTTTGCCGAGAATGTCCGGCGGGAAGCTTTCGATCGGGCCGTGGCGATTCAAAAGCATGGCGGCGGTCTTGGCGCCGATCCCAGGGATGCCGGGGTAGCCGTCGGCCGCGTCACCCACGAGCGCGAGCAAGTCCGGGATGAGCGGCGGATCGACGCCGAACTTTTCGCGTATCCCGGCGGCATCGCGAATGATTTTGCGCCGGCCGTCGATCTGCACCACGCGCGTCTCCCGCACGCATTGCCCCAGGTCTTTGTCGGGCGTCCAGATGGCGACCTTCTGCACCTTCTTGTCCTTCGACGCGATATGCGCGGCCGAAGCGAGCGCATCATCGGCTTCGAGCTCGACCATCGGCCACACGACCACGCCCATCGCCGCGAGCGCCTCTTCGAGCGGATGGAACTGCGCGAGCAGCGCGGGCTCGATGCCGTCGCGGTCTTGTAGTCCGCCCAAAGCCGATTGCGAAACGACTCGATCACGTGGTCGGTGGCGACGCCGAGGAACGTGCCCACGAGGCCGCGTGAGGCCGAGCCTTTTACGCGGTCGCCGCTCTCGTTCTCGATGATTTGGAGAACACTCTGCAGCACGCCGACGACAGCGCCGTAAGGGCGGTCTTTGCCTTTGGTAAACCGACGCAATCCGTAGAAGTGACGGAAGAGTTCGTAAGTGCCGTCGACGAGGTGAACGATCATTTTTGAGTCACCGTAGGTTTCATGGACATGCTCACCGAAGCAACTGCTCGGGGAAGTTCGCGTTCTTCACGTTGCAGAATGCGCCGCTGACGCCAACTCAACGTCCGGCCCGGCTTCGTCGGATCCCAGCCCTTCGGATTCGGCAGGACCGCCGCCAGCATGGCCGACTGCTCCCGCGTAAGACCGCGCGCGCTGACGCCGAAATAATGCTGCGAAGCTGCTTCGACCCCGTAGATCCCGCGTCCCATCTCGATCACGTTTGCATAGAGCTCCGGGATGCGCCGCTTCGGCAACAGCGCCTCCATCCAGATCGTGTAGTACGATTCCAATCCTTTCCTGATCCAGGAGCGGCCCTGCCAGAGGAAGATCGACCGGGCGCATTGATTCGTGATCGTGGAAGCTCCCCGAACCGGCCTTCCTTTCCGCTCCGCTTCTTTCAGCGCGAGGTCCATCTCCTTCCAGTCAAAGCCCTCGTGCTGGAAGAATCGCTGATCTTCCGAAATCCAAAGGTGCTCTAGGAACATCTCAGGAATCTGTGGCAGATCGATCCAGCCGTAACGGAGCGGACGCTTCGGCGCGCTCGAGAACATCGTGCCGCTCTGTTCGATCAACATGGGCAGCGTCAACGGAGGATTGATGAATCGCACCACCGCCACCTGTATCGCCGGGATCACGAGTAAAACCCCCAGCACGATCAGGATCCATCTCTTCCAGCACCGCGTGAGGCAACGCCTTTTACGCGGACGCGGCGTTTCTTGGCATTCGGCGTGGGCATCTTCGCCAAGAGACTGCGGTGGTGAACCGAGCGCAACCCGTTGTCATGGCTTGATGTTCCGAAAAATTGGTTTGCCCCGCGCGCAACTTAGTGTTTCCGTGCATGTGCTCGCTGGTCACTGCCAGACGGGCATGGTTGGAAAGCAACACTAACGAAAGGAAAGATATGTCAGTAACTACGCACAAGCTGCGTGTAGTGGAAGCGCGTCGCATTAAACATCCGGCGCTCGAGAAAGTGGAAAAGCACTACTTCCTCGTTCGAGCGAAGGATATGCCAAACGGGATTCGCACCGACGCCAATGCTCGTGATCCAGAAGGACTGAATCGTCGCGTATACCGCGATGTTCAAGAAAGCCTGTTTGGGCGCGGTGGCGCCGAATCGGGAACCTTCGATCTTCTAAACAAGGGGATTGTTTGCCTGGCTGAGTCTGTTCAGCGACTCGGTGATGATCACACCTACGAGATTACCATCAAGGATGGACAAGGAATCGTTGATGGCGCACACACATACAAAATCATCTGCGACGCGCAGATCGATCCAGCGCTCCCCGAGGACCAATGTGTGGAATTCCAAGTTCGAACCGGTGTGGAGCCCACACTTATTACCGATATAGCGCGAGGTTTAAACACCGGTATCCAAGTCCGGCCGCACAGTTTGGATAACCTGGATGGTAAGTATGAATGGATCAAAGATGAGCTCCGTCACGCGAGCTATTTCAACCGGATTGCTTGGCGTGAAAGTGATGATGGAGACTACGACGTCAGAGACTTGATCTGCGTTTTGGAAGCGATAAACGTGTTCGATTTCCCAAACGACAGTGGTTCTCATCCCGTGGCAGCCTACGAAAAGTGGTCACTTCCCGCGAAAAAATTCTCGGATGACGCCGACCGCTCGGACGGGGACCTCAGTAAGTCGACGTATCACCGGCTACGGCCCCTGTTGCGTGATGCGCTTGTGCTCTTTGATACGATCCGTCGCGAATTCCGTGAAATCTATAACGATCAGAAAATTGGAAGCGCAGGCAAACTCGACATAGTGGAAGAGGCCGGTGGAAAGCGGTCATTTGATTTTCCGTTCGCCGGGCTCGAACCGTCCAAGTATCGCTTAACCAAAGGAGCATTGTATCCGATCTTCGCGGCATTCCGGAATAAGGTGGCAGCGGATCCCGCCGGGAGCGCATGCTGGATCGGCGGTTTTCCAGAGGTGATGAAATTGTGGCAGCAAAGTGCGCCAGAACTCTTGCGGCAGACGAGGCAGGCGATCGCTGATATCGGGCATAAGCCTGACCAAATCGGCAAAAACCGGGGTCATTGGAATAACATGCACCAGACAGTCGAATTGATGATCCTCCGCAACGAGTTGAAGAAGCGGGGAAACGGGAAAAAGTAGTTTTGCCAGAACGGCGGGTGGAGACTGCTCCACCCGCCCCCCGGTATTCATACCGTTCGAACATCTCGATCTCAAGCGACGAGACTTTGAATTCCGGCAAACACAAAGCGTAAGTCTTCAATCCATAGGATCGGATTACAGGCAATGATTTTGGACCTCCACCTGTCCTTTCTTGGGTGGTCAAAATGTAAGAGACGGGTCGGAGATGAGGAAATAACTTCGGCAAATCGTGCGACTACGAGCTCGCAAGGAATTCATCTGGTCGAAAAAAAGAGTTGTCGAGTCGCAAGTCGTTTCGTAGAACGTACGGCAAGTCTCTCCCCAAATGCCTCCGCCCACACGCAACCATCGACGTTCCTGCTCCTTTGTTGAAGTTCTGCAGGCTAGGGGAAAAATCAGGCGCTCCGATTTGGTCGAGATCAGTAGCCCCCGGGGATCCCTCCACGTATGTCAACCGATCTAGTTGGTAGCGCTGATTCTGCCTTGGACGTCTGGGTGTTAGACGAGACGATTGGAAGTCCCGGCGAACAAGGTGAAGTTTGGTTAGCCCATTCGAAAGGTCATTCTGGCATTAAGTTCGCAATTAAGATTGGGCGTTTTTCTGTCGGACGGGATGACCCTGCCTATCGCGAATTCGTCGATGAATTCGATGCGTTAGCGTCCTTGTCTCACCCCCAAATCGTTAAGGCCTATCACCGAGGCGTTTTCAATAAAAACAATGACGAGTATCCATTCTACGTAATGGAGTATTTAGGTGCGAAGGTCTCTACATTCGACAAGGCTCTAAAAGCAGCACCGGCCGGGACGAAGGTGGCGCTTTGTTTACGCGCGTTTCTGGATACTGCATTGGCCCTTGAACACGTGCATTCGGTAGGTCGAGTTCATGGCGACATAAAGGGATCGAACATTTTGGTCTCAGCTTCAAAAAGTGATGCCCCTTCAATCAAGCTCATCGATTTCGGATTTTCCAGAATGCTAAAGGCGATTGAAGAAGGCTTGCCTGGTCGCCGACCTACAAAAGAAAGCTCGAAGCGTCGTCCTGAAAGCACTGCCAGTCCGATGCATTACGATATGTGGCAGCTAGCTCACACGATTAAGAGGGCACTCGATGAGATTCCTGATTCTGTAGAAACACGGAATGATAGCCTAAATAACTGGCCGATCGATTACGCCGATTACGATCATCTCTATACACTTCTGAAGAATTGGTCATCGATAAAGGTTGGTAGTCATCCCGAGGTTAAAGAAGAAATCGAAAACCTAAGGAGCAGCGTTAAAGACTTAAAAGGAAAACATGATATCACCGCGCTATCGCCAGACGTTAGAGGTGCTATTCGTTATTTTGCGGTTCCAGAGTTGGCAACCGCGGCGCACATTCAGCCTGCGTTTGAGGCCATTAGAATTCCTCCTCGCCAACTCGTCCTATATACAGAAAGAATTAAGGAGATAATCACCGCGCCGGAAATGGGCGCGCTTCGATACACGCGTCAGCTCGGCCTAACTCACTTGGTTTACCCCGGGGCACAAGGCACCCGTTTCGAGCATTGTTTGGGAGTGTACGGCCTCGCGTGTCGGTTTTTGATTCGCATGATCGGTCATCCCGCTTTCAGAAAGGCCTGCACGGACGGAAAGGACATTTTGAAGTTCTTGCTGGCTGCGTTGCTTCATGACGTGGGGCACTTTCCGCTGGCGCATCAACTTGAGGAATTTTCTGTTCGTGACTTTACGGAACCCGAGTGGGACAAGGTGCAGAATTTGATAGGGAAACATCATGATAGCCATCGCAGACATGGTTTAGAACTGATTAAGAATTCAGATGGACTGGCGGGCCAGATACGAAGTTTGTTTTCGTTTGATGACGCCGATATCGAGGATTTACTGTGTTTGACGGTCCGAAAACGAGAGGCAATCGCAAACGCACGGCCCGCCATTAGATTTTTACACGTACTCTTGGATGGACCTATCGACCTAGATAAGTTGGATTATGCTGAAAGGGATGCGCACCATTGCGGAGTGCCATATGGGCATTATCTAGACATTGAGCGAGTACTTGAAACAATGCGCATTAGGGACGACCCCGTGGCAGGGGCGCCGTTTTTGGCATTTGACTGGCGGGCCGTTGGAAGTCTCGAGCAGATAGCGACCGCGAGACACCAGATGTACGCCAATGTATTTTGGCATCGCGCTGTGCGCTCAGCGACGACAATGTTTAAGCACGCGTTTTACTTATTCCAGAAGCTTGTTACGAAGCAGCGCCTTGAAGATCTTTTCTTTACGTCCGGTTCTGACGACGGACTCTTGGCTGCCATGAGGGACGGAAAAGATCTCGCCGAGAACGAAGGGCAAGACACGCTTGCCGTTAAGGAATTGCTCGAAGCCGTATGCGGACGGTCTCGACGGTTGTACAAGGAATTCGTGAATACCGATCACACCAGAAAACACTTGGAATGGTATGGGACAAACCTCGTCGAACAGCGCGCTACGGCGCAACGAATTTTCGAGATGTTGCAGGGGAAAGGTCTCCTGGCGTCGGATGCAAACACATTAGGAGCGCACAACATCCTCATCGATTGTCACGCCGACTCTAGCCCCGCCTTTGACGAAATCCAAATTGTCACGAGCCGAGGAGAGACAGAAGATTTGGGTCAGCGCTTTGCCCCGTCCGTAAAGCTACTACGGGATAATTTTAAGAACCAAGCATGTCGAATTCGCGTCTTTATGAATCTTCAAGCACTAAAGGACGAATTCCACGACAAGCTTGCGCGAGCGGACGTTGGAAAACAGATCATGGATTTTGTCGCAGACGCCGATTGAAGTCCGCGTGACTGCCTTCAACTTTAGACCTTCAATCGGAGCGACTGAGCGCGGGCAGCCAACGAGTTCAAGATCGGAAAGCTCTAGGCGTTATTTTGTAATTATTGGACGGACGCGGGCCGACGAATGAGGTAGCGCTCGCGCAATTTTGCAAACGCACCGAATGGGCGACGTTGCTCGCCCGTGAGCGCTATCCCGATTACCGAGAAGATCCTCCTCAATGAAGGGGGGGGATGCAGGCGATGAAGCCTGCGCGCGAGCTGCTCAAGGGCGGCCGCGTCTCCGAGGCGAAATACGAGCCGTCGTTGCTGACCAGCCTTCGCCAAGGCTACGGCTAGGCAGGCCAACCTACGCCGAGGCTACGACTTGGCCGGGGCGGCGGGAGAAGGCGGCGCTCCGCCTGTGAAATTCAAAACCAAGCAAATGTTCTTGCGGCTATACGTGACTCACGTATAGCGACGAGGCAGAGGGTGAGGTCTCGGCACTCGACAGGAGTGAGTCGTAGGACTCGTGCTCCTATCCTCAACGAAGCAAACAGTCATGCTGCTATACGTGACTCACGTATAGCAACGAGGTACGCGTCGGACCGGCGGTCGCGAGTGGGATCGTCATCACATGATTCCACGAGGCGAACTCCGAAAGTTTCAAAGCCCGGCCTCGCCTCCGGACTGCGTTACGGCCCGAGCAAGGGCGCGACCTTCTCAAGGGAGCATTCGGAATGACAAAACGAGCGCATTTGCCGCTATACGTGACTCACGTATAGCAACGAGGTACGCGTCGGAATGGCGGTCGCGAGTGGGATCGTCATCACATGATTGCACGAGGCGAACTCCGAAAAGTTTGAAAGCCCGGCCTCGCCTTTGGACTGCGTTAGGGCGCGACCTTCTCAAGGGAGCATTCGGAATGACAAAACGAGCGCATTTGCCGCTATACGTGACTCACGTATAGCGACCAGGCAGAGCGTAAGAATCTCACCCGCGATAACAGTGGGATCGCAGGGGCCGCGCACTTGCATCAAACCCCAGTAAACAGTCTTGCCGCTATACGTGATTCACGTGTAGGGACGAGGCTGAGCGTGGGAATATTATCTGCAACATCAGTGGGATCGCAGGGGCGCGCCCGTCCTCAAACCGAGCAAACGGTCTTGCTGCTATACGTGAGTCACGTATAGCATTCGACCAGATGAGTTTCGGGACCCATCCACGGCACGCGCGGCATCGGAAGTCAGCGGGCGAAGAGCTGCCGGCACGGCTTCGAGCGTGGCGTGAGAAGAATGATTTTTCGCAGAGCGAGGCTGCGCTGCGCCTGCAGATCTCGAAGCGTACTCTGCAGGAGTGGGAACAAGAACGCGCTGAGCCACGCGGCCTCGCTTCGGCTGCGATTGAAAAGGCGATTCGCGGGTAAAACAGTCTTTTAGTTTTCGTCCAAACTAATGCTATACGTGAGTCACGTATAGCGGTCTGCGCTCGCGTAACGCCCCGCGCGGGCTCACCACTGAAGGAATCGAAAAACTGACGGGCAGGCTGTCCCGGAGAAATTATCGCCAACGATTTTGGGTTTAGTGGGACTCGAACCCACAACCAAATGTGAATAATGATTTTCCATCGTCGCAGCGCTGCAATCTTGCAGCAGCCGGTGAACTGGATTAGAAACGGTTCCCCCTGAGCCGGGTTGGTAGCTCAATGGTAGAGCAGCCCCGAAAGCCTTCGGGGTTGGTTGCCAACAACGAATTTGCCGCGTAAAACAGGGTCCGACGGGTTGGTAGCTCAATGGTAGAGCAGCGCCCTTTTAAGGCGTTGGTTGCGGGTTCGAGTCCCGCCCAACCCAATCTCTCCACCGTTTCGCGGAGTATCTGTGCCGAAATCCATTACGGTCCCTTCGGGTAGGCTCGGGGCAGGCGCCGACCGCCGCTACAGGAAGGCAATCAGGTCGCGGAGGGAATTCCGGGGACGCTCGAGACGGAAGACGGATAATCCCGCCGTCTTCGCGGCTTGCCAGTCGCGCACCGGATCGTCGCCGACGTGCAAAGTTTCGTTGGGCCGGGCGCCGCTCAACTGCAAAGCGCGACGGAAAATTTCCGGATCGGGTTTGTCGGTGCCGAGTTCGCTGGAGAGAAATACGTGGGAGAAAAATTGGGAGACGCCGAGGTGCTCCAGGATCATGCGCAAGCGGCCGTCGAAGTTTGAGACGACTGCGAGATCAAAACGCGGGCGCAGGGCCTCCAGGACTTCGATCACGTCGGGATAGAGTTCCCACACTCCGGCTTCGGCAAAGTGCGAGTAGGCCACCTCGAAGAACGCGTCTCGATCCAATTCGCTCGTGGCCGGCGCGACTTGATCGATGACACGATCGACCAGTTCCCGCCACCAGCCCTTGTCGTCATCCTCGCGTGGACCTTCGATGGCCGGACGCGCTGGCATTTGCTTCCAGCACGCGGCGAAGGCCTGGTCCAGAGCCGGAGCGTCAAGCGCCAGGCCAACCCGTCTGCCGACAAGCGCATAATGATACCCCACGCTTTTGGGCAGGTGGATCAGCGTGCCGGCTGCGTCGAAAAAGATGGTCTTAAGCATCGCGGGATCTGGTTGGCCGACGCGCGCAGCCTCGGGCTTTTCGCTTTTCACGTCCAGACCGCCGTATTATGAGAGGACGATGTTTGCTCGAACCGCCTCATGAAAGTGATCGACGAGTTGTTTAGCGCGCCGAAATGGACGCAGTCCCTGGGCGAGGAAATCGCCAATAGCGTCAGCCACGGTTTGGGCCTCGCGGCCGCGCTTATCGCCGCGCCCTTTCTTTGCGCGGCCGCCGCACGCCAGGAAAGTCCGGCGTTCCTCATCGGTACGATCATTTTCATTGCTACGATGTGGCTCCTTTATCTCTCTTCGACGCTCTACCACGCCTGGCCGCAAACCCGTCTCAAGTGCGTGCTTCAGGTGATCGATCACTCGGCGATTTTTCTCCTGATCGCCGGGACCTACTCGCCTTTCACGCTTGGACCGATGCGGGGCCTCTGGGGCTGGACGCTTTTCGGGTTCGTCTGGTTTCTCGCGATCTTCGGCGTGGTCATGAAGCTGCGGCGCGGGTTGCGTTGGAAGAAACTTTCACTCGCGCTTTATCTCGGCATGGGCTGGCTGATTCTGATCGCATACCGGCCCTTTGTGCAGGCCGTCCCGCTGGAGGCCGTGATCTGGCTTTTTGCCGGAGGCGTAGCCTATACGGCGGGCACCATTTTTTTTGTGAACGAGCGCGTCCGCTACAATCATTTCGTATGGCATCTCTTTGTGCTCGCCGGCACGGCCTGCCATTTTTGCGCGGTTTTTTCCTGCGTGGCTTGAGCGCGCGCCGCACTCCGTTATAGCCAGGGCCCTCCGGGCCGTGTTTCAATGCTGCGATGCTTCCCGTCGAACACAACGATCCGATCAACGCGAAGATCCTTGCCGTCTCCGAGGACAAGATCGAGGGCTTCGTGCGCGAACCGTTCGAGGAAATCGCGCGCCGTTCCGCTGTGCCCGTCGAGACCGTGATGGCGCGGATTGCGGCGATGCTGCGAGCGGGAACCGTCCGCCGGGTCAGGCAAACGCTGCTCGCCACCAATCTCGCCGACGGCGCGCTGGTGGCGTGGAAAGTCGCGCCGGAAAAAATCGACGCGGCTTTCGATTACATGTCTCAGCGCGATCCATTTTCCGGCCATGTGGTCTTGCGCTCGACCGACGCGATCACGCCTGGCTCCGAATACAAACTTTGGACAACCCTGAAGGTTCCGCGCGGATTCTCGCTCCAGCACCACGGCGAACTGCTCGCGGAAAAGCTCGGCGCGGATCATTTTCGGCTGATGCCGGCGAAGGGAATTTTCACCCTCGGCGTCGGCCATGTCCGGCGGAAAACGATCGAGCCGGGGAGTAAAGCCGAGCAACCCGCCACCATGGCGCCGGTGCACGCCGCGGAAGTAAGCGAGCTGGAGTGGAAGGTGCTGATTGCGCTGAAAAGGGAGTTTGCGCCCGAGGAAATTGGACCGTCGCCCTGGCTATCGCGCGCCCGGGAAGCCGGCCTCGCCCCGGATGAATTCCAGCGGATCGCGGAATCGCTCAACACGCGGAAGATCATCGGGCGTTTCTCGACTTTTCTCGAGCACGTCAAACCTTCGGTGGGAGGCCTGCGTGTCACCCGTTTCAACGCCCTTTTCCATTGGGCGGTGCCGGCTGGGCGCGAAATGGAAGCCGGCGGCGAAGTCGGCCGGCACCACATCCTGACGCACTGCTACTGGCGGGAGGCGGGCGAGGAATTTCGCAACGTCAACATCATGGCGGTCGCGCACGGCACCGACAAACAACTGCTCCTCGAGCACAAACAGGCAATCGATCGGCACCTGGCCGCGTGCGGGATCCCGGTTTCCTACACCAATGTTTTTTGGGGCGGGCGCAGTGAGATTAAGCCATCGGAAATTTCGCCCGAGATTTATCGGGCCTGGCTTCGGGGGATGGAGGGGGCGGCGGTTGAAGAGTTAAAGCGTTGAAGCGTTGAAGCGTTGAAGCGTTGAACCCGAGTGTCTACTATCGAGCCGCTTTGTCTTCCGCTTCAACACTTCAACTCATTAACGCTGCAACGCTCCCAGGATGAAAACGCTCATCGAAAAACTGCGCGGCGGCGTCGATTTGAATTTCGGCGATATCAGTATCGCCGTCGCGGCGCTTTTTTCCGATGCGACGGACGATTTGGTTAAGGCGGAGTTTTTGACCGCTTTGCATCGCAAAGGTGAAACCGTGGAAGAAATCCTGGGGTTCGTTCAGCAATTGATCGATCGAGCGATTGACCCATTGATCGATGCGAAAAATCTGGCCGGGCCGATGATCGATGTCTGCGGGACGGGCGGTGACGGCTACGATCTCTTTAATGTTTCGACGACGATCATGTTTGTTCTCGCGGCCGGAGGCGCGGTCGTGGTCAAGCATGGCAACCGCAAGGTGACCTCATGCTGTGGCAGCGCCGATGTGCTGGAAGCGTTGGGTGTTCCCTTCGATCTGCCTCCGGCCCATCTGCGAGAATGCGTGGAACGCCTCGGGCTTTGCTTCATTTTCGCCCGGCAATATCACCCCGCTTATCGCGTCATCGCAGGAATGCGCCATCGGTTGGCCCGCGAAAGTATGCGCACCGTTTTTAATCTCCTGGGTCCGTTGCTCAACCCCGCGCGTCCGGCGCGTCAGCTCATAGGGGTGTTTTCTCCACACCTCACGAGCATTTTCGCGGAAGTCCTTCGCCGTCTTGGACGGGAACGCGCCTGGGTGGTGCACGGCCAGACGGACGGAGATAACGGCTTGGACGATATCTCGACGAGCGGAGCAACCATCCTGGCCGAATTGTTGCAGGGGAAGGTCACCTCCGGCGTGATCGATTCGCGCTGGCTCAACGTTCCATCAGGCGGTTTGGAGGAGTTGCGAGGCGGAGACCCCGCGCAAAATGCCGCTTTCCTGGAAGGGATTTTGTCCGGCGAGGTTCAGGGGGCAAAACGAGACTTGACCCTCGTCAATGCAGCGGGCGGCTTTGTCGTGGCCGGACTCGCCCGCGATATGGGCGAGGGCATCGGATTGGCCCGGGAGCAGATCGATAGCGGGCGCGCCCTGGAAAAATTGCGGGGTTTTCAGCGGTTCCGCGCGACGACTCCGGCATGAAAGTGCGATAGATCGGTCTCCAATTTGCGGAGCAGCGCGACCGCGAGGGCACCGCGCTGGAGAGACCGGCCGCTCGCCATGGCCAACGACCCGGCCGTGGTTTGCAACTCCGCGGGGAAATCCTCGATCGCGTGATTCACGTTCACTCCGATGCCGGCGACCGCGACGTAGCTTCCATCGGCCTCAGTCCGGCCTTCGACGAGAATCCCCGCGACCTTGCGTCCGGCCAGGTAGATGTCGTTAGGCAATTTGATGAGAGCGGGGACGCCGGTTTCCTGCTGGATCGTCGCGGAGACGGCCCCGGCCAGGAGCGAAGTGAGCTGCGGCGATTGCGCGAGAGTGATCGCCGGCCGCAGCAAGACCGAGAACCAAAGGCCTTTGTAAGGGGCGGATTCCCAACGCCGGCCATATTGACCCCGGCCCGCTGTTTGCCGCTCCGCGAACACGACGAATCCTTCCGCTGCGCCGCGTCCGGCCGCCTCCCAGGCCAGGTCGTTGGTGGACTGGGCCTCTTCGACGACCACGATTTGATGGCCCACCCGGCATTCTCCCAAATCGGCGCGAAGAACGCGGGCGACCAGGCGGTCGGTCCGATCACCCTCCGACATGCGTCAGTTCCAGGGCCAAATCGATCGCACGGGCCGAATGCGTAAGCGCCCCCACGGAAATGAAGTCGACGCCGGTGGCGGCGATCTGGCGGACGTTTCTCAAGGTCACGCCACCGCTCGCCTCAAATTTCACCTTGTTTCGGCCGAGGGCGACGGCCTCGCGCATCTCGGATGGCTTCATGTTGTCGAGGAGAATGACGTCGATGCCTTCAATTTCGAGAAACGAATGCACTTGCTCGAGGCGATCCGCCTCCACCTCGATCCGAATTCCCGGGCGTTCCTGGCGCAGGCGCTGGATCGCAGCGGCGAAGCCAGCGAAACCGGAACCGGCGCTCAAGTGGTTGTCCTTTATCAGGACCATGTCGTTGAGGTTAAAGCGGTGATTCGCGCCGCCGCCCGCCACCACCGCGGCTTTTTCCAGCGCTCGCAAGCCAGGCGTCGTCTTCCGCGTATCGAGGATCTTTGCGGGGGATTTGCCAATGGCGTCGACGAATTGCCGCGTCAACGTGGCGATCCCGCTGAGGCGCTGAAGAAAATTCAACGCGACGCGCTCGGCGGTCAGAATCGAGCGGGCCGGCCCGCGAACTTCCAGGATAGTCTCACCGCCGGAGAGCGCCGATCCATCCGGCTGGAGAATGTCGACATTCAATTTCGGATTGACCCGCCGGAACACTTCCGCCGCGGTATTCCCCCCCGCGACCACGGCGCGTTCGCGCGCAAGGATTCGACCGAGGGCACGCAGCCGGTCGGGCACGAAGAAATCAGTCGTGATGTCGCCAGCACCGACATCTTCCTGTAATGCGATCGCGATGGGGTCCGACTCAGTTTCTCTCATGGTGGGCCGGTCGTCTCCGGCGCACGATAAACACACTTTCCTCGCACGTAAGTCTCCAGGGTCGCATGCGGACCGCCACGGTAAATGCAAAGCGCCAAAATGTCCTCGGGGGTTAAGTCATCGAATCGCCGTTCCTGCTTTCCATACGGCAGAAGGGCCGTGAGATCGACGACAATTAAATCCGCCTCCTTGCCCACGTCGAATGAGCCAATGGTGGCCGACTTGCCGAGCGCGCGCGCCCCACCGCTCGTCGCCAGGTGAAACGCCTCGCTGGGGCGAAGCCGGGGCAGGTTCGGTTCGAACATATTCCTGGCTTTTTGAACATCGAGGGCGCCACGCATGACCTGCCACATATTCAGCTCGGGGCCGGCTGCGACATCGGAGCCCAGCCCGATGGCGAGGCCAGCCTTCATCAGTTGATCGAGTTTGAGCAGGCCGCTGCCCAGGAAAAGGTTCGAAGTGGGACAATGCGCGATGCCCGATTGCGCCGCCGCGATGGCGTCGATCTCACGGGCGCTCAGGTGGATGCAATGGCCCAGCATGGTTTTTGGTGTCAGCAGTCCGCACTTCTCATAGACGTCCGTGTAATCGCGGGCCGACATATGAAGGTTATGCACCTTTTCAATCTCTTCGCGGTTCTCCGCGAGGTGGGTCTGAAGATAGGCATTAAATCTCGCCGCCAGCTCGGCCGCGCTGCGCATCAGTTTCTCAGAGCAGGTGACCGCAAAACGCGGGCTGAAGGCGTACTCGAGCCGGCCCTTGTCCGCCCCGTGCCACTTTCGGCAAAGCCGTTCGCTTTCAATGAGTGAAACCGAAAGGATTTTCTTGGGTTGAAGCTGGCCGTAGGACCCCAGGTCCATCATCATTTTGCCCAGAATGACCCGGAGCCCGCTTTGCTCCGCCGCTTCGAAGCCGATATCGCAGCTGTCTTCGTAAATGGCCGCGTAAACCATCGCCGTAGTCGTCCCATTGCGCGCCAGCTCATGGAAGAAGAGGGGCGCTTCCTCCCTCGCTTTCGGCCCGGTGAATTCGCGCTCGACCGGGAAAATATTTTCGCGCAGCCACGGCAGTAACTGGCTTTCGCCCCGCGCCACGGCGGAATACTGCGGAAGGTGAGTGTGGCAATCGATCAGCCCGGGGAAAACCGCCACCATCCCGTGGTCGATCCAGCGAATGGGCGCGGCACGCTGGCGCCTCCGCAAATCATCGTAGTTGCCGATCTCCGAGATGCGCCCGTCTTCCACGATGAGCGCCCCATTGCGCCGGCTGCGGATGGCCCCGAAGTCCGGAGCGTCGATTAAGAACCCGCGGATTCCAAGCGGGCTGGGGTCGAGGTGCATGGCAGTGGACACCTACGAAAGATTCACCGGATAGTGGCCACGTGGCGAGCGGGAGATGCCAAAAAAAGGATTCGGGCAGCGCACGCGGAGAAACAACAAATACGAGAAACGTGCGGCCGCCCGAATCGCCTTAACCTGTATGATTTGACAGCGAGACAGGGCTGGCGTTCGAAATATTTTCAGAGATACGCGCGTTTTCCAAAGTCCCAAAGGAGCGACGGTCTCCAGACCGCCGTCTTTTTGGTAGGGCGAGACTCTGTCGAGCCGGGGATACAAGGTCGCCGCCGTTGCGCCCGGCTCGACGGAGTCTCGCCCTACCATTACAGGAGTCTCGCCCCTACCATTACAGGAGTCTCGCCCCTGCCATTACAGGAGCAGTTCCCCCTGCCGTGCAGTGCCCTCTTTGGACGCCTCGTCCCGGACCTCCTGGAGCAGCGATTTGAATTCGCACTTTTCCAGCGCGGCGATCAGCGCCGGGTAATCGGGCTTTATCCGTAATTCGTCGATCGGCACGGGCAATGTCGTGTCGCAATCCAGCTCCACCATTTTGCGGTTTTGCTCAATCTGCTCCCGGCCCGCCAGCAGTTTCTCCCGGCTGCGCGCGCTTTTTAGCTTGTCGATGCCGGCCATGAGGGCATCGAGTCCTCCATGTTCGAGCAAAAGGCCGGCGGCGGTTTTCCGGCCAATGCCGACGCCGGGAATGTTGTCCACGGAATCACCCGAAATCGCCAGCACGTCACCAATCAAACTCGGCGGGACCCCCCATTTCGCCGTCACTTCCGGTTCGCCCAGGAGCGCGTAGGCATCTTTGGGCGAAAGAAGATCGGCCTTGGCCGTCGTGTAAACCTTCACGCACGGCCCCACGAGTTGGTAGAGGTCCTTGTCATTGGTCGCGAGGATCACTTCGATATTTCGTTTACAGGCCGCGAGCGTGTAGCAGCCCATGAGGTCATCCGCCTCCGTGTTCGGAAGCGAAATGTTTTTAAAGCCGAGCAGCGCGGTCAGCTCGCTCTGGATGTAATCGAGCTGCGGCACCATCGGTCGCGGCATTTCTTTGCGCGTCTCCTTGTAGGCGGGCTGCAGAATCATGCGCTTCTCGGGCAGCCCTTCGTCCCAGAAAACCGCGCCCAGATCCGGCTGCAAGTGTTTCACCATGAGCCGGAGCGTTTTCGTGAATCCGAAGATCGCGTTGGTCGGTTCTCCTCGGGAATTTGAGAGATTCTGAATCGCGAAGAAGGAACGGTAAACGTAGTAATGTCCGTCAATGAGGAGCAGCTTCACGTTTGCAAGGTAATCAAGGAGCGGCGCTTTCCAAACCGGCGATGTTTCTGGGTAGGGCGAGACCCTGTCGAGCCGCGGGCTGGGGTCGCCCCGCAGCGTTTCGGCTCGACAGAGTCTCGCCCTGCCAACTGAAGCGGTGGCGAGGGACTCGATTCGCGGTTAAAGAAGCCCGATGGCGCAAGAATGGATCGTCCGCGTGGAGGGGCAGGAGTACGGCCCGGTCGATGTGGACACGCTCTGCGAGTGGCAGCGCGAAGGCCGTTTACTCCCGGATAACCCCGTTCGACGGGAAGGCGATTCTGTTTGGCTCAAAGCCGCCGAAATTCCCGGCATTTTTCCCGTCGCGCAAATTGAACCTCCTCAGTTAGCGCCACGCACTTTTTCGCAAATCATCTTCGAGAGTTTCCAGATCTATCGCCGCGGATTCTGGCACTTTTTAGTCCTCACGCTGGTGACGGCTTTGCCGTCAGTCTGCGCGCAATTGAGCGCACCAGCCGGCGATATCCCCTCCAATGCCGTGCCGGATCTCCAGAGGGCAACGGCGGTGGGATTCTCCTGTTTCATGCTTTTGCTCAGCCTGGCTTTGTGGCCCGTTTACCTCGCCGGAATTCAGATCGCCACCGCCGATCTGATGGCGGCGCGCCCGATCCAAGCCTTCGAGCCGTTGCGGCGCGCGATGCTTTTCTGGCCTCGCGTGGCCCTGCTTTGCCTCTTTGTCTATGGCTGCTATTTCTTTTGGACCGCGCTTCCGGTCACCGCAATCCTTGCTATCGCGACCGCCGGTCCCTCCCTGATTTCTTTGTTTCTCTCCCTGTTGCTGCTCGCCTTTCAGGTCTGGATCACGGTGCGGTTATTCACGAGCTTTCTTTTTTGGCAACAATTCGCCGTCCTCGAGCAGTCGAACATCGCGGACACATTGCGACAGAGCAAAGAACTGGCGCGCAGTGGACGTGATCGCCCGTGGCATCAGCGGCCGTTATGGCGGGGCGCCGCGCTGGCGTCACTTTGGTTTGCCGTTGTGATTGTGCTGAACATCGAATTCGAGTGGCAGATGGTTCGAATTTATTTTCAGCAACTAACGACTTCGCAGGATCCGCAAGCGATGCTTCAGGCCTTATCCAGCGCAAAGCCGCAAAGCCCGAGTTTTGTGACGGTGGCGCTCGGCCTGTTGCAGATCGTGCTCCGCCCGCTCCTCGGGATTTCGTTCGTCGTCCTTTATTACGATGCCAAACCGCGCGGATGAACGATCGTGGCGGCCCCGCCCCCGCCGCCCTTGTCTCCCTTAGGAAGGCCGCAAGATGCTATCGTGCTCCGCAAAAAATTACCGACACGGGTGCAACGATGTCACATAGAAGTTGCCGCCCCATTCAAACATAGTTGTGCCGGCAGGGGCGGTAGCGAGAAGACAGTTCGCGCCATCGAAAGATCCCTGCGAACAAACGGAAAGCGGCGTTACGTAGAAATTACCGTTATATTCGAACGCGGTGGATCCCCAGGGAGCTTTCATGATGAAGCAATTGGCGCTATCAAACGTCCCCACGGAACAAGTTCCGCCCGGACCTGCGGGCACGTAGAATCCGTTATTCCATATGAAGCCGTTCGCCGGCTTCGGCATGAGGAAGCAGTTCGCCCCATCGAAGGTGCCGGCGGGACACTTGGAACTGTTTGAAGCGGGCACATAAAAGCCCTGTCCCCAAATAAAGCCATTTGGAGGTTTCGCCATCACGAAACAATTCGCGCCATCGAACGAACCCAGCGGACACAGATTCCATGTTGCGAGATTCAAATCGTTCGCTGTCACCGTGAGGACCGGCGTTTCGTTAACGAAGACATCGAACTTACAGGTCTTAAAAATCCACCAGCCGCTACAGGTTCTGCGGGAATACGACATTTTGACCTGGTACTGGCCCGGTTGGGAGAGGAGAAATCTGCCGATGTTGTAATAATCGAGGGGCGGGTTGGATGGAACTTGCGTGCCTCCGCCGGCGGGCACTGTGTATTTGGATAAGACTAACTGACCATTACGGAACAATTTCCATTGAGTGCAACCACCGCCCGGAGCCGTGGCGAAGCTGGCGCAGTACGGATCCGAGTGGTGGGTCGATACAACCAAGAATACACCTTGACCGAACACACACTTGGTCGCGCTTACCGGGAGTATCTGCTGTCCTTGCAGGCCCGCAGGGAATGCGATCGCACTCGCCAGTATGGAAATGATTATCGAACGCATGTTCCGGGGAGGTCCTACGATATCACCCTGGGTCAGGTAAGCAAATAGGCCATGCCGCCGCCTTCGCGGCCGAAGCCGCTTTCTTTGTATCCGCCGAAGAACTGGTGGGCGAATTTATTGTCGGTGTTCGCCCAGACGACGCCCGCCCCCAGTATGCTGACAACCTCGAAAATGTTGCGTCGCCACCAGCGGCGGTTCACATACCCTCTTCCACGTCATCGCGCCATTCCGCGCGAGTGGCGGAAATCAACGGCGTGATGCGAGTGAATGAGCGGACCACGCAGGCGAGATAAACCATCAGGACCACGCCCTGGCAACCAATGAGCAACAGATGGCCCTGGCGCACGAGAAAAAATTCCGGCGCCATCTTGATGGCCAGGGCCGATCCGAGCGCGAAGGCAAAAAGGGAGGGCATGATTATGCGAATGTTCAACCGTTGGTCCGCCTCGACGATGGCATACAGGCGGAAACTGCTTGGCCCCACGCTGTCCCTGGCGCGCAGGCGAATGATGCGCAGGTCGTGCATAAACAAGCCCCAGACGAGCACGGCGAAAACGGCGTTCAGCACAAACCACATGAAGGGATCGTGGAGGTTTTTGAAGGCGAGCACTTCCACCAGGGCGCAGGCGAAATAGAAGAAATTATGCACAAACTCGAGCGGCCATCGGATGAGGGTGAGGGTGTGGATGAGTGCTCGGGACCAAAAGATCAGGATGATTAGAAATGCGACGCCCACGTAAAGCCAGGCGGCCGGCGGTCCTTTCGAGAGCACGGCACCGGCGTTGTCCGCCAGGAAGGAAAGGGCCAGACCCTGGACAATACTGGCGAGCGTGAGCTCGACATTAACGATGACCTCATCCAGCTCGGCGCGCCTGGCGGGCGGCGTTTTCACGCTGTGAGTGGTAGCCAGTCGTGGGGCCAAATGTCAACTGTAGCCACCGAGTGGTGGCACTTTGCCGTCATTCCGAGCGGAGCGCAGCGTAGTCGAGGAACCCCGGAGATCCACTCGCCCAGTAACGCCACGGGGGTCCCTCGCCTCTGCTCGGGATGACTGAAGTGTGCGCTACAACAACTGATGCGCTTATCGCGCGAGGACGACGTCTTTCTTCGTCCAGGCGTGCACTTGCTGGCAGTGCGGGCACGTCAGCTTGTGGTTCTTCAGCGGCGTGTCCGCGTAGAGATCTTCATCGATCGTAAGGCCGGTCGCGGTGAGCTTCGCTGTGGCCGGGCATCGGACTAGTATTCGTTTGATCATGGGTGTTTTTTTCTCGTTCGCCGCTGGAGTGGTCATAAAATTGGTTTAGCCGAGCCGATAGACGATCCGGGCTTTGTCGATGTCGTAAGGGGACATCTGGAGTTTTACCCGATCGCCGGTTGTCAGGCGAATAAAACGTTTGCGCATTTTGCCGGAAATATGCGCCAGGACCAGATGGTCGTTTGCGAGCTGCACCCGAAACATGGTGCCGGCGAGGACGGAAATGATTTTCCCCTCGAGCTCGATTGCTTTTTTGGAATCCATGGAGAGTTGCGGAACCGGCGCCCTTCAAGGAGCGCCGGTCCGCAGAATCAAAAACGCTGGATTAGTAGCGATTTCCGGCCGACTGGCGCGGACGCTCTTCGCGAGCGCGCGCTTCGTTCACGGTCAGGGTGCGGCCTTGCACTTCTTTGCCGTTGAGGGCGGCAACAGCCGCGTTGGCTTCAGTCGTATCGGCCATCGAGACGAACGCAAAGCCGCGCGAGCGGCCGGTGGTGCGGTCCATCATGAGGGCGACGTCAGTGACTTTGCCATGTTGTTCAAAAAGATCCTGAAGATCATTTTCAGTGGTCTCAAAAGAGAGATTACCTACGTACAGTTTCATTGTTATTTTTGGAGCAAATAACTGCCAGCTACAGAGCCGTTCTCGAGAATCGAGTTTCAAACCACCACTGAGGAATCTCAGCTGACGATCTACCACGCAACGAACAAAACAGACTTAATCCAATAGGCGGGGACTCTCGGCTGCTTTCGCGGAAACGCAACCTAAACTTCCTCAATGAATTCCCTCGCAAAACTATACGTCTGAATGGGCCGTGATAACCGAACTTCAACAACGGCCTTGATGGGCCCGATTCCGTGACAGGTCCTGCACAAATTCTCACCGGGCGACGGCCAGTTGCTGGCAGCACAAATCCTGCTCATCTCTATTTTACCTTTTCAGCTTCCGTGGGCGAAGCGCGTGGCGTCGCCCGGGGGACCTCATCAGATTTCGTTTAACCTCCCGATTACCTATGAAGAAAAGCAGCTCACCCCGCCTTCCGGCCGCGGAGAATGGCTCACGCCTCAACGCTGACCGCCTCGATCAAAAGCAGCTTCTCACTGCACTCTCCGCCTTCAAACGCGGTGACTTCTCCGTCCGGTTGCCGGATGACTGGACGGGCTTGCCTGGAAAGATCGCCGACACGTTTAATGAGGTCATCGGCCTGAATCAGCGCATGGCGCGTGAGCTCGACCGGATCGGCCAGGTCGTGGGCAAGGAAGGGCGGATCTCGCAGCGCGCGTCGCTGGGCGATGTCTCGGATTGCTGGGCGGAAGCGATCGGTTCGGTCAATGGATTGATCGGCGATCTGGTGCATCCGACGAGTGAAATGGCGCGCGTCATCGGCGCGGTGGCCAAGGGCGATCTGTCCAAGACCATGGCGACCGAAATCGAGGGGCGGCCGCTCCAGGGAGAGTTTTTGCGCACGGCGAAGACCGTTAACACAATGGTCGATCAGCTCGGCGCCTTTGCCTCGGAAGTGACGCGCGTGGCTCGCGAAGTGGGCACCGAAGGCAAGCTCGGCGGCCAGGCGAAGGTCAAAGGCGTCGCGGGGACCTGGAAGGACCTGACGGAGAACGTAAACCTGATGGCCGGCAACCTGACCGCCCAGGTCCGTAACATTGCGACGGTGACCACCGCGGTCGCGAACGGCGATTTGACCAAGAAGATTACGGTCGACGTTAAAGGAGAGTTCCTCGAGCTGAAGGACACCGTAAACGTCATGGTCGATCAGCTTCGTTCGTTCGCCTCGGAAGTGACGCGCGTCGCTCGCGAGGTGGGATCGGAGGGAATTCTCGGCGGCCAGGCGCGCGTGGAAGGCGTTTCCGGAACGTGGAAGGATTTGACCGACTCGGTGAATTTCATGGCCCGCAATCTGACCGGCCAGGTGCGCAACATCGCGGACGTGACCACCGCTGTCGCCCGGGGCGATCTCTCGAAGAAGATCACCGTCGACGTGAAGGGCGAGATCCTCGAGCTGAAAGACACGATCAACACGATGGTCGATCAGCTCAGCTCGTTCGCGTCGGAAGTAACGCGGGTGGCGCGGGAGGTGGGCACCGAAGGCAAGCTCGGCGGCCAGGCGGATGTAAAGGGCGTGGCGGGCACCTGGAAGGATTTGACCGACAGCGTGAATTCGATGGCCGGAAATCTCACCGGCCAGGTGCGCAATATCGCCGAGGTCACGACGGCGGTCGCGAATGGAGACCTTTCGAAAAAAATCACGGTCGATGTGCGCGGGGAAATCCTGGAGCTGAAAGACACGATCAACACGATGGTCGATCAGCTTCGTTCCTTTGCGTCGGAAGTGACGCGCGTGGCTCGCGAAGTGGGCTCGGAAGGGGCGCTGGGCGGCCAGGCGGATGTGCGCGGTGTCGCCGGCACCTGGAAGGATTTGACCGACAACGTGAACATGATGGCCGGCAATCTGACGGCGCAGGTGCGTAACATTGCCGAGGTCACGACCTCGATCGCGAACGGGGACCTCTCGCGCAAAATCACGGTGGACGTGAAAGGCGAGATTCTCGAAATGAAGAACACGATCAACACGCTGGTGGATCGGCTCAGCTCTTTCGCTTCGGAAGTGACGCGTGTGGCGCGCGAAGTGGGTTCGGAAGGGATTCTGGGCGGCCAGGCCGAGGTGAGCGGTGTCGCCGGCACGTGGAAAGATCTGACTGACAGTGTGAACTTCATGGCCGGCAACTTGACCGGCCAGGTGCGTAACATCGCCGAAGTCACGACGGCGGTCGCGAACGGCGACCTGTCGAAGAAGATCACGGTCGACGTGAAGGGCGAAATCCTCGAGCTCAAGAACACGATCAACACGATGGTCGATCAGCTCAGCTCGTTCGCCGCGGAAGTGACGCGCGTGGCGCGCGAAGTGGGAACGGAAGGCCGGCTCGGCGGTCAGGCGGACGTGAAAGGCGTTGCCGGCACGTGGAAAGATTTGACTGACTCGGTGAACTCGATGGCCGGAAATCTGACCGGCCAGGTGCGTAATATCGCCGAAGTCACGACGGCGGTCGCGAATGGCGACCTTTCGAAAAAGATCACGGTCGATGTGCGCGGCGAGATTTTGCAGCTCAAGGACACGATCAACACCATGGTCGATCAGCTGCGTTCGTTCGCGTCGGAAGTGACTCGTGTTGCGCGCGAAGTGGGTTCAGAAGGAAAACTGGGCGGCCAGGCGGATGTGCGCGGCGTCGCGGGCACGTGGAAGGATTTGACCGATAGCGTGAATTCGATGGCTGGCAACCTGACGGCACAGGTCCGAAACATCGCGGACGTGACCACGGCGGTCGCCCGGGGCGACCTCTCCAAGAAGATCACCGTCGATGTAAAAGGCGAAATCCTGGAGCTGAAGAACACGATCAACACCATGGTCGATCAGCTCAGCTCGTTCGGCTCGGAAGTAACGCGCGTGGCCCGCGAAGTGGGTTCGGAAGGAATTCTGGGCGGCCAGGCGGATGTCGAAGGCGTGGCCGGCACCTGGAAAGACTTGACCGATTCGGTGAACTCGATGGCCGGCAACCTGACCGGTCAGGTGCGTAACATCGCCGAGGTCACGACCGCGGTCGCGAACGGCGACTTGTCGAAAAAAATCACGGTCGACGTGCGCGGGGAAATTTTGGAACTGAAGGACACGATCAACACCATGGTGGATCAGCTGCGTTCGTTCGCGTCGGAAGTGACGCGCGTGGCGCGAGAGGTAGGCTCGGAGGGAGCGCTCGGCGGTCAGGCGCGAGTCGAAGGCGTTTCCGGCACGTGGAAAGATTTGACCGACTCGGTGAACTTCATGGCGAGTAACCTGACGACCCAGGTGCGTAACATTGCGGCGGTGACGACCGCGGTCGCGACGGGCGATCTTTCGAAGAAAATCACCGTCGACGTCAAAGGTGAAATTCTGGAGTTGAAAAACACCGTCAACACGATGGTGGATCAACTCAATTCCTTCGCCTCGGAAGTGACTCGTATGGCGCGCGAAGTGGGCACGGAAGGACGCCTCGGCGGCCAGGCCGTGGTGAAGGGCGTCGCGGGCACGTGGAAGGATTTGACCGACTCGGTGAATTTCATGGCCGGCAACCTGACCAATCAGGTGCGCGGCATCGCCAAGGTCGTGACCGCGGTCGCGAATGGCGATTTGAAACGAAAGCTGCTCGTGGAAGCGAAAGGCGAGATCGCGGCTCTGGCCGATACGATCAACGGCATGACCGACACGCTTGCGATCTTCGCGGACCAGGTCACGAGCGTGGCGCGCGAGGTGGGCGTGGAAGGAAAGCTCGGCGGCCAGGCCAACGTGCCAGGGGCGGCCGGCACGTGGCGCGACCTGACCGACAACGTGAATCAGCTTGCCGGCAATCTGACTTCGCAGCTGCGCGCGATTGCCGATGTCGCGACGGCGGTGACGAAGGGCGATCTGACGCGATCGATTCAAGTCGATGCTCAGGGTGAGGTCGCGTTCGTTAAAGACAACATCAACGAGATGATTCGCAACCTGAAGGACACGACGTTGCGCAACGACGAACAGGACTGGCTCAAGACCAATCTGGCGAAGTTCACCCGCATGCTCCAGGGCCAAAAAGATTTGCTGACCGTTGGGCGGCTCATCCTCTCCGAGCTGGCGCCCGTGGTCTCCGCCAAGCAAGGCGTCTTTTATATGATGGATGGCTCGGCGGAGGAGCCTGAATTGCAGCTTCTCGCCAGCTATGCCTACCGCGAGCGCAAAGGGATAAACAACCGTTTCAAGCTCGGCGAAGGCCTGGTCGGACAAGCCGCGCTCGAGAAAGAGCGCATTCTGCTCACGAGCGTGCCCTCCGATTACGTTCAGATCAGTTCCGGCCTGGGTGAAGCGGCGCCGATGAACATCGTGGTTCTGCCGATTCTTTTCGAGGGCCAGGTCAAGGCCGTCATGGAACTTTCGTCGCTCGATGAATTCAACCCGACCCACCAGGCGTTTCTCGATCAGCTCACGGAAAGTATCGGGATCGTGCTCAACACGATCGAGGCAAACACCCGAACGGAAGATCTGCTGAAACAATCCCAGTCGCTCGCCTCCGAGTTGCAAAGCCGGCAGGAAGAGCTCCAGCAGACGAACCAGGAGCTGGAGGAAAAGGCGCGGCAACTCTTCGAGCAAAACGAGGAAGTCGAACGCAAGAATCGGGAGGTCGAGCAAGCGCGGCAGGCGCTCGAGGGCAAGGCGCAGCAGCTCTCGCTCACGTCACGTTACAAGTCGGAATTCCTGGCGAACATGTCCCACGAGTTGCGGACGCCGCTCAACAGTCTGCTCATTCTGGCGGACCAGCTTTCGTCCAACCCGGACGGCAACCTCACGCCGAAGCAGGTCGAGTTCGCCCGAACGATCCGTGGCTCGGGCAAGGATCTGTTGAAGCTGATCAACGATATTCTCGACCTGTCGAAGATCGAGTCCGGCACCGTCTCGCTCGACGTCGGCGAGGTTCGCTTTGAAGAGATGCGCCAGACGATGGAGCGGACGTTCCGCCATGTGGCGGAGGGCAAAGGATTGAGCTTCAAGATCGACATCGATCCGCGCGTGCCTGACGCGGTGCGGACCGACGCGCAGCGGCTGGATCAAGTCTTGAAGAACCTGCTCTCGAATGCGTTCAAGTTTACGGAGCGCGGTCACGTGATTCTGCAGCTGGCGCCGGCCACGGCCGGTTGGTCGCCTGAAAATCAAAGTCTCAACCGGGCGGAGAGTGTTCTGGCGTTTTCAGTCAGCGACAGTGGGATCGGTATCCCGGTGGACAAACAGGCCACGATCTTCGAGCCATTCCTGCAGGCGGACGGCAGCACGAGCCGGAAGTACGGTGGCACGGGCCTCGGCCTGGCGATTAGCCGCGAACTGGCACGCGTGCTCGGTGGTGAAATCCGCGTGGAAAGTTCCGAAGGCCGCGGAAGCACGTTCACGTTGTTCTTGCCGCAAAGCTATAGCGCGGTGCCTGTTGAGAGAGTAATGCCGCCGTTACCGGAACCGGTGGCGGACGAAGCGACCAACAGCGCCGAAACGCCGCCGATGCCGGTAGAGTTTCTCGCCGACGATCGGGCGAACATTCTCCCGGGAGAAAAGGCGGTCCTGATCATCGAGGACGACCGCGATTTTGCGCAATGGCTGCTCGATGTGGCGCGTCAAAACGGATTTAAGGCAGTGGTTACTCCACGCGGGAAAGATGCGCTCGCGCTGGTGCGCGAGTTCGCGCCGGCCGCCATTACGCTCGATCTCCGTCTTCCGGACGTCGATGGCTGGCAGATTCTGGACCGTCTGAAATCCGACCTCGCAACCCGCCACATTCCAGTATTCATCATCTCGGCGCACGAGGAGCCGCAGAACGCGCTCAAACAAGGCGCGCTCCGCTTTTTCACCAAGCCGATCGACGAATCGCAGATCACTCAAATCTTCACCAAGGTGAACGAAATGAGGGAATCCACCTCGAAAAAGCTGCTGGTCATTGAGGATGATGCAAGCCAGCGGGACAGCATTCGGGAGTTGATCGGAAATGAGACCGCGCATCTGACCGATGCGGCTGACGCGCACGCCGCCTTGGATGCGCTGCGGAACGAACGGTTCGATTGCGTCGTGCTCGATCTCATGTTGCCCGATATGTCCGGTTTCGACCTGATCGATAAGATCCGCGACCAAAACGAGGATCTGCCGATCATCGTTTATACGGCGAAGGACCTGACCCACGAAGAAGAGGAGAAACTGAATCGAGTCGCGCAGACGACGATCGTCAAGGATGTGCGCAGTCCGGAACGCCTCTTCGATCAAACCGCCCTCTGGTTGCACCGTGACGCGGCCAGTTTACCCCAGGAAAAACGCGAAATCCTGCGGCGGCTGCACGATCCAGACGCTATTCTGGCCGGCAAAAAAGTGATCATCGTCGACGATGACATCCGCAATATCTTTGCGATGACGAGCATGCTCGAACGATACAAAATGGAGGTCCATTCCGCCGAGACGGGCAAGGCCGCGATCGACCTGTTGCAAAGCGAGCCGGAGACCGATCTCGTCCTGATGGACATCATGCTGCCGGAGATGGACGGCTACGAAACGATGCGGGCGATCCGGAAAACGCACGGCTTCGAGCAGCTGCCCATTATTGCGCTGACCGCGAAAGCGATGAAGGGCGATCGCGAAAAATGCATCGATGCCGGCGCGAGCGATTACATCGCGAAGCCGGTGGACACGGAACGTCTCCTGACGCTGCTCCGGAACTGGCTCCATCGTTAACAATGATTGCTGATCCCATCGTGGCGGAGCCGGCCGACGAAAAGGTCAGCATTCTTGTTGTCGACGACCGGCCCGATAAGTTGCTCGCGCACGAGACCGTCCTGTCGGAGCTGAATCAAAATCTGGTCCGCGCGACCTCTGGGAAGGAAGCGCTCCGTTGTCTCCTCAAGCAGGATTTCGCCGTGATCCTGCTCGACGTAAACATGCCCGGGATGGACGGATTCGAAACCGCCGCTCTCATCCGCCAGCGCCAGCGCTCCGAGACGACACCGATTATTTTCATCAGCGCGGTCAACGACACCGAGACGCATGTCTCGCGCGGCTACTCGTTAGGCGCGGTGGATTATATTCTCACGCCGGTCGTGCCGGAGATTCTTCGCGCCAAGATCTCGGTCTTTGTCGATCTCTTCAAAAAAACCGAGCAGGTAAAACGACAGGCGGAAGAGCGGGAGAAATTTATTCGTGAGCAAGCAGCGCTGGCGGAAGCGGAAGGGCGGCAGGAGCGGCTCGCCTTTCTGGCCGATGCCAGCAACGTGCTGGCCGGCTCGCTGGAGTATCACAAAACTTTCCACAGCCTGGCTCATCTGGTGGTTCCACGGCTGGCTGATTTTTGTGTCGTTCTCGCCAGTGAAGAGGACGGCATGCTGCGGCAGGTGGCCGTGGCGCATTCGAATCTGCTGGATGAGCCTGCGCTCCGGAAGCTGGCCGAGGAATTTCCGGCGAGCTCGGCCGCGAAAACGGGTGGCGCTCACGTCGTCAGAACCGGCCAATCGCAGATGTGTTGCGACATGGAGAACGGCGCGCTCGAGCAAGTCTTTGAGCGGCCCGAAGACCGGGCGCTGCTTCTTTCCTTCGCGCCGACATCTTTTATCGCCGTGCCGTTGAAGACCTACGATCGAGTGCTGGGCGCGATCGTGATGGTGAACACCACAGAAGGGCGCATGTGCGGCACGGAGGAATTGGCCCTGGCCGAAGAACTGGCCCAGCGCGCTGCGCTCGCCATCGACAATGCCAGTCTTTATAAGGCCGCCCAGAAAGCGCGAGCCGAATCGGAGCGGGCAAATCTGGCGAAAGATTCCTTTCTCGCGATGCTCAGTCACGAGCTGCGCACGCCGCTCACGCCGGTGCTGACTTCGGTGCTGGCGCTGGAGCAGAGTGACGTTTTGCCCGAGGAAGTTCGTGCCTCGCTCCAGATGATCCGGCGAAATGTCGAGCTAGAGGCGCGATTGATCGACGATCTGCTCGACCTGACTCGGATCAGCAAAGGCAAAGTGCAGTTGAACCTCGAGGAGGTGGACGCTCATTCGCTTTTGCGCAACGCCCTTGAGATTTGCCAGGCTGATATCGACAAGAAAAACCTTTCACTCGGCACCGATTTCGCGGCGGAGAACGTTTGCCTCGAAGCCGATCCAGCCCGGTTGCAGCAAATTTTTTGGAACCTGATCAAGAACGCGGTGAAATTCACCCCGGAAGGCGGGCGGCTCGAAATCCGGACGCAAAACGACAACGGGCAACTGCGAGTGCAGGTTTCCGATAGCGGAATGGGAATCGACGCCGAAACATTGCCGAAAATTTTCAATGCCTTCGAGCAGGGCGACCGGATGCAATTGGGCGGCCTGGGTCTTGGCCTGGCGATCAGCAAGGCGCTGGTCGAGACGCATAGCGGAACGCTCACCGCGGAAAGTGCGGGCAAGAACCAGGGCGCCACCTTCACGGCGATGTTTCCCGTGGCGGAACACAACGCGGGCGCCAGCAAGAACGTTGTGCCTTCCGTGCCGGCGGCGCGCAAATCGATGCGCGTTCTGTTGGTGGAAGATCATGAGGACACGAACCGTTCGCTTACGCATCTTCTCCGGCGCCGTGGCTATCATGTCCAGGCGGCGCGGAGCGTTCAATCGGCGCTCGAGATGGCGGCGGCCGAGCGTTTCGATGTGCTGGTGAGTGACATCGGCCTGCCGGATGGGAGTGGGATTGAGCTGATGCAAAAGCTCACCACCGACCACCCGATTTTCGGAATCGCGCTTACCGGGTTTGGGATGGAAGAAGATGTGCGCCGGAGCCACGAGGTGGGCTTTCATCACCACCTGATCAAGCCCGTGGACCTGAACCGGCTCGATGCGCTCATCCAGCGCGGCAACTCTCCCGACTGAGGGAGAACGCAGGACGAGTCCTTTTACCATCAATTCCGCTTCGCCTAGGCTTGGCGTGCCTGGAGGGATTCGAACCTCCAACCCTGCTGATCCGAAGTCAGCGGCTCTAGAGGACTTCCCGAGCAAGGGAAGTCTGTTGCCATTCGGCTTGACCGGCGAGTCACAAGTTATAACAAGTGAATCGCTATAAATAAACAAGTTATAACTTGTGATTTGTGAAAGATTCACAAGTAATGCATTGTGGATAATGAAGCCGGCCTTCCGAAAAATTCTGTCTCGTGTGATTTCAAAGAAACTACAAAAGTTTCCGAAGTATGTGGATGTACCCGTGCCGCCAGGGGGCTGGTTGCGGGCGATTCGCCTCGCAACCGGAATGCCCGCGTCATACCCCGCGTCGAAATTGGGACTTACTCAACAGGGATTTGACGCACTTGAAAAAAGCGAAGCTGCCGGCGGGATCGCTCTTAAATCACTGAAACGCGCCGCGGACGCGATGGATTGTGATCTGGTATATGCGGTTGTCCCGCGTGGTGGTGGTTCAGTTGGCGCTATGATAGAGCGGCAGGCAGTCGCTCGCGCGAGAAAACAAATACTGCCGATTGCGCATTCAATGCGGTTGGAGAGCCAAGGCTCAAAACCTGGACCGAAGGTTCGCGAGCTTGCTCGAAAACTGGCCGCGCACCCATCCCGTGCTCTCTGGAGTAAATGATCTTTCAGTATGAGCTTGGGCAAACTCCCATCGACGCCGCGGAAGCAGAGGCGCTAATTCCGCCGCTCACGACACAAGCTGAGCTAAATGAATGGGAGGAGCAAAACATCGTCGCCGCGCAGGCATGGGCACTATCCAAACGAGTAATTAATAAGACTGAGCTGCTGTCAGAGGGTTTTCTCTTCGAACTTCATCGCAGAATGTTTGAGGGCACCTGGAAATGGGCCGGCGAACTTCGAACCCGCGACAAAAATATCGGCGTTCCCTTTTACAACATTCGCGCAAGTTTGAGACAACTCTTAGACGACGCTCGCTACTGGCGAGACCATCACGGCTTTGACGAGTTCGCCATGCGTTTTCACCATCGTCTTGTGCAGATTCATCTCTTTTCAAACGGGAACGGTCGCCACGCGCGGCTTGCGGTCGACGTAATCACCCGGCAGAGCGATCAACCGGCTTTCAGCTGGGGCAGCGCAAATCTCATTAATCCCGGCCAGGCACGGGCTGCATACCTAGAGGCAATACGCACTGCAGACGGCGGTGATTATGATCCGCTCATCAAATTCAGTCGGTCCTGATGGAGCCGAAAAGCGTGACATAACGCAAACCCAGCGTGCCTGGAGGGATTCGAACCCCCAACCTGCTGATCCGAAGTCAGCTGCTCTATCCAGTTGAGCTACAGACACATTTCCTGGGCGCGAGGCCCAAATTCGCGGAACCAGGCCGCCCGTGCAAGCCTGCCTTGAATGAAACAACCTCTCCGATTGGTGCGGATCGGCGCTGATGGAACTTCCGTGGAGAGCCTGGATTCTCTTCCCGAGGTGGCCAGAGAAGCGTGCGCGGCCACGACGGCGCTTTACGACAGGGTTGGGTTCGATCCGCCCTGGACTGGATATCTGGCCTTGTCGGGGCCGGACGTCGTTGGCACCTGCGCGTTCAAGACAGGGCCGCGCCTGGGGAAGGTCGAGATCGCTTACTACACTTTTCCTCCGTTCGAAGGGCAGGGGATAGCGACAGCCATGGCCCGCGCCTTGATCGAAATTGCCCGCACAGCCGACCGGACAATGGAACTCACCGCGCAGACGCTTCCGGAACCGAACGCTTCGAACGCCATCCTTCGCAAACTCGGGTTTCAATTCGTTGGCGCGGTCGACGTTCCGGACGAGGGCGCGGTCTGGGAGTGGCGTCTCTCACCGATCTAGGGCTGGCCACGGCAAACGTTATAAAACCTTGTCGAACGCCATTGAAATTCGACTAGCATTCGAGCAAGAGCAGCCCCTGGTGCTCCCCTAATTTCATCCCATGCACGAAGTCACATTTCTTCAGGACCTGGCGATCGTAATGATCGTAGCGGGATTGGTCACGGTGCTGTTTCACCGGCTGAAACAGCCGGTCGTGCTGGGCTACATCATTGCGGGCGTAATCATCGGGCCGCACACGCCGCCGTTTCCGCTCATCGCCGACGAAGAAGCCATTCGCACGCTCTCGGAGCTTGGCGTCATTCTTCTTTTGTTCTCGCTGGGGCTGGAATTCAGCCTGCGCAAGCTGCGCGAAGTTGGCGCGACCGCACTGATTGCGGCCCTCTCCGCGATCGTCCTCATGATGTGGGCGGGGTATGCCCTCGGCTCAGCCTTCGGTTGGAGCAGGATGGATTCCATCTTTCTGGGAGCCATCCTCTCGATCTCCTCGACGACGATTGTCGTCAAGACGCTCGAAGACCAGGGGAAGACCAAGGAAAAATTCGCCCGGCTCATCTTTGGCATTTTGATCGTCGAAGACATTCTTGCGATTATCATGATTGCCCTCCTGTCGGGTTTCGCGACAACGGGATCCTTCACGCCCGCCGATCTCGGAATGACGGTGCTCAAGCTCGCCTCGTTTCTCGTCACCCTCCTGCTCGTCGGCCTGATCATCGTGCCGCGGCTGCTGGAGTACGTGGCAAAATTCAAGAGCAACGAAATGCTGCTCGTGAGCGTTCTCGGACTTTGCTTTGGCGTTTCGCTCCTGGCCGCAAAGCTGAATTACAGTGTCGCGCTCGGCGCCTTTCTGATCGGCGCCATCATCGCCGAGGCGCGCCAGATCCATCGCATCGAAGCATTGATGGAGCCGGTCCGGGACATGTTCAGCGCGGTCTTCTTCGTCTCCATCGGTCTCTTGATCAATCCGGCGCTGATCTGGGAGCACGCGGTGCCGATCGTCATCATCACCGCGGTGGTTCTCGTGGGCCAGGCGATCACGTGTTCTTTTGGGACTTTTGTCGCGGGAAACGATATGCGCACTTCCTTGCGGGTCGGCATGGGCCTCGCGCAGATCGGCGAGTTTTCCTTCATCATCGCCTCGCTCGGATTGTCCCTGAACGTGACCAGCAAATTCATTTATCCGATCGCGGTCGCCGTCTCAGGACTAACGGCGCTGATTTCTCCTTACCTTGTCAGAAGCTCCGATAAGCTGGTGGACCTGTTCGATCGAAAGGCGCCCTCTCCTCTCAAGACCTATCTCAACCTCTACACAGGCTGGGTGAGCAAGCTCGGCGAGACCGGACGGCAGAACGTCGCTTTCCGGCTGGTCAGGAAATTGTCATGGCAGATCGGATTGAACATGATGCTCGTGGTCGCGGTTTTTCTTTTGGCAGCCTTTATCGAACAACGAAGACTCCTTCCGTGGCTGCAACTGGCGGGTGGCGAGAATACCGTGAAAGCATTGCTCTGGCTGCTGGCGATGCTGGTAAGTCTCCCGGTCCTCATCGCGGTGTTCCGAAAACTGCAAGCGCTCGCCATGCTTCTCTCCGAAGTCGGCGTGACCCGCGCCACCGCAGGCGAACAAACGCAGGTCTTCCGGGCCGTCCTGAGCAATACCATATTGACGGTGAGCTGTGGCGCGCTCCTGCTTCTCATCCTCCTGCTTAGCTCGACGATCCTGCCGTCGCGCAACGTCCTTCTCGTCCTCGTCCTGGTTCTGATCGCCGGCGCCATTCTTCTGCAACGCTCCTCGGTTCGGATATACGCGAAGGCGCAAGTTGCCCTTCGTGAAACCCTGGCTCAGGCTCCCGACCCGCATCATGCCAAGCAGGACCGACCCATGCCCAAACTCTTGCGTGATGCCGTCCTCCGGACGATCCCCATCACGCCCAGTTCGCCCGCGGCGGGAAAGATGATTGGAGAATTGCGGATTCGTTCCGAATCCGGCGCGAGCGTTGTGGGCATTCAGCGCGAGCCGGCCAGCATCATCAACCCCGGCCCCGACGAAGACCTGCGGCCCGGTGATGAGTTGCTCCTGCTGGGCACCACCGAACAGCTCGATGCGGCCTCCAGCCTTTTAGCCTCGCCTTCCGCGGGAGCCGAGGTCGCCAGCGGAACCGCGCCGTCTAGTTAGCGGGTTTCTTAACCGCCAGAACTTCTCTCATCTTGTGCAAAATTTCCGGCGAGGCCACATTGTTTCCCTGCATTACCAGAAGCGCGAAGTTCTCGGCCAGAATCTCTTCCGGGTGGATAATGTAATCCGTGTTTTTTCCGACCTGCTCCATGAATCCCGAGACACGCTTCATGTCGACAAGCTTTGGTGACACACCCTCGTTGACGGCCTTCATCTTTTGAGAGCCGCCGCTTTTCTCCACCACCAAAAACTGGAATTGGAGGTATTCGAAGAACTCACCTCCGCGCTTAACATCGTACGTCTCAGCGCTGGACAGGAGGATGGGGACAGCAAGAGATTCACGACCCTCTATTTGCAGCCGGATGAAATGGTCGTTCCGCGGCGCATCCGGATTGGTAATCTTGCGGCGTTCGAGTTCGGGAGGGAGTTTTATCTCATTGCATCTGGCAAAGCCGATAATGGCGTAGAGCTTTTCTCGCAGCTCGGGATTGCGGCGGGACACGATATGAAACAGCTCATGGCAGATGAGCTTTTTCAGATGATCCTGGCCTTTGCCCAATTCGCTCTTCGGAAGCACGATAGCCGTGGCCCGCGTGTAGGCCGCGTTTCCTTCTTCTGCCCCGGTGGTTTTGATCAACTGAACGGTTGGAGGCCACGAAAGCCGTAAATCGCGCAGAAGTGGCTGAAGGGCCTCGACCGCAGCCTGGACTGTCTCCATCTCCTCGCGGGTCCAATCGATCACATTCCTTCCGACGAACTGCAGGAATTCGGCTTCCGCGACTGCCTTATCGGTTTTCATTCGCGCGGAACGATCGAACGGACTCAGGCGCTGAATAAAATCATCCTTCGCGGTGAGGATCTGCCTGCCCTCGCTTTGAGTCGCGAAATGAACTGTCGTGCTGCCGAGTGGAACATCGGCCGGCGCGCGGCAAGGGAGAAGGCAGATGCAGAGGACGGCGGCCAGGATAGGACTCTTCATCGGTTCAACGGTTAGATGGTTTTCGGTGGAACAACCCTGCGGCGAGCACCCTACAACGGCAGGTTGCGCAGCCGCAGGGCATTGGCAATGACTGAGACGGAGCTAAGGCTCATGGCGGCTCCGGCTATGATGGGACTTAGCAGTAGGCCAAAGAATGGGTAAAGCAACCCGGCGGCGACGGGGATTCCGAGAGCGTTGTAGACAAAAGCGAAGAAGAGGTTCTGGCGAATGTTGCGCATCACGGCCTTGCTCAAGCGCGTCGCCTTTACAATTCCGCCTGGATCGCCTTGAACGAGCGTGATGCCGGCGCTTTCCATCGCGACATCCGTGCCGGTGCCCATGGCGATCCCGACATCGGCCGCGGCGAGAGCCGGTGCGTCGTTAATTCCGTCGCCAGCCATCGCGACCACAGCTTGCTGGCGCAACTGTTTGATCCGCTCGTGTTTGTCCTTGGGCGCGACCCCGGCTTCAACCTGATCGATGCGCAATTTTTTCGCGACCGCTTGCGCGGTGCGCTCGTTGTCGCCGGTGAGCATGATTACTTTCAACCCCATGCGGCGCAGTTCGCGCAGCGCCCCAGGAGTCGACTTCTTTATCGGATCGGCCACGGCCAGGATTCCGGCGACCCGATCATTGACGGCAACAAAGATCACGGTCTGTCCTTCGCCCTGGAGGGTCTGGGCTTTTTCTTCCAACGCTTCGAGTCCGGAGATTCCGTTCTCGCGCAGGAAGGCTGGCTGGCCGACAAGAATTCTTCCTGGCGCAGCCGTCGCAATTACTCCGCCACCGGTGGTTGAGGAAAAGCTGGTCGGTTTTCCCAAAGCAAGGTTCCTCTCCTTCGCGGCCGCTAGAATTGCCGAGGCTAACGGATGTTCGCTCTGTTGCTCGGCACTGGCCGCCGCGGCGAGAAGGTCGTCTTCGCTCATCCAGTCGGCGGTAATGATTCGGGTTACTTCTGGTTTGCCCTCAGTGAGGGTGCCGGTCTTATCGAGGACGAGGGTCGTCACCTTTTCCATTCGCTCGATTGCTCCGGCGTTCTTGATGAGAACGCCCGCCTGAGCGCCTCGGCCTACTCCGACCATGATCGACATCGGGGTGGCCAGTCCGAGAGCGCATGGACAGGCGATGATTAGCACCGCAACTGCATTCACGATGGCGTGCGCCAGCCGTGGCTCGGGACCGATCCACGCCCAAACCGCAAACGTTACGACAGCTGCCAGGAGAACAGCTGGGACAAAGTAACCCGACACTTTGTCGGCCAGCCGCTGGATCGGCGCGCGACTGCGTTGCGCCTCGGAAACCATCTGCACGATCTGGGCGAGAACCGTTTCACGACCAACGCGCTCTGCCTGCATGACAAAGCTGCCCGTATTGTTGAGCGA
This sequence comes from Chthoniobacterales bacterium, assembly GCA_035556975.1. Taxonomy (GTDB): domain Bacteria; phylum Verrucomicrobiota; class Verrucomicrobiia; order Chthoniobacterales; family UBA10450; genus AV80. Next base: position 151,244 of record DATMEN010000027.1, read on the forward strand.
GCCGCCGATCGCTTTGTCACCCGGGCCTTTCTCCACCGGCAGTGCTTCGCCGGTCAGCATCGACTCGTCGATTGTGGTCCGGCCTTCGACGACACTCCCATCCACCGGGACCTTTTCGCCAGGCCGCACGCGGAGATGATCGCCGGTCTTCACTTCGCCCAGCGGAACGTCTCGTTCCTCGCCGTTCAGCACGAGCCGCGCGGTGGAGGGCGCAAGCTGGAGCAAGCTCCGGATTGCGCCACCCGTCCTGTTGCGCGCGCGAAGCTCGAGCACCTGCCCCAGCAAAACGAGAACGGTAATCATCGCGGCCGCTTCGAAGTAAACCCCGATCCGTCCATGGTGCGCGAGCGATGGCGGAAATGCGCCCGGCAAGAGCATGACGACCGCGCTATAAAGGTAGGCCACGCCGACGCCTATCGCGATGAGCGTGAACATGTTGAGATGGCCGCTCCGAACCGAGCGCCAGCCGCGCTTGAAAAACGGCCACCCTGCCCAAAGAACGACGGGCGTGCTGAGGACAAATTGAATCCAGCGCGAGGCGTCGCCCGAGAACCACGAGGGCGCGTGGGGAACAAGATGAGACATGGCCAGGAGAAACACCGGCAAGGTCAGCGCCGTTCCGATCCAAAACCGGCGGGTCATGTCGATCAGTTCGGAATCGTCTTCGGTGGCGCCCGCTGAAATGGTCTTGAGCTCCAGGGCCATTCCACAAACGGGGCAATCGCCCGGCTGATCGCGCTCAATCTCCGGATGCATGGGGCAGGTGTAGATCGCACCGGGGCGAAATTCCTGCGCCGGGGAATGCTCGTTCGACGCGGGGGTCCGGTGAGCGCCGCTCTCGTTCACGGCGACAAATTTTGCAGGGTCGGCGTCGAACTTTGCCTGACACGACGGAGAACAGAAGTAATACGTCTGTCCCGCGTAGCTGCTCCTCCCGGCGGAAGTTTCGGCATCTACCTCCATGCCGCAGACTGGGTCGTGAATTTTTTCCAAGAGAATTACTTCAGATTGCGCGATGTCTTGAGTGCGCTACTGGACATTATTGAATCTGGGGCACTTGAACAGTTATCTGAACGACCACCTCGCGGGCTCCGTCGGCGCGCTGGAGCTACTCGATCGTCTGATCGACATCTACCGGGAGAAACCGCTCGAGGGATTCTTCAGGGATCTGCGCGATGAAATCGAGGCGGATCAAGAGGTTCTCAAGAGCCTGATCGCCAGCCTCGGCCAGGACGAAAGCACCGCGCGGAAAGCCGGGGCCTGGGTCATGGAGAAACTTTCGCGCGCAAAGATTCAACCGGGCGAAGCGGCGGAGGGAGAGATGGGATTGTTTTTGGCGCTGGAAGGTCTTGCGCTGGGCATCACTGGCAAACGGTCGCTCTGGCGTGCGCTGGCAGCCGCATCGGTCACGGCCCCGCCGCTTCGCCTCGATTATGACGAACTGGAGAAGCGCGCGACGGAGCAACATGACCGGGTGGAGGCGAAACGGTTGGCAATCGCGCGCGAAATCTTCCAGTCAGGCTGAATCCAGACCAGGGACCTGGCACGAATATCAATTAGTAATGACGCGAATTTTGCGGTCTTTCGTGTTGGCGATTTGTCATGTAAGTACAACGAGATATAATACTTAAGACGATAGGGACTGAGGGGCCCGAATCCCGCCAGACGCGTAATTTTATGCTTGTCGTTCATGGTCGACTTAAGCACGCTCAAGGCGTGAGAGGAGTAACTGCGTTGGAAGGAGAAGATGCGCTGACGCACTTCGCCACGACCCGCTGGAGTTTGATCCGCAACGGTCATGCCGCCAGAGCGGGGATCAACGCCAATGAGGGTTTGACCCGACTTTGCCAGATTTATTGGCGCCCCATTTTCACCTTCATCTACCGGCGGGGTTATTCCGCTCAGGATGCCCAGGATCTAACCCAGGATTTTTTCCTCGTGATTTTGGAAGGCACGCTCTTGCAGTCGGCCGACCCGGCGCGGGGACGTTTCCGTTCCTTATTGATCAAATCGCTGAAGAATTTCCTGATCGACGCCGCCGTAAAACGCCGGACCCGGAAGCGAGGGGGCGATCTGCAATTTGTTTCGTGGGAAAAATGGATGGCCGAGGCGCCCTGCCAATTGTCGATTTCCGCACAGGCGCTGGCCACATCTCCAGCGGAGGCGCTGTTCGATTTGAGTTGGGCGGCCGCAGTTGCGGAAGAGGCGCTGCGGCGGTTGCGAATGGAATGCGAAAGCAAAGGGCGACGGCGTGTTTTCGAAGTTCTTCAAAGCTATCTCACGGCCGAACGGTCGGACATCTGCTATCAGGATCTTTCCCACACTCTCGGAGTTCCGGAGCCTTCGGTGAAGAGTCTCCTGCATCAATTTCGCATACGGTACCGCTCGCTCCTGCGGGAAGAGGTTGCCAAGACCGTCGGAACGGAGGCGAATGTCGACGAGGAAATTCGTTATCTGTGCGCCACGCTTTCCGCCGGCCCGGATGGGCCATGAAACACAGTCCTTCCACAGACTCGGCGTTTGTAGTGCTCGATGAACCGGAGGTTTGCCGGGAATGCAACTCAGGGTCGCGGCTTTCCAACGGTCTTTGTCTGCATTGCCTGCTCAACGAGGCGCTTGAGAACGAGCCCGTCTCATCGGGTAACGAAGCGTTCAAGGAAGCGCTGGCCGCCGTAAAATCCGGGGATGGGGATTGGCGCATTGCCGATCACGAAATCCTGGAGGAAATCGCCCGGGGCGGGATGGGCGTGGTTTACCGGGCCCGGGAGCCGCATTCAGAGAGGGTGGTGGCTTTGAAATGCGTCCTGGCGTATCAGGGCGACTCCGATCAGGCGCTGGCCCGTTTTCGCCGGGAGGCCGAGACGGTGGCGCGCCTGGATCATCCCAATATCGTCCCGATCTACCGGATCGGCGAGACCGCGGATGGGTTTCCGTTTTTCACCATGAAATACGCCAGAGGCGGGAGTCTGTTGCGGAAAGACCGCTCCTTCCTGAAGCATCCGCGCCAAAGCGTTCTGCTCATGGCCAAAGTGGCCCGCGCCGTGCAATACGCTCATGAACAAGGGGTCCTGCATCGCGATCTGAAGCCTGGGAATATTCTGTTGGACGGCCACGGCGAACCGCTCGTGAGCGATTTCGGCCTGGCTCGGTGCGAGGAAACGTCGAGCCGGCTTACACGGTCGCTCGCCAGTTTCGGAACACCCGGCTACATCGCTCCCGAGCAGGCGGACGGTCCCGCTGCACGGCTTACACCCGCAGCCGACATTTACAGTCTGGGGGCGATTTTGTTCGAGCTTTTCACCGGCCGGCCACCGTTTGTGGGAGACAACGCCTTTAACGTCATGAAGCAGGCTGCGGAGAAACCCGCGCCGAAGTTGCGGACACTCGCCCCTCATTTGGACCGGGATTTGGAAACAATCTGTGCGCGCTGTCTCGAGCGCGACCCATCCGCCCGTTATGGATCCGCAGGAAGTCTCGCGCAGGATCTCCTCAACTGGCTGGAGGGCCGCCCCATCGTCGCTCGTCCGGTTGGACCATGGCTCCGCTCCTGGCGCTGGGCTCGGAGCAATCGCAAGCTGGCCGCTTTGCTCGCGGTGTTTTGCCTGTTGGGCGCTGGTTCACTTGCCTGGCAAATTCGCACGCAAAAAATTCAATCCACCATGCAACAAAACGTGTTGGCGGCGCGGTCGATCGCGGTGTTGCCGTTTTATGATCTCGACACCGTCACGGTCGATCGGACCTTTACGCAGGCATTTGCCGCTTCGTTAAATGAGAAGCTTGGGGCCGTTGGGCCGGTGCGGGTAACTTTGCTCGAACCTCCATTCATCGTGGGCCGCGACACGATCGGAAAGCTAATCAAAGAAGGAGAGCAGAATCGCATGCGGGCGATTCTCACAGGGACGGTGCGAACGAGTCAGGGCCGGAAGCGCATCTCCTTTCAATTAATCGACCCGGCCAGCAAAGAAACTCTCTTTGCGCAGGTTTTAGAAGGGGAGGGCGAGGGCGCTTCACTTTCCAAACAGGTTAGCCAGACTATTTATTCCATTCTGAGCGCAAACGATTGGTCGAATTTGATTAGCTCAAAACGCGATCCTGGGTTGCGTAACGAGGCAGCCAACGAAGCGATGACGGCAGGACGGTTAATCGTTCGCTCCACTGTGGGTGATTCCGACAAGGCGATCGCTCTATTTAAGAAGGCGGTGGAGGCCGAGCCCAAATCCTCGCTGGCTCATACGTATCTTGCCATGGAAGCTGCAGGCCGGCTTCACTACAGTCCCGACCGCCGTTTCCTGGACCTGGGAAGGAGGGAGGCTGAAATAGCTCTTCAGCTTTCTCCCGGTTCGGCGGAAGCGCATCGGGCCCTGGCGGGAGTTTATTACCAGGAGGGAAGGTTTTCAGAGACCCTCGAACAGGGACTGCAAACTATCGAAATGGGCGGTTTGCAGGACAGATGTCTCCTATTTGTCGGTATGACCTTGGATATGCTAGGCCGGCCAGATCAAGCTCTGGGCTGGCACGAACTGGCTTCTCAGCTGGCCGCGACTCCAGGAGACGCAGAAGTATCAATCGGTGATTGCTGGACCAAACTGGTCGACGACCAGCAAGCACAACAGGCCTATGCCCGCGCGATAGAGCTGCGGCCTAATTCCTCTGACGGGACCGTGGGAATGGCGCGCCTCCGATTGCTGGAAGGCAATTTCGAAGCGGCACGCGAAATTTGCCGCACCCTGCCTGCGGCTCGCGGCGAATTAGCGGAGATAGCGGCTCAAATTGAGTTTTTCGCCCGGAAATTCGATGTTGCCATGGAACTTTATCGGACTCTGAACAAAGCGAATCCCAATGGCGGTGGCTCTTTCTATGGGGCAATGACCTACTGTTCTGCGGCGGGCCGGGCCAAGCAAGCTATGGGAGAAATGAGCGAAGCCAGGCGTGTTTTGGAAGATTGCCTCATCAAGGAACGGGCAAACGCGGAGAGAGAACCTGGCAACCCGGAGGCGGTTTATCGCCTCGCTGCGGTCGAAGCATCCCTGGGAATGACAGAAGCTTCGCTCTCTCATTTGAGGAAGGCAGTGGCTTTGGGCTGGGTGGATTATCGCTCTCTTAATTTGGATCCGCGTTTTGATCTTCTTCGAGGCCCGGAATTCCAAACAATTATTGATGAGCTGTCCGCAAAAGTCGCGGACCTGAGAAGACAAGCAACCACACGTAGATAGGAAAATCACATGAAGACGAAAAGTTGGGATGCAATGAGTAATGACGAGAAGCTAGATCGTTTAACATCGGTGCTGACCCGGGCCGGTTCCGATAGGAAGTTTCGCGATCAATGCCTCACGTCCCCCGAATCAGCCAGGAAAGCCGTCAGCGAAGCAGGAGAAATTGAGTTTCCTCCTGATTTTGAGGTCGAGTTTCTTACCCCGGAGCAGCGCCTGAAAAGGCTGGTGCTGGCCGTGCCGGACTTTATTCCAGCAGAGAACGGGACGGCGGCAGTGCGTAACGCGGAGGATTATCAAACCTGTTCTTATCGTTTCTGGCGGAGTTAGCCACCCTCGTTAGCGTGGGTCAGACAGCGCAGCGTAAAGAGCTTGGATGAGCTCCGGGGGAACGGTGCATCGGCCTGTCGGAAGACGCTGCTTACTCCTGGCGACAAAATAAGGGATATCCAGCTGCTTCAGCGCGCGGACCTCTGCGTCAACCACGGTTGACGCAACCGTATCGCGCATGCATCGGCGACGGAGCAGTCGCTCTCGAGCCCGGCCCGACCTGAGTGCTTGCGGCTGGATCGATGCGTCTCTGATGGCGACGTAGGTTTCGGTGGCCCGGTAAATCCACCGTCTATTGGTGGATCGGATACGCCGCAGCCGCCGGGCAAACGTCTCGCGCGCTCTTCGTGCGCCCAGGATGCACCGCCAGGCCCGGGCAAACCCACGGGCAATCTCGAGCCGGTAGGGGCGCGGCGTGAGCGGCCGGCCGGCCAACCGCGGAACATGCTTCCCAACCGTTCCGGGGCCTAGCGCGCTGCTTCGCGATTGCAAGCTTCTGGAGTTTGCATTTGGAAAAAATCCCGTGCGAGACAGGAGATCGAGGGGTCGGTAGGCTTTTTTGCCGGGAGAGACATGCCATAAGGCCTCCGCGTCCACCAAAACCGGATCTTCTCCTGAAGCGATGAGGTTATCGCGGTGACAATCGACGGCCTGGAGCAGGTAGGCTGCGGCTATCATTCCCCCCATGCGTTCATAAAAGCGCCGCGCCGCCGCGGCGTTTTTACAGGGAGCGGCTTCGATCCATTCCATCCAGCAATAACCTTTCCGCCTCAGAACTCGCCCGGTCCGTAACCTTGGCCGGAAGGATTGAGCGTTCATCCAATGCAGGAGCGAGTGCCATTCCCATTCGCCGTCTCCCGGGCGTGGTTTGTAGATGACGGAACCGGCCCCCAAGAGCAGGCGCATGACCGTGCGCCCATGGCGATGCCGATCCGAAAGGCTGCAGCGACAATCGACGATCGTTCCGGCCGGTTGGCCGTCGAAGAAGGCGCGAGACAGAGCGGCTCGATCTTCCGTGAATCTCAAGAGGACTTCCGTCACGTGATCACGCCATTGAGAAATCGATTGGCTCCAAAGCCTGGCCAGGACCGGAAACTTCTTGAATAAAGGAAAGAGCCGATGACCTGGCTTGTCGCCGAGGAACATCCGATCGACCAGTTTCGGGTCAGGCGATTCTTTCGGCATTCCAATTGCATTCATGGCAAGGCCAAAGCTCGTCCGCTCTAATTCCAGGCAAGGACGGGTCAGTCGTTCGAGGCGGCGTTGAAGATCGCGGGTGAGGCTGGTTCTCGCCCTGGGTGAGACACCAGGCAGGAGCTCGGGATTACTCGTTGCTTCCAAATCTTGCCATCCGTAGAGAGCGCCGGCCCCGCACAGCTTCACCAACGGGCCAGCCGGTCCCGACCCGAACTCGACCTCCGCCAGGGCGATCAACATTCTCCGCATGGCAACGGGCCATGGAGGATACGAGGAAGGCTCATCACCATCATCCGCCCCGGTTACGATTTCCCTAATCTCTGCTTGCGAAAGAGTCATCTCCAAGCCAGCAGCGGGAAGGCGTCATCTGTGTGGTCCTACGAGGGAGGCAGGAAGCGACGCCAATGCGCTTCGCATTCCGGGAGGAGTTTGTCGTCACCGACTAATTGGATGATCCCAATCAGCGAGTTGATAGGCCTCCTGGAGCCGCTGGGAAAACGCCACAACGGCATTTTCCATTTTGGTCCGGCCACCGACCTATAACTATCCGGGTCGGCCTCGAGAGCGCCTTGTATAACTTCGGAGACGATGTGACTTCCGATAGGACCCAAGGCAACTCCCTCGCCATTTAGCTCCGCTTCCTTTAGCAAATAGTAGAAGAGTGGCGTGTTTTGTTCGAGACCCTTCTGGTGCAGAACGGTCCCGGATTGATTGCAGGTGTCTTGGGTTAGCTGCGCGCTGGTTAGGCGATCATTGGGTTTGATTCTTCCCTGGGCCAAGAGCGCTTCGGCCACCTCCTGGCCGGACGGGAGTCCGGCGCGAGCGCCGCGAAGGAGTGTCCGGACCGGGAGGTTCGATGGGTCCGGCGATTCCCGGCTGTCAGACAAACGGATGGTGCCTGGAGCCAAGCCGTGCATGGCCCGGCTGATTGATGTGTCGATGTAGTTGCTCGACGCTTCCGGGCCCGAAGTGGGCATGCCATCGAAAAATGTTCCCCATTCGATCAGGTAATCGTCAGGAATGGGCGACGCGCTTTGCCCGAGCGCCATGAGATCGCCAATCACGACGCGCTTTTGGCGGCAATTCAGGCGGTAGGCATTACGCACCATGCTATGTCCGAACCGGAACGCGGCCAGCGAGAACTCTATCGGGACAGAGTAGCTCTTCTCAGGCTCAGGACGCCTGATGTTCCTTAGCTTTTGGTAGTTCCAGACGCCGGTGTGCAGGATGCGCGGGAGAAAATCGTGCCGGATAATCCACTGGTAGTGCCAGCGGACGAGTCGCTGCGCCCGTTCGAACAATGTCCCCGGGGCCAGCTCTTCAAGGCTCGTAAACGCTGGCTCGGAACCAACCTGCTTTATCGCTTCATTGTGGAACTTCAAGAAGACGACGTGGAGTTGTCTCAGGATGAGGTTGTCCAGGTTGCGCCGATCTTGCAGATCGCCAATCAGGACTGTCTCGTCTTTGAGGGGGAGATCGCGAGGGTAACCTGTCGGCGTGGTAGCTCCTATTTTAAACGTTTCCGCGCCCGGCTCGCCCTCGTAGAGATAAGATGATTCTTGAGGACCGCCTCCATAAATGTGGTCGAGGTCGAAGGAAGGTGTTCGATAGTTAGGAGTCCGTTCGGGCTCCGAATAGGGCCCCGTTATGGGTGTAATGTCATGCGTCAGGTCGTGGGCAATAAATTGACCGAAGTAAGTAAATCCCACTCGAGGAGTAAGTGTGCCTTCGCGCTCGGTTTCATAGCGCATGGCCTGGCCTAATTCGATCAGTCCCCCCTCGTGGTTTTTTGTGATCGGCGCCGCCGGCTTCTGAAATAAACGCGAGTAATGTCCTCTCGGTTCTGATCGAGTCATGTGCGCGTGGAAGCACGTCGCACCGCTATCGTTTTCGAGAATCGCAGCCATTCGGAGCCGTTTTCCGATTATGACTACGGGTTGTAAGACTTGAAAGTCTAGAATTTGTTAGGTCGCGTCCCTTCTGGCTTGTAGAGATTTACGAGATAAAGACCGGCGGCCGAGCCATCAACGGCGGGTCGATTGTGGTAAGTGGTCGGAAGACTTCGCGGGAATCACGCTCATCTGCGGGTCGTGCCCCACCAGGCGCGGGAGAGAAACGAAACCAGACCGGGGAAGAAGGGGAGACTCCTGTTCCGGAAGAAGTAACCGCTGATGACGTCCATGCTAAGAGCGGCAGCCGCACAGTGCGTGGAAGACGGTGTGATCGTATAGGAACGAGTCTAACTTTCCTGCGCGTCGAGCTCCGGCGCTTCGACGGCCGCACTGCCGGTCGTATCGTTGATGATGTCGAAGATGCTGGCCAGGATCTTCGGGAGTGTTTTGCTTCGCTGATTGATGAAGATGAAGACGCCTGCCGGCGACTGATCCGTTCCCGGCTTCGTCGTGCCGACGATGTTCACGAGGCTGCTGAAGCCGAGCGTGCCGCCGTCCTTGCTCAGAATATTGGCGTGCGGCGAATAGAACCACGCCAGACAAACGTCGCTCTTCGTGGGAGTCTGCACTCCTGACGGCGTCAGCGTCTGCGCGAGAAGCGTGTTCAAACCGGCCGAGCTGGAGAGACCCATGTTGTACTGCAACCAGGTCATGAACGCGTTGCCGCTGAGCACCAGGCCACCGGCCGGATTGTAGGCGGGGTACTGAATCGCCGCCGCCCCCACCGGGTGATCGCCCTGATAGGACTGCGGCAGGAGAGAGTGGGAGACGACGTCGAGCGTCGTGAAGTCAAGGCCGAGCGGAGTCGTGATCTCCGACCCTAGGAGCGACTCCCAGTCCTCGCCGTCTGAGCCGGCAGCGACGGCGACGGCCGCGCCGAGGAGCGCGAAGCCGAGGTTCGAGTAGGCGTAGCCCTGGTTCGGCTCGATCGGGAACGGATTCGTCGCGAGGTAGTTGAACATCTCGACGACGGTGTACGGTCGCTTCTGGCCCGGTGGATAGTGAGGATGGTTGTTGTCTTGCGGGAGTCCCGAGGAGTAGGTCGCCAGCGATGGCAGCGTGAGGTCCGCGTAGTTCGATCCGACCGGCTTTGCCCCGGCGGGCGTGTAGCTGCCGAGCGTGGCCGACGACGAACGGTTCGCCCACGCGTAGAGCGTGGCGTCGAAAGTCTTGGAGACCGAGCCGATGGCGAAAATCGTTGCGCCATCGAGCGTGAGCTTCGAGCCGTCGACCGCGGTGAGCTCGCCCGCGACGTTGAAAAAGAGCTGTGACTGGTCGGGCATCGCCACACCGACGACGACGCCCACTCCTTTCGTTCCGAGAAGCGGTTCGACGAGCTTCGTGATCTGCGCGGCGGACGGCATCGTGAGTGGCATAATTGGCATCCTATCGGTAAACCCGGCCGATGGCGAGTTCAGGCGGTGCGATGATAATGGGACGGACGCACCGAAGGTGAACGCGTCGCGCGATCAGCCTTTCCTCGTGATCTCGGCCTATCAGATTAGTCGGTTTGGGGCTTCGGTGATGGCGACGGAGCGCTCTTTTTCGTCGCGATCCACGCATTGACGTTTCGCTCCAGGATATCGAGCGGCACCGCGCCGGAAAGCAGGACCGCGTCGTGGAATTCGCGAATGTCGAAAGTCTCGCCGATCTCACGGCGCGCGCGATCTCGCAGTTCCTTGATCTTGAGTTCGCCGATTTTGTAAGCCAGCGCCTGGCCCGGCATCGAGATATAGCGATCGATCTCGTTCACGATGTCATTCTCGGATTTCGGTGCGTTCTCCATGAAGAAATCGATCGCGCGCTGCCGGTCCCATTTCATTTGATGCATTCCAGTGTCGACCACGAGCCGGACCGCGCGCCACATCTCGTAGGTGAGCTGGCCGAATTTCGAATACGGATCGTCGTAGAGGCCCATCTCTTCTCCGAGCGACTCCGCATAAAGGCCCCAGCCTTCTCCGTAAGCGGTGAAACTGCCGTGGCGCCGGAACTTCGGAATATCGCCTGCTTCCTGGGCGAGAGCGTTTTGCAGGTGATGGCCCGGCACGGCTTCGTGGAGCGACAAGGCCATCATTTCCCATTTCGGCCGCGTCTCGGGTTTGTAGAGATTCACGAAATAAAGGCCGGCCCGCGAGCCATCGGCGGCGGGTCGATTGTAGTAAGCGGTCGTCGTGTCCGGCGCGATTTTGTCCGGAATGGGCGTCACGCCATAAGGCATGCGCGGCAGTGTTTTGAAAACCTTTACCAGGTTTGGATCGATTTTTTTCGCGAGGGCGCGATACCCTTCTAATAATTCCTCCGGAGTCTTGTAGAAGAATTGCGGATCGGTTCGGAGCTTGGTGAAGAACTCCGGAAGCGTTCCCTTGAATCCGACCTTCGCCCTGATGGCTTCCATCTCCGCGCGGATGCGAGCGACTTCGCTCAGGCCCTTCTCGTGAATCTGCTGCGGCGTCAGCGCTGTCGTGGTGTGGCGTCGAGCGAGATACGCATAGAACTCGGCGCCCCGCGGCATTTGCCACACTCCCACTTGATCGGGCGCGGCCGGGAGGTATTCCTCGACGAAGTATTTCTTGAGCTTTTCGAACGCGGGGAGCACGCCGGAGGAAATGGCTTCGCTGGCGGCTCTTTTTAGGCGTTCGCCGTCGGCCGGGGAAATCGACGAAGGCAATTTCGTGAACGGCTTGTAAAACGGGCTCTCCTCCGCTTTCGCCACCAGCTGCTTGTCAATTTGCGCCGGGACGCGGCCCAGCACGATCCCGGGCCAGATCACACGGGCCCGCGCTCCTTCGCGCATGAGCGCAATATCCTGTTCCAGCAGGACCGGAAACGCGCGGAGGCGGACGATCCAATCTTCGTAGTCCTTCACATTTTCAAACCGGAGCCGATCTCCCAGTTCATCCAGGGTTTGCACGCCGCCACGCTGATTGATCGGCATCAGGTAAGTCCGGAATTTGAAGCCGTCCATATCGGTCTCGAGGTCCTTTTTGAAGAGATCGTAGTTAAGCTGGTCCGCCGGAGAGAGTTTCGCGCGGTCGATTTTATTCAGGCGACCGAGCGCTTTCGTGGCGTGTTCCTCGCGCTTTCGAATCGCCTCGAGACTTCGATCCGGCCAGCGATCGTTCCAACGCCGATCGCCCAGCGAGGAGGCCTGCGTCGGATTTTGTTCCATCTCGTAATTCCATTCCTCCTCAAAGAAGGCATGAAGCGCCTTGGCCGGATCGGCGCTGGAATTCTTGCCTTGAGCTTTGGCCGGGTAAGGGAGTTGGAAGGCGGCCAGAATGAGAGGCGTAAGCAGGAGTTTGGTTAGACGCATGGAGATTTTGGGTTGGTTGCGCGCCGCGGCGCCATGGCATTGTCTAGAACCGCGGAAGGGCAAGAACAACACTCAAAACACCCTGAGCCTTCAAATTCTTCGGAAGCAACAAAACGTAGCCGGCGCCCCCTTGAGCCAAAGTCTGCGCCCAGAGCGGCAAGAAGCTTGATTCAAACCGAGCCGGGAGCTTCCATCTTTGCCGTGACCGCTCGAACTCCGCGCACGCATGCTGTAGTTATCGGCGCCAGCGTAGCCGGCCTTTTGGCGGCACGCGCATTGGCAGATTGCTTCGAGCGGGTGACGGTCCTGGAACGCGAAACCATTCCGGCCGGGCCAGAGCCGCGTAAAGGGGTTCCACAGGGTCATCATATTCATCTGCTCCTGCGCAGCGGCGCGGATGCAATTGAGACGTTGTATCCGGGATTTTTCGAAGAACTCGTCCAGCTCGGTGGTGTGCCGGTGGATTTCTCCACGACGGATGGTTCCTGGTTCCAACACGGAGTCTGGAAACGGCGCCCACTCGAGCCTTTAACGGTTCATTCCCAGACGCGGCCGTTTCTGGAGCAACACTTGCGAACACGCCTGGCTGGCCTTCCGAATGTGAAAATCCTGGAGCAGTGCCGGACGGTCGGGGTGGAGATGGATGCCGGCCGATCTCGCGTCATCGGAGTGTTGACCAGGAGATCCGGTGAAGGCTTGCCTTCGGAAGCCGAGCTGATAAAGGCCGGCCTGGTCGTGGATGCGAGCGGCCGAAACAGCGCGACGCCAAAGTGGTTGGAGAGTGGTGGCTTTGTCCCGCCGGAGGAGACTTCTGTTGCGGTCCGTATCGGGTACGCCAGCCGTTTTTACGAGGCGCCGCCGCGAGCCTGGAAAGCGCTGGCCGTCTACGCCCGCGCGCCGGTGAGCACCAAGTCGGGGGTAGTCTTCCGCGTCGAAGGCGGCCGGTGGATTGTCACGCTCATGGGCTGTCTGGGTGATTATCCTCCAATCGATGACGAGGGTTTCCTGGAGTTCGCGCGCCAGCTCGACGATTCCGCGGTTTACGATTGGCTGCGAACTGCGACGCCGCTGGGTCCCGCGGTTCCTTACCGATATCCCTCCCATCTGCGCCGGCGATACGATCGGCTGACGCGATTTCCCGAAGGGTTGCTCGTTTCCGGCGATGCCCTGTGCAGCTTCAACCCGATTTACGGCCAGGGGATGTCCGTGTCCGCGCTGGAGGCGTTGGCTCTGCGAGATTGTCTGCGCCAAGAGGCCACTGGCGGCGAGCCTTTGTGGACGGCATTTTTCAAAGCGGCGGCGCGCATCACGGAGGGGCCGTGGAGCATCGCGACGGGGGCTGATTTCCTGCATCCGCGGGTGGAAGGTCCGCGCCCGCCGTTTGCCGCGCTCCGGAATTGGTATTTGCATCGAGTGCTGAAGGCGACGGGCCGCGATCCATATGTCTCAACCTGCTTTTTCGAAGTGATCCACCTCCTTCGGAAACCGTCAGCGCTCTTCCGACCGGACCTTTTTGTGCGCGTATTTTTCGCCGGTCGCTAAAGGACAGAGCCATGAAACCCCTGGAACTTTCGCGGCGGGTTGCACGGTGCGGCGACGACGGCATTGTCTATCGGCGCCGTTGGAAAAGGAGAACAACCTTATGAGGATCCAAAGTGTTGAAAGAAAATCGATCTGCATCGCCCTGCTGGCGCTCGCCGGCGCGGCGCGAGGTTTTAGCCAGGAACCGACCCCAAGCCCGACCGCCACACCGCCGCCTCCGCCTTATTCCGAGAAGACTCTCACGGAACTGAAACAACTCCAGCAAGCCGCGCTCAAGAGCGATTACGCCTGGAGGCAAACCGCCCATCTCTCGAATAATATCGGCCCGCGGTTGACCGGCTCGGCGCAGGCGGAAAAGGCGGTCGAATATGTCGCCGCCGAATTGAAAGCGCTCGGTCTCGAGGTCCGGCTCGAGAAAGTGACCGTGCCGCGTTGGGTGCGCGGGGAAGAGACCGCTGCGCTGGTCGAATTCCCAGGGATGGCGCCGAATACGACCCAGAAAATTATTCTGACGGCGCTCGGCGCGAGCGTGGCTACGCCGGCGACAGGGTTAACGGCCGAAGTGGCCGTCGTTCGAAACTTCGACGAATTGCGGGCGCTCGGGACCGATAAAATCAAGGGCAAGATCGTCGTTTTCGATTATCACTACGATAAGTTGATGGCCAGCCAGGGCCGCGGCGGTGAGGCCTACGGACAAGCGGTAAAGTATCGCTCGGATGGGCCCAGCGCGGCGGCACGTCTCGGCGCCGTCGCCGCGATCATCCGGTCGGTCGGAAGCGCGGAATATCGGCTTCCGCACACCGGGCAGACCGATTATGCGAAGGACGCGCCCAAGATTCCAGCCGCCGCGATGACGGCGGAAGACGCCGACCTTATCGCAGCGCTCGTTCCGCAAGGGACGGTGCGGATGCGACTCCTCCTCACGCCGCAAACGCTGCCCGACGCCATCAGTCACAATGTGATCGGCGACTTGAAAGGCAGCGAACATCCCGAGCAGATCGTTATTGTTTCGGGGCACCTCGATTCCTGGGATCTCGGGACCGGCGCCATCGACGATGCGGCAGGCGTCGCAGTTTCAATGGAGACCGCGAACCTGATGCAGAAGCTGAAACTGCGTCCAAAGCGGACGCTCCGCGTCATCGCGTGGATGAATGAAGAGAATGGATTGGCAGGTGGCAAGGCCTACGCGAAGGAGCACGAAAAAGAGATCGCAAATCACTTCGCTGCGATGGAGATTGACGGCGGAGCCGGCCACCCGCTGGGGATCAATTACGCCGTGAAGGAGGCCAAAGCGTTGCTGGAACCCGTGGCCAAAATTTTGCAGGAGTCTGGCGCGGGTATCCTGAATTTCAGCGAGCACGCCGGCGGCGCGGATATCGGCCCTCTCACGAAGCAAGGCGTGCCTGGCTTCAGTCCGATCCAGGACAATCGAACCTACTTCCATTATCACCACACCGCAGCCGACACGCTGGACAAGATCGTTCCGCGTGAACTTGCGGAAAACGCGGCGGTCGTTGCCGTGACCGCCTACGCGCTGGCGAATCTCGAACAGCCAATCCCGCGCTAGAGGTGGATCGTGCGCTCCGCGCGCGATGTTAATTCCACGCGGCTTCCCCGCCACCTTGGGCATCGCGCGATCCCGCAGCCGCGGGACGCGATCCACCTAATATTTCACGCGCGCCAGCGCCACACCCTCACCCTCGCCCTCGGGCGAAGCGGGGCGGCTGGCATTCTCGAACTCGATTTCGGCTTTACGGCACTGTTCAGCGAGCAGGATCTTCTCCTGGGCCACGCGGCGCAGGTTGCGGATAATTCCGACCTTCGACAGCGTCCAGATGATCCATTTGGTGGGATCGAAATTCCACGGTTTCACCCCGTTGCGGTAATCGTGCTGAAATTCGTGGTGATAATTGTGGTAACCCTCGCCGAAGGTGACGAGCGCCATGATGAACGAATCGCGCGCCGTGCATTTCGTCGAGTAGGGCTGGTTGCCAAAATAATGGCAGGCGCTGTTGATGAAAAAGGTGCAGTGCTGCAACGCGACGATGCGCGTGATGCCGGCCAGAAGAAACGCGCCGAGCGCACCGGCCCATCCATTCCACAAAAAACCAAGGATCGGCGGGACGACAAAGCTCATCACGACCGCAATGAGCTGGACGTATTTGTCCTGCCAAACCACCAGACGGTCCCTCTGGAGGTCCGCTACGTTGTCGTAAGGCTCCGTCGGGTTCAGCTTGAAAATCAGCCAGCCGATGTGCGCGAAGAAGAAGCCCTTCGAGATGCTGTAGGGGTCATCGTCGTGGTCGACGTGTTTGTGGTGGCGGCGGTGTTCGCTCGCCCACATCAGGACCGAGTTCTCAAAGGCGGCGGCGCCGAAAATGAGCGTAAACAAACGCACTGGCCAGGCCGCTTGAAAGGCAATGTGCGAGAAGAGGCGGTGATAACCCAGGCTGATGCTGAACCCGCACGCCATGAACATGGCGAAGAAAAGCGCGACCTGGAACCAGTCGAGGCCAAAATGCCAGAGGTAGAGCGGAACGGCGGTGAGGGTGATGGCGAGCGTGCCGATGAGGAACGAGCTGGTCGTCCAGTTAATGCGGTGAAGTGGGAAACGAGACATATTTGATGAGGCGAGCGAGGCAACGAGGCGAGGCAGCGGATGGAGCAACGTGAGCGTTCTTGGCTGCGGAACAGCGTTACTATAGCCGCGTTTGTGCCATTCTCCCAACGAAAGATTCGATGAATTATTGGACGCGCGGCGATTGGGCGGGTTGCGGAAAATGCCAAACCCCTACGCCGCGAGCAGATCGACTCCATCCAGCGCGGCGATAATTTCACACCCGACGAGCAATTTTTGCAGATTGTCGCAATCGCGCAGCTCTTCGTCCTGAAGGAGGCGCAGCCAAAAATCGGTCCGGGGAAGTTTGGTTTCCCCCGCTTCGATGAAGCTCGCCGGAATGAGCATGGCCGACTTCTTAAGCACTGCACGTGCCACGCGGCCAAACGGCCGCCTGTTCGGCTTTCCGCAATCCGAAATCCGCGATCCGAAATGAGAGTGGGGTGGCCGACGGGACTCGAACCCGCAACAGCCAGAATCACAATCTGGAGCTCTACCATTGAGCTACGGCCACCGTCGCGTTTGCGAACCTAGATTTTAGATTCTGGATTGCAAAGGCAAACCGAGGAAGGATGGCACGGCAGCCGCTCTACTTCCTCTCGCGATGCAGACCCGCATTGCAACCCAACCGCACATGCATATCGTCCGACTCGCGACACCATGAAAAAAATCGGTCTGATCTTGTTCGCCGGTTTTTGCCTTTCCCTCGCGCCCGCCCATCTGGCCGCGCAGTCAAACGATCCCAGCGAGGTCTTCCTAAAGGCCTACATGACGTCGCAGCAGGGCGAGAAACTCGAGCACGACAACCAATTTCAGGCTGCGCTGGCGAAATTCCGGTTTGCCGGCAGCCTGCTCGAAGAATTACGCAAGACCCACGCCAATTGGCAACCGGCGATCGTCGAGTTCCGCGGCCGCAAGATCGGAGAAAATATCCTGCGCGTGCAGAACAAGATCGGCACGCAAAAGGACCTGGCGGCAACCTCGGCGCCGCCTCCGGCTTCCTCCACCGCTCCTGTTTTACCCGAGAAATCCGGGCCCGCCGAACCGAGCGTCGAAGTGGCCGCTCCCCGGAGCAGTGAATCTCGCGTGGCCGTTCCACCGGCCGCTCCACAGCCGTCGATCGCGTCCGACTCCGCCATTAAGGAAGCAACGAAAAAGTTGCAGGACAAAGTGGATCAATTGCAGGTCGACCTCGAAAAGTCGCGCACCCAGTATGATGCGGTCGCGAAAGAGAAAGAGGATCTAAACGGCCGTCTCCAGGAGACCAATTCCAAGCTGGAAAAGGCCCAGGCCGCTCTGGAGAAGACCCAGGGCGCCGAAAAGGAAGTGCGGGACCAGCTCGCTCAGGCAGAGGATTCGCTGAAAAAGATTTCCGAGACGGAGGGAAGCTCGAAGGCCCAGGAGGCGCTTCGTGCGGAAATTGCGCAGCTGAAAAAAGCGCTCGCGTCGGCGGAGAAAGGCCGCGACGCCGCGGAAAAAGAGAAGACCGCGGCGGGCGACAAATTGAGCGAGGCGAAAACCGAAATCGCGACGGTGAAAAAAGAGCGCAACGAGTTGCTCAGCGAATTGAAAAACGCCAGGCAAACGCAGGAACGGGTCCAGGTGCTGGTCGCGGAGAATTCCGATTTGAAGCAAAAGCTGGCCACGGCCGAAAAGACCGTTCGGGAAATCAGCGAGGACAAGCCGAAGAAGGAACAGGAAGTGGCGGATGTGAAGCGTCAGCTCGAACAATTGCGCCAGCAGCTCGCGGCCAGCCAGAAGCAGAACAAAGATTTTGAAGTGACGGTGGCAGAGCTGCGCTCACAGCTCGAGGAAACGGGCACCCAGCTCGAGAGAGCAAAACTGACCGGCGCGAATGCCGAAGAAACCGCGCGGCTGACCAAGGAAAACGAGATGTTGCGCAGGATCGTGGTGCGGGAACGGCAGGAGGAAGCGCGTCGTGAGCAGGCCAAGAAACTGATGCTGGCTGAATTTGAAAAGCTCCAGATCAAGTCCGACACCCTGAATCAGCAGATCGAGCTTCTGGCGCAGCCGGTCACGAAACTCACTTCGGAGGAGCTCGCCTTGTTGCGCCAGCCGGTGGTGGCCATTTCCGACAGCAATCCGGCAATCCTCAAGGCAAGCTTCACGGCCCCGAAAAATTCCGGCGCCGGGCCCGGCCCTTCCGTGGAAACGACGGCGAAGCCGGCGGTCCCCGACGAACTGGTTCCAATCGCGCGGGAAGCAAAAGACAATTTTGATCGCGGAAAGTTTCGCGCCGCGGAGAAACAGTACCAGGAAATCCTGACGAAGAGCCCGAATAATCTCTATTCGCTGGCGAATCTGGGGGTTGTCTATTTCCGTACGGGCAAACTGAAAGCGGCGGAATTGACCCTGAAAAAAGCGGTGGCCCTCGCGCCCAAGGATGAATTTTCGCATACCACGCTGGGGATCGTTTATTATCGCCAAAGCAAATACGACGATGCGGTCGCGGCGTTAACGAAAGCGCTCGGGATCAATCCAAGGAGCGCGGCGGCGCATAACTATCTCGGAATCACCGCGAGCCAGAAGGGCTGGCAGGAGGCCGCGGAAAAGGAACTGCTCGACGCGATCGCGGTGAATCCCGATTACGCGGACGCGCACTTCAATCTCGCGGTGGTCTACGCCACCAACAGTCCGCCGTCCCGAGAGCAGGCCAAACTCCATTACGCCAAGGCGACCTCGTTGGGCGCGGACCCTGACGCCGCGCTGGAAAAACTTTTGCGCTAGGGTGGATCGCGTCCCGCGGCGGCGGGATCGCGCGATGCTTGTTCTGCGCGGCTGCGCCGCCATTATTGTCATCGAGCGGCGGAGCGCTCGATCCACCATGCTGAAACCATTTCTCACCGCGAACTGGCGCTACCTGGTGATGTTGAATTTCGTCGCCGATCCGAAACTCCTGGAACCTTTGTTGCCCCGTGGAACAGAGCTCGACTTTCATGAGGAGCGAACTTTTCTGAGCGTCGTCGGATTTCTCTTCCTGGACACCCGGGTTCTCGGTTGGCCCATTCCGCTGCATCGCAATTTCGAGGAAGTGAATCTGCGTTTTTACGTGCGTCGAGAGAGCGTCGATGGCTGGCGGCGCGGCGTCGCTTTTGTCAGGGAACTCGTGCCGCGGCAGGCCATCGCGGTGGTCGCTCGCACGTTCTACGGCGAGCCGTATTCGGCGCTGCCGATGCGCCACCGTCTCGAGCACCGGGATGGTCGCGTTTTGGCGGAATATCAATGGCGCAGAGGAAAGCGCTGGGAAACCCTGGCGATGACCGCGATCGGCGAGCCGCAGGACTCGGCGCAAGGGTCGCACGAAGAATTCATCACGGAACATTACTGGGGCTACACCGCCCGGCGTTCTGGTTGCAGCGAATACCGCGTCGAACATCCGCGCTGGCGATTGTGGACGGCGGAGACAACGAAGTTCGAGGCGGATGTCGCGTCGCTTTACGGGCCGCAATTTGTTGAATCCTTCGCGGCTCCGCCGGCCTCGGGTTTCATTGCCGAGGGCTCACCCATCGAAGTGCACCGCCGCACGCGCGAGTTGGAATGAGCGCGGGATGAATGCTTTTCATCCCGCGCTGCGTAGAAGAAAAGTAATATATGCCGGTCCAAAATTTAATAGCCCATGCAGTCAAGGAGGTCGCGCCCAACGAAATCAGAGGCTTGGTTCGTGTCTACCGAACAGATGAGGGTGATGACCGTCCGGGCCGAGTCGGGTGGATGCCGAACGGCAAGGTGGTTCAAATGCAGGACCTCGCGGTCGGGGATACAGTTAATTTCAACATCAACGGCGTGGGGGGTAGGCTGGCAAATGGGTGTTCCTCGACAGTGCAACTCATTTGGCAAAACACCGCGGCGACTCCGGCCACGAATGTAACGGAAAACGCCGCTCACAAATTCTTCAAGGGTTCCGGACAAAAAGGCTGAGGCAACGGCTTCGACTCCCAGAGAACAGGCTGGAAATATAGGGGCGCTCGTCTTCTTGTCATCCGGAGCGAAGTCGAGGGATCTCTAGCTTGTCTTTCCTCGCTGGCGCTCGCCAGAATTAGAGGTCCCTCGACTTTGCTCGGGATGACAAGAAGACGAGCGCCTCTACACCTTGCGGGCCATCAGCTCCGGCAGCGCGAAGGCGGAGGCGGAAGGCGGTGTGCAGGTATTTATCGCCGATCACTTCTCGATCCGAAACTCTCTCACGAGCGTCTTCTTTTTCTCGTGTCGCGAGAGCGCAAGATCGACCAGCCTCGAGAGGAGCTCCCGGTAACCAATCCCCGACGCTTCCCACAATTTCGGGTACATGCTGATGGAAGTGAAGCCCGGGATTGTGTTGAGCTCGTTGAAGAAAAATTCTCCGCTGGTCCGATCCAGGAATAGATCGACTCGTGCCATTCCTTCGCACTCGAGCGCGGTGAAAACTCTCCTGCCGATGTCTTGCGCCCGTTTTGTCTGCTCCGGGCTCAGCCTGGCGGGGATGATCAGCGCGGCGCCTTTCTCGTCGAGATATTTGGCCTCGTAAGAATAGAATTCGTGCGCCGGATCGATCTCACCAGGAATGCTCACGAGCGGATCGGCTCCTGCCTCCGGATTTTCCAGAACCGACACTTCGATCTCGCGCGCATTCACGGCGGCTTCGACCAGCACCTTCCTGTCGTAGTTGAATGCATTTTCGAGCGCCGCGCCGAGTCCGCCCGGTTCCCTGACCTTGTCCACGCCGACACTGGAACCGAGGTTCGCCGGCTTGACGAAAACCGGATAGCCCAGCTGCTCGGCAATGCTTTTTGCTAACTGCTGCCGTTCTTTTTTCCAAACTTCGTGCTTCAACGAAACATAAGGGACGATGGGAATTCCCGCGTCGCGAGCGACACGCTTGGCCATTTCCTTATCCATCGCGATAGCCGATGCGAGCACGCCGCATCCGACATAAGGAAGATCGGCCAGCTTGAGTAATCCCTGAATGGTTCCGTCTTCGCAGAGAGGTCCGTGCATGACGGGAAAGACCACATCGATGCCCCGGGCTTCTCCGCTTTCCGCCAGGCGAATCAACGCGCTCCCGCCATCCGATTCCGGCGGATTCGGCGGAAGCACGACTTTCGGCGCGTCCTTGAAAACGGGCAGAGATTTTTTGCCTTCCAACAGGGAAATATCGTTGAGGTTCCAACGCCCCTGCTTGTCGATGGCTACCGGCACGATTTCGAAGCGGTCGCGATCCAGGTAATTGATGACGGACGCAGCCGATTGGAGCGAGACTTCATGCTCTCCGGAACGGCCGCCGTACAGGACCGCCACGCGCAGTTTCTTCATACCCTTCGATCTCAGCGGGATCGCTTTGCCTGATTCACTGGCGCGCCATCAGCTCGCGCAGAACGAACGGCAAAATCCCGCCGTGGCGATAGTAATCGATCTCGATCGGCGTATCGATCCGCAGCTTCACCGGAACGGTCTCTTGTTTCCCATCCTTGCGCGTGATCTCGAGCGTGACCATTTGCCCCGGCTCGATCGAGTCCGACAAACCCGTGACGGCGTAAGTCTCCGATCCCTCCAAGCCCAGGGTTTGCGCGTTCGTGCCCTCGGCGAACTGCAATGGCAGCACGCCCATGCCGACGAGATTTGAGCGGTGAATTCGTTCGAAGCTCGCCGCGACCACAGCCTTCACCCCAAGCAATCTCGTCCCCTTAGCCGCCCAATCGCGGCTCGATCCGGTCCCATATTCATGCCCCGCCAGAATGACCAACGGAATTCCAGCCGCCTGGTATTTTATCGCCGCATCAAAGATCGAAATCGTCTCTCCGGTTTCCTCCCGCTCTGCGGGACGGTTTCCGAAATATTTTGTCACGCCGCCCTCGACTCCCGGCACCATCAGATTCTTGATCCGAACATTGGCGAACGTTCCGCGCGTCATGACCAGATCGTTGCCGCGCCGGCTGCCGTAGCTGTTGAAATCCAGCGGGCTGATTCCGCGCGACACCAAATATTGGCCCGCCGGCGAGCTGGCCTTGATCGCGCCCGCCGGAGAAATGTGGTCGGTCGTGACCGAGTCGCCGAAAATTCCCAGGGGTCGCGCGCCGCGAATCTCTTCGATCCTCCCCGGTTCCATCGAGAAATTCTCGAAGAAAGGAGGCTGATGGATGTAATCGCTCTTTTCATCCCACTGATAAATGTCTCCGGTACTCGACGGGATCTCGTTCCATTTCGGGTTTTGTCCGGCGAAGTCCCGGTAAAGGCGCTGGAAAACTTCCGGCGTGAGCGCTGATTGCATCGTGTCGCGGATCTCCTGCAAACTGGGCCAGAGGTCGCGCAGAAAAACCTCACGGCCTCCTTCGTCCTTACCCAACGGCTCGGTCGACAGATCGAGATCGACGCGGCCGGCCAGGGCGAAGGCGACGACCAGCGGCGGCGACATCAGGAAGTTCGCCTTGATGTTTTGATGAACGCGCGCTTCGAAATTGCGATTGCCGGAAAGCACGGACGCCGCGACCAGATCGAATTCGCTGATTGCCTGTTCGATCTTCGGATGGAGAGGCCCGGAATTCCCGATGCAGGTCGTGCACCCATACCCGACGACGTTGAACCCGAGTTGATCGAGGTACGTTTGCAGGCCGGTTTTCTGAAGGTAATCGGAGACGACCCGGGACCCCGGCGCGAGTGAAGTTTTCACGGCCGGATCGATCGTTAGGCCGCGTTCCACCGCCTTTTTCGCGAGCAGGCCGGCCGCGAGCATGACGCTCGGGTTACTCGTGTTCGTGCAGCTGGTGATCGCCGCGATCAAGACGCTGCCGTGGCCGATGCAGCTCTGCCCAGGGGCGAACGTCTCCCCAGGTTTTGCTTCGATCTCCTTGACCGAGTCGGGCGTCGGCCGATTCGCGACCATCTCGACTTTGTTTCGTTCATCGCCCGGCTCGATTCCCTGGTCGGCTTTGTCGCTCGAAACCATTTCTCCCTGTTGCGGCGGCGTTCCGTTCAAATTCACGAAATGGAGTTTGCCCAGATCTCCATTCGACTTGCCGTAGCCGCCATCCTTGACCGGCTTTTCCAGCAACGAACGAAAGACGCTTCCGAGCTCCGGCAAGTTGACCCGGTCTTGCGGCCGCTTTGGACCGGCCACGCTGGGCTGCACCGCGGCCAGATCCAATTCGAGATCGACGCTGTAATCAATGTCGCCTTTCCGCGGCATGCCAAACATATTTTGGGCGCGGAAATAATTCTCGAAAGCGACGCATTGCTCTTCGGTTCGTCCGGTGGCACGCAAATAATTGACCGACTCGGCGTCGACCGGAAAATACCCCATCGTCGCGCCGTACTCGGGCGCCATGTTGCCGACCGTGGCGCGATCGGGCAGCGGCAGGGAGGCCGTGCCGGCGCCGTAAAACTCCACGAACTTGCCCACCACTTTTTGCGCACGCAGCATCTGGGTGATGTGCAGCGCGAGATCCGTGGCGGTAACTCCCTCGCGCAACTGCCCGGTCATATGAACTCCCACCACTTCCGGCGTGAGGAAATAAACCGGCTGACCCAGCATGCCCGCTTCCGCCTCAATCCCGCCCACGCCCCAACCGACCACCCCGAGCCCGTTGATCATCGTCGTGTGCGAATCCGTCCCGACCAGCGTGTCCGGATAAAAGACGACTGATGATTGATCGTTGATGGTTGATGGACGGGAAAGAACACCTTTGGCGAGATACTCGAGGTTCACCTGGTGCACGATCCCGATGCCCGGCGGCACGAGTCCGAACGTCTTGAACGCCTGCTGTCCCCACTTGAGAAATTGGTAACGCTCGCGGTTGCGCTTGAATTCCATCTCCATGTTCAAACGGAGCGCCTCGGCTGAGCCGGCGAAATCGACCTGCACGGAATGATCGACCACCAGATCGACCGGCACGAGCGGTTCGATGATTTTCGGATCGCCGCCGAGTTCCCTGACCGCGCTCCGCATCGCCGCGAGGTCGACCACGAGTGGAACTCCGGTGAAATCCTGAAGGACAATCCGCGCGACGACGAATGGAATCTCATCGTTGGCGGGCGACTTCGCGTTCCAATTAGCCAGCGTTTCGACGTCTTTCCGGCGGACTTTTTTCCCGTCGCAGTTTCGCAGGACCGACTCGAGGACGATGCGGATGCTGACCGGCAGGCGGGAGATCGGCCCGATGCCTTGCGCCTCTAGCGCCGGCAGCGAATGGAGAAATCCTTCGCGGCCGTTGCCGGCGTCGAATTGTTTCAGTGTCTCAAATTCGTCGTTCATTCCTTTTTTGTCATTCCGAGCGCAGTCGAGGAATCTCTCGCTGTTGTCCGGATGAGGATAAGAGATGTCTCGACTGCGCTCGACATGACAAGAGGCGTTCTAAATCGCTTTGTGTCCTCCGTGCGAAATCACTTCAGCTCCGCCAGCTTCGCTTTGATTTTCTCAAAATTCGGCAGCTCGCGCGCATCGTCGGTGCTCTCGGCGTATTGAATGACGCCATCCCGGTCGATGATGAACGCAGAGCGCTTGGCCACGCCGCCCATGCCGAGATTGATCTGCGGCAGGAAGGAATCGTACATCACGTCGTATTCCTTCGTCACCTTATGTTCGTAATCGCTCAGGAGCGGCACCGTGATTTTTTCCTTCTGCGCCCAGGCTTCCTGCGCGAATGGATTGTCGCCGCTGATTCCATAAACGGCGGCGTTTAGCTCGCTGTAATTCGGGAGCTCTTTGCTCGTGTCGCACATTTCGGTCGTGCAAGTGCCGGTGAAGGCCATGGGAAAAAACAGAAGGAGCGTGTTCGTTTTGCCGAAGTTGTCGCTCAACTTGATCTGCTTGGGTCCCTCCGCGGTTTTGGTTGGGAGGCTAAAATCTGGAGCTTTCGTTCCGGTTGCGAGTGCCATAATAATCTTCTGTTGAGGTTGACCGAGGGACATCAAGTATAGAAACGACAGAGGGATGGTCAAAAGGTTTAGAGAAGGATCGTTAGAGCGTTGAAGCGTCCCCCCCTTTTTCCATTCACTGATCACCGTTCACCATTCACTATTGCTCTCACGATGGAATTGCTCTGGTGGTTGATCGCGATCATCCTGATGGCTGTCGGTTTGCTCGGGACGGTGCTGCCGGTGGTGCCGGGCACGACTATCATCCTCGCCGCGGCCGTCATTCACCAAATCATGCTGGGCCCGGAGAAGAGTCTTGGCTGGTGGAACATTGCCGGGCTGGTTTTGCTCACGCTCTTGTCGTACGGGATCGAGTGGTTGAGCGGTTATTTCGGCGCGAAGCGATTTGGGGCGACAAAATGGGGAATTGCGGGAGCGGTGGTGGGTGGAATCGCCGGACTTTTCTTCCCATTTCCCGGACTCCTGGTCGGTCCGGTGGTCGGCGCGGTGGCAGGGGAACTCTTCGCGGGAAAACGGTTTGGTGGCGCTAGTCGCGCGGGGTGGGGAACGTTGCTCGGTAATTTGGCCGGCATGCTGGGCAAGCTCATGATTGCCCTCATCATGGTTGGCTGGTTCTTGCTTAGCGTGCCATCGCCCATTTAGGACGGGGCTAGCCTGAAACTGGCTTGGTGGGACACGAACGGCTATGCAATTCTGCGCGGAAACGATTTCATGATAGAGCGCGTCAAAGCTCTGTTGCGTGGCGATGCCGGCCGACTGGCGAACTGGCTGGCCGCGCCAGACCTGCGGTCGGTCGCCGGTTGCCTGATCATCATATTGATTGGATCGGGTCTTTACGGGTTCACCCTCGGCCTTTGGCGCGCGCCTTTGCAGTCGCTTTACACAGCGGTCAAGTTTCCGGCCCTGATTTTTCTCACGTGTGGCGGCAACGCCCTGCTTAACGGCATGCTCGCGCAGATCCTCGGCGTGGGTCTTTCGTTCAAGCAGACATCCCTCGCCATTCTCATGAGCTTCGCCATCGCTGCGATCATTCTGGGTGGATTTAGCCCGATCACTCTTTTCATCTGGTATAACGCACCTCCGCTCGCCTCGGAAGACGCGGCGTTGGGGCATAGCCTCATGTTGTTTGCTCACGTCTGCGCCATCGCTTTCGCCGGCGTTATGGCCAACCGGCGCCTGCTCGACTTGCTCCGAAGAGTCGGCGGCGATTCGAGGACCGCCCTGGTTGTGTTACTCAGTTGGCTTGCGGGTAATCTATTTCTCGGCGCGCAGCTGGCGTGGAATTTGCGTCCTTTCATCGGTCATCCCAGCCTGGCTGTGCAATTCCTGCGGGACGACCCCCTCCGCGGGAATTTTTACGAACATGTCTGGCACGCCATCCAAAAAGTCTTTTTCTAAGAACCAGATCGTAATCACCTATGGAAAATCAAGCGCCGCCACCACTGCAACCCCCGCAACTCCCGCGGCCTACCCGATTCGCGTTAGAGGCCATGCCCGCCGGCAAATCACCGCTCTTGGTAATCGAGGCCCTTCTGAAATTCCCCGGCCGCATCATTTACGAATTGCAGAACAATTGGCGCGCCGATTTGAGTGGTTGGCTGCTTGCCCTTGCTCTGTTCGGCATGGCTGCCTACGGCGTAGTCGTGGGAAGTTTTTCCGGTGGCGCCCAAATGTGGATTGCGCCTGCCAAACTCGCCCTCGGAACGCTTTTTTCGGTCCTTATCTGCCTTCCCAGTCTCTACATCTTCGCCGGTCTGGCTGGAATCGACATCCGACTGCGCACCGTCATCGGCGTTCTTTTTGCGGCGGTGGCTCTTAGCGCCCTGCTCTTGATCGGGTTCGCGCCGGTCGCCTGGATCTTTTCACAATCAACTGATTCCATTCCCTTCATGGGCGGATTGCACCTGATCCTTTGGGTGATCGCGATTGGTTTTGGATTGCGTTTGATTGGAGCGATGGGGCGACTATTGGCAGGCTCAACCGGAGGCCAGATGAAATTATGGAATCTGATCTTCATCCTGGTTTGTCTGCAAATGACCACGACCCTCCGGCCCATCATCGGAACAGCGGACCGTTTTCTTCCTGGCGAAAAGAAGTTCTTCCTCACCCATTGGTTCGAAACCCTACGGAAGGCGGGCGATTCAAAAGGCACTCAGGAAAACAAGGGTCCAAATTGAGCGTCGGCGAGATCCTGGGTTCGACGCCGGTTTCCTGCCTTTCAAGATTGTGCTAACTTGTGGGCGATGGCAGATGATCGCTCCGAAGAAATTCGGAGAGGAAAGTCCGAACACCATACGGCAGCATGCCGCGGAAAACACGCGGGCGCCGCAGTTGCAAAATTGCGGTGACGGAAAGTGTCACAGAGAAGACACCGCCGGTTCTTTGGCAACAGAGGTCAGGTAAGGGTGAAAAGGCGAGGTAAGAGCTCACCGCTCGCGGAGCAATTCGCGAGGCACGAAAAACCCCATGTGGTGCAAGACAGAACAGAGGCAGGGCAGCCGGTCCGTTGACCCTCGGGTATCGTCGCATCACGCTGCGCGCAAGCGTAGCGGGCGTTCCGCGAAAGCGGGATTGAGATAAATGATCATCACCCGAAGAAATTCGGGAACAGAACTCGGCTTATCGCCATCGAAATGGAGGGCGCTTTCGGAAACGAGGGCGCCCTTCCGCTTTTGGTGGATGTGATCTCGGATTGATTCACGTTTCGCGCGACGACTTCGAAGTGAAGTTTTGGCTGCAGCCACTCTCTCTTGCCTTCAATTATGGATTCCCGTCAACCGAGGTGAATGATATTCGGCGGTTGGTCTAGGAGAATTGCGATTTCCTAAGTCGAAGCCTATCGTCAATTCCATGGCAACCGCTGAACTGGAAACAGAAGCGCCGAAAGCGGTGCGATGCTCGATTGAAGATCGGCGCGTCTATATCGAGCTCGCCGATGAGCGCACGATCAGCTTTCCCGCCTCAAAGTTTCCACGACTCGCCGCTGCTCCTTCCGAGTTGCTCCAGCAAGTCACCTTGCGCGTGCAGGGTCGAGCTCTCCGCTGGGAAGCGCTCGATGAAGATATTTGGATCGGCGATGTTTTGGCGGGACGATTTCCGAAATAGCACAGCGCCATCGGTTCTGCGGATGTTGCGAAAATTCCCCCGCGCAATCGCCATGGATGCACGATGCGAGCGATGACCAGGATCGCGCGAAATCTGCGTGCCCGAGCGAGAGAAAGAATCGCGCGCTGGCGCCGCAAGGATCTCCGCGACTCGATAGCCGTTCGTTAGAAATCACGCTGGCAAAAATCCGGCAAATGAAGGGCGCTTTCGGAACGAGGCGCCCTTCCTCTTTTTGTTGGAGTCGCGTCCCAAAATTGATTTAAGAAGCAGTTACCGCCACACCGGCTAGGCAATCGTCGAGGCAGGCAAGTAGATGAGAAACTGTTTCATCGGTTTCGTCGCCCATGTTCGAGAGGCGAAATGTCTTTCCCCGAATGGGGCCGTAGCCTGGATCGATGACCAAATGGTGTTTTTCGCGCAATGTTTTCACCATGGCGAGGACGTCCACGCCCTTGATGTTCTTCACGCAGGTCAGCGTTTTGGTCCGGAAACCTTCCTCGGCGAAGAAGTCGAAGCCGGCGTGACGAACCCAATCGTGGACGAGGGCGTTGGTGCGGGCGTGCCGGGCGAAGCGGGCGTCGAGGCCTTCCTCGAAAATTTCGTCGAGCTTCGATTGCAGGGCGTGGATGTGGCCGATGCTCGGGGTGCTCTGGGTCATCCATTCGGCCTGTTGCTTCTTGAACTCGATGAAGTCGAAATAGTAGCCGCGGTGCGGGATCCTTTCGGCGCGGGCGAAGGCCTTGTCCGAAACGGAGAAGAGAGAGAATCCAGGCGGAAGCGCGAGGGCTTTTTGCGCGCCGGTGAGCATGACGTCGATGCCGAGCACGTCCATGTCGATCTTGACGCCGGAGAAGGACGAAACGGTATCGACGACCAAGGCGACTTCGGGGTACTTCGCGAGCGTGCAGCAAATCTCCGGTAGCGGGTTCATCACACCGGTCGAGGTCTCGCTGTGAATCAAAACGACGGTGTCGAATTTTCCGGTCGCGAGTCTGGCATCGATCTCCCTCGGATCGATGTGTTTTCCCCAATCGACTTGGAGCGGCTCGGCGTTTTTTCCGCAGCGTTTGGCGACGTCGAACCATTTGTCGGAGAACGCGCCGCACATGCAGCAGAGCACACCGCGATCGACCAGGTTGCGGATCGACGCCTCCATCACGCCCCAGGCGGATGAGGTGGAGAGAAAGACGGGCTGTTTGGTGGCGAACAGTTTCTGGAGTTTCGGGTGCACATCGCGGTACAGATTCTTAAAATCTTCGCTGCGATGTCCGATCATGGGGCGGGAGAACGCGGCCATCGTTTTGGCGGAGACCTCGACGGGACCGGGGATGAAGAGCTTATCGTGGGAAGTCATTGGAATAGAGAAACGTCCAACGTCCAACGTCCAACGTCCAACGCTCAACTCGGAGAATTTGCAGGAGGAAGACCGTCCGTCAGCTGAAATACGTTTCGGTTATGAACCCAACAAGGAGCCAAAATGCCACAAGGTGACAAATCGAGTTATACATCGAAACAGAAACGCAAAGCGGCACACATTGAAGAGGGATATGAAAAGCGCGGGGTTTCCAAGAAGGAGGCCGAGAAACGCGCCTGGGCGACGGTGAACAAATCGGACAAGGGCGGGAAGAAGAGCGGCTCGGGCCGGGGAAAGAAGAGCAGTAAAGCGCCCTCAAGAAAAGGCGGCAAGAAAGGCGGAAAGAAATCCGGCGGCCGGAAGAAGAGATAGATGCCGGCAAGAAACGACGATCTGCACGGCAGCGCGCCGGACAAGTGCGAGATCGCGCTGCTGCTGATCGACGTCATCAACGATCTCGATTTTCCGGAAGCGAACCAACTACTCCGCTTTGCCCGGCCGATGGCGCGGAAGCTCTTGCGCCTGAAAGACCGGGCGAAAAAGGCGGGTGTGCCGGTGATTTACGTGAACGACAATTTCGGGCGGTGGCAATCCGACTTTCGACGGCAGGTGCAGCATTGCCTGCGGGGCGACTCGCGCGGGCATGAAGTTGTGGCGTTGCTGCAACCGGAGGAAGACGATTATTTTGTTCTCAAACCGAAACACTCCGGCTTCTTCTCGACGACCCTGGAAACGCTCCTTCGTTACCTCGGATCGAAAAAGCTTATCCTCACGGGCATCGCGGGGAATTTTTGCGTGCTGTTTACGGCAAACGACGCTTACATGCGGGACTACGATTTGATCATCCCCTCCGATTGCACGGCTTCAAATTCGGCCGCGGAAAATCGCGAGGCGCTGACGCTCATGCGAAAATTCCTGAAGGCGGATACGCGTCCTTCGTCAAAGGTCAGATTACCCGCGGGGCTGAAGAAACGCCGTTAGTGATCCTCTTCGCAGCCAATCGCTGTCCAGCCGACTGTTTCCCCTTTGCTCGCGCCGCCGCCGAAGCGCTTTGGCGCGCAGGAGGCTCGCGCTTGCGCGGCAAACCTTCGCGTGGCATAACACGAAGCCCCGCGCTTGAACGCGATGCGACTATTTAAGTTCATACCATGCCGACTCTTTCGTCTACTGATCCAGTGCTGGAAACCCAGGTTTTCTGGGAGCGGTACAAAAACGTCATATTCGCAGTTCTCGTTCTCGCGCTTCTGACCGTCACAGCCTGGGGTGGATATCGATTTTATTCCCTTCGGCGAGCTGAAACCGCGGCGGCGTTGCTGGCGACAGCAAAAACCGCCGCCGATTTTCAAAAGGTAATCGCTCAATATGAAGCCACGCCGGCGGGTGCATCCGCTTATCTTTTCCTGGCCGAGGAGCAGCGGAAGGAAAAGAAATTCGGCGAAGCCAACGCGACGCTTCAATCGTTTATCGATAAGTATCC
The DNA here is from genome assembly GCA_035556975.1 of Chthoniobacterales bacterium. Classification (GTDB taxonomy): domain Bacteria; phylum Verrucomicrobiota; class Verrucomicrobiia; order Chthoniobacterales; family UBA10450; genus AV80. The sequence goes on from DATMEN010000027.1 coordinate 182,209, forward strand.
GAAGCATCAACTCAAAGGGACGGCTCGGATGGCGTTGGCCGCGAATCTGGAGTCGCTCGGGAAACCCGATGAGGCGTTGATTGTCTACCAGCGTTTGGCGACCGATGATCCGCAGGGCTTCACCGCTCCGATTGCCTTGCTCGCCCAGGTGCACATTTTCAAGGACAAGAGTCAGATCGCGGAGGCGCGACGCGTGTGCGAGGCGATCATGACGCAATATCGCGAGAGTCTCGTGGCCAATGAGGCGACCCGGCAACTCCGGTTGTTAAAGGGCAACGAACCTGAGCCGCCGCCGCAGTCAACGCAACCCGCGCAACTGCGGCCAGCCTCGGGCGGAACGCCGATGCCGGTCGCGAGCGCGGCGGCGCCACCAGCCGCTCCGCCCACAGCGGCGCCAGCTGCTCCCCCGGCAGCTGCCCCGCCCGTGCGCGATACGCCTCAGGCGACCGCATCTCCGAAAAGACGGCGGTAACTTAGCTGAATGCAAGGCGTCGACAGCTTGTTGAGGCGAGCGCCTCTAACCGTCGCGCGTTTTACCGCTTCGAGAACTGGAAGCGTTTGCGGGCGCCGGGCTGCCCGGATTTTTTGCGCTCTTTCATCCGGGGATCGCGCCGAAGCAATCCTTCGGCTTTGAGCGTTCCACGGAGATTGGCGTCAACCTGCAAGAGCGCGCGCGAAATTGCGAGCCGGACGGCGCCGGCCTGTCCCGTCGCCCCTCCGCCGGTGGTGTTGATCGAGAGATCGTAGGAATTCGTCAGCTTCACCACCTGAAGCGGCTGGAGCACCGTGTTTTGCAGCGGCACCGTGGGAAAGTAATCTTCAAAGCTTTTCCCGTTGATGTCGATCTTGCCGTCCCCGGGTGTCATGCGAATGCGCGCGACAGACGTTTTGCGGCGGCCGGTGGCGATAAATTCCTGAGTCTGTGCCATGGGAAATTCCTAGGACTGGAGGGAGACGTTGGCGGGCTGCTGCGCGGCATGGGGATGCAAATCGCCCCGGTAGACCTTGAGTTTCCGGTAAATGGCGCGCCCGAGCTTGTTATGCGGAATCATTCCGCGAATGGCTCGCTCCACGAGCAGTTCCGGGTGACGCGCCCGACGCGCCCGAACATTCTCGGTTTTGTGCCCGCCGACGAAACCGGAGAAGCTCATGAAACTCTTCTGCTCCTCCTTTTTGCCGGTGAGGCGAACTTTTTCAGCGTTAATCACGACCACGAAATCACCGGTATCGACGTGAGGTGTGTAGATGACCTTTTCTTTTCCGCGCAAGAGATTGGCTGCTTTCACGGCGACCCGGCCGAGGACCTGATTATTGGCGTCGATGACCCACCATTTGCGGGGGACTTCGTTGGCTTTGGCGGAAAACGTTTTCATCAGGCGGAAAGGGCACGGAAATTACGAGCGTGGCCGGAAGTGTCAACTCCTTCTTCGGCTGCGGGGTGCGCCGGCCGGAGCGCCTTTTTCGAGGCTGGCGGAAGCCAGACTGGCACCGCACGTGCTTATAATTACTATAATGCGCGCCTTTTTCCTTACGCCCATATTTCTCGTCGCCTTTCTTGTTCATCCAGCTTTGGCTCGGGAAGAAGGAGCTGCCGGAGGCGGCGGTTCCTCCCCGGGCGCCGTGATTCGCGAGCTGAATCTCGCCCGGCAAAATCCAGCCCTTTACGCGACCTTCGTCGAGGAGTTGCGCAGCCGAATGAACGGCAACGTGATGATTTTGCCTGGAAACACGCGCGTCTGGACGAAGGAAGGCACACGGGCCCTGGACGAGGCGATTCGCTTTTTGCGAAGCGTTCCACCACAATCTCCACTGGTCTTTTCACCTGGAATGTCCCGGGCGGCCGCGGACCATTGCGCTGACCAGGCCTCCGGAGGATTCGGGCATGCGGGACGCGATGGCAGCAATGCCGGGGTGCGGATCAACCGCTATGGCACATGCGGCGGCGCCTGGGGCGAAAACATTTCCTACGGCAAATCGACCGCGCGCGGCGTTGTGCTCGCGCTCATTATCGACGACGGGTTGCCCGCCCGGAAACACCGGAAGAATATTTTCAATCCGAACTTCACTTTTGCTGGGGCCGCGTTCGGCCGGCACGCCAGATTCGGGACAGTTTGCAGCATGGACTTCGCCGGTGGCTACGCCGAGCGCGGGCAATCATCCGCGGCGGCGCTCATCGCGCGAAATTTCTAAGTTCAAGCGCCGCGCCTCCGCTGGCGCGGCCCCAGAACCTTCCCCTGGCTGGCTAATCTTTGTCCGGCCGGTCCGCGCGGACTTTGTCGAGAATCGGCTGGATGGAGGGATCCGCTTTCAGCATGGCGGGGCGCATTACTTCGCGGAATTCCCGCCGGGCTTGCTTGAGCCTGTCGCGGGCTGCTTGCACCGCAGGATCAGCCATCGCCTTCTGATGGGCCGCTTTGAGCCTTGAACGCTCTTCTTCATTCAGGTTCGCCCAGCGGGCACGGCGTTCCATTTGATGTCTGGCGGGTTTTTCCGTCGGCGACTGCGCCAGGACGGTGGGGGCAAACTGGAGCGCGGCGGCCAGGGTTGGAACGAGCAGGAAGGTTAGTTTCGTATTCATATTTTGATGATATAACCCGGCGCGGCGAAAAAGTTGCGGCGGGGAACGAGAAATGGCCGCTGGTCATTTCATTTCGCCAAGCGTAATTTTCCCGCTTTCTCGCATGGCCAACCAACCTCCCGCCGCTAAAACCGCCATCACGCCGCGGCGTGAAGAGGATTTTCCCGAATGGTATCAGCAAGTCGTTCGCGCGGCCGAGATGGCGGAGTCCTCGGACGTGCGGGGCTGCATGGTGATTCGTCCCTGGGGCTACGGGATCTGGGAAAACATGCAACGCCAGCTCGATGCGATGTTCAAGGCGACCGGACACCAAAACGCCTATTTCCCGCTTTTCATTCCGCTCAGTTATTTTGAACGCGAAGCGTCCCACGTGGAAGGCTTCGCCAAGGAATGCGCGGTCGTCACCCACACCCGGCTGGAAGTGAACGCCGAAGGAAAAATGGTGCCGGCCAGCCCGTTGACTGAGCCCCTGGTCGTTCGGCCAACGTCCGAGACCATCATCGGCGCGAGCTACGCAAAGTGGGTCCAAAGTTATCGCGACCTGCCGATCCTCATCAATCAATGGGCGAACGTCGTCCGCTGGGAGATGCGGCCCCGCATTTTTCTCCGGACCACCGAGTTTCTTTGGCAGGAAGGGCACACCGTGCACGAAACCGAAGCCGAAGCGCGCGCCGAGACAAGACAGATGCTCGAGGTGTATGAGACTTTCGTGCGCGATCATCTCGCGGTCCCGGTCTTCAGTGGCGAGAAATCCGAGAGCGAACGTTTTCCAGGCGCGGTCCAAACGCTCTGCCTCGAAGCCATGGTCCAGGACCGGAAGGCGATCCAGGCCGGCACCTCGCATTTTCTCGGTCAGAACTTCGCGCGCGCGAGCGGGATCCAGTTTCAATCGCGCACCGGGACCCAGGAGTTTGGCTGGACCACGAGCTGGGGCATGACCACCCGGCTTATCGGCACCGTCATTATGGCGCATGCGGACGATGATGGGCTGGTGCTCCCGCCGCGAATTGCGCCGGTCCACATCGTCATTGTGCCGATTACGACCAAAGAAGAAACGCGCGCGCGAGTCGTGGAAGCAGCGGAGAAACTTGCCGCCGAACTTCGCGCGCTGATGTATTTCTCCGCTCCGCTCAGAGTGGAAGTCGATCAACGTGATCTCGGCGGCGGAGTGAAGAATTGGGAGTGGATCAAGAAAGGGGTTCCGGTGCGGGTGGAACTCGGCCCGCGTGATCTGGAATCAGGCACCGTGGCGGTGAGCCGGCGCGATCAGCCCGTGAAAACGAAGGAGTTCCTGCCGCTCCCGGAACTCGTGAAGCGGGCGGTCGAGCTGCTTGATTCCATCCAGCTAAACCTGCTTGAGCGCGCAAAACAATTTCGCGACATGCATACGCGCGTGATCGATACGAAGGATGAGTTCTACGACTTTTTCACGCCGAAAAGCCCTGCCAAGCCGGAAATTCACGGTGGTTTTGCCCTGGCCCATTGGAACGGCTCGCGCGAAGTCGAGGAGCGAATCAAGGACGACCTGAAAGTGACGATCCGCTGCATTCCGCTCGACGATCCCTCGAGCCCGCCAGAAGCGGAAACCTGTCCTTTCAGCGGGGAGCCAAGCCCGCGTCGCGTCGTCTGGGCGAAGTCTTACTAGGCTGTTGTCGAACGGAGGCCAAGGCGGTAAGCTGGGGTAGTGAAATTGACCGCTGTTTACGAGGAAGTCGCAGGTGGTTACATCGGCTATGTCCAGGAGTTACCCGGTGCAAATACTCAAGGTGTAACGCTGGAAGAGGCGCGAATAAATTTGAAGGAAGCGGTGCAGATGGTTCTTCAGGCCAATCGTGAACTCGCCGAACAGCAGATAAAGGGGCGAAAGGTTACGCGCGAGCCGTTTGAACTAACGCCCATGTGAAACGACGCGATCTCTTGCGTCATATCGAAGCGAATGGAGCTCGTTTTCTTCGCGAAGGCGGCAATCACACGATGTTTTTCAATCCTGCCAACAGAAAAGTCTCCGCCATTCCGCGACATCGCGAGATTTTTGGACAGCTCGTCACCAAAATCTGCAAGGATCTGGGAATACCGAAACCGTAGGCGCGGTTGACGACGCGGGATGGGCTTGTTTATTCCCCTCGTGGCGACCGAACTGACACTTTACAGCCGCGCGATGTGCTCGTGGTGCGTCGACGCGAAAGATTATCTGGCGGAGCGCGGTTACCAATTTACCGAGATCGACGTGGGCCGGGACCGCGATGCGTTCGAGGAGATGGCGGAGCTTTCCGATCAGACCTATGTGCCGACGCTGGTTGCCGGCAATGAAGTCCTGGCGAATTTCGATACCGATCAGCTGGAAACGTTTCTAAACGAGCACGGAATCGAGCCTTAATGCTGTTTGGTCTCTTTCTTACGCTGGGCGTTGCTGTTCTCAGCGTCGCCTTGCGGAGTTACCAGACTTCGTTTGCGCAAAAAGCCGGAGCGATCGGCATCCTCATCTCGACCTTTCTCGCGGTTTATTTCGTGAGCGACAGTTGGGCGCTCGGTTTGGCCGCGGCGCTCACCTGGCTCTTCCTGCCCTGGTTGGAGATCCTTACGCGCATTCGCGCACTGCGTTTGCCGAGGGAAAAAGCGCTCCGGCCGAAGAGCCCGCCCTCCGCCGAAGTTTTTCCGACGCTCGAAGATATCACGCGCGAGATTCAGAACGAAGGATTCGCGCACATCAACGACGCGGGCTGGGATTGGGAAGATTATCGCCAGTTTTTCCGGCTCTTTTACAAGGAGGAAGATCGCGCGCAGGCGACGATTTGCCTGAACGAGCAGAACGATCTTTCGTTTTACTACCTTCGCATTTCGTCCCGCGCGAATGACGGGATCATTTGGACGACCTGGAACTACCCCTTGTCCTACGGGTTAAAATTGACCCCGCGCTTTAAGATCAATCGCCAGCGGCCGGATCATTCATTCTGGCAGCTTTACCAAAGCCACCGCGAGTTCCTGCGCCTCAACCAGGTGGAGACGAGCGTGATCGACCCAATGGATGAAGACCGCATTCAGCTCGAAGTAGAGAATGATCTGCGCGACCAGATCGCGCACAACATCCAGAAAGGCGTGCTGAAGTCGACCGCGGAGGGCGAAGTGAAATATTCCTGGCGCGGGATGGTTTATCTCTGGTGCCAGTTTCTGCTGGACCTGGTGCGGCTCTAATTCTCTACCTCTTCCGCTTCCTCTTAGTCTATTCCCCTCGGGAAGAACGCAGAGGAAGAGGAAGAGGAAAAGCTATCAGATCTTCATGACCTCGGCCTCTTTTCGCTCGAGGTGTTCGTCGATCTCCTTCACGGACTTGTCGGTCAGCTTCTGGACATCGCTTTCCAGGTCGCGCAGACCGTCTTCCGTCAACCCGCCGGCTTTCTGCATCTTTCGCGCCTCGTCCACCGCGGTGCGCCGGTTCGCCCGAACGCGCACGCGCGCTTCCTCCGCCATCTGACGCAACGACTTAACGAGATCTTTCCGGCGCTCCTCGGAAAGCTCGGGAATGGGCAACCGGATGATTTTCCCATCTACTTGCGGCGTGATCCCGATCTTTGATTCTTTCAGCGCCTTTTCGATGTCTTTCACCGTCGCCGCATCGAACGGCTGGACCACGAGCAACCGTGGCTCCGGAGTGGTGATGAGCGCGAGCTGTTTCAACTTCATCGCCGAGCCGTAGGCTTCCACGTCCACGTTTTCCACCAGCGCGGGCGAGGCCTTGCCGGTCCGCACGCTGGAAAACTCGTGGACCATGTAATCGACGCTTTTCTCCATCGAGACCTCGGCGTCGAACAAAATTTCTTCAGCGGTCATGGTTTGAAGGATGGATGGCGGCAGCAATAGAAACCCGGCGGCGCCAGAATCGCAATCACCAAATCAGAGGTGGATCGTGCGCTCCGCCGCGCGATGGCCAAAAATGGCGGCGAAGCCGCGTCGAATCGGCATCGAGCGATCCCGCGGCGGCGGGACTCGATCCACCTTACTCGGAAACCATCGTGCCGACCTCTTTCCCGAGCACGATGTCGGTAAAATTACTCGGCTTGTTCATGTCGAAGACCACAATCGGGATCCTGTTATCCATGCACAAGCTGAAGGCCGTCGAGTCCATCACTTGCAGGCGTTGCGTGAGCGCTTCATTGAAGGTGATGCGATCGAAACGCCTGGCGTTTGGGTCGGTGTTTGGGTCCCGATCGTAAATGCCGTCGACCTTCGTCGCTTTCAGGATGATGTCGGCGCGAATCTCGCTCGCGCGGAGCGCGGCCGTGGTGTCGGTGGAAAAATAGGGATTGCCGGTGCCCGCGACGAAAATGACCACGCGCCCCAGCTCCAGGTGGCGGACCGCTCGTCCCAGGATGAAGGGCTCGGCCACATTTTTCATCTCAATCGCCGTTTGCACTCGTGTCTCGACGCCGGCCTGAACCAGCGCACTTTGCAGCGCGAGACCGTTAATTACGGTCGCCAGCATGCCCATGTAATCAGCCGTGGTGCGGTCCATCCCGCGATGGCTGGCGGACAGACCGCGCCAGATATTGCCGCCGCCGATCACCACGGAAGTTTGCACGCCGAGCTCTTTCACCTCTTTGATTCGGAGGGCGATCTCGCGCACGATTTGCGGCGAAATGTTTTCGCGCGCTCCGCGTTCGCGGAGAGCTTCGCCGCTTAATTTGAGCACGATGCGCTTGTAGGCGGGCGCGGAAGATTCGCTCTGCATGGCCGGCAATATTCAGCAGAACGCCAAGGCCTTGGGAAGCAAAATGCGAGACGCAGCGCTTGGGGGGGGGCGCTTATTCAACGCGCAGGGGCGCGGCGTGGCCCCGCAAGAATTCAGCCGCGCCCATCCGGCGTTTTCCTTCGAGCTGCACTTCCCCCAATGAGAGGGCGCCATCTTTTGCGGCAATCACGATTGAGCCGTCGGATCGGACGACTTCACCCGGGGCACCCTGCGCGGCTGAAACTACAGTCGAGCTAAATATCTTCAGCTTCCGCTCGTGACCTGCCGCATCGCGCATAAGCGTAAACGCTCCGGGCCAGGGGTCGAAGGCGCGAATTTTGCGCTCGATCAGCGCGGCCGCGTCGGACCAGTCCATGCGCCCATCTTCGCGCTCGAGCTTGGGGGCATACGTGGCGACGGACGAATCCTGCGGAATCCGGGGAGCGTTCCCCTTTTGCAGACGGGTCAGCGCGTTGTTCAGCGTCGCGGGAGCGATTTGCGCGAGCCGGTCATGGAGCGATCCGCCGGTCTCGTCCTCCGCGATTTCAAGACGCGATTGCAACAGGACGTCGCCGGTATCGAGGCCTTCATCCATGTACATGACAGTGATGCCCGACTCCCGGTCGCCGGCCAGAATCCCAGCCTGGATCGGGGCCGCGCCGCGGTGCCGCGGCAGAAGCGAGGCGTGCAGATTTAGGCAAGCCACCCGGGGAATTTCGAGGATCGAGCGCGGTAGGATTTGCCCGTAAGCCATCACTACGATGACATCAGGCGTCAGCGCACGAATCTCCGCGACCGCTCCTTCGTCTCTAAGGCGCGCCGGTTGGAAGATCGGAAATGCGCCGCCGGCCGCCGCCGCTTTGATCGGCGGAGCTGCCATCCGAAGGTTGCGGCCGGCCGGTTTGTCCGGCTGCGTGACCACCCCCACGAGCTGGTGCTCCTGCGAGTTCAATAACGAACGCAAGACCGGCAGCCCGATTTCGCCCGTCCCGATAAAGACAATGCGCATTGCGCGCTAGAGCTGGATCCGTCGCGCCGGGGCGCGCCGCCGGGGACGGCTCGGTGCCGTTCGTTGCGCCAGCAATTTGTCGCCCGCGGTCACTTCGCGCTGGCCGACCGAGGAGGCGCAGCCGGTGCAAAGATAGTCGAAGATCTCCTTGTCCGGCAAAATCAGCAGAAGCCGTTCGCGCACCGGCATCGCGGTCTTGCACTTCTCGCAGTAGAGGCTCGAGGCGGTGAAATTTTCAAACTGCTGCTGGCTCATTCGACCCATTCACCCCGTTCACGCTTTCGAGAATATGGAGCAAAACTTTCGCGGGCGGCTCCGTGGCGTCGATGCAGGTGATCAGGTGTTGTCCGTAGTAACCGAGCACCGGCTTCGATTCCGTCTCGTAGGTGGCCAACCGCCGGTTAATCACCTCTTCGTTCGCGTCATCGAGACGATTGTCCTTCAAGGCCCGCTTCTTCAGCCGTTCGAAAAGTGCTTCGCGATTCGGGCAGGAAAGGTGGAACACCCTCAGCACGTCGATCAGTTCGTCCATGATTTTGGCCTGGCCGACATTTCGCGGGATGCCGTCGAGCACCAGAATGTCGATGTCTGGCTTGAAAGAATGCCCGTTCACCGCTGCGTCGATTTGCGCTTTCCAGAGTTCCACGGTGATCTCATCCGGCACGAGCTGGCCCTTGCTGGAGTATTCCAGGAAAGCCCGGCCGACTTTCGTGCGCGTATCGATGGCGCGAAAGACATCTCCGCAGGCGCAATGGAAAAATCGAGGGATGCTGCCAAGGGTTCGGCCTTGCGTGCCTTTACCGCTCCCGGGTGCGCCGAAGAGAATGTAGGTTTGGTATTTCATGGGAAGACTTTCAGTTATAAGACAGAAAGGCCGCCGGGCACAACCTCTCAAATGGACGCCTCAGCGCGCGGACGGAATTTCCGGCGTTCCAGCCCGCAAGTCCGCTATTTCGCCGCGACTGGCTCGACGTTCACCCGGCGTCCGGATCGATCGAAGCGCACCTGTCCGTCAACCAGCGCGAAGATCGTGTAATCGCGGCCCAGCCCGACGTTCTTGCCCGGGAGAAATTTCGTGCCGCGCTGCCGGATGATGATGTTGCCCGCGATGACCGCTTCACTGCCAAATTTTTTGACCCCCAGGCGTTTGCTGACGCTGTCCCGCCCGTTCTTAACGCTGCCCTGTCCCTTTTTATGTGCCATGAGATTAAGCGGATTTTTCGGAGGGTTCTTCTGTTTTCGCCTTCTTGGTCTTGGACGTTTTTCCGCCCAGGCTGATCCCGGTGATCTTGATGCGCGTCAACTTTCGGCGATGACCGACAGTCCGGTGATAACCCTTCCGGCGGCGATACTTGAAGGCGATGACTTTCTTGTCCTTGCGTTGCTCGACCACTTCGCCCGTGACGGTGGCGCCTTCGATGAGAGGGCTGCCGTGCGTCAGCTTGTCGCCGTCTCCATGGAACAAAACATCGCCGAAAGTGGTTTCCTTGCCGGCTTCTCCTTCAAGAAGATCGACATCGATGATGTCGCCCTCCGCGACGCGATGTTGTCTGCCGCCTGTTTTGATAATTGCGTAAGCCATACGAGAAATACTTCGGGGGAAAAGCCGCGCAAATTCACACGGATGCGTCGCTTTGACAAGCGGAAAACCGGGTACCTTTAGGTTTTGGCTTGTTGCTGTCCCAGCCCACTGCAGATGCATGTCATCCCGAGCCGCGCAGACGGCGAGGGACCTCGCAACGAAACGCCACGCGTCGCAAAGGGCGAACGTTCCCCCACCAAGCTTCGTGGGCCATCTCTTGGCTCCTCGGAAATCGATCTCCGCTTGCGAGGTCCCTCGCCGTCTGCGCGGCTCGGTATGACAGGCTTGCTCAGGCCGCTCCGCTGATCACCAGCGTGATCTCGCCTTTGGCTGGGCGCGCTTCGTAATGCGCCAGTAACTCGGCGGCCGTTCCGCGCCGGAACTCTTCGAACTTCTTCGTCAACTCCCGCGCGACGCAGATTTGTCGATCCGGCATTATTTCTCTGCAAGCGGCGAGGGTTTTCAGGATCCGATACGGCGATTCAAAAAACAGGGACGTCTCCTCACGGTCCGCCGCTGCGCGCAGTTCCCGCTCCCGCTGCCCACTCTTCACCGGCAGAAACCCGCGAAAGCAAAATCGTTCCATCGAAATTCCCGAACCGACGAGCGCGGTCAAAATCGCGGAAACACCGGGCACGATCGTATAAGGCAGCCCGCGCTCGATGCATTTCCGAATCAGACGCGCCCCCGGATCTGACAGGCCGGGCATGCCGGCATCGGTGATCAGCGCGACATTTTCTCCCGCGGCCAATCGCTCCGCGAGCTGCTCGGCGCGCATTGCTTCGTTATGTTCGTGATAACTGATGAGCGGTTTCCGAATCTCGAAGTGCCGCAACAGATTCCCGGAATGCCGCGTGTCCTCCGCCGCGATCACGTCCGCCGATTTGAGCGCTTCCAGCGCGCGCAAAGTGATGTCGTCGAGATTGCCGATCGGCGTGGCGACGACGTAAAGCATCGGCTACGGCAGTTTCTCCAAGTCGGTCAAATCCTGGTGGCGCCCGCTGGCCCGCTTGTTTGTTTTCAAATCCGCCAGGCTGATCAGGTCGACCTCGACACCATCTATCTCCGCAGTTTCGCGGCGCGGGTAGCAATCTCGAAAATCGACTCCATCGATTGAGCTGAGGATTTCCAGCCGGACAGGCGGCACTCCCATGCGCACAACATGCTTCGGCTCCTGGAAGAGCGATTTGTTCAGCTCAGGAACATCGAAACCGAATCTACGCAAGACTTCCACCAACCGGTTCGCGTTCTCATCATGATTGGCGACCCAGATATCGAGATCGCCGGTCGCCCGTGGAAAGCCGTAATGACCGACCGCGTATCCGCCGACGAGCAGATATTCAATCTTCGCCGAGCGAAGCAACTGTAAGAACTCTTTGAAGTCGGGTGCGAGCCGGGTCGTAGCCATAAATCATTTGTCGCATTAACTCGAGGGCCTCGAGGCGTTCTGCCGGCGACTTGCCGAGCCAATACGCTTTTTCATCGGAATCGTTCAGCCTAGCCACCGAAAAGTGCGTGCGATCCAGTTTAGTTTTGGCCAACTCGTCCACGAACAATCCTACCGCGACCAGCGTTTATTTGCGACTGCTGAATTCGTTCCCATCCCCTCGGTCGTGGATGGTTTCACAGGTCTAGCGATTTCTGAAGAAGCTGCATGAATTCGGAGACTCTAGATGGCAAACCGGAGATGGAGATGCGTGGATACTTCTGCGGGTCTGAAGATTTTAGAAAACTATTCCTCTCCAAGAGTTCTCTTAATTTACGGGAGTATGTTGGATTATCTTTGTCGAGCGACTCGAACTGAATTTCCACGCCTCGATCACCGGAAGCGGAAAAGATGGGCTTCGATGCTAAAGCGAATGTGACAAAAAATGTTTTGTCGGTCCCGCTAATTGCACCTCCAATAGCTTTGGAGTGATCATGAATCTCTTTCAGTCTATTGGAAAGCTCCGCGCCGAAGCGCTCCTCCGCTTCTACGAAAAATGATGATTCGTCCCATCTCCGTTTTCTCTGCGCGCTTTCGGGCGTTGGACTATTCGGATCATTTGCGCTTTCACCACCATAGAGTTTTGGAATCACAATTTCGAAACCCTCATGGGTGTAAAAATCCAATTCGACGCCGAGCACTTTGAATTGGCTGTTTCTATTTACGAAGGAGATGAGTTCCCGCAGTCCATCATCGAGCTGATCCATCAAGATGACGAACCAAAAGCGGCCAGCCTTGGCATTCCGTTCAACGGCCGCAAGAAGACTCGCGAGTGCGTTCTCATCACCGCCGAGAAATTCTAGCATCCGTCTTCGCCAATCCAGTTCTTCCGCGCGCGCGAGAAGCTCCGCCGGATTTCCCCAGATCGCCGCGCCATAATCCAGGGCTTGCGCAATAATCCGACGTTTATCGGCATTTTTCGCAAGCTTGGTTTCGATGATATAAATCTCTCCGTCGGCATCGACGCCAAGCAAGTCAATGCATCCTCCCCGGGGTGTAGCGAATTCTCGCGCGAGGATCTGAAGGCGAAAATTCTCTTTCAAGTCATGCAGGGAATACAATCCCCATTTTTGTCGATGTATTGCTGCAAATAGTCCTCTTGGTGAATAACGGTGCGCTCAAGCCTCTTGGCGTTCTCGCCATCTTTGGAAATGATAATGCTCATTATGGGAAAGCCGACGTTGGACCGGGGGAGAGAAGGCCTATGATCTCCCAACTAGCTTCCGAAAGGAGCACGAAATTCCGGTGTGGTATCCGGAGCGAAGCCGTGGCGCATGATGTTCTCGGTGACCACGCGGGGGACCAGGAACTGGAACAGGTAATCGCCGCCGCCGGCTTTGGTTCCGCCGCCCGACATTTTGAATCCACCGAAGGGATGGCGGCCGACGACGGCGCCGGTGCAGGAACGATTGATGTAGACATTGCCCGCGACCAATTCCGCTTTGACGCGCTCGATATTGGCCGGGCTGCGGGAAAAGAATCCCGCGGTCAGCGCGTAATCGGTCTCGTTTGCGACGCGGATGGCTTCATCGAGGTCGCGCACGCGAATAACACTTAGGACCGGGCCGAAAATCTCTTCGCAGGAGAGCCGCATCGCCGGTTTCACGTTGGTGAAAATTGTGGGCGGGACGAAGAAGCCTTCGGGCGGCACATTTCCTTGAAAGGCGAGGGTCGCTTCCTTTTTCCCGGCTTCGATCGTCTCCAGCATCCGCCGGTAAGCGGTTTCATCGATCACGGGGCCGACCATGATGCCCGCCGTTTCCGGATTGCCGACCCGCAGGCTCGCCGCGGCTTCCACCAGACGTTTGATGACGCGATCGTAGTTCTCGTCGAGGACAATCAGGCGCGAGCATGCGGAACATTTCTGGCCCTGGTAGCCGAAGGCGGAATAAATCGTATCGACGATCGCTTCGTCGAGATCGGCGTCGGAATCGATGATGACGGCGTTTTTGCCGCCCATTTCGCAAACGACGCGCTTCAATTCGAGCTGGCCGGGAAGGGTCTTGCCGGCGCTCTCCCAAATCCGAAGCCCGACTTCGCGCGAACCGGTGAACGCGATCATGTGGACGTCCTTGTGATCGACGAGATGCTGGCCGATGACCCGGCCCTTGCCGGGGAGGAAATTGAGGACGCCGGGCGGCACGCCGGCTTCCTCGAACATTTCCATCACCATCGCGCCGCAAACGGCCGATTGCTCCGCCGGCTTCATGATGACGGTGTTGCCGGTGACGAGCGCGGCCGAAACCATGCCGGTCAGAATCGCCATCGGAAAATTCCAGGGAGCGATGACGAGCGCGACGCCGCGCGGCCAGTAATGCTGGTAGCTTTCTTCGCCGGGCACGTGCTGGGTGAGCCGCGGCAGACCGCGCAGGCGCATCTGCTGCGCGTAAAAGAGGAGGAAATCGATCGCCTCGCGAATATCGCCGTCGGCTTCCGCCCACGGTTTGCCCACTTCGAAAACTTCCAGGGCGGAAAGTTCGAAGCGCCGGCGGTCCATGATGGAGGCCACGCGCTCGAGCAATTCTGCGCGATGCTCGATGCTGACGCGAGACCAATGGTCGAAGGCCTTTCGCGCGGCGGCGACGGCGGATTCCGCCTCCGGAATTCCAGCTTCCGCCACGGCGCCGACGACTTGCTTGGGCGAGGTGGGATTGATGGAGTTGATCAGGCTGTCGGTCCAAATCTTTTTGCCGTCGATGATAATGGGATATTTCTGACCCAACCGGCCGCGCACTTCGCGGAGCGCGGTATACATTTTCTCCTGGCTGATGGCGTGGACGAAGTTCACCAGCGGCGCGTTTTCGTAGGAATCCCCGGGTGCAGTGTCGAGCGTGGCGCCGTTGCGGGATTGGGCGGCGGGGGAGGAAGATTCGACGGACGCCACGGCGGGCGTCCCTCCAATTAGAGTTTTTGGATCACGGAGCAGCTGCGTGGCGGAGGCTTTGTCGGAAAATTTCGCTTTTAGGAAACCTTCGTTCGAGGTGTTTTCGAGCAAACGCCGGACGAGATACGACATGCCGGGAAGCAACTCGCCGACCGGGCAATATTCGCGGACGCGATAACCCATCTCGACCAGCGCGCGCTTGATCGGGCCCGCCATTCCGTAGAGCAACTGGAACTCGAAGCGGCTCTTATCGATCCCGAGCTGTTCGGCGTAGGCCTGCGCGTGCGCGATGCTGCGAACGTTATGCGAACCGAACGCCGCGGTGACGATTGATTCGTTGTCGAGCAGGATGCGCGTGCATTTTTCGAAACAGGCGTCGCTTTCCGGCTTTTGCAGGAAGACGGGACAACGCCACCCGTTCTGGGCCGCCTTGATTTTCTCGTAATCCCAGTAAGCGCCTTTGACGAGCCGGACGCTGAAGCGCGTTCCGCGCGCGCGGCCCCAATCGAGCAGATCGCGCAAATCGCGCTCGGCGTCGCGCAGGTACGCTTGAATGACGATGCCGGCGTGCGGCCAATCCTGGAATTCCGGCTCGGCGAAGAGCGTGCGGAAGAGCTCGAGCGTGGTATTTTTGTGCGCGTAACTTTCCATGTCGAAGTTCACGAAAGCGGCGACTTCCCGCGCGCGGCGCAGGATCGGGCGCAACTTCGGGGCGAGATGGGCGATGGCGTCCTCGGGATCGGCTGGATTCATCTGCGAATAAAGCGCGGAGATTTTCACGGAAACGTTCACGACCGGAAAAAGCCCTTCGTTCTTGCCGAGCGGATCAGTCCAGCCGCGGGTTTGCCGGGCGAGTCCGTCGAGCAAGTGAAAACAGCGCGCGGCGTATTCGTCCGCTTCCTGTTCGCTCACGACCGCTTCGCCCAGCAGATCGACGGTGAATCCGATCCTTTCCTTCCGCCGCTTCCGCAGCATTTTCATGACGTCATCCGGATTTCGCCCGGCGATGAATTGGCGCGCCATGCCGGAGACGTTCCAGCGCAGAATCGGGGCGGTGAGCCAGGGAAGGATGCGCGCGGCGCGCAAACCGGTGTCCAGGAACGGCACGAAGCCGTTGCGCATGTCCGCGAAATATTCCTCCAGATGCTGGACGATGTCGCGCGAGCTGCGGAGCGACGCGAGCACGTCGACGAAGCGGAACATTTGCACCTTGAAATGCTCGTCCCGCATGGAGAACGCCATCATCCGCTGGTAAAAGCCGGCCTTGCTGAAGATGGATTCGGGATTCCGGTCGACCAGCTCGAAAATCCGCCCGCCCCGCTGCTCGATCTCACCTTGCAGAGAACTCATGGGGCGATACTAACGCCGCCGCTCTGCTTCGGCAAAGTCCGAACTGAGTCGTAATCGTGCTCGTGATCGATCTGCGGGGAGCGATTACGATTACGAGAACGAGCACGAGCGCGAGGGGGACCGGAGAATTTCGCCTGTTCACACGCCCATCGCTTGGGCGGCCTGCGAAATGATGATGACGGAAGGGACTAATCGATATGAAACTCAAAGAGCGAATCGAGCAAGTGGGGGCGACCGGATACATTTTACTGTGGCTTCTCGGAATACCGATTCCGATTCTGTTCATATTCTTTCTGCTCCGCGGTTGCACATAAGGGTTGGGACGCGGGCAGTGGAGCACGCCTGGCGGAATTCCGAGGTAACAGTCGGAACTTCTGACCAGGCGCTTCTTTATCGTCCAGCGATCACGGGCGCGGGATCATCCGGGTTTGCTCCGCGCCGGTAAGTCGCGTAGGAAATCTCGCGATGGCCGCCGCGACCGACCGATACCAATTCGAGAGCGATAACACGGCGGCGATTTGCCCGGAGGCCTGGGCCGCCCTGGCGGAAGCCAACGCCGAAAATGTTGCCTCTTACGGCAAAGACAAATGGACCCGGCGCGTTTTCGATCGCGTGCGTGAAATCTTCGAAACCGACTGCGAGGCGTTTCTTGTCTTCAACGGGACGACGGCAAACGCGCTGGCGCTCTCGCAACTTGGCCGGTCGTATCACAGTGTCATTTGCCACGAGCATTCGCACATCGAGACGGACGAATGCGGGGCTCCCGAATTTTTCTCCGGCGGCTCGAAACTGCTTCCTACGCCGGGCGCCAATGGAAAGCTGGACCTGGCGCAGGTGGAAGCGACGCTTCCGCGGCAGCACGGGGTGCATTCGCCGAAACCCCACGTCATCAGCATCACGCAGGCAACCGAGCTGGGGACGGTTTATCGGCGCGATGAGATCGAGAAGATCGCGGAGTTCGCCCGCGAACGGTCGCTCTTCCTGCACATGGATGGCGCGCGCTTTGCCAATGCGGTCGCGGCGCTCGATTGCGCCCCGAAGGCGATCACCTGGGAAGCAGGAGTCGATGTTCTTTGTTTCGGGGGGACAAAAAATGGAACAGCTGCCGGCGAGCTGGTCATATTTTTCAAGAAGGAATTGGCGCGGGAATTCGACTACCGGGCGAAGCAAGCGGGACAGCTCGCCTCGAAAATGCGCTTTCTCGCCGCTCCGTGGACCGGTCTCCTAAGTAACGGCGTTTGGCTGGATAATGCCCGCCGAGCCAACGAGCGCGCGCAGACGCTGGCCGAGAAGTTGACCGCCGTCCTGGGAGTGACCCCGGTGTTTCCGCGCGAGGCGAGCGCTGTTTTTTTGCGACTGCCGGAGCAGGTCGTCGCGCGGCTTCATGATCGCGGCTGGCATTTTTACAAATTCATCGAACCCGACATTTATCGGTTGATGTGTTCCTGGTCGGTCACGGAAAAAGACATTGCCGATTTCATCGAGGACGTGAAGAGCAGCACCGGGTGAATCTGCCCCGCTGAGATGCTAGAGAAATTTCTGGCAGCGGCGCTGATGCGAGCTAAGAGTAAGCCGGTGAAAACCGGTCGACGGATTCTGCTGCTGGGAACAATCCTTCTCAGCGGCTGCGGTGGGGGACGCGATGCGTCGGAAACATCGTTCCGCGTGATTGATGCGCCGGCCAATTATGTCCAAGGCCCGACCGACCGCTCAGAAACGAGGACTACCACCACCACAACAACGACGACGGGGTCGTCGGATGCAGTCACTCCCGGCCGAACTGTAAATGTCGCGCCAAAAAGCCGGGAAACTCAACCTCGGCAACCAACCGTCCAGACTCAGCCAGCCCCTGCTCCCAGTCCGCGCGTGACCCGAAATACTCCCCCGGAAACTCCGAAATCTTCGCCCAGTCCGGCGCCGCGCAGCGTGACCGCCCCGGCCACGTCGTACCCCACGGCGAAGGCCGTGCCGGGGAAACCCGGGTATGTCTTCAGTCCCTACGATCCCAATGGCGGCTATGTCGACGTGAGTGGCTTCAGCCCCGGCAGCAAGGTAAAGGATCCGTATTCGGGCAAGATTTTTCTCGTTCCCTAGTGATTTCGTTTCGTATCAGCCGGAGTGACTTTTGGCCGGCAAATATTGTTACTGGCCGACGGTAAGAAAACTGCTAACGATGGGCGCTCCGCGTATGGTTTCTGCTATGGAGAGTACGTGAGCCTTTCGGCCCATCGCCAAACGTTTCTATCGTGAACAACCTTTCTGAAAAAATGGATCGCCCAAGGCGCATCGTGTGGTTCGCTCTCCTGGCGATCGCAGCAGCCATTGCCGGGTTTTCGGCGACCTCGTCTGCCTACGTCCTCCACGGCCGGAGTTGGCCAACCGGCACTGTTCTGACTTTGCAATTGAGCTTGGGGAATCCGACCTTCCCGCTTGAAGACGGAAGCCCGTCCTATAACGCCGCCGTCGCGCCAGCCGCAACCATGTGGGACCAGAACATCCAGCGGGTCCAGCTTTCCAACATCATGGACTCGGGCGTTCCCGCCTCATCGGGCGATCAACTGAATTCCGTCGTTTTCGCCAACAACGTTTTCGGCCAGCCCTTCGGGGCGAATACGGTCGCCGTGACCTATTACAGGTATTCGGGATCGACCATGCACGAAGCGGATATCCTCTTTAATCGGCTTTACACCTTTGACTCGTATCGCGGCCCGCTCCAATTCCCGGGTCCCGGGCTGCCCATCATGGATATCCGGCGCGTTTTCCTCCACGAGTTGGGGCACGGCCTCGGCCTCGGCCACCCGGACGGCAGCGGACAGCAGGTGGTGGCGATCATGAACTCCCTGATGAGCAACCTGGACGTCCTGGCGGCTGACGATATCGCGGGTGGACACGCCTTGTACGGCGCGCCTTCAGGCACGCCAACGCCCACTCCTACGCCATCGCCCACGCCTTCCGGCCCGAGTCACCTCGCGAATATCTCCACGCGAGTAAGAGTCGGTGTCGGCCAAAACGTCCTTATCGGCGGTTTCATCGTTAGTGGGACGCAGCCGAAGACACTGGTCTTGCGCGCCATCGGACCGTCCCTGGCCGGGCTTGGCCTCCCGAACGCCATGGCCGATCCGGTTTTGGAATTGCATGGTCCAGCCGGTTTGATCGCGACCAACGATGATTGGCCGACGGGTGGCCACATGTCCGAAATCCTCGCGACCGGCCTGGCTCCGGGCAATCCAACCGAGTCGGCGATTGTCGCTACCGTTTCGCCCGGAAATTACACGGCGGTGGTGAGCGGATATGGCGGAGGACAAGGCATCGGCCTGGTGGAGGCGTACGAGTTCGATGGTAACCTGACTAGGCTGGTCAATATTTCCACGCGCGGCCGCGTCGGAGTCGGGGATGAACCGATGATTGGCGGTCTGATCGTCCAAGGGGCCGGGGTAAAAAGAGTCATTGTCCGGGCGCTGGGGCCGTCGCTTGCCGGCGGGCCCGACCCAATCGCGGGGGTATTAGCGAATCCCACTCTGGCTTTGCACGACGGCAACGGAAACCTGCTCGCTCAGAATGATGACTGGGGCAATGGCGGGCAGGCCGGCGAAATCATTGCCACCACCATACCGCCCTCGAATAATTTAGAGTCGGCGGTTATCGCGACTTTGGGCCCGGGAAATTGGACCGCGATCGTCCGTGGCGTGAACAACGCGTCCGGGGTGGGGTTGGTCGAAGTTTACGATCTCGATCCGTGAACACCCATGAGCAAGCACCCTGGATTTTGCGCAATAGCCGTGCGAATTTTCGGCGTTGCCTTGGAGAAAATATCGCAACGCTTGCTCGCTTTGAACTCTCGCTTATGAAACTGCTTCGCTCTCTCTTTCTGATGTCGTGCGCTGGACTTGCCCTGGTGAGCGCTCACGCCACAACGGTCATTCCGCCCACCTTCGACCAGCTCGTCAAAGATGCGGAATTCATTTTCCAGGGCACGGTCACGGAGACACGTTCGCAGTGGATGGGTGAAGGAGCGCAGCGCCACATCGTCAGCTACGTCACTTTCAAGGTCGAAGATGCGATCAAGGGCGCGGCCGGGAAGAGTTACACCATCCGCATGCTCGGAGGGACCGTGGGTAACGAAACCCAGGAAGTAGCCGATGCCCCCAGATTCAAGGTGGGCGATCGCGATATCCTTTTCGTGGAGAAGAATAACAGCCAGTTCATCCCGCTCGTCGGGATCATGCATGGGCGGTTTCGCGTTCAGACGAGCGCAGGAGGCCGCGAAATTGTCGCGAAAGACAATGGCGCTTCGCTCGCGAATGTGGCCAAACTCGGCTCCGATGAGGAGGCCGCTTCTGTTGGGCCTGCTCTCTCAGCGGCCGATTTCAAATCGGCCATTCGTCAAAAACTGGCCCAGCTGGGAAACTGATTGGTAGGGCGAGACTCCGTCGAGCCGCCTTCGCTGGGAAGTTGATTGGTAGGGCGAGACTCTGTCGAGCCGCCTTGGTTCCGCCGCTCCCGCTCGCTTAACGGTTTCCGTCTTCCCGCCGCGTTTTCTCGACCTCGCGGGTTACCTTCGCGGTGGTATCGAGCGCGCGCTTGGCCCAATTATGTTCGCTGACCGGGCGCGGCGTCGCGCTTTGAGGGGCGGCGGCCACCGCGGCTTCGGCCTTGTGCTCGCGATGCCTTTGCACCAGGAAAACGCAGCCCAGGGCACCCGCGAGAAATAGGATGAGAGCGGTTCGCATGCGCTAAATCAGAGCAGACTGCGAGCCAGGGCGGGCCCGTTGCCGCGGGGATGCGCTGATGGTAGGTAACGGGATGATCGCATCGCGTCCATTGCGCAACGCTCTTCTCGCGATCGCGTTGTTCATCGGCCTGGCGCAGACCGGCCGCGGGCAAACCTACGAGGGACGGGAGCTCGTCCGGGCCGAATTGATGGCGGAAGCCACCGCGATTGTTCCGGGCGAGCCCATCACGGTCGGGGTGCTCCTGCGCATGGCACCCCATTGGCACACGTATTGGAAATTCCCCGGCGATGCCGGCCTGCCCACGGAAATCAAATGGGATCTGCCGCCGGATTGGAAAGTCGGCGAAATCCAATGGCCGATCCCGCTGAAACTGAAGGAACCGGGTGATATCCAAATCTACGGTTATCATGACGAAGTTCTGCTCATGCAGGAGCTGACTCCGCCGGCATCTCTTACCGGATCGACAGTGAAATTGGCCGCCCAGGTGAACTGGCTCGTCTGCGAAAAGATCTGCATTCCGGGCGGGGCCAAGCCTCAGCTCGAGCTTCCGGTCGCCGACCAAAACGCCCCGGCGAATGAGGAGTTTTTCGCCCGCTACCGGCGCTCGCTTCCGCAGGATTGGCCCGAGAATAATGTCGCGAGCGCCCGTTGGACGCGAAGCGGTTCCGAGTTCCTCCTTGCCGTCGAAAGCGCCGCGCTGGCGAATTATCCTGTCGCCGATTTTTTTCCGTTGCCGGACGAGAAGGTGGTGGTGGGTCACCCCCAGATCGAACGCGGGACCACCGGGAAAGTCACGTTCCGCGTGCCGATTGAGACCCAGGATCCAAAATTATCGTCGCTCAACGGCATCGTCGTCTTCGGCCAGGATGCGACCGGGCAAGGCCGCAACGCGTGGACGCTCAGCCGAACTGGCCCCGCGCCGGCCGCAGTTCTTTCCGTACCGGCTCCCAACCTTTCTGGCCTCGGAAAATTCCTCCTCTTCGGATTTTTGGGCGGATTCATCCTCAACTTGATGCCGTGCGTTTTGCCCGTCATCTCGCTCAAGATTTTCGGGTTTATTCAGCACGCCGGCCAGAGCCGGGGCCGTATCTTGCGGAGCGGGCTCGCGTTTATCGCCGGAATCTTCGCCTGGTTTGTCGGGCTGGCGCTCCTGCTCATCGTCTTGAAATCGCTCGGCCGCGAAATCACCTGGGCGTTCCAATTCACGAACCCCTACTTCGTCGTTTTCATGAGCGCGGTCGTGCTTGTTTTCGCGCTGAATTTGTTCGGCGTCTTCGAAATCTCACTGCCGCAAACCGCGAACCGCAGCCTGCTCGGGTGGACCGCGGGAGAAGGGGACGCCGGTTCGTTTTTCCAGGGAGTTTTCGCCACCGTGCTCGCGACTCCGTGCACCGCGCCCTTTCTTGGGACGGCCCTCGGGTTTGCCTTCACCCAACCGGGCTGGGTGATTCTCGCCATGTTCCTCGCCATCGCCGCCGGTATGAGCTCGCCCTATCTCTTGCTCTCCGCCCAACCCGCCTGGTTGCGGCTGCTGCCGAAGCCCGGCGCCTGGATGGAGCGCGTGAAGCAACTGATGGGTTTCTTTCTCCTCGCGACCCTGCTTTTTTTGCTTTCGGTCATCGGCGCGCAGCGCGGCGTCGAAGCGATCGTTTGGACTTCCTGTTTCCTGCTCGTCTTGAGCCTGGCCTGCTGGATCAAAGGCTCCTTCATCGTCCCCACGGCATCATCCACGGCCCGCCTCGTCTCCCTCGTGCTCGTGCTCGCGCTCGTAATCGGCAGCGGCCTTTATTTCGGCGAAAAATTCAAGGAGACCACGGTCCCGTCCGGTGAGGCGCCGCTCGCGGGCGACTGGCAACCGTTCACGCCCGAGCGTCTCCAGAGCGAGATCGATCAGGGCCACACTGTCTTCGTCGATTTCACCGCCGCCTGGTGTCTGACCTGCAAATTCAACGAATCGACCGTGCTCGAAAGCGACGCGGTTCGCGAAGTCTTTCAACGCAAGGGGATCGTCAAGATCAAAGCCGATTGGACCAATGCCGATCCCGCGATCACGAAAATTTTGCAACAATTTGGCCGGCCGGGTGTCCCATTGTATGTGCTCTACCCGGCGGGCAAAGCTCCCATTGTCTTTCCGGAGTTGCTCACGCAAAGCATGATCCTGGAAAAATTCGAAACCGTCACACCTCAAGTTGCTGTTGAATAAAATATGAAAACAAAACTGCTCCTGATCGCCCTGACCTGCCTCGCTTCCACCTCTCTTTTCGCCGCCGATTCACCCGCCGTCGGCGCCGCGGCGCCTGATTTTTCCGTGACCGATTCGAAAAACAGACCCCAATCGATCTCGCAATACAAAGGCAAGACCGTCGTCCTGGAATGGTTCAATCCGGGCTGCCCCTTCGTGGTGAAGCATTACGGCAGCGGCAACATGCAAAAGTTGCAGGAAGAATTTACCGGCAAAGGCGTCGTCTGGCTCACGATCGATTCCTCCGCTCCCGGAGAGCAAGGCCACCTGACGGCCGAGCAGGCGGAGAAGCAGATCACCGAATGGAAAATCAAATCGACCGCGCTCCTCCTCGATCCCGATGGAAAAGCCGGCCACACCTACGGCGCGAAAAACACGCCCCACATGTTTGTCATCAGCCCGGAAGGCAAAGTGGTTTACCAAGGCGCCATCGACAGCAAACCCTCTTCGAAGCCCGAGGACATCGCCAGCTCGACCAACTACGTCAAAGTCGCCCTCGACGAATCGATGGCCGGCAAGCCCGTCAGCAACGCCAGCACCAAGCCCTACGGCTGCTCGGTGAAGTACAAATAATTTACGGTAACTCCCTCAACTTCTATCGCTCCGAAGCTCCGGGCCCCTCGTTCCCAAACTCTGTTTAGGAACGCACTTGGCCGCGAAACTCTGTTTCGCTGCTGCGAAGGAAACGGAGTTTCCGGGACAGACATCATTCCCAAACAGAGTTTGGGAACGAGGGAATTGCTACTGGGTAAGACCAAGAAAGGCGAACAGACCTTCGTGGACCTGTAGTTAGGCGTGAACACACAACCACCTGAGAGGGTCGATAAACAGCAAACAGACTTAGCTCGGGCTATGTTGGCTGAATGCCAGATGCTGCGTGCCAAAGTTTCGTCGTGCCGCATGGCGTGGAACAAGAAGGATTTCGATTACCTTCGCGACGCATTACAGACCCTGGGGGAGTTGCACCAGCGCTGGAGTGCAGCGTTCGCTTCGTTTCAGCGCTTAGTGCAGGCACCGTTTTACGACGCAACACCCATGGAACGTCGTCGATACGAGGTTGAACATTTCAAGTGGTTGTCCGCCGAGGTGAAGGCTTGGCATTTGCTCTTTCCGATCATTAGGCGCTTCGCGAAGCGCAAAGATCCGAAATCTATTCTGCGTGTTCAAAAACTCCTGCACCTGCTCGCGGATCTTCACGGGCAGCGCGAGAAGGTAGGTAGAGCGGCCAATGCTGTTCTCGATGCTCAACTTATGGAGTATTATCACTACCATCCACCTCAGCTCGCAGAAATACCGTAGCCAGGCGAGGAAGATGACGGCGGACAGCCTTGCGCTTATTCTGAGATGGCAAAGAAACTGTCCCGGCGAGGCCTGCGCCAATCCGCCCGCCGCAGCTGATCCTGTGTCTCGTCGGATGTGATCTGATCAATGAATATACCCGCGCCTCCTGGTGTTGATTCAAGGCTTTTTGAGGTAGCTATGGAATTCATGGAGTTCACGCACGGACTTTGGGGAGCGTATCTCGATGCGCTAGGCGGTCTCCGATGCGTACGCGAGCGTCTCGTGGAGTTTCAAAATGCAAAGATTGCGGAACTCAAAGGAAAAGACGCAGCACAAACGTCAGAGGAGTTCATGGACACCCAAACTCTTAGTCACGAATTTGAGGCCACTACAGAGGAGCCACAAAGACTCCTGCAGCGATCAACGCAGGGCGATTTCAAGCGGCGAACTGCTGTCGACGGACCGGATGCACGACTGCTGGGCTATATGATGACCGCGTTGCTATACGGAGCTTGGGAGGACGTGTACCGTCTCAAACTTGCGCTCGCTCTAGGTCATTCCGAGAAGAACGCGCTACAGTCTGATTTATTTGACGACTTGAGGCAACTACGGCACGCGATCGTGCATCACGCGGGAATCGCTACGGAAAAGGTAGAGCGGTCGAAGACGTTAAGATGGTTTCGACATGGCGAACTGATGTTCATAACATCTGATCAGGTTGATGCTCTTTATCATGCGATCGACAACTACATCACAGAACTGTGCGGTATTCCACAGGAGCTTATCCCGCAGGTCTAACCACTTCCAGCACATGCAAAAATGAAAGCATACGTTTACAGTTCGATCGATGCGCACTCCTTGCTTCACTGTCTGCGGACCGCCGCGGCCGAGTTGCCGAACGTTTATCCGATCGCCGAGATCCCGTATCATCAAGCGTCCACCGCGATCGGCGAGCTTCATCTCACGCACCGCACAGCGGACCAAGACGTTGCCGTGACCATCTCCCAGCTCGATCAGCAACGTCTGATCGCGCGTTTGGACGACGAAAAGAGGTTAGACCTCGTAACCACCAAACGACTCTTGGCCTCAACGCTAAGCCCTTTGGTGGCGCAGTACAACGGCGCGAAGAAGGATGGATTGGCGGCAGACGACCAAGCGATGATCGTCTTTGAAGATGACGTCTCTAAGGCTAATTAGGCATCGTTCGCATAATACAGATTGCAAGATTACAGCACATACACGCCCGAGGAGAAAGAGCGCTGGATTCACCTCCGCGCGCTCGAATGGTCGGCTTGGCCGACATTCATATCGCAACCAACCGTTCCGGTGCTGCTGATTTTCTTTCCGTGGCACATTGTGTTGATCGGTGTCCTCTGCGCAGATGCGGTCTGGCAGTTTCTTCAGCACTCGTTCGTCAGCCTGTTCCTATCCGAAATTTCCTGTTTGAGCGTACGATGGCTCATGTGACCGGCAGCGATCGGTAGCAGCATTTTCCTTTTCGTAGAGGGTAGAGTCTCGGAGCGGGGTCGCGTCTAAATATTTTGACATTCCCTATCCGTCCCATGCCCAGAGCATGATTCCATTTCCTAGTTATCCGCGTGTCCGGTGCGTGCGACTTCTCAGATATTGCCATGCGTTGACTCATGGCATAGCCGCCGGTATGCACCGCAATGAAGATTCGCGAGGTGATCAAGCTCGTGGAGATCGACGGATGGTATCTCGCTCGCACGCGCGGCAGTCATCGTCAGTTCAAGCACTCGCGAAAGCCGGGCCTCGTCACCATTGCCGGTCACCCGAACGTTGACATACCACGCGGCACCCTTAACAGTGTCCTCAAGCAAGCTGGGCTGAAACACTGATTTTCATGCGCTACGCTATTGTCATTGAACGCGGTCCAACGAGCTACGGCGCCTATGCGCCGGATTTACCGGGCTGCGTCGCGGCAGCGGAGACTCGCGACGAGGTAATCCGCCTGATCCGGGAGGCAATTCAGTTCCACCTTGAGGAGATGGCGAGCGATGGGCTTGCCATTCCGGAGCCCTCATCGAGCGCAGAGTACGTTGAGATTGCAAAGGCCTGAGCCGGCGGCTCAGTCGGAGTCCCCGATGCTTATCTCGCTCTCATTAGACGATCAGAGAGTCCACACAGCAGCAAAGAACCACAAAACAAACACATGAACACAACCACACGCGAAAGCAGGAAAAGCATCATGAGCGCCGCACCATTGCTTACATTTATGTTTGCCATCGGGCTGGCCGCCTTGGCCGCAACATCCTTTGCGGCCGATCCGGAGAACAAGGAGCACAAGCCGGTTATCATGCAGGCCTCGAAGATGCAATGGACGGACAGTCCGGCTTTGCCCGCGGGAATGAAGGTCTGCATTCTGTATGGCGATATGAAGAAAGCCGAGCCCATCGGATTCCGAATCAAGCTTCCCGCGGGAGGCATTATCGCTCCCCACACGCACCCGGTGTATGAAAGGGTGACGGTTATTTCGGGCGCGTTCGCGATGGGCGAGGGCGAGAAGTTCGACAAGGCCGCGCTCAAAGAGATGCCGGTAGGCAGCGTGGCAGTTTTCCCGAAAGGGTGTCCGATGTTCGGTTTCGCGAAGGAAGAGACGATCATCCAGGTTAACGCCGAAGGCCCGTGGGGCATCACCTATGTCAACCCGGCCGACGATCCGCGGAAGAAGTGAGTCTAGCGCGGGTGTCAGCCGTTGCGCATCGGTTGGCTTTTCATAGCCGTAACGCAGGCGAAACGCCGAGGCCGGGCTTTCAAACGTCCTGCAATGATTTCGCCGAAAGACGTGAGGCCAGCCGAAGGATCGAAAGCGGCATGATGCGGACGAGAAACATTCCGAGTTTCATGATGAAGCCGGGAATGACAAGGGGACGATCGTGCTCGATCGCGGCGAGTCCGGCGCGTGCGGCTTCTTCGGCGGAGACGCGAACGAACTCCGGGCTTCGATCGGGCTTAGCGCCGCGACGCGCCGCGACTTGGGTAAACTCCGTCGGCACTGGACCCGGGCAAAGCGAAGTCACGGTTACGCCTGTGCCGTGCAGTTCGGCCCGAATCGCTTCGGAGAAACTCGTGACGTACGCTTTTGTCGCGGCGTAGACGGCAAATCCTGCGATGGGCAGGAAGCCGGCCGAAGAGCTGACGTTGAGAATTGCGCCGCGCCTTTGCGCGATCATCCCAGGAAGGAGCAATCGTGTCAGCAGCGTCAACGCTGTGACGTTGACGGTCAGCATTTCCTTTACGCGCGGGACCTCACCCGTCGAAAATGGTCCCACATCACCAAGTCCGGCGTTGTTGATGAGCAGGTCGATCGGGACCTTTTCGCGCTCGAGCCAACCGAACAGCTCGGTGACCGCGCGATCATCGGACAAATCGGTCGCCCGAAGGTGGACCCTCAGATTGGGGTTAAGTTTCGTAAGTTCGTCACGGAGCTCTTCCAGGCGCTCCTGTCGCCGCGCCACCAGGACCAGCGAGCTCGCCCGACTCGCGAGCTGGCGCGCGAATTCACTGCCGATGCCGGCAGACGCGCCGGTAATCAAAGCGCTGCAACCTTCGAGGAGGAAATTGCTCATCCCTTGCGCAGAATCGGTTCGAGCGTTCGCCAGACCAGATCGGCCATGATCCGGTGTCCACCCGCGGTTGGATGAATCAGGTCCGGTTGATTGAGATCGCGCTGACCTCCGACGCCTTCGAGCAGGAACGGGATCAGCGCGGCATTATTTTCGCGCGCCAGGTCGGCATAGACGCGCTGGAAGCTGCCTGCATAGTCCGTGCCCAGGTTTGGCGGAATTTGCATTCCGGCGATGACAATTTTGACCACCGGATTTTTTGCTTTCGCTTTGTCGATGATCGCCTGGAGGTTCGCTTTGAGCGATTTTATCGGCTGCCCGCGCAAACCGTCGTTTCCTCCTAGGGCGATCACGAGCACGTCGATGGAGCGTTGAAGCAGCCAGTCGGTTCGCCGGAGCGCGCCGGCGCTTGTATCCCCGCTCAAGCCGGCATTCTGGATCTCGAAGGGCAAACCCGCCGCGCGAACCTTCTCGGCGATCAACGCCGGAAAAGCCTCGGTTGGTTGCACGCCCAGGCCGGCGGTCAGGCTATCGCCCAGGAAAACGATCGTTTTTGTTGGGGATGCAACGGGGGCCGGGTTCGCGGCCTGGCCGAAAATTGTTGGCGAAAAAAGGCAGAGGCTGAGCGCAATTCCGCAAATTGCTGGCATCGTTTTCCTCATGCGCGGCGAATCATGTTCGCGTAAGCAAGTCGAACCCGCACCCACCGTCAATGACAGCATTCTCGATCCTCGACGTTCAACGCCTGACCAAGACCTACGCGACCAGCGCCGGAAAATTGACCGTGCTCAAGGACATTTCTTTCACTCTGCCCCAAGGCGCGACCTGTTCGATCCTGGGGCCATCCGGCAGCGGAAAGACCACTTTGCTTGGTCTCTGTGCCGGGCTGGATCGGCCAACGTCCGGCTCGGTGCTCCTGAATGGAATCACGCTGGGGGAGGCGGGAGAAGATGAGCGGGCGCGCATCCGGAACGAACACGTAGGTTTTGTTTTTCAAAATTTCCAACTCATCCCGACGCTGACCGCGCTGGAAAACGTGACTGTTCCCATGGAATTGCGCGGCGACCGGAGCGCGCGCCAGCTCGGGTTGGATTTGCTCAAGCGGGTGGGTTTGGCCGAGCGCGTCGATCATTATCCGGCCCAACTTTCCGGCGGCGAACAACAGCGCGTTGCCCTGGCCCGCGCTTTTATCAACCGGCCCAAGATCCTTTTCGCCGACGAGCCGACCGGCAATCTCGACGCCGAGACGAGCAGCGGAATCATCGAGATCATGCTCGAATTGAATCGCAGCGCGGGGACCGCGCTGGTGCTGGTGACGCACGATCCGGACGTGGCGGGTCTCACCCAGCGGACGATTCGGCTGCGCAACGGAGAATCGGTTTGATGCACGTTGTTTCGAGATGAGACGTGAATTTGTAAATCTGGGGAGCGCACGCGCCCCCGCGTGCTGGTTGCGGCGCCTCGCCGCAACGATCTTCGCGGAAGACGCCCAGCCTCATTCATTCGAGTTTCACACAGACAGCGCACGTCCGAAAAAGTTCGCGCTGGCGAGGCGCCAGCGCCAGCACGCGGGGGCGCGTGCGCTCCCCAGATCAAGCTGGATCGCGCGCCTATGATGACTTCTTTCGTTTGGAAAATGGCGTGGCGGGACAGCCGGTCGAGTCGGAGACGGTTGCTCCTCTTTTCGATCTCGATCACGCTGGGGATCGCGGCGCTCGTCGGGATCGGATCGTTTCGCCACAGCCTTTCCCAGGCGATCGACGATCAGGCGCGCAGTCTGATCGGCGCCGACCTGGTGGTCGCATCGAACCGGTCGTTTCGTCCGGAAGACGAAACGCTCTTGCGCTCACTGGGTGAACCGCAGGCGCGGGAGGTCCGTTTCTCGAGCATGGCCGTTTTCCCGCGGAGCGATTCCACCCGGCTCGTGGCCGTCCGCGCGTTGGCCGGCGATTTCCCTTTTTACGGCGCCTTCGAGACGGTGCCCGCGCCGGCCGCGGTCGACTTTCGCGCGGGCGGGCGCGCCCTCGTCGACGAAAGCCTTCTCCTTCAATTCCAGGCCCAGGTGGGCGACCCGATCAAGATCGGCGATGTGGAATTCACCATCGCGGGCGCACTGAGGAAAATGCCGGGGGAAGCATCCGCGGCCGGGTCGTTCGCCCCGCGGGTTTACATTCCGCTGCAAAATCTTGCGGAAACCAATCTCCTCAAGACGGGCAGCATCGCGCGTTACCGGGTTTACGTGAAGTTTCCCGACGGCGCCGATGTGGCGCAGCGAATCAAAATTCTTGTGCCGCAGATCCAGCGACTCGGACTCGAATACGACACGGTGGCCGAACGGAAGAGGGACCTCGGGACGTCGCTGGAAAATCTTTACCGCTTTCTGAATCTGGTTGGTTTCGTTTCCCTGCTGCTCGGCGCAGTCGGCGTGGCCAGTGCGATCCAGGCGCATCTGCAACAGAAGACCAGGACGGGCGCGATTTTGCGCTGTCTCGGAATGTCATCGCGCGGAACGGTGCTCGTTTACCTGCTGCAAACCGCCGCGATGGGCCTGGTGGGCGCGACCACCGGCGCCGCTCTCGGGGTGGCGATGCAGCGCATCTTTCCGCGAATCCTGAAGACGTGGCTGCCGCTCGCTATCCCCACCGCGATTGCCTGGGAGCCAATCATCCGCGGCGTCCTGATTGGCTTTGCCATTTGCATCCTGTTTGCGCTGCCGTCGCTGCTCCGGTTTCGGCGCGTGTCGCCGCTGCGCGTTTTTCGGGCGGACGTCGACGTCGAACCGCGCACGACAAAGCGCGATCCAATTCTCTGGCTTGTCTATGCGTTGATCGTGGCCGGCGTCACCGGTTTCGCCATTTCGCAAACGGACACCCTGACCAAGGGACTGGTTTTCACCGCGGCGCTCGGGGTCGCGGTCGCGATTTTTGCGGGCGTGGCAAAATTATTAATCGTCGGCGTCCGAAAATTTTTCCCGCATGGCTGGAGCTTCGTCCTGCGGCAAGGGCTGGCCAATCTCTACCGCCCAAATAATCGCACCCTGCTGCTTACGCTTTCGCTGGGCCTGGGCACTTTTCTCCTTCTGAATCTTTATCTCAGCCGGGAGGTCCTGCTCGCGCAGTTCCAATCCGTGGGGACGAAGACCCAGGCGAACATTTTCCTTTTCGACATTCAGCCCGATCAGAAAACCGATGTCGCCGAAATCGTTCGGTCGGCGGGGATGCCGATCATACAGGAAGCGCCGATCGTGACGATGCGGCTGGCGGAAATCAAAGGGCGCAAGACGGTGGACATTCTCGCGGACCCGCGGCGGAAAATTCCGGAATGGGAGCTTCAGCGGGAGTACCGGTGCACGTATCGGGAACAATTATCGGACACGGAAAAAATCACCGCGGGGCGTTGGATTGGGCGCGTCGATTACCGTCCCGGCGACACCGTCCCGATTTCGCTCGACGCCGAGATCGCGAAAGATTTTGAGGCAACGATTGGAGACGAGCTGATCTTCGATGTGCAGGGCGTGCCGATCAAAACCACCATCGGCAGCCTGCGCGAGGTCGATTGGAAGCGGTTTCAGACAAACTTTTTTGTGGTCTTCCCCGCCGGAGTTCTCGAAAACGCGCCGACGTTCCATGTCCTCGTCAGCCGCGTCGAGACCCCGGCTGATTCCGCGAAGCTCCAGAACGCCGTGGTCGCGAAGTATCCCAACGTCTCCGCCATCGACCTGACTTCCGTGATTCAGACAGTCGATTCGATTCTGAGCAAGGTGGCCATCGTTATCAGGGTGATGTCGCTCTTCACTGTCGGCGCCGGGCTCATCGTCCTGGCGAGCACGATCTGGAGCGGCCGTTACCAGCGGTTGCAGGAAAGCATTCTGCTCCGCACGCTCGGCGCGTCCCGCGCGCAAATCTGGAAGATTCTTTGCGCGGAGTATTTCCTGCTTGGCGTTTTCGCCAGCGCGACGGGGATCATCCTCGCGGTCGGCGCAAGCTGGGCGCTGGCCAGGTTCGTTTTCAAACTGAGCTACGCGCCCTCCATCTGGCCGCTGCTGGTGACGGCTGCTTCGGTCAGCCTGCTCACGGTCGCGATCGGTCTGATCGCGAGCCGCGGCGTGGGAAGCCGGCCGCCGTTGGAAATCCTGCGCGCGGAAGCGGAGTGAGGGGGAATGTTAGAAGGGTTACAACGTTACAAGAGTTACGAAGGCCGAGCCGCGTCGACCTGCCTCCCATTGTAACGATGTAACATTTGTAACCTTTTTAACCTCCCGGCGCTGGCACCAGCGATTTCAGCTCGCTCTTGCTCAGCGGCCGCCAATGGCCTCGGGGCAAGTCGCCCAGGCGCAGATGGCCAACTCGAACCCGAACGAGTTTTTTCACTTCGTACCGCAGCTCGTAAAACATGCGACGGATCTGCCGGTTGATTCCCTGGCGCAAAACGACCCGCAGACGCGTGGTCCGGAGCGCCTGCACCTTTTCCATGCGCGCCTTCTCCCCATCGAGCATCATCCCGGCCAGCAACTTCGGCGCGAGCGCTGGATCCCAGGGCCGATCGAGGGTCACTTCGTATTCCTTTTCGACTTTGTAACGGGGATGCGTCAGGCGTTGAGCGAGATCGCCGTCGTTCGTCAGGATGAGAAGGCCTTCGGTCTGCGCATCGAGCCGGCCAATATTGAAGAGGCGAGGAAACTTGGGCGGCAAGAGATCGAAAATGGTGTCGCGCGCGTTGGGATCGGCGCGAGTGGAAACGAAGCCGGCCGGTTTGTGCAGGATGACGTAGAGCTTGCGTTCGCTCCGCACCAGCTTGCCACCGACTTTGACGTGATCGCCCTCCGCGGGCTGCGCGCTAAAATCGGTGCAGACGCGGCCGTTGATGGTGACGCGCCCGGCGGCGATCAACTCGTCGCACTGCCGCCGCGAACCGACACCGGCGGCGGCGAGGAAACGGTTCAGGCGCACGGGTGTTGAGAGGTTGAGGAGTTGAGTGGTTGAGAAGATCAACCGTTGAGAGATGGAGCAGCCGATCCTCTCAACTCCTCAACCTCTCACCTTCTCAACTTTCCTTACGCGTCCGGCTTGGTCTTGGGGAGGCCGATGACTTTCGTGCCTTCCTTGAACTGGCCGCGCTTCTTGAGCAGGTCGACGCGTTCGAAACGCTTCAGGACATTCCGTTTCGCGGTGATCGTGCTGGCTCCTTTTAGACTGCGATGTTGCGACATAAAATGCTCCTGCTTCGGTTTCCGAAATTGAGCGCCCACGTTACGACGTGAATGCCCATTTTCAACTGGTTATCCGCAATCCCTTCCACGGCTCGACGGAGTCTCGCCCTACCATTATTACTCACTCTCCCTCTTGGTAGGGCGAGACTCCGTCGAGCCGCGATGCTCGGGAAACAGCTCGAGAATGCTTTGTTCGTTGGCCTGACAGATGCCGCGTTCGGTGATGAGCCCGGTGACCAACTGGCGCGGAGTGACGTCGAACCCAAAATTGGCGGCGGGGCTGCCCTCCGGGGCCACGCGCACTTCGATCTGCCGGCCGTCGTGCCATCCGTCCGCGCAGTTTACCTCTTCCGAACCGCGTTCTTCGATCGGGATCTCTCTCAGCCCGTCGCGAATGTTCCAGTCGAAGGAGGAGGAGGGGAGAGCGACATAGAACGGGACCGCGTTATCCCTGGCCGCCAGCGCCTTTAGGTAAGTGCCGATCTTATTCGCGACGTCACCCGTGTAGGTGGTCCGGTCCGTGCCGACAATCACCGCGTCCACCTTGCCATGTTGCATCAAATGCCCGCCGGCGTTGTCGGCGATAACGGTGTGCGGCACGCCGTGCTCGCCCAATTCCCAGGCGGTGAGTTTCGACCCCTGGCTTCGCGGCCGCGTCTCGTCGACCCATACGTGCATCGCAATCCCGGCGTCGTGCGCGGCGTAAATGGGCGCCGTGGCCGAACCGTGGTCCACGAAGGCGAGCCAGCCGGCATTGCAATGCGTCAGGACATTGACCGGCGCGCCGCCCTTCTCCGCACTGAGACGCCGGATCAACTCCAATCCGTGCTGCCCAATCCTCCGGCAATATTCCGCGTCTTCGTCCGCGATTTGCCCGGCAGTTTCGAACGCTACCCGCCGCTTTTCTTCCACGCCCTCCGCGGCGGCGATGTTTTTCAACTGTCGCTCGATGGCCCACGCCAAATTCACCGCGGTCGGCCGTGTCGCCTTCAATTTTGCGGCGACGGCCATCAAATCGTCCTCGAACGGATGGCCCGGCCCTGCTTCCAGCGTGGCCAGATACATTCCATATCCCGCCGCCGCTCCGATCAGCCCCGCGCCGCGCACATGCATCTCGCTGATCGCAGCCGCCATTTCAGCGACCGTGCGCACTTCCTCGATCACGAAACGGTGCGGGAGAAATCGTTGATCGATCAGGTGAATGACGCGGCTGTCCGATTCGTCCGCCCAGATCGTCCGGTAATGTTGGCCGCGTACTTTCACGAGCAGTTAGAATGCGATCAACATTCGTGCAAAGCTAGGCCGGAAAATCAACGGTTCATCAGATGGAACTCATCAGTCCTATTCCACGCCGGGAGCGGCGCGTCTCGAGCACACGCATCGGCCTGCTCATGACCGGATTGATCGTTGCCTGCATCGCGCTGCTCGGCGGGCGCAGCATCGAATGGTTCATTTTGAAACAGTCGCTCCGCCACCGCTTTCCGAAGGTGGAATGGATCACCACGGAGCAACTGTCGGATTGGCTGGCAAACAAGAACCGGCCGCCACCGGTCCTGCTCGACGTGCGGACAGAGGAGGAATGGAATGTGAGCCACCTGCCCGGGGCGCGGCGGGTGGACCCGAATGCCTCGGCTGACCAAGCCGCCGCGGGATTGGCAAAGGAAACTCCGATCGTGACCTATTGCGCGGTCGGCTATCGGTCGGGCGATCTGGCCACGAAATTGCGCGCGGCCGGATTCAACAACGTTCGGAATCTCGAAGGCTCGATTTTCCAGTGGGCGAACGAGTATCGGCCCTTGGTGCGCGAGGAGGAGCCGGTCACGACGGTGCATCCCTACAGCAGCTTGTGGGGCCGGCTGCTGACCGATGATGTGCGCGCGCCGCTGGAATAATGTTGTGGAGGCGCTCGCCGCGACGAGCGCCCTTGCATCCTCGTTGTCATTCTGAGCGAAGCGGAGCGGAGTCGAAAAATCTCTCGCTCTAGATTCACTCATGGCATTGAATTATTCTCTTTCGTCCGTCCCTTGGCTCACCCTCTCGCTGACGCTCGCGATAACGACAGATGGAAAGCCCGGCCTCGACGACTTCGTCGCCTGCGTTACGGCCTCGACTGCGCTCGGAATGACAAAGGGCTGGTTAGGCGAGCGCCCGTCCATCCTCGTTGTCATTCTGAGCGAAGCGGAGCGGAATCGAAGAATCTCTCGCTCTAGATGCACTCATGGCTTTGAATTATCTCTCTTTCATCCGTTCCTTGGCTGACGCTCGCGATAATGACAGATTCCTCGACTGCGCTCGGAATGACAAAGGGTTGGTTAGGCGAGCGCCCGTCCATCCTCGTTGTCATTCTGAGCGAAGCGGAGCGGAGTCGAAGAATCTCTCGCTCTAGATTCACTCATGGCATTGAACTATTCTCTTTCGTCCGTCCCTTGGCTCACCCTCTCGCTGACGCTCGCGATAACGACAGATTCCTCGACTGCGCTCGGAATGACAAAGGGGTTGGTTAGGCGCGCGCCGTGGCGAGCGCCGCTACATTTCGGCTACAATTGATTGCTCAGGACGACGTACGGGCCGCACGTCGTGACCTGATGGTAAATGTGAACCCGCTCGATTACCTGTCTCCGCCAATGAGGCACGCGGTCCTGCCTGATGATCAGATAAAGAGGATCGGCGCGAGTCCACGCTTCCAGGACGAAAGGCTCGTCGAGGTATTTTGCGCGTGCCCCAGGACTTTGATCGAAGAAATCGGGTGGCTGGTTCACCAGAAAAAACTTCTGATCCAGATAGAAGGTGAGGGAACTGCCGGACTGGAGTGATCCTTCGTAAAGGACCTGACCGGTTGGCCCGAGACGAGGGTTCAGGAACCGTGCGGCCTCCGCGAGGGAAAATAGCGGGGCCATCCGAGCCATGCCTTCCGCCAGGCAGAGACCGATCGGAATCATCGAGGCCAGGACGACGGCCAGGGCAATATCGGCTCGTCGCCTGGCGGCGAAATAGGCCGCGAGCGCCGCGAAAACGAGCAACGCGCACCCGGCGATCTTGAGCAGAGGAAGCAACACCAGCCGGCTCCCGGTGGGAATGTCCGGAAGGGCAATGCTGCCGAGGACCTCCGGCCGTAAGAATCCGATCGTCCCAATTGCGGTTCCCCCAAGAGCAATCAGGCAAAGGGCGGCGATCTGAAGCGTTCGGGGTGTCCGTTCCCACGTCGCCGCAGAGTAGAGCGCAAACGCGCTCCACATGCTCACGGATGAGCCCGGGGACCCGCCGCCCATGAGAAGGAGCGGAAGAAAACCAACGGCCATCCAGCAGAGCGGCACTGCATCCGCGAACGCAATTTCATGCGGGCGGACGGTTCGTCGCGCCGCGAAGAGCAGGCCTGGCAACACAAGGATCGACGCCGGGAACCACCAGACGACGTGGAGGGCGAGAAACTGCCAGCGCGGCATGCCCTCGCCGGACGACCAGCCGAGCGACCGTGGAAGAAATCCCGGAAAATGATTTTGCGCCCAGAGGAACCAGGGAGCGACGACCAGAACGAAAAGAAGCAGGTACGGCCAATGCAGAAGGAGCCGAAAACGCAGGCGCGCTTCGCGAAAGAAGAGTGCCAGCAGGAGACAGGTCGCTCCAAGATAAAGCACGGCCTCCAGCCCTTTAGCCAGGCAGCCGAAGCCGACGCAGACCCAAACCCCCGTGAACCACCAGTGGCGGAACCGGCGCCGTTGAAAACCGCAGATTGCGCAGAAAATCGCACCGGCGATGAAGGCGGCAAAAACCGGCTCCGGCGTGACGAATCCGCCGAAGAGGGAAACACCGCAGAAACAAAGATGGATCAGGCCGGCGGCGAAACCGCGCCAGTACCCGGCCAGCCGTTCGCCGATGAGAAAGGTCAGGGCGATCGATGCGATCATGGCGAGCGCGATGGGCAGGCGGGCGGCTGTCGCCGTGACATCGAAGATCTGGTAGGAAAAAATAATCAGCCAGTAGACGAGCGGCGGCGTTTCCAAACGGGGAACCGCGTTGTTGGTCGGCACGAGCCATTGTTGCGTGGACAACATCTCGCGGGCGCCGCCGGCAAACTGTCCTTCCAGGCCATTATGGAGGTCTCCCCAGCCGGCGGTGGCGAGATGGAGAACGGCTGCGAGCGCGAGGAGAAAAACAAAAAGGGCGTGGCGAGTAGGCGGCGGATCGAGCACCTGCGGCTCGAGGAAGGTGTCTTCGAGCGTGAAACTGCGGGTCCCGGCCACCATGGCGACGATTCGTCAGGTTGATCTGTAACGCTTCATGCGCCGCTGGAAATTCGATACCGGTCCCAGTCATCAGGCACGCGGAGCAACTTTGCTTCGGGCATCTGGATGATCGCCAGCATCTGACGGCATTCCGCGATCAGGGTTTCATCGGCCGGCCGGATGACGCGGAAGACGCACCAAAACCGGACCCGTTCGAGGCGGTCGAGCCAGCCTTCGACCACGAGGCGATCGCCTAGCCTGGCCGCGCGGCGGTAATCGATTTCAGTCCGGACAACCACCGGATACTTCTGGTTCTCGGCCATTTGCGCGAGGCCGAGCCCGAGCTGCTCGGCGAGAAGAGTCCGCGCTACTTCGATGAAGCGGAGGTAGGCGATGTTATGAACGACGGCGGCGCAGTCCGTATCGAAGAACATCACCTGCACGTCAGTGCGGATGCGAGGCGCGCTTTCGTTCAACATGCGAAACCATCATTTCGAAAGCGTTCTCTAAAGCAATGGATTTGTGGTAGGGCGAGACTCTGTCGAGCCGTGACGTGCGCGTCCTCACGCGGCTCGACAGAGTCTCGCCCTACCAATTCTCCCGGTTGTTGAGGAACCGCACGGCGACATCGCGCCGCGGCTATAGCAGCAGCGCGGAAACCGATTCCCTCACTTCGTCGGCCGTCACTGCTTTCATGCAGCGAAAATCAATCGGGCATTCCCGCAGGAAACAAGGACTGCACTCGACTTGATGGCGAATGACATGGTGGCCGCCTCCGAGCGGGCCGGTGAGGCGCGGTTCCGTCGAGCCGAAGACAGCGACGACGGGAACACCCAAGATCGTAGCGAGATGCATCGTGCCGGTGTCGTTCGTGAGCAATAAGGCGCATTCGCCCAGCTCGGCGATCAGCTCCGGCAGCGTGGTTTTGCCGATGCGATTGACGCAGTTGGAGCCAACCGCTGCTTCGACGATCGCGCCGCTTTCCGCATCACCGGGGGTGCCGAACAAAATCCATTCGACCGGCCGCCGAGCTGAAACCCCGGCGGCAACCTCGGCGAAGCGTTCCGGAAGCCACCGCTTGGCCGGACCATATTCGGCCCCCGGGCAAAGGCCGATTTTCGCGGTCGCGCCATTCGGTTTCGCTCGTGGGAGAACCAGGCCGGCCGGGGGCTCGGCGGGTCCACCCAGTTCCCGCGCAATTTGGAGGTAGCGGTGGACCTGGTGCTCGATCGGGCCTCGCCTTGGAGGCTCCGAAATAACCTGGTTGAGCAGCCAGCGGCGATGATGACCGCGGTAGCCGATCCGCCGCGGCACGCCGGCCAGCCATACTTCCAGGGCGGCGCGGAGGGAATTCGGGAAAAGGACGGCCGCATCGAAGCGCGGCTGCCGCCGAATCAATCCGATCGTGGGAAAGAGCGAACCGCTCGTCAGGCTGATAATTTCGTCAACCTCGGGAACAAGCTTCCAGGCGGCCGCGATTTTTTCGGGCGCCGCGATTGTGATGTGCGCATCCGGCCGGCCTGCCTTGATCGCGCGGACCGCGGGCATGCTGATGATGCTGTCGCCGAGCCAGTTTGAGCCCCGGATCAAGATTCGGAACGGCTTCAAGGCCTCGGCCGGCATTTCAGGGGGAAGATACAGGCCGCGCTTGTAATG
Organism: Chthoniobacterales bacterium; assembly: GCA_035556975.1. Lineage (GTDB taxonomy): Bacteria > Verrucomicrobiota > Verrucomicrobiia > Chthoniobacterales > UBA10450 > AV80. The sequence continues at coordinate 220,755 of DATMEN010000027.1, forward strand.
CGTCAGGAGAAAAGCGGGCTTCGGGGTTTTCCAGCGGTTATGCACCCAAAACCAATCTTCGGGCGCTTTCCGAATCTGTTGCTCGATCGTCTGGTTCGCTTTCGCCGTGACCGCGTTCACCGAGTCGCCGGCCGATTCGAGGCGCGGCGTGAAAACCATCCGCCAGCGGGCCGGTCCTTCGGTATAGACCGCCGCGGCCATGACCGCAGCGCCGGTTCTTTTCGCGAGCAAACCCGGCAGGGGGGTAGTCGAGGCGAGCTTGCTAAAAAAAGGTGTCCAGACTCCGTGGTCTCCCGCGTGCTGATCGCCCAGGATCCCGATGAGCCCGCCGGATCGAAGCAACTCGATCGGCTTGTGAAACCCTTCGCTCCGGTCGAAAAGCTCTGCGCCGGTCGCCGCGCGTTTTCGGCTGACGTCCTGGTCGATGTAACGGTTCCCCAGTTTTTGATAGACCGTTCCGATCCTGGCGTAACTGCCGTAATGCGGCATCATCTGCGCAAACAGCTCCCAGTTCCCGATATGGCTCAAGAGCAGGATGACAGGCCGGCCGGCGCGCAGCTCTTGATGCACCAGATCCAGGTTTTCCGTTTCGAAATATCGCGCCAGTTTTTCCGGCGACATCGATCCCATCTTGGCGCTACAGAGCAAATTCGCGGCAAGCCTTTGAAAATGATGCCGGACAATCCGTCGCAATTCCCGCGGCGGCTTCTGCTTCCCGAAAGCGATCTCGAGATTGCGCCGGGCCAGCCGGCGATACTGCGGGAACAGCAACCACGCGACCCAGCCCATGAAATTTCCGAGGGCAAACAGGACCCGCACCGGCAGTGCGCTCGCGATCGCCGTGCCCGCGCGATACAAAAGATAAATGCTGAAATCGAGCATGCGGGGTCCGCGAGGCGTGGCTGGTGGATTCGCGCCGAAGCGTAAATTTGCCTGCGCCCTGCTTCAATCAATATAATGTCCCTGTGTTGCGGTCACCTTCTCATTCTCTTCGCTCGGATTTTGCGCGATTCATCGCGCACAAGTTCGGAGCGGGTTCTTTCCTGGTCATCGGTTCGGCACGGGAAGAACTGGAGCGGCAGTTCCAGGATGCCGGAGTGAAGGCAATGGTCGTCGCCTCGGTGGCCGAGCTGGCCTCGGCGGCTCCGCTAAACGGGAGCGATCCGCAAGTTGACCTGGCGATCTGGTTTTATCCACCGGACGGAAATGGCGACGAGCGCGCGGTGGAAGAAATTGCGCTGCGCGCCCGGGAAGTCCTGCTGATCTCCGGCGACGGCGCGGAGATTGCAACCCGGCGGCCCCATCTGGTGAAGTATTTCAGGCGCTTCGGCTTTCTGCCCGATTATGAGTGCGACCTCGGGGACCTGGAACCGGCCGCCCTCCGGCTGCTCCGCAAGGCGGGCGAATCCGCGGAGACGCTCGTGCCCGCGGTCGAGTCCGCCTTTGCCAGGCTCAACCGGCACGTGTGCGGACTCCAGCGGAACTTGCGCACCCGGGTCTCGGAACTCGAGGCCGCGGACCGCCACATCGGAAAGCTCGAAGAAAAACTTTTGAAACTCAAAGAAGCCAAGCGCGAGCTGAAACAGTTGAAACAGGAGAAGCACGCGCTGCGAAAATCGCCGGAACGCAAGATCGGCCAGGTCCTGCTTGCGCCTTACCGGCTGCCGCAAAAGCTGATTCGAGAAGTCCGAAAGAGATTTCCCAAGCCGGGTCGCGCATCGGGCCCCGCGACCGAATACCAGGCGTGGCTGGAGAAACGGTTGGTGAAGCGCGATGAAATCCCGGGTCTCCGCGCGGAAGGCGAAAAATTCGCCTGCCAGCCGTGCATCAGCATCGTTACACCCGTCTTCAACACGCCGGTTGCCTGGCTGACCGAGTGCATCGAATCAGTGCTCGCCCAGAGTTACCAAAAGTGGGAGCTGATCCTGGTCGATGACGATTCGACCGATCCGGACACGCTCAAGGCGCTGCGGGAACTGGGCGCCCGCGACTCGCGCATCGTTCTGGCAAAGGACGACAAGCGAGGCGGAATATCCGCCGCGTCCAATCGCGGCCTGGCCCTCGCGGAAGGGGAATGGGTCGGCTTTCTCGATCATGACGATGTGCTCGAGCCGGATGCTCTTTTCCAAAACGTGAAATGGATTCAGGATCATCGCGACGCCGATATGATCTACTCCGATGAGGACAAGCTCACGGAGCAGGGCTTCGACGCCCCGATCTTCAAGCCGGATTGGTCGCCGGACTACTTCCTTTCCTGCAACTATATTTGCCATTTCACGCTCATCCGGCGCGATCTGATGCGGAAGATCGGCGGTTTCCGTTCGGAGTTTGACGGCGCCCAGGACTACGACCTCTTCCTTCGCCTCATCGAACAAACGAGCCGAATCGATCACATCCCGCGCGTTCTTTACCATTGGCGGCGCAGCCTCACCTCCACCGCCGATAATATTCGGCGCAAGCCCGGATCACTGGAGACCGGCCGCCTCGCGCTCGAAGCCTACCTCGAACGGCAGCGGGAGATGGGGCATGTCACGGTCGATTGGCGCACCCATGCCTACTGGATCAAACGCCAGTTGAGAGAGGCTAAAAAAATCTCGATCATCATCCCCGTGCGCGACCGCGTGGATTTGCTGGCCCGCTGCCTCGACAGCCTGACGAGTAAAACAAGCTACGCGCCGTACGAGATCGTCGTGGTCGATAACGACAGCCAGTCGGAGGAAGCGCGCGCGTATTTCTCGCAGTTCGAGCACCGGCTCCTGCGTTACAGCGGTCCGTTCAACTTTTCCGCCATCAACAACCTGGCCGTGAATCAAACCGAGAGTCCGTGGCTGCTCTTCTTGAATAACGATACGGAAGTAATTGATGCCGAATGGCTGACGGTGCTGGCGGAGCATGTGCAACGCCCGGAAATTGGCGCGGTCGGCCCGCGGCTCCTGTATCCGGACGACACCGTCCAGCACGCGGGCATCGTCATGGGCGTCGGCGGAATTGCCGAGCATGCGTTTCGCGGTTTGCCCGCCGAGGCGCCCGGCGTTTGCCGCCAGTTGCAGGCCACGCGCAATTACAGTGCGGTCACCGGTGCGTGTCTTCTGACCAGGCGCGAAGTGTTCGAGGAGGTGGGGGGATTCGATGAGGAGCAGTTGCCCGTCACCTTCAGCGATGTGGATTTGTGCTTAAGAATGGGGCGGGCGGGTTACCGGAATGTTTACGTCCCCTTCGCCAGGCTGTATCACCATGAATCGGGGACGCGCCGCCCGGCCGTGGAACCGCTCGAGACCGAAGTGATGCGGGAACGCTGGGCCGGCGTCCTCGCGCACGACCCGTATTATAATCCAAATCTTTCTCGTGAGCGCGCCGATTTCTCTTTAGGCAAGTAACTGAAATTCCATGACGACTCCCGACAAACCACTCTGGCAAGGCCTCACGGCGGAGGCGCAAACTGCGCTCGCCTTGCGGGATTACGGCTCGCAAACATTTTCGCAGCAGCTCGCCGGCGCCGGGGTCGAGGCTGGAAAAGCCGCCTCGGCCGATCGGAGCAGCCCGGAGATCCGCGAGGCCTGGATTCCCGGCGTGGAAATTTTCCCGCGCACGATTTATCCACAGCGGCATCGCGGCTCATTCGGGGAGTTCGCCCGGCGCGATGAAGGCGTGCTCGCGAGGATCGGCTTTTGGCCGGTGCAATGGGCCAACGCCCGCATGTATGCACAGACCGCGAAAGGCTTTCACGTTCACCCGCCGAGCATCCCTGAGGGGACCGCACCGGCTGACTGGTTTCGCCGCAGTTTTGTCGATGAGCCGGAAAACTATTCGCTACGGCGTTACGACCAGGAGCAATGGGACGTCATGTTTTTCGTGCAGGGCGTGGCGGAAATGATTCTGCGCGATGCGCGTGCGGGAATGCCGGCGCGCACGATGCGGCTCTTTGTCGACGGAGATAATCATCGCGGGGTGAACAACGTCGGGATCGTCGTCCCACCAGGCGTCGCGCACGCCATTCGAGTCGAGGGTTCTGAAGACGTCATCATGGTTTACGGCACGAGCACTTCATTCAAACCGGAGTTTGAAGGGCGGATCGCGAGCGATGTGGAGACCGCTCAGCTGCCAGAGTCGTGGGCGAAGTTTTTGGCCAAGAGTGAATAGTGATCGGTGAATGGTGATAAGAAGGAAACGCTTCCATTCACCAATCACTATTCACATTCCGAATGACCGTCACGATTGAGTGACGAGTGACAACCACGTTACCGTTTTCTTCTTGTCACTTGTCCCACAGGGCTCGTGACTTCCCTCATGAAGCGGCAATTCGATCCGGGCGAGCCGGAAATGATGGACCGGCCGCAACCGGTCAGTGCGGAGCTGATCAGTGATCTGCGCAACCTGCGTCAGCTCAATCGCTACTTTGGAAGTTACGCGCTCACCACGCTTTTCTTACGGCGCTGGATCCAGCCGGGAGCACAATTTCGGGTGCTCGATCTCGCGACCGGCTCTGGCGACATCCCGCGGCTGGTCGTTGACTACGCCCGACAGGTCGGCGCGACGGTGACCGTGGAAGCAATCGACCAGCAAAGCTCCACCTTGGAAATCGCGCGTGGTTTGAGCGCGGGCTATCCCGAGATCGACTTCAAACAGGGCGATATCCTTTCCTTTGGCGAGGATGAGCAATACGACATCGTGCTGTGTTCCCTGGCGTTGCATCATTTCGCGGACGAAGCGGCCGTGCATTTGCTGGAGCGGTGCCGGCAACTATCGAGAAAGTTCGTTCTGGTCTCCGATCTTCGTCGGGGGTTGCTTGCGTCCGTGGGCGTCCATCTGCTCACCACCTTCATCTATCGCGAGGCGATGACCCGCAACGATGCCCGGCTCTCCGCGGCGCGCGCCTTTTCCTTCCGCGAATTTCGTTCGCTCGCGGAACGGGCGGGCTGGCGCAACTTCCAGCATCGTAAATTTCGGTTTGGCCGCCAAGCCGTCTGGCTCGAATGAGTACGTGAGGGCAGTCTCATTACTTCTGACCTTTTTGATCATTTGCTCGGGCCGGCTTCGGGTTTTATGCCAAGACTGTCTTCTGCCCCTGCGAGGGTTTTCTGAAAAGCGCGCTCACTAATATCTCCATGGGCGTACAGCGGAAGATCGAAGCCAACTCTCAGCATTGCTTTCGCGTTGCGACCTTGAAAGTCATTGGTGTGTGCAGCAGCTCGCTCCGTGGGAAGTAAGTGCACGAGGAAATAAAGGATCGTCGAATCGACAGAGATTATTCGATCCCTCTCTGCTTGGGACAAATAACTTTTCGGGTCGTTGATCCCCTGTCGCCACAAACGTGCTACCCGGAACACGATGTCTTCGCGCACCGGCATTTCTTCGAATTTGCCGCGGATGTGCGAGAAATCCGGTGTCTTCCGAGACAATCGCTTCACCTCTTCGGTCCAAATGTGAGATGACGGATTGATAACGAAGCACCGGTATTCACGGCCCACACGCCGAACGCCGACCACGTACTCTTCGGAAAACGGTGTAAGTACGATCATCCTCAAAACGACATCTCGTCTCCAACCCTGCCAGAGAATCTGCCTTAGTGCTTTCTGGTAAGTGTCGTGCTCGTCGTCGCCTTTCTCGAAGTTGTCGCGTTCTTGCGCGGCATTGGCGACAGCTACGGAAAACAGCGTCCCTGCGATTACCGATAGAGCCAGGCGTCTCACACATCTACCTGCAATTAGACGAAACGAAGTTCCGCTTATTTTGGGGAACACAGAGGGCAAGCCGGGGAAACACGACAAATCACTACCACGGCATGAAGGAAATACACAAGCCTGCATGGAGGGCCTTTAGATAGGAAATAATGGGACGCGGCCCACAGGCCGCGGCTACAGCAGTGTTTGCTTGGCGTCCCCGTTAGCGGATTATCGCAAGGTGCAGATTGTTTCGTCGATCTCAGAGGCGGGCGCCGGCTCTCGAGAGGGTAAGAGGAGAGTTCTCGTGCCCACCATGGGCGCATTGCATCGCGGCCATCTTGAACTGATTCGGATTGCACGCGAAGCGGCCGGCAACGCAGGCGAGGTCGCAGTGAGCATTTTCGTGAATCCGCTTCAGTTTGGCCCGGGCGGAGATTTTGAGAAATATCCGCGGCCGGAAACGGATGACGAAGAGTTTTGCCGAAGCGCGGGGGTGGATATTCTTTTCCGCCCTAGTCCTGGCGAGATGTATGCCGCCGATTTTTCGGTGGCGATCGAGGAGAATTCCCTTTCGACCACGTTGTGCGGCAGGTCGCGCCCCGGGCATTTTCGGGGGGTCTGCACCGTGGTGGCCAAGCTCTTCAACGTTCTCGCGCCGGATGCCGCTGTTTTCGGTGAAAAGGATTTCCAGCAGCTCGCCATCATCCGCCGGATGGTGCGCGACCTGAATTTTCCGGTCGAGATCATCGGAGCGCCGACTGTTAGGGAGTCCGACGGACTGGCCTTCAGCTCGCGCAATCAGTATTTGAGCGCGACCGAGCGCGAGCAGGCGCCGGTGTTACGCGCCGCCTTGGTTGAGGGAGCGCGGTTGGCGGCGGGCGGCGAGCAGTCGGCGGTGGTGATCCTCGAGGCAGCCCGCAAGGCAATCGGCACCTCGCCGCTCGCGCGGATCGATTATCTCGAGCTGGTCGATGCCGACACGTTGCAGCCGATCGAAAGCGTGAAGCCGAATTCGCTCATCGCTCTCGCCGCATTTTTTGGACAGACTCGGCTGATCGACAACATCCGGCTCCCATGAAGGAATACGATTTCGTCGTCATCGGCAGCGGGATTGCCGGGCTGACCTTTGCTTTGAGCGCGGCCAAACACGGATCCGTTGCGGTGATCACCAAGCGCAAAGGGGCCGATTCGAACACGGCTTGGGCCCAGGGCGGGATCGCCTGCGTGACGAGCGACGAAGATTCCTTCGAGCTTCATGTGCAGGACACGCTCGAAGCCGGCGCGGGCTTGTGCGACGAAACGGCTGTCCGGACGATCGTGATGGAAGGGCCCCAGCGGGTGCGCGAGTTGGTGGAACTCGGCTTGCATTTCGACGATCGCGAAGTCTCGGGACATCGCGAGCCCGATCTCGGACGGGAGGGCGGGCATTCGAAGAGGCGTGTCCTTCATGTGCAGGATGTGACCGGTTTGGAGATCGAGAAAACGTTGCTGCGCGAGCTCGAGCGGTCGCCCGGGGTCGAGCTGCTGGAAAATCACATGGCCGTCGACCTGATCACGGCCGGGAAACTCGGCTTCGCCACGGAAGATCGTTGCCTGGGCGTCTACGTGCTCGACGAGCGCACGGGCGACGTGGAAACGATTCGGACCGACCGGCTGGTCCTGGCCACGGGGGGATGCGGGAAGGTTTATCTCTATACGACAAATCCCGACATCGCGACCGGCGACGGCGTGGCGATGGCCTGGCGGGCCGGGGCCGTGATCGCCAACATGGAATTCATCCAATTCCATCCCACCTGTCTTTATCATCCGAAGGCGAAATCATTCCTCGTCTCCGAGGCGGTGCGCGGGGAAGGCGGAATCCTGCGCAACAGCCGGGGCGAGGATTTCATGAGCCGGTATCACCCGCAGCGTTCGCTCGCCCCGCGGGATATCGTGGCCCGCGCGATTGACGCGGAGATCAAACGCTCGGGCGCCCAGTGCGTCTTCCTCGATATCACCGAAAAATTGCCCGAGTTTTTGAAGGAGCGTTTCCCGCACATTTACGAGACTTGCCTCCGTTTCGGGATCGACATGGCGAAGCAACCGATCCCGGTGGTGCCGGCGGCGCATTATCAATGTGGCGGGATCAAGACCGATGTGAACGGCGCCACGACCCTGCCTGGCCTTTATGCCATCGGCGAAGTGGCCTGCAACGGCTTGCATGGGGCGAATCGGCTGGCGAGCAATTCGTTGCTGGAGGGGCTGGTCGTGGCGCACCGGGCCTGCGAGGCATTAGTGCGCGAGCGGCCGACCCCGCATGTAGCCCAGGCGATCTCGCTGCCGGAATGGGAGGCGGGCGATGTGCAAGACGTGGATGAGCTGGTGGTGATTTATCACAACTGGGATGAGATCCGGCGGCTGATGTGGGATTACGTCGGGATCGTCCGCTCGACCAAACGGTTGCAACGAGCCAGCGCGCGGCTGCGCAATCTGCAACGCGAAATCCGGGAATTCTATTGGAACTTCAAGGTCTCGGTGGATCTCCTGGAACTCCGGAACCTGGCGACAGTCGCCGCGTTGATCGTGGATTCCGCGCTCAGCCGGAAGGAAAGCCGCGGTTTGCACTTTACGCTCGATTATCCCGAGCTCTCGGACCGGCGTTTCAAGCGCGATACCCTGATCAGCCGGACGTGAGATTCCTCCTCGGAGGGACGTGCTTCCGCACGTCCCAAATCCCAAATGGCGCCGGAACCAAAGAATGGGACGTGCGGAAGCACATCCCTCCGAGTCTCGGAGTGTGCTGGCAGCCTTCGCCGCTCCGCCGGCTGGAATGGATAGTGCTAAGTAATAAATGCCCCCTGGGAGGCGGGGCTGGTTCCACCAAGGGAAAGGGCTTGCCGACCGGGGCTTTTTCGGATAGAAACAACTCCCAACTGTCTCGATGAGAAGATTTTTCGCACTTTTCGCACTGCTCCTGGTGAGCACTCCCGGCCTGCGCGCCCAGTCGCCCTACGAAAGCAGCGCCGATTTTGCGAAGTACGCGATGAAGTTGCGCGAGCAGGCGCTCCTCAAGGTCGAACCACAGGTTTTCGTCCCCACGACCTCGCGCACCAGCATGACGCGGTTCCCGTGGAAGACGAACATCATCACGACCGTTTTCTGGGTCGGCGAACAACCGACGGCGAATAACCCGGTGCCGAATACCAAAAGCTCCTGGGACGCTAACTGGCGGGATAATTTTGGCGGCTACGACAATCCTGACCCATCCGCCCGCCGAAATTATATCCCGGCCGCGTTTGTTCCCCGGCAGAATCCATTTTACGTCGCCTTGCCTTATAACGACGTTTCCAGGGGTCGTTTTAAGCCCGAGGCGCGCCTGGTGATTCCCTGGTTCAAGCAGGCGTTCACCGAGGAGGGGCAGTCGGTCTGCCGCGGCCGCTGGCTCGCCATTCGCAAGGGCAACAAGACCTGCTACGCGCAATGGGAAGACTGCGGTCCCTTCCGGACGGACCATTTTCAATACGTGTTCCAAAACGAACGGCCGAAGCCAAATCTGAACCGTGGCGCGGGGCTGGACGTTTCGCCGGCAGTGCGGGATTATCTCGGCCTCGGGTCGACCGATGTGACTGATTGGCAATTTATCGAAGTGCGCGATATCCCTCCGGGCCCGTGGCGCAACTATGGTGACAACAACCATTTTGTCATCGCCAAGCGCCAGGGCGAGCAGCGTCTGGTTCAGGACGGGACCGACAAAAAGAAGAAGTAGAGCGAACCTCAGAGCTGGCTCAGCAGGAAGCTAGAGGCGCTCACTCGCCCGTTCCAACCCGTGCGGCCAGACCCGCGAAGGTTGCTTTCAGTTTTTCCGCGCGCTCCATCAGCGGCTCGTATCGTCTTCGCTCGCTGGCGCAAAAAGCGGCCAGCGGGGCAAAAGCCAGGAAGATTTCCTGGTAAAAAAGATCGATGGCGTGGTTCATTTGCTCCTCGATCGCGTGGACCAGCTCCAGCCGTTTCGCTTCCATTTCCCGTTCGTAGGCGGCCAGGATTTTTCTTCGCTGCGTGAAAGCCACGATCGTTCCGATAACGGCGGCGGAAGCGGCGAGCACCCCGGTTACATCCGCCACGGCCGCGCTGCTCATGGCGACAATGGCGGTCACGATGCCGCCGGCCGCCGCGATGCCTGCCGGTAATCGAAGTCGCGCGGCGGTCTCTCGAAACATGCGGGCCAGTTGCTCCTCCACTCCTTTCCCCGCGATCCGCTCGACGAGGGTGAGCTGAATCGATTGCACCAGATCGCGGCGCTGGCGCGCGAAGTCGGGCAGCGTCTTGTCCATGCGCTTGCGGCCTTCCGATTCAAATTGGGCCAGGATGGTGTCTTGCAATTGCGGCCAGAGTCCGCGCAGATCGCTCTCCAGTAGCTGAACCGCGTTCTCGACCTGCGGCTGGACCGTCTGGCGCAGTTTCGCCTCCACGTCCGTCTGGAATTCCTGCTGCCATTGCTCACGGCTCCAGACCAGCCGCCACGTCCGCCAGAACGAAAGTTTTTGCTCGAGCATGCGCGTCCCCTGGTTCGCGCACTCGCGGCACGCTTGCTCGACTCCCCGAAGAAACCCGGCGACCTGTCGCAAGGTTTGCTCCTTGCGCGCCTGGAGAAATCCGTCCACTCGTCCGAGCTGCGTTTCGTCTCGCAGGATGGTGTCGAAACAACCGCGGATTTCCTCCGTCACCTCACCGAGAATGACGCCGGCCGTCTTCGCGGTCGATTGCAGTTTCAAGACGCCGGCACCGGATTCCGTGACCATGCGATCGATCTGTCTTTCCAGCGGGCCGAAGTTGCTTTCTTGCCAGAGCTTTTCCTTGTCCAAACCCGTCGTGCGGGCCAGGAGCGCTTTCCGGGCGGAAACCGGAAATATTGGCGGGGTGAACGCCAGTTTTTGCATGGCCGTGTCCTGGAGATGCCGATGAATTATCTCGATCTCGGCGGCGTCCCGCAGATCGGCTTGCTGGAGGACGAAAACGACGTTTTTGAGCCATTTCTTTTGGACGAAATTCAGCAAATCCCAGGCAGATTGGGACCAGGGGTTCACGACCGAGAAGACGAAAAGAACGAGATCCGCGCGCGGGATGAAGCTCTCGGTGATGGTTTGGTGCTCGGCCACCATGGTGTTGGTCCCCGGCGTATCCACCACATTGAAGTCCTTCAAGAAAGGGATTGGAAGATAGCGCTCGGTGAGCTCAGGAGAAACCTCGACCGACTTTTCCTCCACTCCGTGGCGAAAAATGTAAACCCGATCCGTCGCCGGACGAACATCGACCCGGGCAAATTCCTGGCCAAAAAGTGCATTGAGCAAGGACGATTTGCCCGCTTTGACTTCGCCGACGACAACGAAAAGCAGCGGCTCCCGGATATCGGTCATCAAGCCATGCAGTATGTCGAGCGTGCCCGGGTCGCGGCGCATGTCCGAGCTCAGCTTGAGCAAACCCCCGAGTGCAGTTTCAAGCTCCGTCCGAAGCTGGAGATAGTTATCGGCGATCATGCCGGCCCGCTAACGACCTGGAGAGCCTGTCGTGACCGGAGGAATGTAAATGGCGCCGGGCGATGCCACGGGGACCGCGCTCGCGCGCGGGACCGCCACAGCCTTCGGTGGCGGTGTTTTCGCCATCGCGAGCAAATCCGACACGGTCACGCACTTGAAGCCCTTCCGATCCAACTGATCCAGGGTCGCCGGCATTGCCTCGAGCGTCGGGGGATGAATATCGTGCGCGAGAATAATTGAGCCGGGCCGCGTTTCTTTCAGGATTCGACTGCACACCACACTCGGTCCCGGCCTCTTCCAATCGAGCGGATCCACGTCCCAGATGATAATGCGATAACCAAAATCGTCATGGATCCAGCGTTTCTGGCGCGCCGTGATGGAGCCGTACGGCGGCCGCATCAGTGTCGGACGCTTGCCGATCGCGGCGACGATTGCGTCATCGGTTTTTTGCAGCTCCCGGCGCACCGCTTCGTCGGACATCTTGCCCAGATTCGGGTGGGACCAGGAATGACTTGCGATTTCATGGCCCTCGCGGACTGCGCGCCGGAGGATTTCAGGATGGTCCACTACGCATTGTCCCACCACGAAAAAGGTCGCTTTCATGCGATGGGCAGCGAGGAGATCGAGCAGTTGGGGAGTAAGCGTTCCGTGCGGGCCGTCGTCGAACGTGAGCGCGATATAGGGCCCTTCCACATAGACGGAATTGTAGGTCACCTGAGGTTGAGCTGGTGAAGCGGCGGGCACTGGGGTGGACGCGCTGCTGCTTCTTTCGACGGCCTGTGCCGGCGGGGCGTTTTGTCCCGACACGGTTTGAAAAACCAGGAGACCAAACAACGAGAACGCTAGCAGTGGTCGGACGAACATGGATGGCAAATGCAGAGCGGAAAACTTCCGGTGTATCTAGCAGAGGGGCCATGCAACGCAAGCCGCCAAGCCCTGCTCCGCTTTCCTGGCACGCATGGAAATTATGGACGCGCGCGCCTCGGCGTTTCGTATGACAAATCGATTCTTGTGGCAGTCATCCTGCTCCAGAAGTAGGTAATAGCATACCCCGCTCGAGCGGGATGGCGCGCCTTCGCGGAGTGAAAACCCAGGCGTGCGTTTAGGCTTCTCCTGACATGAAAATTTTGCTTATCGAAGATCATCCCGACAGCCGCAGGAATTTGCAGCGGCTGATCGAACGGCGTGGGCACGAAGTCGTGTCCGTCGGGAGCGCGGAGGAAGCCGAACGAGCCCTCGCCACGCAGATGTTCCCCTTTCTCATTCTCGACTGGATGCTGCCCGGGAAAAGTGGGGTCGACCTCTGCCGGCAGTTGCGCGCGCAACCGAGGGGCGACGAGATGTTTATTCTGTTGGTCACGGCTCGCGCGGACACGGCGGACCTGGAGCAGGCGCTGGAGGCGGGAGCGAACGATTACCTGACCAAACCACTCGACCTCGGGCTGTTGAACGTGCGCATTTCCGTCGCGGAGCGGCAGATTCGAGAGCTGGCCGAGCGCAATCAGGCGCGCGCGGCGTTGCAGGAATCGGCCCGCATGATGGCGAACATTCTCGAGAACACGACGGATGGATTTTTCGCGGTCGACGCGGAAGGGAATTTTACCCATCTCAACGCCGAGGCGGAAATGTTGCTGGACCGCACCCGCGACGAGTTGCTCGGCCACGGGCTTTGGGAAAAATTTCCCGAGCTGGCCGGGTCGGTCTTTGAGGCGAATTTTCACAAAGTGGTGGCGGAGCAGGTCCCAGTGGAGTTCGAGTCGAGCAATGCAACCGGGAAGGTCTGGCATGAAGTGCATGCCTACCCGAGCAACGGCGGGGTCTCGGTCTTTTTCCGGGACATCAGCGAGCGGAAAAAAACCGAATCCGACCGCCTGACGACGAGCAAACTGGAATCGCTCGGGACCCTGGCGGGCGGCATCGCGCACGACCTGAATAACATTCTCACCGTCATCTCCGGAAACATCGGCCTGGCCCAGATCGAGGCGCCGGCTGATTCGGGGAGTCTCCTTGGATTCCTTTCGAAAGCCGGCCAGGCGGCGCAACATGCGGCCCATCTTTCCAGCCAGCTCCTCACTTTTTCGAAGGGCGGCGCTCCGTTGAAAAAAGTCGTCTCGCTGGGAGAGCTGCTCGAGCATTCGGCCGAGTTCTCGCTTTATGGCTCGAATCTGCGGGCCGATTTCGACATCGCGGTCGACCTGTGGAAAGCGGAAGTGGACGCCGGGCAGATCGAGCAGGTGGTGAATGGGTTGATGTTAAACGCGCGGGAGGCGATGCCGCACGGCGGGACGGTTCGGGTTCGAGCGCGCAATGTCGTCCTCGATGACAAGCCAGGGGCGATTCTTCCCGCGGGGCATTATGTCAAGATCACGATCACGGATCGCGGCTCCGGGATACCCGATGAATCGCGGACCAAAATTTTCGATCCCTATTTTACGACGAAGGCGACCGGCACAGGCCTGGGACTTGCGATTGGGTACTCAATCGTGAAAAAGCACGGCGGTCTGCTTCACCTGGAAAGCACATCGCCGGAGGGATCTGCGTTCGCGTTCTATTTGCGCGCCAGCGATCGCAAGGTCTCGGCTCCGGAAGCGCGAGTTTCGGAGCGCGCTTTCCATTTCAATCATCAACGGGTGCTCGTCATGGATGACGAAGCGGCGATCCGGGAATTGACTTCACAACTTCTGGGCACGCTCGGTTACGAGGTGACCACGGTTGCGGACGGGCTGGAAGCGGTGCGGCTCTACGAGCGGGCCCTCCGCCGTGGCGAACAATTCCAGGTGGTGATTCTCGACGCGACCATTCGCGGAGGGATGGGCGGTGTGGCCACGATCGAGCGTTTGCGCAGCATGGATCCGAAGGTCAATGCGATCATTTGCAGCGGCTACTCGGATGAGGCGGCGTTGTCTGAGTTTCTCGCTTACGGGTTTCGCGGAGCGTTGCCGAAGCCATTTACCCGCACAGAGCTGGCGGATGCGTTGCAGCGGACGTTTGAAGCGGCGAACGGAAACTGATCGTCCGGCCGCGCGCCGGACCGGTGCGGCCAGGGCCTCTATCCTTTGCGCAGCTTTTCAAGTTGCGCGATGAAAGCCTCCGGGCCGCCCTGCATATAGCCGAACTCGGCTACTTTTTTCCCGTCTTCGTTCAGAACGATAATCGTCGGGAAACCCTGGACCTGGTACTTGATGGCGAGCCGCTCGTTCTGGGCCCTGGTCGCCTGGGCGATTTGCTTCCGGCGCGGAAAGTCCAATTCCACCAGCACCAAATTCTTGGTCGCATATTCCTTGAACTCCGGCTGGGAAAAAACTTCCTTGTCGAGCAGCTTGCACCAGCCGCACCAATCTGAGCCGGTGAAATCGAGCAACACGAGCTTATGATCGGCTTTGGCCTGTTCTTGCGCCTGTTCGACGCTCGTGAGCCAACCGGCCCGGGCTTGGTTCGACGCGGTTTCGGTCGCCGAAGAGTCCCCGGGTTCCGAGCGCTGTCCACACCCGGAAAGGGCGGGGAAGGCCACGCCCATGGCGACGAGAAGAAAAGCAGGTCGAAAGACTTTCACGCCCGCAACGTCCCGCAGATGTCGCGGCTGTGCAACCAGCCGCTCGCGTAGCGCCCGCCGTACAAGGCTAGCCCGGCGGGGAAACGCCGGGCTAAAAAACCGAAGGAAAGATTTATTACTTGATGTGTCCGGAGACGAGTTTGGTCATCTCGAACATGCTGACCTGGCTTTTGCCGTTGAAGACCGGCTTGAGCGAATCGTCCGCATTGATCATGGTCCGTTTTTTCTTATCCTGGCATCCGTTCTTCTTGATGTAGTCCCAGAGCTTCTTGGTGAGCTCGGAACGTGGGAGCGGCTTGGAGCCAACGATCGCGGAAAGTTTATCGTCGGGCTGCACCGGTCTCATGAAGGCGGCGTTCGGTTTACGTTTTGAAGGAGTCTTTTTGGGTTTCGGCATAAAGGCTGATTAATCGCTCGCTCGTGGGAGGGCAATATTAATTTTAGCGAATCGAAAGATTTTGTTGGTCACTTTAAGCGCCGAACGGCCACTGCGGCCACGTCGTCCGGGGCTGGTTTTCCTCCATCGTTCATTGAGGTCTGCTCTAACACCCGGGTCAGCAATGCTTGCGCGCTCTCCGCGATGGGATGCAACATTTCACCGAGCCGTTCGGAGGAAAGCCGTGGATTTTCGTCACGCCCCGAGCCGTAGAGCCCATCGGTGTAGAGAAAAAATGCATCCCCAGGCTCGAGGTCGATGTTGGTTTCGAGAAACTCAGAGCGCTCGAGGAGCCCGAGTGGGGGCGCGGAGGAGGGAATCGCTTCCGTCCTCCCGCCGCTGCGGGCCACGAGTAATGGCGGGTGGCCCGCGCCCACCACGCTCGCGCGTCCCGTCGCCGGGTCCACGGCGACACACATCGCCGTCATGAACGAACGGGCGCCGAAGATACTCCGGAAATCCTTGTTCACCGCTTCCATGATTTCCGCCGGCTCGTTGTGCTCCACCGTGCCGTGGTGAAAAAGGAGCTTGGCCAGAGTCGTGAGGAGGGCGGCGGACGCTCCATGCCCGGTGGCGTCCGCGATCCAGAATAGTGTTCTGCCATCGGCCATGCGCAGCCACCCGTAGATATCCCCGCCCACCTGAATCACAGGGAGATAGCAGGCGGCGATGTCCCATCCCGGTAACGCGGGCGCTTTTTGCGGAATGAGAGACTGCTGCGTCAACCGGGCCGCGGCCAGGTCGCGTTCCAGATTGCGACGCCACGCCTCCAGCTCGTCGTTTTGCTGCTGCAACTGGCTTCGCATCGAACGAAGACGCAGCTGGGTTTCGATCCGCGCGCGCAACACGGCCTGGTTGATCGGTTTGGTCACAAAATCGTCCGCGCCTGCTTCCAGGCATAAGACCTCGCTCTCTTCGCCCCCGTGGCCCGTTAGCATGATGGTCGGAATTTGGGCGATCGACGCGTCGCCATCCTTGCGCATCTGTTTCAAGACCTCGGCTCCGTTCATTCCCGGCATGTCGAAATCCAGGAGCAGGAGCGACGGCGTGGCGACACGGAGGGACTTCAACGCTTCGAGTCCGTCCGAGGCCTCCATGCAGGCGAAACCCGCGCTGAAAAGAATGCGGACCAGGAGCCTGCGGCTCATCGCGTCATCATCTGCCACCAGGATTAGCTCGGCCGGTTTCTTACTCATCGTTCTTCTCTGATTCGGAAACAGGTAGCTGCGAAACTGTATTTTTCCTCTTGTGAAATGGGCGCCGGGGGGGACAAGATTGTGTCTTCGGCCCGCCCTTGATGCGAGCCGGGTAATTAGCGATTGTCAGCCACCGAACAATGAATTACAACGGATAGCCTCTCGTCGAACCCAACTTATGAAACTGTCGCTCTCGCTTGTCCTGTTAGCTGCTTTCTTTTTCTCCGCCTGCGAGGACGAACCCCCGGTTCGCTCGACCCGACGTCACCCCTCCAGGTACCCTGCGGCCCCGCCGCCAACCGAATACCCGCCGCAACCGCAGCCTTATGAGAACGGTCCGACCCCGCCGCCGAGTGACTACGTGGAAGCGCCGACCCAGCCCGCGGCCACCGCGCCGCCGAAACAACCCAAGGGCGATATTCCTTACGGAATTCCCGTGCCGAACAAGCCTGGCTTTGTCACCAGCCCGTACGCGCCCAATCAAGGCTACGTGGATGTCCGCGGATTTCCGCCTGGGACCGAAGTCAAAGACCCGTACACGAACAAAATCTTTCTCGTCCCCTAGACAGGCTCTCCGTTTGCGATGCCCCGGGAATGGCGGCTTGCCCGTGTTGGGCGGACCGTCGGCGGCGGAACTGGACAAGGCCGCCGATTATCCCGATGCTGACCGTCGCGCGCGGCCGCCTTGTTGAGAGCATCTGGGCGGGGCCGAACCAAATAATAGAGTCGTATGGAATTTCGCATTAAACGGGCACCGCGCATCGAGGCGGAAATGACGGTGCCGGGCGACAAAAGCATCTCGCACCGAGCGGCTATTATCGCCGCGCTCTCAAATGGTGTTTGTGTTCTGCGCGGCTTCCTTCCGAGCGAAGATTGCATGAGGACCGTGCAGGCCCTCCGTATGCTCGGGATCAAGATCGAGCATCCGGAGCCCGACATGCTCGTGGTGCACGGCAAGAAACGGCTTCTCACCGCCCCGTCGGGCGAGATCGACTGCGGAAACTCCGCCACGACCATGCGTTTGCTCGCCGGATTGCTGGCCGGCCAGAGTTTCGACAGCCGCCTGGTGGGCGGGGCGACCCTCTCCGGTCGTCCGATGGATCGCGTCATTGCTCCCCTGCGCAAGATGGGGGCGAACATCGTCGCCGAGGGACCGAATGAAACCGCGCCGGTGAAAATCCACGGGGTCAAGCTCAAGGGACTCCGGCACGATCTTCCCGTGGCCAGCGCGCAGGTAAAGAGCGCCCTTCTCCTGGCCGGTCTTTTTGCCAAGGGGAAAACCACGGTGGCCGAGCCCGCAGTGAGCCGAAATCATACCGAGCTGATGCTGAACTATTTCTTGGTCCGCACCGTCCGCGAAGAAGAGGGCGCCACCAGCATTTTTGGCGATCAAGTTCCGGAATCACGCGATTTCCTGATTCCCGGCGATATCTCATCGGCCGCCTTTTGGCTCGTGGCCGCGGGCGCCCAGCCCGGTGGCCATTTGCTCGTGCGCCGCACCGGTTTGAACGACACGCGGACCGCCTTGCTCGGCGTGCTCATCCGAATGGGCGCGCAAGTGCGGGAAGCGATCGAGGATGTCGACCAAATCGAGCCGCGCGGAACCGTGGAAGTGACCGGTGCGCCACTGAAGGGCACGGTCATTCAGGGCAAGGAAATTCCTCAGCTCATCGATGAATTGCCCATTCTCGCCGTGGCGGGAGCTCTCGCCTCGGGCACCACGATCATTCGGCATGCGCAGGAGCTGCGAGTGAAAGAAACGGATCGCATCGCGGCGATCGCGCACAATTTGCGCGCCATGGGTGTGCAAGTCATCGAGCAGACCGATGGGCTCGAGATTCATGGACGGGCGGAGCTGCGCGGGGCTCGCGTGGCCAGCTTTGGCGATCATCGCATTGCCATGGCTTTCGCCGTGGCCGGCATGTTTGCGGACGGTGAAACCATCGTTCAGGATGTGGAGTGTGTCCGCGAGTCGTATCCGGGATTTGAAAAGGCGCTCGATGAATTCGTTTCTTCAAAACGAACGCGTTTGACGACTCCCGTCATCAGCTCTCTGACACCCTCCAAGACAGCCGAAGAATGAAAGCGGGCAGGCCGTCCGCTTGCGTCCCGAAGAGGAGAGTCGTTGCGATTGATGGCCCTGCCGCGTCCGGCAAAAGCAGTGTGGCGCGGGAGCTCGCAAAACGGATCGGTTTCGATTACGTAAATTCGGGCGCGATGTATCGTGCTGTAACCTGGCATGTCCTCCAGCACGGGATCTCTCCTGATGACGCTGACGCCATTGCGCGCCTGCTCGAGACTTCTCGCATCGATTGTGCCTTCGATCATAACGGCTCCCGGATCTTGATCGATGGGATCGATCCCGCCGAACATCTTTGGGACGAGCGCGTGAACGACGCGGTTTCCCGCGTCAGCAGCATCCCGCGCGTCCGCGAAATTCTTGTCGCAAAAATGCGCGCCTACGCGGACGATCGCGACGTTGTCATGGAGGGACGCGATATTGGCTCGGTCGTTTTTCCCGAGACCCCCTACAAGTTTTACATCGATGCGACGCCGGAAATCCGCTTGCGGCGGCGGATTGCGCAAGGTTTGCGCGATCAGATAGCGGCCCGCGACCACGCGGATTCCTCGCGCCCCACGGCCCCGCTCATCATCGCCGAAGACGCGCACGTCATCGATAGTTCCAGCCTCACGATCGAGGAAGTGGCGAACGAAATCACCGGGCGATTGAAAATGAAAGGGATGGCGTTGAATTAACGAATTAGCGACTGGGCGAATTAACGATTGCCAGATCGCCATTCGCTAGGTCACTAAATCGTTAATTCGCCAAGTGTTTTGAACCCTTACTACTGGTTCTGTTACAACCTGATCAAATTGGTGGGCCGCACTTTTTTCCGGCTTCGCGTCGTCCATCGCGAACGCATGATCAATCACGGCCCGGTGATCATGGCGTCGAACCACGAGAGCTATCTCGATCCACCGCTCGTCGGCAGCGTCGCCGATCGCGCGATTTTTTTTCTCGCGCGCAAGAGTCTTTTAGCCGGGCCGTTTTTCGGCTGGCTTTTACCGAAATTGAATGTGATTCCCGTCGATCAAGAAGGGAACGACCGCAGCGCGCTAAAAGCGCTGATTCGCATTCTGAGAGCGGGCGAGGGGACGCTGGTCTTTCCTGAGGGAGAGCGGACGCAGGACGGCCGCTTACGCCCCGCGTTGCCCGGCCTGGGTTTCGTCATTGCCAAGACGCTCGCGCCCGTCGTCCCGATGCGGATTTTCGGCGCTCGCGAAGCCTGGCCGCGCGGAAGTTCCCGAGTGCGTTTCCGGCCCATCACCGTCGTGGTGGGCGAGCCAATCTATTTTACCGCCGCCGATCTCCAGCCGCTCGGGAAGGAGGTTTACCTCCGCCTCAGCCAGCGCGTGATGGACGCGATCGCGGCGCTCTCGCTCGATTGATCGTCTTGCGCGAAACTCCGGAGCAGCAGACGGTGCCCAAAGTGGAATCTTCAAACGGGGAAGGAAATGCGGCGGACGGGTCACGCGTTCCCCGCACCGGCGTCAGGTTGATGCTGGCCATTTTCATCGGGCTGGCGCTGGTCGCGATATACAGCAATGTCCAAAAAGCGCGGCGCGATAAGATTGAACAGGTGACAATCACACCGGTCTCAACTGTCACGCCGGCTGCGTCCCCGGCGCGTTAATTAATCCGACGGCTCGTGAAGGCGACCTCTGACGCAGTTTCCTTCGAATAACAAGAACCATCCGAATCTAACCTCACCATGAAAAAATTTTGCATTTTGCCGCTGATCGCCGCTCTCGCGTTTTTTGTTTCCTGTCAAAAGCAGCAAACCGAGGAAGAAAAGAGGGCTGAAGCGGAACGCCAGCGTCTTGCGGCGGAGGAGAAACAACGCCTCGAGGTCCGTGAAAAAGAGGCCCTGGTCGAGAAAGCCGCGGCGAATGCCCCGGCGGATAAAGCTGCCACGCCGGCTGCATCACCGGGGTATTAATTATCCGAGGGTCGTGAAGGCGGCCTCCGGCGCGGTTTCCATCGAATAACGAAGGACCATCCGGGTCTAACCTCACAATGAAAAAGTTTTGCATCTTGCCGCTGGTCGCGGCGCTCGCGTTTTTTATTTCCTGCCAAAAGCAGCAAACCGAAGAAGAAAAGAAGGCTGAAGTAGAACGCCAGGTCCAGGAGCGTCTGGCGGTCGAGCGACAGGCAGACGAAAAACAGCGTCTCGCGCAACAACAGGCCGATCTGGAGGCCCGTGAAAAGGCGCTGGCGGAGAAAGATGCTGCCGCCGCCGCGGCGAATGTCCCGGCGGAGCAACCCATCGAAGCGCCGATCGAAACACCAAATGACGCTCTGGTCGAACCGCCGCAAACGGAGCCAAGAACCCGCGAGATCGAGACGCGTTCGACGGCTTCCTACGGGATGTTCTATCGCAAGCTGGAACCGCACGGCGACTGGCGCGAAACCTCCGACTACGGCTTCGTCTGGCAGCCGCGCGAGGCTGAGGACCGCACCTGGAGGCCCTACACCGACGGCCGGTGGGTCTATACCGACGCGGGCTGGACATGGGTGTCCGAAGAGCCGTTTGGGTGGGCAACTTATCACTACGGGCGATGGGTCCGCTTGCGGCGCGTCGGCTGGGTTTGGGTGCCCGGCGATGAATGGGCGCCGGCCTGGGTTTCGTGGAGAACGAGCAAGGATTACGTCGGTTGGGCGCCCTTGCCGCCCGAGGCGCGTTTCGATCGGCGGAGCGGCATCCGCAATTGGGCGGACAATCATTACGATATCGGCCCCGACCAGTATGCCTTCGTTCCGAACGATGAATTCGGGTCGCGGCGCGTCCGGAGCTCGGTCGTGCCGGTCGAGCGCAACGTGACGATCGTCATCGAGACGACCAACGTCACCAACATTACCTACGCGAATACCACGATCGTTAACCAGGGGCCGAACTACGAGGAAATGCGCTCGCGCAGCCGGCAGCCGATCGAGCGGTATCGGCTCGAACGGCAGGTGAATTCCGAAACAACCGCGCCGCCGTCCGTGCGCGGTGAAGTCCTGGTGATGTCGGCGCCTGCCCTCACTGTGGAGGCGGGAATAAACCGGCCGCAAAGAGTAAAGGAGACGATTGCTCAAACCACCGTGGAAAAAAGCTGGTCCGCGGACACTGACCGCGCCGCCGGCGACCGGGCCCGCGCGAAGATGAAAGCCGAATCAACGCCCCCGCCCGACGCGCCATCGAAAACATTAGTGAGTCCTCTACGCCCTTCGAGCTCCTCCACTCCAGCGCCGGCGGCGACAACCGCACCGCTGAGCGCCAGCCCGATCCCGACTCCGAAGGCCGCGGTCACGGCGATGCCCATATCGACCCCGATCGCGCGAACGACCCCCGCGGTAGTTTCGACTCCGGCGTCATTGATCGCCGTATCGCCTAAACCTGTGCCCACAGTGACTCCCTCGAAAACCACCCCTGTGGCAGCCTCGACTCCGACGTTGCCTGTTACCACATCGCCTAAGCCGGCTCCGATATCGACGCCATCTGTCCAGGCTTCGCCTTCTGCTCGTCCACGGCCGTCGCCCGCGTTGACAGCTCCTCCGGAACCTACGGCAGCGATCGTTCCGCCTCGAATGACTCCCGCAGTCCCGAGCGCTTCTTCAACGCCGGTTCGCGCGCCGCAGACAACGCCGCGCCGCCTTCTGCCGACTCCGCTCGGTACGCCGGCAACTCCGCCCAGTTCGACTCAGCCGACGGAAACCGCCGAGAAACCCGCACCGCGATACAGTCCCTCGCCAAGACCAGTTGCTTCTCCTCGCGTCCCCCAGCCACCGCCGGTTGCAGTGCCGCCAGCGCCTGCGGCGCCGGCCGACTCTGTGTCCCGGCCGCCCGCCCAAACCAAACCGGTTGTGCCGCAAACTCCCGCCGGCATTCGGTTGAATCCGCCGGCCGCTCCCGCCTTAACGCCCGCTTCGAAGGCAGTCTTGCCCTCGCCCGTTCCAGACGACCAAAAGTCTCAGAACCTGAGACCCAGGCGTCCCGGGCAAGTCGAAGGTGAAAAGCCGGCGGCTTCGCCTACGCCAAGATAACCCTGAGGTTTTCAGCGCTGTTGATCGGCGTCTCAACCATGTCGCGCGGCCAGTGTGTGTAAACCGTATCGATTGCGGCAGCGTAACCCTCCAGCATCCGCAGAGACCAGACACGTCCCAAGGGAAGAAGATTCCTGCTAGGAATTATGCTTCCGGTGTAAGCTGCGGTTCGTGATCCCCTTTCCCTCCCGGCCAATGCGGGTCGCGCAGGTACTCCTCCCGGAAGCAAGCGAGCCCGAGCCGCGAATGCCATTGCTCTCAGATCAGCGTAGCCGCTAATGCAACTTTCGATTAAGCGATGACCACTGTTGCCAAAAGAAACCTCAAAGGGGCGGGAGGCATGCTGTTGCTTTTGGTTGCGACGGTGCTGCTTGGCTTGGAACTGCCGTTGCCTTGGCGTGAAGAGCGTAGAGCAGATGCGGCCCGCGCGAAATCTGAAGGTCCCGTATATACGACGACGGTTGATTGGTACAAACCGCTGCCCGATACCTGGACTGGTCGTGGAGACGTGGAAATTCCTCACGAATTCTTTGCTCCGGTACCTAAGGCTTTGAGAGAAGAAGCAACGGCCCTTCTCGGGGAGGAAGACAGCATTGCCTTGACCACAGAAGAGGCTGCGCGCTTTTCCCCGGCGATGGACCCAAATGCTATTCTTCAAGCGAACATCCAAGAAAGAACGCAAGAACTCCGCTCTTATCAGGATGACCCCTTGAATGAAGCGGATGTCCTTAAACGTTACGGTGCCGACGAGCTGAAGGAGGAGAAGCTGCAACGTCACAACATCATGAAGCGTTTGGCGTCGGAAATTGAGCGTTCGCAGCAGTGGGAAAACCAACTCAAACCGTATTTAATCAAAGCAGTGGTATTAAGAGTGGGCGGATATTTTGGAGGTGCATTCTTCTCTGACGACCTGCTCGTCTACTTTCAAGGTATGGGTAGTAACGGAGCGCCGATGGAGCGGCGTCCTGTCGTCGCTTTTTTGCCGAAGAAGCCTCGCAATGTTTATACTGAAGTAGACATGATGGAATAAGGCTGGCAGAGCGGCGTTTCACGAGCGCGGTTCGCCGGCAAATCCGGATCGCGCGGCCAGGTTGCGGGCATAGGCCAGGGTGTCGATTGCGTCCACGCCCTTGTCTCGCCGAATGGCTTTGATGCGGGGAAAGCGCAGAGCCAGACCACTCTCGTGCCGCATGCTCGGTTGGATCGAATCGAACGCGATTTCGAGAACGATGTCCGGTTTCACTTCGCGGTATCGCCCGCGGGTCGCGATCGTCTGTTTTTTGAAATGCTCGGTCAGCTCGGCGATCTCGACGTCGGTCAAACCGCTGTAGGCTTTTCCAATGGTGGAAAGCTGGCCGGTCGTTTCGTCGCGCACGGCGAAGGTGTAGTCGCTCAGGACGTGGTTGCGCTTGCCGTGACCAAGCTCCGCCGCCACCACCACGACATCGAGCGTCGCCAGTTCTTTCTTTAATTTGAACCAGAACATTCCGCGCCGGCCCGGCGAATAAAGGCTTTCGGGATCTTTGACCATGAGCCCTTCATTCAAGCGGCGCCGTGAAAGCTGAAATGCATCCTCAATCTCCTGGGCCGAATGGGCGGCGTATAGGTCCGCTATCTGAAATTGTGGCGGGAGTTTTAAGGCACGCAGGAATTCGCGCCGTTCCCGCAGCGGCTTTCTCAAGAAAGACTCTCCGTTTTTCCAAAGCAAATCGAACGCAACAAAAGCCACGGGCACATCCGCGGAGGCGGTCGCGAATAAATCAGCCCCTTCACTTTTTCGGCCCAGACGTTTTTGAAGATCGAAAAATGTCAGCTTCCTCCCTTGCTCGAACGCCATGATTTCGCCATCGAGAATCAATTCGTCCCCGAACTTGCGGGCCTGCTCGGCCAGCTCGGCGAACTGATCGGTCATGCGGCGAAGGTCTCGCGAGAATATTTCCACGCGCTCCTTGCCCCGGTGAAGTTGCGCGCGAATGCCATCGAATTTGTCTTCCACATAGGTCGTATGGGCCTCATGAGACTCATTCGCGAACCGGGCCCAGATCGCTTCGGCCGTGGGCTCCGGGCTCGCGAGCATGCACTTGATCGGGCGGAACAGGGACAGCTCCGCCTTCTGCAACTCGCCCTTCAAGGCGAGCAGCGCCGTGCGTCCGATGTCGCCGAGAAGCATGTTCGCTTCTTTCACGTCATCGAGCGGAGCGTTGAAAGCGGACGCGATCGCTTCTTCCACGAGACCCTCACGCAAACCGATCCGGAGATCGCCGGTCAAAATCTTGATGACATACTGGCCTTCGCGCGCCGAGATTTTCGCGAGACGCTTTTGCAACAGCTCGGTCTTGGCCAGGGGGCCGCGCGCTTTTTGGAGCGATTCAAAAAACTCGCGCGATTCAGTGAGGGCATACGGTTCCGGAGTGGTGCGGCCCTCCAGGGCTTCGAGCGCCGTCTTGCCGGCATCGCCATGGGAGCTGGCGATGCGCCGAAACTCAGGTTCGCCCAGTTTGGTCGCGGCCATCAGCGCCCGATGAATGACGGCCCAGCCCGCCTGGATCGTGCGAAGATCGCTTTGAGGAAATGGCTTGCCCGTAAAATAAACCGACGCAATCGGCAGCTGTGCGGATTGAAGGGTCCGCAAGTATTCGGCGAGCAGCCGGACCTTCTCGAGCTTGGCGGGAGTTGCGGCGATGGCCTCGCCAACGGCCGCGAACGCAGCGAATTCAGACTGGGGAGCGCACGCGCCTCGCGTGCTGGCGAAGGCGCCCTCGCCTTCGCGAACTTCATCCCTGCTTTGCGGCGAGGGCGCCGCAAAGGGCACGCGAGGGCGCGTGCGCTCCCCGGACTTCAATCCCAGCTCCATCTGGTTCTGGGCGCTCAAGGCCCATGCTTCTATTCCGCGCTCCCGCAAGTCCCGCGCAAACTCGGCGGCAAATCCATGCAGTGTCAGCACCCGCTGCGGTTGGACCAGCTCGACATAACGCAGGAGATCGGTGTAGTCGGCATGATCGGAAAGGGGGAAAGCCGCGTCGACTTGATAGCGATAGACCGCGTTCGGATCGACCGCCCAACCACTGATCATGGCGACGCGTTTATCTCGAATCTTTTCCAGCATGCGCGAACGATTGGCGCTCGGCGGACAGATCAGCACCTTGCCGGCGACTGCATCCGCCTTGTAACGCTCGTATTCGCAAAACGATTGCCCAAATTGTTCGAAGATCCGCGTCATGGCGTGGACGGACCCGTGCAGCATCGGCTTGAGCCCGGCGCCGGTGAGCGAGCAGAGAATTTCCTGCGCTTTTCCCAGCGAATATCCAAGGAGAACGGGGACCGCGCCGGTCTCGAGCGCGTCCCGGCAAAAAGCCACGATTTGCCCGATGACTTCGTCCGTGGGCGGCAACCGGTAGCGCGGCAACCCGTAAGTCGTTTCCATGATCAGGGTCTCAGCCTTTCGCCATTCCGCCGGCTCCGCGGACCGGCCTGGCCGCAGTTTGAAATCCCCGGTGTAAAGAAGGGAGCCGTTATCGGTCTCCAGAAAAAATTGGGCCGAGCCGAAGATATGACCCGCCGGCAGGAGCATCAGGTCGAGGCCGCGGATGGTTTTCCGTTCGCCGAAGGCAACGATGTGTTCGTTGCGCTTCCCGGGCAAACGCGCCTGCATCAACCGCGCGGTCCGTTCGGAGACGATGATTTCATCGTGCGGCGCGATGTGATCGCTGTGGGCATGAGAGACAAACGCGAAGGGCTTGCCATCCCACGGGTCGAGCCAAAGGTCTTCCTGCGGCAGATAAACGCCACGGTCGTAACGAACTTCAATCACGGAAAATTTTACGCGCGAAACTGCGCGGGCGAAACCGGGATTCGAGTCCGTTCCGCTCGCGGTGGCATTGACAGCGCGTTACACTGCCCTTTCCATGACGCCGATGAAGTTCGCGACGATTCTCCTTTTGGCCGCGCTCGCGGCCGGCCACGCCCTGGCCGCGGACAAGGCCAAGGTCCTGCCGAAGGTGAATCCTCTGCCCGTCGCCTTGAGTGATGATTTTCAGTTTCGGAAAACCAAACTGTTCCTGCTGAGCGAAACTCCGCCAAAAACACGGCGCTCAAACTTCTCTTCCGCCCAAAACCCGGGCATTGCCGAGGTGTCGATGAATTTCGAGCGCGCCTATCGAATGCACGGGGCGATTACCGCGGCCGATCAACGCCAGCGCTTTGGCAATTACTTCGATTTCTTCTGGCGCGCAAAACGGCCGGCGAATGTGACCGTGCGCCTGGAGTATCGGCAGGAAAAGCTTCGTTCTTTTGTTCAGGCGCGCGAACTGACCTACTCCAACGCGAAGGGCAGTCACAAAACCGAGTTCGCCGTGATCGGCGACGATTATTTCAACGACGGACGGGTGATTTCGTGGCGTTGCCTGCTGATCGAAAATGGCCGGATCGTGGCCGAGAACCGCTCCTACTTGTGGGAATGATAGAGGTTTGGTCATCCCGAGCGAAGTCGAGGGATCCCGTGATATGTCGTACGACCTTCCCCGAGGTCCCTCGACTCCGCTACGCTGCGCTCGGGATGACCTGCAACCGGCCGTCGCAGTTGGTTTGACACCAGGTAGGGCGATCTTATATTTTTCTCACGCAGTGCAGTCGTCTATACAAGTCGGAGTAAACGGCGATGCCGTTTGGGTGAAGGTTGAGGGCAAAGGCAGCTTCCTCAACAGCGGCAACCTCAAGGAATTCACTCGCGAGATGGTCAATCGCGGCTATCGCGAATTCGTCATCGACCTCGAAAAGTGCGTCATGATGGATTCCACCTTCATGGGAACAATGGCGGGAGTGGCGCTCCGCCTGAAAGAGCTGGGACACGGCCATCTCCACGTGGTTCATTGCGGGGATCGCAGTCGCGAACTGCTTTACGGTCTCGGCCTCGACCAGATCTTCAGCATCCATGTCAACGGGGCGGCGTCGCCGCAATGCGAATTGCTCCAGCGCGAATCGGCCGCCGAATCGCCGGACGCGAAGAAGCAGGAGAACGCCCGGCAGATGCTGGATGCGCACCAGGCCTTGTGCGATGCCTCACCGCAAAACCTTTCCCGTTTCAAGGACGTTCTCGATTATCTAAAACAAGATCTCCAGCACGGGACGGCGCCGAACTAATTCAGCCTTCGGCGCATGTGGCCAATCATTCTCCTTGGGCTGTTGATTGCCTGTCTCGCGGGCTGGCTCCTGACCTGGCGGCAGCAGCGGATCCGTCTCCGCCAGCTCGAGCTCTCTAACGAAGAGATCAAGATCGAGGAGACACTGGTCTTCGATTTTCTGCATGGATTGGGCGAGGCCTTTACGGAAACGATTCGTGCGGCGGACCTGCACCGCTTGATCGTGGAAGGGGCGGCGCGGATTCTCGACGCGCACGGAGGCGCGCTCTACATGATGGAACGCGCCGGGGGGAAGCTGGCGCCCGCCTACATCTCAAAGGGTTGTCCGCCCTTCCTCGAAGTGCCACCGGACGTGCTTCAGAAGGCCGCGACCACTCCCCTGGCCCTGGAGAGCTATTTGCGGTTGCATCCCATTCCTCCCGGCGAGGGCATGATCGGCCGTGTCTGGCAGACCCGCGAGCCCCTCCACCTGACCGATCTCTCGAATGCGCCCGAGCTGGCAGCGCTGCGCGGCACTTCTCTTGGCGCCACCTCGGTCATGGTCACGCCGCTGCTTTACGGGAAACAAAACATGGGCGTGCTGGCCCTGGGCAACGGGCCGGGGAGCGCGCCTTTTACGCAGAGCGATTTCGTGGTTTTCAAATCGATCGCCGAGCAATCGGCTTTCGCGCTCTACAACGCCATCATCTATTCGGAAGCGAACGAAAAAAAGCGGCTTGATCACGATCTCGAGATCGCTCGGGACATTCAGCGCATCCTGCTGCCGAGCGAAGCGCCGGTCATAGAGGGGTTCGAGATCAACGGCATCAACATTCCCGCGCGGCATGTCAGTGGCGATTATTTCGATTACATCAAAGTGGATGATGAGCGGCTCGGCGTCGCCATTGCCGATGTCTCGGGCAAGGGCGTGCCCGCGTCGATCATCATGGCCATCTGCCGCAGTGTCTTGCGCAGCCAGGCTGCGGGGAATCCCTCGCCGGCCGATGTTTTGCAAAAGGTCAACCGGCAGATTTATCCCGACATCAAGGAAGACATGTTTATCAGCATGGCTTACGTGATTCTCGATCACGCGCGCAATTCGGTAACGCTCTCGCGGGCCGGCCATGACGCCCCTCTTCTTTACCAGCGTGCCGCCGAATCCGTGACCGCCGTGAAGCCTCCGGGCATGGCCGTCGGAATTGACAGCGGAAGCGTGTTCGATAGGATAACCGGCGACTACGCTCTCTCGCTGGAACGGGACGATTGCCTCCTTCTCTACACCGATGGAGTGACCGAGGCGCTCGACGCCAACGGAGACGAATTTGGCTTTGACCGCATGGTCGAGTGCGTTCGCGCCAGCGCGCCCAGTGGCGCCGCGGCCATGATTACCCGTTTAATCGACGAGCTGCGGAGCTTCGTTGGAGCGCAGCCGCAAAATGACGACATCACTTTGATCGCTATTCGCAAAACATGAGAAGAATCCCCGTAACCGAATCGCCCGCGGAAGATGACAAGTCCGCGCCAAATCCCGATCCCGCCCAACCGAAATCGGAGCCATCCGGCTCGGACGTCCCGCCGTCGTCCGATCAGGACGAGGACGAGACTTTGCAGGCGGACCTCGACCGCTTCCGCGACCTGGCGCTGCGGAGCCAGGCCGATTTCGAGAACTACAAGAAGCGCGCTGCGAGGGAAAAAGAGGCGGCGATCAAATACGCGAACAGCTCTCTCCTGGAACGGCTCATTGCCATCGTGGACAATTTCGAGCTCGGTCTCGAGGCGGCGCGGGGCGAAGGCGAGAACTCGCCCGTGTTTTCCGGCATGAGCATGGTCTTGAAACAGTTGATGGATTTTTTGACCGAGCACGGACTCCAGCCGATCAACGCGACTGGCCAAAAGTTCGATCCGAACCTTCACGAAGCGATCGCCCATGAGTCCAGCGAGCAATACCCCGAAGGCGTCGTTATCCGTCAAACGCGGCGCGGCTATCGGATGAAGGATCGGCTTCTTCGGCCCTCGAGCGTTGTGGTTTCGAGTGGTCCATAGGTCACATACGACCTATCCCGACCTGGATACGATGGCTACCACAAAGCGCGATTACTACGAAGTCCTGATGGTGGAGCGAGGGGCCTCCGGGGAAGAGGTAAAGCGCGCCTATCGCAAGCTCGCGGTAAAATTTCATCCGGACAAAAATCCGAACGACCCGCACGCGGAGGAAAAATTCAAGGAGCTGGGCGAAGCCTATGACGTGCTGATCGATGCCGACAAACGCGCGGCCTACGATCGCTTCGGCCATGCCGCTTTCGCTCAAGGCAGCGCGGGACGCGGCGGCGGCGGTTTTCATGATCCGTTCGATATTTTCCGGGAAGTGTTCGGTGGCGGCGGCGGTGCCGGGGGAATTTTCGAAACGTTTTTTGGCGGCGGCGCGACTACCGACCGCGAGGGGCGCCAGCGCGGGTCGGATTTGCGTTACGACATGCAGATCACGCTCGAAGAAGCTGCTTTTGGCGTGGAGAAGGAGATTGAAGTCCGCAAGCTCGATACCTGCGACAAGTGCGATGGCAAAGGCGCGGATCCGGGCTCGCGCGCGATCAATTGTCCAACCTGCGGCGGCCGCGGCCAGGTGATTAGCTCGCGCGGATTCTTCCAGGTTTCGCAAACCTGTCCGCGCTGCCGCGGGGTGGGGCAGATCATCGAAAAGCCGTGCCGTGTTTGTAGTGGAGAGGGACGCGTGGAGAATACGAGCCGCATCAAATTAAAGGTGCCCGGTGGCATTTCCGATGGCTCCCGGCTGCGCTCGTCCGGCAACGGGGAGGCGGGAATCCGCGGAGGACCAGCCGGCGACCTTTATGTCGTCATTCACATCAAGGAGCATCCCATTTTCCAGCGCGAGGATGACAATCTCTACTGCGAAGTGCCCATTGCCTTCACCCTTGCCGCGCTGGGTGGGGAAATTGCGGTCCCCACCCTCGAAGGCAAAGCCAATCTCAAGGTGCCGGCGGGAACTCAGAGCGGTCAGGTGTTCAAGCTGCGCGGCAAAGGCATTATGAACGTCAACGCCCGCGATCGTGGCGACCTCCTTGCGCGCCTCCTGGTCGAGGTCCCGAGCCGTTTGAACAGCGAACAACGCCAGAAACTCGAAGAATTCTCCGCGCTCTGCGGCGACGAAAACACTCCGCTCCACAAAAGCTTCTTCGATCGCGCGAAGGAGTTTTTTCGCTAGCTCTTTTTTGTCATTCCGAGTCCCGCCGTTGCGGGAAGGAATTTCTTGCTCTCAGCATGCACCGCTTTTTTGTCCCGCCCGAAAACTGGCATCCCGACGCCCTCGTCCTGACGGGCTCCGAGGCGCATCATTGCCGCAACGTCCTGCGCCTCGAGTCGGCGGACAAGGTTGTTCTCTTCAACGGACGTGGATCCGAGATCACCGCCGAGATCGTTTCCAGCGACATCGCGGAGATCCATCTCCGCAAACTGCACGCCGCCCAAACGCCGCCGCTTCGCTGCCGCATCACGCTCGGCCAGGCCATTCCAAAAGGAAAAAACATGGACCTGATCGTGCAGAAAGCCGTTGAGATCGGCGCGGCGGAAATCGCTCCGATTCTTTCCGATCGCACGGTGGTCCGGCTCGATGAGGAGAGCGCCGCGTCAAAGCAGGCCAAGTGGCAGACCGTCGCGATCGAGGCCGCCAAGCAATGCGGCCAGAACTGGCTGCCGCAAGTGCAAACGCCGCGACCGCTCGCGCAATTCTTCCGGGATCACAGGGGTTTCGATCTGCAATTGATCGGCTCGCTCCAGTCCGATGCCGTGCACCTAAAGAAAATTTTGGCGCAATTTGAAAACGAGCATGGAGATCGGCCCAGGAACGTGTTGATGCTCGTCGGCCCGGAAGGCGACTTCACGCCCGCGGAGCTCTCGCTCGCCCGGAGCCACGGTTGCCGGCCAATTACGCTAGGCCCGGTGGTTCTTCGGGTGGAGACCGCGTCGATCTACTGCCTGAGCATTCTTTCCTACGAATTGCTGGTGTAAGTGCTGATCTACTGCTTGTCATCCCGAGCCGCGCAGACGGCGAGGGACCTCGCGACGGGTCATTCGCTTCCGCGAGACATTGGGCGTTATCTTCGGATGGGGCGTAATCGCCTCTTGAGTAACGCGCCGTGCGACTGGGAGGTCCCTCGCCGTCTGCGCGGCTCGGGATGACAGCGTTCTGTCCGTCTTACTTTCCGTAGCTCACGCGCCAGATGGTATCGTTTCCATCTTCGCTGAAGAGAAGGCTGCCGTCTTTCGCGACGGTGATGCCGACCGGGCGGCCCCAGACATTTCCTTCCGGAGTAACGAAACCGGTGACGAAATCCTCGTAATCGCCCCGCGCCTTTCCGCCCGATTTATCGAACGGCACACGCACGATTTTGTAGCCGGTGCGCCGCGCCTTGTTCCATGACCCGTGGAAAGCCGCGAAGATGTCGCCCTTGTATTCGGCCGGAAATTGTTGCCCGTCGTAGAAGCAGAGATTCAACGTCGCGGAGTGACTTTGCACGAGCACGTCGGGGATAAGGACTTTGTCCGCCAGTTCCGGGTGTTTGCCTTTGTGCCGAGGGTCCTGGTGATTGCCGATGTAAAACCAGGGCCAGCCGTAAAACCCGCCTGGTTGCACGCGGCTGATGTAATCCGGCACCAGCCCGTCGCCGAGCGCGTCGCGTTCGTTCGTGCTCATCCAAAGGTCTTCCGTCCCAGGCCGAAACTTGATGCCTACCGCGTTCCGAATTCCCCAGGCAAAAACTTTTTGTCCGGTGCCGTCCGGATTGAACTGGAAGATGCGCGCCCGATCCGCCTCGTCGGAATCATCCGAGACGTTGGAAAGGGAACCGATCGAAATGAGCATTCGTTTGCCGTCAGGCGAGAACGCGATGTCGCGCGTCCAATGCCCGCCGCCGGTGAGAAGGCCGCCGGCCGAAAGCTCCGCGCCCAGTTTTTCGGCCGGTCCGCGGGCTTTGGTGTCGCCGTTGCGGTAGGGAAAGCGAATGACGCCGTTGGTGTTCGCGACGTAGAGATACTTTGGCTCCGGGCCCGGCGGGTAGAAGGCAATGCCGAATGGATCCTTTAATCCTTCCTTGGTGAAGACCTCGGTAACGTTCGGTTTTCCGTCACCATCGGTGTCGCGCAGCACTTTGATGGTATCGGCGCGGCTTTCGGTGACGAAGATATCTCCGTTTGGCGCGGTCAGAAGATAACGCGGGTCCCGCAAGCCCGCGGCGTGCAGCTCGATCTTGAATCCGGGCGGAACCTGAGGCTCCGCGCCGTCTGGTCGAGCCACGACCCGCGGACGGTTGGTGACGGACTCCGTTTGAAACGGCGGCGGCAGATCATCGAGGGTGATTTTGTGCCGAACGCCCGGCGCATCCTGGGTCCAATCGGCGGAGACGGCGGCTTTGCCCGTTAACGATTTACGGTCCTGTTCCGTTTCGGTGGCGGCTCGGCCATTTGACGGAGCGATCCCAGAAAAAATGGCGGCTAGGCTCGCGATAACCGCAGCACGAAAATGATTGTTCATTATTGATTAATCGCGGTGGCGGTCCTGAGTGCGCGTCGCTATCGCGGCGCCTATCGACTTCAGTAAATGTACGGCTCGGGCAGGGCGAACGCATTCCGGAGTAACTCAAACCGCGGTGGCGCGCCCTCCGCGATGATCACTTCGACGACGTCGAACCGGAAAAGAATGTCGGGATCATCCAGGAGCCGGAGCCAGGCAAGGCCACCGCGGGCAATTCGCTTCTGCTTGCTGCGGTCGACGGCGTCGAACGGACGGCCGAAATCTTCGCGCCTCCGCGTTTTCACTTCGACGAAGACCAGCGTGTCCCGGTCGCGGCAGACGATGTCGATCTCGCCCCCGCTCCGGCCGCGAAAATTACGATAGAGGACCTTGTAACCGTTCGTCCGCAAGAACCGGCACGCCAGCTTCTCGCCCCGCGTCCCAAGCCGAAGATGTTCGGGCCGCAAAGGCAAAAACCGGCTGCGCCACCGGTTCGAAAGATCGGCGATGAATCGGACAAGGCCCGTGTTCATGCAATTTTATCAGGTGCAATTCCGTGCCGTAGCCTTTGTGCTGGCTGAAGCAATATTCGGGAAAGCGCGCGCAAAAGTCGCGCATAATCATATCGCGCGTGACCTTGGCGATCACACTGGCCGCGGCAATGCTAAGGCTGTAGCAATCGCCCTCGATAATTGCGGTTTGCGGAAGGGGAAAAGGGAAAACGGGAAGGCCGTCGATCAGCACATGGTCGGGCCGCAGGCTCAACGCCTCGATGGCCGCGCGCATCGCCTTATGGGTGGCGCGCAGAATATTGAGCGCATCGATCTCAAGCGAATCGACAATTCCGACGGCCCATAAAATCGCGCCGCTGTCGATCAGTTCGTGATAAATTTCTTCGCGCCGTTCGGGGAGAAGCTGCTTTGAGTCGTTCAGCCGGCGGTGCCGAAATTTTTCAGGGAGAATGACTGCCGCCGCTACAACAGGCCCGGCGAGCGCGCCCCGGCCCGCTTCGTCGATCCCGGCGATGGTCGAGACACCAAGTGCACGCAATCTGCGTTCATGCCTGAAACCACAGCGACGATACATTGATTCGCACCGTAGCTAATGCCGGGCGCGGTGAAAAA
>DATMEN010000028.1:0-11324 GCA_035556975.1 Chthoniobacterales bacterium
GCGCAGGAATTGTGTCGCGCGCGTGAAACGAAAGGCAAAATCGCCATCGTTGGTGGACCGGCCATCGTGCGGACGGGGGCGGGCGACCATCTCGAACGCCTGATCGAGATGCGCTACGTCGATCGACTGTTCGCGGGGAACTCGTTCGCGGTCTACGACGTGGAGCGCGCGCTTTTCGGGACCTCGCTGGGCAAGAATCCCGAGCGCGCTTTTGCGGGTGGCGGGCACGAGAACCACCTGCGCGCCATCAATACCATTCGCGCCTGCGGCGGGATCGCGGGCGCCGTGCAGAAGAAGGTCCTGACTTCCGGCGTCATGCACGCCTGCGTCAAACATAAGGTCGATATTGTCCTGACCGGCTCAATTCGCGACGAAGGTCCGATTCCAGGAGTAACGACCGATGTCGTCGAAGCGCAGAAAATTATGCGCGAGAAACTCGTCGACGTGACGCATGTGCTGTTGCTCGGGACGGTGCAACACTCGATGGCCGTAGCCACCATGCTGGCGCCGACCGTGAAAACCGTCTGCGTCGATATCGACTCCGCATCGGTGGAGCGAGCGGTCGAACATCAACCACTCCAATCGATCGGCCTGGTCACGGATGTGGAACCGTTTCTGCGCGCGCTGGTCGATTGCATTACCAAGCCGGAAAACGGCGGTCGCGAGTAACTTGAACGATTCGCGAGCAAATCATCGATCTTATGCGCCAGCTTCTGCTTTGTCCGCCGGATCATTACGGGATCGAGTACGAGATTAACCCGTGGATGAGCCGCGCGCGGGGCGCCGACAAGCCCCTGGTTCAGGCGCAGTGGAAAGGCCTCTTCGACACGCTTTCAACGCTCGATTGCCAGGTCAACCTGATCCCGCCCCAGCCGAGCCTTCCCGACATGGTTTTCACCGCAAACGCCGGCCTCACGGTCGGGCGGCGTTTCATTCCGAGCAATTTCCGGCACGAGGAACGCGCCGGCGAAGCGCCCCACTTCGCCCGCTGGATGCAGGAGCGCGGCTACGAGATTATCTGGTTGCCGAAGGATTTGTATTTCGAAGGCGAAGGAGACGCGCTCTTCGGCGGAGATGTGCTTTTCTGCGGGTACAAGTTTCGGTCCGACATTAATTCGCACCGGGCCGTGGCCGATATTTTGGGTTGTCTGGTCATCTCGGTCGAGTTGGTCGATCCACGCTTTTATCACATCGACACCTGCTTTTGTCCGCTGCCGGATAGCGGCGCATTTTGGTTCCCGGAAGCGTTCGACGAATACGGCCAGCGCACCATCCGGGATCACCTAAGCAACTTGATCGACGTAGCCCCGGAGGAAGCCGCTCATTTTTCCTGCAACGCCGTCGTGCTCGATCGCGACATCGTTTTGCCCGAAGGCGCACCGAAGCTGGTCGCAACGCTGCGGGACCGCGGCTACACCTGCCATCCCTTGCCGATGACCGAGTTTTTGAAAGCCGGCGGCGCCTGCAAATGCCTGACCATGTTCATGCCGCAGAGGGAGGTAGCTGGTGATCGGTGAATGGTGATAAGTGAATTGTATTTTCCATTCACTAGTCACCGATCACTCTTCACATCCGTTTCCTCCCCAGCTCATTCTCGATCTTCCCCAGCGGCAGACAATTCATCACGTCCGCTTTGGTGAGCCAGCCTTTGCGCGCGACTCCAATTCCAAACCACAGCTCCTGAAGCCGTTCGGTCCGGTGCGCATCGGGGTTGATCACGCATTTCACCCCCTTTTCCTTCGCGAGCGGCCACCAGCGCCAGTCGAGGTCGAGTCGTTTCGGGGCGGCATTAATTTCAATCCAGGTGCCGGTCTCGGCCGCTGCATCGATGATCGCGGGAATGTCGACCGCGTACCCATCGCGCCTCAACAAGAGCCTTCCGGTGGGATGCGCCAGCATGGTGACGAACGGATTGCTCATCGCCCGAATGATCCGGCGCGTCATGTCCGCTTCGGAGAGGGTGAAAGCGGAGTGCACCGACCCCACGACGTAATCAAGTTCGGCGAGGACTTCGTCATCAAAATCGAGCGCGCCGTCACGCAGGATGTCGCATTCGACGCCGGCGAAGAGCCGGAAGTTGCCGAATTCGCGATTGAGCTTTCGGATCGCGGCGACCTGCTCGCGCAACCGCGCCGCATCGAGTCCGCGCGCCTGGATCGAGCTGCGGCTGTGCTCGGCGATGCCGAGATACTGCAACCCGAGCGCCTGCGCCGCGGCGGCCATTTCCTCGAGGGTGTTGTGGCCGTCGCTCGCCGTGGTGTGGCAATGGAAGGTGCCTCGGAGATTTTCGGCCTCGATCAGGCGCGGCAGGGTTCCCGCGGCCGCGGCTTCGAATTCGCCGCAGTTCTCGCGCAGCTCCGGCGGGATGTAATCGAATCCAAGCGCGCGATACAATTCCGCTTCTTCACGCACCTGCGGGATTTTCGCTGATCCCTTCTTGCTCCTGGCCGCGGCTTCGGCCGGCGCCGGTGCGATCCGATATTCATTCAGCGTCCACCCCTTTTGCAGGGCGCGATTTCGCAGGACGATGTTGTGCTCTTTGCTCCCGGTAAAATAATTGAGCGCGAAAGGATACTCCGTCCCGCTTACGACCCGCAGATCGCATTGAATGCCGGAGCGCAACCGTACGCTCGATTTCGTCGGCCCCCGCGCGATGATCGTTTCCACCAGCGGATGTTGCACAAATATCGCCGTGATCTCCGCCGGCGCGGCAGTGGCGACGATGAAATCGAGGTCGCGAACAATCTCCTTTTTCCGCCGGTAACTCCCGGCGATGCAAACATGGAGGGCGTCGGGATGGGCGCGCAGGTCCGCTTGCAACATTTCCGCTTCCGCCGCGATCGCGCCCAGCCGAAACGATCCGGCGTGCTTCGTGCGTTCGGCAATCGCCTGGCAGAGTTTTTCCTGCGTCGTCTTTCCGAAACCGGGCAGCTCCGCCACCCGGCCGGCCGTGCAGGCTTGCTGGAGCTGCGCGATCGAGCTTACCTGGAGCTGTTCGTAGAGCGCCTTGATCTTTTTCGCCCCCAGGCCGGGAAGCGAAAAGAGCTCGAGAATCTCAGCCGGAAATTCGGAGCGCAGGTCCTCGAAGAACCGGAGCGAACCAGTCTCCACCAGCTCTTTTATTTTCGCCGCGATCGCCTTGCCGATGCCCGGAATTTTTTCGAGCGTCTCTTCATCGCGCAGGTCCGAAATGTTGCCGCCCCAGGTTTCGAGGGAGCGCGCCGCGTTTGTATAAGCTCGAATCTTGAACGGATTTTCGCCCTTCAATTCGAGCAGCGTCGCGATCTTCTCCAGCACGTCCGCGATCGCCGCCTTGTCCATTCATTCACTTTTAGCCGGAAATCCGGTTGCGTCGATTTCGGAGGTGCGAGTCGATCCCCGATCGCTACATCCGTCCTCGCCGCTTGTAGAACTCGAAGCGCGCGATGATGGAATCGACGTACCCGCGCGTCCCGGGGAAATCTATGTTGGCCCGGAAAGTCTCCGCTGGAATCACGACATCATCGCCGCCGGCCCAGCGTTGCGCGCGGCTGGCGCCGGCGTTGTATTCCGCCAGCGCGAAAGGAATCGGGTCTTCCTGCTTTTCCCAATGCTGGGTCGCCCGGCGCAAATACCACGTTCCCGCCTGGAGATTGATTTTCGGGTCGAACAACTCCTCCACCCGAAAATTTTCGACGCGATTTTCCTGGGCCCATTCCTGCGCCGCCTTTTCGCTTACCTGCATCAGGCCGCGTTCGCCGGCGCTGCCGAACTTGCGGGCATCGAAACGGCTTTCGCGCCAAACGACCGCCTTCACCAGCATCGGATCGAGATGATGCTCGGCGGCCACGGCCCGAATGAGTGCGTCATGTTGCTGGAAACGCCCCGGAGCGATCCACTCCTGAAGCGTGTACGTCGGATCTCCCGACTTCGACGAGAGATAGACGACGCTCGCCGCGGTCGCGAGCAGCGCGCAGATAATCACTTTAAAGAGGAATCGAGTCATGAATTCTGGCGATTGGCGCGCGGCCCGCCAGACCTGCCCACAAGGGAGCCGACCGAAAAGCTGGATAACTGGCTGGAGGCGGAGAAACTCACTTCAACAGCAATCCACGCATCGATTCATCGATCAACGAATTTTCCTCTTCACCCCAAACCGTGAATCCTTCCTACGCGCGCGTCATTATCGATCGCTCGATCCATCGCGAGCTCGATTATCTCGTCCCGGAAACTTTCGTAGACCGGGTCAGCATCGGTTCGCGCGTGCGGGTGCCGTTTCGCGACAAATCGGCGCTCGCGACCGTGGTGGCGTTGCTCGAGGAGAGTTCCGCCGAAGGCATTCGCCCGATCGAAGCGCTGGTGGGCGACCGCCCGGCGCTGAGCGCCAAGCTGGTCGAGCTCGCGAGATGGATGAGCGCGTACTACTGCTGTCCGATCGAGGCGGTCATGCGGAGCCTCCTTCCGCAGGTCATTCGTCGCGCCGAGGTCGGGTGGAAGAAGCAATTGATCGTGAGCGCGGCGAAAGAAATCACGGCGGAGGATGTGGAAAAATTACGGCGTCGAGCTCCACGGCAGGGC
Organism: Chthoniobacterales bacterium; assembly: GCA_035556975.1. Classification (GTDB taxonomy): domain Bacteria; phylum Verrucomicrobiota; class Verrucomicrobiia; order Chthoniobacterales; family UBA10450; genus AV80. The sequence continues at coordinate 4,558 of DATMEN010000028.1, forward strand.
GAATTGCTCGAGGCGGTCTCGCAACTCACCGTTCCGATCCCGGCCGCCGAACTGCTTCGCCAAACATCCCAGGACAACCAGACGCTGCGCGCGCTCGAGAAGCGCGGGTTCGTGGCACTCCGCGAAGAAGCGGTCGCGCGCGACCCGCACGCCGATGAAGAATTCCTCGCGTCCACCAACCTCACCTTAAATCCGGAGCAATCGGCTGCTCTAAACGCCGTTGAGGAAGCATTGGCCGCCCCGGAAAAAGCAAAGCCGATTTTGCTCCACGGCGTGACCGGCAGCGGGAAGACGGAAATTTACCTCCAGGCCATCCGTTCGACGCTTGCCTGCGGAAAAACCGCCATCGTCCTTGTCCCGGAAATCTCGCTCACGCCGCAAACCGTGGAGCGGTTCAAGAGCCGGTTTGCCGAAACGCAGGATACGGTTGCCGTTTTGCACAGCCATCTCTCCGAAGGCGAACGGCACGATGAATGGCATAAGGTCCAGTCGGGCGGGGCGCGGATCGTGGTTGGAGCGCGCAGCGCCGTCTTTGCTCCGCTCGAAAATCTTGGCCTGATCGTCGTCGATGAAGAGCACGAAACCTCCTACAAACAGGAGGAAGCGCCGCGCTATCACGCGCGCGACGTGGCGGTCGTGCGCGCGAAAATGGAGCAGTGTGTCGTGTTGCTCGGCACCGCAACGCCGTCGCTCGAGAGCTATCACAACGCCGTCCAGGGGAAATATCTCCTGCTGAACCTGACCCAGCGGGTGGATGATTGCCAGATGCCGCTGATGCGGATCGTCGATCTGCGGCTGGCGCGGCGAAAAGAAAAAGCCGCCGCCATTCTTTCCGAACAACTGCGCGCCGCGATCACGAGCCGGCTCGAGAAGCACGAACAGACCATCCTGTTTCTCAATCGCCGCGGCTTCTCGACCTCGCTTCTTTGCAGCAACTGCGGCGAAGCGCGGAATTGCCCGAATTGCAGCGTCGCCCTGACTTTCCATCGCGGGGCCGCGCGCCTGACCTGCCATTTGTGCGGGCACACCGCCGCCGTGCCAAAGAAATGTCCAGCCTGCTCGGAGGACGCGCTGATTTATGCCGGGTTCGGAACGGAAAAAGTGGAGTCCAACGTCACACAGCTTTTTCCGTCGGCGGTCGTGCGGCGGATGGACGCCGATTCGATGACGCGGAAAGATGCCTATCGCGAAACGCTCCACGCCTTCCGCGCCGGCAAGATCGACATTCTCGTCGGCACGCAAATGATCGCGAAGGGCCTCCATTTTCCCAACGTCACGCTCGTCGGCATCATCAACGCCGATCTCGCGCTGCACATGCCGGATTTCCGCGCAGGCGAACGGACCTTCCAGTTGCTGACGCAGGTCGCCGGGCGCGCGGGCCGCGGCGAAACCGCCGGCGAAGTTTTCGTGCAAACCTACACGCCATTCAGTCCTTCCATTCAGTTTGCGCGGCAGCACGATTTCGCCGGCTATTTCCAGCAGGAATTGGAATTCCGGGAACGTTGCGACTTTCCGCCGTTCAAGCATGCCGTTTTGATCACGGTGCGCTCCACCCACGAAACCCGCGCGCAATTTTCCGCGGAAACCATTGCGCGCCGCTTGAAAGAAGCGTTGCCCGCCGAGTTTATCCTGAGCGCCCCGTCGCCCGCGCCGCTCGAGAAACTGCAAGGCCAGTTCCGCTTCCACATTTTGATGCGCGGCGAAGCGATCATGCGGCTGAGCCGCCTCGTCCGCGAGACACTCGATAAACTCCCGCTGCCGGAAGACGTCGTTGCGTCGGTCGATGTCGATCCGTATCAGCTTCTGTAGCTGCCTTGGACGGCACAGCTTTGAGTCTCCGCGCAACGGGGAATTGCTAGATACCATTTATGCTTGCTCATCGCTGCGTTGATCGGTACAACTGCTGCTATGCGAGGTTTCTCGCTCCTACCCCAGAACAGGCGACACAATGTTCGTCCAATTCTCGTTAGGCCGGGAGCCGCACATCGTCGAATATCCTCGCCCGTAACAACATCCCCAAGCAATTAGACCAATACGCTATGCCTGACACTACTGAAACCCGCTTAGCCGTGCTCGAAAACCGAACGAACGAACTCCAAGTTCGAGTGAAAGAGTTGAACTCTCTTCACGTCCGCTTGAACGTTGCCATCCTCATTGCAGCGATGCTCGGACTAACCGCTGGAGGATTGCTCTATAAGATATGGCGCGTCTGGCCATATATCCCTACCGGCCAAATGGACGTGGCACTCGAGTCCGAACGACATCCCGGCTTCCATCTACACGTCGGTACGAACAGGGAAGTGACCGTGGAACGTAACCAATTGAGTTCACCTTTTGTCCGGTGGACCTTGAAGCGTATTCCACCCAGATAGGGCCAGAGCCTATTCCAGATACCTGCAATGGTCTAACCCAGCAAATGCAGCTGACGATGGGCAGCCTTGTTGCTTCACTTACCTTAATAAAATCGTTTCCAGTGTTTCCAACGCGCCACTGCCGATCTTCGTCTTGTTAGACCTAATCCGATGCCAAGACCCCACGGGCGATTTCCGACGGTAAGACTTTTGCTTACCACCACCCCGCAAGTCAGGGAAATGCTGGAGCGACTCGTTTCAACTGGCTTTTTCGGAAGAAACCTGGCTGAAGCGGCAGAGAGATTCGTGACTCGCGGCCTTCAAGACCATTTCCTCTCCAGCCCTCAGCACGAGGTGTTCGTGAGCTATTCGGCTACAGATCGCAGAACCGCAAGGGAGTTGACCGAACTTCTCGAGCAGAAGGGACTCACGTGCTTTCTCGCCGAAAAGAGCATCGCAACCGGAGCCCGCTGGAAGGAGGAGATTAGGAAGGCGCTTATCGATTCGAGAATTGCAGTCATCATTCTCACTCCGAATTCCGTCACCAGTACTTGGGTACTTTATGAGGCCAGCGCTTGCTGGGCGCTCGGCAAACCAATGGCACCAGCTGCGCTGTACGTAAGTCTTGGCGATCTTCCTGAAATTGTTAGGGATTATCAGTGTAGGACCCTTGAGACGGCTATCGATAAGCAAATGTTCGCTGATGAGATAGTAGCGTTTTGTGCTGCATTCAAACCCAAGAAGAAGGGTTGATCATTCGATTCCCGATAACTACAGGCAGCCCTGTGCACTAGCACAATGATATACCGAATTCTTCTTATTGATGATGACAAGGAAATGAATGACAGGCTCTCGCGCCTTCTCACCGGACATCGGATACACGCTGGCGACGTTACCGTAAGCTTTGCGGTCGATGTCGTGCAGGTCGCTGTCATGTCTGATCAACCGGGGTACTGGCGTTTTGATAAAGGCACGCTTGATACTCTCAAAACAGTATCGGAGCGCTCGTACGATCTTGTTATGGCCGACTATGGCCTCGTCGACGACGCGGCCAAAGATATCCTCTGGGGGCAAGACCGCACCAGATCCCCTACCCGACAAGAAGCAAAGGGACGCCTGCTGACGCTCAAGGATCTATCGGAGCAATATGTAGCAAAGGTTGGTGTTACGTCGCCGAACATCTTCCTCAGCGCTCGTCAAGTGTGTCTCCGAAGTTTTGCGAGCAAACTCGCTTTTGATCTGGCTGGTCCGGTCCATCCAGATCGTGTAATCGTGACGAAAGCAGCATTTCCGAACGCTGAGGTACAGGCCTTCGATCCGCGGAATGAAATCTATGGTGGGGACGCGTATTATTCTTTTTACGATCAGGCGGATGGCCGGGAGTTCTACCGCCAATTAGTTGGTCATCACGTCCTGTCAGTAGCCGAGCTCTACGTCCTGCGGACTTTGTTGGCACGTGCTAGCCGGTTGCGTGTGCGAAGATCTGTTTTCAACATTGCTCTGTTCGCCGGCTGCGTAGCCGTCGTGGGAGGGGCAACACAATATCTTGCCGCTATCGGACTCAACCGCAGTCAGGAGTCAGGTTGGTTGTATTTAGTCGCAGGATTCGCCGTCCTGGTTTTTGGAGCGTTGCTGCTGTCGATGTACTTCGAGGCCTTTAGTAGGCGGGTGATCCAATGGGTGGGTTCCGAAAGTGATTTCGAGAAACGCTGAGCTCACACCAACCGTGCCTGTTGTTACAACGATCCCGAGCGGTTATCACTGAAAGGCTTGGCGGAAGATCTAACGATTGCAGGCTAATTTCGTCGCCCTCGCGGGCGGCGGTCACGATTAGTTTCCCGCCATTTCGTGCCACCTCGCTCAGAGCGCGATCGCGACAGGCTTTTGTCCGTGCGATCCGGATGAACCCGACGAAAATTCCAGGGATGCCTCTGGTCAATATTCTTCTCGAATGCGAAACAATGGTATGGCGATCGCCTTGCTTGCCGCCGCCCGCGACCACGCTGATTCGGTTGTCGCGCTGAGAATCGTTTTCAGCGTGTGCCTGGCGGTCGTGTTTTTCGCGGGGATATACTTTTTGCGTAATCGGAAGCGCTTCTTCGACCGCGACCCGGAAGTGACGGGCGATCACTACGGCGCCCGGAATCTGCGGCTCTGGCAGGTGATCCTGGTCTGGATTCTGGCGATGGATTTGCTGATCATGGCGCTCTGGAAGGTGTAGGGAAATCGCGCTAGGGACTGTCGAGCATTTTGCTGCACAACAAGATTCCTAGGCACGTCGTGTGCGGGGAACACGAAAGATGTCCCGAAGGGACAGTCGGAAATTAGCCGGTGGTGCAAACCACCGGTTTCACGATAAGCAAAGGTCCAAAGCCCCGGCAGGGGCGGCGGAAAACGCGCGATTCCATTCCGTCGCCCCTGCCGGGGCTGGTCGTGTTTTGCATCCAAGACCGGTGGTTTGCACCACCGGCTACATTCCTTGACGGCTCCGGCGTCAGCATTGCGATAGAGCATGGCCCTGATTGTTCGTCAGTGGCTCGGGATTGTGACGGAAGAGGGGAGACCGCCCGTTGGCGAACCCTCAATTCTTGATCAGCTTCGGGACTTCGGCTTTAGCGAGGGTGGTGAACGCGCCGACGGAGCTGTTCGATCCCGAATCGCTGAGACGGAGCAACCCGATCTCCAGCGAGAGCTTTTTCCCCTGGAGCGGGATGGCTTTCAACTTCAACGCCTCTCTGCCGCGCAGGGCGATCTTCGGCATCAAGGCCGCCGACTCCAACGGCGCGAGCGAGCGAAGGAGGGTCTCGATCGCGTTCAGCTCCGCCACCGTGCGCGGACGGACGTGATGGCTCAGGCAGATTTGGTCCGTCATTCGGCGCATGACGAAGGTGTCGGATAATTGGAGCAGGCGATGCTGGTGCAGCTCGGAAAACTGAATGACACGCCGTTTCCACCACGGGTGCCCCTCGGAAACAACCAGGGCAAATTCATCCGTGCAAAGGCGCTCGTAACGCAAGTTCGGCGAGTGCCGAGTCAGGAAACCGAGACCGACGTCCATCCGGCCTTCCTCCAGCGCGGTCTCAATTTCGGTGGATGAAATCTCTTCAACGGTAAGGCTAATCCCCGGATGTTTGGCGGCGAAAAGGCCCAGGAGATCCGGCATCAAGGCCACGTTAAGAACGGGGACGACGCCGACATGAAGAGCGCCGCGCAGCTGGCCGGGTTCGCTGGTGAGTTCTTGAAGGCAACTCTCGATCTGCCGGAGAATGGCGTGGGCGTGCTCCTGGAAGATCAAACCCGTCGAGGTGAGAAGAATGCGCTTCCCGCGGCGCTGAAACAGCGAGACGCGCAGGCCCGCCTCCAGATCGCGCATTTGCTGGGAAACGCTCGGCTGGGAAATGCCAAGCCGGTCCGCCGCGCGGCTGAAACTGCCGGCCTCGGCCACGGCCAGGAAGTAGCGCAAATGGCGGATTTCCAGCGGATCGCTCATTGCAACGCATTATGGTGCAGCCGCCTTGGTAAATGCAATGAGACAGCTCGGCCCTTCTATTCGTGCTCTTGATCCTAATCGGCGGGATATTTCCGAATGCGGGATCGTAACAGAACCGTTACGATCCGCGCGCGGAAGAACGCGCGCGACCGGCGTATCCCATTCGAAACCGTTACGGAGGAAACGTTATGGATTACTTGGTCATTGGAGCGGGTCCCGCCGGCCTGCAGCTCGGATACTTTTTCGCGCGGGCCGGACGCGACTACCAGATCCTGGAGGCGGGCTTGACCTGAAAAATGCAATTGCCCTGTTAAAGGTTTGAAGCCAAAATGCCCGTCCATAGGCATTGGTTATCACCTTATTTCCGCTGCCTTTCCTTGCCCGCACCTCATGAACCAAATTTTTTCGCGCAGAGATTTTCTCCTTCGCCTGCCGCCGGCAGCGCTGCTCCTGGCGGGTTGCAAGGAAACCAATCGCCTGGCGGGAAAAACCAAAGACGGGCTCACCAAAGTGCGCGTCGGCTACATCGGAATCACGTGCGAAGCGCCGATTTTCACCGCGCTCGAGCTGGGATTTTTTAAGGAGGAACGTCTCGAGGTCGAGCTCGTGAAGTGCGAGTGGAGCAAATACAAGGACGTGCTCGCGCTCGGCGGTTACGACATCACGCACCATCTCGTGATGTATTTCCTTAAGCCGATCGAGCAGGGGCTCGACGTAAAATTTACCGCCGGCATCCACAAGGGCTGCCTGCGCGTGCAAGCGCCGGTGAAGGGCAATATCCACAAGGTCGCCGACCTGCGCGGCAAACGGATCGGTGTTCCCGGAATGGGCACGCCGCCGTTCATTTTTGCCCACCGCGTTCTGGGAGCGAACGGCATTGATGCGCGGCGCGAGATCGAGTGGCGCGTCTTCCCCGCCGGTGAACT
>DATMEN010000029.1:0-271756 GCA_035556975.1 Chthoniobacterales bacterium
TCCCATTCGGAAATCCCCGGGTCACAGCGTGTTTACCGCTCTCCGAGGCTTATCGCAGTTAGCCACGTCCTTCATCGCCTATTGGCACCAAGGCATCCATTATGTGCTCTTTGTAGCTTGATCAATCTGTAGAACGCCAAATCGTTTCCAATTCGACGCTCAAACTTGATAACTGAAACTCTCGGACCAGGGATCTTAACCCCCGGTCTTATTTTCAGACTCAGCTCTTAAAAGTTGTACTTACTACCCTGTATGTAGATATCAAAGAACCAGCGGTTTACGCCTCTTTCAGCCCACAAAAAAACCCAATTTGATCTCCGGCGGTCATTCCCAGCCTGCCCGCCGGTGGCGGGTGGCCGTTCATCATGCCGGGACAAAATTGAGTTCCAATTTGCAGTCCCAAAATAGGCGAGAACCAACTCTTTCGTCTTGCGACTACGGGAGTCCCGCTTCAGGCGGGGTCAACAAGGTAGCCGTCGAAAAAAGACCGTCAACCGCGAAAAGCGATTTTTTTGCGGAGAAATGAAGATTTCTTGCGCGGCAATCGCCCCGCCACGGAACAGAACATCTGAAGACTGGTTGAGAATCGAATCATTCTCACCATGCCGAAGGAGAAAAAGCTCCGCCCGCCCCAACACCAAAAACGTCAGCCTGGCCTCGAATTCAAGATGCGGCCGCGGCCGAAATCGGGGGCCAGCAATTATATCGGCTGCGGGAAGCTGCGGGACAGGGTCGCGCTCATCACCGGTGGCGACAGCGGAATCGGCCGCGCGGTGGCGGTTCTTTTCGCCAAGGAAGGTGCGGACGTCGCCGTTGTTTACTTCAACGAACATACAGACGCGAAGGAGACAAAGCGGCTCGTCGAAAACCAGGGGCGCCAGTGCCTGCTCATCGCCGGCGACATTGGCCGCGAGAAATTTTGCCAATCAGCGGTCAAGCAAACAAGGCGCGACCTCGGAAAGATCGACATCCTGGTGAACAACGCGGCCGAGCAGCATCCACAGGAAAACATCACGAAGATCACGGAGAAGCAGCTAGAAAAGACCTTTCGCACCAACATTTTCGCGATGTTTTTTCTGACTAAGGCCGTTTTGCCGCATTTCCGCAAGGGCGGCGTGATCATTAACAACGCGTCAGTGACCGCGTATCAGGGAAGTCCGAAGCTGCTCGACTATTCCGCGACGAAAGGTGCGATCGTGGCCTTCACTCGATCGCTCTCGCAGGCGCTGGCGGAAAAGAAGATTCGAGTGAATGCCGTGGCGCCGGGACCAATCTGGACGCCGCTGATTCCCTCGACGTTTCCCGCAAACGAGGTGGCGACGTTCGGGTCCGACACTCCGCTGGGCCGCGCCGGCGAGCCAGAAGAGGTTGCGACCTCTTTTGTTTTTCTCGCGTCCGACGATTCGTCGTACATGACCGGGCAGGTTCTCCATCCGAATGGCGGCCGGATGGTGAACGGGTAACGCGCCCAACCCGAATGACCTTGCGATTTTCATCGTGTCTCATGGATTCGACTTGGCTCACCCCGGCGTCTGCGTAATCTGCGGACGATTTGAATTTGCCCAACCCACGCCTCGACGGACGCGCTGCTGATCAGATCCGTCCCATTTCCTTCGAACTCGGAATTGCGCCCAACGCCAGCGGTTCGGTTCTCGTGGCCATGGGTGACACGCGCGTGATCTGTGGGGTGACGATCGAGGAGGGCGTGCCGCGCTGGATGAAGGATCAAAACGTCCGGGGCGGCTGGCTCACCGCGGAGTATTCGATGCTTCCTTACTCAACCCACACGCGCAAACCGCGCGATATTGCCAAGGGCCGGCTCGATGGCCGCAGCACGGAGATTCAGCGATTGATCGGGCGATCGTTGCGTGCGGTCGTCGATCTCGAAAAACTCGGCGCGCGCACCATGTGGGTCGATTGCGATGTGCTGCAAGCCGATGGCGGAACGCGTACGGCGGCGATCACGGGAGCAAGCCTGGCCGCAGCCCTGGCCTGTCGCCAATTGATCGAGGAAAAAAAACTGAGTGAACTGCCCATTCGCAAACTCGTCGCCGCCATCAGCGCCGGGGTCTTGAACGAAGTGCCGTTGCTTGATTTGAATTACGAAGAAGACAAGGCGGTGACGGTCGATTTCAATCTGGTCGCGACGGAAGACGGGGAGTTTGTCGAGGTGCAAGGTTCAGGTGAGGAAGCGACTTTTGATCAGGGGCAATTGACGGATTTGCTGGCGCTGGCCCGGAAGGGCATCGCCGCTTTGATCGACGCGCAACGTGCCGTCCTGGCATCGTTAATGGTGGAGGCCGGTTAGTTGTGCTAGGGAAGACCCCTGTCATGTCGAGCGTAGTCGAGACATCTCTTGCTTTGGTGATTGGGGTGGCGCGCAAATATGCAGACGGCGGGGTTCCTCGACTTCGCTCGGAATGACAAAAAGGGCTGTTCGGAATGACATGAAAAAAGCGCTCATCACAGGCATCACCGGCCAGGACGGCAGCTACCTGGCTGACCTGCTGCTAGGAAAAGGCTACGAAGTTCACGGCATCATTCGCCGCGCGAGCACGTTTAACACTTCGCGCATCGATCATCTCTACGCCGACCCGCACATCAACGGGGTCCGTTTGTTCCTGCATTACGGTGATCTGGCCGACTCGGTGAATCTGGTGAAGCTGCTTTATGAATTGAAGCCGGACGAAATTTATCACCTGGGCGCGCAAAGCCACGTCCGCGTCAGTTTCGATATTCCGGAATACACTTCGGACGTCACGGGCGTGGGGACGATCCGGATCCTGGAGGCGATTCGCGAAACCGGCATCCGTTCGAAATTCTACCAGGCGTCGAGCAGCGAGATGTTCGGGAAAGCCCAGGAAATTCCGCAAACCGAGACGACCCCTTTCTGGCCGCGCAGTCCGTACGGCGTCGCCAAGGTTTTCGCCTATTGGGCGACGGTGAATTACCGGGAGAGTTACGGTCTTTGCGCGAGCAACGGGATCTTGTTCAACCACGAAAGCCCGCGGCGTGGCGAAACTTTTGTCACGCGCAAGATCACTCGCGCCGTCGCCGCCATAAAGTTAGGCCTCCAGAAGGAGCTGTTCCTGGGCAACCTCGATGCAAAACGCGACTGGGGTTACGCGCCGGAATATGTCGAAGGCATGTGGCGCATTTTGCAGCAGGGCGAAGGTGACGACTTCGTGCTCGCGACGAACGAGACGCATACGGTCCGCGAATTCGTCGAAGCCGCCTTCGCGCACGCCGATCTCGATTGGAAAGATTACGTGAAACACGACGAGCGCTACGAGCGGCCGGCGGAAGTCGATCTGCTCATCGGGGATGCTTCCAAGGCGAAGAAGGTTTTGGATTGGGAGCCCAAGGTTCGATTTCCGGAGCTCGTCCGCATCATGGTCGATGCGGACATAGAATTGTTTTCGCGCACAACCGCGCAGCAACATCTCGGCAAATTGCCGTGAATTCTTGTTACTGCTGCATCGCAGCAGTGACGTCCGTGGGTCCTGCTGTCGGCACCATCGCTTCGAGTGGTTCGTTTAGAATCGTGACCTTGGCGCCGCGGCCGACGATGTCGTAGAGCTGGATCACATCGCGCGAACGCATCCGCACGCAGCCGTAGCTCGCCGGCCGGCCGATGGTTCGCTCCTCGGGCGTGCCGTGAATGTAGATGTAGCGGCTATACGCGTTCGCATTCCGGGCTTCCCGGCCGCGCAGCCAGAGAATTCGCGTCACAATCGGATCACGGCCTGGCGCATCCGGCGGGAGGATTTCACCCGTTCGCCTTCGGTCCTTGAACACCGCTCCGCTCGGCGCGGAGCCGCCGATTTTCTCCGCAACTTCCAGCTCGCCGAGCGGCGTGCCCATGCTTCCCGGCGAATCACCGAGCGCGAATCTTGAGGTCGAGACGGGAAACGTGGTGAGGAGAGCGCCATTATCGAGGACCGCCATGCGTTGTTGCGGCACGCTGATGACGACGTGATGGCGCGTGTCCGGCGCGGCGCACGAAGCGAGGCAAAGCGTGGCGGCGGCCGCGAACAGACATCGCGTTGGGCGGGCTAATTTCATCGAACGAATCGAAAAAAGCTCTCGGCTGTTTCGGTGGTGGCGCGAGCCACCTCTTCCAAGCCGATCCCGCGCGCAGTGGCGATCGACTCCGCGACCAGACGGGTGTGGGCCGGCTCGCAGCGCTTTCCGCGGAACGGAACCGGGGCCAGGTAGGGGCAATCGGTTTCAACCATGAACGTGCCTGGCGGTAACTGAGCTGCGATTTCGCGGACCGCCGCCCCGTTCTTGAAGGTGACGATCCCGGTAAAGGAAACGAGGTGGCCGAGCGCCATCACCTCATCCGCCTGGCTCCGGGTGCCGCCAAAGCAATGGAAAACGCCGCGCAGCTTTCCGGCATACGGCCGGATGATTTCCAGCGTATCGTCCCACGCATCGCGCTGGTGGATGACCACGTTTAGCCCGAGCTCGACGGCAAGATCGAGTTGCTGCTCGAACAAACTGGCCTGTTTCGATTTATAGGCGCCGTCGTGGATTTCCGCTTCCATTTGCTCGTCGGTCGAGGTCTGAAGAGCCTTGATGAAAACCTGCGTCGTCTTGCGTTCCTTCGATAACTCAACGCTCGGAAGGAAATGATAATCGAGTCCCGTTTCGCCGATCGCGACCACGCGTGGATTTCTCGCGAGTTCGCGTAGCGGCGTAATCACGTCTTCGTCTGATTCCTCAACATACGTGGGGTGAACGCCGATCACGGCGTAGATGTTCGGATACTTTTCCGCCAGCTCGACCGCGCGGCGGCTGCTCTCGATTGAGGTCCCGATCGTAATGATGCGCGTGACGCCCGCTTCAGTCGCGCGGCGCAGAACGTCGTCAAAATCCGGAGCGAAATCGGGGTAATCGAGGTGTGCGTGGGTTTCGATCAGCATTTTGTCATTCCGAGCGCAGTCGAGGAATCTCTCACTATTTACGCCGAAGAGATACCAGTAAGAGATGTCTCGACTTCGCTCGACATGACAAAAATCTAGGCCGCACGTGTCGCGTCGCTCACCATTCGATCACCGTGCTGGCCCAGGTCAGGCCGCCGCCGAAGACAACCATGAGGACGTAATCACCGGCCTTGATGCGTCCGGTGCGATTTGCTTCATCGAGCGCGATGGCGACCGCGGCGGCCGAGGTGTTTCCGTAACGATCAAGATTCACATAGAACCGCTCGATCGGAATCTTCAGGCGATCGGCGATAGCTTCGATGATTCGAACGTTGGCCTGGTGCGGAATCACACAGGCGATGTCTTCAATCCTGAGGCCGGCCTGGTCGAGGACCTTCTTCGATGCGGCCAGCATGGCCGTCACGGCCTGCTTGTAAACGTCCTTGCCGGACATGTGAATGGTTTGGAGGTTCTGGTCCGCGTTCTCGCGCGTGATGGGCGTGCGGCAGCCTCCTCCCGGCATGAAAAGGATGTCGGCGTACTGGCCATCGCTCCCCACGTGGGTGGCGATGACTCCGTGGGCGCCGCCGCGATGCCGCAAGATGGCCGCGCCAGCGCCATCGCCGAAAAGGACACACGTATTGCGATCAGCCCAGTTCGTGATCGAACTGAGTTTTTCCGCGCCGATTACCAGCACCGTTTCGTAGGTGTGTGAAGTGATGAATTGCTGGGCGATTTCAACCGCGAAGAGAAAACCAGCGCACGCCGCCGAGACGTCGAGACAGGCGGCCCTGGTCGCACCGATCTTCGTCTGGACCAGACAAGCCGTGGCCGGAAAGAGCATGTCGGGCGTGGCGGTGGCGAGAAGGATAAGATCGATTTCCGCAGGGGAAATCCCCGCCTGTTCGATCGCGGCCTGGGCCGCTTTTGCCGCCATGTCGCTCGTGAATTCGTCCTTCGCCGCGATGCGGCGCTCTTTGATGCCGGTGCGGGTGGTGATCCATTCGTCGGTCGTGTCGACCATCTTCGAGAGATCGGCGTTGGTCAGGATCTTTTCCGGCGTGTAGCTGCCGGTGCCGATGATCGAAACGGTGCGCCGCGGTTTACCTGAGCGCGGGCTCGAGCGGGGTTGTCGTTTCATGATAACGGCGGATTTCCTCGACGATATGCGGGTTCACCTGGTGTTCAATCGATTCGGCGGCGACCCGCAAGGCGTTCTTGATCGCGAGTGGCGTGCTCGCCCCGTGCGCGATGATGCAGATCCCGTTCACGCCCAGCAACGGCATCCCGCCATACTCCTCGTAGTTCACTTTTTTCTTGATCGTGCGAAAGGCGTTGCGCGCGAGGTAAGCTCCGGCCATGCGCGTTTTGTTTTTCATCAACTCGTGCTTGAGCCATTTGAAAATCGCGTCCGCGATCGATTCGCATGTTTTCAAAATCACGTTGCCCACAAAACCGTCGCAGACCACTACCTCGACCGGGTCGGCAAAGAGCGTGTGGCCTTCGATGTTGCCGCGAAAGTTGAGGCCGCTCTGCTTCAACATCTTGAAGACTTCCTTGGTCAGATCGCTTCCCTTCACATCTTCATCGCCGATCGACATCAGGCCGACCGCCGGGCTCTTGTAACCGAGGACGTGCCGGGAATAGACCGAGCCCATAATGGCGTATTGGACCAGGTGCTCCACGCGCGCGTCGCTGTTCGCTCCCGCATCGATCAAGACAAAGACATTGGTTTCCGACGGGATGACGGCAGCGATCCCCGGACGGTCCACGCCCGGAAGGGTCCGCAGTTTGATCGTCGTTGCCGCCACCGCCGCGCCGGTGTGTCCCGCGGTCACAATCGCGGCCGCGTCCCCCTTTTTTACCAGATCCACCGCGCGGCTGACGGACGAGTCCTTTTTCCGCCGGACGGCATCGACGGCGCCATCGCTCATCTCGACCACCTGTGTCGCATGGACGATTTCGATCCGCCGGTCGTTGCAATGATGCTGTTTCAGCTCTTTCTCGATCCGCGGCGTGTCCCCGACGAGATAGAGCTTCTCAATGTGGGGATACTCCTTCAGGGCCATGGCAGCACCGCTGACAATGTTTGGCGGGCCGAAATCGCCTCCCATGGCATCCAGTGCGATTTTCATCGGTGCGGGATTTTGCGGAGTTCAGGGCGTGAATGCAAAATCAAAAAATTGGTCGGTCATCCCGAGCGGAGCGCAGCGAAGTCGAGGGACCCCGCCGCAGTTTCCTGAAGGGTTGGCCACGGGATCCCTCGACTGCGCTCGGGATGACGGCGAATTCGTTACGCTTCGACCGTCAAGACCTGACGGCCTTTGTAATAACCGCAGGATGGACAAGCTGTATGCGAGGCGACGGTGCTGCCGCACTGGGTGCATTTATTGAGCTGGGGCGGCTGCCACCGGTGAGATGCTTTGCGGGTGCGCAGCCGCATCTTCGAAGTTTTGCGTTTGGGAACTCCCATAAGGGGAATCAGGAAAGCAGGAAATTAGGAAAAGACAACGGGAAGGTTGAGTGGTTGAGAGGTTGAGAGGTTGAGTGGAAATCCCAAGAAGCGTTGCGGCAAGTCCTCTCAACCCCTCAACTTCTCAACCTCTCAACCTCTCAACCTCTCAACCCAATTTCAGCTTATCCAGCGCGCTCCAGTCCGGCGGGCGTTTGCCTTCTGCCTCAGCGGCTGGTGCAGGCGCGTTTGCGGCGGGGCAGACACGGCCTCCTTCGCGGTCGCAATGCGGATGCGCGGGCAGGTTCAGCAGAATGTCCTCCCGCAAATAGGGCGTGAGATCGATTAGCTCCGGCCCGGTCAAATCGAGATGGAGCGAGAAAGCCTTTGCCTCGATCTCGAAGGGGAACGGTTCCAGACAGCGGACGCATCGAAATTCGACCGGCTGAGCCAGCGAGCCGGTGGCCCACAAGGCGCCCTCGGAAATCCCCAGGTCGAGCGCATACCGCAACGGTCCCGTGCAACGGAAATCCTCCGTCTCCAGATCGGGAATCACGCATTCTTCCTCGCCCTCGAGATGCAAGCCCTCCGCGTGAATTTGCCGGAGATGAATTTTCACTGGCGAAGCCTTTCGAAGTTCATCGCTTGAGCTTGCCTCCCAACGCCGCCGCAACCTGGGCCGGAACGAATTCAGCCACGTCTCCGCCGAGCCGCGCGATCTCTTTCACGATCCGGGAGCTGAGGTAAGTGTATTCTTCCTTCGGCATGAGAAAGATGGTTTCGACCGTCGCTTCCAGCTTGCGATTCATCAGCGCCATTTGGAATTCGAACTCAAAATCGGAGACAGCGCGCAAGCCCCGGATGACCGCCGTGGCCTCTCGCGCGACGGCGAAGTCGACCAGCAGCCCGTCGAGCGGCGCGATCTCCACGTTGTCCAGTTTTCCGATGGTCTCCTGAAGGAGGACGAGGCGTTCCTCGAGCGTAAAGAGTGGCTGTTTCTGATCGTTGTGCGCCACCGCGACGATCACTTCGTCGAATAATTTGCGGGCGCGATCGATGACATCCAGGTGACCGTTCGTCACTGGATCGAAGCTGCCGGGATAAATCGCGCGTCGGATCATGGTAGCGAATGTCGAATGACGAATGACGAATGTCGAACGGCCTGGATCCAATTTCCAAAGTTCATCGCGGGCACGGCGCGGCGGTTCGGAAAAACGAAGGGAGCTTGCCGAAGCGTCCCAAAATCTGGAGAGTGCTTCGCGCGACAAATGATCGATCCACCTTATCGGACCGTGGCCGTGGCCAGCACGTTTTCGCCCCGCTTTGTGCAGGTGTTGGCGGAGGGAAAACGCATTCGAGATCGCCTCGCCTCGCAGCTGCACCTGATTTATGTGGGCAAGCGCGATGAGGACACCACGCGGAAGTTCAGTTCTGCCCTGCGCCAGCTGAAATTGCCGGCCGATTCGACCATTTACTATCAGGAAGGCGATCCAGCGGCGGCGATCCTGGAGACGGCAAACGCGAACGAGATCGATCTCATCGTCGCCGGCGCGCTGGAGAAAGAGGCGGTGCTCCGTCAATTCCTGGGCAATGTCGCGCGCCGGCTCGTGCGCGAAGCAACGTGCTCGATCATGCTCTTCACCAAGCCGGAGAGCGATCCAAAACGACTCTGCCGCATCGTTTTCATGGCCGAGTATTCAGACCACGGCCGGGAGGCGCTCCACAAGGCATTGCGTTTGGCTGCGCTCGAGGAGTGCGAAAAGCTTTTTGTCATCCGCGTCCATACGAGCTTCGATGAGGCGCGGGCGAAGGCGCGGAAGAAATCCGCCAAGTCCGGTAGGCAACCGACGCGGACCCTGGAGGAGGAGGAGGCCGCGCTGGAACAATTCATTGATTCGGCGGGAGAGACCGATGTGCCGATTGAAGCGAGGTGCATCCGCGGAAATACCGGTTACGCCGTCCTGGATTTCGTCCAATCGGTCGAGGCGATGATGCTGGTAGTGCCGGTCGATCCCGAGGCTTCGGCGGACGGTCTTCCGGTCCACATGTCCTGGGTGACCGATGTCATTCCGTGCAATCTCTGGGTGATCCGATAGTGCTTGTCGACCTCGTTGATTTTATCGCGGCGATGGATGTCGAACGTACTTTTCAGCCCTACGGTCTGGCGCATCTCGTTGTTATTCTCCTGACCATCGCGCTGCCGTTTGTTTTGGCGGCCCTGGCCCGCAAGTCGCGCTGGCCGCGCTCCGGGCGCCCCATCGCCAGGATCATTGCCCTGCTGCTCGGAATTAATTATGTCGGCTACGCCATTTATCTTTGGACGATCGGCGAGACATCGTGGGAAAAATCGTTGCCGCTGCAACTCTGCGATTGGGCCATGATCGCCATCGTCGTGGCCTTCCTGACCGGCCGGGAGCGCTGGCTTGAGGTCGCGTATTTTTGGGGAATCGGCGGCACGGTGCAGGCGATTCTGACCCCGGATTTGCGCTACGCCTTTCCCGACATTCGGTTTGTGAGTTTCTTTGTCGGCCATTGCGGCATCGTGATCGGGATCGCCTTTTTGATGATCGTGCGGGGGTTCCGTCCGCATTTCAGCTCCATCTGGCGGACGTTTGCCTGGACCGAGGTCTATTTTGTCATCACGGTCGTCGTCGATCTGATCACGGGGGAGAACTACGGATACTTGCTGCACAAGCCCGAGGCGGCGTCGCTCTTGAGTTTTCTGTCGGATAACTGGCCGATTTATCTGCTGCAAATGCACCTGTTGGCACTGGTATTTTTCCTGGCGCTGTATGTCCCGTTTGCGCTCTACGACCTGGTTACGGGGAACAGGAAACCGGCGTAACCGCTTGCTTGTCATCCCGAGTCGCGCAGACGGCGAGGGACCTCGCAGTCGGAGAGAAAGGCACGCGAGAACCGCTTACGCGATGCGCGAAGTCGTCGTGTCGAACATCACACTTTTGGTTTGCGTGATCTTGGAGCTATTGTGGGGTCCCTCGCCGTCTGCGCGGCTCGGGATGACATGCATGATTGACCGCCGACGATGAAACCGAAGCCGCTCAAGATTCGATCCGTCACCATCGGCGGGAAGGAGCCGACGTTTCTCCTCGGGCCGTGTGTGATTGAATCGGAAAAGTTTGTCTGGCGCATGGCGCGGCGGATTGCCGAAATTTGCAAAGCGGAATCAGTGCCGTTCATTTTCAAGGCGTCGTACGACAAGGCGAATCGCACCTCGATCCGTTCCTATCGCGGAATCGGCGTTCGCGAGGGCTGCGAAATTCTTGCGGCCATCGGAGAGGAATTGAAAATCCCGGTTACGACCGATGTCCATTCGCCGGCGGAAGCGGAGATTGCCGGTCAGACGATCGACGTTCTCCAAATCCCGGCCTTTCTTTGCCGACAAACGGACCTGCTCCGGGCCGCGGCTGAAACCGGACGCGTCGTAAACGTAAAGAAGGGCCAATTCCTCGCGCCGTGGGATGTGAAAAACATCGCGGAAAAGCTGTCCGGTTTCGGCAACGACAAATTTGTTTTCACCGAGCGGGGGACCAGCTTCGGCTACAACAATCTGGTGGCCGATTTTCGGTCTCTCTACTGGATGCGCGAAGCCGGCTATCGCGTGATTTTCGACGCGACCCATTCCGTGCAACGCCCCGGCGGGGCGGGGGATTCCACCTCGGGCGACGCCGCCCTGGCTCCGGTCCTGGCCCGGGCCGCAATCGCCGCCGGATGCGACGGTATTTTCATGGAGGTCCACGATAATCCGGCGCGCGCCTTGTCGGATGGTCCAAATCAGATTCCGCTAAAGCAGTTGCCGAAGAATCTCCGCATGTTAAAGGCTATTCATGCTGCCGTTTCGTAGCGGTCGCGCCGGATTTTCGGGTGCGTCGTCCGTTTTTTTGTTCTTCATCGCCGTGAGCTGTGCCGCCTTCGCGGCGGAAAAGGCCGCCAAACCGGAGGCGACCGTGAAAAGCAAATCGAAGGAGCGGCCTAAACCGGAAGAAGGCGTGACCAATATTCCGATCGCCACCGGTCACGACGCAAGGGGGCTCGTCCTGCCCGACTTCGACCGTCAAGGCCGGCTGCGCGGGAAACTCGAGGCCGGAGTCACCAGGCGGCTCGACGATGAGCGAGTCGAGTTTAGCGGGGTGAAATTCGTCACTTTCGCGCCGGAGACGGAGAAGCCGGACCTGGAAATCCTCATGAGCACCTCGGTCTTCAACCTAAAAACGCAGGTGCTCAACTCCTCGGAGCGCACCACCGTCAAGCGCTCCGACTTCGAGATCGTCGGCGACACCATGCAATTCGAGATGCTCTCGCGGAAAGGGACGCTGGACGGCAATGTGAAGATGGTGGTCCGCGGGAAGGCCCGCCCCGCCGAGAATGTAGGCGAATGATAAAGTTTGGGGTGGCTCGCGCAATTCTCTGCTCTGCCCTGCTGGTCGGAATCGCCCGCGGCCAGGGTTCCGCGCCTTCGACGCTGACGTCGAGGGCTCCGAGTCAGCCTTCCGAGAAAGCCTCGCCGGTCAAAACTCCCGCCGAAAAACCGCCCTCGGAAAGCGATCCTGCCAGGAAACCGAACGAGACCAGGAACCCAGCGGCAGCCCAGGAGCCGATCATCACCGAAATCTATGCCGACAAGACCGTCTTCGATTCGACAAAATCGACTGGCATTTTCACCGGACACATCGTCGTCACCGACCCGCGCTTTAGTATCCAGGGAGACAAGTTGACGATTTACCTTGGCAAGAAACAAAACGAGGGGTTCGAAAAAGCCGTGGTCGAGGGGAACGTGGGCGTCGTGCGCGATCGACCCAACGCCGGCGGCGGTCCCCCGAACCGCATGGTGGGCCGGTCGGAAAAGGCGGTTTACACCGCCAAGGATGGACGATTTGAACTCACGGGCAACCCTCGCGTGCAGCAAGGTCTCAACACACACGTGGCCACCAGTCCCGAAACCGTCATGATCTTGAACGAAGCCGGGCAACTGGAAACGCACGGTCCAAGCCGGACAGAAATCCGCCAGGAACCGGCCGCCGAAAAGACACCACCAAAGCCGTGATCAGCGAACCAGCACCCACCTCACGGACGGCCCCCGCCGGCACGAAGCCCGTGGAGAAGGACTACATGCTGGCCACGGAGCAGCTCGTAAAAATGTACGGGGGGCGTGCCGTGGTGAACGGGATCGACATCAAGGTGCGCGCCGGCGAAGTCGTTGGACTTTTGGGCCCGAACGGTGCGGGCAAGACAACGAGCTTTTACATGATCGTCGGCCTCGTGAGGCCAAACAGCGGCCGGGTCATCTTTTCCGGAAACGACGTGACGAATTATCCGATGCACAAGCGGGCCCGGCTGGGCATGGGCTATTTGCCGCAGGAAGAATCGATTTTTCGCAAGATGACGGTCGAGCAAAACATCATGGCGATCCTCGAAACGCTGCCGCTCAGCAAGTACGAACGCCGCCAGCGTTGCGACGAATTGCTCCACCAATTTGGCATCGAACGGATCGCGAAGAACATCGCCATCACCCTGAGCGGCGGGGAAAAACGGCGGCTGACGATTGCGCGCTCGCTCGTTACTTCGCCCAGTCTGCTCATGCTCGACGAGCCTTTCAGCGGCGTGGATCCGATCGCCGTTTACGATGTGCAGCAGATCGTGGTCAACTTGCGCAAATCCGGTCTCGCGATCTTGATCACGGATCACAATGTGCGCGAGACGCTCTCGATCGTCGACCGGGCGTATCTCATCTTCGAGGGACGCGTCGAAAGCGAAGGCACAAAAGATTTTCTGATTAACGATCCCATCAGCCGGCAGCTCTATCTCGGCGAACGGTTTCAAATGTAAGCAAAAGGAGACAAGTGATATCGAATAACGCCCATCCCAACGTCAAGGTCACCGGCCGCCACCTCCAGATCACCGACTCGATCAACGATTACGTCACGCGCAAAATCGAGGGCCTTCATCTCGATTATCCCAAGATCATCGAGGCGCATGTCATTCTTGAAGTGGAAAAATACCGGCACTCCGCCGAGGTGATTCTCGTTTGCTCGAATCACATCACGATCGAAGCCTGCGAAGAAACCGACGACATGTATGCCGCGATCGACGCGGTCGCGGACAAGGTCCAGCGGCAGATGCGGAAGTACAAGACGCGCCTGATGCGCAAACACCGGCCGCGAAAAGACATCGTGCAGCATCTCGATGAGCATGTCCTCCACCCGGAGCCGACGGAGGATGAGGAACATCAGGAGCACGCCGTCGTGCGAACCGAGCGTCTTCCGGTCAAGCCGATGTTTGTGGATGAAGCGGTTTTGCAATTGGAGATGTCGCACCGGCAGTTTCTCGTTTTTTTTAACGCGCGCAGCTCGCGGGTGAGCGTTCTTTACCGCCGGAAAAGCGGCGACTTCGGCCTGATCGAGCCAACGGCGAACTGACTCAGCCTGCCTCCAGGCGAACGCGGCTAAACGCGAATAATGCCGCGCTGGATCGCGCGCACGACTGCTTCGGTGCGATCGGTCACTCTCAACTTTTCGTAGATGCTCGCAACGTGGGTCTTTACGGTGCTCTCAGCCACAAAAAGCGCGGCGGCGATTTCCTTGTTGCTCTTGCCGCCGCTGATCATTTTCAGCACTTCGATCTCTCGATCGGAAAGAGACGGCCCGGACATTGACCGTTGAGCGAGCTCCGCGGCGACGGCGGAATCGACGAATGATCCGCCGGCGTGGACTGTTCGAATCGCTTCCAGCAGAATATCGGTGACGGCATCCTTGAGCAGATAGGCGCGCGCGCCGGCTTCGAGCGCGCGATGGATGCGATCGTCGCCGGCATAAGTCGTGAGCACGACGATGCGGGCATCGGGTGTCTGGCGGATAATTTTTCGGATCGCTTCGATCCCACCGAGCCGCGGCATTTCCAGATCCAAAACGGCAACATCCGGGTGGAATTCCTGGAAGCGCTCCACGGCTTCAAGCCCATCTTTGGCTTCCGCGATGACCACCATGTCTCCCGCGCGATTCAAAATCGAAACAACGCCTTCGCGGACGACGTTATGGTCCTCGGCGACCAGCACTCGAATCTTTTTGGTTTGTTTGGGCACGATTTCAGACGGCCACGCTGGCGCGCACTGCCGTCCCGACCTCAGGTTGGGCGATGATTTCGAGATGACCCCGCACTCGTTGCATTCGTTCTTCCATTCCGCGAATGCCGAGTCCGGGCGCGCGTGGCAGCGATCCCGTTCCATCGTCGGAGACTCGGAGCACCACCTCGTGGGGCAGGTAACGGAGGGAAACGGTGATTTTTTTCGCACCGGAATGACGGATGGCGTTGGCCACGGCTTCCTGGCCCACGCGCAGCAATTCGGTCTCGATCTCGGCCGGCAGCACGTAAGGATCACCTTCGCGCGCTGTCTCCAGTTGAATCGATTCGTCCGCCAGAAGATGGCGCCCGGTTTTCTCGATCGCGCTCAAGAGGTCGGAATCGCGAAGATCGTTCGAACGCAGGAGCAGAATCGAGCGGCGCGCCTCATCCAGGCTTCTGCGCGCGAGGGTCCGTGCCTTTTCGAGATGGCTCCAGGTCTCTTCGTTCTTAACCGGCGTAATTTGCTCCGCGGCGTTTATCTGGACCACGATCCCTGTGAAACCCTGAGCCAGCGTGTCGTGGACTTCTCGGGCCAGCCGCATCCGTTCTCCCACCACCGCCTCACGTTTTTCTTCGCCGCTCCGGCTGGCCGCTTCCAGAAGCCGCTCGAGATGGGAAGAGAACAGCCAGATGAGATAGGCGGTAGCGGCGTAGCCGGCGCTCCAGAACAAAATCGCCTGCACGTCGAGTGGAGAAGAAGCCCTTGAAACCCAGATGAGAATTGCCACGCAGATCGCCCACCATGCTCCGAGGATATAGCGGCCGGTCACGAGCCCGCTGATGATGATGGTGGGAAGAAGCAATGCCGGCGCCGCGTTTCGAGGGCCATACGGAGTGATGATAAAAGCCGCCACGTGCGAGAGCGAAACGAGCAGGAGCGCCGCCGCAACCGCGATGTTTTTCTTCCGGACGCACCAGGCGGAAATGAGCAACAGCAAGAGCGATTCGAAGCTGGCCCACGGGAAAAACGCGCTTCGGATGACCCCGGCGTATCCGAGCGCAAGCAGCGATATTTCCGCTAACCCGGAAAGGATCAGGAGACGCGAAACAAACTGGGCCCGCAGCGGCTCTTCCCAGGCCAGGCGCTCCGGATTTGGCTTGCGGAACCGGGATGCGATTTGATCGAGCCTGCGCCTAAGAGTCATGAGGTCCATCGCCATGTCGCGGCGATTTGTTCCAGAAGTTTATCGGGCGAGTCGCCTTCGGCCGTCAAGACCCAGAGGGAATTTCCCTGTCTCCAAAGCAATCGAGCCGCCTTCGGAGTGGTCGCCATTTCTCCAGTGAGCGCTCCGACGGCGTGCTTGCTGAATTTTGGGTTCTCCAGCGACGAGAACGCTTCTTTCACGGCTGCCTCCGCATCGGCGCCCACGTTGCTCATGCTCACCGTGATCTTTCTCGCCTGAGGTCCTTCGACCGCGACAATGGTTCTATCGGGAAAAACGGCGTCCGTTTTGGTGAAACGGAATCCTTCCGGCGCCTCGACGGAAAATCCGAGCCACCGGTTCGAATAGCGCTGGCCAGCAATTTCATAGCGCGCCGCATTTTCCGGGACTTTGATCCCGCGGCCATTGAACTCAAAAGCAGTCACCACGCATTCCACGTTTCCATACAGCTGCGCGCCGGCCGCGAGTATTTTGATGAGCTGATCGTCGCCCGAGGACGCTCCGAAGCGCAGCCTTGCGGCGTCCGCGGGCCCGGGCGAAAAGAGGGCCGAATCGAGCGCGGTCCAGCGCCCATCAAGATAGGCTTCGGTCCAGGCGTGCCCGCCCCATATGCCGTTCGCGTAGGCAAAACCCATGATCACGCGCGAGGGCAAACCGGCCGCCCGCTCGAGGGCCGCGAGCAGAACCGCGTAGGCGACGCAGGTTCCCCGCCGGTTGCGCACCACTTCCGAGGCGGGCGCCAGCGCGATCCCCAAATCGAATTGCAGGTTCTGGTTCACCCAATCGTGCAATCGCCGGGCTTTCTCGAAATCTCCCTGCACGTTGGCCGTCAGCTCTCGCGCGATCCGAATGACTTCCGGGTCGTCGCTCTGAACGAGGGCATTTGGACGAAGACAGTTTTCGTCCGGTTTATCATCGGGTTTGTCAGACGCCGTCTCCTGTCGTCGCACTTGGAGCAGCATGCTCGAACTTGATTTTTCCATGATACGCTGGCCGGGTCCTTCCAGATCAGGCCAGCCGAGATCCGGCTTGAGGTGGCGAATCCGCAGGGTCAGAGCCGAGATTCCGCGCGGATCGGGCAGGAGGATGTTCGAGCGCGCCATCGTGCGATCGTAACTTTCCTTTGGCAATGTCGTGGACGCCGGCGGCGCCGGAGCCTGGGCTGTATGGCCATGAGTGCTGGGCTCAATGATCAACTCGCCGAATGGAAAAGTCTGCTGTCGAGTGATCCAGCGGCCGTTCTCGTCGATGGTAACAAACTGTTTGCCGGGGAAGCCCTCGATGGTTTCTTCGCATTTGAGTAACTTCCGCCCTTTGTCGTCGATGGTTCCGACTACCTTCCGCTCCATCGTGGCCACGTTTCCGAATTCCGGCGAAAACATGCGATACGAAATCGTGGCGCCCTCCTTTTTTAATTTCTCGCGGCTGAGTTTCTCGATTCCCTTCGGTCCAACGATCGTTCCCGTGAAGGGAATCTTCTTCTCGTAGGTTTTTCCTCCAGCTGCGGTTTCGATTTGAAGGGCCCCATCGCTCCGTGTTACGCGGAGGCGCGTGGCAGCCTGCGAGCTGCTGATGGTTGCAATCACCGACTGCATTTCGCCGGCGCGGTTCTCGACCGTTTCGGTTTCGTTTGTGATGGAGACTCTGCTGCCGAGGCGATTGATCTCCATCGCCATCCGTTCTCTCGTGGTCACATTGCCATCGGCGCCCGCAAGAGACGATTCGGTGAACGAGCCCGAAGGTTGATCCGCTAATTTCAGATCCCAGGTGCGATCGATCGGCGCCGCTTCGGCGGCAACGGCCGAGACGGCCGCGGCCAGAAGCGCCAAAGCCAGACGGCCGGCAACGTTGCGGAGTGGATTATGATGTTGAGTTAGCGTTTTCATGGCTTCCACTGAAGTCGAGAGCAGGGCCATTCGGCAAAACAGCAAGGTATTGAATTTTTACTCCTCCAAACAGGGGAGGAGCTAATTGGCCCGAAATGCCGGGCTAAGGCGCATCGCGGGTGGAAATTCTTTCCTTATCGCGATAAAGGAGAATGGCGATGTCCGACAAACCGTTAACCCAGGCCATCTCTTCAGGGAGCGAACAGCGCAAAAACGTTCCGATCGTTACCGTCGACAGTTTCTATCGGGCGCATGGCGAGAAGCTTCACCTGAAGCTGGAAGGAAAGCAGGTCGGGTTTCACCGGAAAATTCGCGAGCCGACCATTAACCGCCCCGGGCTCGCGCTTTCCGGCTTCTACAATTACTTCGCGGAAAAACGCGTCCAGGTGCTTGGCGCGGCCGAGCAATCCTATCTGAAAAGCCTTCGGCCAAAGACCCGCATCCAGCGATTTCGCGCTTTGTGCGCGCAAAAAATTCCATGCCTTGTCACCTCTCGTGGCGCCCACCTCGAGCCCGCGCTGCTGGCCGTGGCGGAAGAAGAGCAGGTCGCGGTCTTTCGCACGCCGATGGTGACGATGCGTTTTATTAACGCGGCCACGATCGCGATGGAGGTCGATTTTTCGCCCACCGTGACCGAGTTCGGCAGCATGGTCGACATCCTGGGGGTGGGCGTTTTGATCCGCGGCCAGAGCGGGATTGGGAAAAGCGAATGTGTGCTTGGCCTGATCGAGCGGGGTTACAGCCTGGTGGCGGACGACGTGACCCGGGTAAAATCCCTCGAGGGCCGCGAGCTGGTGGCGACGGCGCCTGAGCTCACCCGTTATCACATGGAAGTGCGCGGCATTGGCATCATCAATGTCGCGTCGATTTTTGGCATCGGCAGCATCCGGATCGAAAAACGCCTCGACCTGGTCGTCACCTTGCAGGATTGGCAGGAGATCGAGGAGGTCGATCGGATCGGCCTGGACCAGGAATCGTATGAGATCCTGAAATTGCAGGTCCCGCACATCACCATCCCGGTGCGGCCGGGCCGCGACATCGCGCGCTTGATCGAAGTTGCAGCGATGGATCAGAAGTTGAAAGGTCTAGGACGAAACAGCGCGGTGGAATTTAATGACAAGTTGCTCAATTTAATGGAGACGAAGGAAACTTAATGGGCCTTTTGAATCGGAGATCGGCGGGAGCCGGGCAGGGACAAAAAATCGAAAAGGAGATTACGATTATCAACCGGCTGGGTCTGCATGCGCGACCCGCGGCGATGTTCGTGCGCATCGCGACCCGCTATCGCTCCGAAATCTGGGTTGAGAAAGAAGGGGAGCAGATCAACGGCAAGAGCATCATGGGCTTGATGATGCTGGCCGCGGGCCAGGGTTCGAAGCTGATGATCCGTTGCGAAGGGCCGGATGCGGATCGGGCGATGCAGGAAATCGAAGACCTGATCAACCGGCGCTTCAACGAGGATTGAGGGGACGTTGAAGCGTTGAAGCGTTGAAGCCGGTTTTCTTCTGCGACCCTGTAACGCTTCAACGCTTCAACGCTTTAACGCTTTAACGATTCCCGACATCCGTTACTCTCGGTGCGGCATGAGCGGCGAGAACGCGAAACAGGAAAAGCGGTTCCAGGGCGTCGGGGTTTCCCCCGGCATCGCCCGCGGAACAATCCATGTCGTGCGCGATGATGGCGACGACGTCGCGCGTCACCGCATTCAGCCGGGCGATGTTTCGACTGAGATTGGGCGCTTCGAGACGGCGCTGATCCAGACGCGCGCCCAGATCCTCGAGATGCAGGAACGCATCGCCGAATCGATCGGCGCGAAAGACGCCGGGATCTTCGACGCGCACCTGCTCGTGGTGGAAGACCGGACGTTGATCGACGAAGTCCTGCGCAAACTCGAGGCCGATCTCTGCAACGTGGAATTTGTCTTCCAGGAAGTGGCGAGGCATTACGCCGATACCCTGAGCAAGATCGACGATCCGTATCTGCGTGAGCGCGCACTCGATATCCAGGACGTGACGCGCCGCGTCATTCGAAATCTCCAGGGGAAGGCGCCCAAGTCATTCCTGGCCCTGGCTGAGCCGCATGTGCTCGTGGCCCACAACATCACTCCATCGGACACGGCGACAATGAACCGGGATTACGTCCTCGGCCTGGCGACCGATTTGGGCAGCCGCACTTCGCATACCGCGATCATGGCCCGCTCGCTTGGCATTCCCGCCGTGGTCGGATTGCACGACGCAACCGAAAAACTGGAGACCGGCCAGCAAGTCCTCGTCGATGGCTACAGCGGCCTGCTCATTCTCGATCCGACGCCCGAAACACTCTGGCATTACGGCGAATTGGAACAAAGGAAAGGGCGGGTCGCCGAACAGTTGACCGGATTGCGTGAAACCAAATCGACCACGCGCGATGGCCGGCACATCGTCCTCTCGGCTAATATCGAACTGCCGGACGACGTGGAAGCTGCTCCGCGTAACGGCGCGGAAGGAATCGGTCTTTACCGCACGGAATTCCTTTACCTCAATCGCACCACGCTTCCGAGCGAAGAGGAGCAATATGCGACCTATCGCAAAGTAGCGGAGCAGGTGCAGCCGCATCCGCTAATCATCCGCACCTTCGATCTCGGTGGCGATAAGGTGGCGGGCATGACCGATTCAGGTGATGAGATGAACCCTTTCATGGGTGAGCGCGCCATCCGATTTTGCCTCGAGCATCCCGATATGTTCAAAGCGCAGTTGCGCGCGATTATCCGCGCGAGCGCGGTCGGGAATGTGAAGATCATGTTTCCGATGATTTCAGGACTGGAGGAGCTGCGCCGTGCGCTCGCTTGCCTGGAGGAATGCAAAGCGGAATTGAAGCGCGAAGGCCAGGCGTTCAACGACGAGACGGAAGTCGGCGCGATGATCGAAATTCCGAGTGCTGCCATCTCCGCTGAGAGGCTCGCGCGCGAAGTCGATTTCTTCAGCATCGGCACGAACGATCTCATCCAGTATGCGATCGCCGTGGATCGGGTGAACGAACGGATCGCGCATCTCTATGAGCCGACGCACCCCGCGGTCCTGCGTCTGCTCAAGATGGTGGCGGATG
Source organism: Chthoniobacterales bacterium (assembly GCA_035556975.1). Classification (GTDB taxonomy): domain Bacteria; phylum Verrucomicrobiota; class Verrucomicrobiia; order Chthoniobacterales; family UBA10450; genus AV80. The sequence goes on from DATMEN010000029.1 coordinate 20,651, forward strand.
CCGCGCATGGGCACGATATCTGGGTGGGCGTTTGCGGTGAGATGGCAGGGGACCTCGCGCTCGTTCCACTGCTTCTCGGTCTGGGCATGGATGAGCTCAGTGTGGGCGCGTCGCTCGTTCCGCGGGTGAAGCGTGCCGTCCAAAGTCTTGATTACCCCGAATGCCAGGAGCTCGTGGCCGGACTTTTAGAACTCGATACATCGTCGGCCATTCTGGGGCGCTGCACGGAAATGGCGCAAAAGCATTACGCCGACCTGCTGGGGTAAGCACGGATGGTGATCGGTGATAAGTGAATGGAAGGGGCCGGCCCCGGCACTATTCACCAGTCACTGATCGCCATTCGCTACTCTTCCTCGGTCGACTCCGACTCCGGCTCGACGTCCGGCTTGATTCCTTCTTCCTCCATTTTGCGGAGGACGTCGCTCATGTCGTCAACCTCATCCCAGACTTCCTGGCTCACGTACATCGGCGCCTTTTGCTGTGTCGCCATCGCGATGCAATCGCTCGGGCGCCCATCCAATTCGATGATTTTCTTCTGCTGAAGTTCGTTTTCCGCGCGGATGATCATGCGCGCGTAGTAGGTGGCGTTTTTTAGATCGTTGATGATGACACGTTCGACATGCGCGCCGAGCGCGGTCATGAGATGGCCCATGAGGTCATGAGTGAGCGGGCGCTCTTTCGAGACATCGCGCATGAACATCGTGATCGCGCTCCCCACCGTTTGATCGACGTAAATAATGAAGACTTTGTCGTTGTTTCCGAGGAAAACCGCGCAGCCGCCGCTCGTCGGCAAGACCGCGCGCACCTGGACTTCGATGACCGTCTTGTTCATCCGCGCAAACCGTATCAGTCCGATTACGAAAAACAAGGGAGGTGGATCGCGCGCTTCGGCCGCTGACCTTCGTAATCGTGCTCGTGCTCCTGCTCGTGCTCGATCTTTCTTCGCTTTCGAGCACGAGCACGAGCACGAGTGGAAGAGGAGATTGATTCGCCGCGAGATTTTCGCGATGCGCGCTTGCATGTCCGCAACGGTGATTGAATATGCGCTCTGCGGCCGCGGCCGCACCCGAAGAAATGAAGAACGAGTGGGACGTTGAAGCCGCCATTTCCACTTATAACGTCGATGGCTGGGGCACGGGTTACTTCACGGTCAACAGCGCCGGCAACGTCGAGGTGCGCCCCCTTCAGGAAAAAGGCGGCGCGATCGATATTCTCGAAGTCGTAAACGAAGCGCGGAGCCGCGGACTGGGGTTCCCGCTGGTCATCAGGTTTCAGGACTTGCTGCGTCACCGCGTCCAGGCAGTCAACTGCGCATTTCAAAACGCGATGACGGAATTCGGTTACAAGAACCAGTACCGCGGAGTTTTTCCGATCAAGGTCAACCAGTTGCGGGAAGTGATCGAAGAGATCGTCGAGGCGGGCGAGGAATTTCATTTCGGACTCGAAGCTGGAAGCAAACCGGAACTGGTCGCCGCCCTCGCCATGCACAAGGACCCCGAGAGCCTCATCATCTGCAACGGCTACAAGGACCGCGCTTTCATCCGCATCGCTCTGCTCGGCCGCAAGCTGGGCAAGTCCGTTATCATCGTGGTCGAGAAGCTCGAGGAACTCGAGCAGGCGATCCGCGCGTCGAAGGAAGTCGGCGTCGAGCCGCAAATCGGCATCCGTGTCCGTTTGTACAGCAAGGGCTCCGGCAAGTGGTCGCCCAGCGGAGGAGAGAACGCGAAGTTCGGGCTCGATACCACCAGCCTCGTGGCCGCGAGCGAGATGTTGAAAGCGGCTGGACTCGCGCATTGCTTCAAGCTGGTGCATTTCCACGTCGGCTCGCAGGTGCCCGATATTTCCACGATCAAACGCGCCGTGCGTGAGGCGGCCCGCTACTACGCCAAGCTGTGCCAGCTCGGACATGAGCTCGGTTACCTGGATGTCGGGGGCGGCCTCGGGGTCGATTACGATGGATCGCGCAGCGATTTCGACAGCTCCGCGAATTATTCTCTCCAGGAATACGCGAACGACGTCGTCTGGAACATCATGGATGTCTGCGATTCCGAAGGCGTCCCGCATCCGGCAATCGTGAGCGAAGGCGGGCGCGCGATTGTGGCGCATCATTCGGTCCTGGTGGTGGAAGCGTTCAGCTCGATCGAGAAAACCGCGCCGAAACTCAAGGTCGAGGTGACGGAGAAAGATCACAAGCTGGTCCGCGACATTCTCGATGTGAAGCAACGGCTCAAGCGCGGCAATCGGCTCGAAAGTCTGCACGATATCCAGCAGATCAAGGAGGAAGCACAGCAAACGTTCACTCTTGGGCTGCTCGATCTCGAGTCGAAAGCCAAGCTGGATTGCGTTTACTGGCAGCTCGCCCAGCAGATCGTGAACATGCATCGCGGTTTGCGCTTCGTGCCGGAGGAAGTGAAGGAGCTCGAGACTTCGCTCGGCGACCAATACATCTGCAACTTCTCGGTCTTCCAGTCCCTGCTCGATCATTGGGCGCTCGGGCAATTATTTCCCATCATGCCGATCCATCGCCTGGACACGGCTCCCGATCGCAACGGAATGCTCGTCGATATCACCTGCGATTCCGATGGCAAGGTCTCCAAATTCATCGACCTCCAGGACGTGAAGGACACCCTGCCGCTGCATCGCATCGTTCCCGGCGAAATGTACTACCTCGGTGTTTTCATGGTCGGCGCCTACCAGGACATCATGGGTGACCTGCACAACCTGTTTGGCCGCGTGACCGAGGCGCACATCTTTCTCGACCCCGACGAAGAATCCGGTTGGTACATCGAAGAAGTGATCGAAGGCAGCACTATCGGCGAAGTCCTGGCCATGACCCAGTGGGACAAAGTCGAGCTGATGCGTTTGCTGAAGACCCAGGTCGACGGTGCCATCAAGAGCGACCGGCTGAAGCCGAACGACGCGATGAGACTCCTCTCCGATTACGAGCGGCTTCTGCAAGAGTATACTTATCTGTCGCTCACCGACCCCAAGCCTTTGCCGCAAACGGGCAACTGGCTGCCGCTGAGTTGATTTCCGCAGCCAGCACTCTGGGGAGCGCACGCGCCTCGCGTGCTGGTTTCGGCGCCGCGCCCGAAACGAACTTTGCCCGGACGCGATGGGACCGGTTTGGCCTCTTGGACGAAAAAGTTCGCAATGACGAGGGCGTCATTGCCAGCACGCGAGGCGCGTGCGCTCCCCAACTGGGAACCATGCGAGCGGAGCGTTACAGGCCGCTACTGCACGTTATAGATCTCGACAAGACCGATTCCCGTGCCGCCGTTATTTCCGGCCAGGATGGCAGTGAAAGCGCCGGGTGGAAGCGAGATATCGATGCATGCTTCAGCCGGGTCGAGAGGGTGGATGGAGATAGTCCCGCAATTGTCATTGGACGCTAAGAGGGCGCCGTTGCCGTCACGGAGTTCGAGCGTCGGGTCGGCTAAGACCCCGCTCACGCCACTCGCTGCCAGCGAGGGACCGATTCCCAAGATTGCGATCTGGTTATTAGTGCCTCCGCCAAGGATGAATCCGCCGATCATGACGTGGGGCCCCGTGCCGACGAAGGCACGCGTGCTGATATTAGCCAGTTGCGAAGTTGCCGCTTGATCGAGGTCATAGACTTCCACCAAACCCACACCCGAGGCATTGTTATTGCCTGCCACTATCGCCGTATAGGCACCCGGGTCTAGCGTCGCGAGGATCGCTGATTCCAGGTTATCGGTGGGCGGAATGCCAGTGGCCTGAATCTGGGTCTCCTGAGTGTCTCTCCAGTTGTCGTTGATGATCGTCGCAAAGCCAGCCGGCCCGTGCAGTTCCATGATCGGGTCGGCCAACGCATCGGGGACGCCGAAGCCGGCCAGGGAAGGTCCAATGCCCCGAAGAAGCACTTCCTTCGGAGCGTTCCCCGTGATGATAAACCCCCCAATGCCAACTCTGTCTCCGGTCTGCACTAGCATGCGCGTCGAGATGTTCAAAGCCCGACCTGGACTAGGCGAAGGGGTAACGGTTGGACTGGGCGTTGGGGTCGGAGTCGGCGGCGGTGAAGGGGTCGCCGTCGTAGTTGGCGTTGGAGTTGTAGTCGCGGGCGGCGAAGCGGTCGCCGTGGCTGTCGCGGTCGCCGTTGCCGTTGGTGTGGAAGTAGCCGTCGCAGTTGGTGTAGGTGAAGGGGTGGGTGTGGGAGGTGCGGGCTGCACCTCCAATGACCCGATATCGATGCGCCCATTGAAGACGCGTAGATAAAGGGGACCGCGTTGATCGTTCACAGGCGGCGGGTTGAAGCTCGGATTGCCTGCGTCAATGGCCGGACTGCCGATCAGCAGTTCATGGGTGAAGGTCGGGCCACCGTTGTTTTGGAGCGGTCCGAGCATTGGCTCGGTGTTGATCTGATCGCCGGGACCGGTCAAGAAGCCGCCGCCGTTGTCACTACTGAGATTGTAGCCCTGCGAGGTGACTGTGCCCGTATTAAAAATGCCGGGGCTTATTCCACTGACTTTGAGGACGGTATGCCCAATTTGCAATATCGCGCCGTTGTTGTTGGCGACGCCGCTGCCTTCGATCGCGCCGTTGTCGCTGAGGGTGCCGTGGCGGATCGTCAGGGAACCGTGGTTGCCCACGGCGCCACCGGCTCGGCTAGAGTTGTTGTTGCTTAGAGTGCTGTTGGTGAGCGTTGTCGAATTGCCGTTGTAGATGCCGGCGCCGTCACCCCATCCCTCGAGATCATTGACGCCCATGGCCGTGTTGCCGCTGACGGTGCTCCCTCCGAGGGTTGCAAATCCAGTATTATAAATCCCGCCGCCGTTCAAGCCGGCTGAGTTGCCGCTAATCGTGCTGCCGGTGATATATAAAGAGCCCGCCGGCGGCTGATTTGAGATACCACCGCCGTTGCCGAATGGGAGTTTGGGACCGTTGCCGCCAGATGCGTTGTCGCTCACGATGCTGTTGGTAATAGCCATCTCGCCACTATTCCAGATGCCGCCGCCGGAGGCAGTGCCAGAGCTCCCGACCGTGTTATTGCTCACGACGCTGTTTCTGATCGATACGATCGCGTGGGCGAGGTTGGCGGCGCAACAGGTCGAATTGTAAATGCCACCGCCAGCCGTGTCAGCGTGGTTGTTCCGGATAATGCTGTTGACGACTGTCAGGTACGAATCGTCGTTGAAGAAAGCGTTAGAGCGAACACCTCCATCGCCGAGGCAGCCCTGCACCACGCACCCGTCAATCGCAACGGTGGCGAAATCATTCCAGACGCCGGCCCCACGGGTGCCGTTGCCGTCGATCGTGAGACCTCTTAATATGAAACTATGGCCCAGCAGGACATGGAAGATGCGAAAATCAGGCGAGCCTGAGGCTTTTTTCACCGCCAATTGATCCGCGCCGGGTCCGTCGATCGTGATGTTCTTATCGATTACAAGCGTGCCGCTGGTGAGCGTGATGCTCTGCCCGTTGAGCGCGGCATCGAATTGAATTGTGTCCCCGTTGCTGGCCGCGGCGATCGCAGCGCGAAGTGAGCCCGCTCCGCTATCCGCCGTGGTGGTAACGATGATCGTGCCCGCCTGAACGCTTAAGGTCCCCGTCATCATCGCGCACAGCAACGCGAAGAGTTGCAGCCCGCCCGGAGCGGGGAAACGGCGAAGGAACAAGCGCATAACTAAGATGCTTCCTCAAGGATTATCGTAAAATGAGTGAGGCTCCAAGCACCAAATCCACAACAAACGGCAAGGACGGCATACCAAGCCGCCGCTACTTGGGAACTGGCTTCGGCTGAGCTGACGGAATGAAGGAGGTTGTCGGTGCCGCTCGCTCCGGGGATCGGCTTAGTGCACGTTATAGATCTCGACCAGACCTATTCCGGTGCCACCGTTTCCGCCGGCCAGGATGGCGGTGAACGCGCCCGCGGGCAATGACGCGAAGATTCCAGACTCGTTAGGATCCTGGAGAGCGAGACCGTGGGCGCTCAACTGCGCCGCTTGAGCGGGGTCGTCCTGCCAGTTGTCGTTGCCGATCAGTAAAGCGCCATTGCTATCGCGCAGCTCCAGGGTCGGATTGGCCAAGACGGGACTGAGACCGAAGTGGGCCAGCGACGGTCCAATCCCGCGCACCACCACCCCGGTGTTGCCCGCCTGAGGCGAGCCGCCGAGGATGAACCCACCGATCATGACGTTCTCGCCGGTCTGAACAAAGCCACGCGTGCTGATGTTGGCTAATTGCGAGTCAGCCCCCTGGCTGGTGTCGTAGACCTCCACCAGACCTACGCCGGCGCCGCCGTTGTTCCCGGCCAGGGTGGCGGTGTAGGAAGCGCCGGGAATAAGCGTGGTGACGATGCCCGACTCGTTAGGATGCTGGAGGGCGAGGCCGAGGGCGAGAAGTTGGATTTCTTGCGCAGGATCGTCCTGCCAGTTGTTGTTTTGCGCGATCAACGTGCCGTTGGCCGCGCGCAGTTCGAGGGTAGGATCGGCCAGCGGGTCACTGATGCCGAAAGCGGCCAGCGATGGCCCAATTCCTCGAACGGCAACGTTCTTGGGCGCGTTCCCGGTGACGATGAATCCACCGATCAGGACGTTATCTCCAGTTCCAACACGCAGCCGGGTCGAGATGTTCAGGGCTTGAGCTGGGGTGGCTGAAGGCGTCGCTGTTGGTGCGGCGGTAGCTGTGGCTGTCGGTGTCGGTGTTGGTGTTGGTGTCGGTGTCGGTGTTGCTGTGGCTGTTGGCGTAGGCGTAGGCGTAGGCGTAGGTGGTGGCTCCTCGCACAGTCCGGCTGCGACGAGAGTGTCAACAAACCACCCGGGCGCCGCGTTGGCCTCGTCGGTGCCCATGCGGAAGCGCAGCTTTATGGTTTGTCCCTCTAGGTTGGGTCCCAGATTCACCACCGTGGTGATGTAGCCCGCTGAATCGCCGGTCCACGCCATTCGGCCCGCCAGCGGGTTCTGAGCATTGATGTTGATCTGCCCGGTATAACCGCCAACGACAAAACTGGCCCCAACCGCTGGATCGGTCACGTCGGTGAAAGCTCCCCCATTGATGTTGGGCGAAGATATCTCCAACACGCCTCCATCCCTGCCAAGCTCCGTATCGAAGTTGCTGCGGAACTGGATCTGGTCTGCGGGGGAACTGATGAACGCGGGCTTGCTGTCGAGAACCTTGTCGCTGGTCCCGGCCTGGTCGCCGATGAAGGCGGCATTGGGCGGCGTATCAGGCATGGCGGTCGAGGTGAGCCACAGAATGCCGTTGCCTGGAAGCGGATTTGTCGCAACCCAGCCATGGGGCAGTGCCGGTGCGGCCACGGCATCGAAATTCTCCACGCACGGTTCCGACGGTATCGGCGCTGGTTGCACCTCGAGTGCCCCAATGTCGATGCGCGCGTTAAAGACGCGATCATAAAGGAGGCCGCGCTGATCGTAAGAAGGCGGCGGGATGAAGTTCGGGTCGCCTGTGTCAATGGCCGGGCTGCCGGTCAGCAGTTCATGCGTAGAGGTCGAGCCGCCGTTGTCTTGAAGTGGGCCGAGCAGGGGATCAGTGTTGATCTGGTCACCGGTCGCAGTCAAGAATCCACCGCCGTCATCGCTGCTGAGATTGTAGCCGTGCGAGGTCACTGCGCCTGAGATGTTGGGGCCCGATGTGCCGGCCTTCAGGATGGTATTCCCGATCTGGAGGTTCCCGCCGGCAGATATACTGCCGCCCTGCTCGATGGCCGTGTTGTTACTGATCGTGCTGTTCGTGATGCTGCCGCCGCCATGGATGCCTCCACCGGAATGGGTAGCAGAGTTGTTGCTAAGCGTGCTGTTGGTGAGCGTCATCGCGCTCCGATTCGAGATGCCGCCGCCGTAGCCCCATCGATCGGCATCATGGAGGCCAGTGGCCCTGTTGCCGTTGAGGGTGCTGCTGATGATCGTCAGCAACCCGACGTTGTTGAAGACGCCGCCACCCTCGAGGCCGGTTGAGTTGTCGCTGATCGTGCTGTTCGTGATCATCAGCTCGCCTTCGTTCGAGATGCCACCACCGTAACCGAACGGGAACGCCGCGCTGTAGCCACATAGATTGTTCCTCACGATACTGTTGGTGACCGTTACCGTCCCGCCGCCGTTGTGGATGCCCCCGCCGGCGCCAGAGCCAACGCCGATAGTATTCCCGGCGCGGTTGTCGCTCACGATGCTGTTGATGATCGTCAGGATCGCGTTGCCACCATTGTAAAGACCACCGCCAGCATAAAAGGCGTTGTTGCCGCTGACCGTACTGTTGATGATCGTTAGTGTCGCGCTGCTTCCAGAAGCGTCGTTGTAAACGCCGCCACCGATGTTGAACTGCATGCCAGCGTCGCCCCTGCTTATCGTGAGGCCTTCAATTGTGACAGTATGGCCGGTGATATGAAAGATGCGGAAGGCGGGCGTGCCCGCTGCCATGCTGCGCTGGACCGTCAATTGACTCGCCCCAGGGCCGTCAATCGAGATGTTCTGATTGATCGCGAGCTCGGCGCTGGTGAGCATGATGGTCTGCCCGTTGAGCGCGGCGTCGAATTGAATCGTGTCGCCATCGTTGGCCGCGGCGATCGTATCGCGGAGCGAGCCCGCACCGCTGTCGGCCGTGTTGGTGACGATGAGCGTGGTTGCCTTGACGCTTACGACATCGGCCATCGCCGCGCAGAACAGCGCGATGATTTGCACCCCGCCCAACGCGGGGAAGCGGCCGAGGGACAGGCGCATAATCTAATACTTCCTCGTTGATTACCGTAAAGCGAGTGAAGCTCCAAGCGCCAAATCCCCAACAATCGAGCGATCGCGTCGGCGCAGGCTGGCAAATCCGCCCCTGTTACGAGCCCGTTTCGTTGCCGCTAACGCATGCGAACTTCGCGATCGCATTAAGTATCCGATCGTCGACCTCATGCTGCGTTTCACCTGCGGCCGGCAGCTGCCGCTTCGAAACCTGCAACGAATGGTCGCCGCCCTCCACGACATGGAGAGATGTCGGTGCCTTCATCTCCGCGCGGACGCCTTCCAAAAGATCCAGCGGGCAAAGCGAATCGCGCGTGCCTTGCACAAAGAGTATTGGCGTCACCAGGGCCCGCAGAACTTTGTCCCGCAGTTTTGTTCGATCTCCTCCGCCGCAAAGCGGGTACCCAAAGCAAACAATACCCTCCACCTTTTCCTCGAGCGACAGATGGCAACCAATGCGGCCACCCATGCTTTTCCCAATCAGAATGACGGGTCTGTCTCGCCTCTTCTCGATGAGCGCCGCGCGGTGTGCTGCGATCAACTGCGGCAACGGGTCAGGCCGTCTCCGTCCCTCTCGCATGTAGTCGTAATCGAACGCTTCCACCTCACCGATGGTGGAAAACCGCTCCTTCCAGCGTTGCATCCAGGGATGCGATGAGGGCGCTCCGGCGCCCGGGGCAAAAAGGAAGAACGGCTCTCGCATCAGATTTCCCCCGCCTTGGGCGCATCGAGTTTTTCGATCAGCCGGTCGAGAAAAACGATCTGCGCGCCATTGATCTTGCGTCTGGCTTCCTCCACCGGAAAAAAGCCGGCTCGATCCACTTCAGGAAATTGCTGCATCTTTCCCGAACGAGGCGGCCACTCCATCTCGAACGTGTTCGAGGCAAGGTCGAAGTCCTCCTCCAGGTCGCCGGCAAACGCCCAGGCATGGACCGTCTTGCCGCCTTTCTGCTTCACGCTGCCTAATTCCATCCAACTGCCCGACGGCCCAATTCCCAACTCCTCTTCAAACTCGATCTTGGCCCGGTCCAGCAGATCCTCACCTTCGGCAACTTCACCCTTTGGGATCGTCCACGACGCCTCATCCTTGTTCTGAAAGTACGGTCCGCCAGGATGAACGAGCAACACTTCGAGTGCGCCCTTCGCCCTCCGGAACATGAGCAGACCGGCGCTTGTCTTCGATCGGTTCATTTTTTGTTTTCCGGGCGAAGTTGACGATCGCTTCGGACCAGGACTGGCCTGCGCCCGCCGCCTGGAAATTCATCGTGGCCCGCTCTCGCGCACGTCCGCCTTCGCGGCCAGTTTGCCGAACTGCCTCACTAGAGGGCGATGCCGATCGCTTTGCTCAAAGCTCCGCTGACGACCCCGATCGCGGTATTAACCAAATCTTGGGCAAGGACCTTGCCCTCGATCTCCAGCACGTCACGCATGCCCTCGATCGCGACGCGAAGGTCTTGCGCTTCCATCTTCGCCTGTTCCGTTGTGACCCGACCGGCCGTCACATCCGCAGCCAGGGCAATGGTGGTCGCTTTGATGAATTCCAAGTCTTCCTTGGAGAGTCGCTCGATCGCATTCCAGTGTGTGCCGGCGACGCCGCGCAGGGCGGTAACCAGATCTTTTCCCAATTTTCCGAGGTCGATTTCCATAACTCTTACGGCGGACTAGTGGCGCCGCTTTCGGTCTCGACGCCGGTTTTCAAACTGCGTTTTTTCGCGAGCTGTGCGCGGGTGAGTTTGCGAAAGCTAAATTCCAGGCTGCCGGCAAGGCTGGGCTGGAGCGGGCCGAGCCGGTGTTTGGCGGCGAGGCGCTTATATTGATCCTCCAGTTGATTGAGGAGGTTGGTCTCATTCTCGTTCCGCGGCTGCATCTCAGCACGAGACCGGATCGCGCTGACTGTGGCAATGGACTCCTGATAAAACCCGGCGCTTTCCGCGTAGCTCGCCCCCGTGGCGCTGGCTCGGGCGACGAAGGCGCTCGTCTTGAGGTGCAAATCGTACAGAGCGCGGTCGGTGAACTCGTCGTACGGCGCCACGAACATGACTGCGCAACTGCTGAAGAGCAGAGCGAGCAGCCCGAGCCACGAGTGGCGCAACCAGGGAGCGCGCGCTGAAGCCGGCAGGGAGGGCGTGAGAGTTTTCATGGTTTCGAAAAGGAAGCGAAAGTTTCGACGCTTCCGGTTGAAAAGTGTCGCAGCCGCTCATTTTCCCGACAAGGCCAATTTATGCCCGTGAGAGAAGGGTTCCAGTTTTGCGCCGCCGCCCGCAAGAAACGGTTGACCTCCATCGCTCCGCATCAACATATGGCGCCATATGTTTTTCCGTGGCTTTCGCTCGAGCCTTGGTGCCGCGGTAATTGCGGCGCTGCTCGCCGTGACAGGTTGGGCTCATTCGGCCAGTGCGCGTGGACGCCAGGAACCGGCGTTTGCCACTTCGGCGGATGACCCCGTATTGCGGAAGCGCCTCGCCGCACTCTCGCCGACCATCCGGCCAGAGGAGGCCCAGCTGGTCGCCCGGTGCGCCTATAACACCGGACGAGAGCTGAAGCGCGAGTGGCGGGTGGCCTGGCCGCCGGGCTTTCATAACTTCCTCGTCAACACTGGGGCCAGGAAAGGCGGACTCTGTTTTCAATGGGCCACGGAACTCCTGCTCCGGTTGGATGCCTTGAAACTCGAAACCCTGGAACTTCACTGGGCAGAATCTTTTGAGAGGACGGCGAGCGAGCACAACGTCATCGTGGTCACGGCCAGGGGGCAGCCTTTTCACCAGGGCATTCTGCTCGATAACTGGCGCTACGGGGGGCGTCTCATCTGGGGACCCGTCATGGAGGACCCGCACTATCAGTGGAAGGAAAACAAAACGGAAGCGGCCCGTAGGTTGACGGGAACCTTTCGGTACGTTCGGGACCCTGCTCAGCCGATGCCACCCAAAACGCGATAACGGCGCCGGCCAGGCTGGTGGATTCGTCCAGGAACGGTCTGGTAAGCAAACTGCTACTCAATATGGCTGGGAGGAGAGACCCAGCCCATGCAAACGACCTTTGACGCAACAATTTGTGTAAACGGCAATAATTATCAGAGTGAAGACAGCATGCCGGAAAATATCCGGCAGGCGTTTCAACGCGTGGTTTCCAGCGCGTTGAAGGCGAAGCGGAGCCTTTTCGTGGGCCGGACCGCGCGTTTCATCCCGAAACTCGGGAGCAGGATCGTTTGCGACAGCGCGGAATTCAGCAACGTCTCCGAGATGCCCGCCGCCCAGCGGCGCCTCTATGAAGACGCACTCGCGCAGATCCTGCCCGGTTGCATCTCGGAGTGTGTCGCTCAGGGAGAAGCCCGGCTCCAGCAAAGGAACAAGCTTCTGGTCGCTTCCGCCACTTTGGTTGCCACGCTGACCTACCTTGGGTTTCACGGTTGCTTCACCGGAAAGTTCCTCGGGCATTTCGTTCGCTTTCTCTGCGGCCTGACTTGATCAAGTCATTTTGGCGTTGCGAGAACGAATTGGTTGCCTTCGCTGTCCTTGAATTTCGCAAAGGTTCCCCAAGGTTGCTGCTCGGGCGGGCCGTCGAAGTCGACGCCGCGCGCTTTGAGTTCGTCATAGGTTTCGGCCACATCGGAGCAGGCAAAAACGATGGGTGAAAAAGTTCCGATCCGATCCTCCTGTCCTTCCATGGTGTAGAGAACAACGCGCGTTTCGGCTTTGGGGATGCGCAACTCGATCCATCGCTGCTTTTCATCGAACGGCTGGTCGGTGATGATGGTGAAGCCGAGTTTCTCCGTGTAAAAATCGAGCGCGCGGTTCTGGTCGCGCACGGGGATGCTGACGAATTTGATGTTGGTGATCATGCCGGCAAGCTATCTCCGCCCGCTGGCCGCGCGAGTGGAGAAGGAGACGAACGGTCGAAAAGTCTTGTCCGATTATCGGTATAGCAGCCAGGCTGCCGCCATGCCTCGCTCGCGCAAGACCGTGCCAGTGGACGATTACGTGCTCGACGTCCTCATGCGCGACCTCGTCGCCCACGATCAGCAACCGTCGGCCTTTCTCGTCTACCTGTTTTTGTCCGGTCGCGCGGTGCGACAGCGGTGGCGGCCAGTGTCGATGAGTCTTCGAACAATCGCGGAGGAAACGGGCCTCTCGAAGAGCGCCGTTCAAACCGCGCTCGAGACCCTGCGTCGCCGCCAGCTCGTCGTCACCGCCCGTGCCCACGCCACCGCCGTGCCCACGCACCGAGTGCTGCGCCTCTGGTTGTGATAGCCTTTGATTTCAAATACGGGTAAGCTCCGACTTCCGTTAATTTTCTCCCGTGGCTAAGGACTTTCAGCGCGCCTGGGCATTACTTTTCGGCCGACTCGTTCTTGGCCTGATCTTCTTTATGGCCGGCGTCTCGAAAGTGTTTCAGCTGGGACCGCTCGAACACGCGCGGAAATATTTTCTGCCGTTCGCCGACACATTTCTGCCTGTCTGGTCCCTCTGGTTAGCCGGCGTTACTATCCCGTTGGTTGAACTGATTGCCGGCGCTTTGATCATCCTGGGCCTGCGCACGCGCGTCGCCCTGATCGCGCTTGGGTTCGTCCTGGTCATCGTCACCTTTGGCCATCTCTTGCAACAGCCGCTCTACGACTTAACGGGCCACGTCATTCCTCGTCTCGGATTGCTGCTGTTTCTTCTCTGGTGTCCGCGAGAATACGACCGCTTTTCCTTCGATTATCTTCTGGCGCGGCGGCAGGCTGGATCGTCCAATCAGGCGATCTGATTTCCTCGCCGGGCGGCTTCCCGTTATTTTACCTTGGTGAACTCAAGCTTCGAACCAGTTGGATCTTTCAAAACGATGCGGTCTTTTGCGAGTTCCAATTGGTAAACAGACGTGCCGAAAGGCGTTTGAATCTTCATGCGGCCCTGATCTCCGAAACTATATTTGCCTCGAGTGCTCCCCATCACGACAGATCGATCCTGGAAAAATTCCCAGACCATCGCATTCGAATCGCCGGCAGTGCGCCACTTCCCGACAATATCGCTCTCAGATCTCCCGCAGCCGGCCAGAGCGGACAGCAAAAGCGCGGACGCGAGAATCATTACCGGCACTCGGGAAGCTTTTTTCGCAACGTTGGGCGTCACACCTGGTCTCAGTTCACTTCGTACTCAACATCGACAACGACACGCACGACCTTGCGTTCGGGCGTTGCCGCGTCGCGATTTTCCACCTGGAACCAGCCCTGCGAAGCGTTGCGCAACTTGCCGAGGGCCGTCTGGGAATCCCGCGAAAACTGCTCGGCGGCAATGCGAGCATTCTTCGTTGCCTCCTGAATCATGCCCGGCTTGATATCGTTGAGCTCATTGTAGATGTAATTTGGCTGGGTCTTTCCGGAAAGAAGCACGCCACTCATCATCAGGTTCGAAGCGGAGGCTAGCGCGGGTTTGATCGCATCGACTTTGGACGTGCGCAGCAAAACGGACTGGCTCGAGCGGTAGCGCTCAGGCGGCGGCGGCGAGTCCTTATCACGTACGTCCATGCTCGTGTCGTGGATCGAGGGCGGTTGGACGGCCATGTCCGCTTCTTCAAAGCCCGCTCCCTTCAGAAAGGCGACGACGGCCTTGGTGCTATCGGCCAATTTCCTGTTTATCTCCGCCAGGTCATTTCCGGTGGCGCTGTAATCGACCGTCCACGTGGCGACGCTCGCGGGCACTTCCCTTTCGGAAAGTCCCTTTACCGAAATGGTGCGTTGCCCGCTGTTTCGTCCGGATATTCCCTGGCCAATGAAGAACCCGGCAGCGGCCAATCCGAGGGAAATCAATAGGGCTGAAAGAATCAGCGATGAGCGTTCGGAGGACACAAACTGGATATTTGGAAGCCGAGGACGTTGACCGGCGAGAGTGGTTACCGCGGGCCGCTAGGCTGCTTGGGCTTTGGCACGCGCCTATTCGGTGTAGCTGTGGGTTTGGGCACTCTCGTCTGACCTGGCGTTTGCCGGTAAATGGGAGGTGGGGTGGTGGGCGTGGTTTTAACCGGACCAACCACGGGCCCCCGTCCAGTCGTTGGGCCTTTTGGCCCCTTCGGATCCCTTGGCCCTTCGGGCCTATCCCCCTGCGGACCGGTCGGCGGCGCGGGATCGTTATGACCTGGCGGATTCCTGGGAGGGCGACGAGGTCCAGTTGTAAATCCTCCGCCGAAATTGATCGAGGGGATTATCGGCCAGATGGACGGTCCGCGTGGGCCGGGATCGGGCGGCGGTTGCTGCTGGCTCGCGGCCGCGATGAGATCACGGCTCGGCAGCGGCCTGAAATCCGTGATCAGCGGGTGCGTTTTCATGATCTGATTCAGATCGACGTTCGTCGGCATCGGAAGCGTCGTGGCGCCGGCCGGGACATCGAGCATTTGGCCGGCCCGCACATTCCGGGACTGGCCGGAATGCTTCACCAGGGAAGCGCGCGCGCCTCCTTCCAGGACGATCAATTTGCTCTTTCCGGCGCGGTTGCCTTCGAAAATCACCGTCGTGCCGGTCACCGCCACGGTCACGGCGCTGGTCCTGATGGCGCCGCCGCCGGAGTCCTTCGGCACGCGGAGGAGAATCGAGCCGCTGTCGAGTTGGACGTTGCGCCCAGCCCGATTGAAACTGAAGATCGTGTTCGAGCCGAGGCGCGTGATGGTCAGGTCGGCGAAGGTCAATTCCGAGCGCGATTCCCCTCCGGTGCGCACCCCGGTGTCCTCGCTCACTTTGTCGTTCACGACCGCGGCCCGCGCCGCTGCGTCGGACGGGAGGAGTTTTACGTCGCGAATAATCTGGGTGACGCGCGCTTCCTTCTTCGAATCGGCTGCGAAGGCGGGACTGACCAGGGTTCCAGCCGCGATGCAACAGGCGAGGATTTTTTGAATGAGTTTCATTGAACAGGCTCCATTTGCGGGAGGTTCCCAAGGTGACGAATTCGCCGGAGAGTGTCGAGACGAAAAGGCAACAGAGAGCCCAACGAACCGCTCTACCGGGCGCAACAACGGCAGCAGACAGAAGAACTTGTCGAATCGCAATCGACCGGCAAATTGGCCGGATGACTGCGGCCACACGAATCAAAGACGCGCTCGCCAGCGACTCGGCGCGGGAAAGCATTCGAGTGCAAGGCTGGGTCCGGACGCGGCGCGATTCGAAAGACTTTTCGTTTCTCGAGCTGAACGACGGCTCGTGCCTGCGCAATCTCCAGATCATCGCGAAGAACACCTTGCCGAACTACGCGGAGGTTCAGCGCCTGATCACGGGGGCTTCCATTGCGGTCCGGGGCGCGCTGGTCGCGTCGCAGGGCAAAGGACAGAGCTGGGAAGTGGTGGCCGATGAAATAGAAATTGTCGGCGCCTCCGACGAGACGTATCCGCTCCAAAAAAAGGGGCACACACCGGAGTTCCTGCGCGAAATCGCGCATCTGCGCCCGCGCTCCAATCTTTTCGGCGCGGTCTTTCGCGTGCGGAGCAGGCTCGCTTTCGCCATTCATCAATTCTTTCAGGAGCGCGGGTTCGTTTATGTCCACACGCCGATCATCACCGGGAGCGACTGCGAAGGCGCCGGCGAATTGTTTCGCGTCACGGCGATCGACCCGAAGAATCCACCCCGTCGCGCTGACGGCGAAGTGGATTACTCCCGCGATTTTTTCGCACGCTCGACCTACCTCACGGTCAGCGGGCAACTGGAAGCCGAGGCCTTCGCTTGCGCGCTTTCCAAGGTTTACACTTTCGGCCCGACCTTCCGGGCGGAGAACTCCAACACTTCGCGGCACGCGAACGAATTCTGGATGATCGAGCCCGAGATGGCGTTTTGCGATCTGCGCGGCAACATGGATGTCGCGGAAGAGATCGTGAAATATCTTATTCGCGACATCCGCTCGCACTGCGCGGAGGACCTCGAGTTGTTCGCGAAGTTTATCGACAAGGAATTGCTCGCGCGCCTTGATTTCGTCCTGGAGCGGCCGTTTCAACGCATTAGTTACACCGAGGCGGTCGATCTGCTGCAGAAGAGCGAAGAGAAATTCGAATTTCCCGTCGCCTACGGCGCCAATCTGCAATCGGAGCACGAACGCTGGCTGACGGAGAAACACTTCAAATGTCCCGTGACGGTTTTTGATTATCCGAAGGAGATCAAGCCGTTCTACATGCGGTTGAATGACGATGGGAAGACGGTGACGGCGATGGATGTTCTGGTTCCCGGCATCGGCGAGATCGTTGGGGGCAGCCAGCGCGAGGAACGCCTGGAAATTCTTGAGGAGAATATTCGCCGCCACAAAATGGATCCGGCCGATTACAAATGGTACCTGGACCTGCGGCGCTACGGGACGGTGCCGCACGCTGGCTTCGGCCTCGGCTTCGAGCGCATGCTGATGTTCGTTACCGGTGTGTCGAACATCCGGGACGTGATTCCCTTCGCGCGGACGCCCGGCAGCGCGGAGTTTTAGGTGGATCGCGCGCTCCGTCGCGCGATGGCAATATCACGCGCCTTCGGCGCCACTTCTCAAGCATCGTGCGCGGAGCGCACGATCCACCAAATCTCTTGTTGTCACGCCGGAGCTGGCTCTAAGCTCGATGAATTCGAACAACGCAATCATCCCTATGAGTAATCTCGATCGCCGGACTTTCATCAAAGGCGCTGCGCTTGCCGGCGCCGCCACTCTTACCCTGAATCAGCGCGCTTGGGCCGCGGATGATATCGATCCGATCCGGAAGGAAATCGCCAAGCGGCACGGAGAAACGCTCAAGGGTCTCCAGGATTGGATCAAGCAAATCTCCATCGCGGCGGAGAATCGCGGCTACCCGGAAGGCGCGGAATTCATGATCCAGCTCGCGCGGGACGCCGGGTTTCAACAAGCGACCCGGGTCGAGAGCGATGGCAAGCCGGCGGTTTTCGCGACGCTGGATGCCGGCGCGAAGAAGACCGTGGGTCTCTATTTCATGTACGACGTGAAGCAGGCGGACCCGGCGGAATGGGCGTCGCCGCCCTGGGAAGCGAAGGTCATTGATAGGCCCGACCTGGGCAAGGTGCTGATGGGGCGGGGCGCGGTAAACCAAAAAGGACCGCAGGCCTCCACGCTCGCCGCGTTGCATGCCATTCGCGGAGCGGGGCGCAAGATTCCGGTGAACCTCGTCCTCGTCGCCGAAGGAGAAGAAGAAATTGGATCTCCCAACTTCCCGCAGATCGTGCGCAAGCCTGAGGTGCAATCGGCGCTTTCAAAATGTTCCGGGATTTTCATGCCCTCGGCCGCGCAGGGGCTCGATGGTGTCGTCACCGTGAGTCTGGGCGCGAAAGGGGTGATCGAATGCGAATTGATTTCGACGGGTGAGAAATGGGGCCGGGGCCCGCGCAAGGACGTTCACTCTTCCAACAAAGCCAGACTCGATAGTCCGGCCTGGCACCTGGTTCAGGCGCTCACGACGCTCGTTTCCGCGGATGGGAACGACCCGGCCATCGAGGGGTTCGCGGACAAGGCGCTGCCCATTAGCGCCGAGCACAAGAAAATGATCGCCGAAGCCGCGAAGCGCATGGACGAAGCCAGGCTCAAGAAGGCGATGGGCGTCGAGCGCTGGATCCAGGACGTCGATTGGGTGGAGTCGCTGGAACGGTTGGTGTCACGCCCCACGGTAAACATCGAAGGTCTGGTCGGTGGTTACACCGGCCCTGGAGGAATGACGATTCTGCCCCACAAGGCGGTCGCGAAACTCGATCTGCGTCTGGTTCCGAACATGACGGCCGTGGAGGCGGGCGCGGCCTTGAAAGCGCACCTGGCCAAACGCGGCTTCGGCGATATCGAAGTGAATATTACCGGCGGTTACGACCCCAACAGCACTCCAGCGGACGCGGCTTTGATCCAGGCGCAAGTCGCGGTGTATAAGCGGTCGGGAATCGATCCGGTTTTGTGGCCGCGGAATGCAGGTTCGTGGCCCGGCTATGTCTTCACCAATGAACCGTTGAAATTGCCCGCCGGGCACTTCGGCCTCGGCCATGGCAGCGGCGCGCACGCGCCCGATGAATATTACGTCATCGAGTCCACCAACCCGAAGGTGCAGGGGATGGATGGCGCGGTGCTTTCGTTCGCGCAGTACCTCTACGAGCTCGCCGGATAGCGGGGCTGCAAATCAAGGAGGGGCGGTTTGAAACCGCCCGCCTAAAAAACGGCGGTTACAAACCGCCGCCGCTCCTTGTTGAAGTGCCCCGCTCCAGAAAAGTCACTCATCGCACCGCTCTCGACTCATCGGAAAATCGACCGCTTTCTCTTTGCCTTTGCTCACGCCTTCGATCCGGCCAAGGAGCGAGCCGTCATCTTGCAGGCGATAGATGACCCGTTGTGGGAAATCATGCCGAGGGTCTTCAAAAATTACCTCGCGGGCGCCGCCCTTGATCATCTTGAACGTTGCTTCCGGCTGTCCGGAAGGCTTCGCGATGAAAAAAATCCCGCCGCCAGCTTCCTCGCGGATCTGCATGAACTCGAACTCGACCGTTTTGCCATCGGCGACGGTTCGGCTGATCCCGAACATGGTTCCGCCCGCCGGTTTCATCCAGTGTTCCGAAATCGCTCGACCGTTGCGTTCCGACGTCCAGCAGCCCTTCAGCCAGGCCAGATCGTTGATCGTGAATGGCGCCTCTTTGGAGAGAGACAGGCCCGGTAATAGAAGCAGAGGGAGCAGAATGATTTTCGCCTGCATTGAGCGGCGAGTGTGGGACAACCAGCTGGATGAGTCAACGCGTGACATGTCATCCCGAGCCGCGCAGACGGCGAGGGACCTCGCAGTCGCATATCGAGCACACGATTTCGCTTTCGCGAACAACGAAGATCGGCGTGGCGAATATCGTTGCCGGCCGTTCGTGTGAACCCAGACCGACTGCGAGGTCCCTCGCCGTCTGCGCGGCTCGGGATGACAGCGCAGCTGTGCCGTCATGGCGCTGAAACCGCCTACTTCTTCTTGCCTTCGCCGGGCCGGTAATCTTCCGCGGCGGCTTCGAACGCCTTCTCGAGCCCGACCATGTCTTCGCCGGGACGCAGGTTGTCGAACGCTTCGGATTCGCGGCGCAATTCCTCTTCGGAATAATTCGCCGCCTTGATCGAGAGACCGATCCGCCGCTCGACTTTGTCCACCTTGATGACGCGCGCTTCGACTTCCTGACCGACTTTCAGCACGTCCTTCACTTTCGCGACGTGGTCTTCGCTCAACTGCGAAATATGCACGAGGCCATCGATGTCATCCTGTAATTGCACGAACGCACCGAAGCTCGCGAGCTTCGTGACTTTGCCGGTGACAAGGTCGCCGATCTTGTACTTCGAATCGATTTCCTTCCAGGGATCTTCGCTCAGCTGTTTGATGCCGAGGCTGATCCGCTGGTTCACTTTGTCGATGTCGATCACGACCGCTTCGACTTCGTCATTCTTCTTAAAGACTTCGCTCGGATGATTGATCTTGCGGGTCCAGCTCAAGTCGGACACGTGGATCATTCCGTCGATGCCGTCCTCCAGCTCCACGAACGCGCCATAGGCGGTCATGTTGCGGATCGCGCCTTTGACGTGGCTGCCGATGGTAAATTTCTTCTCGATCTCGTCCCACGGATTCGGTTCGAGCTGGCGCAGGCCTAACGAAATCTTCTGCTCCTCTTTGTTCACTCCGAGGACCACCGCTTCCACTTCCTGGCCCGCGGTCAGCACGTCCGATGGGCGCATGATCCGTTTGGTCCAGGACAATTCGGAAACGTGAATGAGACCCTCGACGCCTTCCTCGAGCTCCACGAACGCGCCGTACGGCACCAGGTTCGTGATCTTGCCCTTGACGTGCTGGCCGGCCGGGAAGCGCTCTTCGATCTGGTCCCACGGATTTTTCTGGGTCTGCTTCAAGCCGAGCGAGACGCGCTCCTTCTCCTTATTGATATCGAGCACGATCACCTCAAGCGGCTGGCCGACTTTCAGCAGCTCGCTCGGATGGCCCAGGCGGCCCCAGGTCATATCCGTGATGTGGAGCAAGCCATCCATCCCATCGAGATCGATGAACGCTCCGAAATCGGTGAGGTTTTTGACGCTGCCCTGAACGATATCGCCCACCTTGACGCCTTCGAGGAATTTCTGGCGCTTCTCGCTCCGCTCCTGCTCGATCAATTCGCGCCGGCTCAGGACGACGTTCTTCCGATCGTCGTTGATCTTGACGATTTTGAAATCGTAGGTGTTGCCGACAAACTGCTGCAAATCTTTCGGGGGGATGATGTCGATCTGGGACGCTGGCAAAAACGCTTCCACGCCGATGTTCACCATCAAGCCGCCTTTGACGACGGACTTCACCTTGCCTTTGATCAGGCCATCGCCGGCAAACACGGCCGCGATCTTGTTCCAATTCTGGCGATAAGCCGCTTTCTCCTTGGAAAGCACCACCATGCCCTCGTCGTTTTCGAGCCGCTCGAGGAGGACTTCCACTTCGTCGCCCACTTCCATGGATTCGACGTCTTCGAATTCGGCCGACGGAATCACGCCCTCGGATTTATAACCGATGTCGACCAGGACTTCCCGGGGACGGATCTCCAGAATGCGTCCCTTGACGATGCTACCTTCTTTGAACTCGCGGTACGAGCTCGCAAGTAAATCCTGCATTTGCAACATGGCGGTAAGTTTTCTCCTGGCGGCGCGTGGCCGGTTTTCTGTCTTTAGCGCGAGCGATCATCGCCAGGCTGCCCCGCAGAAAAGGGGAGGCACATTAGCCACGTTCCAGGGGGAGGTCAACCGGCGGACTGAGGCCCCAACCAAACTCGTGATCGTGCTCGTGCTCGTAATCGAATGGGAGGTCGCCGGGGATCGATCACGAGCACGATTACGAAGTGAAGTCTAAGGACCGCCCTGCCTATTCTTGAGCGCAGGGGATTTCTCCGCATATTGAGGTTGTTGGCGAAAACGTCCCTTCGTTTGGCCGTGATCTCTCTAATGAAAAGGATTCTGATTTCAGTGCTGTTGGTGGTGGGTGCCACGCCGCTTTTCGCGGCATCACCTGCGGAAGTGCAAGTCGCCGAAGCAATTAAAACGCCCAGCTTGAGTGTGGTCCATCTTTGGGCTCCGTGGTGTTCGAACTGCCAGTCGGAATTGAAGAGCGGCGGCTGGCTGAAAGCCATCAAGGAGAATCCCCAGGTTAAATTCTTTTTTGTCTCGGTCTGGAATGGCGGTGAGGATGGCCGGGCGATGCTGGCGAAGTTCGAGATCGCCAGCCAACCCAATGTGGCGATTCTCGCCGATCCCGGGCCGCGCGGCACGGATCGCATCAAGCGTTTCCTGGATTTGCCGCTCAGCTGGATTCCGAGCACTTGGGTCTTTAAGGGCGGGGATCTGCGCTATGCCCTGAACTACGGCGAGGTGCGCTTCGACGTGCTGCAACAATTTCTCGTGGATAGCAACTCAGACTGGTGACACTAAGGAAGCGCTATGATTGAACTTTCCACTGTGCCTCCTGTGACGGGCAGCAAAGCGCCCGCGATTCTTTCGCTCATCGGGGACACGCCGCTGGTGGAAATCACGCGGATGGATACCGGCCCGTGCCAGCTTTTTGTTAAGCTCGAGAACCAGAATCCGACCGGCTCCATCAAGGACCGTGTCGCTCTCGCGATGGTCGAGGCGGCGGAACGCGATGGAAAACTGGAGCCGGGCGGCACCATTATCGAGGCGACCGCCGGGAATACGGGCCTCGGCCTGGCGCTGATCGCCGGCGCCAAAGGCTACCGCTGCATTCTCGTTATTCCCGACAAGATGTCTCTGGAAAAAATCGCCCATGTGCGCGCGCTCGGAGCGGAGGTGCGGCTGACGCGTTCGGACGTTACCCGCGGGCACCCCGAATATTACCAGGATGTTGCCGCGCGTCTGGCGGAGGAAATCCCGGGCGGATTCTACGTCAATCAATTCGGCAATCCGGCCAATCCGCTCGCGCACGAGCGCGGAACCGGGCCCGAGATTTGGGAGCAAATGGGCCATCACCTCGACGCCGTCGTGGTAGGTGTTGGCTCTGGCGGGACGCTGACCGGCCTGGGCCGTTTCTTCGAACGAGTGCAGCCCAACTTGGAAATGATCCTGGCCGATCCAAAAGGCTCGATCCTCTACGAGTGGGTGAAGACGGGCCAGCTAGGTGAGGCTGGGAGCTGGGCCGTCGAAGGCATCGGCGAGGATTTCATTCCGGATATCGCGGACATGTCGCACGTCACCGACGCTTTCGAGATTGACGATGCGGAAAGCTTCGAGGTGGCGCGGGAACTCTTGCGCACGGAAGGAATTTTGGCCGGCTCCTCCACCGGCACGCTTCTCGCGGGGGCGCTGCGTTACTGCCGTCAGCAGACGGAAAAGAAGCGGGTCGTCACTTTCGTCTGCGACACGGGAAACAAATACCTCTCGAAAATGTACAATGACTTCTGGATGGCCGATCAGGGGTTCGGTCAACGCCCGTCGCACGGCGATTTGAGCGACTTGATTTCACATCGCTATGAAGCCGGCGAAGTCATTTCGGTCGGGCCGGACGATACCCTGCTTACGGCCGTGAAACGCATGCGCGACGCCGGCATTTCGCAGGTGCCGGTCGTGGACGGAAACGGACGCGCGATCGGCATCCTGGATGAATCCGACGTGCTCGTGAAAGTGCACCACGATCAGAGTCACTTTAATAACGCCGTGAAAACCGCCATGACCGACCGGCTCGAAACGCTCTCGCCCGCCGCGAAGATTTCGGACCTGCTCGGCGTCTTCGATCGCGGCCGCGTGGCCATGGTCATGGAAGGAAGCAAGTTTCTCGGGCTGATCACGCGGAGCGATCTGCTTTCGTATCTGCGGCGCAAAATGCCGGGAACATAGAATCCCCGAAAACATTTCCATGAAAAAACAACACGACATCGCCACGCGCGTCATTCACGCCGGGCAATCGCCTGATCCCTCGACCGGCGCGATCATGACGCCGATTTATCAGACATCGACTTACGTCCAGCAAAGCCCGGGAAGGCACAAGGGCTACGATTACTCGCGCTCGATCAATCCAACCCGCAGCGCCTACGAACGGTGCATTGCCAACCTGGAAAGCGGAACGCGCGGCTGGGCGTTTGCCTCCGGCCTCGCGGCCATGGCCACGGCCCTCGATGGGCTCGACAGCGGTTCGCACGTGCTGGTGAGCGACGATCTCTACGGCGGAACCTTCCGTCTTTTTGAGCGGGTGCGGCGCCGTTCCGCGAATCTGGATTTCACTTTTATCGACATGACGGATCCGAAAAGCGTCGAGGAGGCGATGCGGCCGAATACGCGCATGGTCTGGGTGGAGACGCCGAGCAATCCCCTCCTGAAATTGATCGACTTGGAAGCAGTTGCGGGAATCGCCCGCGCGCACAACGCGATCTCGGTCTCCGATAACACCTTTGCCAGCCCCTGGATCCAGCGGCCGATTGAGTTCGGGTTCGATATGGTGATTCATTCCGCGACAAAATATCTTAATGGCCACTCCGATATGGTCGGAGGCGTGATCGTCGTGGGCGAGAACAAGGAGCTCGGCGATCAGATTGCGTTTCTGCAAAACGCGGTCGGCGCGATCGCGGGCCCGTTCGATAGTTTTCTGGCGTTGCGTGGATTGAAGACGCTCGCTTTGCGGATGGAGCGGCATTGCGAGAACGCGGAGGAAATCGCGCGCTGGCTGGTCACCGAACCGAAAGTCGAGTCCGTGAGTTATCCTGGGCTCGAAAAGCACCCTCAGCACATCCTCGCGAAAAAACAGATGCGAGGATTTGGCGGCATGGTCACGATCGTGCTGAAGACGGATCTCGCGGGGACACGGCGATTTCTCGAAAACACGCATCTCTTCTCGCTCGCCGAGAGCCTTGGCGGGGTGGAGAGCCTGGTCAATCATCCCGCGCTCATGACGCATGGATCGATTCCGCCGGAAACGCGCGCGTCGCTGGGAATCACCGATTCGCTGGTGCGGCTCTCAGTCGGTGTGGAAGATGTCGGCGATTTGATCGACGATTTGCGCGCAGGGTTCGCGGCGATTTGATTGCTGGGGAGCGCACGCGCCCTCGCGTGTTGGTTTCGGCGCCTCGCCGAAACAGTCTTGTCCTGCACGGGAAGTTCGCGATGGCGAGGCGCCATCGCCAGCACGCGAGGCGCGTGCGCTCCCCGGATTAGCGCGCCGCGTTGTTATTTGGGTGCGCACGGCGTAAAAGTTGCCGCAATGGGCAGCAGCTTCGGACAACTCTTTCGCATCACGACCTGGGGTGAATCCCACGGCGGCGCCGTGGGCGTGGTTATTGACGGTTGCCCTCCGCATCTCGAATTGAGCGAAGAGGACATCCAACGCGAGCTCGATCGCCGGCGCCCCGGCCAGAGCGAGATTGTGACGCAACGCGGTGAACCCGATCGCTGCCGGATCCTATCCGGCGTCTTCGAGGGCCGCACGCTCGGCACCCCCATCTCGATCCTGGTGAAGAACAAAGATGCCAGGCCGGAAGCGTACTCGGAGACGCAAGAGGTCTTCCGGCCGTCGCACGCCGACTTCACCTACGAAGCGAAGTACGGCATCCGAAACTGGCAGGGTGGTGGCCGCGCCTCCGCGCGCGAAACCGTTGGGCGCGTCGCGGCCGGCGCCGTGGCGAAAAAACTCCTGGGCAAACTCTCGGCGGAGCGCTTCGAGATCGTCGCCTACGTCGTGCAAATTCACGAAGTCACGGCCCAAACCGATCGAACCTCCGTTCGGGCTGACGCGGTCGAGCGCAACGCCGTTCGCTGTCCGGATGAGGCCGCCGCCGAGCTGATGACGGCGTTGATTCAATCCGTGCGCGCTGAAGGCGATTCGGTGGGCGGCGTGATCGAGTGTGTGATCCGCGGCGTCCCGGCCGGCCTGGGCGAGCCGGTTTTCGACAAACTGGAAGCCGATCTCGCGAAGGCAATGCTGAGCCTGCCGGCCTCGAAGGGTTTCGAGATCGGCTCCGGCTTTGCCGCGACCCGAATGAAAGGCTCGGAGCATAACGATCCGTTCGAACTGCGGGATGAGAAGGTCCGAACCGCGACGAACAATTCCGGCGGCGTGCAGGGCGGTATCTCTAACGGCGAAGAAATCTTTTTCCGCGTTGCCTTCAAGCCGACCTCGACGATTGCGCGCGACCAAAAAACGGTGACACGGTCGGGCGAGGAAACGACCCTGGCCGCTCGCGGCCGCCACGACCCCTGTGTCCTGCCGCGTGCCGTGCCGATCGTCGAAGCGATGGCCGCGTTGGTGCTCTGCGATCACGCCTTGCGGCAGAACGCGATTTCGGATTTCGGAAACCGGATACCGGATAGATAAAACGCCGCCAAAGTTCGTTCCCGCTCGCTCTGTCGATCTCTCTTTCCGCAATCCGGTATCCGAAATCCGAAATCGCATGATCCAAAATCCGCCAACCGAAATCTCCGGCTCGCCCCTCTGGCAGACGGTTTTCATTTCCTTCGCGGTCATTCTGATTCTCCTGGAAATCATTCGCGGATGGCGTTTGGGGATCTTGCGTCAGCTTGTGCGCGTCGCCGCCATCATCGCCGCTTATGCCACCGCTTTTTTTGCCGGGGACCAACTCGTGCCGCTTCTCCGGCCCATGGTGACCGTGCCGGACATCGTCCTTTCCGCCCTGGCTGGTGCGATCCTCGCGATCCTGGTCTATGCCGTCATTGCCGGGCTCGGCTCGGTTCTCTTTAAGCGGACCGCGCAACAAAGCTCCGGCGCGGTGCGGCTGGTCTACGGTCTAAGCGGAGCGTTTGTCGGTTTGTTGTTTGGAGCGTTCTTTATCTGGCTCCTCTTGATCGGCATCCGATCGATCGGGTCCATTGCTGAAGCGCAGGTCCAGGCGAAGTCCGTAACGAACGCGGATAACACTCGGCGCTATTTGCCAGGTCATGGCCCGACCCCGCGGCCAACCCTGGATTCGAACTCATTGGCGCCACTGCTCGCGCGCCTGAAAAACTCGGTCGAGCTCGGCGCCGCGGGTGGCTTTATCAAGAAAGCGGACGCGATGCCTGACGGTGTCTATCAAACGTTGACCGACGCCAGCGTGGTGCTGGCGAACCCGGAGACGGCCGAGCGTTTCTTGAGTCACCCCGCCGCCGCCGAGCTCAGCGAACACCCCAGGATAGTGGCCTTGCGCGACGACCCTGAGCTTGCCGCGATCATTCGCGAGGGCCGGCTGTTCGAGTTGCTGAGCCATCCCAAAGTCATCGAAGCCGCGAACGATCCCGATCTGGCGGACCGGGTGAAACGGTTCGATCTAAAAAAGGCGCTGGAATACGCGGCGAAGAAGGATTGATTTCGGAATTCGGATACCGGAAACCGGATGGATGACAAAAGAAGAATTCCGGCGAAGGACGATGCCGTTTGGTTTGCGCGTTATTCACGTAGTGCAGTCGCTCTCGAAGAACGATGTCGCTCAAGTTCTCGGCAGGCAGCTTCTGCGCGCCGGCACATCCGTAGGGGCAAACTATCGGGCCGCGATCCGTGGTCGATCTCGCGCCGATTTCGTCGCGAAGCTGGGAATCGTCGAGGAAGAATGCGATGAGGCTCTCTATTGGATGGAGATGCTAATCGAGTCTAAGCTTGTAAAAGCAAAACTCCTCGCTGCCCTGAGAGACGAAGGGAATCAAATCTTGTCCATCGTGGTGGCGTCAATCCGCACGGCACGTCGTTCAAAATAGCTTTCCGGTATCCGGTATCCGCAATCCGAAATGCTCCTCACCTCCATCGGCCTGGAAGTTCACGTTCAGCTCAAGACGCGCTCGAAAATGTTCTGCGCTTGCCCGGTTGAATTTGGCGCGGCGCCGAACTCCAAGACGTGCCCGACTTGCCTCGGGTTGCCCGGGGCGTTGCCGGTCATGAATCATGAGGCCCTCAGGCTCACCGTTTTAACCGGGCTGATGCTGGGTTGCGATATCGTCCCGGTCTCAAAGTTCGACCGCAAAAACTACTTCTACCCCGACATGCCAAAGAACTATCAGATCACGCAGTACGATTTGCCGTTGTGCGAAAGGGGAGCGGTGCCGTTGCACGATCTCGCTTATCCAAAGGACGCCCAGAAGAGCATCGCCGTCTCGGACAGCGAGGTGCCGCTCGTTCGAATTCATCTCGAAGAAGACGTGGCGAGGAGTTTTCATCTCGAGAGCAGCACCGGGATCGATTTCAACCGCGCCGGCACGCCGCTCATGGAGATTGTGACCGAGCCGGAAATCAATTCGCCGGAGGAGGCGTTCGCTTTCCTGACGGCGCTCAAGCAGATCTTGATTTATGGCGGGGTCAGCGACGCCGATATGGAAAAAGGGCAGCTTCGTTGCGATTGCAATGTTTCGGTGCGACCCGAGGGGCAACGGGACCTTGGTGCAAAAATCGAAATTAAGAACATGAACTCGATCAGCGGGGTGCGGCGCGCTCTGGCCTACGAAGTTCGGCGGCAAACAGAGGCGCTCGAAAACGGCGAACCGCTGGAACAGGAAACGCGCGGATGGGACGACGCCGCCGGCGAGACGTTTCTCATGCGGACGAAGGAGTTCGCGCACGATTATCGTTACTTTTCCGATCCCGATTTGGTTTCGGTGCGGACGGAGGCGTTGGTGAGTGAGGCAAGGTCGCGATTGCCGGAACTCCCGCGAGCAAAGCGGGCGCGCTTTGTGGAGCAATACGGTGTGAGCGCCTACGACGCGGGAGTCCTGGCGAACGATCTGGCGCTCGCGGATTATTTCGAGACGGCTGTGAAAGGAGCGCGCAAACCGAAGAGCGTCGCGAATTGGGTCCTGAACGATTTGCAAAACGCGCTCGCGAACGACGGGCGCTCAATCGCGGAATGCCCGGTGCCACCGGGAGCGCTCGAGGAACTCCTGAATCTGGTCGAGGTGGGAACGATCAGCGGCAAACAGGCGAAAGATGTGTTTGCGGAGATGTTTGCCAGCGGCAAGACGGCCGGTGCGATCGTAAAGGAAAAAGGGATCGAGCAATTGAGCGATGCGACAGCCATCGAAGCGCTCTGCGATCAGGTGATCGCAGCCAATCCGAAGCCGGTCGGGGATTTCAAAGCGGGCAATCCGGCGTCCCTGAATTTTCTAAAGGGCCAGGTGATGAAGCTTTCGCAGGGAAAGGCGAATCCCGCGCTGGCCGGAGAGATCTTGGAGGGAAAGCTAAGAGCGTAAACAAGGGGGCGCGCGTTTGTTGCTTGTCATCCCGAGCCGCGCAGACGGCGAGGGACCTCGCAGTCGTAGATGGCGCTTCCTAGACACCGTTTTCGCGTAGCGCGTAGCGCTGATCTTCGAACGTGCTTGCCGTTGCTTGTGTGATCTCCGACCTGTTGTGGGGTCCCTCGCCGTCTGCGCGGCTCGGGATGACAAGTCATGCACATCCTCATCGCCCCCGACAAATTCAAAGGCTCGCTTAGTGCGCGGGAAGTCGCGGACAACATCGCGGCGGGACTGCGCGAAGTCCTGCCGAACGCGACGATCGAGATTGTTCCAATGGCGGATGGCGGGGAGGGAACAGCCGAGGTGGTCCGCCAGGCCTGCGCGGGCGAGTGGGTAGAGTGTAATTCGCACGATGCGCTGGGCCGCGCCGTCACGGCCCGATACGTTTGGCTCCCCAGCCGGATCATGGCGGTGATGGAGATGAGCGAAGCCGCGGGCATGTGGCGAATTGCTCCGCCCGAGCGCGATCCATTTCGGGCAAATACCCATGGCGTTGGAGAAATGCTGCTCCATGCGGCAAAGCGCGGCGCTCGTGAGATCACGCTCGGTCTCGGCGGGAGCGCCACGAACGATGGCGGCTTTGGTCTGGCCCGCGCTTTAGGCTTTCGTTTCCTGGGCGGGGACGGTGTCGAACTAAACGGGCCAGTCTCCGATTTGCTTGATCTCGAGGGGATTTTGGGTCCGAGCGATCTTTTCCTTCCGGGTTTGATTGCGGCCGTTGACGTGAAGAATCCTTTGCTCGGAGCACGTGGCGCGACGCGAACATTTGGCCCTCAGAAGGGCGTGGCGCCAGATCAACTGGACTTGCTCGAAGCCGCGCTGACGCGACTGGCCGATATCGTCGCGCGAGACCTGAACTGCGATTTTCGGGAAGCGGACGGCGCTGGGGCGGCCGGTGGATTGGGGTTTGGTTTGATGAGCTTTTGCGGTGCGACCATCAGGCCGGGGTTTGATCTCGTCGCCGAGATGATCGACCTCGAAACAGCAATCCAGCGCGCGGATGTTGTTGTTACAGGCGAGGGCAGCCTCGACGGGCAAACCCTCGAAGGGAAGACGCCCGCCGGCGTGGCGCGGCTCGCGCGCGAATCGGGCAAGCGCGTCTTCGCGATCGTCGGCGCGAGCAGCGAATCGCCGGCAGTGCGCAATCTATTCGATGGCCTTTTCGTTCTGGCGAGAGAGTCGATCACGCCGCAGGATTCAATCGGCCGCGCTGGCGAACTATTGCGAGAACGGGCGCGAGAGCTCGGCCAGGTAATGCGGCATTAATGCCCGGAAATGGAGCCGTCACAGTCGATCACGCCATTCGAACGGATAAGGGCACTACTGCCCATTTTGAGATGCCCGCGGACTCATGGAGGTCTTCGTTTAGCGCGCGGCAAATTGATCTCGGAGGCGGGCGAGGAATACCCGATCGTCAATGGAAAACCGATTCTCGTCAGGTCGCTCCAGCCGCATCATTTAAGTCCGCCGGCGGCCGCCCACATCTCGCAAAATCAGAAACGTTATGTCGTCGAAGAACGCTGCTGCGCTTCGCCGCAAAGATGTTTGCATCTCGGCTCTGGCAATGTCCCCTGCACCGATGCCCGCGTTGTTTCCTTCGATGTTTTGCCCTGCGAAAACGTCGACATCGTGGGGGAAGCCGAGGAGTTGCCGTTTGTGGATGACGCTTTCGACCTCGTGGATTCAGGCGCGGTCTTCGAACATCTGCGCGATCCGCTTCGGGCGATCAAAGAGGTGAAGCGCGTGACTGCTCCCGGCGGGCGCTACCTGATTGATACCGCTTTCTTGCAATCGTATCACGGCTTCCCGGCGCATTATTTCAACCTCACACCACTCGCCGCGGAATCGTTCCTGGTCGATGATTTTATCCTGGAAGATTCACATGTGCCAGGGTCCGCGACACCGGTGCAAACGTTGCTCGATCTAAACGAAAGATTTCTCGCGACATTGTCGAAAGATAAGCGTCTGGAAATAGAGCGTTTGCCGTTGCGTGAACTGCTCGAGTCCTTACGAAACAACGCTCCCTTTCGAGATCGGCTACTGCGGGAATTTTCCGAGTATTCGAATCGATCTCTGGCCGCCAGCTTTGTGATTGCGGCGCGTAAGCCAGCCGGCTGGAAAGACGCGCAACACCTTTGGGAGCGCGAACCGGTCCTGGGCGAGGAGGCGCAGCTGGCCAGAAGGGAACATTACGAGTTGCGCATGACGGCGATACTCCGGCATCACGAGGTTTCTTTGTATGAGCGCCTGTGCCGTGAAAAAGGAATTGAGGTGGACACCGGGCGCCCAAATGCTCCTGCGCCCATCGGCCATCTTCTCGCGCCATGTAAACCGGATGATATTCTTAGCCATCAGTCGGTCCTCGCGGCGAACGACGCGCTCCGACGCGTGGAGGAGGACTTGCGAACCTCGCGCGACCATTGGATCAAACTTTATACTGCTTCGATTCCCTCACCGGCGTCAAAATAACGCGTGTCATCCCGAGCCGCGCAGACGGCGAGGGACCTCACAGTCGCAGGGTAAATTTACGCAAATGGGCTTTCGCGATCCACGAAAATGAAACGTGGCGACAGCGTTGCAGTCCCACTGGTGTGAGTTCCAGGGCGACTGTGAGGTCCCTCGGCGCGCTACGCCAGCCTCGGGATGACAGCGTCTATCGCCGCGTCACTCCGCCCTGAGGGCGATCATCGGATCGACGCGGCTGGCGCGGCGCGCGGGGATCCAGCAAGCGAGCAGCGCCACGGTCGCGAGCAGGAAAGTTACGCCGATAAATGTCACCGGATCCATGGCGTCGATCCCGTAGAGAAGGCTCTTGAGCAACCGGGTTGCACCGAACGCGATCGCCAGCCCGATGGCCGATCCGATCAACGCCAGCGTCATGCCTTGGCGCAGAATCAAACGGCTCACATTTCCCGTCTGCGCGCCGAGTGCCATGCGCAGCCCGATCTCGCGCGTCCGGCCCGCTACGACATACGACATCACGCCGTAAATGCCGACTGCCGCCAGGACCAGCGCAAGCACCCCGAAACTGCCGAGCGCTCCCGCCGCGATCTTCGCCGGGAAGAGCGGGATCTTCATGTGGTCCTTGAGTGTCTTCATGCCGTAAAGAGGCAGCGTCGGATCGAGATTCCTCATCTCGCGCTGCATTGCCGCCAAAACCGTTTTCGGATCGCCTTTCGTCCGCGCGACCATCGACACGGCGGTGCTGTAGTCGCGCAATTGCGGCCGGAACAGCGCGGCCTTCGGTTCTTCGCCCAAGCTGTTGTATTTGCCGTCGCCGCAGACGCCGATGATTTCCCAGAACGGTTTGTCCGCGCCGCTGAAATTGAACCGTTTTCCGACCGGAGCCTGGCCCGGGAAAAACTTTTTCGCGAAGGTCTCGTTCACAATCGCGACCCGATGTTCCAGCTTTTCTTCCTGGTCGGTGAAATCACGGCCGCGAAGTGAGATCCCCATGGTGCGGAAGTAATCGGGGCTGACCGAGCTGGGAATGGCGAGCGGAAGCTGGGCGGCGGGAGTGGGCGGTTGTCCCTCCAGGTAAATGGTCGCGCTGTTGTAATTGAGACTGAGCGGGATGTTGTCCACCAGGGCGGCTGCCTCGATTCCGGGAAGAGACCGGATCCGCTCCAGCGCCTGTTTCTGCAAGGCGCGTCCTTTCGTTTCGTCGTAGCCCTGCAACCCGACATCAAACGAAAACGCGACGGCGTTCTCCGGATTGAATCCGGGCCGCATCCGCTGCGCTTCCTGCAAACTTCGCACGATAAGGCCAGCGCTAATGAGCAGCACAAGCGAGAGCGTGACCTGGGCGACGACCAGGCTATTGCGCAAACGGGACCGGCGGAACCCAGCCATCGAGGTTTCGTCTTTCAAAGCCGGAACCAGCTCGGGCTTCGATGATTGCAGCGCCGGAATCAGACTGAACAGCATTCCGGTCAGGACCGACAGACCGAGGGTGAAGGAAAGCACGCGCCAATCAATCCGCAGATCGAAGACGAGCGCGATGTCGATGGGAAAATCGACCCGCTGCACGACCCGATTGATCGCGGCCGCGACCAGCACGCCGAAAATACCACCAGCGAGCGACAGCATGACGCTTTCGGTCATCAATTGCCGGATGAGCCGGCGCCGGCTCGCCCCGACGGCGAGGCGAATTGCGATTTCCTTGCGCCGTTCCGTGGCGCGCGCGAGGAGCAGATTGGCCAGGTTCACGCACGCCAGGAGGAGCACGAGGAAACCGACCGCTCCGAGAACAGCCGTGAAGGCAAAGACCCCGTTCCGGATGTCGGGAATGAACAGGCCCGGCGGAATCAGCTCGATGCCGCGGCCGGCATTCTCTGTCGGATGTTCCTTCCCCATCTCGAAAGTCAGCGTGCGCAGGGACGCTTCCGCCTGCGCCTTGGTGATGCCCGGCTTGAGGCGTCCGATTACGAAACTATTGTCGCTGGCGCGATTTTCGAGCCAGTTGCTGCCCGGTTCGATCACCGGACCCATCATCAAGGGCGTCCAAAATTCGGGCGCATAGGCGACATCGGTGCCGATGAAACCTTTCCGCGCCACGCCGATCACCGTGAACGGCACGTTGTTCACCAGGACGGTGCGGCCTACGATCGAGGGGTCGGAAGCGAAACGTTTCTGCCAGCAACCGTAACTCAATACGACGACCGGGTGGGATTTCGGCGTTTGATCTTCCTCCGGGAGAAAGCCGCGACCGAGAAGGGGCGGCACGCCGAGGACATCGAAGTAATTGGCGGAGGCCATGGTGCCCCAGACGCGCTCGTTGTTGCCGTTGTGGCTCAGGCTGGCGACGGCGATGCGATAGGCGATCAATCCGGAGAAGACCTGATTGCGATCGCGGTAATCCTTATAGTTGAGATAAGACTGGAGCGTGTAATCGGCGCCGTTATGGAGCACGCCGTAAAGTTCCTGGAGCTCGGAAGCGTTGCGAACGGGCAGGGGACGGAACGCGACGGTATCGACGAGGCTAAAGATCGCGGTGTTCGCGCCGATGCCGAGCGCCATCGAAATGATCGCGAGAAAGGTAAAACCGGGACGCTTGAGAAGCTGGCGGGCGCCGTAGCGAAGATCCTGGAAAAGCGTCTGCATACTCGCGGTTTCCCAGATGAGATGCAGGGAGAGCCAAGATTGGATTCAAATATCGCCTTCCATTCTAAACAAATCCATGTTCCACTTGCCTTTGAAGCCAAACTCTCAAACAACCCAACCAAAACAACTCCAATGCCCCCACCAGACACCATCAGCAAAACCATCGGCGTCGTTACCGAGCTCACCGTCATCGCTCCGCTAAAAGAAGGCGGCGCCGCGCGGCTGCGCCAGGTCCTCGGCAGTCTACAGGTCAATCCCGAGAGCCCGATCAAGCAGATCGACACCATCCACTTCGCGCGCTGGGTCATTATCGACAACGACACGCGGCTGCTTTTTACGAGTAACTTCGACGGCTCGTTGGAAGCGTACCTCCGCGACTTCTCCATCAAGACACCCCAGGGAATGGACGCAATCTTCGGCAACTGCGAGGGCTACCCCGCGGGCGGCTGCCAGGATTTCGAGGCGTTTAAGCAATATGTCCGCTGTCATCAGGTGGTGACGGACCTTTTCTACGCCGCCTATCCCGAGAGCACGGTGAAGGCCGTAAAGAAGGCGCTCGAGGTGAAGGCGCTCGCGGACCAGATCATCGAAAAGCTCAGCTAAACTCCGCTCGATGCCCGGCTTCGAAGATGAGTGGCCCGACATCCAGGGCAACATCTTGCGTCCCTACGCCCATCCGCACGCTCGTTACGCGATCGTGCGGATCGACCAGGCGGAGGGAGCGCGCCGGCTACTGGCAAGTTTACTCGACCAGCAGCTTATCACCACCGCGGCGCCCTGGGCTCCCGACGAAAAGCCGGAAGCGACGCTAAATGTCTATTTCTCGTGGCACGGCCTCGCCGCGATCCGCGTCCCGCAACCGTCGCTCGACAGCTTCCCAGAGGAATTTCGCCAGGGCATGGCGGCGCGCTGGCAACGGCTCCATGATCCCGATCCGGCGGGTTGGGAATTCGGCGGCAACCCGGACCAGACCCACGTCTTCTTCGCCGTGTATGGCAACACCGCCGCGAACGTTGAGGCACAGTTGGACAAGCTGCGCGCGGAGTTGGCGAAGGTCGCCGGGGCGGTGACAGTAACGCACCGCCAGGATGCGGCGATGCTCGCGCGGCACACGGAGCACTTTGGCTTTGCTGACGGCTTCGGACAACCGCAAATAGCCGACAGCGGCGCACCGAAATATCGCGGCGACGGAACACCTGTGGACGCGGATGGCTGGGCGCCGATCGCCACCGGTGAGTTCATCATCGGCCACCCGAACGAGACTGGCCTTCCTGGCCCTTCGCCTCTGCCGGACGCACTCGGCCGCAACGGCAGCTTCATGGCCTATCGCAAGATTGAACAGGATGTGCCGGCGTTCCGCGCTTTCCTGCGCGGAGAGGCCGCGCGGCTCTATGGCTCCGCCGCGCCGGAAAACGTCGAGTTGCTTGCGGCCAAGCTCGTCGGGCGCTGGCGCAGCGGATGCCCGTTAGCGCTCTCGCCGCAGCGCGACGACCCCGCACTCGCCGAGAAGTGGGGCGCCAACAACGACTTTCGCTACGCCACCGATCCGCGCGGCGCGGTCTGCCCGCTCGGCTCGCACATCCGTCGCATGAACCCGCGCGATGGTCTGCCTGCCGACACCGCTACCCTCGTGCGCACGCACCGGATCGTGCGCCGAGGCCTGCCCTATGGCGACTGGCTGGACGAAGGCAATGTCGAAGGGGACGGCAAGCCACGCGGAATCGCCTTCATGGCGGTCAACGCCAGCCTCGCGTATCAATTCGAACTCGTGCACGAGGATTGGACGAACAGCGGCGAGTTTGCCGGC
Source organism: Chthoniobacterales bacterium (assembly GCA_035556975.1). Taxonomy (GTDB): domain Bacteria; phylum Verrucomicrobiota; class Verrucomicrobiia; order Chthoniobacterales; family UBA10450; genus AV80. The sequence continues at coordinate 56,446 of DATMEN010000029.1, forward strand.
CTGGATGCGCAGGACGTCGATCCTTTCAGTGGCGAGCCGCGCGAGGGCTCGCGTTTCCGCATCCCGCAGGCGTCGGGCCTGGCGAAACGGATCTTCAATTTGCCGCGCTTCACGACGCTGCGCGGCGGCGGCTATTTTTTCATCCCCAGCATGACCGCGCTCCGTTTCATCGCGGGCAAACCTTCCTAATAAATCTATGCCATTTCTCCAAGAACTCTCCCTCCTCGAAGGCGCTCCCGCGGCGCAAACTACTCTGCTTCGCACCTGGCTCGGTGCGCGCCCGCGCGAGCTTTTCGACGAACTGCGCCCCGCACGCCCGATCCTCGCGCTGCCCGGCCTCGTGCTCGTGACCCGTTATCGCGACGTGCTCGAGGTGTTGTCGCGCGATCGCGACTTCGGCGTCGCCGCCTATGCGCCCAAGATGCACCGTTCGGTGGGCGACTTTTTTCTCGGGATGGAAGACGGGCCAGTCTACGAGCGCGAAGTCTCGATCATGCGCCTGGCCAGCAGCCGCGAAGATTTGCCGCGGCTCGAGCAGTCGATCGGTGAGTGGGCGGACGCCTTCGTCGCGGAAAAGGCCGCGGCAGGCCGTCTTGATGTCGTAGGCGATGTGTCGCGCCGCGTGCCGGGGAAGCTGGTCGCGGAGTATTTCGGTGCGAGCGGGCCGAATGAAGAGACCCGCCTCCGTTGGCTGCGCAGTCTCTTCCGCGACATCTTCCTGAATCCCGGCGACCGGGACCCTGCCGTGCGCGACGCCGCCCTGGCCGCCGCCGCCGAGCTCTGCGTGTGGCTGGATGAATGGATCTCCGGCCTCATCTGCCGCGCCCAAGCGGGCGAGGCGTTGCCCGACACCGTGCTCGCGCGGTGTGTGCGGATGCAGAGCGCACCCGAGACCGCGCTCGATGTGATAGGCATTCGCCGAAACATCGCCGGGCTGATTGTCGGCACCATCGACACGACCTCGGAGTGCGTCGTTAACGCGCTCGACTTTTTGCTCGACCGTCCCGAGCTCCTTGCCCGCGCGGCCGCTGCCGCCCGCGATGGTACGCTCGACGACGTGCGAGGCTTTGTCTTCGAAGCGTTGCGCTTCAACCCGCAGGCGCCCTTTCTTACCCGGTTCGCGCTCGCGCCCGCGACGCTGGCGCGCGGCACCGAGCGCGAGACTCCAGTGCCCGCCGGGTCGGTCGTCATCGCCGCGCTCATGTCCGCCATGTCTGACGAGCGCGAACTCGACGTGCCGGATGAGTTCAATCCCGCGCGTCCGGCCCGGCACTACCTCCATTTCGGCTACGGCCTGCATCAGTGCTTCGGCCGCCACATCAACCAGCTTCAGCTTCCGCTCATCGCCCGGGCGCTCCTGCGGCTGCCGGGCCTGCGGCGCGCGCCTGGGGAAGAGGGGAAGGTGGAATTCGACGGCCCTTTCCCCAATAGGCTGCTCGTTGATTTCGATCCCGTCTGCTGACGGCGAGCCACCGTTTAATTTTTCGGCAGCGCCTGTTGCCAGTCGAGCACGACATTCCAGTTTCCGGCGCTGTCAGTCAGCCAGATCTGAAAAAAATGGCCGGCCCGCGGCCCTTCCGGACGAGTGGCAGTGTACCGGCCGTAGTGATAGGCGAGATCGGCGCTTTTGCTGATGTCGCCGTTCATTATCTCCATCGAAATACTTTGTTTCGGGCCGAGGAGCTGCGCGGCGGCGTCTTCGCCGAGTGCCGGGAAAGCACCATCGCGATACACCCGGATATGGTCGCTCGCGCTGCTCAAAAGCGCTTCCTTGAAATCGGTCTTGGCCGCAGCAAGGAAGCCTTCTTTCGCTTGCTCCAACTTGCGCCGTCTCAGTGGTGGATCTGCCTTTTTGGAAGGATCCTTGTCGGGATCGGGTATTAGGAAGCGCAACGCCTCCACTTCGCCGGCGGGCGCAGGATGCTCGATCCCAAGATCGAGCGCCACCTTCCAGGAACCGTCCGTCTGTTTCTTCCAGACGGAGACAAACTGTCCGTAACCGGCAAATTTTTCCTCCTTCTTGTTCGCCCTCCACTTCGCCGGACCCGTGTCATATCCGAAATCGGCGCTTCGAGCCATTATCGCGAAGGTCGGTTCCCAAATCAGATCGAAACCCGTTTCGGGACGCTTTTCCCAGACCTCTCTTCCATTGAGAGGCCCCGGCCGGAAAACGATGCCGTCGGCGGCGAGAAAAGAGAGGAAGGCCGCGCGCGTTCCATGTTCCTGACCGGTCTGGTAAAATTCTCTTTCCGCGTCCAACATGGCGTTCGCCGCTTCATTCGGCGACGGCTCGGTGGCGCGGAGGGAGGCAGAGAGCAGAAATAGTGCGGTCCAGAGCGGACGCCGGCGGAGTTGCATTCCACATTTTGAATCGATTCGCCCATTTTCCGCAACCAAATGTCGAGGCTTTCCTTTTGCGAGAGTTCGACTAAAACGCTCTCGTGGATTTGGAAGAAGGTGCAGCGTGGCTGGAGTCGCAAGGACGAGAGCGCATCGTCATTCGCGGCAACTGCTCGTTAGGCAGATCTCCCAAAAGCGCTGTGGTGCTCGATTCGCCCAAAGTCTCGCGCCGCCACGCCATCATCAACCTGCAAAACGTCGGCGAGTTCTGGCTCATCGACCTCGGCAGCAGCAACGGCACTTTCTTGAACAAACGCCGCGTCCACCAGCCGGTCCGGCTTTGCGACATGGACCAGATCACCATCGGCGAGACCGCCTTCACCTTTCGGCAGCCCGAGGAGATCTCGGCCGAGCTTCGCACCACCATGGCCCAGCAAACCATCCGCGAGACGGCGAACATTCCCGTCTGGCTCCTGGTGGCTGACATCGAAAACTTCACTCCGCTCAGCCGGAGCATGGTGAGCGACAAGCTGGCCACGCTCGTCGGCAGCTGGGTCGCCGCCTGCAAGGAGATCGTCGAAGAAAATCATGGAGAGATCGACAAATATCTCGGCGATGGTTTTCTGGCCTACTGGCATGATGACGAGAAAGGCGCCGGGAACGTCGCGGCCGGTTTGCAGAAATTAAAACAGGTGCAAAAAAACGAGCCTCGCTTCAGGCTCGTCTTGCATCACGGCCTGGTCTCGAGCGGAGGGATGCGGTCGATGGGGGAGGAGAGCCTTATCGGCAAGGAAGTCATCTTCGTTTTCCGGATGGAAAAACTGGCCGGCTCGTTAGGTATCCTGCTCATGGCCAGCGCCGCGGCCAAAGCGAAGCTCGAACCCCTCATGAAGTATGAGCCTGCCGGCATGCACGAATTAAAAGGCTTCGACGGCAGCTTCGAGTTCTTTAAAGGGTAGGTTGGTGGATCGTGCGCTCCGCCGCGCGATGTTTATTTTGCCCCGAAAGCTTTCGGGGCCACTTATTTGGCATCGCGCGACGGAGCGCGCGATCCACCTACCTCGCGCGGCGATAGACGAGCCCGTTCGGATCGTTGATCCTGGTCAGCTCGTCTCCCTTTAGCTTGTAGACCGAAGTTTCAGCCATGGGCGAGCCAAAGCCCTCGACCACCGGATTGGGAACGGTCTTCGGAGCCCAATCCGCCAGTTGGCCGGGACTCCATTGGACGGTGAGGCTGGTCCCTTGCTCGGTGCAATCGATCGAACTGTAGGTCCATCTCCGCTGCAACTCATAAATGGACGCGTAGAATGGCTTGTCCGGTGAGGAAGCGTTGGTGGTATCGAGGGTCTTGGTCGCTTTCCCATCCTTGATGATCATCGTGAAGGTCCGGCTGATCATTTGCTGGGTTTGGGGATTGGTCTTGGATTGCGTGGCCAGCCAGGTTCCGTCGAACGGCCGTTTCGCTTGTCGTGGGGCCGACTGCCTCGAGGTAGATTGCCTGGCCGGCTGAGTGCGTTGCGGTTGTGGTTGTGGCGCCTGCCTTCTTTGGTTCGCGGCATGATCCAGGATCCCCCGAACTATGCTGTCAACCTGGGCCGAAAGGGGAGGCGCCGCCGCCGAGACCAGGAAAAGAGGAAGCACGTATTTAATTATTTGTTTCATAGCTTTCAAACTAACCACCGCCGAAATCGTTTAAGGGCACGGCAGGCTGGAAATCGGGAGCGCTGGGGTCGCTGGGATTGGGTCTTGGTTCCCGGGTGGTTTCCTCCCGGCGACCGGTTACTGCTTTAGCCGACTCCGTCATCCCCCTGCTGCGTTCAAGAGTAATGGTTCCCAAATCGACGAACTGACCGGCTTTTACTTCGACCTCCCTCTCGATCGGCGCATAGCCGTCGAGGGAAATTCGCAGTGGATATTTGCCGGCGCGGATTCCCTTGAACGTGATGGGACTCTTCCCGGCGTCCATCCCACCCAGCGTCACGGTCGCACGGGACGGCGATGTATTCACCATCACGCCGCCGAGTGCGGAAACGCCGCTTTCCTCCGTCTTGGCTATCGCCATCGGCTCCGGAGTTGCCGGCGCGGGTTGAGCGGGTTTGCGAAATCCAAATGACCAGACGGCAACCGCCCCGATCAAGATCACCGCCGCGGCGGCCCCGATCAACGCGATCGGGTTCGACTTCAGCGCCATGATGGATGCGAGGAGTCCGCCGCCTTCTTTCGCCTTTTCCTCGACCGCCTGCCGCGCCCGAACCGTCTTCGGCGAAGCAATTTCCAACTTTTGCGCAATCTCCGCGAACGATTGCGGACGGCGGGCCGGTTCCTTGGCCAGGCAAGCTGCTACGACCTTTTCCCAGGTGTCGTCGATCGGCTCGCCTTCAATCTCGAGATCTTTGCGGCGCGCGGCCATCGACGGCGGAATCTTTTCTCGAATCTGCCGGTCGATGTTGCCCGAGGAAAAGGGCGGCTTGCTCGTGATGAGTTCGTAAACGGTCGCCCCGAAGGAATAGATGTCGTCGAGATGACTGCCGCGCTCGCCATCGAGCTGCTGCGGGCTCATGAAAACCAGGGTGCCGCTCCGGCCCTGCTCCATCGTGAGCATGCTGACCGAATCACTCAAGCTGCGCGAAATGCCGAAGTCGGAGACTTTGAGGTCGCCGCGCGTGTTCACCATCAGGTTGGCCGGCTTGAGGTCCCGGTGAATGATGCGCGCGTGGTTGTGCGCGTAGTCGAGCGCATCGCAGAGCTGGCTCGTCCAATCTTTCAGATCGTGCGGCTCGAAGACCTTGTGCGGTTTGTCCGCGCGCAAATTGGAAAGCGTGTCGCCGTCGATGTATTCCATCGAAATGCAGCCCGATTGGTCGCTGTGCACGAAATCGTAGATGCGGACGATGTTCTTGTGGGTCAGATCCAGGCTGCGCCGGGTTTCGCGCTTCATGTCGCCCAGGACCGCGCGGTCATGGATGATCAGCTCGGGTAGAAATTTGAGCGCGACATTGCGTTCCAGCTCCTCGTCGCGCGCCAGCCAGACCACCCCCATTCCGCCGCGGCCCAGGGTCTTGATTAAAGTGTAGCGGTTGAAGACTTTTTGCCCGTTGGCAAAGTCTCGCGTCGTCGCATCCAGCCCCTTTTCGGCGGTTTCGCCACTCATCTCGGCAGGTTAGCGAAACAAAAAAACCGCATAAAGCAAAAAATGACTCGCGGTCAAATGGCATTACGGAGACGGGTGCCGGAAGTCCTCTGGCCTAACAAATGGTGCTTGACTTTTCCCCGTATTTCTAGCTAAACCATCTGCCCTAATTCCTACCCCTCCAATCCCCATGAAAACCAAGACCAATCGCTGGAACTTGCAGAGCGCGGCACTTTTTCTCTCCGTTATCGGGCCGAAAATTTGCCCGAGAACAGACGCCGCCGCCAGGGTGGCGGCACGGCCGCGCACCTTGCGCCCGCTTCTCTTTTGCGGCGCCGCGGCCGCTCTCTGGGCCATATCCGGAACCGCGAACGCTCAAACGCCCGAACTGGGCAATTGCGCGCCGCCACCGCCAAACATGGTCAGCTGGTGGCCGGGTGACGGCAACGCTCAAGACATTGAGGATAGCAACCACGGCACGCTGCAAGGCGGAGCAGGATTTACGGCTGGAAAAGTCGGAGAGGCTTTCCACGCTGGAGGCGAGAGCGGCTCTGTCATCTTTCCCGGCGACGGCTCACTCAACATTACCGGCAACCAGGTTACCATCGACGCTTGGATAAAGCTCGAAGATAACCCGACGCCGGATCAGCGCTTCACGGGAGTAATCGGTAAGAACAGCTTTCCCGACGGTCAGCCGTACCAGATTGTTTTCGAGAGCGGTCCCATCGGGGGTGGTGGTATTACGCTGCCGCAGAACCAGTGGCAGTTCGAGTACGTCCTGACGAACGACAGCGGCAGTCGGCTCCACGACCAGGGCACCAACGTGATTGTCATAGTCGATGGCGACTACCACCATTTTGCCATGACCTACGACGGCGCGCTCGTGCAGCTTTACGTCGACGGCGTACTTCGTTACGCAGCCAGCTTCGATGGCAACCTCACAGCCGCCGCCGCGGTGCCGGTTATGATTGGTGGCGGCTCTCCCTTCTCCGCCGACGAGGTGGAAATTTTCGACCGCGCTCTCACCCCAGCGGAAGTTCTGTCGCTCTACGCCGCCGGGAGCGCGGGCAAATGCAAGCCCACGCCAACGCCAACCCCTACGCCTAGTGCCACGCCTAGCCCAACGCCGACTCCCACCCCGACACCTACGCCAACACCCCCACCGACTGGCGGAAACGGGAGCTTTGTTATCGGAGATCTCGATGCAGTAGTCGGCCGGGACGTCTATTTCTGGGGCTCGCAGTGGGCGAAAAAGAATAGACTGAGCCAGGGCGCGGCGCCTTCGGCCTTCAAAGGCTTTGCCAACTCGATCGGCGGACCCATTCCAGACTGCGGAGGAGTGTGGAGGAGCGATCCGGGGAATAGTTCAGGGCCACCGAACAGTGTTCCCACTTTAATCACGGTGATCGCGTCGAGTACGATTACGAAGTCCGGATCTGTTATTAATGGTAACAACCGGAAAATCGTGGTCGTGAGGACCGACCCCGGTTACGGCCCGAACCCCGGCCATGCTGGGACGGGGACCGTCGTGTCCGTGACTTGTCAGTAATCGTCGAAAAGCTGCGTGCGTCCGGCGGCCCTAAGTTTGGTAGCCGCCCCGCTCGGTCAGGCGTGCTCGGGTGGCTGGGAAGAATCCGCCTAAGCCGATTGAGCGGCTGCTCGTGAAGACTTTCAGAGTTGGACGTTCGGCCGGAAGGCCGCTACTAAGTCTCTGATGCGCGTGCCTGTTCGCCTTTTGGGTTTCGTTGCAATGGTCGCGTCTCCGATTTTCGCCCAAACGCCTTCTCCTTCCACGCCACCGCAGCCTGATGTGGTCATTCATGCCGGCACGCTGCTGGAGCGGCCGGGCAAGGAGCCTCGTCGCAATGCGACTGTGCTGATTCAGAAAGGGAAAATCGCCTCGATCCAGGACGGTTTCGCCAAACCGCCCGCGGGCGCGACCGTGATCGACCTGAAGGACCGGTTCCTTCTGCCGGGACTGATTGATTGCCACGTCCATCTCACTTCCGACCGCGCCGGCGTCGAAGGCCAGCTTGCTTCCGTGACCGACAGCGTGGCCAACCGCTCCTACGAAGCAGCCTGGAATGCGAGGAAGACACTCGACGCCGGCTTCACCACCGTGCGCAATCTCGGCAGTGCCGACGGTGTGACGCTCGCGCTTCGCGATGCCATCGCCAAAGGATGGATCGTGGGCCCGCGTATCATCGACGCCGGCTCGGGAATCTCCACCACCTCCGGCCACATGGATTCGAAACTGGGCTTCCGCGAGGAACTCCACGACGTGTTGGATCGCCATGAAACCGTTTGCGATGGCCCCGACGCCTGCCGCCAGGCCGTGCGGAAACAGATCGGGCGTGGCGTCGACGTGATAAAGATGGCGACGACCGGTGGAGTAAACAGCCGCATCGGCGCCGGCCTCGGCGCGCAAATGTTCGACGACGAAGCAAAGGCGATCGTGGAGACCGCCCATCTCTACGGCAAGAAGGTCGCTGTGCACGCGCACGGCGCCGATGGCATCAACATCGCCCTGCGCGCCGGCGCCGACTCGATCGAGCATGGCACTCTGCTCGATGACGAGTCATTGAAGCTGTTCAGCTCAACCAAAGCCTACTATGTGCCGACCCTCTCCACCGTGAACGGCTATCTGGAGCGGATCGCGGCGAATCCCAACGCCTACGCGCCCGAAGTCCGCAAGAAGATCGACTGGCGGATCGGCGTAACCGGCGAAGCCTTGCGCAAAGCGGTTCCCGCGGGAGTGAAAATCGCCTTCGGCACCGATGCCGGAGTCTCCAGGCATGGCCGCAATGCGGATGAATTCGAGCTCATGGTTAAGTATGGCATGACTCCCGCCACCGCCATCCAGGCCGCCACCGTCAACGCCGCCGACCTGCTCGGCCTCGCCGATCAGGTGGGCTCCCTCGAGCCTGGCAAGGCCGCTGACCTCATCGCCGTGCAGGGCGATCCGCTTAAGGATGTCACCGTGCTGAAGAAGGTCGTCTTCGTCATGAAAGAAGGAAAAGTTCACAAGCACGAGCGGTAGCGGGTCCTCCGCTTTCTTGTCATCCCGAGCGAAGTCGAGGGATCTCCCGCTGTGTCATCCTCGCTGCGCTCGCGGCGGAAAGAGATTCCTCGACTGCGCTCGGAATGACAGAGCAGCCTGCCCTGAGCGAAGTCGAATGGGTCCGGCCGCAGGCCGTCCTGTCTCTTCAATAAACAAACGGCACCAGCCGTTTGGTGCGCTTCATGTACTCGGCGTAACGCGAGCCGAGCGCAAGCGAGAGCGCTTCCTCCTCCACCTTCATTCGGCGGATAAAGGCCGCGAAGATCGGCACGAGGATGACGAGCAGCGCCGCCCAGTTGCGGAGCGTCAAGGCAAAGCCGACGAAAGCCATGAGCACCCCGGTGTAGGAAGGATGACGCACCAGGCAAAACGGTCCCCGCTCGACCAGCTCATGGTCTTTTTCGATCGTCACATCCACGGTAAAAAAGCGCCCGAGCGTGACGATGGCCCACCAGCGCAGAAGCAGGCCCACGACAAACAGGAACACGCCCGCCATCGCAAACATTTCCGCATGCGGCAGTCCCGCCGCCGGCCAGCGCACCGCCACGTAAACGCCAGCTGTAATGCTCACCATGATCACCAGCCAGATAACGCCGAGCGTGCTCCGGTCCTGCTTGGTCCCGGTGCGGCTGCGCGAGCGGCGCGTTGCCGTCAGGAGCAATTCCGAAATCAGGTAAACGAGTCCGAGCTGGAGCGAGAGAGACATTCCGCCAGATGTTTTCTCACCGGGGCCGATTGATCAAAGCATTTTCGCGAGCTCCGCATTCTCGCTGCTCAATTGAGTGGATGAGCCGGCAATCCATAGCTACAATGAATGCGTCCTCCCGCGACACGTCTAAGCAAAGCCATGGCATCGGGGAACGAATTACCAGAGCAAAGCGGCTTGGAGTCGGCTTCGGACCACCAGGCAGACGTCAATCGCGATGCGGAACGATTGGAGGCCGATAAAGCCAAACGGCAAAGTCGCAGCGACTCCGACGCTTCGCGCGATCTCGGAAGGGCGGACGCAGGCCGGAGCGGCGCCGAACGCCAGGCTGAAGGAGACGAAAGACTACGCGTCGAAAGGGAAACCTCGGACGAAGCCATCGACGCCGAACGATTTCGCACTGATGCGGCCACTGAGATGGGCCGGACCCATCATCAGGCCTCCGCCAAATCTTCCGCCGACTTGTTATCCCGGGAACAAGAGAGCCACCGCAAAACCCAGACCGCTCTTACCACCAGAGAAGAATTCCTGGCCATCGTCAGCCATGACTTGAGAAATCCTCTTAACCACATCTCCATGGCCGCCCAGAACCTTTTCGAAGAGCCGGGCGACCAGAATGACGTGAAAGAGGTCGCCGCCTCGATCAAGAGAAGCGTGGGCGAAATGCTCAGGCTGATTCAGGACCTGCTGGACATCGAAAGAATAGCCATCGGCAAGCTAGTCCTCCATTACGAGAATCATGACATTGGTGAAATCATCAAGGAAGTCGCCGGGGATTTCCAAAGAGATGCGGCTTCCAAACAGATAACTTTGACCGCAAGAGCTGAAGCGGTGTGTGGCGTTGTGGTCTGCGACCGCAGCCGCGTGGTGCAGGTCTTGTCGAACCTGATCGGAAACGCCATCAAGTTCACCCCGCCCAAGGGCCAAATCCGCGTGAGCTGCGCGCTAACCGGTCCCGAGAGTAAAGAGGTGCAGGTTTCCGTGAGCGACACCGGAGCGGGGATCGCCCCGGAGAAGATTGGGACCATCTTCGAGCGCTTCTCCCAGATCAACAGCCAGGATCGTCGCGGCATAGGACTTGGCCTCTACATTGCCAAGATGATGGTCGAAGAGCATCCAGGCAGAATATGGGTCGAATCGAAGCTAGGTGAAGGCAGCACGTTTCACTTCACTCTTCCCCTCCGTTCCAGTCCGTAATCCTACTCGTGCTCGTGCTCTCTGTAGCGGGCTTCTGCTCGCGTAGCCCTGTCGCCGCCTCGCTCTGTCGAGGCATTTGGTGCGACTCGAAACGGCGACAGAGCGCCGTTTCTACAGCAGCTGCACGCTTCCGAAGGCTTTCCGCGTTGGACGTTGCGTGAGTTCACAAACACGACGCTAGCGGGTCTTCCGCTTTCTTGTCATCCCGAGCGCAGTCGAGGGATCTCTTGCTGTGTCATCCTCGCTGCGCTCGCGGCAGAGAGAGATTCCTCGACTGCGCTCGGAATGACAGTAGAGCAGCCTGCCCTGAGCGAAGTCGAACGGGTTTCGGCACGTCAGTGCCGCCGCAGCTCACCTTCGCGGTAAGGTAAGACTGATATAGACCGCGGTGGCGAGCAGAAGCACCGCGCCCGCCGGCACGAGCAGAATAGCGAGACCGGGTTCATCCTTGAAATGCCACAGACCGCCGAAGAGGAAACCCGCCGGCAACAAGACGACCGCGGAGCGTAACCCGAGCGACGTCATGGGACCGAGGCGGATCAGGTTGAGATGGGCGCAGATGGCGGCGCCGAGCAAGACCAGGTTCAACAGCGTGCCATGGGCGTGGGCCAGCCGAAACATCTCGCGGCGCACCGCGTCATCGAGATACGGCGGGGAGCGGAAGGCTCGAAAACCCTCGATCAGGATGCCGAAGGCGATCCAGAGCGCGAGGGAGATCCAGCCTTGCCGAATCAAGCCTGCGCTCGGATGAGAAGGAGAGGGCATCGACGCAGAAGAAAAACCGCGGAAGCGCCGGGAGGCGAGCTTATTCGCCAACCTCGACATCGGTTTCGGACCGTTGCGCGGTCAGCCTCTCCCGAGCTTCGCGCGCAGCTTGCCGCAACTCCGCGGGCCAAAGTGGGTACCAGGTTTGCAGCACCGCCTCACGTGCCATGGCCGGAGCCAGGTAGTCAGGCTTCGGCAGGGTGGGACGCTGCGCGGCGAGGGCGTTCGCCGCGAAATATCGCACGATAGGATAAGTATCCTGCATCGCTTCCAGGAGCAGCGGACCAGTTGCGCTCGTGGCGGGCGTCATCGCGGCGGCGGTCAGCGCTCGCATGACGGCATCGCCGGCGAAAAGCGAGCGCTGTCCTTCCGGTTCGTCGAAACGCTGGTCGCCGGGGTTGCTTTCTTTGTAGGCGTCGGGCCAGAGGCGTCGCGTCTCGGCGATAGCGCGATTTGCAGACCAGTCGAGGTGACACTGATTGCACGCGTTCGGTTTGCCGAAGCGGACCGTGTCTTCGGGCCGCGGGTTGGTAATGTCATGGGTCCGGTGCGCGGCCATGATGCCATAGACGATCTTTGGCATGTGGCAGTTGTAACAGAGGCTGCCGGCCGATTCGGCGGAATGTTTGGTGTGTTCGACCAGTTGCGCCGGTTTCGCGAATTGCTCGTGGCACTGGTTGCAGGCCGCGTTCGTTTTCATTTTTTCCGTCAGCTGGCCGCGCGGATCGCCGCCATGCATGGAGTGGCAGGAGATACAGGTGATGCGGTTGCCTGGCTCGCCTGCGGTGAAACATTTCGAGCGTTTCATCCCCTGATACTCGTAAGCGGTCAGCCGGGGCGAGCCGTCCGGCCAGAAGCGAGTGGCAAAACTGAACGACACCTTTTCCCCGTGCGGCCCCTCGGACGACTCCACTTTGTCCTCGCGCTGCACCGGCTTGTAGAACTCGTGCAGATCCTTGCCGGGGTCGTACGGATCGCCCACGCTCATCATTGGCCGTATTCGTTGGGGCGGCTCCGGAATGCGCTGGCCGTGGCAATGGCCGCACACCATCGCGGCACGATCCGAGTCGAGCCTGGCTGGGTTGGTCACTAATCGGGCCGGCGCGATTTGCTCTTTCAAGTTCCAGCGATATCGAGTGACGGGAGAAAGAGCGCGTTGCGCGTGCTCGCCCGCCGGTCCGTGACAGGCGCCACAGGCGATGCCCAATTCGGCCACTTCCGTCTTCCAGGTTCTGTTCTCCCAATTGAGGCCGGGCTGGGCCTTCACGTTGTGGCAGAAGACGCAGTTCACATTCCATTCCGCGACGTGCTGGGTGTATGAGGTCCCATCAGGATAAAAGAACGATCCATTCAGGTGGATCCAGCGGCGCTGGACCAGATCGTACGCGATGGGAAGGCGCGACCAGGTATCGCCGGTCTTGGTCAGATACTGCTGGATTCGCCGGGAACCGACGGTGCGCACGATCTCGAGCTGTTGGGCTTTTCCATCTACACCGGTGAACTTCATCCAGTGGGCCCCGTTCTCGCGCACCATCTCGGCGCGAACGCCCTGATAGGTGATGCTGTTCTCGCGTTCGAAATCACCCAGGATGGTCTCGGGACCTGCTTCCTGCGTCATCGTGCGATGAAAGGTGGCGTGCCAGCTCGTGTAGTTCGTCTCGTGGCATTTTCGGCAATCGCCGGATTCGAGATAGCCCGCATCGGCCCGTCCCGCCCGCACGGTCGCGTAACCAGGTGCGACCGCCCAGATTGCGGCCGCGACCGCGCCGAGCGCGAGCAGCGTTATGGCCCAGGCGAGGAGTGGCTTCGGGAATCGGGTCATTGCGGATAGGGCCGGCCGTCGGGAAATCCTCGCATCACTCGTTCGCCGTCGCTAGTCGCATGCCTATTCTTGCTCGTGCTCCTGCTCGTGCTCGTGATCGTGATCGGGGTCCCTCCTTTGTCATGTTGAGCGAAGTCGAAACATCTCTCACTGGTTTCTTTGGTCGGCGCGAAAGACCGAGGGATCCCTTGCCTGCGTCATCCTCGCTGCGCTCGCGACAGCAAGAGATTCCTCCACTTCGGTCGGAATAACAAAAGACGGCGACCGCTGCTCACAGCGGCACCCTCGCGTCGACGACCGGAAGCTGCGCCCGCAGCTCGAAGTGCTCCATTCCATGCGCGAACGGCCGCCCGTTCCAAGCCTCAAACGCCGGCTGATGCGCGGGTGCATACCCGCTGCTCGGGAGCCATGTCAGGTAGAGCCAATGGAGTGCACGCAACTCGACTTCGATCGAACCCTTGATCTCGACCTCCGCGATCAGGCACGCCGGAAACGTATTGATGCTCACTTCCCCGCCGGCCACCGTGCTGCGGGGAACCTCCACGCCCACGTCGTAGCGGCACTTCTCCAGCGGGACGACCTCAGGGTCCTCCCATTGGTATCCGAGCCATTGGCCGCCGGCGAGGCCACGAGCCTCGGCCCACGCGAGCAATCGCGCCACCGCCTGCGAGGCGTTGTCGCCCTCGTAAGGGCGGTGAACGCGGATGTAGGCCACGCGGCGCGCCGGGATGTTACGCAAATTGACCGCGAAGCCATCGGGATTCTTCCCCGCCGGCAACCGCTTGAGCTTGTGCCGTTCGCCGGGTGGGCTCAGCGTTGCCTTCATTGCCTTCCGGCCCGAGAGCCGAAAGCGTTCGACGTCGAACCGGCTGGGCGGGACTTTATATTGGCCGCGAAACGAACGGGAGAAATCGGAGCTCGACGAGAAGCCGCAGGCCAGGGCGATCTCGGTGAGGCTCGCGCCGTTCCGATGAGAGAGCAGATAGACCGAGCGTTCGAGCCGGACGCGCTTCACGAACGAGGCCAGCGTTTCCCCCATCAGGGCGCGAAAGATCCGGTGGAAATGGTAGGAAGAAAAGCAGGCCGCCCGGGCCACCTCCTCGAGGCGTAACGGCTGGTCGAGGTTGCGCGTCACATAATCCACGGCCCGGTTGACGCGATCGACGTAGTCAAACTTCGCGAGGTTTGGCAGGTCTGCCACGATGCTCGCATTGTAACCTCACCGGCAATGACGAAGCAACCCACGCCGCTCGGCCTGTGTTGCCGTTTCGGGGCTTGATGTCAATCATTGCTATACGTGATTCACGTATAGCATCACGACTAACCGAAGTTGTCTGGTGAAGCTTCAAACCAGCGAAGCGGCAAGGGCCCGCGGACCCGGCCGCCGATCCACGTAGTCAAACTTCGCAAGATTTGGCAAGCGGAGCACGGAGACCGCAGTGTATTCTCGTCGGCCATGACAAAACAAGTAACGACACTCGGCGCCTTCTCCTTGAGTTTGGCCGTGAAGGACCTTCCGGTCTCCCAGGCCTTCTACGAAAAGCTCGGATTCGAACAAGTGATGGGCGACCCGACCCAAAACTGGCTGATCCTCCGGAACGGGACCATCACGATCGGCCTCTTCCAGGGGGCATTTGAGCGCAACACCTTCACCTTCAACCCAGGCTGGACCGCCGAGTGCGAGCCGCTCGAGAAGTTCACCGATGTTCGGGAGATCCAGAAGAGCCTTAAAGCCAAAGGACTCGCCCTCGCTTCCGAGGCCGATGAATCCACCACCGGCCCGGCCAGCCTGATGCTGATCGATCCGGACGGAAACCCGGTCCTTATCGATCAACACGTCGACAGCCCGCCGAACGTGAAAAGTTCATAGGCACGAGCGCTAACTCAATAGATACGCTGTAGCCGCCCCGCTATGTCGCGAAGACGGAGGATGATGTCCGGTCTCAAGCAGGGCAAATGAGTGCCACGCTGGGAAAATACGTCTGGTAACGAGCGGGATCGCGCGTGAGCAGCGTTAGCCCGTCCACCGCGGCATGTGCTCCAATGTAGAAATCTGGCAACGGAGAACTCCGCGTGCCTCCGCGGCGACGATATGCAGCAAAAGCCTGCGCCGCCGGCCACGCTGCTGCGTAGGGCAGGGGCAGCCGTTGTAACGGCCAGTCCGCCAATACCGCAGCCAGCTCCCTTTCTTCTCGGAACGCAGGCGCCAACTCCGCGTAGATGATCGGATTAATCGCAAGGCCATCCCCCGCTGCTCGGAGCATCGCGTCGTGCGACCATTCGAACCAGACCGGATCCGCCGTCAAAATATCGAGCAAGGCATTAGCATCGACCAGGACCACTCAAGCCTCTCCGCGTGTCGACCGCATGATTTCATCGGTACTCAACCCGCTGGTCGCAGTTCCAACGGCCTTCTGCAGCCAGTCCGGTGTTTTAGCTGGTTCGCTGTTGGCTGTCAGAGGGCGCTCCGGTACGATAACCTGCACTTCCACACCCTCGGCAATCTCCACGTTTGCAGGAAGGACGATCGTGCGATTATGAACTCGGGCCTTGATCGTCATACCATCGAAGATGGACTAAACATCCATCGAAGGCAATACGGTTGAGCCTCAGACCGCATTTGGAACCGCGAATGAACGCCAACGGACGCGAATCAATCAGGAGGAGTTCGGTTTTCCATTCGCGTGTATTGGCGTCCATTCGTGGTAGCTGGGAAACTTGAGCCGTTCGAAGCGAATTTCCGAGATTAAGGGACTCTAACTGGATGTCGCCGTCGAGCCAGCGCCAAAGCAGCCTGATAGTCCGACTCCGCCTTCTTGATCCACTCACGCGTGGACGGCTTCATACATGACGCGGCCGCGCTCCGTGATCTCCAGCATGAACAAATCCCTCTGCTTCACCCGTCGCGCGACCTCGCGCTCATCGCGCACCAGCATATCCACCGGAAAATCCCAGCGCACTTTCATCCTGATCGCCGCGGCGGGATGCCTGCCCCGCCGGCGCGCATTGCGCATCACCACCAGGACATCGACATCCGAATCCTCGCCGGGTTGCCCGTCGGCGTGCGACCCGAAAAGGATGATCCGCTCCGGCTTGAAAGCGGCGGCGATAGCATCGCAGTAACGTTTGATGTCCTGCCTGGAAACCATGGAACCATTAACCCATGCCCGGAGGAAACGGGCAAGCGCGTTCTCCCCCGGATGCGGTCACGAATCAGGTCGCCGGCGCTCGAGGAAGCCTGCCCTGAGCGCAGTCGAATGGGTTCACCGATGTGGGATATTCAGAAGGACCTAAAAGCCAAAGGGCTCGCGCTCGCTGGAGCCTGCCCTGAGCGCAGTCGAATGGGAGGCTGATGAATCCACCACCGGCCCGGCCGCTCTGATGCTGATCGATCCGGACGGAAACCCGGTCCTGATCGATCAACACATCGCCTGCCCGCCGTAGGCTTGGCGAAGGAGGGTCGAGAGCCCGCCAAACTTGAAGGACTGAGGCCGCGACAGTCACCCAAGCTGCAAACTTCGCGGGTTCTGTGCGCCGTGCCAGAAGCGCAGCACATCGACACAGCGACGAGCGTTGTCGACCCGGTAGAAGATCAAATACGGAACGCGAACGAGCTTCTTCACTCCGGGACGGCTTCGAACATTGCCGCCGCGTTCCGGAAATTGCGCGAGAGCTTCTGCCCGGTCGAGCAGCGACATTCCAAGCCGATTTGCGGCTTGTAAGTCTTTTTCGGCAACATGCCGAACGATGCCTTCGAGATCGTCCAGTGCCAGCGGCTGGAAAATTACTTTGAAGTCCATTGAGCGAGGCGGCGCCGCGCCTCTTCAATGCCAACACCTTTATCCGCGTCGAAGGAGCCGACCGCTTCATCAATCGCCGCGAGCATCTCCGGGGTTTCCTCCACTTCCAAAGCAGGATCGATCTCGATCAGGCGGCGGAGGACCGTCTGCCGTTCGCTCGCGTCAAGCCGGGGCAGCTCCTCGAGGATTTCCCTTACGCTCATGCGTCGAGATTACGATAGTCGGCCAGCACAGGCAACGATCGTTTCATCCACAGCGTCCGCAGATCAAACTCCTTGTTGAGGAAAACGACGAGACCGTGCTAATCTCAACTCATGACGCTCAAGCAACAGATTCACAATCTCGTTGATGAACTTCCCGATAATTCCCCGTTGCTCACCGAAGTCCGCGAGACGCTGCGGATGAATCACGCCATCGGTGAAGCGATGGAAGACGTGCGCGAAGGACGCACTTACGGCGGGGAGGAATTCCTGGCCAAAGTGCAGGAGCAATGGCCGCGCAAAACTTCCGCGTAATCTTCACGGAGAGCGCGTGGGAGGACATCGGCGAAATCGTCGGCTACTGGACCAATCGTAATGAACCGGAGCGTGGCGAGCAATACGCGTACGATCTGCCGACTGAAGCGATTCCGCCAGTTGAGCGATCCCGACACGGCGCGCGCGGTCCGTCATCTCCGCCACACCGCCTACCCGGAGACGCAGGAGTTGTCGGTCTTCAAGCACTCCTACCGTGTCCTTTACCTGCTAAAAAAAGCAGATGGAATCGTCGAAGTGCTGCGCTTTGGGCACGGCCATCGCGACGAACCATTCAACGAATGAGCGTTCGCCCCGAGCAGTCAAGAAATGTTGACTGACCCCTAGTTGCTCCCGCCTAGTTGCTCCCGCCTAGTTGCTCCCGCTGCGGCGGAGGTCCAACGAGATCACCTCACTGCGCTTTGGGTCACAGCCTTGTCGGCAACTTGCGATTCCGACTATTTGACGTTACCTGAATTCCGCATTCGTGTGCGGCAAGGGGGTGCCACTCCTATCTACGCCCGAAAAAGTTTATGGAGACCCCCTCCCATCGATTCAGTGAAGAAACTCTACCGAACCTACAATATCCTAGCGTAAGCATAATCGTCCCCTATTTTAGGGATTGCCATCATCACCTGCGGCATTGCCTTTGGTGTCTAGAACACCAGACATATCCGCCTACGCAATGCGAGATTGTGGTTGTTGATAACCACCCCACGCCGCGCATCACGGAAGACCTACTTGGAAGAGATCGGATATCGATTGTCCACGAACCGGTTCCCGGGTCATATGCCGCTCGGAATCGCGGTATCGCTTCATCGACTGGAAGTATCCTGGCATTTACGGACGTAGAGTGCGCGCCTACGCCTACTTGGCTCAACAATGCGATCCAAGAATTGGCGAGATTCGACTTCAACGCCGTAGTAGGGGGAAAGATTGTCTTCGGATACCGCGAGTGCGCAAATCCCAATATCTGGGAGATATACGACAGCATAATTCACCTTCGACAGCGAGATTACATCGTCCACGACCGCTTCGCGGCAACCGCAAATCTCATTGCTCCAAGAAAGCTTTTTCTACAGATGGGCTTGTTCAACTCAGCTTTTTATAGTGGCGGCGACAAAGATTGGGGGATGCGTCTGAGTTCTCAGAGTATTCCAGTGATTTATTCCGCGGACGTCGTTGTTTTACATCGCGCACGTCACAATGCGCATGAGATAATTGAGAAGAACCGTCGTGGCGTGGGCGCAGAACTTGTAAGAGTTCAGATTAGCAAAACTTTTCGCGTACAGATTTTGCGCGCGCAGATACGGATGTTTGTTCCTCGCTTTCGAGTTTTAATGAAGGAAACTAGAATTAGGGCTTACGGGCATTGGACCCAGTTGCGTCTCAGTGTAATCTTCGCGTTGATCTGCATCGTGCGGTGTTATGAGGCCATTCGCCTAATATTTGGCGGCCAACCTTTAAGGTAGTGCAGGAAATGCAACGATCGAGTGGAGTCTCAAGCGGAGTGAAAATAACAGACCTATCCGATTACGTTTCCTATATCTTGCAAATTCGTAGTGAGTTGGCTATTGCGCCCCCAAAGACCCTGTGGTTTCGGGGACACGCAAATGACTCGTGGGATCTGGTCCCGTCAATTTATCGAAGTAAGAATTTGAATTATTTCGAGCGGGAGATGACGCGGGACTTTACACTATCCGCCAGTCAACTATTGAGCAAAGTCCCCAATTCTGAGCTGGAATGGATGTTCTTGATGCAGCACTACGGACTGCCAACCAGACTTCTAGATTGGTCGGAAAGTCATCTTACCGCGCTATTTTTCGCTTTGACGGATTACGCGAGCAAAGTCGACGCAGCAGTGTGGGTGCTACGACCCGGCCTTTTGAATTTGGCTGTGCTTGGAGAGGTCACGATAACAACTTGCTCTAATCCGGAAGTGCTAAACTATTTGCTGGGGCCGCCGCATCTTAGGCAACGGCGAATCAATGCATTATCGCCAATTGCGTTGCGTCCCGAACGAAATTCGGCCCGCCTTGCGGCCCAAAAAGGAGGATTTACGTTACATGGAAGGTCACCAACGAGCTTAAATGAATTCATAGAGGAGAGTAATCGTAGCGGCAAGCGTAGCATCCCCCTTTACAAGATCATAATTCCCGGCGAGCAGAAGATGGCTATTCTAAAGGAATTGCTCCAAGCTGGGATATCGCACTCGGTGCTGTTCCCAGAGATTCAAGGAATATGTGCCGAGATTGGGATGAGATACTCTGACGCCTTTGCGACACCGGGTAAGCTCAACGATCTACTCTGAACGTCGCTTTCGTTTAATTTGAGGAGAGTTCAAGGGGTTAGAGCATGAAATCGTCTGGTGCAGGGCCGAAGGATACAACTTGGCGTGTTTGGCCATCCCAGAGCGTGCCGGAATTGACTTTAGTAAGCTTCGCCCCTTCCGCATCTCCCTAGCCGAAATTAGCCGTGACATCACCCAGTATTAATCTAGCGGCCCAAGAGATTAGAGCATCAGACGCAGTGGTCGTGATGGGGGCGGGCGTATCGTTCGTTGCGGGGATGCCCCTTGCGGGGCAACTTTCGCCCTTAGTCTGGCACGCTCTGGATTCGAATCCAAATGTGCTAAAACTACTTTGCGCAGAGCTAGGTGTACCGATTGGACATGCGAAGGCCATTGTCTCCGATGATCCGACTAAGATCAGTCGCGCTTTCAGGCTTATCAAAAGCGATGAAACCGCTTATCGGAGCTTTAAACAGAGCTTCTGTCATCTGAATGACTGCCGAACTGCGATGGCCTCGCAGCCGCACACTGCGCTCGCGCGCCTGGTTCACGCTGGCAGGGTGATCGAAGTCATTTCATTTAACTGGGACACATTGCTCGAATACGCCTTCAGCCAACGATTCGGGTTCGAAATCAACGGCCAGGACCACAGACTTTGGAAACCGCATGGCGATTGTCGAAATCCGAAAATGGAATGGGTCTTGCCGCACGAAGAGGGCATAGTTCCCGCCGCGCTTCTGGCGCATTTGGCCAATCTTGCCAGCGTTCGGCCTCGTGTGCTGCTGATTATCGGTTACTCAGAGCGAGATGCGGCGGTGGTCGACAAACTGATTGCACCATTGGCGAGCCGTTGGCGCGTCTTTAGGGTCAGCCCCTCCGCAACAGGCGAAGGCGCTATCAACCTGCCCGCGGGAGTGGCGCTCGAACAGCTCGCCGATCAGCTAGTGACGACTCCCGATGTTCCAGGATGGTCGGTTGTGACCTTTGAAAACCAAAGAGGAATTGAAGCTGCAATTGCCGGCGAACGCCTGGGCCCGCGTGATGTAAATGCGTGTCCACGATTACCACATTTTGATGCAGCGCTCGAAAAACTATCCCTTCTAGATGCCGTTGAAATTGCGGGCGACTCCGGCTCGGGTAAATCGATCACGGTCTGGCAGCTCGCTCACGAGTTCCATCGCAGGGGGTGGCAAGTCCTTCGCCTCGACCTGGCTCAAAAGCCAACGGTTGCTGCAATAGAGGCTCTCAAAGCTCAGACTTGGAAATCGATCGCGGTCGCGGACGATAGCCAGGTATTCCCCACGCAACTCATCGAGCGACTTCGCGATCTCGCGGGTGAAAACCTAAAAGTGATCCTCGGCACAACTGATCCAAGGGGCGAGCAGCGGGAAGCAGTTCGTGCGGCCGCGAAAGTCGCAGTGGAAACGCTCGCAAATCACTTCCTTTCCAGGCGCGCATCCATTTTACCAATTGTGCAACAGTTTGATTCCCAAGTCGGAGATAGTTTTCTCCACACTCGTATTGAACGGCGCATCAATGACGCAGCCAAGGAGAAGAGCCCGTGGCAATTCGCTTACGTTTTGCGAGGTGGCACTCGCAGGGTTCGCAATCTGCTAAGCGAGGCACGTGACTTCGAGCAGGCAGACCTTCTATTGGTGCTGATTGCTGCACGTCAACTAGCGACTCTCGATGCAGGTTCTTCTGTCACTGACTTATTGGCGGCAGCACAGAAAATTGGAAGAACTGAGACTTGGGTGCACTCCACTCTGGAGGTGCTTTCAAGACAACGAGCGATCCTGATTTCCGATGTCGTTCGCTGTCTTCATCTGATGTCCGCAGGTTCAATTGTCGAAGCTTCACTCGAAATACGAGATGGGCAGGATTACTTGGACCTCCTAGCAGTTCTTCAGGGGACGCTCCGAAACTCGTCTCTCCCGCTTCGCGGGATTTCGTGGCTGCTTCACCATTTTTGGCACGGACACTACGAGGCCGTTGTCCTTGATGAGATAAAGGCTGAACTCATTTCACGGTGCATGAAAGCCCGAACGCATGTGGGGATTCGTGACGCATGCTTTGTTATTGAACGATTGTTGGGGCGACGAGATCAGGCAGTGATTGCTCAGGTCATCGCAAATCACGAATTGCTTCGCACTTGGGTGATAGGAGCGGATGTGACCGACGCGTATGCAGTGGGACGGGTCATGAATGGCCTTCGCAATAGAGCTCCAGCACAACTTGCGGGGCTGTTGGAGGGAATCGACGCCAAACTTTTCGCAGAGAAAATAGGGGCGACTTCGCCAGCGAGCGGGTATGTCTGGGGTGATTTCATGGGCTGCCTTTGCGTCAGGAAAGGGGAAACTTGGCGGGCCGCGGTCGCAGCACATTTCCCGCGTGAGGCCATTCGGCGTGCGGTAGGTGGCGTATCACCAACTCAATGCGAGGAACTTCCCGACTACATCCAAGGATTTGCGGGTTTCGATTTCGACTTCGCACTGGAGCTATTTGAAATCGCAGCTCCGATTCTTGCCTCGGCTTTGCGGCAAAACTCGATCCGGACGTTCCATGCATTATTTGACAAGTCGCACTGGCTTCTTGGCGAAGGCTTGTTCTTCGACGAGAAGCCGACAAAGCGACAACGCGCCATCTCGAAGCGAATATTCGAAGGTCTAGATCCCCGCGAAGTCGTCAGCGGAATCATTACATGTCCATTTGGCGAATGGGAGAATTACGCTCGACTTCTAGCGTGGGTAAGGCGTGCTCACCCTGCAAAACATCGCGCAATCGTGCAGGCGATGGACTGGGCGGCACTAGATCATGTCGTTGCCGATAAAGTCGAAAAGCCCGGACGGGAGTTTAGCCTGCTATTGACGAACATGGTAACCGATTTCAAGTCAGGTGAGCCGGCAGGAGCATGGTTGCTAAAACATGCGGACAAAATGAAGGAGATTGGTTCCCGGATCGTGATCCTGTCCCCTCAAACTGCACACGCTGTTTTTCGTAATG
This sequence comes from Chthoniobacterales bacterium, assembly GCA_035556975.1. Taxonomy (GTDB): domain Bacteria; phylum Verrucomicrobiota; class Verrucomicrobiia; order Chthoniobacterales; family UBA10450; genus AV80. The sequence continues at coordinate 79,072 of DATMEN010000029.1, forward strand.
GCGGCAAGATTAACTTGGAGATTGATCACGGAGGTTGGCTAATGGATGCCTTTGCCATTGCTCGGATTGCGGGTTTGGATGAAAATGCGGCCGAGCAAGTTGTAAAAGCGAACGTTGCGCATTTTGCGAAGGGTATTGCCGAGCTTCCTCTACCGGAGGGGATGCCGGAACTCTTAACACTCATCGCGGGGTCTCCAGAACTGCTCGAGCAAATCTTTAGCTCAGTGGATGTCAGCCGTGCGAAAGAAAGGTGGCCCATCGCGCTCCTCGATCACCAATCCAACGAAAGAAAGGCTGCCCGGGCGGTGCTCAGTTTCATAAGCAAGCACAATAACTCCGAGCTTGGGCAACTGGCGGGCCGCTTGATGCGCCAAGTCCGATACCGTAAGCGATCCGTGGCTCAGATTGAGTAATAAACGGTCCTCGAAGAGGGTCGCATCTTAAACATTTAACATTTTGGACAAGCCGCAGATTGAGTTGATCGATTTTTTGCTGGAGCTCGCGTTCGCAAGGGGAACCAGTTGCCGACGCCGATGGACCCGATAAGGCGACTATCGCCGCGCGTTACGGGCTGGTGGCTTCCGAAAGGTATTTTTTCAGCACTTCAGTTATTTGATTGATCAACTTCGTTTGGGCGTTTGCGAAATCGAGATGCAATTTGACAGGAGTAACGGGATTGAAATGGATTCAAGAACCTGATGTTGGGCTCAGATCAGACTACCTGCCAGTTTACAGGAGCAAACAGAGGCAACGGAGAAAACAAAATTCTAAATCTCTGTTACCTCCGTTTTCTCCTGTTAAAAGTTCGGAAGTCCGTTTCAATATGTCTCATCCAAATCCCTTCTCATCCTGTTAATCCTGTCCAAAGAGCTTTCGCGACTTCGCCGGCTACAGGTTTTCCCACGCAGCGTCCTCTTCTGGGGAGTTCCAATCGCGGCTCAAAACCGATTGACTCAAGACCGCGCCGTTGAATGCCTCGCTTTCAAAGTTTTTGGTCAGGCGGACGAGAAACGAAGTCAACGCGTTCAATTCTTCTGGCGGAAGCTGAGTCGCCAATTGTTTGATCTCGGTCAAGCTCACGGCGGAACCATACCTTTTCAGGTCGTCATCTGCAACATCCGACCATATCGCAGGTGGGGGGTCCTGACCTTGACCCGGAGGGACGTGCTTCGGCACCTCCCGGATTGATGCGCGCGGCGGGTACGTCAGATAATGGGACGTGCGGAAGCACGTCCCTCCGAGTGGGCGGCAGTAATTTCTCGACTGGAGCCGCGATCTCTGCGCTGATTAGCACCCTTATGGTTAAGAAATTCGTGAGTCTGCTGGCGGCGGCGGCGGTGATTGGTGGTGGAGCGACGCTCTTTGCGCAGGGCGGAGCCAAGTCAGGCGAGGGGACCCTGTCGCTTCAGGATAAGAACTATACCCTGTCGCACGGGCTCGCATACGAGACGGAGGTCAACGGGGAGAATGTGATCGCGGTGGTCTTGAGCGGGCAGGCGATTTCCAATGAGGACCTCACGAAATCGAAGGCGCAAGAGAAAAAGGGCGGCTTCGCTGATTTTAAACGGCCATACCTCATTTTGAATTTTGCGAAGACGGGGGAACTGAAATCCTGGAGCGCGGCCACAAGCAACACGTCGATCGGAAACCGAAGCGCCGGCAAGGCGACGGGGGAACTAAAACTCCAGGACGGCCGGGTCAGTGGCAAAGCCAGCCAGCCGAGGGATACCGAGGGGATGTTTCCCACGGCGTTTGACGTCCGGTTTGATGTGAAGTTGCTGGCCGCGGGCGAATCGCTGCCAGCCACCGTCGTCAAAAAGCCGGGCCCGGCGGCCAACGTGAAGCCGACGGTGACGGGCGTGTTCAAGGGGAACGGCAAGGAGGCGAAGATCGCTTACGTGTCGGCGCATTGGCAGGAGCCGTTTGGCGATAAGCAGAGCATCGTGCTCGTTTTCACCGAAAAAGATCATTCCAAAGATAAGAAGCCGAAATTTAATGCGTCGTTCAGCAAGTTCGGCAGCGCATTGATCATCTCGCTCCATGACGACGGCGGCATCTTTGGCTGCCAGGTGGTCCACGACGCGCACCAGAAAAAAGGATTCAGCTCGATCGGCTCAATCAGGACGAACAACTTCAAATACGAAGATGGCAAGGTGGAGGGGGAACTGACTACGGACAAGCAGGTGGATACGTTCGGCGAGACTTGGGAGGTGAACCTTAAGTTTGTCGCGCCGCTGGGAGAGGTTCCCAAAGAATTCCAGGTCCCCGATTCGAAGAAGCCGGAAGAGACCGCGTCGAGCAAGTCGAAGAAGCCAGCCAGCGACGACGACGAGGATGAGGGCGATGACGAGAAACCGGCAACCAAGCCGGCGGCGGATCAACTTAAGGTCAAGGACCTGGCGATCACGAAGGACGCGACCGACATCGAGTACAAACAGGTGGTTGAGCACGTTCTCTTCAAGAGCAATGCGAGCACGAAAGCTGTCTGTGCTGAATTGACCGCGAATCTAAAGGCCCAAGGCTGGACCACCGATGGCAGAGACCTCGTCACCCCCGCGTCCTCGATCCTGAAGCGGAAGCGAGGGGAGGCGGCGCTGACGATTTTCGTGAAGCCGGAAGGGGGAGGGAGCGAGGTGAAGATCTTCACCGAAGGCCTTTCCTGGGAGGGGCAGTAGAAGGCGCCCGCCTGCATCGCTGGGCGCCCGGCCCGCATCGCTACGGGAAGACGTTGCGGGCGTGGACGCAATACGAGGCAGGGAAGGGTGGATCGAGCGCTCCGTCGCTCGATGACAACTGCGCAGACAGATATGTTCCCAAGTGCAACTTGGGAACGAGGGACGAGAAGTCCGCGCCGGGACGGCGCGCAAGACTGGGCCATCGCGCGCGGAGCGCACGATCCACCCTGTAGCCCCTGGCAGCGGAGAAAGCCGTGCCCGGGCGGAGGCGACTCAATTATTGAATGAACCGGATCGTCATCGGGTAGCGATAAAACTTCCCATCGCTCGCCTGAATGGAGGCGATGATGACGAAGACGGCGTTCAGGACCCAAAGAATCGCCAGGAAAACGAAACCGATCAGGACCAGGCAAAAGACGGCAGCGACGGCGTTGTAGATGAGCATCGAGATTTGGAAGTTGAGCGCTTCCTTGCCGTGCGCATCGATCTCGGGCGAATCGCCGCGCTTGACCAGCCAGACGATGAGCGGCCCGAGCACCTGGCCGGGGAAATGAATGAGAACGCCGAGCAAGGCGCTGGCGTGACAGAGCGTGTTCCAGGTGCGCACGCTGGTGATAGCGGGGGCGCTGGTGGTTAGCGGCGGTGGTGATGGGTATGAAGTTTCCATGGCGTCTAATGGGTGGATGCGGCCGACCCGCGGTTTGGATTCAAGAAATCCAAAAATTTCGCGCCCGGAGGGACGTGCTTCTGTACGTCCGGGTTCCTGCGCAGGGTCAGTCAGATCATGGGACTTGCGGAAGCAAGTCCCTCCGAGCAGACGGAAACTGCTCTCCTTAATCCGGAATCTCAGCTTCGACGAGCTTGGCCAGGAGGATGAGCGATTCCTGCCAGCCGAGGTAGCAGGCCTCCGCTGGAATGGCCGCGGGCACGCCTTCCTGCACGATGCTCAATTCCGTGCCGCAGGAGACTTTGTTCAGGTTAACCGTCACCTGCATTTGGCCGGGCAGGTTTGGGTCGTCAAACTTGTCGATATAGCGAATGCGTTCGTGTGGCGTCAGTTCGAGATATTCTCCGCCAAAGGAATGACTCGAGCCGGTGGTGAAATTGGTGAACGACATTTTGTAGGTGCCGCCGACTTTCGCCTCCATCTGGTGCACCTTGCCGGTGAATCCGTTCGGAGGAAGCCATTTGGCCATGGCGTCGGCATCCAGGAAAGCGCGGTAGATCCTCTCAGGGGTAGCACGGAGGACACGATGAAGCCGGATAGTGTTCGTGGACATGATGATTAATCCTTTCGTTTGGTGATGCGCGCAACTTCGCTAACGAGCAACGACGCGTTGTTGCCTCGCACAACGGAGCACGACGGAAGCAGACTCTTGTGATCCCTGGCGACCGTGGTGATCTGATCATTTCGATCCCGTTGTGAACCTTCGCGACCTTGGTGTGATCTCCTGCGCCGTCGAAATCGGTTACCCGCGCCGGAGCGTGAGATGAATGATTTCCGCCGGGGCTCGTGTTCGCAAAGGGAACCAGTTGCCGACGCCGTTGGAGACGACGAGGTGACTGTCGCCGTGCGTGTAGTGGCCTGACCAGTAGCGGAACATGAGCGGGCCGAAACCGGTCTCCTCGTTCAGCATTAACTGGCCGCCATGGGTGTGGCCGGAAAGGGTCAGGGGCAGTTGTGCGGCCGCGGCGGGATCGAACGCGTGGGGATGGTGCGCGAGCAGAATGGGGAAGGCTTCCGGATCGCGCAGTGCAATCAATTCCTCGAAGGCGGCGGCGATCGTGTTGTCGTCGTAACCCTGGCGGCGGCGGAAGATGGGACCGCCCCAGCGCAGGCCGAGAAGCTGCACGGGATGGCCGCGAACAGAGAGCTGCTCGGTTTCGTTCACCAGCAGCGGAATGCCGGAAGCTTTCACCCCGGATTCAAACGCCTCGCGTCCTGGAAACAGGTCGTGGTTGCCTTCGATCATGTAAACACCGGACCGCGCATCGAAGCGCCGGACGGCGTCGATCCCCTCGGGCAGCTCGTGGAGGGCGCCGTTGATCAGGTCTCCGGTGACCAGGACCAGCTCGGAGCGAAGATCGTTCACCGCGGCCGTCATTTCGCGGAGGACCGCGCTTCGGGTGAATCGGCCCGCGTGCATATCGCTCACGTGCGCGATGGTCAAGCCCTCGAGGACCGCGGGCAGGCCGTGAATGGCGACGGTCATCCGGCGGATTCTGAATTGTTCGAGCTGACGGAGGGCGATCGCCGTGAGGCCGATGGTGAACAGTTGGGGAGTGAAAGCGGCGGTGGCGGCGAGGAAGGCGCGGCGGCTGATTGCGGCGTCATCGATTTGAGCGGCGGCAGTTTCGCGCGCGCGGATTTTGCGGACGACCCAGCAAACGAGGGCCACGATCGCGCCGATCGCCAGGAGCGGAATCAGAAGCGGCAGGATGAGCAGATGCCAAAGGTAAACGGCCGCCGTCATGGCCTTGGGAAGCCAGTCCCACAACTCCGAGCGCCGGGATAAGATCACGGTGAGCAAGCCCGCGAGCTGCACACCGAAGAAGAGGCTGTGCAGAATCCGCGTCCGGCGCTTCCATCCCGCTTTGCGCAGAAGGCGATCCGCGGAGAACCACCAGACGAGATCGAGCGCCACGAGGGCGGCTATGATGACGTAGATGATGGACATGCCGGCGATACGCTAATCGCGACGGTCGCACTTTCCAACGAGGTGTGACGTTCACCTTCCGAGCGGGTAGGCGGCGCTTGTCTTGTCATCCCGAGCGAAGTCTAGGCCGTAACGCAGTCGACGGAGTCGGCGAGGCCGGGCTTTCAATCTCTCACCCGAGGTCAGCGTCCGATTGCACGGGAGAGAGAGCAAGAGATGTCTCGACTTCGCTCGACATGACAAAAGGCGTCCTCCGAGCGGGGAGGACTCGCCGAACTACCCGGCTCCGCGCGTGAGTGCGATCGCGAGCCCGAATGCGGCAAACAGGAAAAACATTGAGGTCAGGAAGTAAGTTAGGTAGACGACGCCGCTCTTTATCAAAGCCGGCAGCCAGCGTTCGGCATAGGCGCGACGCAGCGCCAGGACGAGGTAAACAACCGTCCACATAATCGAGCCGGCGGTAATCACGACAGAGGCGGTCGTAAGCAGGTCGACCGAGGTTCGAAGACCGAACAGGGCGTAGAAGGGCCAGACGAGAGAAGAAGTGAGGAACGTAAAGGCGAGGAGGTGAAGGGCGAAGATGAGGTGCTCGGCGAAATAGAGGCCTCGCCGGCGAAAGAGGACCTTCAACGCCAGGGCCACGAAAAGCGGATAGGCGACCTGCGACATCGAGAGGTAGCTCTGCCAGCGTGCATTCACTTCCTGGACGAATTGCGCCGTCGGCATTCCGCGTTTCTCCGCCAGCTCATCCAGAAGCCGGGGAAACTTGCCGGCCGAATCGGCTGCCGCGAGCGTGCGCACGTCGTAGACCGCAGTGGGGCGATGAATGGAATAAAGCACGAGCGACAGCGCGAAGAAGACCAGATACAGCTTCACCGGACCCAGGAACCGTTTGCGCCGGCCGCTCCAGTACTCGCGAGTGAGCTGACCGGGCTTGAAAAGAAGGAGCCGGAATGTTTGCCAGAACTTGGAGTGCTCGACATTCGTGATCTCGGCGAACGCCTCGGACGCGATGCTCGAGAGCTTCCAATCCGTGCGATCGCGCCGCTTCTCGCCGCACTGGCTGCAATAGGCGGCCATGCCGGGCTGACCGCAGTTTGGGCAGGAATTGTCGGTGGGGTCGGGCGGAGCGCTCACGTCGGTTCGTGGGGTCGAGCCTTATTTGTCATATCGAGCGAAGTCGAGACATCTCTCGTCCTAAGTCAGCGTCCGATTGCAGGTGAGAGACAGCAAGAGATGTCTCGACTTCGCTCGACACGACAAAGACGCACGGAATGACAAAAATCGCTTAGACAAAAACACCAGTTGGCGGCGTCTCGTTATTAAAAGACCGTAAAGAGGTCATGGAGAATGTCGTCACTCATGAAGATTGGAAAGTTTGTTTCTCGGAACTTGCGCCTGGGCTGGTCCTGTTTGCCCGCCAGTTTGTCCGCACGAGCGCGGACGCCGAGGACATCGTCCAGGACGCCTTCGTCCGCTTCTGGCGCAAGGAGCATTCGATCGAGAATCGGGGGCTCCTCTACGCGACTGTCCGCTCGGTCGCGCTCGATCTTCTCCGGCGCGATACGCGCCGGGCGCGCCGCGAAGCGAACGCTGCTCTCGAAGTCGAGCAAACCACCGCGCCGCAATTTGATTTCGACGATGGCTCTCAGCGGGAGCTGGCTGCCGCGATCGATCGACTTCCAGTGGAGCAACGCGAGGTGCTGGTCATGAAAATCTGGAACGAGCTGACTTTCGCGGAGATCGGCCAGGCGCTCGCCATTTCGCAAAACACAGCCGCCTCCCGTTATCGCTACGCCCTGGCGGCGTTGAAAAAGAATTTTGTCGTCCATGAATGATTTCTCCGAACTGGAAGCGGAACTGAAGAAGCTGCGGCCGGCTCCGGCCTCACCCGAGCTGACCGCGCGGATCGAGCGCGGCCTGGCCGAGGTGTCAGGCCGGACAGCCACAGCGGGAGTGTTACCGCGGCGCCGCAACATTCGGGTGAACTGGCTCGGACTTGGCCTCGGCCTCGCCGCGGCGGCGGCGCTTCTTTTGCTGGCGCGGCTCGACGTCGACCAACCGGCGGGCAAGAGGCAGAGTGTGGTGGCAACGACACCGCTGCCTTTCGCGCAGCCCGTCCCCGTGAACGACGCCTTTGTCCCGGCCGGTCTGACCCAGGTTGTCTATGATACGCGCGACGAAGGGCTGCATTTTCCCGAGGGCTCGAACGAGCCCGTGCGCCGCGTCCGTTCGCGCAAGCGCGAGACCTTGAAATGGAACAATCCGCAAACGGGCACGTCGTTGCGCGTTTCCTACCCGAGCGAAGAAGTCACCCTCATCCCCGTCGACGGACAATAACCCATGAACTTTCCCACATCTCGTAATCGTGCTCGTGCTCATGCTCGATCTGTTTCGATCACGAGCACGAGCACGAGCACGATTACGAGAGATTCCTTAACCCAAACCAAACCATGAAAACAAAAACCATCGCAGTCATTGCAGCTCTCAGCCTGGTGCCCCTGGCCGGCTTCTCCCAGGCGCCGCCGGCGCCGCCGAATCCACCCATCACGCCCAATGCACCCATCCCGCCGGTTCCACCCGTTCCTCCCAAGGAGCGGGACCGCGATAGAGGGCCGAAGGTGCCGGTGACCTTTCTCGGGGTGGAAACCTCGCAGGTCCCTCGCGTGGTCAGCGAACAGCTCGGCCTCGCGAAAGGCTTCGGCCTCGTGGTCGATTACGTTGTCCCGGACGGCCCGGCGGCGGCCGCCGGGGTCCAGCAAAGCGACATCCTGAAGATGTTGAACGACCAGATCCTGATGGAACCGGACCAGCTCGGGAAACTCATTCGCAGTTACCCGGAAGGAACCAATGTGGTCTTGACGGTTCTGCGCAAAGGCGCGGAGTCGAAAATCACCGTGAAGCTGGGCAAGAAAGAAGTGTCGTCGCGAATCTTTGGCCCTGACTCGGAGAAACACCGGCACCGGCGCCAGGACTTTGGAATGAATTTCGACCTGGGCGATATGAACTTCGACTTCGGCAATATGGAGAATCTTGGGCCGGCAATGCGTGATGTGGTCCGAGACGCGCGTCGTGAAGCTTTGCGGGCGAGCAGGGATGCGCGCCGCGAAGCCAGGCGCGCGAGCGGGGAGGCGCGGCGTGAAGCATTGCGCGCGGCCGAAGAGGCCCGTCGCGCTCTCGGGCAACTCCATGTCTTTAGCACCGACAACGGCGCGAAGAAGTCGACCACGATCGACCTTGGAAAAGCCCGGATCGTCTGCACCGATCCGCAAGGCGAGCTGAAAATTGAATCGGTGAACGGCAAGAAGATCCTGACGGCGAAAGATCCGCAAGGCCGTCTCCTCTTCAGCGGCCCAGTCGATTCGAAGGAAGACCTCGACAAGGTGCCGGCGGACGTGCGCCAGCGTTACGACAAGCTGGAACAGAAGGACCTGCCGGGAGTGCTCTCAACCGCCTCGACCGAGGACGACGACGACGGCAACGATTTCGATGCCGCCGACCAGGAGGACGGCGAGGCCGACAAGGACGATGATTCCGGTGGGGACGACGACGAAGGCAGCGAGGCGTCGGAGCCGTCCATGCAACAAGTTGCGTATCAATCCTGCCCGCGTTCCTTCGGGCCGCTGAACATTACCTTGCTCTAAAGATTACTCCCGCGAGGACAAGGCATGAAGGGCATTTTCGCGTGGGCAATCCTCAGTTCAATCACGGCTTTGTTTGCCGTCGCGGCCGAAGGTCAAGGCAAGGTCGAAGACAGTGTCGCCAGGGAGATAGAGAGCTACTTTTATTCCCTGGCCGCGGAGAACCAGCTCTCCGGGGCTGTGCTGGTGGCGAAGGATGGCGTAACTATCGCCAGCAAGGCGGCTGGCATCGCAAACCGAGCTACAGGCGCCCCGATCGCGTTGAACACCAAGTTCAACCTTGGCTCGATGAACAAGATGTTTACCGCCGTCGCGGTGGCGCAACTAGCCCAAGCCGGGCGCCTCGCGTTCACCGACCCGGTGGGCAAGTATTTGCCTGACTATCCAAACAAGGAAGTCGCCGACAAGGTAACCATCCACCAACTGCTCACGCATACTTCCGGGATGGGACTGTACTGGAACGATAAATTCATGGCCCAGCGTGAGAAACTTCTGACGGTGGCGGCGCATCTTCCGCTCTTTGCCAGCGATCCTCTTTCGTTTCCTCCGGGAGAGAAGTTCAAATACAGCAACTCAGGCTACATGGTGCTGGGCGCAATCATCGAGAAGGTATCGGGGCAGGACTACTATAGTTATGTCCGGGACCACATCTACCAGCCGGCGGGCATGAGCGCTACCGGCTTTTATGAGCCGGGAAAGGAAATTCCGAACCTGGCCATAGGTTATTCCAGGATGTCGGACGACGGGAAACCATTGGAAGAGGCCCGGGACAATACCAACATACGCGAAATAAGAGGCGGTCCGGCTGGCGGCGGTTATTCGACCGTGGAAGACATGGTCAAATTCCACATGGCGCTGCGAAGCTACAAGTTACTCAACAAGGAATACACGGAACTGGTTACAACGGGCAAGGTGGATGGTCCGGGTGGAAGCCGATACGGCTACGGATTTGGCGACAGCACTCCCGAGGGAAAACATATCGTGGGTCACAACGGTGGCGCGCAGGGCATAGCCGCCAACTTCGAGATGTATCCGGAACTGGGTTACACCGTAGTCCTTCTCATGAATACGGATCCGCCCGCGACGAGGCCGATCGTTAAGGGAATCAGGCAGCGTATCCCGGCGAAGTAACTTTCCAAGAAACAGTCCGCCGGGGCTTAACCCAGCTTCGGCAGCTGCCCGGCGGACTGTTCAACTTATCGATGATCGCGCGATACGTTTGAGACGATTTTTCGCGAGCAGGTCAGCCGTTGTCCCGGCGAAGAGGTAGAGGGAGAGCAGAAGCAGTTGCCACATCGGCAAGGCATATCGCGGGAGGAATTCAGATAGCAGAGTGTTGGTTACGGCGATCAGGAGCCCGACTGCCACCAGGGCGATCCCATACGCGGAGGTGGCCGCGACGTTTACCTCCTTGCGTCGCGCAAGGACGGCAAGCGCCAATAGACTGATGGACCAAATCACCAGGGCACTGCTATAGGTCAGGCCTCGCCACCAATGGAAGTAGCGGTGCTGGGACGGAATTCGATTTATTGTCCCTGCGCTCGCCTCACGAAATGTCACCAGTCTTGCGCAGGCGGACATCTCGTCCCTATGGTCGAAGAAGTAAGCGGTGGTAACGAAGAGCCAGTCCGAGACCTCGGTCACAGGCATTTTCAACGCCGCGACAAAGTCCGCCCGAGCGGCATTCAAATGTTCGGGGGTAGGCGGCAGGAGGAAGGCGAAGGCCATTTGGTTGAGCGCGACATCGAGCCTTTCCCAGGGGACCTGTGTTTGCAGAGGAAAGAGCAGGGGAATGGCTCTTTGGGTGAAGGGCCTGGCCAGTGGATCGGTCCCTTCATCGTGCATCTGCTCCAGGAGCGTCACGAGTTGGCGCGCCTCTTTTGAACGGGCCCGGGCGGCCACCTTTTGCAAAAGAGACGTGCGCTCCGCGGGAGGCAGCGCCTTCAAAAACTGCAGTCGCCACAAAAAGGTATATCCAATCCTGGAATGGGGATGAAACTTTGATTTTCGGGCCAGGCGCTGCGTCAGGGAACTCGCGACCGCCACACAGGCAATCCCGATGGCTAACGCAATCACGGCCTGACGGAGATGTCTCGCCCCCAGCCGCCTCCGACAGCGCATTACTCTATCGGCTCGAACCAGGAAGCCGCGGTTCTGCGCCCAGGCAAGGAGGAAGGCCACCGGGAGCAGCAGGATAAGCCACAGATTGACATGCCTGGAGAGAAGGCAAAGGCAGAGGCCGATCGCGAAGAGATACCAGCCCATCCAGCGCGGCTCGCCCCGGCTTCGAATCAAACGCAGGCCCTTGGCCACGACCAGAACCACGAGAATTACGCTCAGGGTCTCCGACCCAACGCACTGGGCGAACGAATAGAAAAGTGTATTGCTCGCCCAAGCCAGAGCCAGGGCGAGGCGGGTCCAATAAAACTGGCTGATCGTGCAGATGAAATAAAAGGCCGCGCCGCAGAGCGCGAGGTGCTGGAGAAGGATCAGAAGTCCGACTCCGGTATCGGTGAGCTGGGATAACCCGCTCTCGGGACTGGCGACCGCGTTTCCCCGCCATCGCTCGACCTGTTCGCCGAGAAAAAGCGGAACCTTCGCGATATAAGAGTAGGCGGGAGCATGCCCCCAAAAGGTCGTGAGCAATGGGTCCCGAGTGAGTTGGTTATAGGCGTCCACGTCCCGCCAGAGCGGCGGTATGGTCGCGATCATCCACGCGGACGGCGCGAACAAACAGAGAATGAGCGCGCAGTTTCTGAGGAAATTGAAGGTAGCCGCGCGAGGAGCCATTGGGATTCCCATAACAAGGGGTTTCCTCCCTGGCGACAACAACTATCCGCGCACGGCCAACCGGCTGTCATTGCCACTGCGAGAGCACGGCCAGGTGGATCGTGCGCTCCGCGCGCGATGACAATAATGGCGGCCTCGCCGCGACTCGTTAAACATCGCGCGACGGAGCGCACGATCCACCAACGTTCTTTGCTTGTTCTTGGGAATTTCATCCTCGATATAAGAACGCAATGGCATCGAACGACCGAAAAAATCCTCAAGATCCAACGCCGATCGTAGGCGCGGACACGGATATCGCGCCGCTGGGAGGACCGAAGCCCCCGCACGAACGGACCGCGGACGAAGAGCGCGATGTAGTTGATTGGGAACGGTTCGCGGCGAGCGAGCGATTCCGTGAGCTGCTTAAAGCGAAGCGGCGCTTCATCGTTCCGGCGACGATCTTTTTTATCGTCTATTATTTTGCGCTGCCTGTGCTGATCGGGTACGCGGGGCCCTTCATGGAGAAAACCGTCTTCGGGCCGGTGAATCTGGCTTATCTCTTCGCGCTTTCGCAGTTCTTCGTGGCCTGGATCATCGCGGCGCTGTATGTCCGTGCCGCCGCGAGGTTCGATAAGATGGCCGCGGGCGTTGTCTCGCAGTTCGATCGCGGTGGCGAGTAAGCGCGAGGGTTCTTATGCCGCCTCTGCCTTCGTTCTCGTGCTCCCGCTCGAATTTCCCTCGATCACGATCACGAGCACGAGCACGAGCCAGGAAAGGGAATAGATGACGGCGGCGCTCGCGATGTTCCTTGGCTTCGTGGTCCTCACGCTGGGGATTACCTACTGGGCGGCGCGGCGGTCGCGGGGCGACGTGGCTTACTTCGCCGCGGGCCGGCGGATCACGGCGTGGCAGAACGGCCTCGCGGTAGCCGGTGATTATATGAGCGCCGCGAGCTTCCTCGGGATCGCGGGGATGATCGCGTTCAACGGCTATGACGGCTTCATGTACTCGGTGGGCTGGCTCGTGGCCTACCTGACGGTGCTCCTGATCGTGGCCGAGCCGCTCCGTAACGCCGGGAAATACACCATGGCGGATTTGCTCGCCTACCGGCTCAAGGCCCGGCCCGTCCGCGCGATGGCGTCGCTGAGCACGCTGACGGTCTCGACGTTCTATATGATTGCGCAAATGGTCGGCGCCGGCGCGCTGGTGAAGTTGCTCCTGCCGGGCGTGAACTATGAGACAGCCGTGATTGGGGTTGGGGTCTTGATGATCGTTTACGTCGTCTTCGGCGGGATGCTGGCGACGACCTGGGTGCAGATCATCAAGGCGGTGTTGCTCATGAGCGGGAGCATTTTTTTGTCGATCCTGGTGATGAAACATTTCGAGTTCAGCTTCAGCGCCTTTTTCGACGCGATCAGCCGCGTGACCTGGACCGGCGCGGACGGCACGGTGATCACGCGCAATTTTTTCCAGCCGGGGCTGCTCTTCAAACCGCCCTGGGGCGCCATCGACCTCATCTCTCTCGGGCTCGCGCTTATTTTCGGCACGGCCGGGCTCCCCCACATTTTGGTGCGATTTTATACCGTGCCCGATGCCAGGACAGCCCGGCATTCGGTGGTCTGGGCGATGGTGATCATCGGCGCTTTCTACATCATGACGACGTTTCTCGGCTTTGGCGCCGCCACGATCCTTACGCCGGGCAATATCAGCATCGAAAACATGAGCGCGCCGCTCCTGGCGGAAGCGCTTGGGGGCAAGGTTTTCTTCGCCTTTATCAGCGCGGTCGCGTTTGCCACGATCCTGGCGGTCGTCGCCGGCCTGACGATCAGTGCGAGCACGAGCTTCGCCCACGATTTCTACACAAATGTGATCCACCACGGCCGGGAGCGGCGTCCCGGCGAAGAAGTGCGGGTGGCGCGCATCACAGCCTTCGTGGTGGGCGCGATCGCCATTCTGCTGGCGATCAAGCTCCAGACCATCAATGTGGCTTTCCTGGTCGGCCTCGCTTTCGCGGTCGCGGCCAGCGCGAATCTGCCGGTGATCGTGCTGAGCATTTTCTGGCGCCGTTTCAACACGGCTGGCGCGGTGACCGGCCTTTTCGTTGGGCTCGCCAGCTCCATCGTCCTGATCATGATCAGCCCGAGCGTGATGGGCCTGGACGACAAGGCGCTGATCCACGGACAACCAATTTTCCCTTTGAGGAACCCGGGGATAATCAGCATTCCGCTGGGCTTTCTGGGGGCGATCGTCGGAACGTTCCTGCGCCGCGAGCCGCGCGCGGAAGCGAGGTTTGCGGAATTGAGCGTGCGCGCAAATACCGGGTTAGGCGCCGAAAAAGCCACCACGGATTAACGGAGAAAACGAATCACCTGCCCTCTATGAAACGCCATCGACGGATGATGCTCGTGGTTGCGATCGCCGGGACCGCCGTCTGCTGCGAAAAGAGACCTCAGCCGGCGGATTCAGGGACAGAGGACGCGAAGCTTCGACCTGAAGTGGCGGTCGCGAGCAAAGGGGCAAGCCCAAGTCCGAGCTTCGAGGAGACCAGAGTTAGCCCGACGCCGTCTCCGTAGTTTAGGGCACCGCAGATTCTAACCATGCAGGCGCTCGCCGCGGCGAGCGCCTCTACATCCTCATTCGACTTTCCTCCAGGGGAGGCGAAAGTTTTGCTTCTTCAATATGAAAAACAAAATCCTGCTGGCGATCGTCGCCGCGCTCTCATCATCAGCGTCGACATTCCTGTTCGCCGCACCGGCGAAGACCTACACCGCTGAACAAATCGCGGCGGAATCAAAGCGGGCGAACGAATTTTTCGACAAGAACTTCGATGACTTCGTTGCGCGCCATCCTCAATTCGCGTCGCAGCTTGGCCTCAAAACAGGGTACGATAAGTGGGAAGACCTGTCCGACGCCTCCGCGGCTGAAGATCTTGCTTTCTCGATCCAAAACCTGGCGCGGTTGAAACGCGATTTCGATTTCGCGGCGCTCGACCCTCAGACCCAGTTGAGCTGGAAATTATTTGAGGCCGACGTGCAGCAGAACGCCGAGGGATTCCGGTTTCGCTTCCATAATTATCCGGTAAACCAAATGTTCGGCTGGCACTCGCAGACGCCGACCTTCCTGATCAACATTCACCGGGTCGATTCCGTGGCGGACGCGGAAGCCTACATCGCCCGGCTCAACGGCATCGCGAAGCAGGCCGACCAGGTGATCGCGAACCTGGAATTGCGCGCGGAGAAGGGAATCGTCCCGCCGAAGTTTGTTTTCCCGCTGGCGCTCGACGCTTGCAGAAACGTGATCAAGGGCAAGCCTTTCGACTCGACCGGCACAGACAGCACGCTCCTGGCGGATTTCACCAAGAAGGTCACGGCGCTCAAGGAGACGGACCAGCCGACCCGGGACCGGCTCCTGGCCGATGCAAACAAGGCGCTGCTGGACTCCTTTCGACCGGCCTACCAAAAGCTGATCGCGTTTCTCGAAGCGCAGGAGAAAACGGCCCCCGTGGAAGGCGGCGCCTGGCAATTCCCGGACGGCCGCTCCTTCTATGAATTCGCTTTGCGGCGCACGACGACGACGAAGCTCACCGCCGACGAAATCCACGAGACAGGCCTGAAGGAAATCGCGCGAATTCATGGGGAGATGGGGAAGATCAAGGAGAAGGTGAAATTCAAAGGCGATCTCCAGGCGATGTTCAAATTCATGCGCGAGGATCCGCAATTTTATCTGCCCGAGACGGAAGAGGGTAAGGCGGAATACCTTAGTCGCGCGGTCAAGATCATCGATACGATGAAGACGCGCCTGGACGAACTGTTCATCTCCAAGCCGAAAGCGGACGTGGTCGTGAAAGCGGTCGAGAAATTCCGTGAGAAATCCGCGGGCAAGGCCTTTTACCAGCAACCTGCGCCCGACGGATCACGGCCGGGGATGTTCTACGTGAATCTGGCCGAGATGAAGTCGACGCCCATCTACGAGCTCGAAGCTCTGGCGTATCACGAGGGCATTCCGGGTCATCATATGCAGATCGCAATCGCGCAGGAGCTGGGCGGAGTGCCGAAGTTCCGGAAGTTTGGCTCGCGCTACACGGCCTACACCGAGGGCTGGGGCCTTTACACCGAGTTGGTCCCGAAAGAAATCGGACTTTATCAGGACCCGTATTCCGACTTTGGACGTCTGGCCATGGAACTCTGGCGGGCCGGGCGCCTTGTCGTTGATACCGGGTTGCATAACAAGCGCTGGACCCGTCAGCAGGCGATCGATTATCTGATCAAGAATACGCCCAACGCCGAGGCAGATTGTGTCGAGGCGATCAATCGTTACATCGTCTCGCCGAGCCAGGCGACCGCTTACAAGATCGGCATGATCAAAATCCTCGAGCTGCGCGAGAAAGCGAAGAAACAGCTCGGTCCGAAGTTCGATCTGCGGCAATTCCACGACGTGGTGCTCACGAACGGCCCTGTTCCGCTCGAAACGCTCGAGGAGTTGGTGGACAAGTGGGTGAAGGGCAAGAGTTGAGATGATGTTCCGCACGGCCATGGCCGTTCTCACGCTCACGGCGATTGCGTCCGGGGCCGGGCCGTCCGCCGCTCCTTCCGCGCCTGCTGATGCAAGTGGGGCAACGCTTTTTTTCCAGAACGTCCGGAAGCTTTGTGGTCAACGTTTCGAAGGGGCCACGGAATTTCCCAGGGATGATCCATCCCACCCACTCGCCGGAAAGAAGCTCACCATCTCCGTCGAGCAGTGCAGTGACAACGAGATCAGAATCCCGCTCCAGGCCGGCGAAGACAAATCGAGGACCTGGATCCTCACGCTGCGCGACGGCCGGTTGCTCTTGAAGCACGATCACCGGCATGACGACGGCACGCCTGACAAGGTGACGATGTATGGCGGCTGGGCCGCGGAGGGCGATGCGAACCGGCAGCGCTTTCCCGCGGATGGCGACACGGCGAGGCTGATTCCGGAAGCGGCGACCAATGTCTGGACGCTGGAGATCGACAAGGCGAAAGAGCAATTCATCTACGCGCTCGAACGAAACGGTCAGCCGCGCTATAAAGCCATCTTCAGTCTG
This sequence comes from Chthoniobacterales bacterium, assembly GCA_035556975.1. Taxonomy (GTDB): domain Bacteria; phylum Verrucomicrobiota; class Verrucomicrobiia; order Chthoniobacterales; family UBA10450; genus AV80. The sequence continues at coordinate 95,879 of DATMEN010000029.1, forward strand.
AAAGCGACGATTCCATAGGCGCGGACCGGGGTTTGGGACTCGACCTGGAGGAAGGCGGCTGATATCCTCTGAAGTCATGAAGAACAACATTTCCCTCGGGATCGTATTGTTATTCGTCGCGTGCGCGACCTCGACGACTTACGGCGGCGAGCCTGGAAGCGGCGTGGCCGGCGTGGATGTGAGCCCTGAGGGTACGCGGAGAATGCTGGATGGCGCGGGCGATGCCCACCAGGAGGGTTGGCCAGGCGTAGGGGGCGGGCCAGTTTCGGCAGGGGGCCGATAAACCGATCCGGGGCGCGCGGACGATCGCGGGACGTCACCGAGTTTATCGAGCGCAAAATGGCATGGGCCGCAGCTTTCCGCTTGGAAAGCGGCTGGGACTGAGGTATCTCTTACTCATGAAATCCGCTCGCTCTGCTGTCGTCATCCTCACTTTTTTCGTCACCTCCATCGTTTACGGCGCGGTTCCTCCGGTGAACGTGACGGTCTCCGATGCCGGCGGCAAAGCGGCTTTTAAGGGCATGACGAATGCAAATGGTGTCTTCGCTACTGCCAAACTCACGCCCGGCAATTACACGGTCCAGCTCGCCTCGCAGAGTGCGGCGGTAAAGGGCAAGCATTACGCAATCGTTGTTTCCGCCGGTAAGAAGAAGGTTTCGGCTGCCGCTATTCCCGGAGAGAAATTCGCCCGCGGCGGTGTGGCGTTAAAGGTCGATGTCGGGGCTGGTTTGAACATCACCGGCCAGGTCTCGGCGGAGGAGAAGGTCAGCAAGGGCGGAAAGAAGATGGTTTGGATTCCCCCCATGCTCGGCAGCAATTTGCCGGGCCGTTGGGTGGATGCGGATTCCGCCGAAGCCGCGGCGTCGAAGGCCCGGGGCACCATGAGCGGGGAGTCGGTTCAGAAAATGCAGGAAAGCGCAAGCAACCCAGGGGGTAATTAAAACCGCGCCCGAGCTTTGCTCGGAATGCTTTCTGGCGGGATGGGACCTGGCCGGCGGCCGAGGACGGGTTGGACGCGAGCGTTGTGGTAGCTTGCTCCCGGCATGATCTTCGGATTTCTGAAGCGGCGCCGGCGTCGAAATCTGCGCGGGCAAACGATTCCGCCCGCCTGGAGGTCTGCGCTCTCGCGGACCCTTCCGCTCTTCCGGCGGCTTCCTCCTGAAGATCAGGCCGAACTTCTGCGGCATATCCAGGTCTTCCTGGGCGAGAAGCGGTTCGAAGGCTGCGGCGGTCTCGAACTGACCGATGAAATCCGCCTGGCCATAGCGGCCCAGGCGTGCGTTCTCCTCCTGCATCGCGAGACGGACTATTACCCGCAGCTCACCACGATTCTCGTTTATCCGTCGTCTTACATTGTGCCGGGTGAAAGGCATCTCGAGGGACCCATTTGGGAGGAAGGCGATCAGACCCTGCTCGGTCATGCCACGGATCGGCTTGGATCGATCGTGCTGGCCTGGGACGCGGCGAAGAAGGAGGCCGCGAATTCGGCGGATGGCCGGAACCTGGTGCTGCACGAATTTGCCCACCAGCTCGACTTCGAAAACTACACCACCGACGGCGCGCCGGCGCTGGCGACGCGGGCCGAGTACGCGACCTGGGCGCGGGTGATGAGCGGCGAGTTCAAGGCTCTGCAAGCTGCCGATGAAGCGGGCTGGCCGACGGTGCTCGATCCCTACGGCGCCACGAATCCGGCGGAGTTTTTCGCGGTGGCGACCGAGGCGTTCTTCGAGCGCCCGCGCGAACTTCGCGGCCGGCATCCGGAGCTCTACGCCGCCCTGGGGCAATATTTCCGGCAGGATCCGGCCCGCCATTTCGTCGAAGCCGCGCCGGCCGATTGAGCGGCGTCCGACTGGAACCAACTACCGGCGGAGGGGTTCGAACCCACACACTCTTGCGAGTACTGGATTTTGAGTCCAGCGCGTCTGCCAGTTCCGCCACGCCGGCTGGTGCCGCTACCGTTTTCGCACCGCAGGCGGAAATTGCAAGGGGGGCAAAGTTTCTTCCCATGAGGCAACCGGGATGCGAAGAGTTGTCACTTCTTCATCTCAGGCCGGTAGTCGCCGTTGCGATGGACGGTGATGAAGATGCTGCGCCAGGGTTTGTCGGGCGTGAGCAACTGATGAACGCCGGGCGCGCGAAATCGCAGGCTGGGATGATCAGTCGCGCTGAGTGTGAACTTCTCGCCCGGGCTGCCGGGGCCGCGGTGGATGAGGTTCAAGCTCGCGCCGGTTTCGTTACGGAGGGTTACGTCCGAGCCGGCGCTGACGTCGACGAGGCCTGGGTAGAGGGCATCGGGGCCGATCATGACTTCGCGGTTGCCCACATGCGTAATCGGTCGGAGGGGCTGCCAGGCGGTGCAGAACCATGCGGCGAACCAGAGGAGCGCGAGACCGGTAATCCATGCGCCGCCAGTTCTGGCGAGGGGCGTGAGCCAGGCGAGGGCGTGCTTGGGATGCTGACAAACCAGGCCCAGGGGCACGCCATAGAACAAATGTGCGGCAAACGCGACCGCGAGAACGTCATAAGCGGCGCGGATGGCGAAAACTTCGCCGAACGCGCTGATCACGGCGAGCGACTCGAGGACGAACGCCCATGCGACGGCCCATGACCAGTGGCGACGCTGAGCAACGATGGCATATGTCCAGGCAAAGGTGATGCCATTGGAGAAGTGATAGGCGAGACCGGCAACATCGCTGAGCCAGGTGGCATGATCCGCGCCGGTGATCCACACGCCGTAGAAACGGATGGGTGACAGCGGGTTCAACCCGAAGAGGTGGACCGGGATGCGCACGAGATCATAGCCGAGCGTGCCGATCACTCCGCCGACAAAACCCGTGCGCAGGCTCAATCGAAATTCCTGATCACCCAGCCGCACGCCGCGTCGCCATGCGATGACCATGAGCACCGCGCTGGGCAGACCGATGACCACGAACAGCCGGGCCATTGATCCAATATTGTAGAGATGACCGAGCAGCAGCGAGATGGAGCCGAAGCTCGCGAGCGCGAAGACAACGCGGTGGCCCTGTTTCAATTGGAACCCCGATAAGTGCATGGGCGCTTATGCGACAGGTGTGCCGCAATGCTTGCAGAATTTGGCGCTGGGTTTCAACGGTGCTTTGCACTTGCGGCATGTTTTCGTGGCTGGCGGTGGTGCTTCGGCCCGACGAACGCGCCGCGTGATGGACGTGGCGACGCGCCCGGGCCGGGAGACCGCAGGACTTTGCTTGCGTGCGGCACGCGGTGGCGCTTGCGTGGCGAGGCGCAGCGACAGGGCGAGTTCGGCGTCGGCGCAGGTGCCATCGCGGATGCGCACCTGTTCGTCGCCGGTGAATTCGATAATCCACACTGAGCCGGGTGCGCGCAGCAGGGCGAGATGCGGCTGCGGTACGTCCCCTCCGCTCAAGTCGGAGCGCGAGATGCCGACGCAGGCGAGGGGCACGGCGAGCATCTCGCACACGAGGAAGAAGACTGGCGTGGGCCGCCATTCATCGGCGTCGACCGGATCGAGCAGGCGTGCGGTGACGAGTTCCTTCATGCCACTCTCCAGCGCCGCGGGATCATCAGGCAGGCTCACCGGACTGACGCGTGCGAACATCGCGGAGAGCCAGCGGAAGTCGTCGCAGGCGAGTGTCTCAGCGAAGCGGCGGCCGATGCTCTTGAGCACCAGCCTGACTTCGGGCGGCGGCAACTGATGTTCCATGAGCGAGATCAGGGCTGCGCGTCGCACGCCATCAATGCAGGCGAGGAACGCGGAGCACCCTGCGGGCGACACTTGCAAACGCAGCAGGCTTGTTTCTGCGGGCGCATCGAGGCAGAGCATGTTGCCGAGGAATTTCTCGTGTTCGCTGAGGGCGATGAGTTTCACGTCCTGGTTCGCGCCGGTGCCGCCTTTGTTCCAGGCTACGCAGGTGAGCGGATCGCTTTCCGCGGCGTAGAACCAACGCGGTTCATCCTGCCACGGCTGACTGTGGATAATGCCGAGTTCCCAGCGTGGATTGGCCAGGATCGTGAGCGCACGTTGAATTTGCGAAGATGGCTTCTTTGGGAAACCCGCCCGCCTCGTTCTCGCGGACAGACCCCGCAGGGGCGAGTGCGGAGCGGGAGTAATCGCACAGGATGCAAGAACCGATGAAATGTCGTTGGCGTTCATATTGGATGAATACGTCAAGAGCTACGAGCAGGTGTGTCCGGCGGTGGAGCCTCTGGTTGGGTTTCCGTTGGGGTCTTGGGTGTGCGACGGCTGGCGCCGTAAGGTTTGATCTCACCTGCACCTGGTTCGCCCTGCCATTGGTTGCCTGGATGCGGCTCTTTGTGCAAAATGCGCGAGGCGCGTGAATGCGTGGTCTGAGTGAACGGCAGCAGATTGTCGTGATCGTTAGTGCCGCCAGCCTTGAGCGGCACTTTGTGGTGCAGTTGCACGGGCAATCCGTCCGAACCAATTGGTGGATCGCCACGCTCCATGCGCCGCAGGTTGTCCGCCGGCGCGGAGCCGCCTACGTTGCCTTTGGGATTTGCCGGAATTGCGGTATCTCCGAAGGGATTGCCAACTTCGCCACTACGGATTTGGCGGGCGTATTCCTTCCAGTAATCGCCACGGACGCGTGTTTCAAAATCGTTTCGCAGCTGTTTAAGCACTTCTTTGGAGGGTGGCGTCGCTGGTGTGGGATCTGCGGTCGTGTCGCTCTCGGTTCTAATCGCAGAATCACCGTCGCGGCCACCATCACCGCCGTGTTTTGCTTGCGGCTGCTGCTGGACTTGCGGGATCGCCTGATTTCCTTGTTGCTCCTGCTGCTTGCGTTTTTGCTCCTCCATCTGAAGACGCTGCTTCTCGCGCCGGCTCTCGAGCCGCGCTTCGCGTTCATCGACTGGTGGCTTGACGGCTTCGTCCTTCGGTGGAGGCGCGTCCTTGTCAGGGGGCGGAGTGTCATCGCGCACCGGCGGCGGGTCGGTCCTGCTCTTCGTTGACTCATCCTTCGGGGGCGTCGTGTCATCGCGGACGGGTGGCGTATCGGGCCTGGCCGTCGTCGCATCATCCTTCGGCGGAGTTGTGGTGCGCGGTGGCGCGTCATCGGCACTTTTCACAAGCTTCTCGCTCTGATCCTTGATGCGCTGCTGCCGGGCGTGGTCTTCGTCGATGGCGATTTTGATCTTCTCATCAAGCTGGCGGTTGAGACGTTCAGCGATGCCTTGCTTCTGATTCCGCGGCACGTCCGGCCCGTGGATAACGGTGCGTGTGCCCGTGACGGGATCGACCTGAATCACGGACTCGCGAGGGCGCACATGATCGACCGGATTGTTGGCTCCCCGCTCGACCGTGCCGTCTCCGCGCACGATGAACTCGCGGCGGCGGGCTTCCTCAGCCGAGATGTTGGCTCCCTGGTCCGGCACCTTTTTGTCGTCGCCAAACACGGGACGATGCTTTGGATCATCGGGGTCGAGGATATCCACCTTCGGCGGCGGGTTAGCATCGCGGATGCGCTCGTCGATGCCTTTGACGATGGGATGATCTTCTCCGAGCCGCTCCGCCGCGTCGTCGCGCTGTTGCTTGAGACGGTTGATGCGATCATCGCCATCGCCGCCTGCATCGGCCTGTGGCTGTTGCTGCGGTTGCTCGTGTTTCTGCGGCGGCGTCTCGCCTTCCTGCTTCGCTCGCTGGCCTTCCTCTTGAAGCCGCTGCCGCTCGCGCTCACGTTCGATGTTCGCCTGACGCTCATCGTCGAGCGGCGGTTTGGTTGCATCGTCGTTCTGTGGCGTGCTCTCATCTTTTGGTTGTGCCGAGTCTTTGTCGCCGGGTGGCGTCGCCTCGTCCCCGGGGCGGGCGGTTTCTTTGTCCCCGGGTTGAGCAAAGTCTTTTTTGTCCCCGGGTTGAGGGGTGTCATCGGGCGGCCTCGTGACTTCGTCTTTGGGGGGTGTTGCTTCGGGCGTGGTCGCCGGAGTGTCCTCGGAGCGCGTTGGCGGCTGTGTTGCGCTGCCGGCGTCCGGGGTTGTCGGCGGCAGGGCTGCAGGATCGCCATCGGACGTGTGGGTCGGACGGGTTGTTTTCGTTCCCGCGGGTGGTGTGTCCGCAGAGGTTGACGGGTCAGGTTTTTGCGGAGGCGGTGATGAAGGCGATTGATCCGACGATGCGGTGCCGCGGTTGTGATACGCGTCGCGGCCATCACGGAAGTCATCGCGTGCGTCCGCGGCATCGAGTCCGGTGTCGAGCACGCTGCGGATGCCATCCATCGGATTGTCCGGCCACTTGGTCCTGACCTCGTTGAGCCTGCGAAGGTAGTCGGCGGGGTTGTATTGGTCGGACCATTCCTTGGCCGACTTACCCATATCGCCACCGTTGTTGTAGATCGTCGAAATAATTCCGCCCGTGGGGATGCCAAGCCCGCGGGAGAGCGCGTTGTCGGCCAGGGTCGCCAGCGTCTTGCCTCCGGCCCCGGTCAGTCCGCCCTGCTCATAAGCATCCACGGCACCGGTGACGAGCCCCTGCGCCTGTACGACAAGGCCGCCGCCGGGCACAAAACGGGCGAGACCGCGATTGACTGTGTTGGCCCAGTCACGGGTATCGGCGGCGGTTTCTGTGGCTCCATTCCACCACTCGGCCTGGGCGAGATGATCATCGGTGTTGGCGCTGTTGTGTGTCTGAATGGCGTGGATCGCACGGCGCATGGCCTCGGGATCGTTGCTGTGGCGGTCGAGGAAGTTGCGCATGAAATCGCGCTCTGCTGGGTCGGTGACGTTGGCGAGCGTCTTGTCGCCGAGGTCGCGCATGCGGTTGAGTTTTTGCGCGACATCGGGCTCAGTGGATGCTGGCTCGGGCTCAGGTCTGGCGAGCTTCTCCATCAGGGCGTCGGAGCTGCGGCGTGATTCATCAAGGAACTGCTGCCGCTGCTGATCACGATTCGCGATGGCACGCTGGTTGTCGGCGATCAACTCGCTCGCCTCATCGCGGTCCATCCAGCGGTCACCGAACTTCACCTGCCCGGGCTTGCCTCCGGCCTGGCTACCGTCATTCACTACGAGCGGCTCGCCTGTGTAAGGATCGACGAGCGAAGGGTCGGTCTTTGGCCGCTTCGGTGGTTTGGGTTCCTTGGGATCGGGCTTCGGATCAGGTTTTGGCTCCGGCTTCGCGGTCGTGCGTGGCTGTGATTGTTTTTCCTGCTGCGCCAGGGTGGGTGGTTGAAACTGGTTCGCGAGTTCCGGCGGCAACTGCCCCAGCGCGCGCCACCAACCGCCGACGCCACCTCCCACAGCTGCCGTGTAGAGCGCGTGCAACAAGGCGAGGTCGCGCACGTTGCCGGCTTGCCCGGTTTGGCGCAGCCATTGCAGGAAGCCGTCAAAAGTTTGCGGGTTGCCGGTTTCACGGGCCCACTCGACAAAGCCGCCGTCATCGGCGAATAACGACGGGGCGAAGACCAGCGCGCAAACGAGGATGATGAACGTCAGCAACGGCATGGCGCGTGAGAGCCCGCCGCGGGTGGAATACAACGCCAGGCACAGCAACGCGAGGCCGGCCACGAGGGCGACCCCCGTGGGAAACAGTTGCCGGACAAGCAGGCCGCCAATGCCCCCGAGCATAACGATGAATCCGCTGGCCTGGCCCGGTTTCGTCGCGTTAGCGGGGCCACTCAATTTGGCATACGTCGCGCTCCACATCGCCGATATCAGGAGGGAGACCACGCGGCTGCCCTGGGTGCCAAGAAACAAGCCGAGTCCCGCTGCGAGTGCGAGCGACGAATATCCGAAAGCGCACGCACCGATGACCAGCCCGGTCCCCGCACCGACGCACAACTCGGCCGTCGCTGCCCCGCCCGATTGCGCGAAGTAACGCTGCACCGCCACTGGTGCCTTGAGCCAATCTTCAATGGTGCCGGCCGGACCCTTGCGCAGGAACTGAATTAGCAGCGTCGGCACGATGAACCACAACGCGCCCAACGTGAGCGCAGCGCCGGTGCCGCCAAAAAGAAACCCGAGCGGATTGATGCCCCCGGCCCCGTTCGTCGTGCCGCTGTGAAACCCGAGCCAGTTCATGGCGCCGGAGAAGCGCCAGCCGTCGTTCAGCCAGCCAATGACATACAGATTGTAGAAATACATGCCCGCGCCGATCGCCGCCATGATGGCGAGCGTGAATGGCAAACCCTTCAAGAAGCGGCGGCCTGTCTCTTTGAGAATGACACGAAGCAGCGCAGTCCACTGGAGCGGTGCGATACTCGCGGGATGCGGGGTCGATTTAGTCGCTACCGCCGATAACCCGGGAGTGCGGGCGGTTCCGCACGCGCGGCAAAACTTCGCGCTGTCGTTGACTTGAGCGCCACAGTTCTTGCAGAAGGCCATGCCACAGTGGGAGTGAGCGTTGAGCGTCGGACTCATCGTACCGGGCGGCACGATCAGCGCCCAAGCTGCGGGCCAGGCGCGGGAGCGTCAATCTCATTTTGCACTGTTAGGAATGGACGACGTGCACGGGATTGCGTTGTCATTGGCGGAAGCTCCGGTCTAGCATCACTGCCACTGTCAACGATGACACTGCACCATGCCCCACGCACCATGCATCTATTGCGGAGAAGCCATTGAGGCCGGAGACAAGTTCTGCGAGCACTGCGGGAAAGCGCAGATCCGCGCGAACGCTCCACCGGCGACCATCGCGGCACCGCCACCCATCGCTCCGCCCGCGACGGTACCGGCAGGACAACCTGCACCGGAGAAAGGGTCGGGAGGAAGGTGCGGATGCATCCTTGCTCTCATCCTCGTCATCGGCCTCGCCGCAAGCATTGGACTGTGCAAGCAGCGGCAGCAGAAGCAAAAACCGCCGCCGCCCCCGCCAGCGAACAATGGCATCGCCATCCCAGTGCCCTACGGACACGACGGCGTGCTCACGCCTCCAAGGGCGTCGCCGGGGAAGTACTGAGGCTATGTTGCCGGATGGTTGGTAGTCACATTCTCTGAGATGACATCCATAAACGCCCGCCCCTAAAGAACGGTGTTGTTGAAAAAGTTTGAAAGATTAACCGCTCCGCTCCGTAATCTCTTCAAAGCTATGTACCGTTTGTTTGCTCTCGCTTCGTTCGCGCTGGTGGGGATTCCGTTTGGTTTACCTCCAATCGCGGCGGAAACCAACGAACCCGCAGCGCAGTTACTTCTTCCTTCGCCGCGGTTGCAACCAACCAGCACCTTCGAAGTGCGGTTCGCCTCGGAGATGGTCCGGCCCGACCAACTCGGCAAACCGGCGGCGGATTCGCCCCTGGTTTTTGAACCAACGCTCCAGGGGCAGTTCGTCTGGCTGAGCACTCGAAGCGGATCGTTCGCGCCTTCCGCTACGCTGCCCCTGGGAGTGAAGCTAAAAATCTCCCTCCGCCCGGGCTTGCAGGACGCGAGCGGAAACCCGCCCGGGGCGGAACTCAACGAAACCGCGGAGACGCCTCCCATGCGCTTGAAAGGTTCGAGCGTGATCGGCTCGAGCGATTCCGATAATGCGACCGCCACTCCGCAATGCCTTCTTCTTTTCAATACCGATGTCGAAGCGCGGGCCGCGGCGAAATTCATCTGGTGGGAAGGTGCCGGCGGGAAGCGCGTCGAAGCGAACGTGGAACAAGCGGACGGCGTCACGGACAAAACGCGCCGTTTCTACTCGTATTTGAGTGACGATCGCTCGCTCGCCACCTGGTCCGAAGTTGCCCGCGGCAAAGGGCCGCCGGACGAGCCGGAGTCCGAAGATGAAACAACGCTCGCCGTTTCGAAAAAGGTCGAGCCCCGCCGCAACGTTCTCTTCGTTACCGCGGCCAAACCGTTGCCGCCCGGGGAGGATTGGCGGCTGGTGCTGGCGGAAAGTCTTCCCTCGGCCGAATGGAAGATTGGTATGCCGGCGCGCAAGGAAGTGAAGCTCGGCGCCGTCCAGCCATTCGTCCTGGAAAGCCTCGACGCCGAAACGAATCGAATTGCGGGCCGCCGCCTGATTTTCAGATTTTCCAAATCACTCGCTTCCAAGGTCACGCCTGAAACGCTGACCGAATGGGTCGCAATTACCCCGGCCGTCAAGAATCTCCGCTCGGAGATCGAAGACCGGATGGTCACCGTGAAAGGCGATTTCGCCCTCGATACCGCTTACCAGGTTGAGGTGAAGGCTGGGCTGGCCGCACGCGAACCATTCACCTTCGCGCAAACGGTTTCCCGCACGCTCACTTTCGAGAAGATTGCGCCGCGGCTGTACTTCGAGGATTTCTCCACCCACCAGTTTGCGGAGGGCACCCGGCGTTTTCGGCTTCTCTCGATCAACGTCCCGCGGATACGCGTGACGGCGCACCTCTTCACCGGTGGGCGAATTCCCGCCGCGGTCAGCGCCTACGATCACTATCAGGACCGCCCGGAAGGGGCGCCATTCGACGAAACTTATTCGCGCGTCGATGTGGAAAAACTCGGCGGCAAGATGATCTGGGAGCGGGAGCTTTCGCCGGGTGGTGGAGTCGACAGTCACGAAATATTGCCGCTGGATTGGAATGAAATTCTCGGCGTGCAGCGCACCGGAGCGGTGCTGCTCACCGCGGAATCGATCGAGCCGGTTAACGCCGCGGGAAAACGCGTGGGCGCGCAGGCCTTTGTCCAGTTGACCGATCTCGGCGCCGTCTGGAAGCGCGATTCGGCCGGGACGTTCCTCCATGTTTTTTCTCTCGCGACGGGCCGAAATCTCCCGGGCGTAAAGCTGCGCTTGCTCGACAAGTCCGAGAAGCAACTGGCGCAAGCGGTGACCGACGCATCCGGCAAAGGGCGGCTTCCGAAACAGGAGGACGAAGCCGAACCGCGCTGGGTCCAGGCCATCCATGGTGACGATTTGCACCTGATCGCGATTTTCAACGGTGAGAACGATGTGCCGCTCTATCGGCTCGGGCTCCCCGAGGCGAGTCTCGGTGGTTACGACGGCGAGGAGCAGGAGCCGGAGAGCGAGGAGGTTTTCCTCTTCAGCGAACGCGGCGTTTATAAACCGGGCGACACCCTTCACCTGAAAGGCCTCGCCCGCGTGCCCAATGACAAGGGCGCCCGCGTCGCCGCGGGAAAACGCCTCGCCCTTACCGGCACCGACGCGCGCGACCGCGAGTTCTTCCGCAAGGAAATCACGCTTTCGGAGTTCGGCTCGTTTACCGAAGACATTCCGCTCCCGACGGGGACGGTGGGGAAATATCGGATCAGCGCGGAGAGCCTGGTGGAGGACGAGACCTTCTCGGGGAAATACGCCTTTCAAGTGCAGGAGTATCGGCCGAATGCCTTTGAAATTTCGGTCCCGCCCCCGGCTCCCGCCGCCGGGCCCGCGGAACTGGAGTTTCCGATCCAGGCAAAGTATTTCATGGGCGCGCCGCTCTCGCGCGCGAAGGTCACCTGGTCGCTGGTGGCGCGAGACCAGGCTTTCAAGCCGGAAGGCCTCGAGATCTATGTTTTTTGCGATGCGATCGAAAATTACCGCCTGCAAAACGCGCTCGATCACACCTCGCAGTTCAACGCGCAAGGCACGGCTGACCTCGATCCCACCGGCGCCGCCAAGGTCCGCACGCAGTTTCCGCTCAACCCGAAAGCCCCGCAGCCGCGCGCGGCCAAGTTGCTTTGCGAAATCACGGACCTCAATCAGCAAACGGTTTCGCAGTCGGTCGAGTTCGTTCGGCAAAGCTCGGACTATTACTTTGGGCTTCACCGTTTCGACGCGGTGGTGAGGGAAGGCGAACCGCTGCCGATCGAAGTGATCGGAGTGCAACCCGATGGAAAACCGCTGGCCGGGCCTGCGAAGGCGACGTTGCGGATCACCCGGATCGAATGGCAGACGAACCGCCTCGAAGGCGCCGGCGCTACGGCGGAATTCGAAAGCAAACCGGTGTTGCAGATCCAGTGGGAAAAAGAAGTCAATCTTCTCCCGGGCCAGGGCCCCGACCGCAAACCGATTCCGGTGACGCCCGAACCGGTAGTGGCAGGCAAGCCGGGCGAGTATCTGCTCACCGCGATTGGCCGCGATGCGGCGGGGCATGAGATTCGGACTTCCATGAGCTTCGAGGTCGCGGGTCCGGGGTCCGCCACCTGGGACTACCGAAATTCGTACGCGATCGATGTCTCTTCGGACAAGGAGAGCTACGAGCCGGGACAAACGGCGACGTTGCTCATCAAGACCCCGATCGCGGGCGAAGCGCTTGTTACCGTGGAACACGGCCAGGTCGTTCGCTCCTTCGTCGCGCAGCTCACGGGGAACGCGCCTTCCATCAAAGTGCCGATCGCGGAAGGTGACGCGCCGAATGTTTTTGTCTCGGTGATGGTTTTGCGCGGCGCGAAAGAGAGCCCTCGCAAGATCAAAGCGCCGGAGTACCGGATCGGTTATTGCCAGCTCAAGGTCTCGCGGCCCCGGGAAAAATTGACCGTACAGGTCCGAATGTCCGCGCCCGCGGTGAAGCCGGGGGACAAGATCGCAATCGATGGAACGGTGCGCGATTTCGCCGGCAAGCCGGTGGCGGACGCGGAGGTGACGCTTTATGCGGTGGATGAAGGCGTGCTGAGCCTCACCGCTTACAAGACTCCCGATGCCCTGACGTTCTTTAACCAACTGCGCCGGCTCGGGGTTCTCACGAGCATCACTTTGCCGACGATGTTGCGCGAGGATTCGGTCGAATCCGATTTCGCCAACAAGGGATACCTCATCGGCGATGGGAAAGGCGGCCCGGCTGCTCTTCCCGGGCTGCGGACGAATTTTATCGCGTGCGCCTACTGGAACGGCTCGTTGCGGACGAACGCGGCCGGACAGGTGCGCGCGGAATTTGCCGCACCTGACAGCCTGACGCGTTATCGCGTTATCGCGATCGCGACGACCAAGGCGAGCCAGCTCGGCGCCGGCGAGTCGGCCTTTGAAATTAACAAACCGATGATGCTGGAGCCGGCCTTGCCGCGGTTTGGAAACGTGGGCGACAAGATCAGCCTCCGCGCGGTGGTCCATAATAAAACGGACCTGGCGGGCGACGCCGAGATTGAGATGCAGCTCGACGCGACGACGCGCGCCGGCGAATCCAAAAAGCGCGTGGCGGTGGCGGCGCGCGGATCGGTTGCCGTCGATTTCCCAATTGAATTTGTCTCGATCGGGCAGGCGAAATGGCGCTGGCAGGTCGCGTTTAAGGCGTCCGATGGCAAGACGGAATTCCGCGATGCGGTGCAATCGGAACTGAAAATCGGCTACCCGACCGCGCTGGTTCGTGAGGTCACCACGAAACGGATCGAGCAAAAGGAGGCGGAAATCGCGCGGATTGCCGATCCGCAAATTCTCGAAGGGAGCGGCGAAGCGAAAATCAGCCTGGCGAACACGCGCACGATCGAGTTGCACGAAGCGATGAAGCAATTGCTCCATTACCCGTACGGCTGCGTCGAACAAACGACCTCCAGCCTTCTGCCGTGGCTGACGGTGCGCGATCTGCGCGCCACGTTTCCAGAGCTGGCCAAGCCCGACCGCGAAGTCGCAAAAGCGGTGAATCACGGCATCGATCTGCTCTTGTCGATGCAGACCACGGGAGGCGGCCTGAGCTATTGGCCCAACGGGAAGGAGCCGATGCTTTGGGGAAGCGCTTATGGCGGCCTCGCTTTTACGCTCGCCGGCAAGGCCGGATTCAAGGTGCCGGAAGACGACGCGACCCGGCTTTTCAATTACATCAGCGCACAGCTCCGCGGCACCGCGGAGGACGCAACCGGGTACGGACTCTCCGATCGGTGTCTCGCGGTCTACTCGCTCGCGGTCGCCGGCAAAGCCGAGCCGGCTTATCACGAGCTCCTGTTCAAGAAGCGGGACAAACTCAGCGCGGAAGATCGCGCCCTGGTCGCGCTCGCCGTCCTGGAAAGCCGCGGGCCGGCGAGCATGGTCGACGAACTTTTGCGGACGCAAATCGACGAGGACAAATATGTGGAGCAATGGTTTGGCTCCCCGACGCGCGAGTATGCCTTGAACCTGTTCGCGTGGACGCGCCACCAGCCGCGCGCGCCGCAGGTGGATGAATTGGCGACGGAGCTTTTTACCCGGCGCTCGAACGGGCATTGGGGGACGACGCAGGGCAACGCCTGGGCGATGCTGGCTCTCTCCTCCTATCTGCGCGCGGTGGAGAAAGGCGATCCGAATTCGCGTGGTGAAATTCGCTGGAAGGCGGCGAAGCAGCCGTTCGAGCTGACTAAGGCGTCCCCGCTGGCCAGCGCGGTTTTCCCGATTGTCCCCCAGACTGGCAGCGCCGCGATCACCGTCAGCAAGACCGGCGGCCAGATTTTTTCGGAGGTCACGGTGGAAGCTCGGCCGCGGCTGATCGAGCAGCCGCGGCAGGACCGCGGCTACGGGATCGCGCGGAAATATGCGCGGGTCGAAGATAGCGGAAGACTCACGCCCGCGACCGCCCTTAAAGTGGGCGATCGAGTCTTGGTGACGCTCGATCTGGAAGTGCGACGGCGGGCGACCTACGTCGTGGTCGAAGATCCGTTGCCTTCCGTTTTCGAAGCGATCAATCCCGAATTCAAATCGCAGGAAGTGGCGACGGGCGAGACGATCGGGTCGGACTGGATCGGCAGCCACCAGGAACTCCGCCAGGATCGTGCGGTGTTCTTCGCCGATCTGCTCCATCCGGGCCGATATTCGCTCCGCTATCTTGCGCGCGTGGTCGCCGCCGGCGATGCGCTCGCGCCGTCCGCGAAAATCCAGGAGATGTACCATCCCGAGCGTTTCGGTACCACGGAGACACAGCAGATGACGGCATCGCCGCTAAAGTGAAGACGCGCGCAGACGCAACTTGGCCGTTCCGGAAGGACGCGCTTCTACGCGTTCTGGCTTTGGGTAGCGCACGCGTCTCGCGTGCTGGCGATGGCGTCGCGCCATCGCGAACTTTCCTTTCCGCTTGGCGTCGGCGAGGTGCATCGATAACAGGAAAAGATCGTTTTGGCAGGACGCCAAAACCAGCACGCGAGACGCGTGCGCTACCCAGGCAGCCGCGATGGTGCACAATATCAGTCAGCGAATCCACATGAGGCTCGGATCTAAGCTGGCTCTGCTTCTCGGGGCGCCGGCCTCACTGCTGATTGCGGGCCATCTCAGTCTTCGCTTCGTTCCGATTCCGCCGGCTTTGCAACGGCCGCCGGTGCAAAGCGTCGCCCTGGTCGATCGAAACGGAATTCCTCTTCGCGAGAAACGGGTGGAGGAAAGGTTCAGCCGGGAGACGCGCCTGGCGGAAGTTCCGCCGCACGTCATCGCCGCCTTGCTGGCCGCGGAGGACAAACGCTTTCGGACTCATCACGGAATCGATTGGCTCGCCACGGGCCGCGCCCTGCTCAATGGAGTTTGGCGCGGCCGCTTTACCTCCGGCGCATCGACGATCACCCAGCAGCTGATCAAGATTTCCGAGCGCCGTCCCCGCACAGTCTGGACAAAAATTACCGAAAGCGTCCAGGCGGTCCGGCTCGAGCAAGTCTGGAGCAAGGACCAGATTCTCGCCGCGTATGTCAACCAGCTGGATTTTGGCAATTTGAACGTCGGCCTGGCGGCGGCGGCGGATTACTACTTCGGCAAACCAGTGGGCGATTTAAGCGACGCGGAAGCCGCCTTTCTGGCTGGTCTGCCGAAGAATCCGCGCAAACTCAATCCGCATGCGGCGCCCGAAGCGGCGCGGGCCCGGCAGCAAACTGTTCTTCGACGCATGCAAGAGAGCGGGGCCCTCGATCCGGCCCGCTTCGAGAGCGCAAGGTTGGAGCCACTGCGGGTGCGATCGCCGCGCCGGCTTTTTCGCGCGGCGCATTTTGTCGATCTCGTCTTGCAGCAGCCCGTGGTTCTCGCCCCGCCGGTGATCAGGACCACGCTCGATCTCACCTTGAACGACGCTGTTTCCGCCGTTTTACGCGAACGCCTGGCGCAACTGCGCGAGCAAAATGTTCATAACGCGGCCGCGGTGGTGATCGATAACGCGAGTGGCGACGTGCTTGCGCTGGTCGGTTCCGAAAACTATTTCGCTCCGGGAACCGGCCAGGTGAATGGCGCATGGGCCAGGCGCTCGGCTGGCTCGACCTTGAAGCCGTTCACCTATCTGCTCGCCTTCGAAAAAGGGGAAACTCCCGCCAGCATGGTGGCGGACGTGCGGACAAGCTTTCCCACGACGGATGGCTTCTATCGACCGGAAAATTACAATCGCAGGTGCTACGGTCCGGTCCGCTACCGGACGGCGCTCGCGAGCTCACTCAACATCCCGGCGGTGAAGGTCCTGCTCGCCGCCGGCGGCCCGAGCGCCTTGCACGAACGTCTCCGGGAAGTCGGCCTGACGAGCCTCGATCGTCCGGCGGAAATTTACGGCCTGGGCCTCACCCTCGGAAACTGCGAAGGGCGGTTGCTCGAGCTGACGAATGCCTACGCCGCCCTGGCCCGGCTCGGAGAGTTCCGTCCCTGGAGGCTGGTGCGGGATGCTCCGACTTTCGCGCGTTCCATTTCACGACGGGAATACGTTTGGCAGATTGCCGACATCCTGAGCGATAACGACGCGCGCACGCTCTCGTTCGGAATGAATTCGGCGTTGCGCTTCGATTATCCGGTGGCCTGCAAGACCGGCACGAGCACCGATTTCCGCGATAATTGGACGATTGGTTTTACGCCCGAGTTTACCGTCGGCGTCTGGGTCGGTAATTTCGACGGCGCGCCCATGCGCGAAGTGTCTGGCGTGACCGGGGCCGGGCCGATTTTTCACGCCATCATGGATCATCTCCACTCGACGCGCGGGACGAGCTGGTATCGCAAGCCGCCCGGGATCGTGGAACGCGAAATTCACCCGCTTACCGGCAAGTTGCTCTCGGCGAATGATCCCCGGTCGATTCGGGAAAAATTCCTCACCGATCGCCTGCCGCCGGACGAGTCCCGGCGCGACTACGATGAAAACGGCAAAGTCAGCCTGGGCCTGGAGTACGCGCAATGGTTTCAGAGCGGCGAAAATGGATTGGCCGATCGCGTGGCGCTGACCGCCGATTCGCCCCTGCGCATCATCTCGCCGCTTCCGGGAAGCACCTACGTAGTCGATCCCGATATTCCCTCGAGCCGCTCGATTCCATTGTCCGTCACGGGCGCGGGGCGGGTGAGTTGGAAAAGCGAATCGCTGAAATGTGTCGATGAGCAGGGACGACAGATGGCCCATGCGAGCGAAGGCGAACACCGCCTCGTCGTGACCGATCTCGACAGCGGCCGGCACGCGGAGACATGGATCCGCGTTCGCTCGCTGTAGCGGTTTTCGTCGGTTGTCATCCCGAGCCGCGCAGACGGCGAGGGACCTCGCAATGACAGTGCGGCTTCCGCGACACAAGAACGCGACAATTGCAGTTGTGGGGTCCCTCAGCGTCTGCGCGCTTCGGGATGACAGGCTGAAGCTGCCGAAAGGACAATAAGCGACGCCAAGTGACGACCAATCGGACCGCCGCTACAGGGGAGAAGTCGTTGCTTCGAACGCCTGCAAACCGCGCGGTGGCCCGAAGATTTCGCGGAGAACGATCGCGCTGCGCAAACCTCGCGCCGAAGTCAGGTCGGGGATGAGATCACGTTGCCGCGTGGCGGCGCGGCGGCCTTCTGGCGATAGATCCTCCAGCGATTCGACACCCAGGTCGTGCACTTCGAAGATCGCTTCTTTGGCGACCGCCGGCTGGACGATGCGCTTTTCGACCGGGCGGGGCCCGGCCTCTTCAATGAGAACCGGATCGGCCCAGATAGGTGGCGGCAACGGAGGCGGAACCGTCGTCAGTGGAGGGAGAGGATTAAACGTGGTCTTGGGAAGGATGGTCCGCCTCGGCGTTTCGTGTTTCGGCTTCACCTTCGGTGGCGGGGTCGAAGTGGCCGGCTGACCGAGCGCCTCCAGAAAACGGCGAATGCGTTCTTCTTCCGTCCGGGTCTCGCCACTCGGTGGAATCGGCTCGCCGGGAGTCGTGGGCCTTTCCGGGTCCTTCTCGGCTTCAGCTTTTTGCCAAAGCCAGCGCAGCACCGCCGCCGCCACGATGATGATGAGGATGATCGGGTTGTCGAACATGGTGGGGTTGAAGCGTTGAAGCGTTTACGCTTGTAACGCTGAAACTCTTTAACGCATTACGGCGCGCCCTCCGTCCGCGGTTTGTCGCCGCCGGCGATTGATTCGCGCATGGAAGTATCCGCCTGCACATTTTTCATTCGCACGTAATCCATGATGCCGAGGTTGCCGGAGCGAAACGCATCGGCCATCGCTTGCGGCACCAGCGCCTCGGCCTCGACGACTTTTGCGCGCATCTCCTGGGTGCGCGCCCGCATCTCCTGCTCGACCGCGACAGCCGCCGCGCGCCGCACCTCGGCCTTCGCCTGCGCCACGCGCTTGTCGGCTTCGGCTTGCTCGGTTTGAAGTTTCGCGCCGATGTTTTCGCCGACATCCACATCGGCGATGTCGATCGACAGGATTTCGAAGGCCGTTCCGCTGTCGAGGCCTTTGGCCAGGACCGTTTTTGAAATCCGATCGGGATTTTCGAGGACGTCCTTGTAGGAGGCGGCCGAGCCAATCGAGCTGACGATTCCCTCGCCCACGCGCGCGATGATCGTCTCTTCCGTGGCGCCGCCGACGAAGCGGTCGAGGTGCGAGCGCACCGTGACGCGCGCTTTGACTTTCACGCCGATGCCATCCTGCGCCACGCCATCGATGGTAGTGCGTCCCATGTTGGCGCTCGGTGCGTCGATCACCTTCGGGTTGATGCTGGTGCGCACCGCCTCGAGGACCGTCTTTCCGGTGCCTTTGGTGGCGAGATCGATCGCGCAGGCCCGGTTAAAGTCGAGTGAGATGCCGGCTTTGTCCGCGGCGATAAGGGCCAGGATGACGTGGCCGACGTCGCCGCCGGCGAGATAATGGGCTTCGAGCGGGTCGCTCGGGATATCGATGCCGGCTTTGACCGCGGTGATCCGGTTATCGACGATCATTCCGACCGGCACTTTGCGCAGACTCATTCCGAACATTTTGAACAACCCCACCGGCGCATTAGCGAGCCGGGCGCGAAGCCAAAAATTGAAAAACCTGAAAATAAGGATGCAAAGAATGAACGCGAACAGCGCCAGGATTGCCAAGCCGACCAGATAGAGCGATTCCATGGCGTAACGTTAACGGAGACGGCTCGGTGCGGAAAGTGTTAATCGGTGGACTCGTTCGGCATCCCTCGTTCCCAAGGTTCCCTCGTTCCCAGTTGCACTTGGGAATGCGTCTGCCACGGCAGTTCCACTGCTGACCGGCGACGCAACAGCGTGTACGTCTGAACCCGAAGCACAGCTTTGCGTTCCCAAGTACAACTTGGGAACGAGGATGACAGAGCGGGAGGACTCCGTCTTCCCAGCTTGGTGGATCGCGCGCTCCGCGCGCGATGGCATAATGGCGGCGGAGCCGCGTAGACTTAGCAGCGCGCGACGGAGCGCCCGATCCACCTAGCCGAACTCCAGATAGAGTGCGGTCAATGGTGGAATGCGGGCAATCGGCAAGCCGGTTCGAAGCGTTTCGCCCACGTAGTTGCCTATTTCCATGGCGCCGGCAGTTGCGAGGCGATCGATGAATTTGAGCGGCGCCTCCGGCCGATTAAGATCAAGATCGAGAAACTTCATCGCTTCTGGCGAGAGCATCACGCGCACATCGGGCAACGCCTCGGTGGGATGCAGGTTCACGACGATCAGGAAGCGTTGTCCCGTCGAGATGTCGTAGCGAAGGAAAGCATATAGCCAGTGGCCGCTCGCTTGTTCCCCCGGCAACCGCCCGAAACTGGGATTGTCGTGGTTCGCGGGATTGAGCGGAAAAAATTCACCGTCTCGAAAGGCGGGTTCTCCCACCAGGTTGATCAGCCGGCCGTAATAGGCTCGCAGCGCTTTTTGCTCGGGGCACAAACGCCTGCCGTCATAGCGATGTCCGTTCACCCACTTTGCGAGTTCGGGCATCGACCAGTAATCGAAGATGCTCGTGCGCGCGTCGTCGCCTCCAAATCCTTCCGCGCCCGCGGCCGGTTCGCCGACTTCCTGGCCGCTGTACAGCATGATGGCGCCGCGCGACATGCCATACAAAATCGCGCAAACCGGACGGCCCACGTCCCGGCCCACGCTGCCCCATTCCGATGGCGCCGCCAGCCGGACCTCATCGTGGTTTTCCGCGTAACGCACCGAATTCTGGCAGATGAAATCACCGGCGATCTCCCGGTCAATGTCGTTGGCCCAACCCGAGCCGTCGTAAATTCTCTTGAGCGCGCGGTAAACCGGCGCGTCGTAGACGGCGTCGAAGCCGGCGTTCAGCAAATCGAACATCACGTTTCCCTTGCCCCAGTTCAGGCCGGCGATCACCGGATCGCTTCCGGGCACTTTGCTGGGGTCGTCATCATATGCTTCGCCCATGAAGAAAACGTCCGGCTGCCGCCTCCGCGCCTGTGCGATCGCCCACGACCAGAATTCCGGCGGGACCATGTGCGCCATGTCGCAACGAAATCCGTCCACTCCCATCGATTGCCAGTGCTCGATGACCTGATCCATCTTTTTCCAGGTGTCCGGGATCGCCTTTTCCGGCGCCCAGGCGTTGGGATACTCGCGGACGGATTTAGCTGGATCGGTGAAATCGAAGCCGTAATTCAGTTTCACCGTCTCATACCAATCATTCAGGTGCGGCGTCCAACTCACGACGTTGTTGCCGGTAACGCGGCCGAACGTTTTCTCTCCTTCGAAAAGTCCGTCGCATTTTGCGCCCGGCACCTGGCAAGTCGGGCTCAGGGGCACGCCATCCTCGCAGGTCGGCAGCCGAAGGGGCGGGCCGTTCGCGTCCGGGGTCAGGTAGAAAAAATTATTCTGCGGATCGAAAAATTTGGTGGTGTCATCGCCGGCGCCGTCACAGCCGCAACTGCCGAAATTGCGCTCCGGTTTGATGCAGGAGTCGCAACTTCGCGCCACGTGATTCGGGACAAGATCGATGATCGCCTTGAGCTCATGCGCGTGCAGCCGTTCGAGCAGTTGTCTGAATTCCTTCAGCCGATTGGCTGGTTCCCGCGCGTAATCCAGGCAGACATCGAAGTAGTCCTTGATCGCATACGGACTGCCGGCGAGCCCCTTTAACAAGTCGGTATCGTCCGCGGGCCGGCCGAATTCTGAATAATCGGTCGCCGTCGCCTGCTGCAAGACACCGGTGAGCCAGACATGGGTGAAACCCATCTGCCGGATCGAGCCGAGCGCCGCTCCATTGATGTCCGCGAACCGGCCGGCGCCATTTTCCGCGAGGGTCCCGTTTTGCTTGCGCGTTTCATTCGTATTGCCGAAGAGCCGCACGAACAGTTGGTAGATGCGAATTCTCTCCGACCCGCTGCCGTGGCGGCCACGCCTGGTCAGCAGCGGCGCAGGATCTACCGCCGTGTGCGCTAACGCCTCCCTGTCATCCTGAGCGAAGCGAAGCGAAGTCGAAGGACCCCGTTGAGGGGCGCTCGACGTGCCACGAGGCCCCTCGACCCATTCGGCTTCGCTCAGGGCAGGACTTTCGCTCGGGATGACGGGCTCCAAACGCAATTCGTGGTGATGCGGAATGTATTTATCGCCGATTCCTGAGTCGACCGTGTGGTCCGAGCATCCCCAAAACCAACCCCACCCGTCGTTCGCGTTCGGATCCTTCGCATAGATCGCGAAGTTGATCGTTGTCGCGTCACCCACGAGCGCGCGCGGAATGCTAAAGGCAAATTCACCATCCTGCCCGGATACGCTAAAGCTCTGTGTTCTCTCGCGTTCGCTCCAGCGCCAGCGTTCCCATCTGCGAATCAACGCAACGATCTCGTCGCCCCTTATTTCCGCCGAGAGAAGCAAATCAGCCTTGAACGGCAAAAACACCGTCGATCCCTCCGCATGCCGAGCGAACGGAAGAACCGCCGCGCCAATCTCGCGGCCGGTGCCCACTGCGACGTGAATATTTAACGCATCCTTGCCGGGCGTCGGAGGACGGTAACGAAAAGAAAGCTCGCGCTCAGAGATCGCGACCGAGATTGAGACGCGATCCGAACCGGCAATTGCCTGCTCGCGCAACGTTATCTTCGGCATTCCGCATTATGCCGGATGGGTGGCGGGGCGGGAAGCAGAACGCAAAACTCGACAGCGGAGATTGGTGCTCGGGGGGGGACTTGAACCCCCATGCCTTGCGGCATACGCCCCTCAAACGTACGTGTCTGCCATTTCACCACCCGAGCGTGTGGGAAGCGAGGATAGAGGATGGTAGATAGAAGATGACGGCTCGCAAGTCAGGCCTTCGAACAATGGGAAGATTTTTCTCGCCATCCTGGATTGATTATCACACCGTTAGGCGACCGACAGCCAAAATTCCCAACCCAGGAGGTTCGCCATGGCCGACGCCGACGACAAAAATTTCGATGCTCTCGACCTCGAGAAGCAAAAGCGACTTGCGCTCAATTCTTTGCTCCAGCTTTCCGTTAGCTTTTTCGAAAATGACGTGAAGTTCATGGAATCATTGCAAAAGCTGATGAAGACTTTTGCCGCTGAGGCGGAAAGGGACCCGTCCGTTTTATTTTCCAGTAAAGGAGTCGACGTTGAAGCATTGGTTGCTGCGCTGAAAGCCAAGCCTCAAGCTGCCCCCGGCGGCATCAGCGGACAGGATATTGCCGGCGGGATAGAGTGGCTGGATGATCTCGCGAACTTCATCGAAAAAGCCGGGGAGTTCATTAAAGATGAAAAACGAGTGTTCCTTGCCATCCTGCTGCTGATTTTCTGCAAGGACTCCTGCAAGTGCCTGTGCGATTTCATCAACAAAGAATGAACGCGCCGGCGCCTTTGAAACTGGAAACCGGAACGTAACGTCCGCGGAAGGGGATGTACCTTCTGCCCAGCGATCAGCTTGAAAGGCTTGTCGCCTGTGTCGGCGCGGCATTACCTCGAGAAGCCGCCGGGCTTTTATTAGGCCAGGAATTCCGAAAACGAAGCGTCCTTTTATCGGTCGCCGCGTTATCACCGGAAGAAAATACGCTTTTCTCGTTTCGGATTACAGATGCGAGCATCGACCAGGTAAAGAAATCGCTGACCTCTGGCACTAAGGTCCGCGGATGCTTTCATTCGCACGTCTTCGGTCCGGCACGTCCATCCAAGCGCGACTGCGCAGCGCTGAAATGTCCCGGCGACCTTTGGCTTATTTATTCGGTCCGATCTCGACGGCTGAGGCTTTTCTCCTGGGATGGCCTCCGGTTTCGAACCGAACATTTTCGGATTGCTTTCCGGACACCTCCGCTATCGGCCTGAAAGGCGTTCTAGTATCGCGATCGCAAGATCGGTGTTCGGATTCTTGAAACGAACCTTGAGTCGGATCGGCAAACCTGACAGAAGATCACCTGACATGAAAAAAATCGTCTTCCTTTTTCTTCTCTCCGCGATCGCGCTCGGCGGCTGCAACATGTTCAAGTCCGAAAAAGAAAAGAAGGACGCCGCGGTCAAGAAGCGCGCGAAGGCGGAGCTGCGGGACGAAAATACCGATGTTGATTTTCAGGCATTCGTGGGGCGGCTGAAAAAAGCGGTGGCGGCGCACGATGCGAACACCCTGGCTTCGATGATGACGACGGATTTTGGCTACAGCCTCAATCCGGAAAAATCCGGCGATGGGGTTTTCCAGTATTGGGATGAAAACGGCCTCTGGACGGAGCTCGATGCAATCCTGACGGAGCGTTTCGCGAAGAAAGGCGAATTTTGGGTCGCTCCACCGCAATTCGCCGACGAGTCGCTGCACTACGACGGCTACCGGGTGGGCATCAGGCGGATCGGCGGGAGCTGGAAGTTCGTCTATTTCGTCAACGGCTAGGTGAGACGTGAATGGTGATCAGTGATTGGGGAATTGAAGAGGTCATTTCGCACGGACGAATGGAACCCGAATCACCGATCACGAGTCACGAATCACCATCTTTCCTCGGTTTGCCGCATCGCCCGCCGTTTGTTTTCGTGCGCGAATTGATCAAGTGCGATCCCGGTGTTTTGGCCGAAGCGGTTACCTCGTTTGCCGCGGACGATCCCATCTTTGCCGGTCATTTTCCGGGGAATCCGCTGGTTCCCGGAGTCATCCTGACCGAAGCACTCGCCCAGGCGGCCGGCATCGCGGCGGCATCCGGCTATCCGGAAAATGCGAAGCCGTTGTTTCTTCTTTCCGCGATTCGAAGCATGAAATTCTTTCGGGCTGTCCGACCCGGGGAACGGGTCGATCTTCGCGCTGAAAAGTTGGCGCAGGTGGACGACTTGGTGCAATTTGAAGTCGAAGCCAGCGTCAGCGGCGTGCCGGTGGCGGAAGGCCAGCTGGTCTTGAGCGTGGCGAAGGCCGCGGCCGGGTCCTGAATCAATTTCACTTCATAAAAATCGTGCAAAGCCCAGGGCAAACACAACGACCCCAGTTTGCCGTCATCATTCCCGCTTGCGACGAAGAAGAGTGTATCGGGCCGGTCCTCGATGAGCTTTCAGGCACAATCGATCCTGAAAAATTCGTGATCGCGGTCGGCGTTAACGGATCTTCGGATCGAACGGCGGAGGTGGCGCGGGCCCGCGGCGTGCTGGTGGCCGAAACCAGCGAGCGCGGATACGGTTACGGCTGTCAGAAGGCAATCGATCTGGTGGCGCCGGCCTTTCCGTCTTTGCGCGCTTATATTTTTCTCGCCGGGGACGGCGCGAGCGATCCGCGAGACGTGCGCAAGCTGGTCGCCGCACATGAGCAGGGATACGCGTTCGTGCTCGGGGCCCGCACCGGCCAGTGGCGTAACTGGCGCGTGATGAGGTTCTCGCATGTCATCGCAAACTTCGGGCTGGCCCTCTGGTGCGGAGTCCTGGCGGGCCGATGGTTCAAGGATCTCGCGCCGCTTCGCCTGATCGAGAGCGAGTTATTCGAAGCGATCGCTCCCCAGGAAAAAACATTTGGGTGGACGATCGAAGCCCAGGTGGCCGCGGCGAGATTGGGCGCCGTGATTTGCGAAGTGCCCGCGAGCGAAAGGCCGCGCCTGGCCGGCAAGCAAAAAGTGTCGGGCGTCACGTGGCGGCGGACTTTTGTAATCGGTTGCCGCATTTTGGTGGCGGGCGTCCGGGCGCGATTAAGGTTTCAGCGAAGAACGAACGTTGAATTTGATCGGCCGGAGAAAGAATTCGTCCCGCAACCCCAGCGTGGGTCGTAGCGCGCTTTAAGGCGTGCGGCTTTCAAAACCGCGCGCCCCGACAATCTCCCGTTATTGGCGGGGAGAGCCCTGAGGACTCGGAGTGGCCTGCGGGCTCGGAGTGAGCAAAGGAATCGGCGTGACCGGGGGACTCGCAGGGACCAGAGGGGGGGCTTGCGGGGATTCGAGGTCATAGATGGCCCCCCAAACGCCGGTGGCAACCAACTTTGCCTCCTGTTCCCATGGACGCTTGCTCTGCGCGTAATTGGCCTTCTCCTCTCGACCCCAGAACATGTAACGCGTGCGCAAAGCGCGGGCTTTTTCTTTCCAATCCGGCGCACCTTGCATGAGCGCCGTAAGCTTCGCAGACTCTTCCCCATATTGGAATCCCTGGGTCCAGACATGGCCAGGATACCCGAGGACGACTTTTCGGCCCTGCAACAGAAGATGATGATTGTAGACCGGGAAGGCAGCAAAGCGCGCCTCGACCGGCAATGAACGAACGGCGACACCGATCGCGTCCAACTCAGCACGGTTGGCCAGGCCGAAGCCAGTGCGTCCCGCGGCCAGCCCGCCGAAGAGAGTTATAAAACCCGAGCCGAAAAGGGCTACGCATACGACCGCCCGTATGGGAAATACCCACCGCGAAATGACCTCGCTCCAGAGAAAAGGAAGCACGAGCAGGTAGGCCCAGATGATCAGCTTGATGTTATCCCATTCCCACGGGGCGGTTTTGACCAGGCAGGCGAAAACGAAGAGTGCCACCGCCGGAATGACAAAGGCCAGGGGAGTGGTAACGGGGACTTTCTGCCTCCAATCGCGCTGAAGCAGGATGGTGAGCGGCAAAACCAGCGCCGCCAACGCGACCGGTGGAATAACCGCCAGGGTGACAAACAGGGAGGCACCGAACGAGAAATGAGCAAACAGGCTCGCCAGGGCGACGATCACTAGGGCGAGCGCTCCCAGAAATGCGACGAGGTAGACTTTTAACGGGGCCGGCTCTTCTCTTTGCCTCCAGGCCTGCACTCCCACGATCGACAGTAACGCGAGGATCAAAGGAATGGTGATGCCGAAGTTAATGAACCAGAACTGGAGGACATGTTTTAGCATCCCCAGGAAACCGGTTGCTGGCGCCGCGGCCGCTCCGCCCGGGCTCGCAAAGGCCGCGAGCGGGCGGGCAAAATCGCCGTTGTTCTGGACCCAGCCAGGATTCCACTGCATCACGGATCCGGCGCCAAAGTGATCGGTGACCAGCCAGACGAAAAACGTCGCGGGCAAAAAGGCCGCGCCGGCCAGCCAGATCAATTGCTTGCGCGCGCGGACATTTGGCAACAGAAAGAGAAACAGGAACGCCAGAACCACGCTGAGCGCCATGAACGTGTGAACGTGGAAGAGCGGCATCGTGGCGTAGAGCGAGAGCTCCACCCAAAACGGCAGGGGAGGCCGCGCCGGCGCCGCCGCGCCGGACGCCTCGGTCCGCGGGAAAAATTTCGCGCGCCAATGGTAAAGGAGAAGAAGCCCGACGGGCAAGGCGTAGAGGAGACCGCGCTGTGTGACCAGCATCGCCAGAGCCAGGCTCTTCCAGCCAATAAAAGGAACGCCCTGATAATCCAGCCACTGATAGGCCTTAAAGAACTGAAAACCGGCCACCCCGCCATTAAAGAGGAAGCCGGCGATTGTGAACGTGCCGCCCCAGCGGAAGAGTGCGTAACAGAGTGCGGCCGAGGCCAGCAAGCCGGTCCAGACCAGGCCGCGAATCACGTCCGTTCCCAGGCAAACCAGGAGGGCATTGAAGAGGTCAATGCCCGCGGGATACCTGAGCTTGCTAAAGACATAGATGGGGTTGTCCGGCCAGAGAGCTACGCCGCTGGCAAAGTTGTTTATGTAAGCAAGATGAAGCGACAGGTCCCCGAGATTATTGGGGGACTGGATCTTGAGTTCATTGCCGTCAATGAACAGGACGTTGCAGAACGAGCGAATGGCGAAGATGGCGAAAACCGCGACCACCAGCCAAAACCAAATCGATCGATATTTTTGGGGGGCTGGGATAATGAGGGAGGAGATGACGAAAATGGGAAACATGAGCCAAAGCCAGATCGACCATCGTCCGGAGATGATTGCATTGAGGGTGGCGATAACGAAGACGCCAACTACGAGCGAAAGCCAGATCGAGCGGTACTTGCGGAGCACTGGAATATTGGCGGCCGGAGGCGTGGTATTCGGCGTTACCTCTTGCAATGGCGTATGGTAAGTTCCCCAAAAGGCCAGGAGCGCAGCGACCAGGCCAAGCAGCACAGCTGCAAGTGCGACCGTCTTATTCAGGCCGTGACCGGCGATCCCCATCAGGAGACCGCAGACCGTCGACACGTTAACGAAAGTCAGTCCCGCCGACAGCCACTTCATATCGGCGGGTTATCCTCGAGCCGAATCATGGAGTAGCGGCAGCTGGTTTGCCAGTGAACTCTGGCGTCCGGCCCGGAAATAAGCTCTGAAAGACGCTCGCCTTCAGGTAAAGCTTGGAATAGTCCTGATAAGGGCGAATTGTCATGAGCTCCGTATAATAGATGTCGGTGAGCTTGCGTTCGACGTCTTGTATCTTGTTTTCCTGCACAATCAGAAAGTCGCCGTCGACCTTGTCGGGCATATTGCCCTGTTCATAGTAGCCCACTCTGGTAAAATCGCCCAGGATCCACGGGAGAGGGTAGGTGCTGCCCCGGATCAAGTGCCCTACCAGCTGGTAGTTGGTGGGGTCTCGCTTGGCCAGCGTGAGCAAGGGATCGGTCAGCTTGTAGATGTCGTTGTAGGTCTGGACGTAGACATAGGGTTCCTCAAAGGAGCTGCACCGGAAAAAATTCAAGCGGATGCTGGTAATGAGCGAGACCCAAAGGACAAGGCCAAGGCTGATGTTGGCGGCCAGGCGATACTTCATGGGAACAACCAGGAGGGTGGCGCCAAAAATGAAGAAAAGCGGCCAGATGAAACTGATGATGCACCACGGAGTCTTATAATTGACGATGCTGTAAGCGGCCAGTGTCCCGACACCGTAAACGGCGAGGTAGCGCAAGCTGATGTTCTTGATGAACGGGATATAGAGAGAGAAGAGGAGTCCCAGAAGGATTGGGAGTTCATATCTGAAGATGAGCTCGAGCCAATACTTCCATGGTTTCTCGTGCCCGGCGCCGGACTGGCCGGTCTTAAACCACGTCTCGAAGGTTAGATAAAGGCCTTTTACTCCGGGCCAGTTGAAGAAAGTGCCCGAATAGAAGAAAACGATCGCCGCGGCGGCGACGGCTACGACAAGGAGAAGATCGAGATAAGTCCACGTTTGCCGGGACGGCTTATTGTTGGGCACGCGATTAAGGAGATGGGAAAACCAGGTGACAACCGCCGCAATGGCGGCGCAGCCGACGTGAATAATGTAAGTCTCCTTGGTCAGGATCATCCCGGCCAATCCCATGCCCAGGCACCAGAGATAATTTGCGGTGCCGCGCCGCCACAATCCCAGCAAGCCCAGGATGAAAAGCATGGAGAAGAATTGCAGCCAGATTTCGTGAATCGAATAACGGCCGTAGAAGACAAACCCGGGGGAGACGGCCATCGCGAACGCGGCCAGCCGGCTGATATTGCGTCCGACGAAGGGTTCGAATTTGAGCGTCAGATAGACGCAAACCATGCTGACCATGACCACGGGCAGGCGCAGGGCCCAGATGTTTCGCCCCAGTAAGGTCTCCGAGAGAAAGAGAACGTAGAAATGAAGCGGGCCATGATAATTCGTCGGGTCGTATCGGTAAAAGCCGTTCTTGACCATTTGATCGACGAACCAGCCGTTGATTCCCTCGTCGAAGTGGGGCGGCTTCATCCCGAGCAGGAAAAGGCGCAAAAAGGCGGCGAGCCCGATAATCGCCCAGGGCACCCAATCAATTTCCGCGGCGCGCTGTTTCAGATCGGCCAGCCGTTCGCTCCACGTGGGAAAAACTGCTAGCGCGCTCTCCGCTCCGCTGCTAGGACTCGCTTCCATGCGCATACTAGTGACCGGTGGCTGTGGATTCATCGGGAGCAACTTTATTCGGTATATTTTGCAACATTACAAGCCTGCTTCGGTGAGCAACGTCGATGTCCTCACCTACGCCGGGAATCTCGCGAATCTGGACGGCGTAGCCGAGGAACATGGCGAGCGTTACGAATTTTTCAAAGCAGATATTGCAAATGCCGATCAGATGGACGCGCTCATGACCGAACACTCGTTCTACGCGGTCGTGAACTTTGCCGCGGAGTCGCACGTCGACCGCAGCATCAATTCACCCCAAAACTTCATCCATACGAATGTCGTCGGCACGACTGTGCTCCTCGATTCCGCCCGGCGGCATGGCGTGCAGCGCTTCATCCAGGTGTCGACCGATGAAGTCTATGGCTCGCTGGGCGAGACGGGAAAGTTCACCGAGCAATCACCGCTCGAGCCGAGTTCTCCCTATTCCGCCAGCAAGGCGGGCGCCGATTTGGTGGCGCTGGCCTGCCACAAGACCTTCGGCCAGGAAGTGATCGTGACCCGCTGTTCGAACAACTACGGGCCGTATCAATTCCCCGAGAAATTGATCCCGCTCATGATCATCAATGCCATGCGCGATCAGCCGCTCCCGGTGTACGGCGACGGCTTGAACGTGCGCGATTGGATCCATGTGGAAGACCATTGCGCGGCGATCGTCTCCGCGCTGTTCGAGGGGAAACCGGGGAGCGTGTATAATTTCGGGGGAGACAGCGAGATGCCGAATCTGGAGACGGTGAAACTGATTTTGCGGCAGCTCGGCAAACCGGAGAGCCTGATCTCCTTCGTGACTGACCGGCTTGGACACGACCGCCGTTACGCGATCGATTCTTCGTTCGCCCAGCGCGAGCTGAAGTGGAAACCGCTCCACAACTTCAAGGAAGGCCTGGAAACGACGATCGATTGGTATGCCAGCAATCCCGCCTGGTGGGAACCGCTCCTCGAGCGGACCGGCCGTCATTGATCAACAAGGAGCGGTGGTTTCAAAACCACCGGAGCGCGCGCGTAAGGAGCGCTCCCTTTTCTGCTGTCGAAGTCTCCGCGCCTGCATGCCGGAGTTTCTTCTTGTGCTTAAACAGTTAAGGCGTAAAAAGGGGTCCGTTTCTTTGGCCCAGTTGCCCGCTAGCCAGGCAATCTCGAACGTCCCCGATCCCTCACTCTTTGAATGAACGCCAAGAAATCCGGATCGAGAAGTATTGGCAAGCTGCCGCGTAACCAAGGAAAAATGCGCTTTCACAAGTTGATGAAGATGGCTGCGATACTCTTATTGTCGTTCCTGGCAGTAGAAGTGCGAGCGCAGTCCGCTTTGGACGGCTTCGATCCGAACGTGAGTGGCTCGGTCTACGCCGTTGCGGTGCAACCGGACGGCAAAATTCTTCTCGGCGGCGATTTCCACTCGCTCGCGCCGAACGGCGGGCCGGCGGTCACGCGTAACTGTATTGCCCGGTTGAACCCGGACGGTACGCTCGACGCCACCTTCGATCCGAATGCGGGCGAATTCGGCGGGCTTACGGTGATGTCAATTGCGCTACAGGCAGACGGCAAGATTTTGGTGGCCGGCAACTTCTCCAGCATCGGCGGGCAGACGCGCAATTACCTCGCGCGGCTCGATCCCGTAACCGGCTTGGCCGATTCGTTCAATCCGAACCCGAATAACAGTGTCAATTGCATCGCGGTGCAGGCGGACGGTAAGGTTTTGGTGGGCGGCCAGTTCAGCAGCATTGGCGGCCAGCAGCAGAGCTCGATTGCCCGGCTTGATCCTGTGACCGGACTACCGGATTCGTTCGACCCGGAAACGGGCGGTGCTGTCGGTTCCATCGTCGTCCAGCTGGACGGCAAGATTTTGATCGGCGGCGGTTTCCTCACGGTTGGAGGCCAGACTCGCCAGAGTATTGCTCGGGTGAACGCGAACGGGACGCTTGACGTCGCTTTCAACTCGGGCACGGGTGGTCTGGTCAAGACCATCGCCGTGCAGGCGGATGGCAAGGTTTTGGTAGGCGGCTGGTTCACGAGCGCCCGTGCCCAGGCAGGAAACTATATTCCGCGAAATTATATTGCGCGGTTGGACGCCACGACCGGCGCCGTTGATTCGTTCGATCCAAACGCGGAGGATTTTGTCTATTCGCTTGCTGTGCAAACGGATGGCAAAATTTTGGTGGGTGGCGACTTCTCCGCTATTGGCGGACAGGCGCGCAGTAGAATTGCCCGGCTTGATCCCACGAGTGGGCTAGCCGATTCATTCGATCCGATCGCTGACGCTAGTTCTATTCGTGCAATCGTAGTGCAGGCGGATGGCAAGATTTTGCTGGGTGGCTACTTCTTACAGGCCATCGGCGGCCAGCCGCGCAACGGTATGGCCCGGCTGGAAACCGACGGGAAACTCGATCGAACGCTCAATCTCGGCACCGTTGGCTTCCAGGTTTTCGCCGCAGCGGTTCAGCCGGACGGGAAAATTCTTATTGGAGGCGCTTTTAGCACCGTTCTGGGCGTGACGCGCAACAACATCGCGCGATTAAATACGGATGGCACCCTCGACACCGCCTTCGACCCGAACGCGAGCAGCAACGTATTTGCAATCGCGGTCCAGCCGGATGGCAAAATTTTGGCCGGTGGTGCTTTCGGCAGCATCGGCGGGCAGACGCGTCGCCGAATTGCCCGGCTCGATGCCGTCACGGGCCTCGCTGATTCGTTCGACCCGGACGCAAGCAGTAATGTCCTTTCACTGGCGGTCCAGGCGGACGGAAAGATATTAGCGGGCGGTCAGTTCACGGCGATTGGCGGAGGTCCGCGGACCGGACTCGCCCGGCTCGATTCCGCGACCGGTCAGGCCGACTTATCGTTCAACCCGAACCCGAATGATTCCGTTTTCGCGATCGCGGTGCAGACGGACGGAAAAATCCTGGCTGGCGGCCAGTTCTCGGGCATCGGTGGGCAGGGCCGCGCCCGCATCGCCCGGCTTCATGCCAGTAACGGCCTCGCTGATTCGTTCAACCCGAATGCCAATCTCAATGTCCATTCAATCGGAGTTCAGCCGGACGGCAAGATTTTGGCAGGCGGCAACTTCACCAACATCGGCGGGCAACCGCGCAGCAGGATGGCTCGGCTCGATGGCCAGACGGGCCTGGCCGATTCGTTCAATCCCAGCGCGAGCAGCGTCGTTTTCTCAATCTTAGTGCAGGCGGATGGCAAGATTCTAGCGGGCGGTTTTTTTAACGGCGTAAACAGCATCGGCGGACAAACGCGTAATCGCATCGCCCGACTCGATGCCACGACGGGATCGGCGGATTCGTTCGACCCGAATGCAGACGATGCGGTCAATGCAATCGCGCTCCAGGCGGACGGGAAAGTCATAGCTGGGGGCGAGTTCGCAACCATAGGCGGACAACCGCGCAGCCTTCTCGCTCGTTTGAACAACGACACCGCCGCGCTTCAGAGCCTGGCTGTGACCCAAACAACCGTTGGCTGGACACGCGGGGGCTCCAGCGCGCAATTCACGCGCGTTACCTTTGAGTCTTCCACCGACAATGTGATTTACGCTCCTCTGGGCAATGGGACGGCGGCTGGCAGTAGCTGGACCCTGACGGGTTTGAACTTGCCCACCGGACAGAACCTCTACATTCGCGCTCGCGGTTTTTATCGCAGCGGCCACCAGAACGGCTCGGAAAGCATCACGGAATCAGTTCGGAGTGTTTTTCTGGCCGCGTCGACTGGAACGCCAACTCCTTCTCCTACGCCGCCCCTACCGACACCCACCGCCACACCGAGTGGCACTCCGACTCCGACAGCGACGCCGACAGGAACTCCGCCTCCCACACCTACAGCTACGCCCAGCGCGACTCCTACTACTTTGGGGAATATCTCAACCCGCCTTCGCGTGGAAACGGGCGACAACGTCCTCATTGGCGGATTCATTGTCACGGGCACGCAACCGAAGAAGATCATCGTGCGCGCCATCGGCCCGTCGCTGCCTCTTGCGGGAGCGCTAGCCGACCCTGTCCTCGAGCTGCGTAATTCTTCCGGCGGTCTCATCGTTTCCAACAACGACTGGAGAGACGACCCGCTCCAGGAATCCGAAATCATCGCGACGGGCATTCCACCCGCGAACAACTTGGAATCGGCCATCGTGGCGACGCTGCCGGCCAACGGCTCGGCTTACACCGCGCTCGTGCGCGGAGTGAACAACGGGACGGGGATCGGCGTGGTGGAAGCGTACGATTTGGATCAAACGGCTAATTCGAAGCTGGCGAACATCTCCACCCGCGGGCTGGTGCAGACAGGGAACGACGTCTTGATCGGCGGGCTGATTGTGCTGGGGCAAAATCCGCTCAGAGTGATTGTGCGCGCGATCGGCCCATCGTTGCCCTTATCGGGAGCGTTGGGAAATCCGACGCTGGCTCTGCACGACGGGAATGGCACTCTTCTCGTTTCCAATGACGATTGGAGAGACGATCCCGTGCAGGAATCCGAAATCATCGCGACCGGCATCCCGCCTTCGAACGACCTGGAATCGGCTATCGTGCGAAATCTAACGCCTGGTGTTTACACCGCGATTGTCCGCGGCGTGGACAACACGACCGGAATCGCGGTCGTGGAGGTGTACGGGCTGAACTAACGAAAGCAGTAAGCCTTTCCGTCGGCGCAAAACGCCCATGTCATAAGAACGCTCTCCCAAGATATGAAACCGCTCGTTTCTTTGTTTCGAAATGCTGCCGCGACCATTTTGCTCGTGGCCTTTCCTGCCCTCGCGGCCACTTTTACCGTAACAAATACCGATGACGCCGGACCCGGCTCGTTGCGGCAGGCCGTCAGTGACGCCACTGCCGCCGGGGGCAATAATACGATTGTTTTCTCGTTCCCCGGTGTGGGACCGCAGATCATTGGGCTGCAATCCCGCCTTGTTCTAAATACCGACCTTTCCATTCTGAACGATCGCGCCGGCGACGTTCCCCTGACGATCAAAGCGGATCCGCCGCCGCCACAAACCTTCGACAACATTTTCCACGTCTGGCCCGGCCGTAAGGTGGTCATCACCGGGGTAACGATCAGCGACGGTATTTACACAGGCATCCAAAACGAAGGCGACCTTGCGCTTCGTAACTGCACTCTGAGAGATAACGAAGGCAATCAAGGTGGCGCGATTCGCAGCACCGGTAATTTGACCATGAGTAACTGCACCGTGAGGGATAACTCTGCCACCCTTGGTGGAGGCATCCACAACAGCGGCGGCAGGGCCACTCTGTTTGATTGTGTGGTGAGTGGGAACCATGCCGGCAACGGCGGGGGAATTCACAATGATGGCAGCGACGGAATCATCAGCGAGCCGCGCATTGCGGACCTGACCCTCATCAACTGCGCGGTGACAGACAACTGGGCCGATGACGGGATGGGCGGTGGTGGCGGCGGAATTGTTAATGTTGGCTCGTCCGGTGGGGCCTTCCTGACCCTGGTCAATTGCACCTTTAGCAACCAGCGATCAGCCAGTAACCAGGGCGGCGGCGGCGCCCTTCTGAACAGCGGACCTGATGGCCGGGCCACGCTTGTGGCGAGGAACTGCACCTTTACCGACAATCAGGCCCGAGGTGGCGGAGCTTTTTACGACTATGGGTCTGTTTCTGGCTCCGTGACCCTCGACAATTGCACTTTCAGTGGGAACGCCGCGATCACTGACGGTTTTGGCGGCGGTGGCGCCATCCATGCCAATTACCAATACATACCTGGAACTCGGGTCCTTCTCAGGCTGAACAATTGCACGTTTAGTGGTAATTTCGCGAGCGCCACCGACGGGACCCCTTACTCTGGGGGCGCCATTTCCTGTGTCGGCCAGGGGCCCAGGGTGGAGGTTACTAACACACTTTTCCGACGCGGGAACAGCGGCCGAAATCTCCTTAGTGGCGGGGCGACATTCACCTCGCTTGGACACAACCTGAGCGACGATGACGCTTCCGGAGATGGCGGGCCTGGGCCTGGAGGGTTGCTTAATGGCCCCGGCGACATCCGCAATACGGACCCGCTGCTTGGTTCGCTCGCGAATAACGGAGGTCCCACCCAGACGCACGCCCTCCTCCCGGGAAGCGTTGCGATCGGCTCGGGGAATGACGCCACGGCGCGGCCGCGAGACCAGCGTGGGTATACGCGCAGCGGAACCAGCGATATCGGCGCTTATGAATCCGGCGGTGCTATCCCTGTGGCAAGATTGGCCAATATCTCCACCCGTGTCCGATGCCAAACGAACGACAGGGTTTTGATCGCTGGCTTCATCGTCACCGGCACGCAGGGAAAGAGAGTTCTTCTGCGTGCGATCGGACCTTCGCTGGCCGGGGCGACTCATTTGGACAATCCTACCTTGGAACTCCACGACTCGTCGGGCCAGGTCCTGGCGTTCAATGACAACTGGGTGGATGCATCCAATCGCCAGGAGATTATCGACAGCACGATCCCGCCGGCACATGATTTGGAGTCGGCCATCCTGGTGACATTACTTCCCGGCGCCTACACGGCGGTTGTCAGCGGGGTGAATAATTCGACCGGCATCGCGCTGGCCGAGATTTACGATCTGGATTCGAGCACCGAATCGAGGCTCGCAAATATCTCCACCCGCGGGTTCGTTCAAACCGGAGACAACGCAATGATCGGCGGCTTCATCGTCGTGGGCCCCGACAGTCAACCGGTCGTCATCCGTGCGCTCGGCCCCTCGTTGCCCGTGGCGGGACCGTTGGCCGATCCCGAATTGGAGCTGTACGATAACAACGGCAGTCTAGTCGCAGCTAACTACGATTGGACCACGGATCGGACGGAGGTTCTTGCTACCGGCGTGGCGCCCTCGCACGAACTGGAGTGCGCCCTTATGGCTTTGCTCGTCCCCGGGAATTATACAGCTATTGTCCGCGGGACCGAGAACACGACTGGCCTGGCACTGGTGGAAGTGTACGGGGTGAATTAACCTCGTTCTCATCACAGGAGCCAAAACAAGCACAGGTTGAGATTTAAGGCTGGCACCTGACGCCATCTCAACGGAAGTTCTTCGCCCCCGGCCATGAAGACATACAGCGCACTGATCGCTCTCCTGCTTTTCGCCGCAATGCGTGGCGCCGCTTTCGCCGAGACCGTTGTTTTGTTGCCGCAAAAGGACAACACGCTTTATGAAGATCCTTTCGGTTCGTTGAGCAACGGCCAGGGCTTTTATTTTTTTACTGGAAAGACTGCCGCGGACAGCCTGCGCCGGGGATTGATCGCGTTCGATTTTTCTTCGATTCCCCCCAATGCGACAATCACGGGGGCGACGCTCACCATGTTCGTGTCCCTCTCCCATGGGAGTTCCGTGTCGGTCTCGTTGAGCAGAGCGTTGCGCGATTGGGGTGAGGGTGCTTCCGACGCCGGCGAGCCCGGCGGCGCCGGCGTCCAATCGGAGACTGGCGATGCTACCTGGATCCACACTTTCTACGACACCAGTTTTTGGCTCGCTTCCGGGGGCGACTTTTCATCCACGCCCAGCGCGACCACTACAGTCGGTTCGGACAACACAACCTACACGTGGAGCGGCAGCGGATTGCTCGCGGACGTGCAGGCGTGGGCTTCCAACCCTGCGAGCAACTTTGGATGGATGATTCGCGGCAATGAAAACGTCGCGGGAAGGGCGCAGCGCTTTAACAGCAGCGAAAACCCCAGTAATCCGCCGCAATTGACTGTCACCTATCAGCCTTCTACCCAGACTCCGACGCCTACTCCCACTCCCACACTAACCCCAATTCCCACCGCAACGCCCACGCCAACTCCCACTTCAACCCCAATCCCTACCGCAACGCTAACCCCCACCGCAACTGCGACTACAACACCAGCGCCCACCTCAAGCCCAACGCCTGCTGCCACCCCGACCCCTACACCCACGGCCACCCCGACTCCGACAGTTCCACCCAGCGCCTTGGGAAATATCTCAACCCGCTTGCGCGTTCAGACCGGCGACAATGTGATGATTGCCGGGTTTATCGTCACTGGCACCCAGCCGAAGCAGGTCATCCTGCGCGCTCTCGGCCCCTCGCTGCCTCTCGCGGGAGCGTTGGCCGATCCTGTCCTCGAGCTGCGGGATTCCTCTGGTGGTCTTATCTTTTCCAACGACAACTGGCGGGACGGAGGCCAGGAAGCGGTGATCATCGCGACAACGATTCCACCGAGCAACGACTTGGAATCGGCCATCGTGGTTTTTCTCCTGGAAAACGCCTCCGCCTACACCGCCATCGTTCGGGGAGTGAACAACGGGACCGGGATCGGATTGGTGGAATTATATGATCTGGATCAGACGGTGGATTCCAGGCTGGCGAATATCTCGACCCGCGGCTTTGTCGAAACGGGCGACAACGTTCTCATCGGCGGATTGATTGTGCTGGGACAAGATCCACTGAGAGTAATCGTGCGTGCGATCGGCCCCTCCTTGCCCGTGCCGGGAGCGCTGCAAGATCCGACGTTGGATTTGCACGACGGCAACGGCGCATTGATCGCCTCCAACAACAACTGGAGAGACGACTCCGCGCAGGAATCCGAGATCATCGCGACCGGCATCCCGCCCTCGAACGATCTGGAATCGGCGATCGTGCGAGATCTTGCACCCGGCAATTACACCGCAATCGTGCGCGGGGTGAACAACACGACCGGCGTGGCGCTGGTGGAGGCTTACGATTTGGAATAAGGCAGCGTTTCAGGGCCGGCTGTTCGCGTGAATTGGGCTTGCTGCGTCAAAAGCGCCCAAGCTATCGTGGCCAGAACCAAACTCGGCGGCGCAGTTCGCGACCTTGCGGCAGATGAGGATTAAAATATGAGAGATTTCCAACTGAGATTCACTCGCCTCCGGCTCCTGACCGTTTCCCTCCTGCTTGCCTCCTGCCAATTCCTGCCGGGTGCGCCAGAGGCCGGCTGGTCCAGCAGTCCCGATCTTCCCTTCGACCTGGTTCGGGCGACCGGCGTTTATTTCCCAGCGAACGGGCGCTTCTATGCCATGGGCGGCCGGATGAGCGACACCTTTGGCTCGGACATGACGACACCGTACGAATACAATCCGAAGACCAACACCTGGGCCTTTAAGACCGCGCCCTTCCCGGATAATCAGGTCAGTAATATGGCTTGCGGCGTTCTGACGGCGGGCCGCAAGCCCTACATCTATTGCGTCGGCGGTACGTCTGCCGGCGGCACCACGACAGCGACCAAGCGCGTTTTCCGTTATGACCCGGCGACCGACACGATTCAGAGTGCGGGCCTTGATCCATGGAACGAGAGCGCCCCCGACACCGTGCCTGGCGGTTTCGCGGTCGTGCAAAATAAGCTCTACCTTTTGGGTGGCCTCACCGTGGGCAGCGGGGTGACCAATCGCATCTTCGAGTTCAACCCGGGCAATTCGATCGGTTCACAGTGGACGCAGAAGGCGGCAACACTGCCCGTGGCGCTGGGTTTCGTCCCGGCGACTGCGATCGGGAATCTCATTTACACGGCTGGCGGTTCCACCCTCGCGCCGTGCGCACTTTTAGAGACGAACAACTCCTACGTTTACGATCCCGTGAAGGACTCTGTTTCACCCATCGCGAAGATACCGAGAGCGACTGGCGAGACGCGGGCGGTGACGGTCGGCGACGAGATGTGGGTCCTGGGCGGCGGGAGAACGGTGTCCAACCGATCCACCGAAGTGAATATCTATGACCCGTCGACCGGGCAATGGAGAGTGGGTTTACCTTTCAGGACTGGACAGCGCAACTTCGCGGCAGACAGCGACGGCGTCCGTGTCTTCCTGGCCGGCGGTTACAATTTCACGTCGATTCCGCTCAAGGCGACGCAAGTTTACGGCAATGTCTCGCAATTGGATTCCTCATCCATTCCCTTCCCGGCCGCAAAAACGGGCAAGGATTCGACAGCGGAGCCGTGATCCCACTGCTCTTCCGGAAGGTTACATTTTCGTTAAACGTCATCGACGCGAGGATCAATGCTAGGGCTCTCCGTTGAAGATTTGCACGAGGCCAGTGGCTTTATCGTCGATGTCGTGCTTCTGCTCGGTGCTATTGGAGCCGCGATAAAATTTCGCCTCTTCAACATTCTTGGCTTCCGTTGGCGCTCCGATTTGAAGTGTGCCCATTACCCACTTCCTAACTCTTCAGTCATCTTCGCCGCTGACTATACCGTCAACAATGCCGGGCAGCGCCCTCTGCGATTGAAGAATGTGACAATCCGGCTTACCGGCGCGCGTCAGGAAGGCACTCTTCTTGAACCAGATGAGAATCGGATATTCGCCACGCGCATCTTCGAGTCCGACGATCCCGCTTTGAAGGGACGACTGTTCGAAATTGAACCGGGCGAGCAGACGATCTTTACACTTCGTGCAAAACTGCCCAGTCTTGACGAGGCCGTCTTCATCCTTTGTGAATTCTCGCTCGAGCAGAAATGTAAACCAGGTACATTTCGAGGCTTTTACGCCAAGGCAAGTCTAACAAGACCAGACCCTCTGGGTGAGCTTTCGAGTTAGAAGGATGCGACGACACGATCAGGAAGATCCGTCCGCAGCATAGCCAACACGACCGACGTGGTGCGGCATTAGGCGAAGCTTGCGGGTTCAATCAACCCGTTTCGCCTCTGGCTGGTAAGGACGAGACTCCTCGAACCGGAGCACCTCCTTGACGCTGCCGCATTCCTTTTGAATCTGTCGGATGGAGATGAGCCGGCGAGTTGTCATTATCGGAGCCGGTGGCCGCTTGGGCGCGGCCCTCGCTCGTGAGTACGCCCGCGACGTTCAGGTGATCGGGTTCAGTCGTGCTCAGCTCGATCTCGGTGCACCGGATCAGTTGCGCTCAACGCTGGAAGGCCTGGAGTTCGATGCGCTAATCAACGCGGCGGCGCAGACGAACGTCGATCGTTGCGAGACCCACCAGGAGGAAGCGTTTGCGCTCAACGCGGAAGCGCCGCGCGTGATCGCGGCCATTTGTCGCGCGAAAGCGGCGCGATTCATTCATATCAGCACCGATTATGTTTTCGACGGCGAAAAGCGTGAGCCTTACACCGAGGAAGACGAGGCGCGGCCGATCAGTGTTTACGGAGAATCGAAGCGGGAAGGGGAGCGCCGCGCGCTCGAGGCAAACGATCGGGCGCTGATCGTGCGCGTTTCCTGGGTCTTCGGGCCGGATCGGCCAAGCTTTGTCGACGCCATTTTGAAAAAAGCGCGGGACCAGGAAGAGATCTCCGCGGTGGCGGACAAGTATGCCACGCCGACGTCCACGCTGGATATCTGCGCTCTGCTCCGGCCCTACCTTGGAGACCATCAGGAAGGCGGGCTGCTCCACCTGGCAAACACCGGCGAATGCAGCTGGCAGGAATATGCGCAATGGGCGCTCGATTGTTGTCACGCGGAAGGAATTCCGATGAAGGCGAGCAAGGTCGGCGCCGCCTCGCTGACCGACATGACAGGCTTCCTCGCGAAACGGCCGGTTTACAGCGTGCTCTCGAGTGGGAAGTACGAACGCGCGACGGGACAAACTCCCCGTTCGTGGCGCGACGCCGTGGCGGAATACGTGCGCGATCACGTCCGATGAGGCGCTCCAGGCGCTTCTGCATTCAAAGGCGGTTTGGAAACCGCCGCTCCTTGTTGTAGAGATCAGGGCGTGGAGACCGGGACCGTTATTGCAGCCGCACAGCGTGCTTCGTCGCCGCTGACGGCAGCGACCACACCGGCGATGATCGCCGTGCGCGATTTGACGAAGAAAATCGGCCGCCAGGAAATCCTGCGCGGCATCGACTTGACGGTGGCGAAGGGCGAGACGCTCGTGATTATCGGCCGAAGCGGCGGCGGCAAGAGCGTTCTCTTGAAGCATCTCATCGGATTGCTCCAACCGGATGGAGGCGAGATCTGGATCGACGGTCAAAACATTATCGGATTGAGCGAACGCAAGCTGGCCGCGATTCGCCGGAAAGTTGGGATCCTGTTCCAGGGTGGGGCGCTCTTCGACTCGATGACCGTCGAGGAGAATATTGCGTTTCCCTTGCGCGAGGCTGGAGAGCGCGATCGGAAAGTGATCCGCGAGAAAGTCACCGAAATGCTCGAGGTGATGGAAATGGAGGGGCAGCAAAAGAAGATGCCGGTGAACCTGAGCGGCGGCATGAAAAAGCGAGTCGGCCTGGCGCGTTCCATCATCCGCCGGCCCTCCTGCATTTTATATGATGAACCGACCTCCGGCCTCGACCCCGTCGTTTCCGACAGCATCAATCGATTGATCCGCCGCTTGCAGGAGCGCTTTCATGTCACGAGCATTGTCGTGACCCACGATATGAAAAGCGCCTTTCATCTCGCCGACCACATCGCCTATTTGCATGAAGGCCGGATTTATTTTTACGGGTCTCCCCAGGAACTCCAGGCCTCCGGCGATCCACTTCTCCAGGATTTTTTGCTCGGGCGCTCGGAGGTTCCGATCTGAGGGAGAACGTCGAATCTGCTGACGTGTCCGCTAAACACGTGTTAAAATCGGCTTGAGACAATGGCGACAAATCAAACCGACAAGGCGGTGGAACTGAAAGTGGGCGCGTTTGTCTTTGTCGGTCTCCTGGTGCTGGCGGCGCTGGTCATTCAGTTCGGTCGTGTCGGCGAAGGCTTCAAGACCTACTACGGGCTGACGGTGCGGTTCCCGGATGCGAGCGGTCTGCTCAAGGGCTCCGACGTTTTGCTCGCGGGCGCGAAAATCGGCCGCGTCTCGGGCGGGCCCCGGTTGACCGGGACGGGGCAGGGAGTGGATGTGCCGCTGCGGATTTTCGATTATGTGAGAATTCCGGAAGGCAGCAAGTTCACCGTCGGCAGTTCGGGCCTTCTCGGCGATCGCTTTGTGGCTGTGACCATGCCGCCGGGCGAGCCCTCCGCGTTCATCGCCAAAAACGCATCGATCGACGGAACTCGTGAAACCGGCCTGGATGATTTGACGCGCGAGGGCGGCTTTCTAGTGGGTGATTTGCGCGGAGCCGTCCAGAATATCAACGCGACCATCAGCCGCTTGAACGACCAGGCCCTTTCGCCTGAGAACATGCAAAATCTCAAAGCGAGCGTCGAACACCTGAATGCCGCGACCGCC
This sequence comes from Chthoniobacterales bacterium, assembly GCA_035556975.1. GTDB lineage: Bacteria > Verrucomicrobiota > Verrucomicrobiia > Chthoniobacterales > UBA10450 > AV80. The sequence continues at coordinate 138,134 of DATMEN010000029.1, forward strand.
GCGCTGGCCGAATCGTCGAAGAAAATCGATGGCGTGCTCGAGAAAGCGGACGGCACGATGGGTTCCGCCAAAAAAGCGGCGGATGACGTGCAGGTGGCGATTGTCGATGCCCGCAAAACGATTCAAGCCGCCACGCAGGTCATGCAGGAGGCCACGCAGGGGAAAGGATTGCTCGCGGCTTTGTTGACGAACCAGGAGCTGGCCAAAGATTTGCGCGCGCTCGTCAGTAACCTGCGCGCCCACGGAGTTCTCTTCTATCGGGACAGCGCGGCCAAGGCCGAGGCGCGCGCCGCCGCGGAGAAACCCCGGAGCAACCCGCGTAAGAGTGGGGGACGTTGATGACGCCGCTGCTGACTCTCAATTTGCTCCGGGTACTTTTTCTGACCTTCTGCGCCGCGATCGGCGGAATCGTCACCCTGGAGACGCAGAAGACCTCCATCCCGGGGATTCTCATCGGCGCGCTCTTCGCCCTCGTCCTGGTCCTGGTGGATCGATTGCTCAAGGGCTTTTCGCTGCGCGCTTTTTCCTCCGCTACTTTCGGCCTGCTCCTCGGGTTGCTCTTTGCGAATCTGCTCATGGGCTCGCAAATATTGCGTTATCAAAGCGAAACGACCCAATGGGCGTTGCGTCTGGTTGTTTATTGCTCCTTCGCTTACCTGGGCATGATGCTGGCCATGCGCAGCAGCCGCGACGAATTCTCGCTCATCATCCCTTATGTTCGCTTCGCCCGGGAGACGACCCAGCATGAGCCGCTGCTCGTCGACACCAATGTGATCATCGACGGCCGGATCGCCGATCTTTGCGCCACCGGCTTTCTCAGCCGATCGCTCATCGTGCCGCGATTTGTCCTGGGAGAATTGCAAACGCTGGCGGACTCGCGCGATCCGATCAAGCGCGAGCGCGGCCGCCGCGGCCTCGAGATATTGAATCAGCTCCAGCGCTCGACCGACATCGATCTGACCATCCACGACTCGGCGGGGGACGACGCCGACCTCGCGACCGATGCGCGTCTCGTGCGCACCGCAAAACTGCTCCAGGCCCGCCTTCTAACGAACGACACCGCGCTCTGCCAGGTGGCGCGTTTGCAGCAGGTTCAGCCGCTGAACCTGAGCGATCTTACCCGTGCCTTGCGGCCTAACGTAGTGGCCGGCGACGAACTGGAGCTCAATCTCGTAAAAGAAGGCCGCGAGGCGCATCAAGCGGTCGGCTATCTCCCGGATGGAACGATGATTGTCGTGAACCACGCGCGCATGAGACTGGGCAACGTGGCCACCGTGGTGGTTTCAAGCGCCCTCCAAACCGGAGCGGGCCGGTTGATCTTTGCCGAGCTGAAAGAGAACGCAAAGAGCGCCTAGCCCAACACGGAGGGACGAGCTTCTGCTCGTCCCCCTCCTTCGGTGAACGCGCGGCAACTCAGTTAGGGACGTGCGGAAGCCCGTCCCTCCGAATTGAAAAAGACGCGCCTGTCCTGCGATGCTTGCTCTACAATCCGACCGCCTTGCGCACGCGCGCCATCACCTTGTCCGCTGCTTCGTTCGCCCGCTGCGCGCCACTCGCCAGCACGTTATCCACGTAGCTCGGATCAGCCAGAATTTCCGCTCGCCGTTTTCGCATGGGTTCGAAGTAATCCCAAAGCTTGGCGAATAGTTGTTTCTTGAAATCGCCGTAGCCGGTGCCGCCGCGCCGAAATGCTTCACGCATCGCAGCGCTTTCCTCTTTGGTGGCGAACAGGGAATAAAGCTGGAAGATCGTGGAACGGTCCGGATCCTTCGGCGCTTCGATTGGGCTGGAATCGGTGACGATGCTCATGACCTGCTTCCGCACTTCCTTTTCATTGCCGAAAATGTCGATCGTGTTTGCGTAGCTCTTGCTCATCTTTTGACCGTCGAGGCCGGGAACCGTTTCCGTGTCGGGCTGGATGCGCGGCTCCGGCAGCTTGAATACTTCGCCGAACGTCTCATTCATCTTCACGGCAAGATCGCGCGTGATCTCGATATGTTGCTTCTGGTCTTTGCCGACCGGCACGACGTCGCTGTCATAGATTAGAATGTCAGCCGCCATCAGGACCGGATACGTGAAAAGCCCCGCGGAAGCGCTCAAGCCGCGGGCGATCTTGTCTTTGTAAGAATGGGCGCGCTCGAGCAATCCCATGGGCGTGATGGTAGACAAAATCCAGGCCAGCTCAGTGACCTGCGGCACATCGGATTGGCGAAAGAGCGCCGCTCGTTCCGGATCGAGCCCGCAGGCGAGAAAATCGACGGCCACGCGCCGGCCATTTTCCCGCAGCGTCGCCGGGTCCTTCAAGCTGGTGAGGGCATGATAATCGGCGATAAAATAAAATGCCTCGCCTTCGGCCTGGAGCGCGATCGCCGGCCGCATCATGCCGAGATAATTTCCGATGTGGAGAACGCCGCTGGATTGAATGCCGGAAAGAATGCGCATTGGATTTCCTTACCTGTCATTCTAAGCGAAGTCGATGCCGTAACGCAGCCCCGCCGCTGCGGGGCGAGGCCGGGCTTTCCATCCCGGTTTGTCACTCGGGATTTCACGGACACGTTACCGCTCTCCGCCAATAAACGTGTTGCGTTAGCAAATGGTAGCCTCGATCTTCGCGGGCGGCGCATTCCCCCCGGTTGAACACGGTTCGTTAGCGCTTCGCTTCAAGCTCGGGGCCAACGTCGCGCGAACGACGTGATCACTTTCAAAACAGATTTCGAGCCGAACGGTTTCGACCGTCCGGTGACGGCACATTTCAAGGAGCAAGTCGCAGCGAAACTGATCGGAGCAGGGATCGACTGCCTGACGGTGACGATCAAGCGAGGTCCTCACCGCGAGCTGATGCTTCATTTTGACGGTGCAGATGAGGATATCGAGAGAGCGAAGGCAGCGTTCTCCAAGGCATAGGGCTGGGTTCGAAAATCGCGGTTTTTAGTGCCACGAGCGGTAGACGATTTGCGCAGGCCTTGGAAGCGAACTCTTCTCGCGTCCGGCCATCGGCTCCGCCAGCCACTGGAACCATTCCCAAACGGTGTCGCGTCCGGTGGAAGCACGATCTTCTTCGACAAGAACATGAAGCCTGCGCCATGAGACCGATTCATCCCATCCGGACCAAGGAGTCAGCGTTGAGACGCCCAAGGTGGATCCAGGGCGCTGTAAGTAACTTGGAAATTAGCTACAGAGCGGTTAGCAATCTGGGGAGCGCACGCGCCCTCGCGTGCTGGTTGCGGCGCCTCGCCGCAACGAACTTTCAAGCCGGGCGATGGTTGGGCGCCAGCTCTTTCCGCAGCGTTCCGGAAAAGTTCGCGCTGGCGAGGGCGCCAACGCCAGCACGCGAGGCGCGTGCGCTCCCCAGAACTTCGAGTCCGCCGCGGACCGTCGGTTGCGTCCCCTTATCCCTACGGAACTCTGAGGGGTTTGCCTGTGTTAGGATCGTTCACTTCAGTTCCGGGCGGAAAACCCCTTACATCGATGAGAAACTTCGGGTTATGTGGACTGTAAACGAAACCAGGCTTGTCCGGCACGGGACTCGCGTACGGCGCCGTTGAAGCTTCCCGCTTCGTTACTATCGGCGGCGGAGAAGCGGGAATGGGAGTGGCGACGGCCGCATTCCTGGTCACTTCCTGGTCCAGGGAACGTCGTTCCTCCGTCGTCGGACTGGGTGCGGCAATTGCAATTTGTGGCGGGCCAGGAGCGGCCGCCTTTGGGGCGGCGACTGGCTGTCCTCCGCTCCGCAAGGCTGCCACAAGCCCCTTGGGCTCGGACCGCTCGGCTTGTAATTGGCCATCGAAATAAACACGCACAACAAACCCGCCGTATCGGAGTCTCTCGGGTGATTCACGCGAGCTCCCGGGTCCTAGATAAGTCGCGACAAGATATTTCGGAGTCGGGTCCGTCCAATCCCGGACAGGCGTTATCCATTCGTAATCGACCTGCGCTTTCGTCGGCCGCATCTCCTCGTTCTGCGTCACGTCAAAGAAGAAGACTCGGATCTCCACTTCACCCTTCCTGGCGTTTGGGCGGGGCGCCACGCCGATTGTTACCGCTACGTCGACCCGGCCCTTTCGTGCCCTTCTTTGTCTCGGCGTGACTTCTGTAAGCGCGATTACTGGATCATCAGGAATTGCAACCTCCACGGCGGGGTCTGACCCGGTTTTCCACGTCGGTCGCTTCGTCTGTGATTTTTCGCTCCACGCAGCGCCTGACGAAAAGAGGTGCACCACGCCGACCGCCGCCAAAACAAAGAGCGCACTCGCGGCGGCGAGGAGGTAGATTCGCGCCGGTCCCATGCGGCCCCAGAGGAGGCCGAGGGCGCGCAGGAGAGGTCGGGATTTGAGGTGCATCGTGCCGCTCCGGTGTGCTGAATCAATGGACGCGGCGGAGCGTTGTCCCTGCAACCGGCTCCGCCATCTTCCACCGACAGTTTCGGGCCTGCTCGCTCCCCCGGCCTCTTCAGATTGAAAGATCCACAGCTGACCGGACGACGAGGTGACAGCCACCGAGGTTTTCCTTCGTTGGATCACCCGTTCCCTAAATCGCTAAATTCTTCCGTTGCGTCCGATCCATTCGAACGCAGCTTAATCGCTCAAAACCATTGAGCGATCGGGTGAGCAGGGGATCGGGAGATTCTTCCATTCGCTAAATTACTAAGTCGCTAAATCGTTAATTCTTACCGGTATTCTTATGCGCATCATTTTTTCTTTCCGCTCCGTGCTCGTTCTCCTGCTCCTGCTTGTGATCGATTCTTCCGCTTCCGCTCAAAACCTGCCGAACACGACACGACTGCTCCGTTTCCCGGCCACCAACGACCGGCAGATCGTCTTCTGTTACGCGGGCGAGCTCTACACCGTGCCTAAAGACGGCGGCACCGCGCGACGGCTGACCAGTGGTCCGGGCTATAGCTCGTTCCCGCGTTTCTCGGCGGATGGCGCGCAGCTCGCGTTCACTTCGCAATACGACGGAAACACCGAGGTCTACGTCATGCCGGGGGAGGGCGGCGTGCCGAAGCGGCTGACCACGACGGCGACTCTGGCCCGCGACGACATCTCGGACCGCATGGGCCCAAACAACATCGTGATGACCTGGCAAAACACCAAGCCGCTGGTCGTGTTTCGCTCCCGGAAGAAGACATTCAATTCTTTTCTCGGCGAACTCTACACCGTGGGACTCGACGCGGAGTTGCCGCAACAGTTGCCCCTGCCGCGCGGCGGCTTTGCTTCGTTCTCGCCCGATGATTCCAAGATGGCGTTCAACCGCGTTTTTCGAGAGTTCCGCACCTGGAAGCATTATCGCGGCGGAATGGCGGACGACGTCTGGATCCACGATTTCAAAACCAGCAAGACGGACAACCTGACGAATGATCCCGCGCAGGATATTTGCCCGATGTGGGGACCGGACAACCGCATCTATTTCATCTCGGATCGCGACGGGCGGATGAATCTTTTCTCGACCGATCTGGCGGGCAAGGACACCAAACAACTCACGACCTTCAAGGACTTCGACATCAAGTTCCCGTCGATCGGCAAGGACTCGATCGTATTCGAGCAGGCGGGTTACATCTGGCGGTTCGATCTCGCCAAGGGACAGGCGGCGCCGGTGCCCATTGACATCAAGGAGGACCTCGCCTCCGGGCGTTCCGCCTTCATCGACGCCTCGAAGAACATTCAGTCGGTCACCACGGCGCCGGATGCCCAGCGGGTCATCGCGGTGGCGCGCGGCGATCTTTTTTCGGTGCCGATGAAAGACGGCACGGCGCGCAACCTGACCAGGACCTCCAACGTGCACGAACGCGATGCGGTTTGGTCGCCGGACGGCAAGTGGATCGCCTACAATTCGGACGCGACGGGCGAGAATGAGCTTTATGTCCGCTCGCAGGACGGCAAAGGCCAGCCGCAACAAATCACCAGCAACGCCGACACTTATTATTATCCAGCCATCTGGTCGCCCGATAGCAAGAAGCTGCTCTGGAGCGACCGGTTGCAGCGCCTGCGCTATGTCGATGTCGCCAGCAAGGCCATCACGCAGGTCGACCAGGACAAGGAAGGCGAGTTTCCCTGGTACGATTGGTCACCGGACAGCCAATGGATCGCCTGGGCGCGGCCCGAGGAAAACGGCGGTAACAAGGTTTATCTTTTCTCCACCGCCGACAAGAAGACGACGGCGGTGACGGACGATTGGTATTCGGCCGAAAATCCCACCTTCAGCGACGACGGGAAATATCTCATGCTCACGTCGAGCCGCGACTTCAGGCCGCTCTTCGGCCAGACCGATTTCTCCAATGTTTATCGCGATCTCGAGCGCGTTTATCTCGTTACCCTCGCCCGGGAAACTGAATCGCCGCTCGGGCCGCGGAGCGACGAAGTCGGCAAGAAGAAGGACAAGGACAAAGACGGAGACAAGAAGGAGGCGGACAAGAAGGACACGGGAGACAAGAAGGCCGACGACAAGAAAACTGACGACAAGAAGGGCGGGGACGACAAAGACAAGGAGAAGGACGCCAAGAAACCGGTCGTCGTTAAAGTCGACCTTGAAGGCATTCAGGATCGCCTCGTTGCGCTCGATATCCCGCCCGGCAACTACACCAATCTTCGTCTGGTCGATAACCGCATTTTCTACCTCCGCCGCACCGTGGCCGACGATCAGGCCGGCGATGATGACAACGCAGACAATCGGAAGTCGCACCTCTGCGTTTACAGCCTGGAAGACCGGAAGGAGACCGTCCTGGGCGACGTCAACACTTATGAGATCACCGCCGATGGCAAAAAGATGCTGGTCAAGATCAAGAAAGATTACGCCATCATCGACCTTCCGAAGGACAAGCTCGAAACCAAGGACCACGAGTTAAAGCTGGCCGGGCTCGACATGATGCTCGACCGCCACGCCGAGTGGAATCAGATCTATCATGAGGCCTGGCGGCATATGCGCGATTTCTTCTACGTGCCGAACATGCACGGCGTCGATTGGAAGGCCATGCGTGACAAGTATGCGGCGCTGGTTCCTTCCGTAAATCACCGCAACGATCTCACCTATCTCATCGGCGAGCTGATCGGTGAGTTGAATATCGGCCACGCTTACACCGGTGGCGGCGAAAGGCCCGAGACGCCGCGCATCAAGCTGGGCCTTCTCGGCGCCGAAGTTTCGCGGGATCCCGCCTCCAAGGCTTATCGCATCGACAAAATTCTGCCCGGCGAAAATTGGAACAAAAACGCCCGCTCTCCGCTCACCGCCATCGGGGTGAATCTCAAGCCGGGCGATTACATCCTGGCCGTGAACGGCATTCCCGTTTCCACCTTGCCAAACCTCTACGACGCGCTCATCGGCACCGCCGACAAGCAGGTCATCCTGCGGGTTAATTCCAAACCGGCGGATGACGGTGCGCGCGACATCACCGTTGTGCCCGCGGCCGACGAGGCGCCGCTCTATTACCGGGCCTGGGTGCAGAAAAACGTCGATGAAGTGAGCAAGAAGACGAACGGCGAGGTCGGCTATATCCACATCCCGGATATGGGGCAGGGCGGCTTGAACGAATTTACCAAGCAGTACTTCCCGCAGATCAAAAAGAAGGCACTGATCATCGACGTGCGCGGCAACGGCGGCGGGTTTGTTTCGCCGCTCGTCATCGAGCGGCTCCGGCGCGCGCTCGTCATGATCGGGATCGCCCGCAACGGCACGCCGCAAACGAATCCGCCGCAAACGTTCGTCGGCCCCATGGTGACGTTGTGCAACGAATTCTCCGCGTCTGATGGCGACCTCTTTCCGTACCGTTTTAAGGCGATGGGTCTGGGCAAGCTCATCGGCAAACGCACCTGGGGGGGCGTCGTGGGTATTCGTAATCCGCTTCCGTTGACCGATGGCGGCCAGATTTTCCGTCCCGAGTTCGCGCCCTATTCGAAAGACGGAAAGGAATGGATCATCGAAGGTAAGGGGGTCGAGCCCGACATCGTGGTGGATAACGATCCCGCGAAGGAATTTAAAGGCGAGGACCAACAGCTCGACCGGGCGATCGAAGAAATCCAGACCGAGCTGAAAACCAAACGCTTCGACCTGCCACCCGTTCCTCCTTTTCCGAACCGCAATCCGGCGAAACCAAACTAGCTTTCCTGCCCGTCCTCGTGACCATGCCCAACCCTTTTCCATCTCTCGGGTCCCTCGTATCCCTCGGGTCCCAAGGTATCCCTCGTTCCCAAGTGGGTCCCTCGTTCCCAAGTTGCACTTGGGAACGCATCTGTCTCGCCAGTTGCACTGGCCCGGTCATCGCTATCACGCGCGGTCCGCCGCGAAGCAGAGCTTCGAAGACAAACACCGCTCCCAAGTGCAACTTGGGAACGAGGAAAACCAAGTGCAACTTGGGAATCAGAATCTCTATGATCGATCTCTAATATGAAAGCGCTCCGTTACTTCTTCTGCGTCGTTCTCCCGCCCGTCGCCATACTCATGACGGGCCGGATGGGTAGTTTTCTCCTGAGCCTTCTGCTTACGCTGCTTGGGTGGATCCCCGGCGTCATTCACGCCTGCCTCGTGGTCACCGATTACCACGCCGAGCAACGGCGCGAATCGTCCTAAGTGTCGCGCCGAGACCAAGGAGCGGCGGTTTGAAACCGCCGTCTTAAAACGGTGGGCGGTTTCAAACCGCCCTTCCTTGCAACAGTCGTCACTCGATCCGACCTCAGACCTCAGCTCGCGGTCCCCGCGAGCTGGAGCCTGTCCGCATCCGCCTTCAGCGCCGCGATCACCCCGGCGATCACGTCTTCCAGCGGCATCCGCAATTCCTCCGCTCCGCGCACGATGTCCTCACGGTTCACGGCCCGGGCAAACGCCTTGTCTTTCATCTTCTTTTTCACCGAAGCCACGTCCACCTCATGAATACTCTTGGACGGTCGCACCCGCGCGACCGCCATGACAAAGCCGCTCAGCTCATCCACCGCGTAGAGCGTCCGCTCGAGCGGCGTCTCGCGCGCGACGCCGGCATAATCCGCGTGCGAAAGAATCGCGCGGCAAACCTCGTCACTCCAGCCCTGCTCGCGCAGGCTCGCCACTCCCACAAAAGGGTGGCCTTCAGTGGGGCTTTGCTGCTCGTTCGGATGGCGTTCGTAATCCATGTCGTGCAGCAATCCCACCGCCTCCCACAGATCCGCATCCGCGCCTTGGGCCTGCGCAAAGTGCCGCATCGAATCAGCCACCGCGTGGCAATGCCGGCGAAGGCTTTCCGATTGGACCCACTCGTGCAGAATAGCTAAGGCTCGATCGGCTAATGTGCTCATTTGGAAACGCGAGGGTGATCAAGTTTCCGCCCCTAGAGCAAGCTTCGAAACTCCTCCACGCTGAGCCCGGCGTCTTTCACAATTCCACCCATCGTGAGGGCGTTAACCGGATTGTGGCGAGGAATCGTAATGAAGTGCACGCCCTCACTCATCACGATGTGCTTACCCTGTCGCAAGATCTTGAATCCGGCCTTCTCCAGCGCCTGAACTGCCCGGAGATGGTTGACGCCGGGAATTTTCGGCATCGCTAAACTGTTACTTCCACCTCGCGAACGTCGGCTTGTGGCAGACTATCGTTAATGGCAGCCAAATATTCCTGAATCGCGTCGCGGATATTCTCGATCGCCTCCTCCTCAGTCGCACCCTGGGACCAACATCCGGGCAGCGGCGGGCAATTGACGGCGTATCCCTCGTCGGACCTATGAAGCACAATTGGATATCGCACGCTCACGCCGTGATGTTACACCATTCATCCGGCGAGGCGAGCACGCTGTCTCAGTTTAGAAAAGCGAAAGCCGTGGCGGACTCAGAGCGTTCAGTTGTTGATTGGACGAACCCAGCCGTTCGCGAAAGAGGACTGACATCCACGCACCTAAGGGCGTAGAATGTCGGCGTCGTTCACCAGTGAAAGGCTAAACCCATGAAACGAATTCTTCTTACTGCAATATTGCTGCTGTCCATTGTGGGCGGCCTCCCCGCGCAGATCGCGCCCGACGCGGGCGAGCTGACCAAACTCCTCCAGGAATTCCTGGCCGGCGCCGGCCGAAACGACGTCGCCATGCACGAACGGTTCTGGGCGGACGAACTGGTTTACACCTCGGCCCTGGGCCGCCGGAAAGGCAAAGCGGACATCATGCGCGAGTTGCGCGAAGAGGGCCCGGCCAAGCCCGGCGCCGAGACCGTCGTTTACACCGCGGAAGAGATCCGCATCCAGCAATACACCGACACTGCCATCGTCGCCTTTCGTTTGGTGGCGACGACCGAAAAGGCTGGAGTGAAAACAGTCGCCAATTATCTCAACACCGGCACGTTCCTGAAACGAAACGGCAAATGGCAGGCGGCCGGCTGGCAGGCCACGGCCGTGCCGAAAGAATCGACACCAACGCCGGCGCCGAAATAGCGGAGCGACGTTAACGTCGGCGGCGCGGAACGTTTAAGCTCGATTCCTGGCGGAGATAACCGGCGGTGATGGAGAAGTGCTCATTCCCCACCGTCCCGGTAATGTAGGTCTGAAAATCCTCGCGCCCGTATTTACCGGTGGACCTTCCGTAAAGAAATCCCACTTCGCCGCCGAAATAGATACGATCCGGGCTCCGCATTTCCACGCCGTTATCGAGCGATTTGCTTCGGCGCGGCGAGTAGGGGTACTCGACGTTTCGCGGGTCCCACGGATTGAAAGCCGGCAAATAAGCCGAGGTCGGTGGCGCCCAGCCGAAGGCGGTCGAGAATGTGAAAAGATCCCGATCTGTGAGCGTCAGGTACGGCGGTGTAATGCCATCGAATTGCAGTCCCTCAAGGCCCCGCGCCGGCTGGGCCGACAACGACAGGCAAAGACCGAGAAATCCCGCCACGGCAGAAAGTGCTCGCTTGGTCATGGAGGGAATTGTCAACCGAAACGCCCCGAGCGCCAGCAAAATCTCTCTATTTGCGCGGCCTTATCTTGGATTAGGAACCAATCGTGGCTTTTGAAAGGCGATGTCCATGGGCCCGCCCAGAGCGCTGCTGTGCATGCTGCGTATCCACGCCCCGGTGCGGCCATCAAAGCGATCGACGGAATCCCCATGGTAGGACGCGACGTACAAATCCCCATTCGGGCCGAACTCGATCATTTGGGGTCCGAAACAGTTGATGGCAAAGGTCCCCAGCCATTCGCCCGTCTGGAAATTGAACTTCATCACGCTGTCATCGAAGAAGCTCGCCACATATAGGTTGCCATCGGGTCCGAAATCGAATCCCGTGGCCCAATCGGGAAACGCCTCGATGACGGGGCCGATGTATCCGCCGTTCTCGGCCTTGAACCGAATCACGGTGTCACTCATGTGGCTCGAGACGAACATCGAGTCGCCCCGCCAGGCAATCGCTTCGGCCCCGGTGGGCTCAGTCGTGAATCGGTCGATGAACGCGCCGGTGACTCCGTTGTAGCGAAACACTCCGCCTTCGTAACTGGCCACGACGTAAAGATTGCCGTCTGGTCCAAACTTCAGGTCCATCGGACCTCGCAGGCCACCGCTTTCCTCGTCCACGAAAATGCCGAGGAATTGCCCGGTCTTGCCGTGATACTTGAATACCTTGTTGTTGAAGGTAAAGCTCGCCACATAGAGATGGCCATCCGGCCCGAAGGTGAGCCCTGTGGGGCCGTTTAATCCGCCGCTCCCAGATTGCACGAAAACCCCCATTGAAACTCCGGTGTCAGCGTTAAACCTTACGACGGCGTCGTTATCGAATGCCGTGACGTAGACCTCCGTCGCCGCCGCCGCCCATCCCACGAACAGTGCCATCCCGATCCCGACCAGCGAAGCTTTGACTTTGTATGACATATTCATTTCCTTCTATTCGTGCGAGGTAGCTTCCGCAGTCTGCCCGGTCAAAAGCTTTAGCGTAACAAGACTGTTACGTCGCTTTCTGAAGCGGCGCGGCTCTTGCTACCCTTGCGTCGCATGCCCCAAACTGAAAGGTCACCACATATTTCCCCAATTTGCTCGATTGGAACTTTCGCACCGCTCGTTGTTGCCCTGCTCATTCTCCTGCCTCCAACCGTTCCCGCGGCCACGATTCGCGTTCCGGCCGATCAGCCCACTATCCAGCAGGCAATTGCCGCCGCCGCCAACGGCGACCTCGTCCTGGTATCGCCCGGAGTTTACTTCGAGAGAATCGACTACCTCGGTAGAGCTATCTCGATTCAAAGCACGGATGGCCCCACGCGAACCATCATCGACGGCAATCTCGGAGGTACGGTAGTGACGCTTCAAACCCAGGAAGGCGCGCAATCGGTCTTAACTGGATTCACCATCCGGCGCGGGAACGCCACCTTCGGAGCGGGCATGACGCTGCTTGGAACATCCCCGACGATCACCGGAAACATTTTCCGGGACAACATTCAACAATCTGGAGGATTCGGTGCCGCGATCGCCGGGAATGGCGCTTCGCCCGTGGTGGAGGGCAACACGTTCCTGGCTAACACCTGCGACACCCAGCACCTTTCGGGCGTGGTCAGTTTCGTCAATGGTTCGTCTCCGCTCATTATTAACAACATCTTTAGCAAGAACCCATGCTGGGCGATCAACATCACCTTGCCGGCTGGTTTCTCTCCGGTGATTGCTCACAATACGTTCGTGCAGAATCGCGCCGGTGTGCGGACGGACGGCAGGTTTAGTTCCACGCACCTCTTCGCCAACAACATTCTGGTCCGAAATACTATTGGGCTCCTGGTGGCCTTTCCCGATACCCAGCCGCCGGTGTGGAAGAACAACCTCGTCTTTCTGAACACAACCAACTACTCCGGCATCGCTGACCAAACTGGGCTGAACGGAAACATTTCCAGCGATCCACTATTTCTTCCGGTTTTTTCCACCAGCCCGAGTTTTGGTTCGAGCAGCTATAACTTTCAGCTCCAGCCCGGCTCGCCCGCCATCGATGCCGGCTCCTTGTCGGTTCCCGGTCTGCCGCCGATTGATTTTCTCGGTCGGCCCCGTGTTGTTGACGGCAATGGGGACGACTCCGCCTTGCCGGACCTCGGCGCTTACGAATTCATTCCGCCAACTTCGGGTGTCCCATCCTGGCCCGACCCAATTGGGACCGCGCTGAAGTAACGTCCGAGGCAGCGTATCGGGGGAGGGGGCTACCGATAGCTCACGAGCCTCGTCCATTCCCGGTTGCCGGCTCGCCTGGATACGCAACTTAATGATTGCGTATTCACCTGACCTGTTTCACATGCAACCATGACGTTGCCTATAGAACAGGATCGAATCGAAAAACGGATCGAACTCAAGGCCCCGATCTCACGAGTCTGGAGCGCCTTGACCGACCATCGGGAATTCGGGCCGTGGTTCCGGGTAGACCTGCAAGGGCTCTTCGTTCCCGGTCAAACCTCGCGGGGCCAGATCACCTATCCCGGCTACGAGCATCTCCAATGGGAAGCCGTCGTGCAGAAGATGGAACCCGAGCGCCTCTTCTCCTTTACCTGGAAGCCGACCGCGATCGATCCGAAAAAGGATTACTCGAAGGAACCCTCCACCCTGGTCGAGTTCCGGCTCAGGCCAAAAGGCGAGAGGACTGTGCTCACGCTCACAGAGTCGGGCTTCAGCAAACTTCCCTTCGATCACAGGGACGAAGCGTTTCGCAGGAACGACGACGGCTGGACCGACCAAATGAAGAACATCGAACGCCATGTCGAGCAAGCGAACTAGCGCCGTCGCCGACCAGCGACTGTTCCGTCAGCACGCCCCGGTCTTCGCCGCGCTAAGCGACGAAACCAGACTCTCGCTTTTAGCCACCCTGAGCGCCGGAGTTCCCTGCTCGATCTCGCAGTTGACCGCCGACTCGAAGATGAGCCGGCAAGCCATCACCAAACACCTGCGCGTCCTGGAAACCGCCGGCCTCGTCCGCGCCGAAACGGCCGGCCGCGAGCGCCGTTTCCAACTCGAGCCGAGGCCGTTGGGGGAAGCGAGGGCTTATCTCGATCTCGTCTCGCAGCAGTGGGACGAAGCACTGACTCAACTGAAGAAGTTGGTCGAGACCGACGAATAGGGTTCGCAGAAAGTCTTGTCGCCGTTGCGCCGGAGGATGATGATCTCGGACATGGCTAAGTCAGATTCAGATACAATTCAGGACGCTTACGGCGCCACCATTGAGAAACTCTTCGCGAACCTGTTCGAAGGATACGCGGACCATCACGCGCCAGCCCCCGAGGCTGACAAGAGATTTGCCGCCGGGGTGAAACTTGCTCGCCAGGCGCGTGATAACGCGATCAGTATAGTTTCAGCACCCTAACACTTACAATTGCCCTCGGCCGACGCATCGTAAGCCGCTTACGATACGTAGTAGGCGCCCGAACTTTATTTCAGGCACCTTACGGACGTACGATTTCAGAAATTTTTCTTCGGTGTTTTCTTTTGCGGACCATCGGCAGAGTGTCCGATCCGTAGTCTTTCCAGCACTTTCATCGGCAGCGGATTACGCGATGGATTGAGCACCCACCCCGGTTTACGGGCGTCTCCGAAATAAATGAAAATAGTGTTTGGCTTCGTCTTGCTCACGTAAAGCCCGCCGGGCACAACCCGTCGCCCGTAGTTATAGTCGAACGTCATGACGCCGATCATGGCGTGATAAAAAACGCCGTTCTTGTCCTGGCTTACTGGAGTGAAGACGTTGCCCAGGCTCGCCCGCAGGCTGGAGCGATTCTTATCCGCCCCGCGATCGGAAGGCCGCTCGAAGATCACGAATTGTGAAATTGCACGACCACAAATGATGGGTGTCTCTTGGACCGGCCACCGGTCCAAGGGCAAAACACTGTTGGCCAGCGAACCACGGACAAATCCGAGGAACAATAGCGATGCCGCGCAGAGTAAAAGACGCACTCTGGATCTTTGCCGCAGCCGTTCGCTCAAATCAATTCGATTTGCCTTCAAGCGTGTCAGTCGCGCAGATCTCTCCTGAGTTGGACGCTCGCTCGCAAAACCTTTCGGAATTCGTCGTTCGTCATTCGGCATTCCAAACATGCCAGTCCGGAGAGATGCAAAAGGCGATGGAGCAAATTGGGTTCCTGAGGTCACAGGCGAAGTCGAGCAAGGCTTTGTCAACCCAGCAACCTGCGGCTGACCGGGAGAGCCGAATAAAAAAAGCTTGTCCGGAAAGCCGTAACTAGTCATTCTGACCCGAGGTAAACCTCCCGATTCGTCCCCGGATAATAAGTACTCCTCGAATATGCCCGTACCTCTTGGTCCTCCTCCCTCGTCACGGGCTCCGACAAGAACAGCGGTTTCGTCGGTCGCCTCCGTCCTTGTGTCGCATCAGCTTCGGTTTGCGTACTTTGCCTTGCTGGCCTTCCTCTTCCTCGCTGGCCTGGCCTTCATCGCGCTTGGCATATTTCTGTTCGTCAAGTCGTGGGAATCCCAGTTCAAGGAAGCGCTTTCAAGCGCCATCGTATCGCTCAGCGTGGGCGCTTTGCTGGTGCTAATTGCGTTCGTTGTTCACAGCGCCCGGCGCTATCTGATCGCATTGAAGGAAACAACAGCGACGACAATCGCCTCCGAGGAGATTGAAAAGAAGCTGGCAGGTCTGAAGGAGGGGGATTTTGAGGGGCTCGATCGCGCTCTGCTAGTACGACAACGGAAGGCGGAGCTGGATTTTGAAAGAAACCTCCAGTCCATTTTCACCCTTGAGGAGTTTACGGCGCAGGGGATCACGCTTTTTCGCGACCTGAGCTGGAATCTTCAGCCGGGGATCAACGTTCTCCTCGGTCGAAATGGCTACGGCAAGAGCCTCATTTTGCGGGCTCTGGCAGGCGCAATCCAGCGTGATGAGGAGTCAACGAAGAAATTCTTTGAAGGAAGGTCCGATAGCTCGACGGCCGCGATTGAGGTCCGGATGAAGCGCGATGGGGAACGCGCCCATGCCAGGAGGGACGCCCAGCGCTTTAGCGACTCAATGGGAAAAGTCCCCCTTCTCGCCATTCCCGATTCACGCTTTTTCGATCGCTCCCAGACATCGATCGTCGTCGACGAAGCTGGGGGACTCGATTTGCCGCGCGATGGCGCTTATCATTTTTTGAATCAATTGCACTACGGCCCCGTGATCCAAGGGCTACTGGGTGAGATTTGCCTCGACTACATGGATCATGGCAAGAGTTTCAACCTGCCCGTCTTTCGCTTTTTACGAACATGCGTGACGCGCCTTACCGGTTACACGTTCGATTTTTATTCGATCGAACGGCAGGGACGCACCGGCTTTAAGGTCCAGGTGGTGACCGAAGGAAACGAAGGGCCTCTGCCCATTCAGTATGCTTCGCAAGGCACTCTCTCGGTCATCGCAATGTTAGGCCTTATTCGAAGCTATATCAGTGCGATCTCAGGACAAGCCGAAGACCAGGAGGGGGTTCAGCGCGGAGCAGGCATTGTCTTGATTGATGAGGCTGATGCCCATCTGCATCCGGCGTGGCAACAAAAATTACCCACTCTCCTGAGACAGATGTTTCCCCATGTGCAGTTCATTTTGTCCGCCCACAGCCCGCTTTTCGTAGCGGGCTGTTGGAATGGCGAAGTCGCTATCCTGCGCAGACAAGGGGAGGAGTTCGGGGGCGGCTTTACCATCGAGCAGCCCAATCGGGACTTCATTGGGGTAAAACCCGCGGACCTTTACGAGCAGATTTTCGACATCGAAGAGCTGGATGGCAGTTATCTCGAGTACTCCCAAAAGGCCAGCCAAACCAGCCTGCGCGCAGACCTGGATCGCGAAGTAGCAACACTGGCTGAGGAACAGAAGAGCGACCCCTCGGCGTTCGCTCCCGCGCGAGAGGAACAATTGTCCAGCAGCGTGGAAGAATCACGGCGAATTCGCCTGGTCGAGGAAGTTACGAGACAGCGGCGAAGCGAGATAACAAAAGAAGTCCAAATCGCCCAAAAGGAAGTCCAAATCGCCAAACAGCAGGCCCAGATCGCCGAACAGCAAGAGCAGATCGCGCAACTCCAGGCACACCTTTCGAAATTCGAATCCGCTCCTGCCATTGAACACCGTCCATGACCGACTTACAAGAGGAGCTCATTGCTGTGTATGCCAAAGGCTCGGTGGACGAAGTCCATGCCTCGCCTGAATACGCAAAGTTTTACGACACTAACAAAGGTAAGCCTGGCTTTGCCGCGGAACGGGGCCTGGTCGAAGAAATGCGGTCCCGGGTCGATGCCACGTTGTCCGCGGGCCAAAACGTGCGTGACCTCGTTGCAACCGCTCTATCTATCATCTGGAACCTGCGAAAGGATAAGGAGCGAAACGTCTATCGTGAACTGATCTTGGAGGCAATGGCCCCGGTGTGGGAAACCAAGCAACGCGATTACTTCAAGGAAAAATCTCTCACCTTGATTGCGGCGCGAGAGTATTTTCTCTCCTTTACCAGCCGTAATCTCGGTTATCCCAATCAAAACGTGATCAACGCCAATCATCGGGAGTTTATCAAGGAGGCAATCGGATCCAATCGGTATGAGAGCGCCGACCTGGGTAAGGAAAACCTCTTAGCGGCGGCGATCGACCATCTCCTTCGGAGCAATCGCCGGTTGGACGGGTTCTTTTTCCCCAAGCACCTTGGGGACAACAAACTTGTCGAGAAGAAGCTACTGGAGAACTGCGAGCAGGCGCTCTCCTTTGTCCAGCTTATCCAGGAGGAAATATTTCGGTTTACCGACCCGGTCCGGAATTGGTGTTTTTTTGAATTTAACGCGGTCTCCGGGTCGAATAAACCGCTCATCTTTGTTCAGGTAGAGGAGAAGATCGACGGCGCGGACCTCTACGTTGACTATGGTAAATGGTTTACCGCGTTTTCGGCGCGCGATCCGATCAAGCTCGTGGACACTCGCTGGGCTGACCGGAAGCCGATTGAAAGTAACCTCGCGAGTATTCGAGACTTGGGAGACCAGATTTTGCAGTCCTTACACGCTATCTACGCCAGTGTTCCCGATTGAATGAAGTTATTGAAAAGAACCAGACATTCGCCGTGACGGACGACAAACTAAAGTATCTCGAATTCCTTCAAGCTGCCATTTCACGGATGGCCTCGAACTCATTTCTTATCAAAGGTTGGAGTGTGACCCTGGGAACCGCCGTTCTCGGATTCAGCGTGAAGGAAAATAACTGGGCCATGGCTCTGGTGGCGCTTATCCCTACCGGTTCGTTCTGGGCCCTCGATGCCTACTATCTGGGCCTGGAAAGACTGTTTCGGGATCTTTGGCGAAAAGCGGTCGATAACATGGGAGCAACGTTCGACATGAATCCAGGGTTCCTCTGTGGCGAACAGTGGGGCGAGGCGGCCCGTCGACCCGCCGTCCTGCTGGTGCATCTGCCGATCACAATCGCCTCCGTGCTCGCGGCGGCCGTTATTGCGTTCCTGCGCCTGCGGGCAACGCTTCCTACCTGACGCCAGGATATTCCTTTCGTCGAAGAGCTCATGGAAACGGAGTTTGCGGTTCGAGTCTATTTTGCGGACGATATGGGTGGTTCGTTCGAGGACTTCGAGGAGCTGCCCGTCGCCCATCCGTGTGTGATCGTGATTCATCATAATCACCTTGATGCGCGAGACGCTGCGAAAGACCTGATCGCCGCGATTCGACAACGGCTGGACGACCTGGGTGCAAAAGCCGCCCGCCATGAAATTGAGGCAGCAGGTTTTGCTGACTCCGAAACGAACGATGTAAACGCGCTTCATGTCCTGGTCTGCGATGGGGTGCATGGCGCAAGTTTGGATCGCGCGATTTATCGGTCGGTGGAGGCTCGCGATCGCGCATGGATTCTTCCGGTGATGAAGCACGACCAGTCTCACCGGGTGACGGAGTTGCTGGATAAGGAACTCCAAAAACGAAACATTGCCTTCTGGGAAGATAAGGTCGAAGAACTGGCCCTTGTCGTTCTCGCGCGCGCGGGAGTGACCTGTCTCGATCGAAGAGTTTTCGTAAGTTATCGAAGGTCGGAAACCTCAGCGCTGGCTGACCAATTGTTTGACCAGTTGTCTCGACGTAACTTTCAGGTGTTTCTCGACCGCGTCTCCGTGGAACCGGGAGTCGATTTTCAGGCCGTCTTATTCGAACATTTAGCCGACAAGTCGATGGTCGTTCTCTTGAATTCGAAAGAGTTTCCCGAGTCGCGATGGACAATGGCCGAACTCGAGTTCGCGCGCCAACGGCGGCTAAACGTGTTGATACTGCAGTTGCCCGATGCCGACAAGAATCTCGGGGGCAGCGCGTCTGAAGTTATTCACGTGAGATCCGCGCAGACCGAGTCTGTTTCCATCCCGGGCGTTACGAAGCCGCAAGTTCAATTAAAACAAGATGCGCTGGAGGCAATTGCCGATCGCATTGTGGGGGAACACGACCTGATGCTGGTCGGCAGAATTCGAAACATAAGAGAGTGCGTGATAGCAGCGGCCCGGCGGCGCTCGGAAGTGACCTACACGGCTTCGAAGTATGATTCGTCCATAACGCTGACTGTTTCACCTGACCGCCGTACCTCGCGCCAGTATGTCATTTATCCAACCGGTTATCCGCCGTGGGTGGCCGAGCTATTTGACGCGAGTATTCGGACCCACTCTTCCGATACTTCGAGGATAATCATCGGCCATACCGCCAGTCTCTTGCCTCTGCGAACGAAACAGTTGGAGTGGTTAGTTGATGGCCGGAACGTTGGCTATCATGATATTTGCTCCGTTGATGCGCTTTTCGACAAATTGGTCGCCGGTTGAGAATATGAAACTTTCCTGGGGGCCAGAGCGGAAAAGCAAACGGCCGTTTCCACGAGTTTTTCTTTCCGCCAGCGTACCAAGTCCGAATAGGAATCGGATCTACCTGGACGGGCCCGTTGAAAACAGGCTCATGCTGCGCGTGATTGAAACGCGAGTGCAGGATGCCGTCACCAGCCTGGTGGCCCAGGTTCTGGGGGTTGGCGGCCAGGTGATCTTCGGCGGTCATCCCGCCATCACTCCCATGGTAGCGGCGACGGCAAGCGCATTTGAGGGAGGCGAACGGGATGGGGAAAGACCGGTTATGCTCTACCAGTCTGAATATTTTCGGGAAGCGGTGCGTCCCATTGGCCGGAGGGAGATGGAGAGCGCACAATTGTCGAGAACGATCTGGGTGCCCGATAACCCTGAAGATGCGAGCAAGGCATTCCCTTTAGCGCAAGAGTGGCTCCAACCAGACCGGTTTAAACAGCTGCGCGAGGGACAGGCCCACCCGAACGCAGACAGACGACTGGTGGATGCCCTTGTCGTGTTTAGGATTGTAATGTTATTGGATTCGCGGCCCCACGCGGCTGTGTCGATGGGCGGAATGGAGGGGGTTGAAGCAGAAGCGATGCTCTACCAGAGGCTCTTCGGAAGCGACCCGAGGCGCCGGTTGTTCGCTCTGCGAAGCACCTTTGGTGCAGCCGGCCAGTTAGGGGAACTTGGCATTATTTCCATAGATGAAAGGTATTTCGAATCGAAGGACCGCGCACCTTTGGCGGAATCCGTTGCGCTTTTGCCAACGGCCGAGAAGCAAACCATTGGAAGACAGCTACTACGGCGGATTCGGTATGACGGAATCATGAAAGAATTCATCACGTCGCTCCGCAACACTGCCTTTCCTGAGCAATAGCGGGTGCCAGCGACTTGCGCCGCACGGGGCCACTGAGAGAGTGATCCATGCAAAGAATTACTCCATTTTTGTGGTTCAATAATCAGGCGGAGGAGGCGGCGAAGTTTTACGTTTCGGTGTTCAAGAATTCGAAGGTGAAACAGATCACGCATTATACTGGCGAAGAACCGTCCGGAATGAAGGGCAAGGTGATGACGGTGGACTTCGAGCTGGATGGGCAGGACTTTGTGGCGCTAAACGGCGGGCCGCAATTCAAGTTCACGGAAGCGGTCTCGTTCGTGATCAATTGCGATTCGCAGGAGGAGATCGATTATTACTGGGAAAAACTTACAGCCGATGGCGGCGAAGAGGTGCAATGCGGTTGGCTCGCGGATAAATACGGTCTCTCGTGGCAGGTGGTGCCGACGAAGTTTTTCGAAGAATGGGCCAAGGATCCGGCTGGATTGCAACGAGTCATGCATGAGTTGATGCAGATGAAGAAGCTGGATCTGGCGAAGCTGGAAGCGGCGTATCAGGGTTGAGGAGTTGAGGGGTTGAGAGGTTGAGGGGACCGAGATGAAAACATGAAGGATCATCCGGGAGTCATCGCGTTCCCGCCACTGATTTGGCTGATGTGCGCCGTGATAAGCGGCCTCGTGCAGCACTTCATCATCTTCCCGAGCCACATGATGAGGGATGAAGTTTCCCTCCTGCTCGGGATTGCCTTGGCCGTGGCGGCCGTTTCGCTGCTGATCTGGGCTGGCAGCGTGTTAAAGATGGCTGGGACGAACGTTAACCCGAGCCAGCCCGCCCTGACGATTGTGCGGAACGGGCCTTATCGGTTCACGCGTAACCCGATGTATCTTGCGCTCTGTTTGCTCCAGGTCTCGCTCGCTTTTTTTCTCAATGACTGGATCTCGCTGCTATTCGTGATCCCGCTTGGTTTGGTCCTGCATTACGGCGTGATCCTGCGCGAAGAGAGATATCTTGAGGCAAAGTTCGGTGCTCCTTATCTTGCCTTAAGGCGGGAGGTGCGGCGTTGGATCTAGGGATCGTTCGAGGGCGGGAGGCGGAAGGCGGAAGGCATGAAAAAAGAATCAATACTTGTGGTGATGCTTCTTGGTTTTCTGACTGCGGCGCAGGCGCAGACGGATTACGTCAAGGCGATCGAGAAATGGCGGAGCGACAAAGAGAGCGACCTGAAGAAGGAGACGGGCTGGCTGACGGTGGCGGGACTTTTTTGGTTGAAGGACGGAGTCAACACCGTCGGCGCGGGTCCGGATTTTGACGTTCGGCTGACCGACAACTTCAAACAGGGGAAGTTCGGCGAAATCGAGTTTAGGAACGGGGTGGGGACTCTAAAGGTTGAAAGCGGCGTCGAGGCTCAGAGCGATGGCAAAGACATATCGACGATTGACCTCGTCCCGGATGAAAAGGGGAAGCCGACGCAGATTCGCACGGGTAGTCAGACGTTCTTTCTGATCAGGCGGGATGATCGGTTCGGTATCCGGCTAAAGGACAGCAATAGCAAAGCGAGACTGGCTTTCACAGGGCTGCACTGGTTTCCCATCGACGAGAGTTACAAAGTTACAGCGCGACTCGACGCCTTTCCGGAACCGAAGGAGGTGATGATCCCGAACGTACTCGGCGGGTCTTTCAAGATGAAGAGCCCCGGCATCCTGAAATTCGCGTTGCATGGTAAAGAATATTCGCTTCAGCCGGTCGATGAGGGAGATGGGACATTGTTTATCATCTTCCGAGATGGGTCGAACCTGACCGAGACTTACCTTGCGGGACGATTTCTCTACGCCGATAAGCCGGTGAACGGGGAAGCGGTGCTTGATTTTAACAAAGCCCAGAATCCGCCGTGTGCTTTCACGCCTTTTGCCACTTGTCCGCTGCCGCCGCCGCAAAACACGCTGGACGTTGAGATCAAGGCCGGCGAAAAGCGCTTCGACCACTAATTTGGTGGATCGGGCGCTCCGGCGCGCGATGGCTGTTTGGCATCGAGCGCGGAGCGCTCGATCCACCTCGCCGCGGCGCTCTTACCATTGTCATCGAAGATCAAACTGGTGCACGTCACACCGGCTTCGGCTTTTTGTAATTCCGACACGTCGATCGTTCGCACCTGAAACCCTAGCTTTTCGAGCAGGACGCGGGTCTTGGGGAAAGAAACCGGCATGATCACGACATCATTGACCAAAAGCACGTTCGCGGCGGCGGGCTCGTCCTCGGGAACGTCGACTAATTCGAATCCGGAGAGTGGCTCCGGGTCGATCCAGGATCGATTCACGAGAACGGTGTCGTCGCCAAGGTAGGAGCAGGCACTCTTCAGATGCAGGCAGCCCCTGACCTCGATCGGCTGAACCCGGTAGTTGTGGGGTCCAAGCAGGTCGCTTAACTGGGCGAGGCTGTCCCGATTGGTGCGTCGGGATAAACCGACGAAGAGCGAGCGCTCGATGCGCAGGACATCGCCTCCATCCAAGGTGGCGGGGTGGACGAGAAATTTGAGCGGCCGATATCGCGAGAGCAAAGGCGCCAGGCTGCTGGTTTCGGGTCGCCGGCTCGGCGCTCCCATGTTCGAGATGATGGCAATCTCGTTTACGACTATCGCCGGATCCTCGACGAAGACGGCATCCGGAAGTTCTGGCTCGGCGGGAAGCGAAATGATCCGAACACCCAATTCGGCGAGGATATCCTGATAAGCTTGGTGCTGCGCGATTGCCCTGGGAACATTGATCTGCTGCCTCGAGTGAAACGATAGTTCGCAATCGTTGATGCTCGAGCTTACCTGGCGGACGATGGCTGTCAGTGGCATGGCCGAGAGCGTGGTTACGACCAACAGTCGTCGCTAGAGAGGTTTACGTGCAACCAAAGGTCTCGTCGATTGCGTATCAACAGTAATGAAAATTCCATACATTTCTCTTCTCGTCCTTGGGTTCGCCAGTCTTGTGCTCTCAGGTTGTGTCACTGAAACGGAAAGGGTGCCGGTAGCCGAGACCGACCAAACGAAGAAGAGGGTCCACACTCAGGAAGATCTGCTGAAGACGGGCCATACCGAAACGGCAGCGGCCCTCGAGAAAGTGGATGCTTCGGTGCGGACGACTGGGCGTTGATTGTCGCGTGGTGCGTGGGCGATAGGGCGGGGGGAGGGGTCCCCTCGTTCCCAAGTTGTACTTGGGAACGTACCTGTGCCGGCAGTTCCAATGCCCCAGCGACGAGAGGCCCGACGAGAGCTTCACGAAGCACGGCTTTCGGAGACAAGCGCGTTCCCAAGTGCAACTTGGGAACCAGGAACGCCAGGCGGCTTTGGGAACGAGGGAGGCAAGGAAGGCGACGGACGAGCTTTGGTAGCACAGGAGGGAAAGCTTCGGGGCACGAGGGAAGGAAAGGCGCGGGAATTTTCTCGTTCTGACGCGTCGGCACCAGTAGAAATTGGCGCATGCGCAAAGTGAATTTGAAAGATGTCGAAGAGCAGGAACGAAAATCGCCGAAGGGGAAATTCCACAAATTCGTGAAGGACGTCTCGATCGCGCTGGGGCGCGATCGTGAGTCGCTCGACCTGGCGAAACGGCATCCGTTCGATCTGGCGATGGTGCGGATTCCGAAGGGCAAAACGTATTGCCCGTATCACTCGCACGGAGCGGAGTCGGAGCTTTATCTGGTGATCTCCGGCCGCGGCAGCATTCGCGACAAGGACGGAACCACCGAGGTGAGCGCGGGCGACGCATTCTTTTTCGGGCCGGGCGAGGCGCATCAGCTCTCGAACGCCGGTGACGAAGACTTTGCCTATTACGTCATCGCGGATAATCCGCGCGGCGACTCCTGCTATTATCCTGACAGCGGAAAATGGGCGGTCCCGATGGAAGGTCCCGAGGCGGAGATCGTGAAGGGAAAAGTGGCCGACTACTACGAGGGCGAGGAATGACGACGGTAGCCGCCCCCGCCCGCACCGCCGCCGAAGAGCTTTGGCGCGCAGGAGGCTGTCGGGGCGTTGATATCGCGGAAACACGGCGATCCGACCGCCGCCGACGGCTACAGCCAAAGTGAATGAAACTCAAGGTCACCTACTATCTGGACGTTGCGTCTTCCTGGTGTTTCTGGGCTGAGCCGGCCTGGACCGCGCTAAGAGAGCGTTATGGCGGCCGCGTGGATTTCGAGTGGAAGATCGCGTTGATGGATGGGGCGGGTCTTCCGACTTCGCGCGAGCAGTTGGCCTGGTTTTATCGGCGCAGCGGAACGATCATGCACTCTCCTTTCATGTTGAACACGGAATGGCTCCAGCCCGGCGCAACGGAATATCCGGTGCGAAACTTCGTCGCGGAAGCGGCCCGAGACCTGGGAGTGACTGACGATCGAGTGAGGCTGGCGCTGGCTGCGGCCGTGCTGCGCGACGGCAAGCAGGCCGACCAAAGGGAAGTCGCGGCCGAGATCGCGGCGCGGGCCGGCGGGCTCGACCAGGCGGCCTTGCTCGGACGCGCGCGTTCACCCGAGATCGAAGCACGAGTGCGGGCGAGTACTGCTGAGTTCCACGCGCTGAAGGTCACGCAGCGGCCAACCTTCGTGATCGACAGCGAAATCGGCGATCGGGCCGTATTCTCCGGGTTCGCCAGGCTTCACCCGCTGGCAGCCGCGGTCGACGCCATGCTGGAGGATATCGCCGCTTACCAAAGCCACGCGGCACATTTCGGAACGCCACCCGATTCGTAGTCGCAGGAGGCCGGCTATGAAAGAATACATGGTCATAGAGAGCTTCTTTCCCGGCTGCAAGGAGCGGATCTACGAACGCTTTCGGGAAAAAGGAAGAATGTTGCCGGAGGGACTGCGCTACGTGAACAGCTGGCTGGAGCAGGATGGCGATCGGTGCTTTCAGCTGATGGAGACGGATGATTCGTCTCTTTTTCAGGTGTGGCTCGAGAATTGGAAGGACCTGACGGCCATCGAAGTTATTGAACTCGGTGAAAAGCCGAAGGCGCCGGATGTCGGATAATTCAGTGGTGCGACGCGCGACGGAGGCGAACAGCACTACGTGCTTGCCTTAAGCGCGGACGGTGTAGACGCTGATGATGAAGAAGGAATTTTAACGAGGATTACCGATGGCGAGACCAAATTATTCGGGGGAAAAGCGCAGGAAAGACCTGGCGAAGAAGGCCAAGAAGGAAGAGAAACGGCTCCGCAAATTGCACGCAAAGGAAAACCCGGCCTCAGATGACGCCGAGACCGCGGAGCCGGACGACGCCAGCGATGAGGCGAAGGCGGAAGGATGACGAAGGGCGATGGGGCCCGGGTGTTGGTCCTGGTGGATGAAGCGAATGTAGTCAGCTCAGTGCGAACCCAGGGACGCGGCCTCGATTGGCTCAAACTCCGCGATTTTCTCACCGGCGGTAAAACAGGACGAAAACTAATCGAGATGGTGATCTATGCCGGGCTTCCGCCAGCGATCCCGGTCTGGCAGGAGGAACGGGATAAGAAAAACAAATTTGTCCATTGGCTTCGTTCCAATGGCTTCCTCGCCGTGACGAAAGATGGCTCGCCGGCTGAAGAGGGCCACTACAAGGCCAATATGGACGTGATGATGGCGATCGACGCGGTCGAGCTTTCCGCGAAGATGCGGCCCGACGTTATCATCCTTGTGACAGGCGATGCCGATTTCGCTTACCTGGCCCTTCAGCTGAGGCGGCGCGGGATTCGGGTGGAAGTCGCGTCAGTCGCGCAAAATCTCGGCAGCGGGTTGAAGTCCGCGGCGAATGAGATCATCGATCTGGCGCCGTTGTTTGCGACCTTTGAGGCTTTGTAGACAAGCGCGGCAAATTCAAACCGCTCCTTGTTGGACACCTACCTCTTGGGTTTCGCTGCCTGCCCTGCTGCCTTGCTGGCATTCTTTTGTTTGGCTGCGGCGTTGGCTTTCGCTTGTTTCTGTGCCGCCTGTTTATTTTTGGTCTTCGGTGATTTATCGCCCATAGGTGAACCCTCGCAGACATCGGCGTAATCACCAGCGCCAGCCAGAAGGATTGTCGCGGTGCCTTTACATGGGAGGGCCGCGCCTGTGGTCTAGCCGGGCCGCGCGTCTGCTGCGGCGATGCGTGTCCGACGACGGTTACTCCATAGCGCTTCTCGTCCAACAAAATAGAGAAGGAGCACAAGGAGGACGAAGGGGATCATGGCCAGAACGTCAGACCACGGGCCATGGAAAAATGGGTTGTGCAACTCGGCCCATTTCTGCCAGTCGTCGAGGCGTTCTTTCCAGGGGATGACCATGAAGGCGAAGAGGACACCAGCGAGAGTGCCACCGGCGATGTAACCGGATGCGAGAAGGACGCCATTGCTCTTGTCACCTTCGGCGACGAGCTGATCTTCGGTGAGCGTGGCGCCGGTGTGCCCGCGGCGGGTATATTTGTCGATCAGCCAACGCACTATCCCACCCACGAACACGGGCGCGGAGGTGGAAAATGGAAGATAAACACCGACGGCAAAGGCGAGCGAAGAAACGCCGGAAAGTTCGAGGAGAATCGCGATGAAAACGCCGAGGAGGACCAGGCCCCAGGGCAATTCGCCGCCGAGGATTCCTTTGATGATGTAGGAGGCCAGGGTCGCCTTGGGCGCGGTGAATTTCTGGACGCTGGAGCCATCGGGCCGTTTCTCATAGACGCCGTTGATCCCGGGATCGACGAGGTAGACCGGCACGCCGTCGTTGTTCACGAGGTAGCGACCGGCTGGCCCGTTTTCCGTGTTCGTTTTGTGGTAGACGAAATACTCGGTGGCATCGGCGCCCGCCTGTGCTCCGGAGAGGCGCTCGCGTTTGGGCTGGCCGTCGCTGTCTTTTAGGTAATCGGCTGGGGTCGCGTGATAGCCGGCGGGGAGAGCGAAGTCCTGGTTGCCGGCGACGGGAACGTAAATCGTGCCGGATTGATTAAACTGCATCAGGATCGGGCCGAGAATAAGGGCTGATGCGAGCGAGCCGATCAGGATCGCGATTTGTTGAGACTTCGGTGTCGCGCCGACGAGGAAACCGGTCTTGAGGTCCTGCGAAATGGTTCCGCCGGTCGATGAGGCAATGCAGACGATGCCACCGATTGAGAGCGCGGTGACAAAGTAGGGCGGCGCCGTCCAACCGATGAGGAGAAAGATGAGACACGTCAGCAACAGCGTCGCGATCATCATTCCCGAGGTGGGACAGGAGGAGGAGCCGACTTCGCCGGTCAGCCGCGACGAAACGGTCACGAAGAGGAAACCAAATGCGACAATGAGGACCGCGCCCAGCAAGTTGAAGCGCAGATTCAATTGCGGCGCGATCATGATCACGGCGAGCAAGGCGATGATCCCGCCGATCACCCACTTCATCGAGAGGTCCTGATCCGTGCGGGGAACGTCTCCGCGGACGACCCTGGAGCCGCGCAAGTCGGCGAGCCCGCCCTTCAAGCCATGCCAGATGAGAGGCAGCGAGCGAAAGAGACTGATGATGCCGGCGGCGGCGACCGCTCCCGCGCCGATGTAAAGAATGTAGCCTTTCTGGATCTCGTCGACCGACATGCCAGCGATGCTCTGCTTCGTTTCGGGCGCGAGCGGCAGGGTTCCGCCAGAACCGAAATACTTGATTGCCGGAATGAGAACGAGATACGACAAGACGCCGCCGGCCATCATCAGCGCGGAGATGCGCGGGCCGATGATGTAACCGACCCCCAGCAGCGCGGGGTTGTTCTCCAGCGAAATGGATCCGCCTTCGAAAGGTTTCCCAAAAATTTTTCCCGGCACGTCCTTCATGATTTTGAAGATCTGCTGGAGGCCGTAGTAAATGAAGCCGATCGCGAAGCCGCCGATGATGATCTTGCCGCCGCTGACGGCGTCGTCGGCCGCGGCGCGCGCCACGGCATCGCCGGCATGCGCGGCATCGCGCGATTCAGGCGAGGCCGCTGCCTTCAACACCTCGCCGCAGGCCGTGCCCTCAGGATACTTCAGGTAACCGTGCTGCTGGACGATGAGCGCACGGCGCAGCGGAATCATCATCAGGATTCCAATCAATCCGCCAAGAATCGCGACCAGCATGACACGCGTGATCTCGAGATCGAACCCGAGAATCATGATCGCGGGCATGGTCACGCCCAGGCCGAAGGCGATCGATTCACCGGCCGAGCCGGCAGTCTGGACGATGTTGTTCTGGAGAATGGTGGCATCACGCATTCCGAATTTGGAAAGGAGGCGAAAGATCGTGATGGAGATGACCGCGACAGGAATGGAAGCACTCACCGTCAGCCCGACTTTGAGCACGAGATAAAGCGAAGAGGCGCCGAAGGCCACCCCGAGGAGCGTGCCGATGATGAGCGGCAACGGCGTCAGCTCGCGCAGCCGCGCGCGCGGTGGAATGAAGGGCCGGAAGCGGGCGAGGATCGGGTTTACGGGTGGCGCGCCAACGATGTCCGGGAATTCGTTAGGCGGGTCGGATCGATCGATGTTTGCCATGGGAATCTGAGCTGGCTGGACGGGTCACGCGCTTCACGCGGACCGCTTGGCCGCCATTCCCAGGATCCATCGATAAAGCAGAAACCCGATCCCGACGAAAGCTATCCCGCCGAGGATTTTCCCAATGGTGTGGAATTCGGGACTGACGAGCGCGAGCGGTGCGGCGACGCCGGAAAAGACCACGATGGCGGAGAGGACTACACCAATGGTGCTCTCGCCGACGATCAAGCCGGACGCGAGTAGCACGCCAAGGTCCTTCGTCTTTTTTGGTTTCGGCGTGCGGTCGGCGGCCCGGTCGAAGAACCATCCCACGGTCGCGCCGACCACGATCATGAGCGTGCTCGCGGTCGGCAAATAAATCCCGAGTCCGACGGCAAGAGGAGGGACGCGCATATGTTTCGTGGTGCGGGCGAGGACGGCGTCGAGCACAATGATGCCGACGCCGATCACGGCGCCAATCCGGATCAAACTCCAATCGATGTCCGCGGCGATCACGCCCTGCGCGAGCGATGAGATCAGGCCCGCTTGCGGCGCGGGGAGAGGCGAAGGACGCAAGTCGGCGCCCGGCGCGCCGAGGAAACCGTAGGCCTGATTGACCAGATTGAGCACGGGGGGAATGACGGCGGCGCCAGCGAGGACACCGATGATGAGTGCAACCTGCTGCTTCCACGGAGTCGCCTCGACCAATTGCCCGGTCTTAAGATCTTGCAGATTGTTGTTTGCGATTGCAGCGACGTTGAAGACTACCGCAGTGGTGAAAAGCGCGAAGGCCATCAGCGCCGTGAAAGACTCCGGCCCGACGTACGGCTTCACGCCCAAGACCAGGAGTAACGCGGCCCCGATCACAACAAGAATACCGATGCCGGAAAGCGGGCTGTTCGACGAACCGATCAGTCCCGCCATGTAACCACAGACCGTCGAGACGAAGAAGCTCATCAGGAAAACGTAGGCCACGCCGCCGATGATCAACGTTGGCAAATGCGCGCCGAGACCGCTCGTGTTTGCGAAGTAGCCGAGGACCCAGCCGATCGGCACCATGCAAGCCAGCGTGACCAGGCCGACAATGCCGATCGGTATGTCGCGCTCGGTGATCGGCAGCGTATCGGCTTTGCCGGCCTTGCGCGCGCGCGATGCGGCCATCGCGCCAGCCAGGCCGCTCATGACAGGTTTCACCAGCTTCAGCAGGGTCCAGATCGCAGCGACGCCGATTGCGCCTGCGCCGATGAACCGCACTTTGCGGCTCCAGGTTACCTGGGCAAGGGCGCCGGCCGCGGTCGTTAGGTCGCCGGTGAGTGACGAATAATACGGCACAAGCCAGCCCCAGCCGATGCAGGCACCTATTAGCATCGCGATGCCGACCGACAAACCGACCAGGTGCCCAATCGCCAGCAGAGCGAAGGAGAGCGCGAAATTATAACCGCCGACCGCGCCGCTTCGGCCGATGCGGAAGGTCTGTGCGACCTCCGCCGCGAAGACTTGAGTTGCGACGATGACGGCAAAGACGGCGGCCACGATTGATCCCCACACCACCGCGAGCAGACCGGCCCGGCTGTGTTCGACTTCACCGGCATTTTCCTTGTCGACGCCACTGCCGATCTTGAGCACTTCGGCGCAGGCGACACCTTCCGGATACGGCAAATCGGAGTTCGTCACCAACGCGCGGCGCAGCGGGATGGAGTACATCACCCCGAGAATTCCGCCAAGGGCGCAGATCAGGAATGAGATCCAAAACGGAAACCCGGTCCACCAGCCGATCATGATCAAACCCGGCAAGACAAAGATGATCGACGACAGCGTGCCCGCCGCTGAGGCGACGGTCTGGACGATGTTGTTTTCCTGGACGGTTGCATTGCGGAAACTGCGCAGGATCGCCATCGAGATCACCGCTGCGGGAATCGAGGTCGAAAACGTCAGGCCGGCCTTGAGGCCGAAATAGACGTTGGCGGCGGTGAAGACCAACGTGATGATCACACCGATAATCAGCCCGCGAATCGTAAGTTCAGGGCGCCTTTTCTCGCTGAGGTCGTGGTTCGCGTTCACGTGGCTTTAGTTTAGATGGACGGCTGGAAGCATTGGCCGAGGAGAACAAGCCCCGGACTGAAAGGCAACACGAAAAGCTGTCTAGGGAGCCGGCGAGGTGACCGGTTTATCCACGATGATCGTGACCCGGCGATTTTTGGCGCGCCCAACGATGTTGTCGCTGCCATCCGGATTTGTACTCGACGCCACCGGGTTCGCTTCGCCAAAGCCCTTCGCGGAAATGTGTTTCGGGGCCACGCCGCCATTTTTGACCAGCCAATCTTTCACTGACGTCGCGCGCTCGCGCGAGAGTTGCAGGTTGACCGCGGGGCCGCCTTTCGAATCGGTATAGCCTTCCACCGTCACGTTGCTTTCAGGGAAGAGCGAAAGGACGACCGCCACCTTTTGCAGCGCTTCCTCGGCCGCGGGTTTCAGCTCGGCTTTGTCGTAATCGAAGAGCACGTCGCCCGCGAGATTCATGCTCATCGACTTGCCGGTTTCCTGATATTGCAGCTCTTGCTTGGCTTTTTCCAAGTCCAGCTCCTTGCGCTTGAGCTCGAGGCTTCTTTTTTCGAGATCGAGTTTTTGGCGCTCGAGCTCCGCTTCCTTTTTCTGGATGTCCTTGTCCGCTGTCGTCTGCGCGGGGGTGTGGGATAGCGCGCTTGAAGAGAGCAGGGCGCACAGGACGAAAATCTTGGCCGCCGAAGTGAATAACGCTTTCATCTATCTCCATTCGGTTATCAACCGGCCACCGACCGTTTCAGGACGTGGCGTCTACTTGAGCGCCCCGATCACCTTCCCGAGGAATTGATCGAAGTTCTTGTTGCCGTCGATCCAGCGCCCCACGACGACCAAATCGTTCTCCCAATCGAGATAGACAATATTCACTCCGTTGCCCTGGAACGTAATCGAGGATGACGGCGCGGATGGGAATGAACGCGTGCGCTCCGTGCCGTCCGAAGTCTTGGAGGGAGCATTTAGAAACCAATTGCAGAAGCCGTAGGCCGGGTTCGCCGGACCTGGCGTTCGGGCCATGCTGATCCACTTCTCGGAGATGAGCTGGCGATCGTTCCATTTGCCGTGGCGGAGGAACAGGTAGCCGAACCGCGCGAGGTCGTGCGCGTTGATGAACATGCCGCCGCCAAAATGTCCGCCCCCGGTGACCGATTTCATTCGCTTGCCGTCGATTTCCACCCAGGCGTTGTCGTACGCCTCCCAATGCCAGGTGGAGGACGCACCGATCGGATCCATGATCGATTCTCTCAACACCTCCGGCAGCGGCCGTTTGAACACATACAGGGCCGACAGCGCGAGCACGTTGATGCGGGCGTCGTTGTATTTGTAGAACGTTCCCGGCTTGTGCATTTCGCGCTTTGCCCACTGCTCGGGAGTTTGTCCCCGCGGCGGGCGATCCGCCCAATCGGGCTTGCCCCAGAGCGTCCCGGACCAATCGCTCGTCTGGCGCAGCAGGTGGTCCCAGGTGATGGGCGCGTTGTGTTCGGACGTGAACAGGTCGACGCCCTTGGGCAGGTAGGTTGCGACGCGATCCGTCACGTCGCGAATCTTCCCCTGGTCGAAGGCAACGCCGACGACCGTCGACAGAAACGTTTTCGTGACGCTGAAGGTCATGTCCGCGCGCGCGGTGTCGCCCCACTCCGCGACGACGGCACCGCGGCGAATGATGATGCCGTTGCCTCCTCCTCGCGGCTCGGTCGGTCCGATCAGCGTATTGTAGGGCGCCTCGTTTCGAAATTGCTCCGGAATTGCAACGGCCAGGTCTTTCGTGTCGGGATTCTCGTGGGCGAGGGCGAACGCGATCGCTTCGTCCAGTTTCGCCTTGTCGAAGCCCGCCGCCGCGGGATCCTGCCTCCGCCACTCGCCGCGGGGCGGAAAGTAGCTTGCCGCTGGGGCGGTCTGCTCCGCGACGACGCAAGGCGCCGTGGCGGCGAGCAAGATCGCAGTGAGCATGCACGCGATCCGGCTCGAGTGCAGTTTCCTCTTAGTCACGCGCACGCTCACATAATGCCACCGGCACTGCTGGCCGCAACGGCGCGGTCTGACGCCTGCTCTTATTCGCGCCAGCGGCGCAAATCCGCCACCAGAGGGAAATGGTCGGACGCAATTTTTGTCGCGGCGTTGCGCACGACCCTGACCGAATTCACGCCAAAGGAGTTGTTCACCAGGATGTGGTCCACGGCCAGAAGCGGCAGGCGAGTGGGAAATGTTTTCAGACTCGGCGTTGGACTGACCAGGGTCCGAACGTCGCGCAGTTGTCGCGCGATCAATTGGAAGGCCGGCGAGGACGGCAGACTATTAAAGTCGCCCAGCAGGACGAGGGGGTCGCTGGTTGTAGCGCTTCCCAGCCATTCCGGCCCGACTAGAAGTTGCGCCTGCATGAAACGCTCGCGCCGGCCCAGCCCCAAGTGCGTATTGATTACCTGCACGGCGCCGACGGGAGTTTCGATTTCCACCCAAATCGCGGCCCGGCTTTCCGGACAAATCCGCGTCGTCACCGAAGGTAATTCCTGCGCCTTTTGCAGCCTCATGGGGTAGCGGCTTAGAATAGCGTCGCCGTAGTGCTCGTCCGCCACCCGCAGAGCCGGATGAAAAAACCGGTGCCAGCCGAGCTGATCCGCGATCAGCGCCGCTTGATCGACCCCGGCGGAGCGGCGCCGGTTGAGATCGAGTTCCTGCAAGCCGATCACGTCGACATCCAGCGTTGCGATGACTTCGGCAATGCGCTGCTCGGACCGGCGCGCGTCCATTCCGCGGCAGCCGTGCACATTGTAGGTCGCGACCCGCAGGCGTTCGCCATCGTTTCCGCTCATCGGCCGGAGTAGGGTTACATTTGCGAGCGCAGAAACAGGCCGGCCGCCCCCTTGAGTTTTTCTTCCAAGGGCCGGCGCCGCCAGTCCTCCAGCGTCACTCTGCGCGAACGGCTTTTGTCCTCCTCGAAAATCTTCGTGTGCTTCGCGGCAAACCCCGCATCCAGTACGTTCAGGTTCGCTTCTTCGTTCAGCCGGAGCGAGCGATTATCCAGGTTCGCCGAGCCGACCGACGACCAGCAGTCATCCACGATCATATATTTGCAGTGGAACCGCGCCGGCATGTATTCGTAAAACTCAGCGCCTGCTTTCAGCAGCCGGGGCCAGCGCATTTTCCCGACCGAGCGCACTAATTTCGCGTCGATGTCCGGTCCAGGCGTAATGATTTCCACTCTGACGCCCCGGCGGCACGCCTCAATGAGAGTTTGCAGGCAAAGATCGTCCGGGATGAAATAGGCGTTGGCGATTCGGACATGCTTGCGCGCCGCGGCGATGGAAACCAGCAGCATCATGCGGGCGCTGTCGGCGCCCTCGTCCACCGAGCTCTTAAAGATCTGGCCCGTCTCCGTGCCCGCCTTGGTCAGCTCTGGAAAATAGGCGTCGCCGTGGAGAAGCATCGCCCGGGTTTGCATCCAGTTGTCGATGAACGCCTGCTGATTTTGCGCCACCACGGGACCATCGAGCCGGTAATGCGATTCACGCCAGTGTCCGCGGGTCTTGCCGTCGCCGCGCCAGCTATCCGCGATTCCCGTTCCGCCGATGAAGCCAATCTTCCCGTCGATCGTGAGCAGCTTCCGGTGCGTCCGGTAATTCATCCGCGAAAGCTGATGCCAGCGAAAGATCTCCACCTCCACTCCCGAGCGCTTCATCAGTTTCATTCCTTCGCCATACAGACAGTCACAGCCCAGGGCGTCCTGCAAAAAGTGCACCTTCACCCCCGCGCCGGCCCGCTCCGCAAACGCCTCGGAAAATTCCTTCCAGACTTCGCCTTCTTTCAGGAGAAAATTCTCGAACGTGACGGTGCGTTTCGCCGATCGAATGCCTTCGAGCATGGCGGGGAAAATCTCATCCCCATTTTGCAGAATCGTGATTTTGTTGCCCGGGAGCAGCGGCGGCCCCAGCAGTTGCCCCATGGTGCGGACGAACACGTCATCGCCCGCGGCGTAATCCGTGCGGATGGGACACTTGATCTTTTTCTCCGTGTCAAAAAAGTTCCGAACGATCACGATCGACAGGGCGCTGCTCAGCGCGGCGACGCCCGCGAGTTTTTTCCACGATGGATCGTTAAACTCGGGCGGGCCTTTCACACCCTCTTATCGTCCGGCGAGACCATCATGGTTCGCAATTAGAGACGATTCGAAACGCGGCATCAGGCTTTTCGCCTCGTCGATTCGCGAAATGGCCTGAACGACTTATTTGAAGAACGTTTTCAAGCTCTTTCGGCTCACCAATCGCATGGCTGCATACCCGAACTCTAGAATGAAGGCGCGATGGCGTTTGGCTAGCTCGGGGTCGGCCAGGCCGGCCGTGGCCAGGTTGAACTTTGCCTCAAGATCCGCGACGAGCGCGAGAAGCCTCTGTTGTTCCTCTTGAATCGCGAAAGCGCCCGCATTCGAACGTGCTCGCGTCGCCAACACCGCGAAATCGCTTTCCGACGCGAGAAGTGTTTCGATAAATTGTTGCCGCTCGCTCGCGAGCTTGTCACCGGCTGCTTTCAAACATAGAGCCTGGTACCAATGGACCAGGTCGAAAACTCCCTTGGCCACTTCTTCGACTTTCCCATCCGGCTGGGTTCGCTCGCCAAAATAAAAGCGCGACCGAAGAAGCAATTCCGACCCCAGGCCACACAAGGCTGCGGTCACGAGCGAGTGCTGCTTCGATTCTCCCTGCAAGTTGTACCAAATCGCGTACGCCACCACCGGGACAAGGGCGCGCGAGAGCCAATAAATCCACCCCGTGAACGTCGTAAGCACGCACGGAGAATCAGCCCCGAATTTCGTCTGGATCGTCTGAAAGCCGAGGGCTAAGCCTAGGATAAGAGGAATTAGCAGAATCTCCCAGCGTTCGAGTAAAGGGAGGAACGCATCCACAAAAAGCTCAGAAGTATCTCCCGCTAATACTTACGATCGAACCAAGAAGATCGGCCGGATTTGAAAGAGTAACCAGCTTCTTGTCGGCCAGCGTTTTGATCGCTTGTTCCAATTCATCCCCCCTTATGTCCGTGACGGCCGCAATTTCCGGGACGGGCATCGCCTTGTGTCGCCGGATTTCGATGAACACGTTCTTCGCCAACTGGTCGAGCTCGACGGAGAGATCATTCATGTCCCAACACTGAGCCCGTGATGCGACGCCGTCAAGGAGACGGCTGATCCAGGCTACCCGTTATTGCGCCCGTTCGGCGATTGCATTGAGAAGATTCAAAATCACTTCATCGCGCGGCTTCGTGCCGAGATTGCCTTGGCCGCGAACGCGGACGCTGACGGCGTTGGCTTCCAAATCGGGGTTACCGATGCCGAGCATAGGTGCAGAGCGGCGTCTTCTTTGGTTTGCCGCGAGGCAATTATCTTGATTGCGCCGATGGGCGGTCGAGCCGCAGGGGCCGCAGTCTAGTCAGCGGGCCGGCGAGGGAAGCGTTACGGGATTGCGCTTTTTCTTGGGCGGCGGCTTGCTCGAGAAAACTTTCTTCAGGCTGTTGCTAAATTTGTCCCAGGCGGAGGGCGGCTCTTTGGCCTTGCCCGACGAACGGCTGCGCGGGCGTAGTTGGAATGCGACTGTCGCCGGCGTCTCGCTTTCGATCGTCACGGTCTCGGTCTTTTTCGGAAAATCCGGGTGACGGGCGACCAGCTCCTGCTTACCCAGCGGCAAATCGACCGTGAGCGGCGTGACGCCCAGCAATTTTTCACCCGCGAATATCTCGGCGCCGTCGGGGGTGCTGGTAATCGTAGCGCTGCCATGAGGAAAGGTGTATTCGACCGGGAGAGTCTCCCCGGGTTGCACCGCGATTTCCGCGCGATCGCCGGGCCAACCCTCGTTGTGAAAGAAAATCGTGTATGGCCCGGGCGGGAGATCCGCGACCGATTCGGGAGTGGCGCCCCTGCGCAATGGGGCGGCAGCGGGCGCCGTCTTGCCTGCGACTACCCCGGGATAAATGGCGAAACTTACGCCGGCCGGGGTCGTCGCCAATTGCAGTGTGGCATTTTGCGGCGCGGTCATCGGCGCGAGGCCCGGTGGCGGCTCTGCAATTCTTGACGCCGGCACACGTTTAACGGCCGATTCGAGCGCGTAACCCGTGGGAGTTTCCGGTTTGAAAGGCGGCCCGGCGTTTGGGCGTGACACCGGCGAGTTGGACCGGGAAGAAATAACGGCGGCGGCGGCCAACGCGGCCAAGCCGGCGGCCAGCGCACCGAGTTTCAGGTAACGATCGAAAACCGGTTTGGCGATTTCCCGAGCGGTAGTTAAGCGAACCGTGCCGCCGAGCCGCAACCGTTCCGCCACCTCGGCTGCGCTTTGCGGCCGTTGCCCGGGATCTTTCGCCAGGCAAGCGGCGATGGTTTCCTCCCAGCGCTTCGGAATTGGCTCGCCCGCGATTCCCAGAGTCACGCGGCGTTGGGTGACCGGGGGCGCGATCGTCTCTCGCACCTGCGACGCCACGTCCCCGCTGTAGAACGGCGGTTTGCTCGAAAGCATTTCATACAAAGTGACGCCGAGGGCATAAATGTCGTCCGAAGGCGAGGGCTCCTCGCCGAGCATTTGCTGCGGGCTCATGTAGTTCAACGTCCCGGGCGAAGTTTGCCCGCTCACCCGGCTCATCGAATTGCGCAGACTGGACGCGATCCCGAAGTTGGTGATTTTGAGCTTCCCGCGGCTATCCACCAGGATGTTCGCCGGCCTCAGGTCCCGATGGATCAACCCGGCTGATTCGTGGGCATAAGCGAGCGCGTCACACAGCGACGTGACCCAGGGAACCAGTTCGGGGATTCCGAAACACTTCGATCGCTTTTCCCGCCGCGCGTCCGAGAGCGTGGTGCCATCGACGTACTCCATCGAGATGGCGGCGATCCCTTCATCGGCAATGAAATCAAAAATGCGAACGATATTCGCATGCGTGAGCAGCAGACTCCGGTGGGTCTCGCGTTTCAAATCTTCGCAAGCCGCCGGGTCGAAAATATCCGACTCCGGGACGAGTTTTAGCGCCACCAACCGCTCGAGCCGGTCGTCGTGCGCCAGCCAGACGACACTCATGGCGCCGCGGCCGAGGACTTTCTGGAGGGTGAAGCGCTGAAAGAGTTGCCTGCCGGCGACTACTCCGCCCATTGGCTCCCCGAAGGCTGGTTTTTCTTCCTCGGGCGTGCGCGGATCCATGCTAAACCCAAAAAAAAGCAGACCCCATGCCCCAGAGGGCCCTTCTTCTGACGTGCCTTCAGGTTATTTCCGAGGGTTCGCTCGCGACGTGGGTTGGAGCTGAATTGGCCGGCGCTCGGCTCAAGTTCGCCGCGAGCTGGAATCGGAGATCAACAAAGATCTCAAGCCGCCGGCATCGTGCGGGCAGCGAGAGGGAAAGATTTCACGACAGGAGTGCAAGCATCAAAACTCCGCGTTCATGAGGTGCGTCGCGCAGACGTTCCGAATCATCCACCGGGTTTTTGCCGGTAGGCCTGGCGTTGCTCATACAGAGTGAGCCGCTCTTTCCCGTTCTTCCGCTCTTCGGTGGTCAAAGTTCTCAGACCGAGATAGCGCTTCTGCCATTTCACGGCTTCTTCGAACCGGCCCAACTCGGCGCAGACCGCCGCCTGGGTGTCCCAAATCCGCGGCTCGTTTGGCATCAACTCGCGCGCCGCCTCGATCGCCTGCTCGGCTTTCGCGCCATCTCTGATCTGGTCGTCGTCGGCGGTGGAAAGGAGCCAGGCGAAGTTGTTATAAAACCAGGCCGATCTGTTCCCGGTCCGTTCGGCTTCGTCGAGTTCGCGCCGCGCTCCGGCATAGTCTCCCACCCGCGACAGGGAGTGGGCATAGTTCAGACGATACATCGGGTCGGTCGGCAGGAGCTCGACCGATTTTCGGCAATCCTCCAGGGCTTCGGCATACCTCTTCAGCCGGCTCCTGATCGCGGCGCGGAGTTGGAAGGTGGATGGATTGGCCGGCTCCAGTTCGATCGCCTTGCTCGAATCCGTGAGGGCCGCTTCAAAATTTTCCTGTTTGAGTTGAACGGAGGCTTTGATTCTCAACGCCGCTGGTGCGAGTTGCAGGTCCAACTCCATCGCCTTGTTCGCGTCCGCGAGGGCGAGGTCGAACTGTCCGTTCCCTTCATAGGCCAGGGCGCGCTTCAAGTATGCCTCGGGCCGGTCCGGCTTTGATTTCGCCAATAGCGCAAAGTCGGCGTTTGCCTTCTCGATTTGTCCGAGCTGCCTGTAGGTGTCGGCGCGGCGCAAGCGCGCCTCGAACGATTCGGGCTCGATCTTCAGGGCGGCGTCGAAATCCGCCAGCGCTCTGGCGAAATGCGTCTGGTGGTAATAGGCCGAACCGCGGCCAATCAACGCGAAGAGGTCGCGCGGATTCAGGTGGAGGGCCAGTGAGAGATCGGCGATGGCCGGATCGAGTTTCGAATTCGAGAGCAGAGCATTTCCCCGGACCTGGTACGCTTCCGCAAAATTCTGTTGCAGGCGGATCGCGGTCGAGGCTTCGGCGACTGCTTCATCGAATTTTTTCAAGGCGAGAAGGCAGAAAGCTTTCTCGCGATAGATTTCGGCCACCTTGTCATTCCGCTGGCGGGCTTCTTCGGCGTCGGCCAGCGCCGCCTCGAACTTGCCCGCGCCTTCCTGCGCATAGGCGCGCACGAGAAAGGAGGAGTAGTTTTTTGGATCGAGCCGCACCAGCTGTTCGGCGTCCTCCAACGCCCGTTTGTGTTCCTTCCAGATCAACCAAATTCGGCTGCGGGTGATGTAGGGGCGCGCTTGCTGAGGATCGAACCCGATCGACGTCGAAAGATCGACGACGGCCCTGCGGTATTGTCCCTGGAGAAAAAGGATTCTTCCGCGGGTGGTGTAGGCGTCGGCGTAATCCAGCACCAGAGCGAGTGCTTTCTCCACGTCTGCCATTGCCTCCTTCAACCGATTTTCATCACCCAGGATCCGGGCGCGGCGGTTCCAGGCGCGGGCGGATTTTGGGTTCAGTTCGAGCGCCTTGGTCAGGTCGGCGATCGCCTCCGTGTTAGGTCGTTTGGTGTATTTTACCCAGGCCCGCACGTCGTAGGCGTCGGCATTTTTCGGATCGAGCTCGATGGCTTTGTTCGCGTCGGCGAGTGCCTGGTCGATGTCGCCCAGCAGGTCGTGGGCGGCGCTTCGGTCGACATAATACGCGGACTTCTTCGGCTCGCGCTCGATGGCCTCGTTATAGGCGGTCAAAGCCTCGGCATAGTTGCCGGCGTTCATCGCGGCGTCTCCGCGCGCCGTCGGATTTCCCTGCGCCGCCGCGCCAAGAGCCGGGAGCAACAACAGGAGTGACAAGATTGATCGCGCGCGAAAATTCACCAAACGGATGATACCGAGCGATGTCTGTCCGCAGTCAAGCAGCACTTTCCCAATTTGGAATGCGGACGCGCGCCCGCCGCGCCGATAAACGCCGCACACGCATCGCGCACGCTGAATTCTCGGCCCAGCCGGACGCCATAAAATGCTCGCGGCCATGACCGCTGTTCCATAGCCTGACCGTTATCCCGCATGGCGACATCAGCTGGCGATAAGGCCGTTCCGCAGCGGGCCGAGGTATTTATTTCCTACTCGCGAAAGGACAGGGAATTCGTCCGGCGGCTGGAAGAGGCGCTGGAGAGTCGCGGACGGGAAACCTGGGTGGATTGGCAGGGCATCCGGCCGGCGGAAGAATTCATGCAGGCGATTTTCCCGGCGATCGAAGGCGCCGACACTTTCGTTTTCGTGCTCTCGCCCGATTCCGTGAGCTCGGAGATTTGTGGGAAAGAGCTCGCCCATGCCGTCTCGCAAAACAAACGAATGATCCCGATCATGGCCCGGGACACGGAGGCGAAAGCGGTGCCCGAACCGCTCGCGAAGTTGAACTGGGTTTTCGCGCGGGACGCCGACAGCTTCGAGGCCGCGACCGACTTTCTCATCAGCGCGCTCGACACAGATCTTGGTTGGGTTCGAGCGCACACGCGGCTGCTCACGCGCGCGATCGAATGGGAGGCGCAGGCCAAGAGCAACAGCTTTATCCTGCGCGGCGAAGACTTGCGCTCCGCGGAGCAATGGCTCGCCCAGGCCGGAACAGAAAAAGAGCGCCAACCGACGGTACTGCAAACTGAATACATCATCTCTAGTCGCAAGGGCGCGGCACGCCGGCAACGAATTCTGTGGGGGTCAATTTCCGTTGCGCTGATCGTCACAGGGATGCTCGCTGTGGGCGCGTATTTCCAACGGCAGGCGGCGGAACAACAGAGGCGGATCGCTGGAGCGCGCCAACTGGCGACCCAGGCCGAACTGATCCGCAATCGGAGCGCGGACGCGCTTCAGTCGAGTGTGGTGATGGCCGTTCAGTCCATGCGGCAATTTCGATCCCTGGAAGCCGAGCAAGTGCTGCGTCGCGCCCTTGCGCTCCTCGCCCATCCAGTGACGCGATTTGTGAGCGAGAGGCCGTTGAAACACGTGGAGATTGGCTTCGCAAACGTGTTTCGTCTGCGCCACCACCCTGTCGCCGCGTTCAGTTCGGATGCCCGCTTCGCAGCCATCGTTCTGGCCGACGAATCGGTGGAACTCTACGAGGTGCGAAGCCATCGCCTCATCGCGACGATGAAGCACGCGAGTGCTGTCGAGGCCTTGCAATTCAGCCCGGATGGAAAGCTGTTGGCGACGGCCGCTGGTGCCATTGCTAACGTCTGGGAAACGGAGCGGGGGCAGGCGGTCGTCCCAGCGATCCAACATCCGGGACGGATCAGAACTCTGGCGATCAGCGCGGATGGGCGATTGATCGTCACTGGTTCGGAAGACGGGACTACGCGGACTTCACCTCTTTCCGGCAGCGCAGGCTTCCAGCCGCAAACGCTGCGTCCGGGCGGGTCGTTGTCCGGCCCCGTGGATGCCGTCGCCATTTCGCCCGACAGCAAATATGTCGCGATCTCGCGGCGGACCCAACTCACGATGTGGGAGGCGGCCACCGGCCAGCGCGTCGATGATCCCGCGGCCCAACCGGTCAAGCACAACCGCCAACCGGATGCGCTCGCCTTCAGCCCGGACGGGACCGCGCTTGCGAGCGCGGGCGAAGATAACGCCCTGCACGTGCTCGAAACTGCCAGTGGTCGGGAAAGCTTTGTGGTGCCAGAGTTTTCCAGAATCACGGGTGTCGCATTTAGTCCCCGCGGGAATTACATCGCTACCGCCAGCGACATGACCGCGCGGATTTGGGAAACGGGACCGTCGCATCGGATGATGGCCAAGGTCGTCCACGAAGGTCGGATCACTTTGCTCGTATTCAGTCCCGACGAGGCGTCTTTGGCTGTCGCCAGCGAGGACAACACCGCGCGGGTCTGGGCGATCGAGAATGGCGAGGAAACGCTCCGCATCACGCATGACAAACCCGTCTGGGCGATTGCCTACAGCGCAGACGGTGATTCCGTGGCAACGGCCGGCGGGGAAGGAATGGTCGCCCTTTGGGAATCGCGAACCGGTCCCGAGTTGGCGCACAATCGAAGCGCCGACAGTCCATCTGAATTCCGCTTTGGCCGGGACGGCCGATGCATTGCCACGATCACCGAGGGCAAAGGCGCCGTCCTCTGGGACTCGGCGACCGGAGCGCCGATTTCAATTTTCCAGGGGAACGGCGAACGCGGCTTCGTCTTGACCGATGACCTCCGCCTGTCAGCCGTCGCCAGTGGCGAGGCGGCGGAGGTCTGGGATGTCGCGTCGGGGAAGCTCGTCGCGACGATGCGGCACGAACCGCCGATCGACTGGGCCGCGGTCCGCCAGCGGCCGGGAGCGCAGCTAAACCGCCAGCGCATGTTCGAACTCGGAGAACAAGAGCGCCAGGGCAGCGTGGAAGTGGTGGGCTTTAGCCCGGACGGGCGCTTCCTTCTCACGCGGCGTTTCGAAGACGAAGGGCGCGTTTGGGACGCAAGCAACGGCCGTGAAAAATGGCGCTTCCAAAGCTTTACCAAACCAGTCCTGGCGAGTTTCAGTCCGAATAGCAACCTGCTCGCCGTGGCGAACAAGGATTCCGTGCGAATCTTTGCCGCGGATTCAGGCCGGGAGCAGGCAATCATCAGGCCGTCGCCCGGCTTGGACAGCCTGGCGTTCTCGGCCGACAGCCGCCGGTTGGCCGCGGCGGGCGATACCGGCCTGCATATATGGGATGGAGCAGGCAGGAAGATCGCGGAGTTAAAGCATGACGCTCGGATTTCCGGTCCGCTGGTCCGCAGCCCGAGTTCCTCATTGATCGCGACGGCGGACGAGAATGGGCTGGTTAAGGTCTGGAACGCTGAGGACGGATCACAAGTCGACACGGTCGTGGCGCGCGGGCCGATTCGTTGTCTCGCTTTTAGTCCTGACGGGGCGTTGCTGGCTACGGCGGGTGAGGATTTCACGGCGCGCGTGCGTGAAGTGCGCAAGCAGAGCGAACTCGCCGTCTTCAACCATCTTGCCGCGGTCCTCACCGTCAGCTTCAGCGCCGATGGGAAGCTGCTCGTCACTGGCAGTCGAGATCAGACCGCACGCGTCTGGGACATCCGCGCTGCTGAAGAGATCGCTGTCATAAATCATCTGGCCCGGTTTGCCCATCGTGCACCGAGCATCTCCGCCGCCACGCTCAGTCCCGATGGACGCTTTCTTGTGACCGGCGAAGGGGGTGGGATGGCGCGGGTCTGGCCCCTCCGGCCGGCCGATTTGATCAAGCAGGCTGCCGCGCGCATCACTCGTCCGCTCAGGGAGAACGAACGCAAGGCTCTCGAGGATGAGCCGTAATCCCATGCCGGCGTCAGATCAAGATAAAGCAGCGCCGGGGCGGGCCGAGGTATTTATCTCCTACTCGCGAAAGGACAGGGAATTCGTCCGGCGGCTGGAAGAGGCGCTGGAAAGCCGGGGGCGGGAAACCTGGGTGGATTGGCAGGGCATCCGCAAGGCACGCGACTGATCGCCGATCAACGCGCGGCGCAGGCCCTGGCGTATCTGGCGCGCGCCGTGCGGACGAACGGCAACCCCGCCGCCGCCGCGCGGATGGGCTCGCTCTTGATCGAGCGGCTTTGGCCGATGCCTCTCGAAATGCCGTACACGGACGCCGCGAAAACATTCTTCAGCCCAACGGGCGCGCATGCCGTGGTCGTTCTCGCAGATGGCAGCGCGGAGATTCGGGACAACGCGACGGGCAAGACGATCTCGCAGCGCATTCGAC
This sequence comes from Chthoniobacterales bacterium, assembly GCA_035556975.1. Lineage (GTDB taxonomy): Bacteria > Verrucomicrobiota > Verrucomicrobiia > Chthoniobacterales > UBA10450 > AV80. The sequence goes on from DATMEN010000029.1 coordinate 182,387, forward strand.
TGGAGGAGGGCGTGGATGCGGCCCGGTTTAGCCCCGATGGCACACGGGTGGTGTTCGCGGGCGACGGCATCAAAGAGGGCGTGGCTACTCATGAGCCGGGCCCCCTGGCGATTCAATTGTGGGACACGAAAAGCGGCCGCGCGATCGCGGAGCCCGTCCGGTTCGAGGGCGGGGCTTTCGAGGAGATGCTCGTCTTCAGTCCCGACTCGCGTTTTCTCGGCCTCACTGCTCCCGGAACAGTGATCGTGTGCGATGCGCAAACAGGCCGTGAGCTGCGCCGGCTAGAGAGTGAGGGTGTGCAGTTCAGCCGCGACGGCGAGCGCCTGGTCATAAGGCACGAGAGCACCGCGCAGGTTCTCGAAACCCGAACGGGCAAACCGATTGGTCCGGTCATCAAGCCGCCCGACTTCGGAGTCGATGCGGTTGCTTTGAGCCCGGACGGATTGTACGTGGCCACGGCCAGTAACTTGGGGGACGGCGAAGGATACGGAGGTTCAGATCGGGTATGGGAAGTTGCGACCGGCAAGCCCGTGACGCCGCCGATGGAGCATCAGAGTTGGGTCCAACGACTCGAGTTCAGTCCGGGCGGGCAATGGCTGCTCACGCTCGGCCGCGTGGAAGCGCGGATCTGGGATACACGGACTGGGAAGCCAGTGACCGGATGGTTGAAAAACCCCGGCACGGAGGCGTTGGTAGGCGCGGCTTTCAGCCCGGACGGACAGCGCGTGGCCACAGTCAGCGATGGGAGTGGGGTTTGTTTTTGGGATGTCGCTACCGGCTCGATGGCGCTGCAATCGATCGAGGGGGCTGAAATAACCATCCCCAAGTTCAGCCGCGATGGCCAGCGCTTAATCGCCAACGGCGCGGTTTCAGGCGACGTCTGGGACCTGGCGCGTGCATCGGCGCGCCCCCTTTCACTTCCGGGTGGGGCGGCCGTTCAGCATGGATTCATGGTCGCCACTTTTGCCCGCGATCGCGTTCGCATCTGGGACATTCGCTCGGCGAAGATTCTGCTCGAGGCCGCGCTCGAACGGCCGGCGGGAACGGCGGAGGAAGATACCCCACGGGGAACATTCAGCACCGATGGCAGACGGTTCCTCGTTGAGATCGGAGAAGCCCCGCGGTTCTGGGATTTGCCGAGCGGCAAAGAGCTGCCGAAGCGTGCAGACATTCGATTCCTGGAAATGAGCCGCGATGGATCGAAGATTCTTTCCAAGGACGATAGAGTGAAAATCTGGGAGGCCGAAAGCGGGCGTCTCCTGCAAGAAATCAAGGTGACTGAAGGCGACGCGATCGTGTCGGCGCGGTTTTCGCCCGATGGCCGGCTGGTGGCGATCACGTCCAGGCGGGGAGAGGACGCGGGGTTCGCGCGGCTGTGGGATGCCGTGACCGGCCAGGCTGCCTCGCCAGCCCTGGCCCATCCAGGACGGCCCGAAGTGCATTTCAGCCCTGATGGGACGCGCCTCGTCACAATTTTGGACCACGGGGGCGCGGCATCGTTGCGCCTCTGGAAAGTGCCGGGTGCGGAACCCGTGGCCGAATCGGCGGAAATCCCGCTGGAACCTTCCGAGGAACCGCCGCTACCGATCTTCAGTCCGAACGGCCAGCACTTCGTGCTCTTCGCGAACCGCGGAATGCGTCTCTTCGAAACCGCATCGGGAAGATTGGTCGATTTACGTCCGATAGGAGAATCCGGCTTCGTTAACGCGCGATTTAGTGCGGATGGCAAGCTCTTTGCGACCGGTGGAAACGGCGTCCAGGTTTGGAACGCGATGACAGGGCTGCCGTTGATCGATCCCGTCAAGGCGCCGGAGCTCATGAATTATGATCATGTGGAATTCAGCGCCGATAGTCGGCGGTTGCTGGCGGCGGGCCGTAGTGGTCCGGAAGGGAGCTGGGGAACAACCGGGATTGTGGACGTGGCCACCGGGCGCGCGATCGCAGATTGGCGCGCAGACGAATTTTCCCGGCGGGCCGCGCACTTCAGCCCCGATGACTTGCTGCTGGTCGAGGAGTCGGATCCCGTCCGCGTCTGGGACATCGTCCCTCCGGGCAAAGGCCCGGCCTGGCTGGCCGATCTGGCTGAAGCCGTGAGCGGCTGCGTTCTGACAGCTGCCGGAACACTGGAAGTCATTCCGGACCGGGCAAAACGCCTCGCCGCGATTCGCAAGCAAGTGGCGAAGCTGCCCGCGGACGATCGCTGGGCGCAGATCGCGCGCTGGTTTCTAGCCGAGCCGCGCACCCGCACGATCTCGCCCTATTCGCCGGTCAAGGTGGCGGATTACGTCGAGCGCCGCGTGAAGGCAAACACCCTCGAGCAACTGAAAGAAGCGCTGGCCGCCTCGCCCGCCGATCCCATTGCACACGCGCTCCTCGGCGTGAAGCTGGTCGCGTTAGAGGAGAGCGAACGTGAAGCCCTCGTCCGGGCCGATGGTGAAACGCTCCTGGCGACGCAGCTCGCTCCGCAAAACGTCGCCGTCTGGCAGGCGCGCGCCAAGGTCCTCACCGCGTTGAAGCGTCCCGCCGAAGCTGCCGCCGCCACGAAAATGGCAGCGGACCTTTCAAAGCAGCAGTAGCTGCACTTGGTCGTCGAGTTAGCCACGGCCTGTAGACGGCGCTTGTCTTGGTATCCCGGTTACGGTTCAATCGCCGCACGGCAGCAAGCGTGCCGTCTTGGGCCCGGGCACTCAGCGGCATTCTCACCTTCGGAAGCAAAATTAAAACAAACCGATGAACAATATTTCGATCCGTTCCATCCACCGCTCCTGGGTCGCTCTCGGGCTGTCAGCACTTTGCGCGGCGGCGTTCACCACCACCGCTTTAGGCTATGGCAATGAAGGCCACCGCGCCGTGGGCGCCCTCGCCGACCTCCTCATCGCCGGGACCAATGCGGAAACCCAGGTGCGTCAGATCCTCGGCACGGAAAAACTGGAGCAGGCTTCCCTTTGGGCGGATCGGGTGAAACAGAGCAATCTCACGCCGGAGATGCGGGCGTTCATCAATCGGAATCCGCGCCATCATCATTATCACTATACCGATATCCCGATCCAGGAAGCCGCCTACCGCGGCAATTCCAAGGGCGCCGACCCGCAGGACGTGGTGCGAATGATCCGCCGTTGCATTGTCGTGCTGCAAGGCCACGGGCCCAATCCGACAAATCTCACCAAGAAGGAGGCGCTCCGGCTGCTCGCGCATTTCGTGGGCGACATCCACCAGCCGCTTCATGTGGGCGCTGGTTATTTCGATGCCCAGGACCGTTTGGCGAATCCCAATCAAGTCGCCAACACGACCGAGACGCGCGGAGGAGGATGGATCAAGTACCGCGGCGGATTGCATGGCTACTGGGACGGCGACACAGTCGAACTGGCCATGGCCGCCGCCGGCGTGGCGAATCCGCGCGCGTTCGCGGTGCGGCTCAAGCAGAGTCCGCCCCCCGGATGGCAGACGACCGGTTTCTTGAGCGGTTGGAGCACGCGCTGGGCGACCGAGATGCTCCCGGACGCGCGGAAAGCCCACCTGCTGCTCACCTTTGGTCCGCGGCGCATGACCACCGGCGACCGGCCGCACCCCGAGTGGCCCGCCACCGCGGCGAGCAACAGCTCCTACGACTCCTGGGCGAAGGGCGTCGTGAAACGCAATCTCGGTCTCGGCGGTTATCGGCTGGCAGCCGTGTTGCAGCGGATCTGGCCGTAGCGGTGCAGGGCACGCCGAAAGCGCGCCCAAATATTCACGCCGTTCGTTGATCGCGGCTTCGCGCCGAGGTTGCCTTTCCGGAAGAGAGTCCATACGATCGGACCCGTTCCCACCTGCCATGTCTCGTTGCGGCCTGACAACGATCCATGCAAACACACGATGCCTGCTTCCCTCGAACATATCTCCGGCGACACGCCGATGGGCGCCAACCTTACGGATGGAGGCGCGACCTTCCGTGTCTGGGCACCTAACGCACATAGCGTCCACGCCTGCGTGAACGGCGCCGAACGCAAAGACGCAAACTTGCTGACTCGCGACGAGCGAGGGCATTGGCGTGGCTTCCTGCCGGGCGTGCAGGATCGCGACCGTTACAAATACTTCGTGGTGGGCGATGGCGGCTCGGGTCCGAAGCGTGATCCGTTTGCGCGCGAGTTGGCTACGCCGTTCCCGAGTGATTGCGTCATTCGCAAGACGGATTTTCCGTGGCACGAGACGGGATACGTCACGCCGGCCTTTCAAGATTTCGTCATCTACCAGTTGCACGTCGGCGTCTTTTTCACGCCGAACCTGCCGGGCAAGGCAGGGACGTTTCTCGATGTGGCGCGCAAGATTCCGTATCTATCCAGCCTGGGGGTAACGGCGGTTCAGCTTCTGCCGATCCAGGAGTTCCTCACCCAGTTCAGCAAAGGCTACAACGGCGTGGATTATTTTTCTCCCGAGATGGACTTCGCGGTCGAGGATGCGGACCTGCCCCGGTATGTCGACCAGGTAAATGCGCTGCTCGATGCCAAGGGCCTCGCCCCTTATGAGATCGCCGACCTGCGTGGCGAGATGAACCAGCTCAAGGCCCTCATCGATCTCTGCCATCTCCATGGGCTCGCTGTCCTGCTGGATGTGGTTTACAACCATGCCGGCGGCAGTTGGGGAGACGAAAGCATTTACTTCTTCGATCGGCAATCGACCGCGGGCGGGAACGGCAACTCGCTCTACTTCACCGACCGCGGGCACGCCGGCGGCCTGGTCTTCGATTTCGGCAAACCGGAAGTGCGCGACTTTCTTATCCAGAACGCAAAGTTCTTCCTCGAAGAATACCGCGTCGATGGCTTCCGCTACGATCAGGTCAGCGTGATCGATCGCGACGGCGCGCCCCACGGCTGGAGCTTTTGCCAGGACCTGACCGGGACGTTGCACTTCCGCCGGCCTTCCGCGCTGCACAAGGCGGAATACTGGAATGTAAATCCGCTGATGGTGCAGCCGCCGCCGGGAGGCGCTGGGTTCGACACCTCGCTCACCAACGGATTGCGCATTGCGATTCGCGACGTCATCGGGAACGCGAGTGCGCCCGACGCGCGTGCCTTGAACATGGGCGGACTCGCGCGCAGCCTGTGGCCGGATGGATTCAACGAGCACTGGCGATTCGTCCAGGGACCGGAGAACCACGACATCGTTTATGCGGGGCGCGAGCAGCGGGTGGCACGCCTTGGTCACCCGGACGATCCACGCTCGTGGTTCGGGCGCAGCCGCGCGCGCGTCGCCACCGGCATCGGCCTGACCGCACCCGGCATCCCGATGCTTTTCATGGGCCAGGAATTTCTCGAGGACAAACAATGGTCGGACAACTTGGCCGACCGCCGCGACCTTCTGCTCCACTGGGATGGCCTCGAGGCCGGCGACAAACAGATGGCCGATCACCTTCGGTTCACGAGCGAATTGATTGCGTTACGCTGGCGTCACCCAGGTCTCCGCGGAAACGGTTTCCGCGTCGTCCATGTGAGCGATGAGAATCGCGTCCTCGCCTTTCAGCGCTGGGTTGAAGGTGAAGGGCACGACGTGCTGGTGATCGTGCACCTCTCTACCTTTCACCGATTCGATTACCGGATCGGCGTTCCCGCCCCCGGCGTCTGGCGCGAGATCTTTAACAGCGACGTCTATGAGTCCTGGGTCAATCCCAGCGTTGCCGGCAACGGCGGCGGCGTCTTCGCCGACGGGCCAGCCATGCACGGCTTCGGGCAGTCGGCTGCCTTCGTCCTGCCGGCGAATTCGATCTTGGTGTTCGCGCGCTAGGCTCCGGCGCGGCGTTCGCGAATTGGAGCAAGAATATCAGCGATCACTTCGTCGCGATCGTGATCTTGGTTTCCGGGAAGATTGGGATCGAGCGTGAGCGTGTGGCTACCCATGATTTGATCGGCAGGCGCTCGCTACCGAGCGGGCTTTTTTTTGGGCGGTGTCTTGGGCGGTGGCTTGCTCGAGAAAACTTTCTTGAGACTGTTGCCAAGCTTTCCCCAGGCGGATTGGGGCGCTTTCGGTTTTGGCGGCGGCGAATGCCTGCGCGCGCGAAATTGAAACACGACGTTCGCGGGTGTCTCGCTCTCGATGGTGACGACCTCGCTCTTTTTCGAAAAAGTGCCGTAGCGGGCGGTCAACTCCTGTTGGCCCAAGGGCAGATCCACCGTCATCGGGGTATGGCCGAGCGACGTTTCACCCGCAAAGATTTCGGCGCCCTCAGGAGTGCTGGTGACCGTTACACTGCCATGAGGAAATGTATATTCGAAGGGAAGCGTCTCGCCCGGCTTCAGGGTGATTTCCGCGTGATCGTCGGGCCAACCCTGAAGCTGCAAGAAAATCGTGTACCGGCCGGGCGGAAGGTCCGCGACAGATCCGGGGGTTGCGCCGCGGCGCAGCGAATCGGCGGCGGGCGCCGTCGTGCTCTCGACTCTTCCGGAATAAATTGCGAAGGTCGCCCCCGGTGGTCTCGTCACCAATTGCAGGGTCGCGTTTTCCGTTTCGGCTATCGGAGATTCCGCCCGTTCGCCAGTTGGGGTGGGGGCCAGCTCGGCCGACGCCGCGAGCGTGCCACCGGCGGAGGTCTCTTTTTCGAGCGTCGATCGCGGGTTGGTGCCTGGCCCTGGTGAGCTGGAACGGGAACAAAAAACGGCCACGCCGAGCAGCGCGGCGGCTCCGCCGGCCAGCGCGCCGATTTTGAGATAACGCTGCGGTTTAGCGATTTGCCGGGCGGTTGTCAGGCGAATCATCCCCTCCAGTTGCAACCGCCCCGCGACCTCGGCTGCGCTTTTCGGCCGCCCCTCGGGATGTTTCGCCAGGCAGGCGGCGATGGTGTCCTCCCAATGCGGTGGAATTGGATCGCCTGTGATCCCCAGGGTGGCGCGGCGCCGGTTGATTGGCGGCGCGGTCACCTCGCGAACCTGGGACGCCACATCCCCGCTGTAAAAGGGCGGTTTGCTCGAGAGCATTTCGTACAGGGTCGCGCCCAGGGCGTAAATGTCGTCGGAAGGTGAGGGATCTTCCCGGAGCATTTGCTGCGGGCTCATGTAATTCAGCGTTGCGATCGAGGGGAGCACGCTCTCCGGGCCCATGGAAGCGCGCAGGCTGGCGGCAATGCCGAAATCCGTAATCTTGATTTCCGAGCGGCTATTCACCATCACGTTCGCCGGTTTCAAACCGCGGTGGATCAGGCCGGCTGATTCGTGCGCATAAGCGAGCGCGTCACACAACGACCCGACCCAGGGCGCAAGCTCCAGGATTCCGAAACACTTCGACTGTTTTTGCGCGCGCGCGTCCGACAAAGTCGTGCCATCCATGTATTCCAGGCAGATCGCGGCGGCCTGTTCATCTTCGACGAAATCAAAAACGCGAGCGACGTTTGGGTGCGTGAGCAGGAGATTTTTGCGGGTCTCGCTTTTCAAATTTTCCCGGGCTGATGGATCCCGGCAGATCGCGTCGGGCACCAGTTTTAGCGCCACGAGCCGCCTGAGCCGGTGATCGCGCGCCAGCCAGACAAAAGTCATTTCGCCGCGCCCGAGGACTTTCTGGAGCGTAAAGCGCTTGAACAAGCGCGAGCCGCCGGCCAAGACCCGCATCTTTCGGTTTTCGTCCTGGGGCATTTGTGGGTCCATGCTGGAACCGGAAAGGAGAGGACAAGTCCCGGAGGGTCGTTCTTCGGGCGGATGTTCCGGCTTCTTTTCCCGGGAAATGAACCAAGAAAAAGCCATTCAACAACCGCTCGTTTCGCTAATCGCTTTCCCGCGAGACGGTTCTTCCCCGGACACCGATCGCTGCGAGCCGGGCGGACGATGCAAGTTTTCGCCAAGCTTCTAATCCGAACCGGGTAACCGCGGCGTTGCGTCGAGATTGCCTTGGCCGTGAACGTGCAGGCTGACGGCGTTGGTTTTCATGCCGGAATTTCCGATCATGAGTCGCGCGTCGGGGGATGAGACTCTCAGGAATCACGGCTTCTCGTAGCCGAGCACGCGCGCTTCCAGCGTGGCGTTGCGAGGGTCGGTCTTGAAGGTGACCCAGGCTTCGCGCGCGCCGCGGCGTGGCAGGAACGCGATCTCCAGGTCGGCGCGCTCCTCCTTGCCGGCGGCGCGCAGCACCACTTCGATGTGCACGCCTTCCGCGGTTTGGTCGCCCTTGTTGGTCACCTCGAGGGGCACGGCGAAGTAGTTGGAGCGCGCTTCGGGTGTTCCGAGGCGCAATTGAATGTCGGGCAAGGCATGGCCTATCGTCGCGCTTTCATAGACGAGAAAGCCGATCACCGTTGCGATTAATACCGCGCTGACGCCGAACACCGTCCATTCCACCCAGTTCTTGTTGACCTTCTTCATTGCAATAAAAGCCTTCCGGCGGAGGCCCCGAGCGTCGCCGCGAGGCCCAAAACCACGACCTGCGAAAGACACGTGAGCAGCCCCGCGTCGAAGCGACCAAAGAACCAGAGCATCATGGCTGAAACGACAAGAGCGACAGCGTAGCTGATCACGCTGCCGACGACCACGGAGGTGACACCGCTCCTCCGCACAAACTGTCGCGAGCCCGTGAATTCGATATAATAGAGAATGAGCGCCGTCAGCACGAGCGAGAGCAAGGCAATGCCAACGAGTTTCGCTAGGTGGCTCTCCGTCGCGATCGTGATGATCTCCTCGGTTGGTGCAACGTTGGCCGCGAAGAGCACCGCGCCGCACAGCGCGATGACGATTTGACCACCGAACGTCGCCTCCCTTTTCGCGGAACCTTCCACGCCGCGTCTGGCCTCCCCTTTGCCACCGCCGAGTTGCGCAGTTCCAACAGAAATGCCGATCGCCACCGTCATGGCCTCGACCGTGACCTTGCCGACAATCTCATACGGGGAGTGGTCCAGTTCGATTTGACCGAGCAAGAAGAGCAACGCGGCAGCCAGCAACAAGCCGAGGCCCATTTCCTCAACGGAGTCGATCACTACTTCGGACCAGCATGCGTCATGGTGCAGGCCCGCGTAATAGTTGTAACCCAGCAAGAGCAGGAACACGGTCACGACATACAGGAGCAGTCGCAGCGGCTCCGCGACGAAGCCCGCCCACCAGACTTCCATCGTGTAAAGGAGCGGCAAGCTAAACATCAACCCTCCCGCCAGGCCACGCGCATATTCGCGCAGGGATCTGCTGACGGGATGAGTCATGCGCGCCAACCCTTCATTGATGCCGATTCCTGATCGACTCCAAGATTCCGGCGATGACTTCGTTGCGCGGCTTCGCGCCGAGGTTGCCCTGGCCGTGGACGCGAACGCTGACGGCGTTGTCTTCCATGTCGCGGTTTCCGATCACGAGCATGGTGTGGACTTTCATCTGCTCGGCGTTCGCAATCGAATGGAACCCGTCGCAAATAGCTCTAGAATGCTGGCTCGATCGTTTCCATCTCACTACGCAAATCGCAAGCCGTCAATCGGTTACCTGCAAATTGAGCCAGACTTGGTCATTACATTAGGTGCCAACTTTTTCGATCAATCCAACGAGCGGCTCGCCGGAAATAGAAGGCTCCTCCGAGAGGCGTGTCAGCTTCAAATTGTACTTACTTACAATCTGGGAGACGCGTGATTCAGGGAGATGAGTCTGTCGCGCAACCGCTGGAAGTGTTCTCCACGTGTGGCTGGGACCGTCCAAAGCCGCGAACACCCTTCGCTCTTCTGGATCAGTGATGATTTCTTCCCACCTCATAACAGACAGTGCTTCAGGCCGGCGGGTTTTTCAAGCAATCGGCGTTTACGTTCGCAATGATGAGATCTTCGATTGCGTCATTCAGAGCTGAAGGATCGAGCGGTGGACTCAAATATTCTTCCTTTCCGTACAACAAATTTTTGGGGCTGAAAATGGTTAAACCCACCACGACCACCACCACGCCGATGAAGATTCCGACCATCCACAAAAAACCCGGCCAAACATACTGCTGAGGTAGGCGTGAATTACTTAGCACGATCCCAAGAGTGACCTCCACGATAAGCAGCGCAAGAACGAAGAAGCCCAGCGGCGTCGTAATTGACCGGATCAAGTCGGTTCGTGCTTTGCTGCTGGGGGGTTTTCTCGGCATCGCTTTCTCTTAATCGGTTCGTCGCTTGATCGACAACAAGATTTTCGCGATGGTTTCTTCGCGCGGCTTCGCGCCGAGGTTGCCTTGGCCGTGGACGCGGACGCTGACGGCGTTGGCTTCCATGTCCCGGTTTCCGATCACGAGCATGGTGTGGACTTTCATTTGCTCGGCGTTCGCGATTTTCGTCTTCATGTGATCGCTGCTGTCGTCCAGCTCGCAGCGGACTTGATGGGCGCGGAGCTCGGCTTGAATTGAACGGGAATATTCGAGCAGCTTGGTGTCATCGCCGATCGGGAGAATGCGGACCTGTTCGGGCGCGAGCCAGAGCGGGAAGTTGCCGGCGTAATGTTCGATCAGGAAGCCGATGAAACGTTCGTGCGTGCCGAGCGGCGCGCGGTGAATGCAGAGCGGGGTCTTCTCCGTGTTGTCGCGGTCTTTGTAAACGAGGCCGAAACTTTTCGGCTGGGCGAAATCGACCTGGTTGGTGGCGATGGTAAACTCGCGGCCAATAGCGCTCCAAACCTGGACGTCGATCTTCGGACCGTAAAAGGCGGCTTCGTTGGGGACTTCGATGTGGTTGATGCCGCTGCGTTGGAGGACGCCGCGGACCATGTCCTCGGTCTTAAGCCAGAGCGGAGAGTTATCGACGAATTTTTGGCCGAGCTTGGCGGGATCGTGGGTCGAAAAGCGCATGACGTATTTCTCGATTCCGAAAAGCTTGAAGTATTTCAGATACATCTCGTTTACGGCGAGGAACTCCGACTCGAACTGGTCTTCGGTGCAGTAGATGTGGGCGTCGTTCATTTGGAGCGAACGCACGCGCATGAGGCCGAAGAGCTCGCCACTCTGCTCGTAGCGGTGGCAGGTGCCGTATTCGGCGAGGCGCAACGGCAAGTCCCGGTAACTACGCGGCAGCGCCGCGTAGAGTTTGTGGTGATGCGGACAGTTCATCGCTTTCAGGTAATAGCGATCGACTCGCGATGTTTCGGGTAGGGTGGGCGTCTCGCCCGCCGAGTCAGGCATCTTGCCTGACTGAACTTCATCGTCCGGTGTCCAAACCCACGGATAGCCTTTGTCCGGATCGACTAAGCTCTCCCGATCGGGATTGCTCAATATGTAATGAAACTTTTCCTCCAAGTCGCGATCCCCGCGGACATATCGATCAAAGCGCTCCTGTTCCCAGACTTCACCAGACGAACCTTCGATTGAGTTGATCTCTTTTGCCGTGAAAGATTTGATCGAATGCATCAGCTCGCCTAACGACCAGAAGACATTCTCACCACCGGCATCCTGTTCTTTGATCCACGGCTGAAGCATGACGTGGACGTGATCCGGCATTACGGACGCCGCGAAGAGCGTGTAGCGCTTGTCATGAAAATGACGGAGCGCGTTCAGAACCGCAGTGCGAGAGGCGGGGCAAAGCGGGCGGTGACTTCGGGTTGTGAAGGTAATCGCGTAGATCGCCCACGGTTGTTCGAAATGAGGGAGACGACGCCTGCGGGTGTAGGTGGCAGCGGAGGAAGATCGTTCGGGCAGGATGCCCGAACCGGCGGGCGAGACGCCCACCCTACCCGAGACATCATGAAGCTCCATCGGTGGAAACATCGAATCCTTGTAGTAGGGCAGGTGGCCGCTTGTTATGTACAGACTTTCACGTGCTAAATTCGGAGTCCGCACACGCACATAACCCGCTGCGAACTCAGTCTCCTTCGCGAGCTTCTCGAGTTCTTCGATGATCGCGGTTCCACGCGGAAGCCAAAGCGGGAGGCCAGGACCGACCTGGTCGTCGAAGGTGAAGAGCTCGAGTTCTTTGCCGAGCTTGCGGTGGTCGCGCTTCTTCGCTTCCTCGAGCATCGCGAAGTATTCGTCGAGCTGGGTCTTGTTCTTGAAGGCGGTGCCGTAGATGCGCTGGAGCTGCGGGTTCTTTTCGTCGCCTTTGTAGTAGGCGCTGGCGACGTGCGTGAGCTTGAACGCGCCGATGTTGCCCGTGCGCATGACGTGCGGGCCGGCGCAGAGATCGGTGAATTCGCCGTTGCGATAGAGGGAGATTTCTTCGCCTTCGGGAATGTTCTGGATGATGTCGAGCTTGAATTTGCTGGGAGTAGATCTCTCACCAAGGGCGCCAAGGACACCACGGTTGGCCATGTCCAAGGCCTCAGAACGCGAGACAGCCACCCGCTCAAAAATGTGGTTGGCTTTGACTTCCTTTTTCATCTCGGCCTCGATCTTTTCGAAATCTTCGGGGGAGATTCGGTGGTCGAGTTCGACGTCGTAATAGAAGCCGTTCTCGACTGGCGGACCGGCGGCGAATTGGGCGTCGGGCCAGATTTTGAGGATGGCCGTGGCAAGAACGTGCGCAGCGGAGTGCCGGAGGCGCTCGATGTCGGTCATCTGCGAGCGTTGGTCTAAAGTTTTTCGTTCGTCAGACATGGCAGAGATTGGTTCGCGATTTCCCAATCGCTCACCCTTTGGGCTTTGTCTATGTCGCGGCGGTCAAGCGGCCACGGATGGGCGCTGAACTTGTTGTCATCCCGAACCGCACCAGACTGCGAGGGACCTCGCACTCGTACGAAACGTCCGTTAAGGCGCTTTCGCGATGCGCGGAGTGGCGACATGCGCGTACTGGTTCTTTAGTTTGGGTGATCTCATAGCCATTGCGAGGTCAGCGCTCCTCCCATGGTCGCGGTCCCGACTGCGCGGCTCGGGATGACACGCGGCATGTCACGCGGGTGAATGGTGGTATGTGAATGGAGCCAAGACCATTCACCGATCACTATTCACTTCGCGGCGGTTACCGAAGCGGGAATCCGGAAGCGGCTCGGCCCTCGGCAATATCCACGGCGCGGGTCCCAAAGTGCGCGGCTCGGCCGCGAGGTCGACGCTGGGATCGACAAAACGCTGCGGGATCCGGCCATTTACCGAGGTGATGACATGGGCCGCGACACGTAATGGTTTTGGACCTTGCCTCGGTAATTTCTCCCGGAGGAAGTGCGCGAATTGCAGGATCATGTCCGGAGACGTGGCCATTTTTGCCGCCTGACGATGACTGACATAAGAGCTTGGATTGACCTCGACGGCCTGGCCGCTGTTGTCGTCCATCACGTGAAAGCGTGCCCACGCGTCGCGATTGTGGAGCTTCATCCGCCAACTGAAGCGATGGCCCTGGTATGTCCAGTCGACGCTGCCCGGATAAAGCACATGACGCAGCGGAACGAGAAGCTGGATCACCGCGTAAACCGCCAGGAGGGAGAGGACCAGCGCGGGATGGTTTGACGGCGACATTTCGGGCGCGGTCGCGGGAGCTGAGCCCTTGCCCGGACGGAATCGAGAGAGGGCGCGTCGCGGCCAATCGGGCGGCAGGAAGAGCGCGGTCGCGGCGATGGCGAGCCAGGGGAAGATGCCGATCTCGAAGAGCCGCGCATTGGTGAGATGGAAGATCACCGCCACGGCGAAGGCCGGAATTCTGGTCCGCCGCCAGAGCAAACAAGGGACGATAAGGAGGTCGAGCAAAAGACCGCCGTAGCTCAGAGTGTACACCGCCCACTCGTCGCGAAAGAATCGGCCGAGGAGGGGGAAATCCGTGGCGCGGGCCATCCAGCTCCGCATCGGCTCGCCGCGCACCCAGTCCGGCGAGATTTTGGCAATGCCGCCGAAAAAATAGACCACCCCGATTTGGAACTGGAGCAACCAAAGCGTCCAGGCCGGCGTGGTCTGGCTGCGGAGGCGGGGCCGGAGCCAGGCGTCCAGCGAAAAGGCGCCATGCGCGGGCAGAAAAATGAGAATGAAGCTGAGAAGGGAAACGAGGTAGAAATGGTTCAGGTAAGTCGCTTGATCGAGGAGAAAGCAGTAGGTGAATCCGAGGAAAAAGAGGGTGGCGCTCAGCCGGTGGAAAAAACCAGCCGTGATGAAAAGGGCCAGAACGCCGAGGGCCGCCCAATGGATATACATCCCGGCGCCAGGCCAGGGTTGGATCCAGGAAAACCCGTAGTAGCTGAAGAAGAACTGGGGTTCGATCCAGTAACGCGCGATCCAGCCACGTTGAAAATAGCGGCAAACCTCCCAGGTCATGAGGAGGCCAAAGGCGATGCGGAAAAAGACGAGGGAAGCGTTATCGACCGGCGCAAACGCCCGCGCGCGAAGAGTCGTAAGAGAAGATCCGGTGGCGGTCATTTTGAGAGCAGCGACCTGCCACTCCCGCAATCTTCAGGCCACAGGCGGGCCGCTTCCCGACCTATTTTACTTCCGCCAGCTTTTTCAGGTCGACGCGTTTGAGCCAGTCTTGCAAATCCTTCGCGTCCTGGGACTGGGTCTCGATTTGCAAAACATAACGCTTCGCCACCATCAGCCAGAGCGTGCCGTGCTTGCCTTCGTTCTCGAATGTCTCGAAGCCGGGCATCCCCTCGATCGTCAGTGCTTTCGTGTAACCTTCTGCGGTCGAAGTGCTTAAATTCCACGCGGCGGTTGTCGCGGAGACGTATTCCGGATTGGCCGCCGAATCGAGAATGCTGATCGAAGTCGTCGGCGCATCCTCCGCCGTCCCCTTTTTGTAATCGCGATGAACGGTGGTGATCTTGACGCCGCCCGCGTCATCGGTGGAGCCCTCCGGCTTGTCCGCGGTCCAGCCGGCGGGCCCGTCCGGCAATAAGGGCAAGAGTTTGGCCGCGGCGACCACCTCCGGCAGGAGTGGAGCCGGCTCTTCCTCCGCCGCGCGAATCGCGGACGCGCCCATGAGGAGGGCTGGCAGGGCGATAATGACGGCGACGATTTTCATTCCGGGTTGTGGCGGAGCGCCTGTACTCGATTGACTTTAATGAGGCCGTTTGTCAAGACGCGATCCGTGAAAGCCCGGGGGATGCGCCTCGCGGCCCGGGCCACAACAAGGAGCGGCGGTCTGAAACCGCCGTTTTCTCAGGTCGGCGGTTGGAAAACCGCCGCTCCTTGGATGAGCTTGCCGCGTTGACGCCATGACAACCTTTGAAATTCGCACCACCACGGAAGCGGACGTGCCCATCATTCTGCGGTTGATTCAGGAACTCGCCGACTACGAACGGGCGCCGGACGCCGTGGTCACGACCGAGGGCGGCCTTCGTGACGTTCTCTTCGGCGCGAAGCGTTCCGCCGAAGTCCTGCTCGCGCTGGAGGAGGGCGAGCCGGTTGGGTTCGCCGTTTACTTC
The DNA here is from genome assembly GCA_035556975.1 of Chthoniobacterales bacterium. GTDB lineage: Bacteria > Verrucomicrobiota > Verrucomicrobiia > Chthoniobacterales > UBA10450 > AV80. The sequence continues at coordinate 197,611 of DATMEN010000029.1, forward strand.
TACAGTTTTTCCACCTGGCTCGGCCGGCCCGGGCTTTATCTCGAAGATCTTTTTGTCCGGCCAGCGGCCCGAGGGAAAGGATATGGACGCGCGTTGCTGGAACGGCTGGCCCAAATCGCGCAGGACCGCGGCTGCGGCCGGATGGAATGGGCGGTGCTCGATTGGAACGATCCGGCGATCCAGTTTTACAAGAAGCTCGGCGCCGAACCAATGACGGAGTGGACGGTTTTCCGGCTTACGCAAGAAGGCATCGCCAGGCTGGCGGCATCGAAATCGGCTGCTCTCTGATGCCTTCCTCCTACTAGTGCTCGTGATCGAATTGCATTTTCTTTCGATCAAGACATCGATCACGAGCACGAGCACGAGCACGAGTAGGACGGGAGACCTAGAGCTTCGCGAAGGCGCGGACGGGGAATGTGCCCATCCCCTTGACCTTGACCGGCACGGCGTAGAAGCGCGCGCCGCGCTCAGGCAACGCGGCAAGACCGCGGAGATGCTCGACGATCGGGATCTCCGCGCCGAGCAGCGCGGAATGCACGGGACGGTTGCCATCATCGGTGCAGTCGATGTTGAAGGAATCGATGCCGACAAGGGTGACGCCCGCTTCGACGAGTTGCTGCGCGAGCTCGCCAGTCAGGTATGGGTGCCCTTCGAAATAGCGATCGGTGCGCCAGTGCTCGTCCCAAGCCGTGTGGACGAGCAGCGCCTTGCCTCGCAGCGTCGCGAGCTCGACGGGGAGCCGGTCGATCGCCCGATCGCTCCGCTCGGTCGCGCGGACGACAACGCAATCAAGATCGGCCAGCGATTTCAGCGCAAGCTCGGAGAGGTCCTTTCCATGCGCGTAGCGATGAAACGGACTATCGACGTACGTTCCCGTGTTCGCGACCATCTCGATTTGGCCGATCTGGAATTCCGTCCCTTCGGCGTAACGCGCGCGGGATGCCTCGCGGCTGAGATAATCGCAGATGATCGGGGCGGGGAGTCCTTTGTAGGTGATCATGCCGTGCTCGACGGTGTGGCTCAGGTCGATGAGGCGGATGTTTTCGGGCGGCGAATCGGACATAGGCTGAACGTGGCATCAGCGAGGCGCACTGGCGAGTTAATGCAAGACGGCGTACAGGAGCAAGGAGCGGCGGTCTCCAGACCGCCGAACAAAACAACGGCTGTTTGTAAACCGCCGCTCCTTGATGCTTGTTCCGCGTTGCAGATGACGAAGATCGAAGATTACGCATTCCTGAGCGATACGCAGACGGGCGCGCTGGTCAGCCGCGACGGTTGCGTGGATTGGCTTTGCTTTCCGCGCTTTGACTCGGGCGCCTGCTTCGCCGCGCTCCTCGGAGACGGACAAAATGGGCGATGGCGGTTTTTTCCTGAAGGAGAAATCACCTCGACGCGCCGCCGTTATCGAGGTGACACCTTGATTCTCGAGACGGAAATCGAGACCGCCGAGGGCGCGGTGCGTCTGATCGACTTCATGCCGCCGCGCGGGGAAAATCCGGACATCGTTCGCATCGTCGAGGGTCTGCGCGGCAGCGTGCGGATGAAGATGGAGCTGATCATCCGGTTCGATTACGGCCACGTCATTCCCTGGGTGCGCAAACGGGACGGCGGCATCGAGGCGATCGCAGGGCCCGATGCCTTGATCTTGCGCACACCGGTTGAAACCCGGGGTGAGGACCTGACCACGGTGGCGGATTTCACCGTCGGGGAAGGCGATCGCTTCCCGTTCGTGCTGACCTGGTTTGCGTCGCACGAAAAAGCGCCGCGGGCCATTCATCCGGAACACGCGCTGCGACAAACCGAGGAATATTGGACCCGGTGGGCGAAGCGATGTCATGCGCAAGAACCGTGGTGCGAGGCCGTGGTTCGTTCGCTCATCACCTTGAAGGGCCTGACCTACGCGCCGACCGGCGGCATCGTGGCCGCGGCGACCACTTCGTTGCCGGAAGAAATCGGCGGGGTGCGGAACTGGGACTACCGCTATTGCTGGCTGCGGGATGCGACTTTCACGCTCGTCGCTCTGATCGAAGCCGGTTACCTGGACGAAGCGCGTTCCTGGCGCGAATGGCTTTTGCGCGCGGCCGCGGGCAGCGCGGCCCAGATGCAGATCATGTATGGCGTAAAGGGGGAGCGTCGTTTGGAGGAAATCGAGATCGACTGGCTGAGCGGTTACGAAAACTCGCGGCCGGTGCGTGTCGGAAATGCCGCGTCGGAACAATTTCAGCTGGATGTTTATGGCGAAGTGCTCGACGCGATGTATCGCGCACACGGCGCGGGTATTGAAACGAATGAAACCGACTGGCGTTTGCAGGCCGCGCTCATCAATTTCCTCGAGTCCAAATGGGAAGAACCGGACGAAGGAATCTGGGAGGTGCGGGGAGGCCGGCAGCAATTCACGCATTCCAAGATGATGGCGTGGGTGGCGTTCGATCGCGCGGTGAAGTTGATCGAGCATTGCAACTGCAAGGACGGCGACAATCTCGAACGCTGGCGAAAAGTCCGTGACGAAATTCACGCGCAGGTGTGCGCTCGGGGATACAACGCGACGAAAAAAGCGTTTACCCAAATTTACGGATCGGACGAACTCGACGCGAGTCTGCTGATGATGCCGCTCGTGGGCTTTCTCCCGGCAACCGACGAGCGGGTCCGCAATACGATCGAGGCGGTGGAACGCGAACTGATGGAAGGAGGTTTCGTCCTGCGCTATCGACCGAATAACGTGGATGGGCTGCCCGGGGCGGAAGGCGTTTTTCTTCTCTGCACCTTCTGGCTGGCCGATTGCCTGCACTTGATCGGCCGCACCCAGGATGCGCGCGATCTCTTCGAACGATTACTCGCGCTGCGGAATGACGTTGGGCTGCTTTCCGAACAATACGATCCGCGCGCGAAACGGCAGCTCGGCAATTTTCCGCAGGCGTTTTCGCATGTCGCGCTCGTGAACACGGCCCGGATTCTGGGAGAGAAAGAAATCGCACCGCCGCGCTGACTATTCCGTCAAACGCTTTGCACCAGGCGCTTGATGATGTCTTCGCCGGTGACGATCCCGATCAGTTTTTTTTGTGAATCGATGACCGCGGCCAATCCGAGACGCGCGGCGCGCAGCCGTTGGACGATGCGGTAGGCCGGCTCGTTGTCGTTCGCGGTGACAATTCGCCGGGTGTAACTGGCGAGAGATTCGCGCCGCGTCGGGTCGAGCAGGATATCGAGAATATTTACGATTCCGACCGCCTGGCCTTCGGGCGAAATTACCGGCAATCGATCGATGCCGGCCGCCGCTCCCAGCTTCAAGACTTCATCAATCGGGGTATCGGGCCGGATGGACATGGCCTTTTCGAGCGGCACCATCACGTGGGACGCCGTGACGTTTCGAAAGTCGACGACGTTGTGGATCATGGCGCGCTCGGTCGAAGTGAGAGAGCCTTCGCGCTCGCTTTGCTCGGTGATCTGTTTCAACTCCTCGCGGGCGACAAAAAGCCGGGCGCTCTCGCTGGCCCGGCGCGGAATGAGCAAACGTCCCAGCCGCTCACCGATCTCCAGGACGGGCCAGAGAATGAGCGACACGAAATCGAGCACGCCGGCCAGGGCCGCCAGGGCGCGGAAGGGAAATCGCCGGAAAAGCGATTTGGGGAGAACGGCGAGCACGAAAAGATAAATCGGGAGCGCGATCAGGATCGACGCGAAAAATCCCGCGTATCCGAACGCGGTCACGAGCAATTTCGTGAGCAGGAGCAAGCCGAGAATATCGGCCATGTTGGTGACGAGCAGGACGGTGATGAGCAATCGTTCCGGCCGTTGCATGAGCCGTTCCAGCCGCAAAGCGGAGGACTTTTTTTGTTTGACGTGATGGCGCAGCCGCACCGGGTCGATCGAGAGCAGGCCAGCCTCGATGCCCGCGAAGAAAAACGAGACCGTCCACAAGAAAAGAATGAGCAGTCCGTAGATCATGATTCCGTCGCGCCGTTATCGGTTGTTTCCTCGGAGTCCGCAAAGGCCCCGGTTTTTTCCAGGAGGATTTCTTCGATTCGCTTTCGAGCCGTTCGCCGAATCGTGATGGCAAGGCGGGGCATTTCGAACCGCGTGCCCGATGGAGGGAGGTAGCCGAGCCGGTTAAAAACGAAACCGCCGATGGTATCGATTCCTTCGGCTTCCAGTTCGAACCCCAGATGCTCGCTCAAGTCATCGAGACGGGCGTTCCCGTTCACGAGGAATCGCCCGTCCTCCAGCGGTTCGATATAAAGCTCGGCATCTCCCAACGGCGCCGCGTCGCTCATGATTTCCTCCACGATGTCGGAAAGGGTGACGATGCCTTCCGTGCCACCGAACTCGTCGACCACGATCGCGAGTCCTTGCGGGTGGGTTAGAAAACCGCGGAGCAAATCCATCGCTTTCATCGTTTCCGGGACGAAGGAGGGCGCGATCAGGGCCTCGGGATAGTGCTCGGATGGGTTCAGAAGAAAGAGCTTCACATCGAGCACACCCACGATCTGGTCGGGCGTCTCCGCGTAAACGGGGACGCGCCGATGCCGCTTCTCCCGCAGTTGGGCGATGGCTTCTTCATTCGTCAGGTCGTCGGGAAGCGCGAACGTGTCCACGCGGGGTGTCATGCAATCCTTCGCCGTTTTGTCGCCCAGCTTGATGATCTCCTGGATCATTTCGCCTTCCGCTTCATGGAGAGTGCCCTGCTCTTCACCCATCTCGACGAGCGTCTCGAGTTCTTCGTCACTCAGGCGCGCCCGCTTTTGCAGATGGCGCGGGGTGAGGCGGTTGACGATGGCGTTGCTCACCTGCTCGAGCAGATGCCCGACCCGGTCGAGCAAAGGCATGAGGGCTTTCAACGTGAAGACGCCCAGGGCGGAAAGGCGGTAGGGAGCGGAGAGCGCCAGGAGCTTGGGGATCAGATCGCAAAGCAAAACGACGATCGCGAAGATGACGGTGGCGGCGAGCCACTGCGGAACGCGGGCGGCGAGCGGCCCTTCCCAGATCAGCAAAAGGCAGAGCACGATGAGGGGGATGTTGACCAGCGCATCCGCGAGCAGGAGGACGTTGAGGACACGCCGCGGGTTGTCGCGGAAAACCCCGATGAATTGCTTCAGGGAGGGATGCTTTTCCTCGAGCCGGCGCAGTTGGTGGGACTTGAGGGAGAAGAGCGCGGTCTCGAGTCCGGAGAAGAGCCCGGACCAGAAGATCAGGAGCGCGATGGAAAGGAGAAGAAGGGTAAGGGCCGCCAGCGTCATTTTTCGCTGCGGCGGCGGTCGTGCAACCGTTCGCCCTCCCGAAGACTGAAGCGTGCTCGTTTGCCCATCATCGCAGGCGCCACCAAGTTAGGGCCTCCATGAGTAAAGGCGAGAGAATTTCCCAGTTCGTGCAAGCGCTGGAGGGAGGCGAGGCCAAACCCGCCAGCGGCGCCATCGCCGACCACCCCTATTATCGCGCGTTTTTTCGCTGTTGGAACGAGCAGCAATATTATGAGGCGCACGATGTTCTGGAGCAGGTCTGGCTCCAAAGGACGACGACGCCGGACGACGCGCAATATTTCAAGGGGTTGATCCAGGCCGCCGGCGCTTTCGTCCATTTGCAAAAGCAATTCGAACATCCGACTCATCCGAAACATGGACGCCGCCTGGCTCCGGCCGTGCGGCTCTTCCGGCTGGCGGAAAAGAATCTGGCGCCGCTGGGGGCGGAGCGGCACAGCTTCGAGCTGGAGAGATTTCGCGAAATGCTCAGGCGATACGCGGCCGCGATCGTTGCGTCCGAGCACAAGGTTAATCCGTGGTCTCCGGAGACCGCGCCGCGCGTCTCCCTGAAGTAGTGCGCCGGCAGCATTTCTGGGGAGCGCACGCGCCCTCGCGTGCTGGCGATGGCGCCCTCGCCATCGCGAACTTGAATTGTCCCGTCCAAGATTGTTTCGGCGAGGCGCCGAAACCAGCACGCGAGGGCGCGTGCGCTCCCCAGATCCTTGTGAACTCGCTCAGCCGGACTCAGCCGGTAAAGATCAACTTGCAGCCTGCCAGAACGAGGACCGTGGCGAGGATCCCGGAAATTATGCGGACTGGAAAATGCCGGCTGCCCAGCTGCGAGCCAATAGCGCCGGCGACCACGGCGGCGACCGCAAGGACCCACGCAAAGCTGGGAACCGGCCGCCCGCTGGAAACGTACCCGACCAAACCTGCGCCGGAGTTCAGGAGGATGAACAAAGCCGAAACCGCGGCGGCGCGACGGATGGAGGCCCATCGGCAAAAAAGAAGGAGTGGAGTGAGAAAAATTCCGCCTCCTGTTCCCGTCAAGCCGGCAAGAAAGCCGAGGCCGGCTCCGATTCCCACCGCCCCGGAGACGGGCGGGGTTGTGGTGTTGGGAGGATCGTTGGGACAAAAAAATAGCCGGGCCGCGGAAAATAAGAGCACGGCGCCGATCAACATCTTGAAGATCGACGTTGGCAATTGCAGGTAGCCTCCAAGATAAGCCGCGGGAATACAAAGCAACGCGAAGGGCCAGAACAGACGCCAGGAAAAATGCCCCGCGCGCCAGAATTGGAAAGAGCCGATGGAGGCGACCAGGATGTTGAGAACGAGGGCGGTCGGCCGGATGAAATCGGTGGCGAGCCCGCAAAGGGTCATCACGGCGATGTAGCCCGAAGCGCCGGCGTGGCCGACCGAGGAGTAAAGGAAAGCGACGAGCGTGACCCCAGCGAGGAGCAGGATCAGATGCGTGTTATCCATAATTTTGTCACGTCGAGCGAAGTCGAGACATCTCTCGCTCTTTTCCGACCAGATAGGGCGACAGATTCCTCGACTTCGCTCGGAATGACAAGAAGGACGGCTGGCGCTAAATTGCCAAATGCCGCCGCCTCCCGAACCGTCCAGAGGATTCGCACAATCAACCAACCGGCTCGCCCGCGAGAAGTCGCCTTACCTGCTTCAGCACGCGCACAATCCGGTCGATTGGTTTCCGTGGGGCGAAGAAGCCTTTGCCAAAGCGCGCCGGGAAAACAAGCCGGTCTTTCTCTCGATCGGCTATTCGACCTGCCACTGGTGCCACGTCATGGCGCACGAGTCTTTCGAGAGCGCGGAAGTGGCGGCAATCATGAACCGCGAATTTGTGAACATAAAAGTCGATCGCGAGGAGCGGCCGGACGTCGATCGCGTCTACATGACTTTCGTCCAGGCCACCACCGGCGGCGGAGGCTGGCCGATGAGTGTCTGGCTTACGCCGCAACTGAAGCCGTTCGTCGGCGGAACCTATTTCCCGCCGGAGGATCGATACGGCCAACCCGGATTCAGCAAAGTGCTCGAACGCATCGCGGCCGCATGGAAACAGGATCACGAAAAAATCGGAGAGCAGGGGACGAAAATCGTTGCCGCCCTGTCGCAGGCCGCCGCGGCGGGTGAGGCCAATCCAACACGACCTGGCGCCGCGACGCTGGATGCCGCCTATCAACAGATCGCGCGCAGCTACGACGCCCACGAAGGAGGTTTCGGGACGGCGCCTAAATTTCCGCGGCCGGTCACGCTCAACTTCCTTTTTCGCATTTACGCGCGAGCGCCCGATTCAGCCAGCGGCCGCCACGCGCTCGAGATGAATCTTTTCACGCTCCGCAAGATGGCGGCCGGCGGGATGCACGACCATCTCGGCGGCGGTTTTCACCGGTACTCCGTCGATGCCTTCTGGCACGTCCCGCATTTCGAGAAAATGCTTTATGACCAGGCGCAACTGGCGGTCGCCTACCTCGAAGCGTTTCAAATCACACGCGAGCCGGTTTTCGAAAAGGTCGCGCGCGATGTTCTCGATTACGTCCGGCGCGACCTGACCGCGCCGGAAGGGGGATTTTTCTCCGCCGAGGACGCGGACAGCGTGTTCGAGCATGGGAAACCCGAGCACGGCGAAGGAGCCTTTTACACCTGGAGCAAAAAGGAGCTCGATGAGGCGCTCGGATCGGCCGCGGAGATTTTCCACTTTCATTACGGTGTTCAGGGCAACGGCAACGTCCCACCCGCCGCCGATCCTCATGCCGAGTTTACGGGCAAGAACATTTTGATCGAGCTGCAGTCCGTGCCGGAAACGGCGAAGCATTTCAAAAAAGATGAAGCGGAGGTGGCGGATGTCCTGGCCAAATCCCGCGCCACCCTATTGTCGCTCCGCGCGAAACGTCCCCGGCCCCATCTCGACGACAAGATCATCACGGCCTGGAACGGCCTGATGATTTCCGCTTTTGCCCGGGGAGCGCAAGTGCTGGACGATCCTGGCTATCTCGAAGCGTCGACGCGGGCGGCGACTTTCCTCCAGACCCAGCTCCATGACGCGTCGAGAAAAGTTCTGGTGCGAAATTATCGGGAAGGCCGGAGCGAGGTGGAGGGATTCGCGGAGGATTATGCGTTCGTCATTCAAGGGTTGCTCGATCTTTACGAGGCCTCCTTCGATGTGAGCTGGCTTCAGTTCGCGGTCGAGTTGCAGGAAACGCAGGACCGGCTGTTTTTTGACGAAGAGCGCGGGGGCTATTTTAGCGGGACCGGCCGGGATCCGAACATTCTTCTCCGCTTGAAAGAGGACAACGACAGCGCGGAGCCGGCGGCGAGTTCCGTGGCCGCGTTGAATCTCTTGCGGCTGGCGCAATTGCGTAATGACCAGCGGTGGTACGAACGGGCGGAGAAGACCATTGACGCATTCAGTCCTCAGATCGGCCATTTCCCGAGCGCCATGCCGCAGATGCTGGTCGCGCTCGACCTCGCTCTGAGCAAGCCGCGGCAAATCGTGGTGGCGGGGAAATGCGATGCGCCGGAGACACGCGCGCTCCTCGCGGAAGTGCATCGGCATTTCCTGCCAACCAAAACCCTGCTCCTCGCGGACGGCGGAGACAGCCAGAAATACCTGGAGGAAAAGATCGAAGCGCTTCGGGCCATGAAGCCGGTGGAGGGCAGGCCGGCGGTTTACATTTGCGAAAACTTTGCCTGTCAGGCGCCGGTGAGTGATGTGGGCGCCTTGCGAAAGCTGCTCGCAAAGTAGCGCACGCGGCTCGGCGTTGCCTGGAATCGGGACCTACGACGTGCCGGGCAGGGTCCCGACCGCTTCGCTCTTGCTCGTGGTGATTCGGTCGGTCCACGCCAGCATGAACGCGGAGATGACGAACGTGAGGTGGATTATGATCTGCCAGAGGATCACCTTGCTTGGGAGCCGCTCCGCTTCAATGAATGTCTTGAGCAGGTGGATCGAAGAGATGCCGATAAGCGCAGTGGCCAGTTTCACCTTCAGCACTCCGGCGTTCACGTGCGAGAGCCACTCCGGTTGATCCGGGTGCCCTTCCAGGTTGAGCCGCGAGACAAACGTTTCGTAGCCGCCCACGATCACCATGATGAGCAGGTTCGCGATCATCACCACGTCGATCAAGCCAAGGACCGTCAGCATGATCTCCGTTTCTTTGATCCCGGAGGCATGCGAGAGCAGGAGGTAGAGCTCGACGAGGAAATGGTAAACGTAGACGCCCTGGGCCACGATCAGACCGAAGTAGAGTGGCGCCTGAAGCCAGCGGCTGAGGAAAATGAAGCTGCCGAGGGTTCTTTGGGATTGGCGCATTTCGGGTGGTTCGAGTGAGCGGCGAATCCCTTACATCAGCGCGTGGGCCTTTGCAATCCAGCCACACTGCGAAATGCCCGCGAAATGGGCAGGTGGTGGATCGCGCGCTCCGTCGCGCGATGTTTCATGAATCCCCGAAAGCTTTCGGGGCCACTTTGACATCGAGCGGCGGATCTACCGCTAGCCAGGCTTCTCGGTGCCGTTGTCGAATTTTGCCGTAGACATGGGCAATTTTTTCCGCCGGCGCAAGCGGAGCCAGTTGTTCCAGGTTTTGCGCATGCTATCTCGCGGGGTCAGGTAGTGCTGGTTCAGCCGGTTGCTCTTGACGAGCTGCGCTACGATCCCACGCACGGAGAAGTCGGCGGTATCCACGATGGTGTATGCGGTCCCGATCGCCTCGGAGTGATGCGCGTCACTCGAAGCGGTCATCGGAAGGCCGCGCAGCTGCGCGTATTTGAAGGCGTAACGATTGTAACGGCGCAAAGTCGTGGCGGCGTTGAAGACTTCCAGGGCATCGATCGGCAAAGTCTCCAGGACGGGGAAGCGAATCCCGGCGCGAAACAGGTCGTATGGATGCGGGGGGATGGCCAGCCCGCCGCGTTCGTGAATCATCTGGCAGACCTCGCGGGCCGGTTTGCCTTTCAGGTAGGGAAGCGTCGCGCCGATGCAAAGCAGATGGCCCTCCGCGGTAGTCACTTCAACGCCGGGCATAATCAGGAAATTATCCACCGGCAAACCGTCCTCGCGCATGAGCCCTTTTTCGAGAAGGTAGGTCACCGCGTCGCAGGTATTGTGATCGGTGATCGCGATACCATGGAGCCCTTTCTCGCGGGCCACGGCGATGTTCTCCTCGGGGCTCGACACGCCATCGCCCGAAAAGAAGGTGTGCGTGTGCAGGTCGATGTTGAACGGCATTGCGGGGAGGCTAGTTTGCGGCGCTCGAAATGGAAAGCGCCGGTTTAAAGGAGTGGGCCATCGTCTGTGAAGCGATGGGTCGCGGGGAACAAAGCGTCATCCTGCGCAAGGGAGGGCTCGCGGAGGGCCGGGCGGGGTTCGCGTTCCGCCATTCTGAGTTCTTCCTTTTCCCGACGTTCTTTCATGAGCAAATCGGCAAGGTCCGCGTAAAGGCCCCGGAAATTCCGAAGGCGCGGGAAGGCGAAATCGAAATACGTTTTTTTGCCAGGCTGGTGGCCGCGGCGCACGTGACAAGACGGGAAACGGCTGCCGCGTTGGAGCCGCTTCACATTTTGCAACCATCGGTTGTGCATGAACGCTTTGAATATGACAAGACGCCGGGACTGCACGTGGCCCTGGTCCGCGTCTTCCGTCTTTCGCCCAGTTGGATCTTTCCCGATGCAGCTCGATTCGGAGGTTGCCGTTCGTGGGTGGTGCTGCCGGACAGTCCGCCGGAGATGCAAGTGGAGCCGGTGTTGAGCGATACCGAGCATCAGCGGCACGTCGAAAAATTTCACAAGGCCGTGGCCTAATGAGCGGCCGGGCCGTCTCCAGCAAATAGTGGGACGAGCGGAAGCTCGTCCCTCCGGCTCATCCAATCGCTTCGGCCAGAACGCCGGTCTCGGCCAGGGTGTCGCTTTCGCCGTCGCGATTGAATTGCATGTCGTAAAGGCGCCGATAGTAGCCGGACTTCTCGAGCAGCTCCCGGTGCGTGCCGATTTCCTTGATATGGCCGCCATCCATGACCACGATTTGGTCCGCGGACAGAATCGTGGAGAGACGGTGGGCGATGGCAATGACGGTGCGGCCAGTGGCCAGAGTTTCCAGCGCCATCTGGATCTGCTTCTCAGATTCCGAATCGAGGGCGGAGGTTGCTTCGTCGAGGAGGAGAATCGGCGCGTTCTTTAGCAGGGCACGGGCAATGGCCAGGCGCTGCTGTTGCCCTCCGGAGAGCAAACATCCTTTGTCGCCGATGACCGTTTCATAGCCCTGGGGTTGCGCCATGATGAAGTCGTGGGCAAACGCTGTTTTCGCCGCGGCATACACTTCGTCCGCCGTCGCCTCGAGGCGGCCAAACTGGATGTTTTTGAAAATCGTGTCGTGAAACAAGAAGGTCTCCTGGGTGACGAGACCGACCTGCTCGCGCAACGATTTTTGCGTAAGCGTCCGAAGGTCGTGCCCGTCCACGCGCACGAAGCCGGTGATCGGATCGTAGAGTCGCAGGATAAGCGAAAGAATCGTGCTCTTGCCCGCGCCGCTCGCTCCGACCAGGGCGTAGCTTTTGTGCGGCTCAATGCGCAGGGCCAAATTGCTCACGGCGTCGGTGACACCGCCGGCGTAGCGGAATGTCACATCGTCGAACTCGATCAATCCATGGGCGTTTCCCAAATGCCTTGCGTCCGGCGCGTCTTTCACACTGGGCTCGGAATCGATGATGGCAAAGACCTCCTTCGTCGCCTGGATGGATCGTTGCATAAGGACATGCATGCGGCTGAGCACCTTGATCGGCTCATAGAGAAGGACAATCCCGGCGTTCAGCGCGATAAAACGGGCGGCGCTTAGATTGGCGGCATAAATGTAAATCAGGGCCAGCCCTATGCCGACTGCCGCAATCAGCTCCACGAGCGGCCCGATCGCTTCCATCGACATGATCATCTTCATCATGTTTTCGAATTGCAGTTTATTGCTGTGGCGGAACTGGTCTTCCTGATGCTTCTCGCGCGCGAACGACTTGATGACGCGGATGCCGGCGAACGTCTCCTGCATGGTGACCACCATCTGCCCCATGTCTTCCTGTTCGTGTTGCACGGCTTTTCGCGCCTTCCGGCCGTAATAGATGATCGGAACGAGGCAGGTTGGAAAGAGCACGAGGGTCACGAGCGTGAATTTCCAATCCAGATAGAGCAAGACCGAGATCCCGGTGAGGATCGCCACGGGTTGCTTGAATAAATCACTGCTGACGGTGGATACGCCCATCTGCATTCCGCGCGTATCGTTGGTAATGCGCGACATGAGGAAGCCGGAGCGCATCCTGTTAAAGAAGTCCATCGAATGACGCACCATCTTGCTAAAGAGCTGGTCGCGGATGTCGGTCACGACGCGGTTGCTGACCCAGTTCATGTAAAAGGAACTGCCGTAGGCGCACAAACTGCGCGCTGCCATGACACCAGGAATCAAAAGGCAGATCAGGATGATGTCGTTGATTTTGGGGCCGGTGTTGAGGAGGGACGGGTTTTGCGCCATCTGCTGAGGCGTGGCGGGGGCACCGCCCGCAAAGACTTCCCCCGCGACTTTGGCAAGGACGAGAGGCAAGAAGCCGCTAATGGCCCCGAACCCCAGGCTGCAAGTGAGCCCCATGGCAAAGCGGAACTTGTATGGCTTTACATAGGTCAAGAGCCGCTTGTAAGGGCCCCAACCCTCTCGAAAAGTCTGCCAAAAAGAGGGCTTGGCTGGTGCGGCTTGCGGTTCACTCATATCGCGCGGGCGCCGCCGGAGCCGACAGCAGCGACTCCATAGCATCGATCACCGATTGCGTCGAGATTTGGTTCATCGGCACGGCCGGCTGCCGGGGGTCGAATTCGCTCACCGGGCCGTCGGACTCACCCATGAGAATGACGGCGAATTCCGAGCGAGGATGCCAATGAAAGGGATTGGTCGGGCCAAACAGAACCACCTGGGGGGTCCCCCACGCGGCGGCGAAGTGCATCGGGGCGGAATCAACCGTGATGAGCAAGCGGGCCTTGCGGACGAGCGCCGCGAGGCTGAGCAAATCGGTCTTTCCGGAGAGGTCGATGACCTCGGCACGAGTCGAGGATTTGATGGTGTCGATTTGGGTTCGTTCCATCGGGGAACGGCCTCCCGTGAGGACGCATTTCAGCCCGCGCTCTTGCACGCAATGATCGATCACCCTGGCCCAGCGCTCGGCTTCCCAAAATTTCTCGGCCCGGGCCGAACCTGGGTGAAGGATCACGAATTCGTCCCCCGCTCGCTCCGAGTGCAGGAGTTGCTCCGCTTTCTCCACCGTGGAGTCCGGCAGGTCGAGGTGGATGGCGCGGGGAGCGTCGTGAATTCCCAACGGCTTCAGCAAGCCGAGATGGTAATCGACGGTGTGGAGGTGGCGCACGGGAGATTCCACGAGTTCGTTATAGCTCCGGGCCCGAATCTTGGTGCGGAGATTCGGATGATCCGAGGTGATCCGTTTTCGCGCCTGCGACAGCAGCGTCAGAAAAGAAGAGCGATCGTTGCGCGTGAAGTCGAGGCAGTAATCAAATTTGCCCCACGCCAGCGCGATCCAATCGAGCGCATCGTCGGGTTTGCCCCTCACCATGAAAACCTTGTCGATTCCCGAGATCGCCGGGAGCAAGCCCTCGACTGCTGGAGACACCACCAGCGAGAGAGTTGCCTCCGGAAATTTTTCCCGCAGAGCCGCGATCGCAGGCGTCGTCAGAATCAGGTCGCCGATCCGCTTGAGTTGAATGAGGAGGATGTTCATTCAACTCGTGCTCCTGCTCGTGCTCGTAATCGCATTGCGGCGCGTTGGGGATCGATTAGGAGCACGAGCACGAGCACGATAACGAACGAGTCAAGCTAGCGCCCCATCCCCATCGCGAGTTCGTAAGCGCCGAGCAGCCGTTCGCGAAAATGGTCCCAGGTGAAATTCTCCACGACGCGCCGGCGCGCGGCCACCCCCATGCGCTCGACCATTTCCGGATGCCGATAAAGCTCGAGAATGGCCGACGCCAATTGACCCACTTCCCCCGGAGAAACCAGAATTCCTTCGACGCCATCGGTGACGACGTCTCCCGCTTCCCGGGTCGTGATTTGCGGCAGCCCGCAGGCCGCCGCCTCATAAGTGACCTTTGCGCTGCCTTCGCATTGCGATGGAAAAACGTGCACCGTCGCCTGGCTCAAATAATTTTCCACGTCGCGCGTGAAGCCGACCACCTTGATGTTGTCGCGCCAGTATTTCTTCAGGTGCGGCCGCGCTTCTTCATGCACGGAGCCCACCAGCCACAGCTCCGCGTCTTTGAGATCGAGGCGATGCCACGCTTCCAGAAGGTGGTGAATACCCTTGCGCTCGATCAGGGCGCCGGAGAAGACCGCGCGAAAAATCGGCGGGCGCACACCCGGTTTGAAACGCTCGGTGTCGACTCCGCGGGGAAGGTAAAAGAGCTTTTCCTCGGGAAATCCCTGGACGCGGAAAGTTTCCGCCGCTTTTTCGGAAAGGACGAAAAGCATGTCGGCCAGCTCGTATTCTTCCAGAAAACGTTCGCGCGTCTGGAGCAGGTTTTCCCTCCAGCGTCGATGCCATGGAAGATCGGCCGGCGCCGACGCGGGACGATCGCCCAGCACTTTACCGCGGTCCCGATGCCACGTAGGAATCTCGACGATCGAGGGAATGCCGAGCTTGCGCGCCACGCGCAGCGATTGCAGACAGTCCCCCGACCAACTATGAAAAAGGTCATAACGTCCGGTTGCCAACTGCCGCGCCGCAATCCAGTCGAGATATTTTTTCTTCGCTCCATAATAATACGGGCGATCGAGAAAGGAGATCAGGCGGACCGGATGCCAGCGCAGCGAGTAAATCAGGGGCGCCGGTATTTCCGTTTGCCGGTTGTCGTAAGCCACGGCGCACCCGAGAAATCCGCCGCGATAAGAAGCGCGCAACGTCTCGAAGGCGTCCGTGTCCAGGCCGGAGCCGCCGATCCGCGCGAAGATCGAATAGAGCAACTGCTTGGGAAGGACACCGGGCTTGCGAGTCGCGGGGGGCGACGGCGAAGGGGCGTTTAAAGTTTCACCCACCATCGGCTAACAAGTATTGTGGTGATTGCAGGCAAGTAAAGAGTCATTCCGAGCGCAGTCGAGGAATCCCGAGGTATAACTTACGACGCACGACGGGATGTCTCGACTCTGCTCGACATGACAGGAAATCTTACCATAGGATTTGTCCGGCGCGGATTTTCTTCCAGCGGAGGCGCCGAGGCGTATTTGAAGCGGCTCGCTGCCGGCGTGGTCGAGAAGGGTCATCAGGTCCGGCTTTATGCTTCGGACGACTGGCCGGCTGACGAGTGGAGCTTCGGGCCGGTGACTCGCGTCAACGGGAAGTCAGCGAAAGCGTTTGCGAACGAAATTGAAAAGCTGGCGCCGCGCTCGGAATGCGATGTGTTGATGAGCCTGGAACGCATCTGGCGCTGCGATGTTTATCGCGCGGGCGATGGGGTGCACCGGGCGTGGCTGGAACGGCGCGCGGAAATTGAGGGGCCGCTCCGCAAACTCAGCCGCGTTTTGAATCGCAAGCACTCAGCCGCCATCGCCCTGGAGAAATCGCTCTTTGCGAATGGGGGAGCGAGTCGCGTGATCGCGAATTCGAAGATGGTGCGGGATGAGATCGTGCGTTTCTATGGCTATCCGCCCGGGCAAATCGACGTGGTTCCGAATGGCGTGCCCTTGGTCGCATTCCGGCGTGGCGAGGAAAGCAGGGCCAAAACTCGCGAAATCCTTGGTCTGGAGAGCGGCGATATCGCCGTCCTTTTTGCCGGGTCCGGGTGGGAACGAAAGGGTTTGCGCTTCGCGATCGAAGCCGTCGAGAAGAGCGGGAAGGAAATGCGGCTGCTCGTGGCCGGACGCGGAGACAGGAGAAAATTCAAATCGGACCGGGTCCAGTTTCTCGATGTTGTCCAGGACATGCCGGCGCTTTACGGAGCGGCGGACATTTTTTTGCTCCCCACGATTTACGATCCGTTTTCCAACGCCTGCCTGGAAGCTCTGGCCGTCGGCCTTCCGATCGTAACCACGCGCGCGAACGGTTTCGCCGAAATCATTCAGACTGGCGTCCACGGCACCCTGCTGGACGATCCACGGAATATCGATGCGATTTGCGCAGCGCTCCTCCTCTGGTCGGACGGCGCGCGGCGCGATCAGGCCCGTCCTGGAATCCGCGACCTGGCGGATCGATTCGATATCTCCGCGAATGTCGCTCGAACCCTCGAGATTCTGCTTCAGGGCGCGGCCAGCGCCGCGTCCACGTGAGGGAAAATGATGAAAACCTGATCGAGCCGGGCGATTTCAAAAATCGGCCGGACGCTTTCCTGCAAACCGGCCAGGACAAATTTGCCGCCGTAGGCTTCGACGTTCTGCATCCCTTCGATCAAGACCGCGAGACCGGAACTATCGATGTAAGAGACGCGCGAGAGATCGACCACCAGGCGAGCGGGCTTCTCCTTGGCCATCGCCGCAAGGGAGGCAGCGATGCGCGGCGCAACGTGGAGATCGATTTCGCCTTCAAGCGGCAGCACGTTGGGAGCGTCGGGTAGAGACATAGACGGTCAGGGTGGGGGAAGATGTCACTCTCCCGGCGCTCGTCAATCGATCACCAGCCTAAAGTCGCGATCACGTCGTCAACGTTCGAGAGATCGTCGAAGAGAAAATCGGGAGTGAATTCCGCTAATCTTTCGCGTGGCCACGATCCCGTTGCAACCGCGATCGTGCGCGCGCCGAACGCTTTTCCGCAGGCAATGTCGTGCCCGGTGTCGCCGATAACGTCGACCTGGGCGGGCAGGAATTTCTCTCCGGTCTCCTGGGCGCGCATCAGGGCAAAAGGGCCGAGTTCGTTGCGGTCGTGATGGTCGTCGGCGAACGCGCCAAAGGCGAAAAATGCCACAACCGATAATGCTCGAGTTTGAGTTGGGCTCCGCGGCGGAGATTGCCGGTCAACAGTCCCAGGACGGTGTCCGGCCGGCCTTCAGCTCGCTGGAGCAACGGCAGAACACCGGGCAACACCCGTCCCTGGCTGCGTGGCAGCTCCAACGCGAGCAATTCAAGGTAGAGGTCGAGAAGGGATTTCACGCTTTCCTCCGTAATCGGCTCACCAAATTTCGTGAGAATCTGATGCGCGATGCCGCAATCGGTTCGCCCGGCGATCTCTACATCCTGCAAATCGCCGCCAAATCGCTGTGCCGCCGCCAGCTCGATCGCGCGATTCCCCGCCGCACCGGTGCTGATGAGGGTGCCGTCGATGTCCCAAAGCAGGAGGCGTTTTTGTGCCTTTGTCATTCCGAGCGGAGTTTCGCGAACGCGAAACGTAGTCGAGGAATCTCTCGATTCATGCAGATTCGTGGAGAGTGACAGATTCCTCGACTTCGCTCGGAATGACAAAGTATCGCGGCCGCCTCGCCCCATCGCCCACGGGCTATCTGCATCTCGGGCATGCCATGACGTTCTGGCGGGCCCAGGAACGAGCGCGAGAAAGCGGTGGGCAGCTCATTCTCCGAATCGAAGATCTGGATGGCGATCGATGCCGGCCGGCCTTTCGTGACGCGATCGCCGAGGACCTTCACTGGTTTGGATTGCAATGGGATGAAGGGCCGGACCTGGGCGGCTCATTTGCGCCGTACGTCCAAAGCGAACGGCGTGAAGTTTACCTCGCGGCGTGGAGAAAATTGCGCGACGCGGCATTGATTTATCCCTGCACCTGTTCGCGGCAGGACGTCCTTCAATCCGCCGGCGCGCCGCACCATGAGAACGAGGAACCCGTTTATCCGGGCACGTGCCGTCCGGAGAGCGGAACGATGAGCGACCTCGATTCACCGGAAGGCCGTAACTGGCGCTTTCAGGTTCCGGATGGCGAGACTCTCCGATTCGTCGATAACCGCCGCGGAATGCAGCAGGCGACGGCGACCGTGGACTTCGGCGATTTCATCGTCTGGAGAAAAGACGGCGTCCCCGCTTATCAGCTCGCCGTTGTGACGGATGACGCCGCGATGCAGATTACGGAAGTTGTGCGCGGCGACGATTTGCTTCTCTCGACTTTCCGGCAGTTGCTGCTTTATCGCGCGCTGAAGTTGAAGGCGCCGCGGTTCTATCATACCGAACTGATCACCGATTCGTCCGGCCAGCGGCTCGCCAAACGGCACGACTCGCTCAGTTTGCGGGAGCTGCGCAATTCCGGCGCTGAGCCGAAGGAGTTGCGCGCGCGATGGCAGTGAAAGTGAATGTGAATATGTAAGTGCATGTCCGCGGAACTTGCACCTGCACTTTAACTTTCACTTACACCGGCACGTCAGTCTCGCAGCTCGGGGGGAGACGCTCGGTGTGCTTCCGGTGCCCCGATTGACCCAAACTGGACGCGCCCGCATAGTGCAGCGCTTTATGTCGATCGAGCTGACCCGGAATTTCTGCATCATCGCGCATATCGATCACGGCAAGACCACGCTTTCGGATCGATTGCTCGACCGCACCGGCACAGTCCACGAGCGCGATAAGCAGGACCAATTGCTCGATTCGATGGACCTCGAACGCGAGCGCGGGATCACGATCAAGGCGCATCCGGTCGCGATGCGTTACACCGCAAAGTCGGGAGAAAAATACCGGCTCAACCTGCTCGATACCCCGGGACACGTCGATTTCGCCTACGAAGTTTCGCGCTCCCTGGCGGCCTGTGAAGGCGCCCTCCTGATCGTGGATGCCGCACAAGGTGTTGAGGCTCAAACGGTCGCGAACGTGCACCTCGCGCACAAACAAGGCCTCACCATCATCCCGGTGATCAACAAGATCGATTTGCCGAACGCAGACATTCCCGCCGTGCACAAGCAGCTCGAGGAAATCCTCGCCATTCCGGCCGAGGAAGCGATCGACGCCAGCGCGAAAATGGGAATCGGGATCGAGGAAATCCTCGAGGCCATCGTCCATCGGGTCCCGCCGCCTCCGAAACCGCCCGATGAGATTTTGCGCGGGCTTGTTTTCGACTGCGTCTTCGACATCTATCGCGGCGTCGTCGCCTACGTCCGCATTTTTTCGGGGAAAATCGAGGCGGGCCAGGGCATCAAGTTGATCAACAACGACGCGCGCTACGAGGTGAAGGAAGTCGGCGTGTTTACGCCAAAGATGTTCGTGCAAAAGAGGCTCCAGGCGGGCGACGTGGGTTATTTCATCGCGAACATCAAAAGCACCGCCGACATCAAGATCGGCGACACGGTGACCGATCTGCGCCATCCCGCCAAAGAGCCGTTGCCCGGCTTCCAGGAAATCCATCCGATGGTTTTCAGCGGCATCTACCCGATCAACACCGGCGACTTCGAACACCTGAAGACAGCCATCGGAAAGCTGCGGCTGAACGATTCGGCGTTTGTTTATCAACCCGAAAGCTCGGTGGCGCTCGGCTTCGGGTTCCGGTGCGGTTTTCTCGGTTTGTTGCACATGGAGATCATCCAGGAACGGCTCCGGCGCGAGTACGACATGGATATCATCGCTACGTCCCCGAGCGTCATTTATGAAATCCTCACGACGCGGGGCGAAACGTTGCTGGTCGATAATCCGGCGCACCTGCCCGATCCGAGCGTAATCGACGAAATTCGCGAGCCGATCGTGAAAGCCTACGTGCTTGTTCCCAATGAATATATCGGCGACCTGCTTCAGCTCATCATGGAGAAGCGCGGGTTGATGGACCATACCGAGTCGCTCGACACGCGGCGCGTCATGCTGCACTGCGAGCTGCCGCTGAACGAAATCCTGGTCGATTTCAACGACAAGATTAAGAGCATCACCCGCGGTTACGGCTCGATGGATTACGAACACGCGGGCTATCGGGCCGCGAACCTGGTGAAGCTCGACATCCTGGTGAATGGCGAGCCGGTTGACGCGTTTTCCATGATCGTGCATCGGGACCGCGCCGAGAGCCGCGGCCGGGCGCTGGCGGCGAAACTGAAGGAAGTGATTCCGCGCCAACTTTACCAGGTGGCCATCCAGGCCGCGATCGGCGGGAAAATCATCGCGCGTGAAAGTGTCTCCGCCCTGCGAAAAGACGTGACGGCGAAATGCTACGGCGGCGATATCACCCGCAAGCGAAAGTTGCTCGAGAAGCAAAAAGAGGGCAAAAAACGCATGAAGAGCATCGGCAAGATCAACATTCCACAAGAGGCATTTATTAAGGTTCTGCGTGCGCAATAGCTCTTTGTTGGCGAATAACGCGGCACTTTTGTCATGTCGAGCGAAGTCGAGACATCTCTTGCTCTAATTCGATCTTGCTTTTAGAGACAGATTCCTCGATCCGCCTCAGGCGGATCGGAATGACAAAAGAGACTGAGAGCCGCCATAACCAATAAGGTCACATTTTTCATGTTCACACCTGGCTACATCAAACACGGCCGCCTTCTCGTTCGCCACACGGAGAAATTGGTCCGGTATCGCAAAGACCTTCTAAACGCCGCGACCACCGCGGAGTTGAAAACGCAGATCGAGAAACTGCGCAAGGCCCTGGACAATCGCGACAAGAGCGCGGTGAAAGCGGAGTCCGAAACGCTGCACAAACTCTACACGCGGCACATGCCGACACCGAACGATGCGGCCTGGCGTGAAAATGTTGAAGTCATCCTGGTCGCAATCGTCGTCGCCGTCGGCATCCGCTCTTATTTTCTCCAGCCGTTCAAAATCCCGACCGGTTCGATGCAGCCGACTTTGAACGGAATTATCGGTCATAAGCATTTCTACCAAAACGAAGCCGATATTCCCATCGACCAGAAAACGTCCTACCGGCAGCGGGACAACGGATGGTACCTCGGTGGTTATTCGAGCAAGGACTCGGGGCCAAACCTCGTCCGCAAAATCGGAGAGTTCATCGTCCTCGGGCGCAATTACATCGACGTCGTGGCCCGCGCGGACGATCAGGTCCTGCGGGTGGAGCCGAGGAAATTTCTCTTCTTCTTCACCTATTCCCGGATTGTCGGCCAGCATGAGCAGTATCTGGTTTATGCGCCGTGGGAAACCTTGCGAGATTATTGGAACGTCGTTCCCGGCCGCACTGTGCGCAAAGGGGACGTCATTGCTCGAGGCGCCGTCGACACCGGCGACCAGGTCTTCGTCGATAAGTTCAGCTACAACTTTATCAAGCCGCACCGCGGTGATGTTTTTGTCTTTCGCACCGATTCGATCGAAGGCATCGATCCCCGCGCGGGTCCGTCCCGGTTCGTCCGGCCCTCCGCCCAGTCCGACGAGAGCGCTCCGTTTTATATCAAACGGCTGACGGGACTGCCGGGCGACAGCCTTCGGATCGATCCGCCGCGTCTGTCTGTGAACGACAAATTACCGGACGAATTCGGTCTGAAACGAGTGATCGACGCGGTTCCTCCTTACCGGGGCTACGGGTCGGGGCGGGAGCCGTTTGATGCGTTCTGGCGCGGAGGGACGATTCACATCGATCTCTCAAAGTCGTTCCGTGTGCCCGACCATGGCTACTTCGCGATGGGGGATAACAGTTACAACAGTTTGGACAGCCGCTATTGGGGCCCGGTTCCGGAGGAGAACCTGGTCGGTCGCGGGCTGTTCGTTTACTGGCCTTTCAATCGGCATTGGGGCTTGATTCGTTAGGCAGGGGGAAATGCGGAGTGGAGTAATGGAGTGATGGAATAAATGGAGGACACGCCTCATGAGTTTCTTTCATTACTCCACTACTCCATCGCTCCATTTTCCCACTATTCTCTGAGGCGGAGTCGATAAACGTGTCACGTCTCTATCCGCTCCTGGGACTTTGCAGCGGCTACGCCGTCGTCATGCTTTTTAACCCGATCCGCGTCGCCTTGCGTGACGGGTTTCGGTGCATAATGCGGTTCAAGCGCATCTGGCTCACCTTCACGTTGCTCGGCTTCGCTTATTCCGTTTTTCAATTCGCCACCTTCACTCCGCTCCACCGGACTTCCGACATCGATCTCAGCCAGGTCCTGGCGCCAGCCAGTTGGGCGTGGCCGACGTTCGTCGAAGTCTGGCGCGAAGTCCCGTTGCCGGCGCTCGAAGGGGTCGTGGGGATTTTTGATAACGCGACAACCACCTATCCACTGTCCGTTGTCGCGGCGGTCCTTTTGATTTTCAATTGGCGCGGGCTGCACATTGCCCTGTTTCGCGCGCTGCGAAAACGGTATCGGTTCTGGGGCTACGTCATCTACCTCATTCTGCTGGTCAGCGTTTTGGCTACTCTCCTGAAGCCGATCGCTTTTTGGCGGTTGCCAGAGTGGGGCGGAACGGCGCCCGTGGCCGCCTGGCTGCAACTCTCGGCGACCGTCGACGCGGTTGCTTTCATCTTTGAATACCTGTTCGGCGTCTACATTCAGGTTTATTTGATCACGGTTTGTCTGGCGTGGATAAAGGGTTTGAGCTTTGGCGAAGGGGATTTGTTTCGATTTGCCATGCGCCGTTTCAGCTACGTCCTGGAATGGGCCGGCGTCGTCGTCATTGTCAGCACCCTGATCGTGCGCGGGCCGCTCTTGCTGGCTTACTTTCAGAACCTGCCCGGTGTCATGGATTACCTGCCGCTCGAACGTGTGATCATGAGCACGATGATCATCGCCTTTTGCTCCGTCCAAATTTCGTTGGTCCTTCATAACGAAAGCCTCGGAGCCGCCTTTCGGGCCCACCGTGAATTTATTCGACGGAACCTCGTTCGGGTCGCGTGGTTTCTCCTCATCGCGGGAATGCACTTTTTCTTTCTGACGGCGTGCGATGCCATTGTGCGCGGCGCGGTGGCGGACCGCGTGGTGGCCGTGATCGGGTGGAAAATCATCTACGTCTGTGTGCGCGGACTGATCACCGGCTGGCTTCTGGCCTCATGGGTTTGTTTGTTCCGCCAATGCGAAACGGCACGGGCGGATCAGGAAACGTGGATACGGTATTAGGGCCGACGCGAACGTGAATGCCGCGAAAATTACAGGCGAAAGCAAATCGAATCTGGCTCTCGCCTTCGTCGCGCTTGGCCGCGAACGCCGGCAGGACATCACGGTCTTCTACGCGTTTTGCCGCGTGATCGACGACATCGCCGACTCCACGGAACTAACCGGACCAGAAAAAGCTCGCGGTCTCGCGGCCTGGCGGCGGTGGCTCCGGGAAAGCAGCCCGGATGAAGCCGTCATCGCGGCGGATGTGCGCGAATTGATGGAGAAGTATTCGCTTACGCCCGACATGCTGGAGGAAATCATCGATGGCGTGGAGATGGATTTGGAGAACGTCCGCTACGACACATTTGAGGCGCTGCGGGTCTATTGCTACCGCGTCGCAAGTGCAGTCGGCCTCGTCAGCATTGAAATCTTTGGATACCGCAATCCGGCCTGCCGGGAATATGCGATCCAGCTCGGCCTGGCGTTACAGGTGACCAACATCATCCGCGATGTCGGCAAAGATCTGAGCAATGGCCGGATCTATTTGCCGCAGGAAGATCTCGCTCGTTTTGATTATCCGGAAGAAGATCTTCGCCTCGGAAAATACAACGAGCCGTTTCGCCGCTTGATGGAATTTGAAGCCGCGCGGGCCGAGGAATTTTTCGCCAAAGCCGCGGCCCTGCTGCCGCGGGAAGATCGCCGCTCGATGGTGGCGGCGGAAATCATGCGCTCGGTTTATCAGGCGTTATTGCGGCGAATGAAAGCGGACGGCTTCCGTGTTTTCGAAAGGGAATACCGGCTGAGCCGGCTCGAGAAGTGCGGCCGCGTCGCCGCGCAACTTCTCCGGGTTTCCTTGAATGCGCGGCCCTGATTCTCCGTCAGATATCCCCCGAACCATTTCTCACGACCGCATTATGAAGAAGAAGAGTTTATTGATCGTTTCAGGACTTCTGTTGGGCTGCTTCGCATTCACTTCCTGCGACACGGCCACGGGGCGAGGGGCCGGCTGGGGCGCCGCTACCGGCGCGGTCCTCGGAGCCGCGGTGACCGGCGACGTGCATGGCGCCGTCGCGGGAGCAATCGTTGACGCCAACACGGGCGCCCTCATTGGCGCGTCCATCGATGAGGAGGAAGCGCTGCGTTACGGGCCAAGGCCGGGGGGTGGATTTCCATACGGCCGCAGGACCGGCACACGCGGGTTTTACCAAAGCCCGTATCCTCCGCATCAGATCTACGATCTGCGGGGGATTCCCCACGGCGGACTCGTCGAAGACAGGGTTGGCGGCGGCTATTTCCGCAAGCCTTAAGAGCGCCTTGGCAGGGCGAGACTCTGTCGAGCCTTTGGCAGGGCGAGACTCTGTCGAGCCGGAACCAGATTAAGCGCTCGCGGCTCGACAGAGTCTCGCCCTACCGTCAGCCCGTCTTCTTTTGCAGCGCATCGACGAGCGCTTGCGCTTCGTCGGTCATCTTCAGGAGTTCGGGCCAGGTGCGATGATAATTTTCGCCCGGTAATTTCCGGGTGGCATCGAAACCCATGTGCGATCCGATGTTTTGCGAGCTGGGCGCATGGTCCAGCGAATCGCTCGGATTGCGGATGATCGTGCTGTCGCGCTCCGGATCGGTGTTCGCGCACAGGCGGAAAAGGACTTCGCTGGTGTTATGGACATCGCAGTCTTCATCCACGACCACGATATATTTGCTGAACATCATCTGCCCCATGCCCCAGAGGCCGTGCATCACTTTGAAGGCTTGATAGGGGTATTGCTTCCGGATGCTGACGAAAACCAGATTGTGGAAAACTCCTTCGGGCGGGAGCGTCATGTCGACCAGTTCCGGAAAGTTCATTTTGAAGACGGGCAGGAAAATCCGGACGCTGGCATCGCCCATGTAAAAATCTTCCATCGGCGGGATTCCGACGATGGTGGTCGGATAGATCGCGTCGCGCCGATGCGTGATCGCCGTTAGATGGAAGACGGGGTAATCCTCGATCGCGGTGTAGAAACCCGTGTGATCGCCAAACGGTCCCTCCGGATGCGTTTCGCCCGGCTGAACATAACCTTCCAGGACGAAATCGACGTCGCTCGGAACTTCGAGGTCGACGGTTTTGCAGGGCACGAGGTCGACTGATTTTTTGCGAATGAACCCGGCGAAAAGAATTTCGTCCAGTCCGTCAGGCAGCGGCGCGGTCGCCGCGAAGGTGTAAGCCGGGTCGCCTCCCAGACAAACGGCCACCGGCATCCGCTCGCCGCGCTCGTAATAACGCTGGCCGTGGCGGGCCCCGACCTTATGCACCTGCCAATGCATTCCCGTCGTTCGCTCGTCATAGACCTGCATCCGATACATCCCGAGATTGCGCGCGCCCGTGTCGGGATCGCGCGTGTGCACATTCGGCAAGGTAATGAACCGCCCGCCATCCTTCGGCCAGCATTTGAGAATGGGCAGATCGTTTAGCGAAATCTTTCCCGCCGCGGCGGGTTTCCCATTTCCGGTTTCGAACAGGTGCACCACTTCCTGGCATGCGCCTTCCTTCGAGTGCTTCGGCCGCGCGTGGAGCAGGTGAAGTCCCTGCTTGAGCAGGCTCCAGCCTTCTCGCAAATCCGTCGGCGGCTTCGCCTTGAGGATGAGCTGGATCTCCTGCGCAAGATCTTCCACGCTCTCCACCTGCAACGCGAGCGCCATGCGCCGCCGCGATCCCATGGTGTTGATGGCGAGCGGAAACTTCGATGGCTTTCCCTCGACGGTGGGATTTTCGAACAGCAGCGCCTTTCCCCCCCCGGGCGATTTCATTTCCCGATTTGCCCACTCCGCGACCAGCAGATCGGTCTCGACCGGGACGGCAATGCGTTTCAATTCGCCCGCCTGGTCGAGCGCCTGGACGAACTGCCCGAAGGAAGAATACGCCATCTCGCTACGGCCGCGGGGGCTCCGCCTCAATAAAACCGCGGCGGAGGAAGCTGCTGAAACGCGATCGCGCGGCCATTTTGGAACGAAACGGTGCGCTCCGGATAGCGGACGATGTTGGCGCGATTGTAGAAAAACGGATCGTAAAACGGATCGTAGAAATGGTGCCGATAGCCAAATCGGCCGCGCCGTCCGCCATACATTCCGTACCCGATTCCGTGTCCGTAGCGTGACCCGTAAAAGAATGGCCCGCCGTAATCGCCCGCGGCCGTCGCATCATAAACCCAGGTCTCCACGATACGGCCGCGATTCCGGCCCGGCACGCGGTGGCTGGGCGGTCCCCACGCGATATAGACCGCGTCCTGCGACATGCCTTCGCGAATTTTTCCCTGCTGCACGAGCGCTTGATCGGAAGGCGACAAAGAGCGAAACGCCTCGGGCCGCTCCTGGATACGCGTTTCCAGCGTGGTGCAGCCGCTCAGAAAGAGAAGTGAAAGGAGGGCGCCGAACAGCGCCTGAGGAATGATGCGACGCTTCATAGCTGAATTTAGCATCGCGAGTTTTTCCGTCAATGACGGTGGGATGAATAGGATCGATGATCGGTAAACCGCCAGTGATTGCGAAATTTCCACACTTCACCGACGTGGTAACCGGCATTCTGATCTTGCATCGCGCCCCAATATTGGCGGAACATTGTCCGGGAGATTTGCTTTCCTTTCGCTCTTTCGGTTGGAGGAATGCCGGTTTTCTCATCCAGCTAATCCCCAGTTATGGCCTTCCTCTCCGAATCATCCCTTAGAGCGCCGATCCTTCCCACCCTTCGAAGCGGGCAGGAGCTTCCGCGAGCCCGCGCTCGCGCGATCACCGCAGCCTCAGCCGACCCCATCAATGACCTGGTCATTCCGCCAGCCGATGGCAAGGTCCTTCGACCCGGCGACCCGGAATTCAACAGCCTTCTGCCCTTCAATCTGCGCACGACCGTCCGCCCGGCAGTCATCGCTCAGTGTCGCACGGCCAACGGCGTGAGCCTCGCGTTGCAGTGGGCGCAGCTGCATGGGTTCGCGCTGTGCGGCCACGGCGGGGGGCATTCCTACGAGGGATTTTCCTCCTGCTCCGGCATCATGATCGACGTCCGGAAGATGGACGCCGTGGTAATCGACACGGCCAACAAAACCGCGCGCATCGGCGCCGGCAGCCTCCTCGGGGATGTCGCGGAAAAGCTTTTCGTGAAAAAATTCGCCCTGCCCGCGGGGACGTGCAAGCCGGTCGGCATCGCCGGCCTTACTCTGGGCGGCGGCCACGGCGTCTCCTCGCGGAAGTTTGGACTGACCTCCGACAACCTTCTCTCCGCTCAAGTGGTGGACGCCACCGGCGCGCAACTGACCGCCAGCCCGACGGTGAACCCAGACCTTTTTTGGGCGCTGCGGGGTGGCGGCGGCGGCAACTTCGGCATCGTGACCGAGTTCACCTTCAAGGTCCACCCCGTCAATCGCGTTATCGCGTTCCGCCTCGTCTGGCCCAACAACTTCCCGACCTCCGTGTTGCGGGAATGGCAGAAGTTCGCCCTGTCTGCGCCCGACGAACTCGGCTTCGTCCTCGTGATGAGTGGAAGCCAGGGGCACATTACCGGCATCCGCTGTAGCGGCCTGTATCATCCCGTGGCGGCTTCCCAAACGCCGACTGTGAGCAAGCTGAGGAGTCTCCTCAGTCCGCTGTTGTCCATCGGCAACCCAACCTTCACGACCAGACAATTTACCTACATCGAGGCCGCCCGATACTTTGCCGGCAGTGGCGATACCAGCCGCGTTTACTTCAAGGGAAAGTCGGACTACGCCACCGGCCCGCTGACCCCTGCCGGGATTAGCACTTTCATCAGTTCCGTGCGCAACTCCGCCGCGCCCGTCGCGGGCATCTTCGAAGCCTACGGCGGCGCCATCAATCGGATACCCGCGGCGGACACCGCGTTTCCGCACCGGGGGAGTACTCGCTTCTGTCTGCAATATTACGCCGAGTGGTCGTCCAGTTCCGCGACGAATCAGAGAGTCGCTGCGGTCCGTGCCCTGTATGCCGCCATGCGGCCTCATCTTCCCGGTTTTTCCTACGTCAACTACATCGACCTGGACCTGACCAATTACGCAGCCGCCTACTACAAGGGAAACCTGCCTCGCTTGCAGGCGGTCAAACAGCAGTACGATCCCGGCAACTTCTTCCACTTCGCTCAAAGCATTCCTCTGCCTCCGTGAGCTGAGTGGCAGAGAATCAGCCCCGATCTTGCCTGACGCCGGTCCCGGCCCTAGCCTCATCACGTAATGGAAGATCGATACGGCCATCGCATTTCTTATCTGCGGGTTTCGATCACGGATCGCTGCAATGAGCGCTGCACCTATTGCATGCCTCGCGAATTGCAGGAGTGGCTGCCTCGGGAAGACGTTCTTACTTATGAGGAGACGCTCCGGCTGATTCGCGTCGCCACGGAACTGGGCGTTTCCAAAGTTCGGATTACCGGAGGCGAACCGCTTACTCGCCGCGATGTCCTTTCCCTTTTCGAAATGTTGCGCCCGCTCACCGGCATCAGCGACCTCGGCCTTTCCACCAATGGCACTTTGCTCGCGCGCCGGACGGCCTCGGGCTCCACCATGGCCGAAGCGTTGCGCGCGGCTCGGGTCAATTCCGTCAACATTTCGCTCGATACCCTGGACCGCGAAGCCTACGCGCAAGCAACCGGCCGCGATTTCCTCCCCCAGGCGCTCGCTGGGATCGAGGCGGCGATCTCGGCGGGGTTTCCGCAGATAAAATTAAACTGCGTTTTGATGAAGGGCCGGAACGAGGATCAGTTTGTTCCCCTGGTGGAATTCGCCGCGGCTCGCAACCTGATGCTGCGCTTCATCGAATTGATGCCGGTGACCACCGGCGACGTTCTCCACGAGGACAATTTTCTGCCGGTCGCGACGGTGCGGCGCAGCCTCGAATCGCACTATGGTCCTTTGATTCCGGAGCCCACGTTTCGCACCAACGGGCCGTCCAGTTACTACAAGATTTCGGGACGCGACCAGCGGATCGGGTTTATCGGCGCGATGAGCAATCTGCATTTCTGCGAGAGCTGCAACAAATTGCGGCTGACTTGCGACGGCAAGCTCAGGCCCTGTCTCGGCAGTTATCTCGAGTTCGACATCATGAAGGTCATGCGGGCCGGGGCGACGGACGCGGAACTGAAGCGGTTCTTCCTGGACGTGGTCGAGCGCAAGCCCGAGCAGCACGATTTCCGGGAGAACTACCAGCCGGGACGAATGATGGTGGCCATTGGAGGTTGAGCGTGAATCGATTGACCCACCTGGCGGACGATGGGAGCGCGCAAATGGTCGACGTCTCCGCGAAAGCCCACAGCGCGAGAGAGGCGGTCGCCGCGGGCAAAATTCATCTCCGGCCGGAAACGCTCGATCTCATCGCGCAAAACCAGATCGGGAAGGGGAACGTTTTTGCCACTGCGCGCATCGCGGGAATTCAGGCGGCGAAGCAAACGTCACGGCTCATTCCGCTCTGTCATAATCTGAACTTGAGCCATGTCGAAATCGAGATCGCGCCCGACGGATCGGGGCTGGAGGTGAAATGCAGTGCGCGGACCGTGGCGCAAACGGGAGTCGAAATGGAAGCGCTCACCGGCGTCGCCATCGCCTTGCTGGCCATCTACGACATGTGCAAAGCCGTGGATAAAGAAATGCAGATCACCGGCATTCGGTTGCTCAAGAAAACCAAGCGCGATGTTTGACGTACGGTTAAGAGCGTTTGTCATCCCGAGCCGCGCAGACGGGACCGCGACCACGGGAGGAGCGCCGACCTCGCAGTCGGTCTGGGTTCACACAAACTAATGCCACTGCATTCGTCACGCCGATCTGCGTGGATCGCGAGAGCGGTTTTGCGTGACCCTCTGTGCGATTGCGAGGTCCCTCGCCGTCTGCGCGGCTCGGGATGACAACGGTTTCCACATCACCTAGCATCATCACCACACATGCAGATCAGCGTGGGCATCATCACTATTTCTGATCGCGCTGCCGCTGGCGAATACGACGATCTGGGCGGGCCCGCGCTGAAAGTCGCGGCGCAAGCCAATGGCTGGCAGGTCCTGGCCGAAGCCGTCCTTCCGGATGAAATTTCACGCATCAGGGAAACGATCCGCTCGTTCTCGGATCAGGGCTGTGGGCTGATTCTCACCACCGGCGGCACGGGGGCGGCCGAGCGTGACGTCACGCCGGAAGCCATTCGCGGGATGATGCGCGTCGAGCTGCCCGGGTTTGGCGAAACGATGCGGCGAGAATCGATGAAGATTACGCCCAACGCGATTCTATCGCGCAGCCTGGCCGCTGTGGTGGAGCGTTCGCTGGTTCTCGCGCTTCCCGGCAAACCGTCCGGCGCGGTGGAATGTCTCGGCTTTGTCGTGGGCGCCATCCCCCACGCCGTCGCCCTCGCCCAAAGGGTTCCGACTTCCTGCTAGTGACCTCTTGCACTTACACTTTAACTTACACTCTTCTTTTCCAGTGATCTTGCTTCGAAGATGTGGACTGCGCAAAAACGAAGCAACCTCACCGAAGTGTGTATGTGCAAGTGCGATCCGTTCGAATCCCCCGCACTTCGCACAGCGCGGCCGCGACCTACATTGTCACCAACGTAACTTCCGGCCGGCAGTTCAGGCGCAATGGAATCCGATAGGTGCCAATCCCTGCATTCACATAGAGCGGGCCGCCGGGCGTTTCATAATAGCCAAGTTCATAGGGTCCCACGCCGTGAGGGACGATCAATGCGCCATAGAAAGGCAGCCGCACCTGCCCGCCATGCGAGTGTCCCGCCAGAATGAGATTGTAACGGCGACCGTCCAGTGAGTTCGCCATGGCCGGGTAGTGCATCAACAAAATCTGCCGGCCGGCGCGCGGCGGGTTGAAAGCATGAATGCCTCGCAGCGCCATTCCTACCAGCTCGAGATCGTGTTTCGGAAGGACGATGGTGCGGTCGACCAGCCAGGCGCCGCCGGTCGCCGCGAAGGCCCGCTCGAATTCCGGAAACGAAACGCCGCTCCAGTAATCGTGATTTCCAGGCGAGCCGTAGACCGGCGCCCTGATTTGTTGAATGAAACCGAGGGCCTCTGTCGCGAACCGCGCGTCTTCGACCAGATCGCCGGTGAAACAAACGAATTCGGGCGTTAGCTCATTGATGGTGCGAACCACTTCGCCGGCGTAGTTCACGTCGCCTTTGTAGTGGAAATCGGTGAAATGGACGAAGCGACAATCGCCTCCGCCGGCCAGGTTGAATTTCGTCACGCGCAGCGAGGTCGGCTCGATCAGGCGCGCATCGACGCCGAGCGCGGCTGGCAGGGCCAGCGCGGTCAGGCCGAGAAATTTTCTTCGCGTGATCTTCGTCATCGCGTCCGGGCCTCTAGAAGCATAGAGCGTTCTCGCCGGTGATTCCCCGCTCGGAGGGACGTGCTTCCGCACGTCCCATTCTTCAGACTGCGCGTGATTTAAATATTTGTGGACGTGCGGAAGCACGTCCCTCCGAGTTAATCGGGATAAATCAGAAGCCGCATGAATTGCTTCCCTTTCTTGGTGAGATGCGCGCCCGCGCCTCGTCCCGCAATCTGGCCGCGCGTCAACTCACTCGCATTAACTCCGCTCTCCTTGAGATAGGAAACTTCCGCTCCGCCAACCTGTTTCGCGCTCGGCGTGATCTTTACCGGGACGCCCACGCGGTTGAATGAGACCTCCCAGGACGCCGGTTGTTCCTCCATTTTCCTCGCGATCATCCACGGATAAAACCGGGCGAGATCGAAGTTCTTCGAAGCAGGAAGGAGGACCCGATAAAACGTCTCTTCTTCGGCCAGAAATTCCGGAATCGTGAGCGACGGCCGCTTCTGCAAGGCGAGATAAAGCCGCGCGATGTCCAGGCCAGCCAGGTTGATTCCGTTGTAAGGGCCCTGCCGGTTTGGGTCCGTCTTGACGAAGTGGTCGTGCCACAATTCGAACTTCCGGCTCAACATCAGGTTCAGCTCGAGATGCAAATGCGCCCGCGCCTGGTTCAATCCCGAACCGGTGTGCCCCATCACGCCCAGCTGGTCGCGTCGCGCCACGCGTTGTCCGACCTGCACCTGGATCGAGCTGAGGTGCGCGTAGAGGCTGTAATAGCTGCAGCCCTCCCAGCGGTGTTCCACCACGACATAGTTGCCGTAATTGGAAAAACTGGGCACCAGGTTCGTGTGCACGACCAGGCCGGCCGCGATCGCACGCACCGGATCGAGCGGTTCGCCCCGCGCGTCGCGCTCCAGCGGCCGAATGTCGATCCCTTCATGGAAGCGAGTGTAAACGATTCCAGCCGGCGTCTCGGTCGGGTTGCGCACCAACCCATACTGCCCGCCCTCCCAGGGCGTCGACCTGACTCCCTTCCAGTCGCGCTCGATGTATTGGTAAAAAGCGGGGCCGTCGCCACGATAAATCGCATCGTTGTCGGTTGGGAGCGCCAGGTTCAATGGCTCGTACTGGCTTTGCGCCAGGGCGGGAAAACTGACGAGCAAGACAACCGCAAAACGCGCTATCCGGTGTCGCCTTGCCGTTTCTTTCCTCGGGCCGGCACCGCGGCCAGTGTTTCCGCCCCGCTCGATCTTATTGCAGCTAAGGCCGGATGCGATGTAGAATTTACCCTTGGCCATGCGTCGATCAATTTGCGCTCGGTGTCGGAGGGCCCACGATGGCGGAGGCGGCGATGGTTCGCATGGCGGATTGATAAAGGGTTTGACAGGATTTGCAACGTTTGCTGATTAGCTGCCGCCCATGAGCCGCACCATCGCCCTGGCCCTCCTTTTCCTCGCGCTCGCCGGCCCCGTCGCGGCCGAAGAGGAGGCGCCGCAGCCCACACCCCAGAAGCGCGGTGGCTGGTTCACCCGGATGCTCCATCCGTTTAAATCCAGCCCCGTCCCGAATTACAAGGACGCGCGGCTCCGCGGTCTGGTCCTCGATTTGAAACTCTCAGCGCAGCCGGTCAAGCTGTCCGAGGTCCGGCAGCTCGAGGTCAAGATCACGCTGACCAACGTCTCGAAACGCGCTGTCGCGCTCGATTTTCCTACCGATCAGCGAATTGAAATCCTCCTGAAGAACTCCTCCGACGCGGTCTTGACCACCTGGTCGGAGAATCATGCCTTTGAGGCGAAAGCAAGTTCGGTCCTGATCAATCCCGGAGAGCGGATTTATTACCCGGAAACAATCGCCACGCGCGAGCTGACGCCGAACAAGGTTTTCATCGTCGAAGTCTTGTTTCCGCAATATCCCGAGCTGCGCATCCGGCAAAAATTTCTGACCGCGCCGTAGGGAAGAAAGTGAACTGTGAATAGTGATCAGTGAATGGTGAGCACGCGCCGCCCTGCTCATGGTTGATCACCAGTCACTATTCACGGATCACCATTCACTTTGAAGCTCTTCTCCGATTACCATTCGCATCCGCAGGGCCATCGGATCCAGCCTTACACTCAGGAACTTCTCCAGCCCTGGGTCGATCGCGCCCGGAATAGCGGGCTGACCGACATCGCTTTTACCGATCACGATCGCTACCACGAAGGGATCGATTTTGATGAAATCGAAAAGCTGCGCGCGGCTAATCCCGACATGAGGATTCGCGCGGGCCTCGAGCTGGATAACGATCCGGAAACCTCAGCCGCGGGGCGCAAATGGGTGGAGGAGCATTGGGACAAGCTCGATTTCGTCCTCGGATCGGTGCATTACCTCGAGCGCGACGACCAGATGTTCGACAGCGTCCCCGCCGGCGCCGAACAATTCGCTGGCCGCGACATCGATCAGATCTACGCCGATTATTTCCGGCGCGTCCGCGGGGTCGCGGCGACCGGCCTGGTCGATTGCCTCGCGCACCTCGATCTCATCAAAATACACGGCCACCGGCCGAAAGCGCCGATCGAAGCTCTGGTCGCCGAGACGCTCGATTTCATTGCCGCGCGGGGCCTTTGCCTCGAGCTCTCGACCGCCGGCTGGCGCAAACCCGTGAACGAGCTGTATCCGTCCGACGAAATCATTCAACTGGCGATGGCAAAGGGGATTCAGTTTACGACTGCTTCCGATGCGCATTCCCATGTGCAACTCGGCGAGAACTACGACCGGCTCGCCGAAAAAATGGAAACGTTGGGGATTCGCGAAGTGTGCGTTTTTGAGAAACATCGAGCGCGTCCGTGGCGACTATCAACGTAGTCATTCCGAGCGAGCGAAGCGAAGTCGAGGAACCCCGTTGTAAGTCGAGCGGCGTTCAACGGGGTCTCTCGACTTCGCTGGCGCTTTGCTCGAGATGACGGTTGCCCTACAGCCCCAGGCCCGTCACGCCCAGCCCGCCGGTGATTTTTGTCATCTCGGACTGCGCGAGTTCCTTGCCTTCCGCGATCGCTTGCTTCACGCCGCTCAGGACCGCTTCTTCGAGAAACTCCACGTCTTCGGGGTCGACAATCTCTTTCGCGATCTTGATTGAAATCACATCGCCCGAGCCGTTCGCCACGACGGTGATCTTTCCCCCGGCCGCCTGCACTTCGACCGTTTTGTCTTCGAGCTCGGCCTGCGTCTTGGCCATCTGCTCCTGCATCTTCTGGGCCTGCTTCATTAACTTGTTCAGATTCATAAACGGGGTCTCCTCGCGAAAGCTTTCGGAGTCAATCGCTCACGGTTTTTATTTCGCCTTTGAAAATTTCCAGTGCTTCCCGGATGAGCGGATCATCCTTGAACATCGCTTGCGAGTCCCCCTGTTTTCTGGCCGGCGACTCGTCCAGCGCCGGCGCCGGCTCCGCGACGGTCGTCACGGGCAAACCTTCCTTGAGGGTAAATTTGATTTTCCAATCCTGGCCGCTGATCTTCCTGAGCAGGGCTTCGAGAAAATCGCGCGTCCGCGGGCTGGCGACTGATTCCATCGCCATCTTTTGCTCGGGCGGAAACCCGAGCAGGAAGAAACGGCCCTCGATTCCCAAAGCCCTGGCCGATTGCACCCATCCGCGGATGAGCGGGCGGCGGACGCGGATTTGTTCGATCGCTTTTTGCCAGACTGCTTCATGATCGACAATCTGGGGTTCCACCGCCGGCGAAACCGCTCGATCTTCACCTGGCGACTTCGGCTGATAGGCTTGCGCCTGCTCGGCGACCCGTGGAGCTTCGGCTTTTGGAGGGGGCGGCGCCGCCGGCCGCGCGGAAGAGCGTTCCTCCGGCCGCGGCGCCGGTGATTTCCCGTCGCGCAGGGCAGCCAGGTTCTCGATCACTTCGTTCAGCGTGACCTGGCTCAAGGTTTGAATTGCTTTGATCACGGCCACTTCGAAATGCAACCGTTTATTCGGCGCCCATTTCATTCGTCCTTCCGCGGCGGCAAATTGATCGATCAACTCCAGCAGCCGGTCCGTTTCAATGATCGCGGCCTGGGCTTCGAGCGATTTTTGCAGCTCCGGGTTCAAGTCATCCACGAGCGCGTCCGGTTTCACTTTGCAAACGAGCAAATCGCGCAAATACGAGATCAGGTCGGACATCAACTTCATCATGTCCTTGCCGTTCTCCGCCTCGGCGTGAAGCAGCTCGAGCGCTTCCGGCGTCTCGCCCCGCAGAATCTTGCCGGTGAAATTGGAGACCGTCTGTTCGCTCGTGAACCCAAAAACGTTCAGGACATCCGGCTCCGCGATCTTTTCGCCGCAAAACGCCACCAGTTGATCGAGCATCGATTCGGCATCGCGCAATCCGCCGTCCGCGCCTTTCGCGATGGCGTGCGCCGCGGCTGGATCGAGCGTGATCTTCTCCTTGTCCGCGATGAATTGCAGATGTTTCGCGATCAGGTTTGCCGGGATGCGGTGGAGATCGAAGCGCTGGCAGCGGCTCAGGATGGTCGGCAAGACCTTCTGCGGCTCGGTCGTGGCGAAGATGAACTTCACGTGAGGCGGCGGTTCTTCGAGCGTCTTGAGGAGCGCGTTGAACGCGGCCGAAGTGAGCATGTGCACTTCGTCGATGATGTAGATTTTGAAATGCCCTTTGCTCGGCGCGTAACGCACGTTATCGCGCAGCTCCCGCACCTGTTCGACGCCGTTGTTGCTCGCGCCGTCGATCTCCAGCACATCGAGGCTATTGCCCGCCGTGATTTCCTTGCAGCTATCGCAAACCCCGCAGGGCGTGATGGTCGGGCCGTTCACGCAGTTGAGGGCTTTCGCGAGAATTCGCGCCGTCGACGTTTTGCCAATCCCGCGCGGCCCGACAAAGAGGTAGGCGTGCGCCAGCCGGTTTTGCTCGACAGCGTTCTTGAGCGTGCGCGTCACGTGCGCCTGCCCGACCAGATCGTCGAAAGTCTGCGGACGATATTTCCGGGCAAAAACCTGATAGCTCACATCCCGAATCTAGTCCGCCCAATCGCCAGCGAAAACAGAAATCCAAGGAGCGGCGGCTTGAAACCGCCGATTTAAGGTGGTGGGCGGTTTCAAACCGCCCCTCCTTGGTTTGCCGCGACGCCCTTCTTTCGTTCGACGCCGTTGGTCAGCTTGCCCGCCGTAGCTTTGCGGAGGAGGGTTCCTTCTCCGCCATGAATGCCACCTCGCCGCGCCTGATCTCCCTTGCGCTTCTGCTGTTCCTTCCGCTTCTCCAAGCCCGCGAGCCGCGGGCTTCACCGACGCCCGCGCCTCAACCCATCCGCGCCCGCGCTCTTGGCATCCCGTTCGACGGCACGCCCGGCAAGCTCAACGCCATTACCGACGTCCTGGGGGTGGAGGTCGGCTCCACCACGCTCATCAGCGGCGAAGGAAAGCTCGAGGTCGGCAAAGGGCCGGTCCGGACGGGTGTCACGGCCATCCTCCCGCGTGGCCGCAGCTCTTTCGACGATCCCGTTTATGCCGGGTATTTCAGTCTGAACGGGAACGGCGAAATGACGGGGGCCGCGTGGATTGAGGAAAGCGGTTTCCTCGAGGGGCCCGTCATGATCACCAATACCCACAGTGTCGGCGTCGTTCGCGATGCGACCATTGCCTGGCGGGTCGCGCAAGCGGGACCCGATCCGACGGGCTTCTCCTGGAGTCTGCCGGTCGTCGCCGAAACCTGGGATGGCTACCTCAATGACATCAATGGTTTTCACATCAAGCCCGAGCACGTCGTGAACGCTCTCAACACCGCCAAGGCAGGTCCGATTGCCGAAGGAAGTATCGGTGGCGGGACCGGCATGATCTGCTTCGAATTCAAAGGTGGAACGGGAACGGCGTCGCGCGTGCTCGACAAGAAAAACGGCGGTTATGTCATCGGCGCGCTCGTGCAAGCCAACTGCGGCCGTCGAGCGGAACTGATGATCGCGGGCGTTCCTGCCGGCCAGGAGATTACGGAAAACGCCGTCTTCAAGCAGGAAGCCGGCTCGATCATTATCGTCATCGCGACCGATGCGCCGCTCCTGCCGCATCAGTTGAAACGGCTCGCGCGCCGCGCCAGCATGGGACTCGCGCGCACCGGCAGTGTTTCGGGAAATGGCTCGGGCGATCTCTTCGTCGCCTTTTCAACGGCCAACCCACGCGCGGCCGATCCCGCCCAGCCGACTCATTCTGTTACGACCGTGCCCAACGACCGCATGGACCCGATTTTTACCGCGACTGTCCAAGCAGTCGAGGAAGCCATCATCAACGCGCTGGTCGCGAATCAGGGCATGACGGGCCGCGACAATCATCGCGTGGACGCCCTCCCGCACGACCGCGTGCGCGCGCTCTTGAAGAAGTACAATCGCCTGCGGTGAATTTTCGGCCGCGAGCCGGCCTCCGGCCAAATGTAGAGGCGCTTGTGCCAAGCGCTTGTTCTATTGGTTAGGCGCTTGGCACAAGCGCCTCTACATCCTTTACTGGAATCCTTACGCCAGCAAACGGCCACGCCGCCGGCGAACCCCCGCGCAGGGCACGGAACGCTTGGGCGAATCGCTTGAAGTGACGCGCACGCTCACGCAGGCATCGCTCGGGTCTTTTCCGGCGAACTGGCGTTCCCAATGCTTTTGCGCGGTTTCGAACAGCCTGGGATAGTTGATCTTAACTGACTGCCGCATCCTGTGAACCAGGCTGTCGTTGGTGATATCGTCCCCGACATCATGGTTCGGTAGGCAGGTGCTCATTCGAGTGGTGAAAAGCAGGAACTGAGCCCCAGATGCACTGGCGTTAAAAAACTCGAAATCCGAAGCCCGAAATGCGAAACAAATCAGAATGCCCCCAGGACGAAAATCCGAAACGGTTTGATCTCGAGGACCGCACGTACGCGTTTGCCAAACATTACCGCGCCTTCATAAAGACGTTGGCCAAAACCATTGGCAACATTGAAGATGCGCGGCAACTGGTTAGATCGTCAGGATCGATTGGTGCGAACTACATCGAAGCCAACGAATCGTGGAGTAAGAAAGATTTCGTTCTTCGGATTAAGACTTGCCGCAAAGAGGCAGGAGAGCCGTTACTGGTTGCGGTTGCTTGAAGCGACAGAAAAGACGGCTGTCGAGCGAGACACTCTTGTGCAGGAGGCCCAGGAACTGATGAACATTTTCGGTGCGATCGTGCGAAAGAGTGAGTGATTTGTTGTGATCATTCCTTCCTTGGCTATTCGGTCATTGTTTCGGATTTCGGGTTTCGAGTTTCGAAATTTCCTCTTCCATTTCTCTTTTTAGATCCCGGCGCGCTGACTTCTTGATCGCCCGCCGCTCCGCGGCTACGGCTTGTTTCTCCGCCTGCCGCTGCTGGCGCGTCCGAGTTTCAATTGCGCTGGGCAAATGCGAAATCCTCGGCCGTTTCGCGCCGATCTTTCGCTCGTTAGGCTTGGCATACGGATCCATCAACGATTTATCATGCGGCATTAATTCTTCCGCATCAATCAGCGAGCGTTTTGTCAGTCGACAAATTGGTTCTGAGCGGATAAAACGGGCTCTTCTTTGCAAGCAGCACAGTTGCTTGACCCTCACGATGAAACACAAACTTCTCCTCCTCGGTGGGGTCTGGAGCGTCTTGTTATTGAGCGCGAGTGATGGGGCCGCAGAGGGGCCTACGTTCGCCCTCGATGTCGAGGCGCAAGGCAAGAAAATCACATTGACGGTTCCGCCGAGCAGGCAGGTGGAGTTTTCACTAATCCAATCGAAGGCCCCTACGCCCGTCGACTTCCATCTTTTGCCGTTTATCGGCGAAGAGGGTAACTCGGTCGCGATAAAACTCGTTATCCCAGGATTCAGCGAAAACCCACAGAGCGAGCACGCCGGGGTCAAGATCGAAAAATCGGTGTTTCGACTGCGCCTGGTCGAGGTCAATTTGCCGACAGCTGGTAAGTACACCGGTTCGCTAATTGTCGCTCCAAGAGGAGGGGAGTCGAAATCCTGGCCGATCGAGCTGACCCGGGCGGCCAACTACCAGCCGGCCGTTCTCGTGCTCGATCGCCAATCGCTGACAGCCGATGTCACGCAACCCTTTTGGGGATGGAGCTCCGGCAGAAATCCTGAATTTACCGTCCGCGTCCGCGATAAGACCGGTCAGTGGGATCTTAAGGGTGTCACCGCGCGGCTGGAGCAAGTCGCCAAAGCCCCCGGCGAGGGATTTGATCTGGGCAGAAATGTTGACTTCAAATTTAATGGCCAGAATGCAGATTTAACGGCCAGTCCCGCGAAGCCGATGGGACGAACGGTGGCCGCGGGTCGTCAGGCTACCATCGGCGTCGTTTTCCAGGATCTGCAGGCCGGAGAGTACAACGGCACCCTGCGTTTCACCGCCGTGAACTCCTCGGCCGACGATGCGCAGAAGCTGGCTTTTGTCTTGCGCGTCCGTCATTCGATCTGGTGGGCCGTGCTCGTATTACTTCTCGCGCTGGGCGTTTCGTTTGTAACTACGAAAGTGATTACTCTTCTGCGAAACAGGTACGCTTTAGTCAAAAAGATCAACGATGTCGATCATGACTGGCTTCGCGCCGAGCCTCCGGTCTTGCCGGTCGTCTGGGTCCGTTCGGTGCTGCTTCAGAGCAAAGAACGCAGTAGCCGCTTGTGGCTTTCCGGACTCGACGTGATCGATGAACGCGTCAACAAGGCCGCCCAGGTCGTCGAATTGCTCGATGGTGTCCGGAAACTGCGCGATGCGGTGGAAGCGCTGCCTGAATTGATGCGAAAGCGTGCCCAAGGCGCGCTCGAACGGACGATTTGCGCCCTCGACCCGCGTGCCCTCGATGAACAGAAAGCGACCGAGTTCAAGATAAAGCTGGCAGAGTTGCGCGGCTGGTTCGACGAGGGAAAACGCGACAATCTCTATTGGGCCGATCTTTCCTTTTGCATCAAGCACCTCTTGGAAGACGTCCGCATTCCAGACATTAGGCCGGCAGAATATCAGCCAGTTCTCCAGAAGTTGGTGGATCGCGTGGCCAAGGCGATCAAAGACGTTCCGGCGGAGTTGCAGGAAAAAATGGAGGTCGAGCGTGATTATGCGCGGCTTAAGATCCTCTGGGGTCGTCACAGGACTGACGACTTCAAAGAACTCGTCGAGTTTCAAAAAAAGAATCCGCATGAGCCGCTGCAAGATCTCTTTAACCTGGCCGATGACCTGGCGTGGGAACAGTTGAAGGTTCGATGCGAAGATAATCGGGCGCACATTCGGGCGCCGGCCTCGCAGGGGCCGGAGCCGCTCCAAGCCTTTCGCCCTCTTGTTTTCGAATTCACCACCGGTGATCCGAGTCTCGATCGCACCTATCTGGTGGAGCGAGGCCTCAAGTACTGCTGGTCCTTTAAGCGTGGCGAAGGAACGTCCACCGCCACATCGGAGGGACCCAAAGTGATTGAAACGCCCGTGCCCGGATCGCAACCATCCGATGTGGTCGAAACGCCAGCATCCCAGACGAAGAAACCCAAGGTGCTGGGAAGGTCCGCTGCCAGGTCGGCCGGACCCAATATTGTTGAATACGCGGAGGGCAAGGGCACGCTCAAAGTGACGGTCGAGATCACACGCAGAGACGACGATACGAAAAAAGTCGATTTGGAACCCGGATTGCCGATCGTGGAGTCCAAGGATTTTGCGTGGAAGGAAGGGCTTGAGCGTGTCGAGGTCATCTCATTCATCCTCGCAGGCATCGTTGCAATAATAACGGGACTCTCCACAATCTATTTCAAAAACCCTTCCTTCGGTTCGGTCCAGGATTACGTGTCGCTCTTCCTGTGGGGTGCCGCGGTCGATCAGACCAAGAACGCGCTCCAGCTCTTGCAAAGCTATTCGGCTACGCCAGCGAAGTAGATAACCAGACACGCGAAGAATCGTGTCGTCGGGAAAAACCCCCGAAACTATGGTGTGCTTCGATTTTCAGCGAATGGCGTAGGAGCGCCCTGAGCCGAAGATTTTCGTCGCCTCGCGGGTCGCAGCTGTCTATCCTCGCGCCTTTCCGAACAAAGGAGATCCAAAATGCTAAAATCTATTCTTGCCGTGGTCGTTGGTTTCATCGCGATGATGATTTTTTCCTTCGCTGCCTTTACCTGTGCCTATCTTGCCCTGGGCGTCGACCGCGTCTTTGAACCCGAAAGTTACGATGTCTCCATGCTTTGGATGGTGCTCATGGTCGTGCTGAGCCTCATCGGCGGGATAGTCGGCGGATTGATCTGCGCGGCTATCAGTAAGAGCATGGGAGTCTGTAAAGTGTTTGCGGGAATCGTCCTCGCCCTTGGTCTGCTCTCTGCCATCGTGACAACAATGAAGGAGCGGCCGGACACCCGCTCTGGAGATGTTCCAAATCTTCAGGCGCTGCAAATGGCGCAGACACCGCTCTGGCTGTGTTTGCTTAATCCGGTCCTGGGCGCGGTCGGTGTCCTTCTCGGTGCCCGGATGAAAAAACTTCCGGCGGCATAAGTCCCTCCTCAGGGGTTTCGAAAACGGGATCTAAATGCTGCGATTAATTCTCGGAGTGATTGCCGGTTACGGCGTGATGTCGCTCTTTTTCTTTGCTGTGTTTACCGGCGCTTACCTCGCCCTGGGTCCGGAGCGAGTTTTTCAGCCCGACAGTTATGAGGTGTCGACCCTCTGGCTGGTGATCTACGGGGCGGTTTTCTTTTGCGGTGGAATCCTGGCGGGCGTGGTCTCAGCCGCCATCGGCCGGACTCAACGGACCTGCCAGGTGCTCGCGTTCGTGATTTTCGTTGCCGGCATCCTCCTTTGCATCCCGGCCATGCGCGATAGCGGGGGCTTAAACATCCGTGCAGGTGAAGTCTCGAAGACGGAGGCAATGCAGCTGGCCAAGCTCCCTAACTGGATGCACTTGCTCGGTCCGGCCATTGGGGCTGCCGGCGTCCTGCTGGTCTCGATGCGGAAGTTCGGCTCCGCAGCATGAAATAGAGCAATGCCGAGACTTATTGCCTTTCTCCGGGCAATCAACGTCGGCGGTCACATCGTGACCATGGCAGAACTGCGCGGGCTGTTTGAAAGTCTTTCCTTCCAGGAAGTCGAGACTTTCATTGCCAGCGGAAACGTGATCTTCGC
The DNA here is from genome assembly GCA_035556975.1 of Chthoniobacterales bacterium. Taxonomy (GTDB): domain Bacteria; phylum Verrucomicrobiota; class Verrucomicrobiia; order Chthoniobacterales; family UBA10450; genus AV80. Next base: position 240,157 of record DATMEN010000029.1, read on the forward strand.
CTCATCTTCCAAGGACGTCGGGGCGCTCCAGAAGAAGATTGAAGACCAGTTGCTGCGCTCGCTGGGCTACGAGGTCAAAACATTCCTCCGCACGATTCCCGAGGTGGCAGCCATCGCTCAATACAAGCCATTCAATGAATCGCAGCTCGGCTCCGCCGCGGCGCTTAACGTTGCGTTCCTGGCCGATTCAGTGAGCGCCGAGGCCGAAAAGGCATTGGTGGCATTGAAGACGGAGATAGACGACTTCCACGTGCAAGGCCGCGAAGTCTACTGGCTGTGCAAAACGAAGCAGAGCGGCTCGAAGTTTTCTTACGCGCGTTTCGAGAAGGTGCTCAACGTCCGCGCAACCTGGCGTAACATCAATACGGTCGTCAGGCTGGCCGCGAAGTATGCCTGATCGTCGCCGCGACGGCGGAGGGGGGAATAGTGAATAGTAATCGGTGAAGGGAACTCTCCATTCACGATTCACTGATCACCATTCACAACCCGCCACAGGCGAGCACCCGCACGAGACTCGCGCTACTTCACATTCGCCGGCACCGGGATGACATACTTCCCATCCTTCTCCGCGATGAAGCTTTCGCTCGAGCTGGTCGAGCTGCCGTTGGCGTCTTTGGTTTCGATGGAGATCTTCAATTTCTTCGTCGGCGTGAGCGGGAGCTTGGCTTTGCTTCCGTCCGGTCCCGTTTGGACTTCCGACGCTTTTTTCACGTCGTCCGGGGTCAGATCGACGAGCTCGATCTTGGAGATTTTCCCGCTGCCGGCTCCTTCCGTCTGCATCATCTTGTAGAACTCGAGCGCCATCGGGTTCGCGTCTTTGATGTAAAGAAACGATTCGAGCGTGGCTTTGTCCCCCTTTTCGAAGGCGGCCTTGTATTTATCGACAAAGTCTTTGTCCTGCGCGGGCGTGCCCGCGTGAATGGATGTGGCACAAAGTGGTGCAATGACCAGAGCGGCCAAGAGGAGTTTGATTTTCATAGATGAGGTCCGGTGTTTTGGAGCCGCAACCATTGCGGATCGGAACTGCGCCGGGAGTAAGCTGCAGCGCAGCGCGAACGACAAGCTAAATCTTGGCAGGATGACTCAGGCTCTTCTGGATTCCCCTCGCGTCGGGGGCGTGCGAAGGGTGTGGTATGACGAAAGTGATTCGCGGCAGTTGCCTTTGCGGCGGAGTGCGTTTCGAAGTCGAACCGCCTTTTATCCGGGCAAGCCATTGCCACTGCGATCGTTGTCGCAAGCATTCGGGAACTGCGGTTTGCACGCAGGCGCGCGTGCGGAAAGGACAGTTCCATCTCATCCAAGGCGAGGAATTGATCCGCGTTTACGGGAAAGGCGAGGGGGCCGTGAAGGCCTTTTGCCGCAGGTGCGGCTCCAGCTTGTTTGGCGGCGAATGGCCGGATGGTGGGGAAGTGTCGATCCGCATGGGGGCGTTCGACGATGATCCTGGGATCCGGCCGCAATTTCACACTTATGTCGAGGCGCGCGCGCCGTGGGACACGATCACGGACGATCTTCCCCAACATGGCGAAGCCTGGAGCGCGTGAAGAGAGGTTGACGAAAGATGGCATCGCAACGTTGAGTTCAGCTTATGGCCGCTGCCGCTCCTCTCCGCGCTCTGCTCGAGCGCTCAATTGATTACGCCGGGCTTTTCCCGCCGGCGAGTCTTGCTCTCGAACCGGCGTTGCGGAATCACGCAGGCTATGTTTCCACAGCGGATTCCTGGATGCTCGGCGCATTCATTTTGCCCGTCGCGCAATTCGATGCCGCCTCTGAAAGCGTGGCGCAGTTTAATCGGGAACATCCGTTGCGTATTTCCGCGCTCGGAAGCAAGACGGACTCCGCGACGGCCTTTCTGGAGTGCCTCACGTCAACGCGCGCTGCGATCGGTTTGTTCCTGGCGCGGCACGGTGCGGCGGCTTCCATCAACCAGCTGGAGATGCCGCTGCCGGCCGATTTTGGCGCCGAGCTTCTCAAAGAAGCGCATGCGATTATCGATGACTTGAAGCTGAACGCGTTTTGGGAAGCGCCGGCGGATGCGGCCGAGCGCACGATCAAATTGATCGCGGAGCACAACCAGGCGCCCGCGCACCACTTTGGCTACAAACTGCGGACCGGCGGTGTCACGGCGGACGCTTTTCCATCCTCGGACGAGATCGCTGCCGCGCTCGTCGCGGCGGCAAAACATCACGTGCCGATCAAGTTTACCGCCGGGCTGCATCATCCGGTCCGGCAATTTCATGCGAGCGTGCAGACGAAAATGCACGGATTTCTAAATGTGCTCGGCGCCGGCGTCCTCGCGGCCGAGCACGGATGGGAGGCGGAACAAGGGGCGGAAATGCTGGACGATGAAGACCCCGGTTCGTTTTCCTTCGAGGATGGTCTGTTTGCCTGGCGCGAATGGACCATCGCGATCGATCGAATCAAAGCGCGCCGGCGCTTGGTGACTTCGTTCGGAAGTTGCAGCTTCGATGAACCGCGCGAAGATCTGCGCGCCCTGAATCTTTTTTAGAGCCTCATGCCTCTCTAGAACGAAGCTACGCCGGATTTTCGGTAGGGCGAGACTCCGTCGAGCCGAACGTCGACGGCTCCGCGGAGCGTCGCCCTACCAACATTTTTTGCACGAAGGGGGCGCCCAAGGTGGATCGTGCGCTCCGTCGCGCGATGTTTATTGTTTCCCGGCTTCGCCGGCATTCTTGTCATCGAGCGCGGAGCGCTCGATCCACCAACGCCACTCCGACGCGTCAGCGCATTTGAACCGCATGGAAATGTTTCCAGTCGCCCCTACAGATCGTTTTAGTTTGAACGCACTGCGTTTTTTGTGCGATGGCTTTAGCCGATGCCGGCCGCGCTCAAATCCTTCATCGACGTTCCACCCGATTCGCATTTCCCGATTCAGAATCTTCCCTTTGGAATATTCAGACCGGCGCGGGGCGAGCCGCGAGTGGGAGTCGCCATCGGCGAGTTCGTCCTCGACTTGTCGGTTCTCGAAGAGCTTGGTCATTTCCAATCGGCGGAGTTTCAAGGTCGGCCTGTTTTCTTGGAGAGCGCGCTGAACGCATTTTTTGCGCTCGGCCGGCCTGCCTGGCGCAAGGCGCGGGAAGTGATTCAACATCTGCTCGCGGCCGAAACTCCTGCTTTGCGCGATGACGCGGCCCTGCGCGAGCGCCTCTTCCATGCCCAAAAAGATGTGACGATGCTTCTTCCGGCGCGCATTGGCGATTACACGGATTTTTACTCCTCCTATCATCACGCGCACAACGTCGGCACCATGCTGCGCGGTCCCGAAAACGCGCTCATGCCGAATTGGAAGTGGCTCCCGGTCGCGTATCACGGGCGCGCGAGTTCCATTGTCGCGAGCGGAGCGGAGGTGCGGCGCCCCCACGGCCAGACCAAGCCGCCGGACCCGCCTCTGCCCGGGACGGGCTCCGCCGTGGCGAGTGCGCCTGCGCCGATCTTCGGACCGAGCCGCAGTTTTGACTATGAGCTTGAAGCGGCGTTTTTCATCGGGCCGGGCAACGCGCTGGGCGATCCGGTGCCGGTCGAGCGCGCGACGGAGCACATTTTTGGTCTGGTTTTGATGAATGACTGGAGCGCGCGAGACGTGCAGGCCTGGGAATATCAGCCGCTGGGTCCGTTCCTGGCGAAGAATTTTTGCACCAGCATCTCGCCGTGGGTCGTGACGCTCGATGCGCTCGAAGAGTTTCGAAAGCCGCTTCCGCCTCAGGATCCCGAGCCCTTGCCGTATTTGAGGGCCGGGCAAGATTTCACCTACGACATCCAACTCGAAGCTCGTCTGCAAACCGCTTCCATGGATTCGCCTCACGTCATCACGCGGACAAATTTTCAAAATCTCTACTGGAGCATCGCGCAGCAACTCGCGCATCACACGGTGAACGGTTGCAACCTTCAACCCGGTGATTTGCTGGCGAGCGGAACAATCAGCGGGCCTTCGGAGGGATCGCGCGGCTGCATGCTCGAGCTAACCTGGCGCGGCGCCAACCCCTTGACCCTGCCGAATGGCGAAACGCGGAAATGGCTGGAAGATGGCGATCTCCTGACGATCACGGGCTGGGCCCAGGGGGACGGATATCGGGTTGGCTTCGGCGAAGTGAGCGGGCGGGTGCTTCCGGCGTTATAGCTGTGGTTGTCATCCGGAGTCGCATAGACGGCACAATGACGGAACTGCCAACCCTTTCTGCGCTTTGGTGCCACAACTTCGCGCCTACCTCAACCATCCCCTGTCTTTGCTTTGCCTCGTTCTGTCCCATCAGAGCGTCAATAGCGGAACTCATAGTCGGCCCGCGATAAATTGCCGACGTGAGTCAGGCCTCCGGGCATGATCACGTAGCCGCGCAATTTTTTCTGGTCCCGTTTTGAGACAAAGATGCCGCCGTCGCGGGGGTAACCACCGGCGAAGGAACGTTGGACGATTTTTCGCGGCGCCCGATAGTAGTAGCCGTTGCCGTCCTCAGAATCGAGAACGTAACGCCCGACCGGGAAATGAAGCGTTCCCGGGGAAATTTTCGAACGAAGGTCGAGGTACGGCGGCACCGATGTCGTGCCCGCGGGATTTATGGAATGACGACGGTCGGTGCCGCCGCATCCAGTTAGGAGCGCCAAGAGCGCGAAGGTCATAGTTGCGCGCAGGGATGCGGCCATTACTTCCATCCGTGCAGGATGCCTCCGATAACCAAACCACCCACCGTTCCGATGATGAGAATCGGGGCGTAAGCCTTCGTGATCAATGCGCTGGGCACGCTCAGCACCAACCCGAAAACGACTCCGACGATCCAACCTGGCCAGGGCAACTCGACGCACCCGATCACCAGTCCGATTCCGAACCGACTGACAAACGCTGCCAGCAATGCCGTAGTCTTATCCGGAAATTGCATTGGGAGCATCAGAGCCACGGTGACCAGGCCAAAGATCAAACCGCTGAGCAATCCGCCAGTGAGATTTGCCATGTCGATGATTCCAGCGCGCCAAGGCCAAGCTCGTCAACCATAAAGCCCGGTAGCCTGGCAGTTTCATCCGCGTCGTAGTTGCGCTTCAGGAAAACGGCGATCATGCTCAAGCTTTCCATGATATCCACTACGAGAAGAAAATTCATCAAGCTCTCGGCTGCCGCCGGCGGAGCCTTAGGGTTGGGATTTCCGCTGAGCGTGCGCGCGGAAGAAAAGACCACGAAGCCGCTGCGTCTCCTGATTCTGGGTGGCACGGGGTTTACTGGCCCGTTTCAAGTCCGCTACGCGCTCGAACGCGGACATAAGGTCACCGTTTTCAATCGAGGTAAGACGCATCCGGGCGAATTGCCCAAGGAAGTCGAACAACTAATCGGAGATCGCAATGGCCAGCTCGATGCGCTGAAAGGCAGGAAATGGGATGTCGTCATCGACAACCCAACTTCGGTGCCCGTGTGGGTGCGCGACGCGGCCCAGATCCTCAAGGGCAATGTCGATCGATACGTCTTCATCTCCACGATTTCCGTTTACGCGGACAGCAGCAAGCCCGGCACGGACGAGAGCGCGCCGCTCGCGAAATACAACGGCGCGGACGCCATGAAAGAATCGCGCGAGAGCATCATCGCTTCGAAGTTTATGCTCTATGGACCGCTCAAGGCGCTCTCGGAACAAGAGGCGGAAAAGTGGTTTCCAAAACAGACGCTGATCATTCGGCCTGGATTGATTGTAGGACCGCGCGATGAGACCGACCGCTTCACCTATTGGCCGGTTCGCATCGATCGCGGTGGCGAAGTGCTGGCGCCGGGCGATCCAACCGATCCGGTGCAATTCATCGATGGACGCGATCTGGCCGAATGGACGATCCGGATGGTAGAGCGACGTGAGACCGGCACTTACAACGCCACCGGGCCGGAGAAAACGCTCGGGGTCGGCGCGATGCTTGAAGGAATCAAGGCGGCGAATAAATCGAGCGCGAACTTTACCTGGGTCAACGCCGATTTCCTCGAGACGCAGAAGGTCGCGCCCTGGTCGGACATCCCGGTGTGGGTACCACCGCGCGGCGAAGAAGGCGGGATGGGACGCATCAGCATCCAGCGCGCACTGGCGAAGGGTCTTACGTTCCGCCCTTTGGCTGAAACCGCGCGCGAGACGCTGGCGTGGTTCAAGGCGCAGCCGGCTGAGAGGCAGGCAAAGTTAAAGACCGGCTTGTCACCTGAACGCGAAGCCGAAGTGCTTGCCGCCTGGCATAAGCGGCCGGTGGATTCGCCCACTTAGTTTGATTACTGATACCTTGTTGCGAATGTCGCGATCGCCGGCGAGCTAACTTAGACTCAAACCCATGAAACACATCACTGGCATCGGTGGAATTTTCTTCAAGGCGAACGATCCGGAAAAGCTGGGCGAATGGTATCGGAAACACCTTGGCCTGGATGTGCAGGAATTCGGCGGGGTCATATTTCGAGAGAATGAGGCTCCAGTGGACGGCCCTCGGCGGGAGGCTCACACCGTTTGGTCGCCGTTTGCCGCCGATACCGGCTATTTCGCCCCGAGTGAAAAGCCATTCATGATCAACTTTCGAGTAATCGATCTCGATGCCTTACTGGCGCAACTTCGACGCGAAGGCGTGAAGGTGGATGAGCGGACGGAAAAATCGGAGTTTGGTTATTTCGGTTGGGCGATGGATCCGGAAGGAAATCGGATCGAACTGTGGCAGCCGCCGGAAATTCAAACTGCTTAGCAGACTATAGGCAGCAGTTGGGTGAAAGGAATGGGCGGTGAGGGTTTCGAACCCCCGACCTACTGGGTGTAAACCAGCCGCTCTACCACTGAGCTAACCGCCCGAGTCTGGCGCACTATATCCAAAGCAAAGCACGCGCGCCTGTATTTATTTGGATCGTTCTTCTACGCCGATCAAGTAACTATATTTTTCTGCCTTAAGTTACCGTAGTATTTCGCTTGCAGTTATTGTTCGCTGAGCTATCTAGGAGCCCATGGACTTGTCTCTAACAAAACTAACGGAAGCTCTTTCAATAAGGAACCAGATCAACGCGCTCGAAAGCAGGTTGTCCTCACTCTTTGGGGGTGGCAGCTCAACCGGTACCGGTTCCGGTACCTCGCGCAAAGGAGGCTCTCGCAAGCGCAGGCCGATGTCGGCTGCGACTCGCGCGAAGCTTGCGGCTGCGGCCAGGGCGCGGTGGGCTCAACGGAAGGGAACTGGCCCCGCCAAAGCGCCAGCTAAGAAAAAGGGCGGACTGACCGCCGCGGGCAGGAAGAAACTTTCTGACGCGATGAAGGCGAGATGGGCGGCGAGACGCAGGGCTGCCAAGAAATAGTCGCGGGCGACTCACTCTCCTAATTCTACTTTGCGACGCGAGCCTTCCCAGGCGGGGGGGCTCGCGTTTGCTTTGTCCGCGGTCGATTTCAAAGCGCTCCAGGAAAATGCCTGGAACAACCGGGAGCTGCACCTTTCATCCCGGCGATAACTCGGCTCGTCAGGTCTGGCCGATCCAGGTCCTGGGCCGGATATCGTCCCAGCGTTCGCGGATCGCTTCAAATTCACTCGGACTCAGCAGGCCGGCCTCGATCATTCGCGCGTTTTGCAGCCAGCGCTCCGGCTTGGCTGTGCCTACGATGGCCGTGTGGACGCCTGGAACGCTGAGCGTGAAGCGCAAGGCGTGCGCGACTGATTCCTCCAGCGGGCGTTGCCGAATGAAGTCGTAATGGAGTTTGCTCAACCGGTCCCAATAGACGTGATGATAAGACTCGATTGGTTTGTGCTGCTCCTTCCAGGCGGCGTTGGCAATCGGGCGTTTGGCGATGACGCCCATCTGCTTTTCGCGCGCCAGCGGCAGCGTCAGCTCGAGGGGTTCCTGGTCCGCGATATTGATTGAGGTTTGCAACGTATCGAAAGCTCCGCATTCCACCGCAAATTTTGCCGCGAGACTATCGCCACTGTATCCAAGGTAACGCGTGTAACCCTTCTCTCGCGCCATTTGCAGGGCCGCGATCACATCTCTTTTGCGCAGGACCGCTTCCGAGCAGCTGTGCAATTGAATCAAATCGAGACGATCCGTCTTTAAACGCCGCAAGCTGCGCTCGATGCTCTCGATCAGCGACGGCGTCGACCAATCTTCACTGCCGATTCCACGCGGGTGACCGCATTTTGTAAAAAGGTAAAACTCCTCCCGTCGATGGCCGGCTGTTTTTCCGATAAGCTCTTCACTGCCCTCGTAGCACTCGGCGGTGTCGATGACATTCAGCCCGGCATCGAGCGCGCTGTTCAACAAACGCGCGACGGTCTCTTCGGAGGCGCTTTCGTAGCCGATCTCGGAGCCGCCGAAGCCAAGCACGGAGACGTGCATGTCCGTCTTCCCGAGCTGCCGTTTTTCCATTTTTGAATTGTAGGGCGTTTCTGCGAAACGCCAATTGAGAACGGCGTCCGCCGCGGCGGGTGGCCTACCAGATCAACTGCGTCTTTCCCGATCCACGTTCGATGCGCCCAATCTGTTTCGCCTTGAGCCGACGCGCCACGTTCGCCGCATCTTTCGCCGCGACAATCGCCACCATGCCGATGCCCATGTTGAAAACTTGATGCATTTCCGTGCGATCGACCCGTCCCGCCCGTTGCAGCACTTCGAAGATGGCCGGCACCGGCCAGCCCTTCGTGTCGATCGCCGCATCGCAGTTCTTCGGCAAGACCCGCGGCAGGTTATCGATCAGTCCGCCGCCTGTAATATGAGCGAGGCCGTGAATCATCCCCGTGGGAATTTTCGCGAGCAGCGGCTGATAATTGTGGTGCACTCGAAGCAACTCGAGGCCTAACGAATGCTTGACCCCGGCGATCTTCGCCTCCGGCTTCAGCCGCATCTTCTCGAAAAAGATCTGACGCGCGAGAGAATAACCATTTGTGTGCAAACCGTTCGAGGGAAGGCCGAGGACCGCGTCGCCTGGTTTGATTTGGCTGCCATCGATCATTTTTGCCCGATCGACCACGCCGACGATGCAACCAGCGAGGTCGTACTCCCCTTTACGGTACATGCCGGGCATCTGGGCCGTTTCTCCTCCGATGAGCGCGCAACCCGCCTGACGACAGGCCCTGGCAAAGCCGGAAAGGAGTTGGTCGAAAACGCGCGGCTCCAGTTTTTCCGCGCCGATGTAATCGAGGAAAAAGAGGGGGCGCGCTCCCAAAACGGCGATGTCGTTCACGCAATGGTTCACCAGGTCGGCTCCGACGGTGTCGTGCCGGTCCAGCGCAAACGCGATCTTCAATTTCGTTCCGACGCCGTCCACGCTGGCGACGAGCACAGGCTCGCGCATGCCGGAGAAGTTCGGCGCAAAGAGGCCGCCGAAGCCCCCGATTTTGCCGAGAACTTCCGGGCCGTGCGTCCCTTGCACGCGGGCCTGAATGCGGCGCTTCACCAGGTTCCCGAGGTCCACGTCAACGCCGGCCAAAGCGTAAGCTTTTTTCTTCTTTGTCATGTCGAGCGAAGTCGAGACATCTCTTTCTTTGAATCAGAATAATCGTCGCACAGAAGACAAAGTAAGAGATGTCTCGACTTCGCTCGACATGACAAGAAGGCGACGCCTATTTTAGATCGGCGAACAACGGGTGCGCGGCCTCCGCGGCGAGAGCTTTTGATCGGCCTTCGCGTTTTTCCATGATGTACTTGTCGAGCTCGGGATCGACAGGGAGGGGATAGTTCCCCGTGAAACAGGCCAGGCAAAACTGGTTCACCGGCTTGCCGGTCGCGCGCACCATTCCTTCCACATCCAGGTAACCAAGGCTGTCTACTCCGAGGTATTTGCAGATTTCGTCCATCGGCATCTGGTTGGCGATGAGCTTTTCGGGATCGGGGAAATCGATCCCGTAATGACAGGCAAAGCGATGTGGCGGGCAACTCACCCGCATGTGGACTTCTTTCGCGCCCGCCTCACGCAAGTTCACCACGCGCGCGCGAGCGGTCGTGCCGCGCACAATCGAATCGTCCACCACCACGACGCGTTTCCCTTCCACCGCCTCCTTGATCAGATTCAACTTCACCCGCACATCGAAATCGCGAATGAGCTGGCTGGGCTGGAGAAAGGTGCGCCCGATGTAGTGGTTGCGCACGAAAGCGTGTTCGTAAGGAATGTTCAGCTCATGCGCGAAACCGAGCGCGGCATAGTTTCCGGAATCCGGCACCGGGACGACGATGTCCGCGTCGACGGGGAATTTTCTGGCCAGCTCGCGGCCCATCTCCGTGCGGACCTTCGCGACGTTTATTCCGCCCATGATGCTGTCGGGCCGCGAGAAATAAACGTACTCGAACATGCAGAAAGCCTGTTGTTCCGGCGGGAATGGACGTTCGGACCGGACACCCTCTTCGCTAATGATGACGACTTCGCCCGGTTCCACCTCGCGAACGAATTCCGCGTGCACGAGATCGAACGCGCACGTTTCGGAGGCGAGGATGTAAGCGCCATCCAGTTTGCCGAGAACCAACGGCCGGAAACCGAACGGGTCGCGCACCCCGATAATTTCGCTTTCGCTCATTATAATAAGACTGAAAGCGCCTTCCAAACGCCGGAGCACACTCAGCGGGCTCCCGCCATTTTTCGACGGCTGCGCGAGAAGGTGCGGAATGATTTCGCTGTCGGCTGTCGTCTGGAAAATGGAACCTCGGCGCTCCAACTCATCGCGCAGGACGGCGGCGTTTATCAGGTTCCCGTTGTGGGCCACTGCGATCTGGCCGCGAAAACAATCGACCACGAAGGGCTGCGCGTTTTTCAAGGTGCTCGAGCCGGTCGTGGAATAGCGGGCATGTCCGAGCGCGCGCGTGCCCTTCAATCGCTCCAGCTCCTCCGCGCCAAACACCTGCGAGACCAGGCCCATGTCGCGATGAAGTTGAAAGGTGGAAGCCGGACCATTAGTGGTCACGATTCCGGCGCTTTCCTGCCCCCGATGCTGGAGCGCGAAGAGGCCGTAGTAAGTAAGCACCGCGGCGTTTGGATGGCCGAAGACCGCGAAGATCCCGCACTCGTGCTGCGGATACGGGTGCGATTCGGGCGTTCCAGCGTCCCCGGCGAAATCAGGAGGCATCGTGTCCGTACAATCCATCAAGCGAGCGTACGTTCAATCACTCGTTCGAGCGAGGACTCATCGCGCCGCGCGACAGATAAGCGCCTGTATCGTGGTCGCCCGTGGGACCGGACCGAAACGCGTTGGCGGCGAGATCCCGGTTGAATTTCTGTTCGGGTTTATTCATGCTCCAGCGTCGTCGAGAGATTAAAACAGAACGGAGAGCCCATGAGCAATGATTTCAACCCCGTCAAGGTCACCGAGGCCATCGTGACCGCCGGACAAAACTGCTGGCGGATCGGAAATTTTTACGTGACCGCGCAGCCAACCGAAGCGGGCCTGGCGGTAGCCAGCGGACTGGGAATTCAGTCCGTTATTTGCCTGAGGGACGCCACGGAGGCGGCCAATCCGCCCTATCCCCCTTTCGATCCCGACGAAGACACCACCCTCACGGGGTTGGGGATGAGCTTCGTCAACATTCCATTTCCCCATGGCATCCCGCAGGATCAATTCAATATCCGGGCTGGGGCGGTGCTGGCCGTCCTCAATCTACTTCCGCAACCGCTCCTGATGCATTGTTCCAGCGCCGATCGCGCCTCGGCGCTCTGGGCGGTTCATCTCATCGCCAACTGCGGCCTGACCGCCGCCGACGCCATCAAATACGCCACGATAAGCGGCCTGGCGGTGTTCACTTCCTACGTGCAAAACTACTCGCCGGGCTCGTGATGATCTGCGCCATTTGATTGCATCACTCCGCGGCGAGCGAACGTTCGATGGCGCAATACCAGTCGTCGTGCAACTCGCCGATCGGCCAGCGGAGCGATTCCTGGCCGGCTGTAACGGAAAGGAAATTACCGGCGACCACGCCGATCCGCGTGGCCGGCACGCCCGATTTGCGGAGCAGATCGAGCGCGGCGGAGGCGTCGTTTTCCCCGACCGAGATCAAAATGCGCGATTGGGATTCGTTGAAGAGAATTGTCGCGACGGGATTACGGCCCTCGCCGGCCCGGCCCGCGGGGCCGTGGCTGCCTTCGCTCAGATCGATTTCGGCGCCGAGAAGGCCGCTCGGATTAAAACATGACTCGGCCAGGGCGACGGCGAGCCCGCCCTCGGAACAGTCATGCGCGCTCTTGAGCAAACCCGCGCGGATCAACTCGCGCACGGATTTTTGCACGGCCAGTTCCCGCGCAAGGTCGAGCCGGGGCGGCTGGCCTTCTTTGCGGCCATGACAGACTTTTAGAAAATGGGTCGCGCCCATCTCGTCGCCTATTTGGCCAACCAGGATGATCACATCACCGGCGTTTTTGAAAAACTGCGTGGTGATGTGCCGTTCGTCTTCGATCAGGCCGACCATTGCCACCGTCGGCGTTGGATCGACGACTCCGACAGGGCTTTCATTATAAAGAGAGACATTTCCGCCCACGACCGGCGTGCCAAAGGCTCGGCACGCTTCGGACAACCCTTCCACCGCCTCGCGCAACTGCCAGAAATTCTCCGGCTTGTAGGGATTACCGAAATTCAAATTGTCCGTCACGGCGAGGGGAATCGCGCCGGAGCAGGTCAAATTTCGCGCCGCTTCCGCCACCGCGATCCGGCCACCTTCGCGGGGATCGAGCCGGCAATAGAGCGAATTGCAGTCCGTGGTAGCGGCCAGGATCTTGTTCGCCTCGCGAATGCGAAAAACCGCGGCATCGGACCCGGGCGTTACCACGGTGCCCGTGCGCACCATATGATCGTATTGACGATAGACCCAATTCTTTGAAGCAATCGTTGGATCGCGCAGCAATTGTCGCAGCGCTTCGTGATTATCGATCGCGGGAACGCTCGCCAAGTCGATCGGCGGGGCTGGCGGCGGCGCAGCCGCTTCGCGGGAATAAAGGGGCGCTTCATCGGCCAGTGGCTTAGCCGGAATTTCCGCGGCGAGGATTCCGTTGTTGCGCACGCGCATCATGCCGTCATCGGTGACCAGGCCGATCTCGGCGCAGGGCACGTCCCATTTTTCGAAGACTTTCCGCACTACGTCTTCGCGCCCGCGCCTGGCGATGATGAGCATTCTTTCCTGCGATTCGCTGAGCAAAATCTCATACGGCGTCATGCCAGGTTCGCGTTTGGGGACCTTGGCGAGATCGATCTCGACGCCAGTGCCGCCGCGACTCGCCGTTTCACAAGTGGAGCAGGTGAGTCCGGCGGCGCCCATATCCTGGATGCCCGCGACCGCGTCGGTCGCCAGCAACTCCAGGCACGCTTCCAGCAGGAGCTTCTCCTTGAACGGATCGCCGACTTGCACGGCTGGCCGATCTTCGCGGGATTCTTCCGTGAGCTCGCGGGAAGCGAAGGCGGCCCCGGCCAGACCGTCCCGGCCGGTTTCCGCTCCGACGTAGAAGACCGGATTGCCGATGCCCGTGGCGGCGCCGCGGGCGACTTGTTCGTGCCGCAAGACGCCGAGACAAAAAACGTTTACGAGCGGATTTCCCTCGAAACTCTCATCAAAGTAGATTTCTCCGCCAATGGTCGGAACGCCGATGCAGTTCCCGTAATGCGCAATGCCCGAAACGACGCCGGTAAATAACCGGCGGTTGCTCTTGACCTGATCTTTCCGGTATCTCGCCGCGGCGAGTTTCCGATCCGCCTGAGGCGGATCGGTGATCGGGCCAAAGCGCAACGAATTCAAAAGAAACTCCGGCCGCGCGCCCATGGTAAAAATATCCCGAATGATTCCGCCGACCCCGGTGGCCGCGCCTTGGAAAGGCTCGATCGCGCTGGGATGATTGTGACTCTCGATCTTAAATGCCACCGCCCAGCCGTCGCCGATATCCACCACGCCGGCGTTCTCTTCGCCGGCTTTGACGAGAATGTTTGGCCCGGTCGTCGGAAATTTTTTAAGCTCGCGCCGGGAATTCTTATAGGAGCAGTGCTCGCTCCACATCACCGAAAAAATGCCCAGCTCGGTAAAATTCGGCTCGCGCCTGAGAATCTTCTGGATTCGCTCGAATTCTTCCGGCGTCAGACCGTGTTTCGCGACGAGCTCAGGTGTGACGGCGGGATCGGCAGTGGCAGGCATCTGCTGCGCACGTTAGCCGATGTGATCAGCCGCTCAACTCACGAAACTTTTTCCGGGACAATCGTGGGATTTTTTTCGGCTCGGGAATGAACGGAACAGCTGCGCAATCAGTCCAAGAGCCCATGAAGCAACCAATCTTGATTCTCGCTTTCGCCCTTCTGTCCCCTTTGGCTTTCGCCCAGACGAACCCAACCGAAGAGGAAAATCCGGCCACGCAACCTGTGCCGGAGAAAGTCGAAACCGCCGCGGCGGCTTCCGCGCAGTCGAGCCCAACCGAAGAGGAAAACCCCGTCACGGAGCCCAGCCCGAAGAAAGCCGAAGCGACGGCGACAGCTAGCGGAACCGTCTTGGCATTCGCGGCGGGCGAAATGCTCGTCTTGAAAACGACGGCGGACGATCCAATGGCCTTCGTGCTCGGCCAGACGGCCTATCAGGATAAAGCGGGAAATGAAATCGCGTCCGCCACGGTCAAAGAGGGGACCCAGGTGCAGGTGACATACGACCTGAATGGGGAACAGATGGTCGTAAGCCGTATCGTCGTCTCCGAGTAAGCGGATTTGCGACCAGATCCAGGCGGGGTCCTGGACATGCGGCAGGCGGCGACAAGCGCTTGGCTTGGCGAAGGTAAGGGCCGTCCGCCTTCACCTTGGAAATAAGCCCAATCCGCGGGCTGCGATCGGCGGAGTTTGTCATTGTCGAGCACCCTGACGGCGATTACCCTGTCGACAACTCCGAAGCCACTCCGCTTCGGTCGACCCTAGGAGCTTAAGACCATGACTACCGCGACTGCCGAACCTCAAGCAACTGGAACGCAGCTTAGCCAGCTCGAGCAGCTGAAGAAATTCACGATCGTGGTGGCTGATACGGGCGATTTCCAAAGCATCAAGGAATTCAAACCGCGGGATGCGACCACCAATCCAAGCCTGATCTACGCGGCGACGCAGAAGGAACAATATTTCCATCTGCTCGACGAAGTTCTGGCGGAGCGAAAGAATTCGGGTTTATCCGGAGCGGCGCAGATCGAGGACATAATCGATCATCTGCTGGTCAAATTCGGCTGTGAGATTTTGGAGATTGTTCCCGGACGCGTCTCGACTGAAACCGACGCGCGCCTCTCGTTCGATACCGAAGGCTCGATCAATAAGGGGCGGCAGCTCATCAAGCTTTATGAGGAAAAGGGGATCGATCGGCAGCGGGTCCTGATCAAAATCGCCTCGACCTGGGAGGGGATTAAAGCGGGCGAAGTCCTGGAGAAAGAGGGAATCAATTGCAATCTCACGCTGATGTTTTCCCTGCCCCAGGCCGTTCTGTGCGCGGAGGCCGGCATCGAACTCATCTCGCCCTTCGTCGGCCGGATTTACGATTGGTACAAGGCGGCGAACAAGCGGGAGTATGCCGGCGCGGAAGATCCCGGCGTCCAATCCGTCCAGGAGATTTACACCTATTACAAGAAGTTCGGATACAAGACCGAAGTGATGGGGGCCAGCTTCCGCAACGTGGGCCAGATGCTGGAACTGGCGGGTTGCGATCTGCTCACGATCAGCCCGGATCTGCTGGAAAAACTGGCCGCCTCCTCCGAGCCGGTGGAGCGCAAACTCGATCCGGAGAAAGCGAAAAACGCCAATGTCGAGCGGCTCGAGCTCGACGAGAAAAAATTCCGGTATTTGTTCAACGACAATGCGATGGCGACCGAGAAAACTTCCGAAGGCATCCGCAAATTTGCCGCGGATATCGTGAAGCTGGAGAAATTTATCTCAGGCAAGACCGGGTAGGCAATCTTCCTCTTCCGCTCCCTCTTCCTCTTTTTCGCCGAAACCAAGACTGAGATGCAGAGGAAGAGGTAGCGGAAGATTGGGATGTTCAACGTCGTCCTGATTGAGCCGGAGATTCCTCCGAACACGGGCAACATCGGCCGCCTTTGTCTCGCGACCGGCTCCACCTTGCACTTAGTGAAGCCGCTCGGATTCTCGACCGGCGATCGCGAACTGAAGAGGGCGGGACTCGACTACTGGAAAGAAGTAGACGTGCGGCTCTGGGATTCTTTCGCGGACTGGCAGGGAACGCTCGGCGCCGGCGCCCGCACATTTTTTCTCACGACGAAATCGGAACGCGCCTATTGCGACGTTCGATTTCGACCTGGTGATTTTCTCGTCTTCGGGCGTGAGACGAAGGGACTGCCCGAGGCCTTGCTGGCGGCCCATCCCGACAAACTGCTCACGATCCCCATGCAGGGCACGCGGAGCCTGAATCTCGCCACCGCGGTGGCGATTGTCCTGTTCGAAGCCGTGCGCCAACAGCGGTAGCGGCCGGACCGCCCTACAACCGCAGCAACAGCCGGCTTCGTATCTTAATAATGAGTTGAATAAACAAACGGGGCTGCCTGTCCAATGCTCCAAGGACAAACTATGAAAATCTTCACTCTCTTAACATTTTGTTTCACCATCGCGTTTGCGCCCGTGGCCAGCGCGGCGAAGCAGGACGAGGTAAAAGCGCCGAAAAGCCGATCTCAGTCGGCGCCGAAAAACATCCAGAAGGTGGGCCCGAAAGTGTCTGCCCCGCGCCATGTTCCGCAAGGACCGAAGATTCAGCGAAATCTTCCACCGCGGTCCGTGAGCCCGCGAGTCCACAATCCGCAAGGACCGAAGATCCAGCGAAATCTTCCTCCGACGCCCGTGAGCCCGCGAATACACAACACGCAGCCGAAGGTAAGACCGCCGGTCACCACGGTTCAACCCAATCCCAAAATCCAACGCCAGGATACGCAAGACCAACCTCGGATTCGCCGAAACCCGACGGTGACCCAGGTTCCGCGGGTCAACCCCAATGTCCAACCAGAGGCTGACAGAAGGTCGCGGCAGAGGAACGATCAAGTTAATGAAAACTGGCGCCGCCGGAACTCCAACGATAACAGTTGGCAAAACGCGCGCCGGCGTCACCATCGCCAGCATCGCCACCGCGACTGGTGGAGGAGCCACTACACCAGGTTCGCGCTCTTCGGCACCGGTTATTATTTCTGGGACCAAGGCTATTGGTACCCGGCCTACGGCTACGATCCTGCCTATAACACCTACTCCTATGAAGAGCCGATCTATGGTTATGGTGATCTAGAGCCCGCGCAGGTAATCGCAAATGTGCAGACCGAGCTCCAGAGGCTGGGCTATTACCGCTACGCGGTGGACGGTTTGATGGGACCGGCGACGCGAGCGGCGATTTCGGCTTTCCAGCGCGACAACGGCCTGGCGATCACCTCCGCTATTGATGAGCCGACGCTTCAGACGCTCGGGTTGGCTTAAGAATCCCTTCTCGTCCAGAAGCCGCACGATGGGTAACCGTCGTGCGGCTTTTTTTCTGCCCGGCGCATTGCGCGGGTTGTCGATTCAGCCAATGCTGATGCCCGGATGACTCAACCGCAACTCGTGGCCAATGATCTGCGCCGATCTTTTCGGATCGGTTCACGCCGAATTGAGGTGCTGCGAGGAATTTCCTTGGCGGTCGAGCAAGGCGAAGCGGTCTTTCTATGCGGCGCTTCGGGCGCGGGCAAGACGACGCTGCTTTACACCCTGGCCGGATTGGAGCGCCCGGAATCGGGCACAGTGGAATTCGAGGGCCGCCGTCTCTACACCGGGAGCGCTTCGTCACAAGCCGAGGTGCGGAATCGAAAAATGGGATTCGTTTTCCAGGGATATTTCTTGCTGCCGGAATTGACCGCGCTCGAAAACGTCATGCTGCCGGGCATGATCAGCGGCAAAGGGAAGCGGACCGCGGCGGAAGCCAGTTTGCGCGACGTGGGCCTGGCCGAGCGGCTGCACCATTTGCCGGCGGAGCTGTCCGGCGGGGAGCAACAGCGTGTGGCCATCGCGCGCGCCCTGACGAATAATCCCGACATCATTTTCGCGGATGAACCAACGGGCAACCTGGATTCGAAGACGGGTGACGTCATTATCGACTTGCTGCTTCAACTGGCCCGGAGCCGGCAGAAAACGTTGCTGGTGGTGACCCACGACTCGGGCCTCGCGCGGCGCGGCGATCGGACGCTCCGAATCGTGGATGGTTTGCTGGAATAGCTCCGGGCTGGACGAAAGTCTTGCGCGGGAGATATTCCTTCATGAACCGGAAGGCGGTGGCGGGCCTGGTCGCGATGATTTCCGTCGGTGCGGCGGGATTTCTGATCAGTCAGGAAACTACATGGCACGAGCGCGGGAATACGACGCAAGCGTCTACGTCGCAGTTGTCGGCCATGTTGGACCGGCAACTCCGCGGCCGGGGAATCTCCGATCCGCGGACGCTGCGAGCCATGGCTTCCGTTGCGCGTGAAAAATTTGTCCCGCCCGAGCTTCGCGCCCGCGCCTATGACGATCGGCCGCTTCCCATTGGTTACGGCCAAACCATTTCGCAACCCTACATCGTGGCGTTGATGACGGAGCAAATTCGACCGAAGCCGGGCCAACGGGTGCTCGAGATCGGCACCGGCTCGGGTTATCAGGCGGCCGTGCTTTCGGAACTGGTGGCGGAAGTGTACAGCATCGAGATCGTCCGTCCGCTGGCGCAGCGTGCCGAAGGGCTGTTGCGGGAGCTGGGCTACAAGAATGTGCACGTCAAAGCCGGCGATGGATACAAGGGCTGGCCGGAGCACGCGCCCTTTGATGCGATCATCGTCACGGCCGCCCCTGATCATGTGCCGAAGCCGCTCATCGAACAGCTGAGAGAAGGCGGGCGCATGATCATTCCTGTCGGGGAAAGCCGTGCGCAAAATCTGTATTTGCTCGAGAAACGGGACGGCCTGGTGAAGCAAACAGCGGTCATCCCGGTAAAGTTTGTTCCATTCACGCGCGATCCCTAAACGGGATGTTGAAGGGTTGAAGGGTTGAAGGGTTACAGCGAGGAGAACGCTTCAACGCTCCAACGGCATCCACCCATTTGTCGCTTGAATTGCCTGCTGAACCACCGAACGTTTTTCTGTGCTTACAAAAACTTCCACCACTGGCGTTGGCGCAACTGTTCTCGACGAACCGAAACGGAGCGGCGCAATTCCCCAGGCCGCGATCAAGCCCGCGAGCGAAACCAATTCGAACTCGTCGACTCCGGCGGCGAAGGAACTGACCATTTACCTCGATGGAAAATTTGTACCGGAAGCGGATGCGAAAGTCTCCGTCTTCGATCACGGCCTTCTCTATGGCGACGGGATTTTTGAAGGAATCCGCTTTTATAACGGGCGCGTTTTCAAGCTGGAGGAACACCTCGAGCGCCTGTGGGATTCGGCCCGCTCGATTTGCCTGGAGATCCCGATGGGACGCGGTGAGATGACGGAAGCGCTCCTGGAAACGATCCGGCGGAATGGTTTACGGGAAGGTTACATTCGGCTCGTGGTCACGCGCGGTGTCGGCAATCTGGGTCTGAACCCCGCGCAGTGTAAGCATCCGAGCGTCTTTATTATCGCGACGACCATCGCGCTCTATCCGAAAGAGGTTTACGAAAGTGGCCTGACGGTGGTGACCTGCGCCACACGACGGACAGGCGCAGCCGCGTTGAATCCGGCGGTAAAGTCACTCAACTATCTCAATAACGTCATGGCGCGGATCGAGGCTAATCTCGCCAACGCGGACGAGGCGCTGATGTTGAACGAGGCGGGCAACGTGGCCGAGTGCACGGCCGACAACGTCTTCATCATCAAGCGCGGCCGGATCTTCACGCCGCCGATTGCCGCCGGGGCGTTGCGCGGCATTACGCGTTCGGTTGTTTTCGATATCGCGATGGAGCTCGGGTTGGAAATCACGGAAACCGACATCACGCGCCACGATGTGTTCGTCGCGGATGAGTGTTTCCTCACCGGGACCGCGGCCGAATTGATTCCAGTGATCAAGGCTGATGGACGGCCGATCGGGGACGGCAAGCCCGGTCCCATCACCGCGAAAATGATCGGCCGCTTCCGTGAACTAACCCGCGAAACCGGCACTCCCATTTTTGCCTGACCCTGGTGGATGCGCGCTCGGCGCAGAAGGTGCTCCCATGTCCGGAGTTGAATGTTTCCGGCAATTCGAGGTCTAATCTACAGCGATGTTGTGCGACGTTTGCAAATGCAATGATGCGACAGTTTTCCTGACGCAAATCCTCGAAGGCAAGATGCAGAAGGTGAATCTTTGCGACGCCTGTTCGAAGGAGAAGGGTGTTCAGGATCCGACCGGCTTTGCCCTGGCGGATTTACTTCTCGGCATTGGCGCCGCGGAGGAAATCGAGAAGGGGGCGCCGTCGCAAAAGTGCCCGGTCTGCGGTTTTACCCAGACGGATTTCAAGAAAACCGGCCGGCTTGGGTGCAGCGTGTGTTACGTTACTTTTGCCGAAGGTCTGGGCAGTCTGCTCAAGGCGATGCACAAGGGCACCGAACACGTGGGCAAACTTCCTCAGCGCGCTTCTCGCGAAATCGAACTGGGCGATCGCATGCGCGCCTTAAACGAGGACCTGGAAAAAGCGGTCGCGGACGAGAATTACGAAAATGCCGCGGCCTTGCGCGATCAGATCAAGCAGCTCGAACACGAAAAGACTTAACGGATGAAATTCTCCAACGTAATGGCCACGGGCGGCGAATGGCTGCGCGGCGAAGGGCCCCACCACCAGATCGTGATCAGCAGCCGCGTCCGGCTGGCGCGAAATCTTCGGCAACGGGCCTTTCCCGGCTGGGCGAAGAAAGCCGAGCGCACGCAGATTCTCGAGCTGATCAAGCCGCGCGTCGAAGAGTTGCCGGAAATGCAGGACTCGTTCTCGGAATTGTTGCAGGATCTTTCGGCGCTGGAAAAACAAGTCCTGGTCGAACGCCATCTGATCAGCCGCGAGCATGCGGCGAAAAGTGTGGGCAGCGCGGTCATCATGAATCGCCGCCAGACGTTGAGTATCATGGTGAACGAGGAAGACCACCTGAGGATGCAATCGATTCGCTCCGGGCTGCAGCTCAAGAGCGCGTTCAAGCTCGTCGACAAAGTAGACAGCACGCTGGAGTCGAAGCTGGATTTCGCCTACGATACGCGGCTCGGCTATCTGACCGCTTGCCCGACCAACGTCGGCACCGGGATGCGGGCTTCCTCCATGCTTCATCTTCCGGGCCTGGTCCTGAGCGAGATGATCAATCAGGTCATCCAAGCGGTAAACAAGATCGGCCTCGCCGTCCGCGGCCTCTACGGAGAAGGGACCGAAGCGATGGGGAACCTTTTTCAAATCTCGAATCAGACCACCCTCGGGGAGAAGGAAGAGGAAATCATCAATCGCCTGAGCAAGGTGATCGAGACGATCATCGAGAAGGAACACGACGCGCGGCAGATGTTGATCCAGAAAAAGTCGAATACGCTTTGGGACCAGATCGGGCGCGCTTATGGGGTCCTGACTTTCGCGCACGCGATGACTTCAAAGGAAGCGCTCAATCTTCTCTCGATCATCAAACTCGGCGTCGATCTCGGCGCCTTCCCCGAAGATCGCCGTCTGCCCATCGACGAGCTCTTCATCGATACGCAGCCCGCGCACCTGCAAAAGAGCTCCCAGCAAAAGCTGAATGCGGAGGAGCGCGACCATTTGCGCGCGCAAATTATCCGCGAGCGTTTGCGAGTGTTCCCCAAGCCTGATATTAGTAAAGTGGCACGGGAATCGGAGAACGGATCGAGTCCCGAGCCGCAAAACAATGAATAATTTTACGCCGCGAGCCCAGCAGGTCCTGGCTCTCGCCCGCAAGGAAGCGGACCGCTTCAACCATAATTACGTCGGGACCGAGCATTTGTTGCTGGGTCTGATCAAGCTAGGGCAGGGTGTGGCCGTCAACGTCCTGCAGAAGATGGGGCTCGACCTCGAGACGGTGCGGATGGAAGTCGAGAAGCAGGTTGGGTCCGGGCCGGAAACCAAAATGGTCGGCAACATCCCGTACACGCCGCGGGTGAAAAAAGTTCTCGCGCTCGCGGGGAAGGAAGCGAAGGCGCTCAATCATTCCTACGTCGGCACGGAGCACATTTTGCTTGGGCTGCTCCGGGAAGGTGAAGGCGTGGCGGCGCGAGTGCTGAAAAGTCTCGAGGTGGATATCGAACGCACGCGCAACGAGATCCTGAAAGAGCTCGATCCCAATTTCACCCCGCCTGAATCCGAACAGGAAAGTGGGGAGCCCTCCTCCAAGAAGGATGTAAAAACCCCGGCGCTGCGGGCCTTTGGCCGGGACCTGACGGAATTAGCGAAGAAGAATGAGCTCGATCCTGTCATCGGCCGGCACAACGAAATAGAGCGCGTCATTCAGGTGCTTTGCCGGAGGACGAAGAACAACCCCGTTCTGCTCGGCGAAGCGGGTGTCGGGAAAACCGCGATTGCGGAAGGCCTGGCCCAGGAAATCGCCAGCGGCAATGTGCCGGAACTATTGCGCGACAAGAAAGTGATCACTCTCGATCTGGCCCTGATGGTCGCCGGAACGAAATATCGCGGCCAGTTCGAAGAGCGAATCAAAGCGGTCATGGACGAAATTCGCCGCTCCAAGAATGTCATCCTGTTTATCGACGAGCTGCATACGATCGTCGGCGCCGGGTCGGCGGAGGGGGCGATGGACGCCTCGAACATCATCAAGCCGGCTTTGAGCCGCGGCGAGCTGCAATGCATCGGCGCGACTACGCTGAACGAATATCGCAAATATATTGAGAAGGACGCCGCCTTGGAGCGCCGTTTTCAAACGGTCAAGGTCGACGCGCCGACGGTGGAGGAAACGATCCTGATTCTCAAGGGATTGCGCCCGAAATACGAAGCGCACCACAAGGCAAAATTGACGGACGAAGCGCTCGAGACCGCCGTGAAATTTTCCGAGCGTTACATCACGGGCCGCTTTCTCCCGGACAAGGCGATTGATGTCATGGATGAAGCCGGCGCGCGCGCCCGGATCAACGCGATGACGCGGCCGCCGGACGTGAAGGAAATCGAAAAGGAAATCGAAGAGATTCGCGTCGAAAAGGAAGCCGCGATCAAGGCGCAGGATTTCGAAAAAGCCGCCGCGCTCCGCGACAAGGAAAAGCAAACGAAGGAAAAGCTCGACAGCATTCTAGCCCGCTGGCGCGAGGAACGGGAGGAAAAGGAAGTTCTCGTGACCGCGGACGACATGATGCACATCATCTCGAAAGTGACCGGCGTGCCTCTCCAGCGAATGGAGCAGAAGGAAACGCAGAAACTGCTCGCGATGGAAGCCGAATTGAGGCAGCGCGTGATCGGCCAGGACGAGGCCGTTACCGCAATCAGCAAGGCCTTGCGGCGGTCGCGCGCCGACTTGAAAGATCCAAAGCGGCCGATCGGCTCGTTTGTCTTTTTGGGGCCTACCGGCGTCGGCAAGACGTTTCTCGCTCGCACCCTCGCGGAGTTCATGTTTGGCGATGCCGATGCCCTGATCCAGATCGACATGTCGGAGTACATGGAAAAGTTCACCGCGTCGCGGTTGATCGGTTCGCCGCCCGGCTATGTCGGTTACGAGGAGGGCGGGCAGCTTTCCGAAGCGGTCCGGCGCCGGCCCTACTCGGTGGTGCTTTTCGATGAGATCGAGAAAGCGCATCCCGATGTGATGCACTTGCTTCTCCAGATTTTGGAAGACGGCAAGGTGACTGACTCGTTAGGCCGGAAGATCGACTTCCGAAATACGATCATTATCATGACCTCCAACGTCGGCGCCGATCTGATCAGGCGTCAGACGACGATGGGATTCGGGGCGCCGAAGGACACGCAGGATTACGACACCATGCGGGATAAGATTCTCGAGGAAACCAAGCGCGTCTTTAAGCCGGAGTTCCTGAATCGCCTGGATGAAATCATCGTTTTCCGCACCCTGAGCAAGCCCGACCTGCTTCAAATCGTCGACCTGGAAGTCGACAAGGTGAAGCGCCGGTTGAGGCTGAAAGAAATCGAAATCGTCCTCGACGAGCCCGCGCATGAGTTCGTGATCAACAAGGGGTACGACCCAACCTATGGCGCGCGGCCGATGCGCCGCGCGGTCGAGCGTTATCTGGAAGATCCGCTCGCGGAAGAGTTGCTCAAGGGAACGGTGAAAGCCGGCGACATCGTCGAAGTGACGGTCGCGGGCGACGACAAGCTGGCGTTCCAGGTGGCGGAGCCGCAGGGGACGGCGGCAAGCGCGAGCTGAGCTCGCACTTGGTGAATGGTGATCAGTGACTGGTGAATAGGTGATTCGCCGTCGCTGCTTCTTTCTCCATTCACTTATCACTGATCACCATTCACTAGTCATCATCACGCCCGCGGATGCGCATCGGCATACGCCTTTTTTAACCGCTCGACGGTAACGTGGGTGTAAATCTGCGTAGTGGAAAGGCTGGCGTGGCCGAGCAACGCCTGCACGCTGCGCAAGTCGGCGCCGCTATCGAGCAGGTGGGTGGCGAAACTGTGCCGCAGCTTGTGTGGACTGAGCGCGATCGGGATCGAGGTGTGACGCAAATAGCGTTTCAGGATGAGCCAGATCGAGCGTGGCGAAATCCGGCGGCGCGACTTGTTGATGAAAAGCGGACCGGTTTGAATGTTGGCCGCCGATCGATATCGGGAGACGGCCTCCAGGGCAGGCGCGCCGACGGGGCAAACCCGCTCCTTTCGCCCTTTGCCCAGGACCCTCACCGACTCGGTGTAAATATCCAAATCGGCCACGCTCAGGGAGGCAAGTTCACTCAAGCGCAAACCGCTGCTGTAAAAAAGCTCGAGAATCGCGGTGTCGCGCTCCGGCATCCACACCGGCGCGGCGCGCTGCTTCGGGGCGCGGAGAGGCGCGGTGAGCAACTCGTCGATCTGCTGGCGAGTTAGAACAAGAGGCAGTTTTTTTTCCGGCTTCGGAAGTTGAAGTTCGCGCACCGGATCTTTCCGGAGATTCTTTCGTTCGACCAGAAAGCGGTAGAAGGTGCGGAAGGCGGAAAATTGCAGCCGGATATAGGATCGAGCCTGATTTTTTTTCATCAGCTCGAAGAGATAATCGCGAAAATCATCCGCGTGGCAGGCGCGCCAGGAGCGGACATTTTTTTGGGCCCGGAAATCCGATAACGCCTGCCGATAGGCGATCAGCGTGCGCGGGGAGACGTTTCGCTCCACCTCGAGATGGCGCAAAAAATCCTCCGCGAGGGGGTCACGGGAGGTGCGCGCGGACACAGCGGCTACTCGGGCTTTTCTATGGTAGTGCGCTTGAGCGCGGCGCGGGCCCGGTCGTTATACTGGCTCTTGAAAATGGGCGGCGGATTCATCGAGACCAGTTCGTATCGCTGGAGGATGAATTCGGGATAAAAACCGTTACTCCCCGCGTCGTAAACCGTGTCGCCGCTAAAACGCCCGTAGATTTTGTATTCGTAATTGTTATCGAAGCCGAAGTTCAGCTGCTCACGGTCGGGCGTCAGTTTCTCCTTTTCGTTGAAGACAACCAGCTGGGCGGTGCTCCAGGGCTGACCAGGCTTGCGCAGGTAACCCCAGAATTTGAACTGCGGGATTCGGAAATAACGGCGGCCGATGAAGTAATCGCCGGGCGGCTCCGCCTGAATTCTTTGCGCGGCGGCGGCGCGGGATTGTTGGATTCCCTGGGGCATGGGGCTCCCGCAGCCGGCGAGAAAGATGGCGGCGAGAAAAACGTGGGCGGTGAAAGCGAAGCGAAGCGCGCGATGGGTCATGGACAGGTTTCCTTTATCGCAGAGCGGTCTCGCGCGCAATCGCATCTGTGGCGGATTCAGGTTTTGCTTCGCGCCAGGGTTGCTTCTACCCTACAGGCCGTGTTCGCACCCGTCTATCCGATCGCGGCTGGAACTGCAGGTTGCCGGCGCCAGCCGGCCGCCAAACAGCCATGATCTTTCCCCGCCTTTTCACGGCTCTTGGCTCTCCCGTGGTGTCGTTTTTCACCCATGTCGGCGAGGTCGTGCTCCTGGCGAGCGAAACGTTCACGTCGGTGGTCGCGCATAAAATTCGCTGGCGTTTGTTTCTCCAGCAGATCGTTGAAATCGGCCTGCGCTCCCAGCTTGTCGTTGTGATTACGGGGGCGTTCACCGGCGCGGTTTTCGCGGCGCAGACGTTTTTCCAGTTCAACAAGCTCGGCATGGGATCGGCCGTGGGCGCGGTGGTTTCGGTTTCGATTTGCCGCGAACTCGGGCCGGTCCTCACGGCCCTGATGGTGACCGGGCGGGTGGGCGCTTCGATGTCGGCCGAGATTGGAACGATGAAGGTGACCGAACAGATCGACGCGCTCCGTGCGCTCGCGGTCCATCCGATCGATTATCTCGTCGTCCCGCGCACGCTGGCGATGATGCTTTCGATGCCGCTCCTGGTGGCGGAGTGCATTGGGGTGGGGATCGTCGCTGGATATTTTGTCGCGATTTTTCTGCTGGATGTGAATGGAACCTACTACGTGGCAAACATGGTCCGGTGGACGCAGATGCGGGACATTGTCATGGCCTTGTCGAAGGCGTTTTGCTTCGCGCTCCTGATCGTTTTTATCAGTTGCCACAAAGGCCTAACGAGCCGTGAAGGCGCCGTCGGAGTGGGACGAGCCACAACCGAAGCGGTGGTCGATGCGTCGCTCGCGGTCTTGATTTTCAATTTCTTTCTCACCATGGCGCTCAACATCATCTTTCCCGCCGGGTATCAGTAGGCGCGCGGTTTCGCCCTGACATTTTGGCCAAGTCGTGCGAAATGCTTCTTCAGCCGAACGGAATTTAGCCGTTGGGCAACAGGCAACGGATTCGTGGCCGACGCAAAGATAGACTCCCTTATGAAAAAAAAGCGCCCTTCTCAAAGCGGCTTCTTCAATCCGCGTGTGCTGTTCGGTTTTGTTCTTGGCTCGATCGGGGTTCTCCTGGTCCTGCTTGGGTTCAGCATGTCTTCCGGGGCCTCGGCCCTGGCCCAGGAACCAAAGCAAAAGCAAGAGCGCGGTGATGCGTCGCAGCGCGTTCTGCGCGGGAAGATTGCGCCGGAGGTCCTGGCCGAGACCGCTGACGGCAAGATTGCTTCGGTGGTTATCCTTCTCGCCGACCAGGCCGACGTCAGCGCGGCCTATCGAATGCAGGACCATGACGCCCGCGGATGGTTCGTCTACAACGCCCTGACCCAGCATGCGGCTCGCACCCAGGCCAATCTCCAGGCTTTTCTCACGGCCCAAGGCGTTAGCTACCAATCATTTTGGGCGGCCAATATGATTGTCGCGAGTGCCGGCCGTTCTCTGGTCGAGTCGCTCGCCGCGCGGGCTGACGTGGCGCGCATTGATTCCAACCGGGCGACACGGTGGATCGAAGATCCTGAGGTCGCTAATTCTGGCGTCACCCCGACCAGCCCTGATACGCCAAACGGGGCCGAATGGGGCCTGCTGAACGTGAGAGCTCCCCAGGTCTGGTCCATGGGGTTCACCGGCCAGGGCATGGTTATTGGCAACCTGGATACCGGCACCCGTTGGAGCCACAACGCGCTCAAGCCCAAGTACCGCGGCTGGGATGGCGTTACGGCCGATCACAACTTCAACTGGCACGACGCGATTCACTCCGGCGGTGGCGCCTGCGGCCCGGATACAGTCGCGCCTTGCGATGACCACGGCCACGGCACGCACACCGCGGGCACCACCGTGGGCGACGATGGCGGCAGCAACAAGGTGGGGGTGGCGCCCGGCGCGAAATGGATCGCCTGCCGCAACATGAATGTGGGTGTCGGCACCCCGGCCACTTATACCGAGTGCTTTCAGTTCATGATCGCGCCGACGGACCTGGCCGGCAACAACGCCAACCCGGCCTTACGTCCACACGTCCTGAACAACTCATGGGGCTGCCCTTTCGACGAAGGCTGCGTCACGCGCGCGGAGTTGGAGACGATTGTAAACAATACTCAAGCGGCGGGGATCTTTGTCGTAGTCTCGGCCGGCAACGCTGGCCCGGGCTGCGAGTCGGTGGTTGATGCGCCGGCGATCTACAGCGCCTCTTTCTCCATCGGGTCGATCACCATTAGCAACAATCTGTCGAGCTTCAGCAGCCGCGGGCCCAGTACGTTCTACGATCCGGAGCTGCTGAAGCCGAACATATCGGCTCCCGGTTCCAACGTTCGCTCGAGCACCAACTCGAGCGATAGCAGCTACGGAAACTCAAGCGGCACTTCGATGGCGAGCCCGCACGTCGCCGGCGTGGTGGCGTTGCTTTGGTCCGCGCAGCCGCAGCTCGTGCGCGATATTGAGGCGACCAAGACGCTCTTACAGAACACGGCCAACCCCGTGGTGAATGTCGCCGCGCAGACCTGTGGCGGCATCCCGTCGACCCAAATTCCGAACAATTCCTTCGGCTACGGGCGCGTCGACGCTTTGAATGCGGTCAACCTCGGGGCGACACCTACGCCGACCCCCACACCGACCGCGACGCCCACTCCCACCCCGGTGGCGACTCCAACTCCAAGCACAACCCCGACTAACCTCGCCAACATCTCCACGCGTCTTCGGGTTGGGACTGACGATAACGTCCTCATCGGTGGATTCATCGTTACAGGCACTCAACCGAAAAAGGTCATCGTTCGTGCCATCGGTCCGTCGTTGCCGCTCGCCGGCGCTCTGGTCAATCCGACCCTGGAGCTTCGTGATGGATCGGGTGCGCTCATCAGGTCGAACGACGACTGGCGGATCGGAGGCCAGGAAGCGGAAATCATCGCGTCGACGATTCCGCCGTCCAACGACCTGGAAGCGGCGATTGTGGAGACGCTGCCCGCCAACGGCGCGGGTTATACCGCGGTGGTCAGCGGTCTGAACAATGGGACTGGCATCGGTCTGGTGGAAGTGTTCGACCTGGACCAGGCGGTGGATTCGAAGCTGGCAAACATTTCGACGCGCGGGCTCGTCCTGACGGGCGACGATGTGTTGATCGCGGGCACGATAGTGCTGGGACCGGCATCCCAAGGGGTGATCGTGCGCGCGATAGGTCCGTCGCTGACCTTGGCGGGAAAACTCGGTAATCCGGTGCTGGAGTTACGGGATGGAAACGGCGGACTGATCGGATCGAACGACGACTGGCGCATCGGGGGTCAGGAGGCGGAAATCATCGCGACAGGCATACCGCCGGCCGACGATTTGGAATCAGCGATCGTGCAAATACTGCCGGCCAATGGCGCTTCCTACACCGCAATTGTTCGAGGCGTCAACGGAACGACCGGCCTCGCGCTGGTGGAAATCTACGCGCTGAATTGATCCTTCCGCTTCCCGTGCCCGAGAAATCTTTATGAAAAAAAGGCGTCCTTCTCAAGGCGGTTTCTTTAATCCGCGCGTGCTGCTCAGCCTTGTGCTGGCGTCGCTAGGTGTTTTCCTGGCCCTGGTCGGATTTGGCCTCTCATCCGGGACAACCGCCCGGGCCCAGGACCCAAACGCAACTCAACAGCCGGCGATCAGCTCGCCGCCCGCTCTGAAGATCTCGCCGGAGGTTCTCGCCGATACGGCCGACGGCAAGATTGCCTCGGTCGTCATCCTTCTTACCGACCAGGCCGACGTAAGCGCGGCCCATCGAATGCAGGACCACGACGCCCGCGGATGGTTCGTTTACAACACTCTGACTCAGCATGCGGCTCGCACCCAGGCCACCCTCCAGATTTTCCTCACGGCCCAGGGCGTCAGCTACCAGTCATTCTGGGCGGCCAACATGATCGTCGCGAATGCCGACCGCTCGCTCGTTGAAACCCTGGCCGTTCGCCCTGACGTAGCGCGCATTGATTCCAACAGAGCCACGCGCTGGATCGAAGATCCTGAGGTCGCCAACTTTGAGGTCACACCGGAGAGCCCGCAGGTTCCGAACGTCGCCGAGTGGGGCGTGCTGAATGTGAACGCGCCCGCGGTTTGGGCCATGGGGTTCACCGGGCAGGGCATGGTTATTGGCAACCAGGATACCGGCACGCGCTGGAGCCATAACGCGCTCAAGCCCAAGTACCGCGGCTGGAATGGCGTCACCGCCGATCACAACTTTAACTGGCACGACGCCATTCACTCCGGCGGCGGCTCCTGCGGCGCGAACGCGGTGGCGCCTTGCGACGATAACGGCCATGGCACGCACACGGCCGGCACTACGGTGGGCGACGACGGCACCGGTAATCAGGTGGGAGTGGCGCCCGGCGCGAAATGGATCGCCTGCCGCAACATGAACGTGGGCAACGGCACCCCGGCCACTTATACCGAGTGTTTCCAGTTCATGATTGCGCCGACGGACCTGTCGGGTAACAACGCGAATCCGGCCTTGCGCCCCCACGTCCTGAACAACTCCTGGGGATGTCCGGCGAGCGAAGGCTGCGTGACTCGCGCTGAGCTGGAGACGATCGTAAACAACACCCAGGCAGCGGGAATTTTTGTCGAAGTCTCGGCCGGCAACTCCGGGCCTGGCTGCTCGTCGGTGTCGGATGCGCCGGCAATTTACAGCGCTTCCTTCTCGACCGGGGCGATTAGCATTACCAACACTCTGGCGAGCTTCAGCAGCCGGGGTCCGAGCACCTTCTATAATCCGAATCTGCTTAAGCCTAACGTTTCGGCGCCCGGCGTGAATGTTCGTTCGAGTACCCGGACGAGCGATAGCAGCTTTGGCAACTCCAGCGGCACGTCGATGGCAGGGCCGCACGTGGCCGGTGTGGTGGCGTTGCTCTGGTCG
This sequence comes from Chthoniobacterales bacterium, assembly GCA_035556975.1. Taxonomy (GTDB): domain Bacteria; phylum Verrucomicrobiota; class Verrucomicrobiia; order Chthoniobacterales; family UBA10450; genus AV80. Next base: position 270,853 of record DATMEN010000029.1, read on the forward strand.
GCGCGTCCAGCGTTGGTGCGCGACATCGCCGCGACGAAGTCGATCCTGGAGAATACGGCTAACCCGGCCGTCACGGTCACCGCGCAGACCTGCGGTGGAACGCCGTCGACGCAAATTCCGAACAACTCCTTTGGTTATGGGCGCGTCGATGCCTTGGCCGCCGTCAACGCGACAGCGACAGGAACGCCAACGCCGACCCCGTCACCTACAAGCAGCCCAACAGCTACCGCTACAGCCACGGCAACAAGCACACCAACGGCAACCGCAACCGCGACGAGTACCCCGACGGCGACAGCGACAGCCACAGCGACAGCAACGGCGACCCCAACAGCGACCGCGACCGCCACAGCGACAGTGTTTCCATCACCGATCACTTTCCCAGATTTGGTCCTGACCAAGACCGACTCGCCCGACCCGGTCCAGGTTGGCCAGAACCTGACCTACACCATAACTGTATCTAATGTCGATCCCAGCAAATCGATGACTGCCACGATGACGGATAATTTGCCGCCCGGGGTGAACTTTGTTTCTGCCACCCCCAGCCAGGGTAGTTGCACGGGGACGAGCACAATCGTCTGTCAACTGGGTACTATCGCCGCCGGCGCGAGCGCAACCGTTAGCCTGGTGGTCACGCCGACTGTAGCCGGCACGCTCTCGAACACTGCTTCGGTCCCCAACTTTGAAGATCCCACCCCCGGCAACAACTCGGACACCGAGCTGACGACAGTCATCCCGGCGTCAACACCAACAGCGACCCCAACACCAACAGCGACCCCAACATCAACGGCAACTCCGACATCAACACCCAGTCCAACACCCGCGGCGCAGACCATCAACCTCTCCACCCGGATGCGAATTCAGACGGGCGATAACGTGGGTATCGGCGGGTTCATCATCAGCGGAA
>DATMEN010000030.1:0-75271 GCA_035556975.1 Chthoniobacterales bacterium
GCCCCAGCCTCACTGGGTTGGGAGTGCCTAATGCGCTGCCAGATCCGACCTTGGAGCTGCGTGACGGTAATGGAGCGCTCTTGCTGGCGAACAACGACTGGCAGGACGACCCGGCCCAAGCCGCCGAACTGACTGCCGCGGGCCTGGCGCCGACAAACAACTTAGAGTCTGGCATCGCGACGACGCTACCGCCGGGCCTTTACACCGCACTGCTCGCGGGACTGAACAACGGCACCGGCGTCGGTCTGGTGGAAATCTACGACCGCGGGGCGCCGTGACATCTAACTGAGTAAGTCCTACTCGATCTTGCTAATCACAGCTTCGAGCCCGTCCACATCCGTTTGATCCTTGCCTGCCAGGATAGTCTCACAACTCACATATTTTGGGCATCTTGCGCCCGTTTCCTACTCGCTTGGCGGCGTCAACTCCGGCTCGTTCGTTCATATCTCAAGCCTGTGCGAACGGCGAATGAGCCTGCGTTCTGGCAATAGCCGGCTAGTGCTTTTGTTCAGAGAGTTTCTCTAAATCGGCCTTTATCTTCTTAGGGTCAGTTCCCGCGGGTAGAGGAATGGAAATTGACGATTCATCAATTCTCTCTCGGATAACAGGAGCAAGCAGTGGTTCGTCGCCCAGCAGGAACAGCAGTCGCTGCCCCAAATGGGCGGTTTGCAACTCACGTAGAGCTTTGGCATCATCTGGAAAGAAAGTGATAACAATAGTCGGTTTCCATTCTTCAGTCGTTTCGCTGGACCCATCTGAGTGCACTATTGTCGAACCCTGCTGAGTGTTGTGGACGTAAACATTCTTGATACGTGCAATCAGCAGGTCAGGCCGATCTGCGATGTATCCAAGGCTTGGGAAGGCCGTGGAGTTAAAATGCCGCCAGCCAGGCTTTGCTTCGCTTGAGACAAAGTAAAACTTAAGCACCGGCACATCGGCCGCACAGACAAATGTCAACGCTGTTGAGGCGATGACAGTTACCCAGACTTTTAGTGTTCTCATTGTGACCGCAGTGTAGGGGGCCATTGAGGAAAAGTCGCTAGTAATTAAAATAAAATATTTCGCCGACTGGAAACTCCCCGCTTATCACCATTGCGGTTTTCTGGTCGGAAAGCCGCGCCGCGCTACAGATCTGATCCACGACGTGGCCGCTCCCGTACTTCCAATTCACCCAAGGCCCATTGCGGGTCCCGTGAATGACAACAACGCAACATCTGCACTTGCTCGGTGACCACGGCGTCGCCCTACACGCGGTCAAACCCTGCTTTATTGCGAGGTCTTTATTAAGGTTGTGAAGTACGTTTCCTCCCAAACCACCGAGCCCCCCAAGAGCGCCACCTGGGGTGTTCGGATTGCTCCCTGTGGGGTTAGGCACGATAGGGAGGGGGAAAGGGGGGCCAGAGGGGATAGTAATACCTTGCAAACCAAGGGCATCATAGGTGTTGAGCGGATCGTTATGAACATATGCGTAGAGATTTGGCCCATCTTGCTCCCCAATCGGATCGCGACTGAGCCATCTTCCAAGCGCGGGGTTGTAGCCGCGGTAAAGCGTCAGATTCAAATCGCTGGGGGCGTGGTGATAGTGGCCGGTGTAGCCGAAATCCACATCGTGCGTCCCGCTCAGCTTGGTCCGTTTGCCATAGGGATCGTAATCGTAACTCACTTGAGCCATTCCCGACGCGTCGGTCAGCTCGCGAATGCTCCCCAAATGATCACGTGTGTAGTAGTAGAGGCCGGCGTCTTGCCCACCGATCCGCTCTTCGCCTTCCCGATAGTAGCGGCGCGTCACCTCGTTGTTCGCGTCCCGCTCCTCCGCGATCTGCGCGCCGATCCAAACGAACTGTTTTGTGCTCGTCACGGTGCCGCCGGAGGCTTCGACAATCTTGACCCTGCGGCTCAGGCCGTCGTAGGTGAACTCGCTCCGAGTGTGGCGTGTGTTGATCGCTATCAGCCGGTCGGCTGCGTCCCATTCGAACGTCTTTCCCTCCCCGTCGTCGGTCAGATTGCCCGCTAAATCGTAAATCGGGTAAACATCCACGCCAACCAGCCACCCATCCGAAGTGTTAAAGCTCTGGATCTGGTTCAAAGCGTTCGGGTGATACGAATGGAATGTTCCGTTTGGTATCTGCCCAAACGGGTTGAAGACCCCGTCGCTGATTCGATTTCCCGCGGCGTCGTATCCGTAATCCCTTTGCTCCGAAACAAAATTCGGATCGGACGCGTCCCGCGCGCTCAACAGTTGCCGCGCGTTGTCGTACTCGAACCAGCGCCCGGAGTTGGTTGCTTCGAGCAGCCTGGTCCAACTCGTGATTCCGCCTTCGGCCTCATAGGTATAGTCGAATTTCGAGAGGTTCATCGCTCCGCTGCCCAGGTTCTCCAGGGTTTGCAGCCGCCGGTCGTTATTGTTGCCGAAATAGGTGTAGTTCGTAGTTTGACCGTTCGGATAATTCACGGTTTGCAGCCGAGGCGTCACCCCGTCGTAAGTGCGGCTGATTTTTCCCAGCGAATCAATCTTGGTCCCCGCCAAACGGCCCAGAGAATCGTACGCGGCTGCCTCCATGATACCGTTGACCCGTCGTTCGGTTGTCCGTCCAAGTTCGTCGTAAATGAAGGAAATGGTATCATCGGCCAGCGGACCGTCGATGCTTTGTAGCTTACCCGCGCCGAGGCCGGGAATTGCGTGATATGTGTAAGTCGTCAGTCCGGTTCCGTCGTTCATCGTTTCCATGCGGTTATGATTCGGATCGTAAACGAAGCTCACCGATGGAGTGGGCGGGCTGAGCTGATTCCCAGAGGTGTCGGTGTAACTCACCTCGCTGAGGTTGTCGTCAATAAAGTAAAAAAAATTGGTCCGGCGATTGAGGGCGTCGGTCGATGATTTCAAGCTGCTCGTCGCCCCCACTGTGTTTGGCGCGGTTTGCCCCTCGAAAAGGTAATCGACCGTGCTCGTGTCGGCAAAAACCTTCTGGTAAACGCGTCCCTGAAGGTCGCGGTGAAAAGTTGTCACGCTCCCATTTGGATCGGTGATGCTGTTCAGCGACCCGCAGGTGCACCACCCATACAAGGTGGTGCGATTGGCCGGATCGGTCATCGAATCCATTTGCCGGTTGGCGTTGTAATGGCGATTGGTCCACCGCCCGAGCCGGTCACGGCTGGCCGTCAAGTCAAGAATTGTCGTCGTGCCTTGTCCGAAATTCTGCTTGTATTGAAATTCCTCATGAGTGCCGTCGGGATAGGTTACTGCCGTTTTGCGGTCGAGGTTATCGTAATCCGTTGTCACGGTATATTGATCGGCCTCGTTGGTCACGGTTCGGACCCGCTTGCAACTGTCATAACCGAAGCTTGTCACCGTCGAGACGCCGTTGAACTGCGGGCTGCTGATTGAGGCGATATATCCCAGTGGAACACTCGTGCCGTCTCCATAGTCGTACGTCGTGGTTTCGCCCTTGGCGTTTTCAATCGTGAGCACCTGGCCGCTCGAATTGTAAACATACGTTGTCGTTTGGCCGGCGGCATCCGTCGCGGTAAGGGGCTGGTGCAGCCCATTGTAGGTATTGGCCGCAGTCTGGTCGGCGGGCTGTCCATCCGGATCCAGACTCGCTCCCGCCGGATTGCGTTGATAGCTTGTCACGACATCAATGCCGTTTGTGTCATAGGCGTAGCTCTTTACACGCCCAACCGGGTCCGTCTCCTTCAGCACGTTCCCCACCGTATTGTAGCTGTATTGCGAAAGTTGGTTCGCGCCCCCCTCGACGAGACGCGCTACCTTGATCGGCAAAGCATTTTTCCCAACTTTCGCCGGATCGGTTTGATCCTCGTAGGTATACCAGATGCGGCTTTCCAATGCTTTCTTTTCGCTGTGCTTGGTTCCGGAAACTTTCCCGTCAGACGTTTTCAACCAATGGAATATTTGTGCCTTCGTGTAGTCGCCGGGCGCGTCGGCCATCGCTTTCTTGTCCCAGTAAAAGCTATTGTAAAGCTGTAAGTCATTGTTATGGACGCCCGGAGGCGCCGATGCCTCGGAGGAGGGGATAAGCGGCGCCACCTCGTTGTATTCCACACGCTCTTTTCCGCCAAGGGGGTCGGTCGCCTCCAGCCAGCGGACGGAATTTCCGGTCTCGCCTTTGGCGAAAGTCGTCGTCCCATACGGCGTCGTCATCGCATTGATAAAATCCGATCCGCTGGCGTAGCCGAACGCGGATTCAATTCCGACCGGGTCGGTGATCTTGGTGAGCTGGCCCGAGGTGTACTGGAAGCTCGCAAAACGACCGAAGGGGTCGGTGACTTTGGTGATCTTCAAGGGATCGCTCGGGTGATTATAAGCAAGGGTGGTCACCTGCCCGAGCGAATCGGCGATGGTTCTTAGGCGGAAGGTTCCGTCGTAGGTCAGGGTGGCCGAGTTGCCCGCCGCGTCTACGACACTGGTCAGAAACACGCGGCGCGGATAGGAAGTTGATCCATCGCTCTCCGCAAATACTTCCTTTGAGCCGTTGGGAAATCTCTTTTCGTAGGACGTGCTCGAAGTGCGGACCAACACCGCAAGTGTTTGCCGGTCCGGCGCATAACTCTGGGTGCCGGAATTGAAACCGGAATACACCTCGGTTCCACCACCGCGCACGTAAACGGCGGGATTAACCGCGGCGGCACCCGGACCATCATCCGTGACGTACGACAGCCAGTTGAAAGTCCATTTGGGACCAAGGTTGCTGTAGGCAAAGTTCGTGGGCTGGTTCGCTTCGCGCTGGTTGTAAACAACTTTGAAATCGGTCGATGGCCCACGGGGCGCATTGTACGAGATCGGCGTGTCCTCGATATGAAGGCTGGCCAGCATGAGGTGAATCGAATAATTCGCCATTCCCTTCGAGCAGGCGGAACATCCTGCCTTTAAGTCGCATTCCCTGGTCTGGTTTTCATCGGGCGGAGTCTCGCCAATGGCCATTTCAATGACATCTGTATAAGTTACCGTGGTCGTACAGCCGTACTCACAGCAGCAATCGTGATAACCATCTACCGGGTAGAACCCCTGAGTTGTCGCCGGCGAGACCACTCGAACATGTTGGCTTCCCGACACGGTGACTATCCCGATCACGTGGGATCCCCAGAAAAAATCCGGTGTGTGCCAGATCACCCAATCTTGCCCGTTCGTTACGACTCCGTTCTGGACGTCCACCGAATAGCTGCCGCCGCCGGAATTATTATCATACGTGTACGACCACCCGTACGTTCCGTCCGGGGTCCCCGGCGCTACCGTAAAATGGAGCATCACCCGCCCTTGATCCCTATCGGGACGCGTCTGAAATCCCCCGCTACATCCATTCAGCGGATTCCCGCAAATGAAGTTGTTCATCAGGGGTTGCGCCGCTTGTCCTGTTGACATCGCAACAAGTCCAAGGGCAACAACTGCACATACGGCGAAGAGACGTTGGGTTCGTGAATTCATATTTTTGGGATCGTGAAGCACAGTGGCGGTGAGGAAAATCCTGATGACTATCGACTGCATATTGATGTAGACTATCGACTGCAAGACAAATCTGAAATAGGGGGAAATTTTGTGGACGAGGGCTTCCCACCCCCGCTGCGACCGCAGGGTGCCGCAGCACGGGGGCGTCAGCGCCACTTGGATTGAGGCGGCGGGCAGGACGCTCGGGAATTGATCAGGGCTGGCCGTCTGGACGGACAGACACGGCTGGATATCGGTGTAAAAAGTGCTCTCTTTTAATAGCCAGAATTCAGGACCAAGGGAATTTCGGACGACAAAAACAAGGGCTTTCCTGACGAAGCCGGAACAAGGCCAGGGTCGCTCATCACCATTATGATTTTACGCCACCTTTTACGATTGATCGGAGGCGGCGCGGTCGCTCTCCTCCTGGCCGGATTTTCACTGCACGCTGCAACTCTGCCGGCCGGTTTCACAGAGGTGCAGGTCGCCACTGGGCTCACCAACGCCACGGCGATGGCCTTTTCACCGGACGGCCGGCTCTTCGTCTGCCAGCAGGCAGGAGCCCTCCGCGTAATCAGCAATGGGACCCTGCTGCCCACTCCCTTTGCCACCGTCGCCACCACCGCCACAGGCGAGCGTGGACTTCTGGGAGTCACTTTCGATCCAAATTTTGCCACCAACCGGTTTGTCTATGTTTACTACACGGCCGCCGGGCCAACCCACAATCGCGTCAGCCGTTTCACCGCGAGCATTGCGAACCCCGACGTCGCGGAAGCCGGGAGCGAGACGGTGATTGTGGACCTGGATAATCTGAGTGCCACCAATCATAACGGCGGCGCGATCCACTTTGGACCGGACGGCAAGCTTTATATCGGAGTGGGTGAGAACGCAGTCGCATCGAATGCTCAATCGTTGAATAACCGGCATGGCAAGCTGTTGCGCATCAATGCCGACGGGACCATTCCTGGGGACAATCCTTTGACCTTCCCGGGAATCGCAGGCTCTCCCAGCGGCGTCAACCGGGCGATCTGGTCGGTGGGACTGCGGAATCCCTACACCTTTGCGTTCCAGCCCGGCACGGGCCGCATTTTCATTAATGACGTGGGGCAAGTCACCTGGGAAGAGATCAACGAGGGCCTCCGTGGGGTAAACTACGGGTGGCCCAATTGCGAAGGGGACTGTACACCTCCGAACGTAAACTTCACTGATCCGCTCTTCCAATACGGGCATAGTGGCGATCCCAACACAACCGGCTGCGCCATTGTCGGTGGCTCCTTTTACAATCCTCCGGTCAACCAGTTCCCAGCCTTCTATGCCGGCAAGTATTTCTTTGGCGACCTCTGCGGGGGCTGGATCCGGTTGATGGACCCGGCTACGAACACGGCGAGCGGCTTCGCCACAGGCATTGCCACGCCGGTCGATTTGAAGGTTGGTCCCGAGGGCAGCCTCTACTATCTCATCCGCGGCGGCACTGGACAGGTCTGGAGGGTCAGCGCGACATCCACCGGGACACCTACTCCAACCCCTACCGTGGCGCCAACCCCTACTCCTACGCCTAGTCCTACGCCCACACCTACGCCTTCACCCACTCCGACAGCCACGGCCACCGCAACAGCCACGGCTACGGCTACCCCGACAGCTACCGCTACTGCAACAGCTACCGCTACGGCCACCGTGGCACCCACACCATCACCGACGGCTACAGCTACGGCCACACCTACTGCTACAGCCACGGCCATTCCTTCGCCTTCAAGTCCAGGTTCACCAACACCGACACCTCCTCCACCGAGCCCGCCACCGACAGCTACCCCGCCGAGCCCAACGCCGACAGCTACGCCGCCAAACCTAACACCGACACCTACTCCCCCGGCTTCGCCAACACCGACCGCTACCGCCACGCCAGCCGCGACACCAGCTCAGCCGCAAAACATATCCACCCGGCTCCGTGTCGAAACTGGCGGTAACGTCATGATCGCGGGATTCATCATCACGGGGAACGCTTCCCAGCCCGTGGTCTTGCGCGGCATCGGCCCATCCCTCATTGCCACCGGCCTGGCGGACGTGCTGCTCGATCCCGTCCTCGAGCTGCGCAGCTCCAATGGCGCGCTGATCATGCAAAACAATAATTGGAAGGATACTCAGCGCGCTTTGATTGAAGGTACTATTTACGAGCCAACCGACGATCGAGAGTCGGTCATCGTAGCGTCGCTTCAACCCGGGGCGTATACCGCGATCCTGACCGGCAATGGACAGACCACCGGCGTTGGTCTGGTGGAGGTTTACGACAACGATCCAGGAACTGGCACGCAGTTAGCCAACATCAGCACGCGCGGCTTCGTGCAGACAGGAGATAACGTCATGATTGGGGGGTTCATCCTGGGAGAGGGCACCTTGAACACTCGCGTGGCGATACGAGGAATCGGACCTTCGCTTGTTCAATCCGGCATCAGCAACGCCCTGGCTGATCCGACCCTGGAGTTGCACGATAGTAACGGGACAACCGTGATCGTAAACGACGATTGGCAGGACGATGCGTTGTCAGCATCACAGCTTATCTTCCATAACCTTGCGCTTCAGGATTCTCGCGAGTCAGGCATCTTCACCTCGCTGGCACCGGGAGCTTACACCGCCATTCTGGCCGGAAGCAGTGGTGGCATTGGCATAGGCCTCATCGAGGTTTACAACATTCCATAGTCGCTTTTCGCTATGCTGCTCTCCCAAAAACGATGACGGAAATGGGCGCTCCTGATGAAGCCATCACCAGATCCAACCGCTCTTCATCATGTGATTTTGCGCCACCTTTTTCGACTGATCGGAGGCAGCGCAATCTCCCTCCTAGGCGGATTTTTACTGCACGCCGCAACTCTTCCGGCCGGTTTCACAGAGGTGCAGGTCGCCGAGGGGCTGGCCAGTGCCACGGCGATGGCCTTTTCACCCGATGGCCGGCTCTTTGTCTGCGAGCAAGCGGGGGCACTGCGCGTCATCAGCAATGGGACTCTCCTGCCGGCTCCGTTTACCACGGTCAATACTGTTCAATCCGGCGAGCGTGGACTTCTGGGAGTCACTTTCGATCCGGATTTTGGCACCAACCGGTTTGTTTACGTTTATTACACAGTCCCTGGGACCCCGGCTCACAATCGCGTCAGCCGTTTTACCGCGAGCATCGCCAATCCCGATCTCGCCGAGGCTGGAAGTGAGATGGCAATTCTCGAACTGGATAATCTAAGTGGCGCCACTATTCATAACGGCGGCGCGATCCACTTTGGACTGGACGGGAAGCTCTACGTTGCGGTCGGCGAGAATGATAACCCATCGAATGCTCAATCGTTGTCTAACCGGCTCGGCAAGATGCTGCGCGTCAACGCGGACGGGACCATTCCGGGCGACAACCCAACCAGCTTTCCAGGAATCACGGGATCGACCACCGGGGGCAACCGGGCCATCTGGGCCGTTGGATTTCGTAATCCCTTTACCTTTGCGTTCCAACCCGGGACGGGCCGCCTCTTCATCAATGATGTAGGCCAACATGCCGTGGAAGAAATCAACGACGGCATCTCTGGCTCAAACTACGGGTGGAGCATTTGCGAAGGCCCCTGTTCACCGCCGAATGCAGATATGACAGACCCGTTCTTTCAATATGGACATGGCGGCACCGGTGGATGCGGGATTGTCGGCGGCGCCTTTTACAATCCTTCCTTCAAGCAATTCCCGGCCAGTTTTGTCGGCAAGTATTTTTTTGGCGACGTATGCGAGGGCTGGATCCGGTTGCTGGACCCGTCTAACAGCACGGCGAGCGATTTCGCCACAGGGATTTCTGTTCTGGTTGATTTGAAGGTGGGACCAGAGGGCAGTCTCTACTATCTCGCACGGACGGGTGGGCAGGTCTGGAGGGTTAGCATAGCACTAACCGGGAGGCCAACGCCAACAGCTACCGCCACACCCCCCGCAACGCCCACTCCGACCCCGATCCCAGCTCAGCCCCAAAACATAGCTACCCGGCTGCGCGTCGAGACTGGTAACAACGTAATGATCGCGGGATTCATCATTACAGGGAATGCTTCCCGATCCGTGCTCTTCCGCGGAATTGGTCCATCGCTCATTGCCTCGGGCTTGGGCGACGTCTTGCTCGACCCCGTCCTCGAGCTGCGCGGCTCCAACGGCGCGTTGATCCTGCAAAATAACGATTGGAAGGACACTCAGCGCGCTTTGATTGAGGGCACTATCTACGAGCCAACTGACGATCGAGAGTCGGTCATCGTAGCGTCTCTCCAACCGGGGGCGCATACCGCGATCCTGACCGGTAATGAGCAAACCACCGGCGTCGGTCTGGTGGAGGTTTACGATAACGATCAGGGAATTGACGTGCAGCTGGCCAACATCAGCACACGCGGCTTCGTCCAGACTGGCGATAACGTCATGATCGGCGGCTTTATCCTGGGGGGCAGCACCTCGAACACACGCGTGGCGATACGAGGAATCGGTCCTTCGCTCGTTCAATCCGGGATAAGCAACGTCCTGGCTGACCCAACCCTGGAACTACACGATAGTAACGGGACCACCTTGACCGCGAACGACGATTGGCGGGACGATCCGTTGTCATCGTCACAGTTGACCTTCCATAACCTCGCGCTTCAGGATTCTCGCGAGTCAGGCATCTTTACCTCGCTGGCCCCGGGAGCCTACACTGCCATCCTGGCCGGAAATAATGGCGGCACCGGCATAGGTCTCATCGAAATCTATAACATTCCATAGTCGCTTTTCATTATGGCCCTCTTGAAGGCAATGCCAAAAAATGGACCCGCTTTTGACGAAACAGGGACGGGATCAGGTCGCGTTCGCCATGTGATCCTTCACGGCTGCCGATGCCTGGCCGGTTGTTGCATCGCGATTTCTCTCCTTGCCGGCGCCTGCTCGCTCCAGGCCACAACGCTTCCCGCCGGTTTCACCGAGTCACAGTATGGCGGCACCCTTACGCCAGGCAGTCCCACGGCGATGGCCTTTTCCCCGGACGGGCGGCTTTTTGTTTGCCTCCAAGAAGGACAACTGCGTGTCATCAGCGATGGGACGTTGCTGGCAACTCCTTTTGTCACGGTCACGACCACGGCAAGCGGCGAGCGCGGACTCCTGGGAGTGACTTTCGATCCCAATTTTGCCAGCAACCAGTTTGTTTACGTCTATTACACAGTTCCGGGAAGTCCGGCCCACAATCGCGTCAGTCGTTTCACTGCGAGTGGCAATGTCGCCGTTCCTGGAAGTGAAACCGTTATTCTCGAACTCGATAATCTCAGTGGCGCGACCAACCATAACGGCGGCGCAATTCATTTTGGACCGGACGGCAAGCTTTACGTTGCCGTGGGCGAGAACGCGAACGGAGCAAACGCGCAATCTTTAGCTAATCGACTGGGCAAGGTCCTGCGCGTCAACGCCGATGGAACCATTCCTCCGGATAATCCCACCGCCTTCCCGGGAATCTCAGGATCTCCCACGGGCGCGAACCGGGCGATCTGGTCGGTAGGATTGAGGAATCCCTACACCTTTGCGTTCCAGCCCGGCACGGGCCGCATGTTCATCAACGACGTTGGGCAAGGCACCTGGGAGGAAATCAACGATGGCATCGCCGGTTCAAACTACGGATGGCCCCATTGCGAAGGGGATTGTGGGAACCCGAACTTTCGAGATCCATTATTTCAGTACGCCCACAGCGGCGGCACTCCAACCGGGTGTGCGATAGTGGGCGGCGCTTTTTACAATCCTCCGGTCAACCAATTCCCGGCGAGTTATCTCGGCAAATACTTCTTTGCCGACCTGTGCACTGGCTTTATCCGCACGATGGACCCCTCTAATAACACCTCGAGTGCTTTTGCCACGGGTCTTTCCACACCGGTCGATTTACAAGTCGGTCCTGATGGCGGCCTCTACTATCTCGTCCGCAGCGGCGGCGGCCAGGTCTGGAGGATCATCGCTACTCCCGCCCAAGCATCGAACATCTCGTCGCGTTCGCACGTAGCGAGCGGTGAAAACGTGATGATTGGCGGCTTCATTATCACCGGAACCGCCAATAAGAGAGTCATCGTCCGGGCGCTTGGCCCGTCTTTGCAGCAGATCGGCGTCCCGGATCCGCTCGCCGATCCGAGGCTTGAGCTTCGTGGATCGACCGGGGCGCTCATTGCCTCCAACGACAATTGGCGAACCACTCAGGAAGCTGAGATAATCGACAGCCAGTTGGCGCCCCCGAACGATCTCGAAGCAGCGATCATCGCAACGCTGCAACCCGGCGCCTACACTGCCGTTGACCAGGGGACGAATGGCGGAAGCGGCGTTGGTGTCGTGGAAGTCTACGATCTCGATTCGGCGGCCGCTTCGAAGCTCGCCAACATCAGCACCCGCGGCTTTGTCCAGACGGGCGATAACAGATTGATCGGAGGTTTCATCCTCGGGAGCAATGCGGGCGCCGCGAAAGTAGTCGTGCGAGCCATCGGACCTTCCCTGGCGCAATTTGGCATCAACAATGCGCTCGCCGATCCGACTCTCGAATTGCGGGACAGCGATGGCGCACTCATCCTGGCCAACGACGACTGGGAAGACGATCTCAATCAGGCCGCGCAAATAAGAGATAGTGGGCTCCCGCCGACCAGCCCGCTCGAGTCCGCCGTCCTGAGCAACCTGTTCCCCGGGCCGTACACGGTCATTGTAGCCGGGGCGAATGGCGGCACGGGAATAGGCCTCGTCGAGATCTATAATATTCCCTAGGACGACGTCCTTTTTTCAAGGAGCGGCGGTCTCCAGACCGCCGACCTGGTTAAACGGCGGTTACAAACCGCCGCTCCTTGGGGCTTGGCTTGCAAATCCAGCATCAATTGGGTGGACTCGGGGAAATTGGACTCATCTGACAAAGAGCCGTCCCTCGCCCGCAGACTCGGTCCCTTCGACGCGACCATGATCGTGATGGGCGGGATCATCGGCGCGGGAATCTTTGTCAATCCGTCGGTGGTCGCCCGGCAAGTGCACACGCCCTTACTGGTGCTGGGCGCATGGCTGATCGGCGGCGTCATCGCGCTGATCGGCGCGTTTGTTTACGCAGAGCTGGCCTCGCTCCGGCCAAGAGTAGGAGGACAATACGCCTACTTGCGCGATGCCTACCACCCGATCGTCGCCTTCTTGTATGGCTGGACCCTGCTGCTTGTGGTCCAGACCGGAGGGATGGCCGGGGCCGCGATCATTTTCGGCCGTTATTTCCGCGAACTTTCCGGGCTGGCCATTCCGGAGCAGGCCGTGGCCGCAGGGGCATTGGGGATTCTCACTTTGATCAATTGCTTTGGGATACGCGCGGGAAGCAACGTCCAAAGCGCATTAATGCTCACGAAGCTCGCCGCGATCGCGTTGCTGATCGGCGCCGGCTGGATCCTGGTCGGTCCGGCGCCGGCCGAGCTGGCGACCCTGGCGCCGCCCCCTGGGCAGGGTGGAGGAAGTGCGACGACGGGGCTGATGGCCGCGATGGTTCCGGTCCTCTTTGCCTACGGTGGCTGGCAAACAGCCACGTTTGTGAGTGGCGAGATGCGCAACCCGAGGCGGGATTTGCCCCGTGGACTCTTTATCGGTGTGGCCGGGGTCATCGTTCTTTATCTCCTGGTCACCTACGTCTGCTTGCGCGCGCTCGGCCACGCCGGGCTGGCGAACACAACCGTCCCGGCGTCGGACGTGATGCGTTACGCCCTGGGTGAGCGGGGCGCAAAAATCATCGCCTGCGGGATCGCGATCTCGACGGCCGGCTTTCTCAGCCAGAGCATTCTGACCGCGCCCCGGATTTACTACGCGATGGCGCGGGACGGCGTTTTCTTCAAAGCGGTCGGGCGCCTCAATTCCCGAACGAAGGCGCCCGTTGTCGCGATTGTGCTCCAAGGAGTCTGGGCGGCAGTCGTGGCCATGACCGGCCGATACGAACAGATCCTGAATTACGTCGTCACGATTGACGTGCTTTTCTTCGGGTTGACCGGGGCATCGCTCCTGATCTTTCGCGCCAGGGCCCGCCGGGAGGGGACGCATCAAGTCCAGGGCGGCGTGGTCCGGGTGCCATTCGCGCCGATCACGACGGGTTTGTTCGTGCTGGCTTGTTGGGGCCTGGCGCTGAGCACGCTCCTGCGCTTCCCGCAGAACGCCGGCATCGGTGTCGCGATTCTTGCGCTCGGAGTTCTGGTCTATCGCTTCTGGGCGGCTCCGCGCTCCGAAACATGAATTTCCAGGCTCGCCCGGCGATCCAGCGCTCGTTAGTCTGCCGGAATGAACATTAAACGCTTGCTTCTCGCCATCCTCGCGGGCTGGGTTTTGATCTTCGCGACGGATTTTCTAGTCCATGAACTTTGGTTGGGGCCGGTTTATGCGGCGACCAAACCTCTTTGGCGCCCGGAATCCGATATGCCCACCTACTTCTGCTGGCTGCTGGTCGCGCAATTTCTCATCGTCACCACTTTCGTGATCGTCTGGGCCAGGGGCTTCGCGGGCCGCACCATCGGCGCGGCGGTTGGCTTTGGCCTGCTCATGGGAGTGTTTCAGCAAGCCTGGGCGATCATTTTGTATGCCGTGATGCCCGTGCCGGCAGAGCTCTCGATTAAGTGGTTCCTCGCCGGTCTTGTCCAAGCCGTGTTGCTTGGCATCGTCACGTCTCTCGTCTACAAGCCGGCGCCACCTTCCATCCCGTAGGTCGTTCGGGACCGTCAGGAGATCGGCTATCAAATTTCGACGATAAAAGGCCGCCGCCATCTGAAAATGGCGGCGGCCCATTTATACCAAGTTTGTTTTACGCCGCTTGCTCGAGCGACGCGAGTTAGGGTTTAAGGAATGTCCCGAATAAAGGTGGCTGAGCCGGAATAATTGTCATAGCGGTTTATCGTTCCCTTGAAATTGTTGTCGAGCCAACGTGTTCTAGATACTCCAGAAAGAGCAACTAGCGCCGACCCTCCGTACGCTGGCGCCATGGAGAAGAGACAGCCAGAGACTCGAACGTCCTCGCTGCCAGTCCCGATATACACGCCGTTCTCATAGTGAATCCCTGGTACTCCAGCGAACTCGGACCCGGTTACACTCGCATTCGTAACGTTATCCAGATAGAGATGAGTCCCTGAACCCTGGCCTCCTCCGACAGCAAAACCAACGTGCGCGAAATTGACGTTCGCTACCTTTACGCTGTTCAGATTGTGAAAACGCACACCGCCTCCCAGGAAACTGAGATGCCCATTAGTTAGGTGAAACACGGGAGAGTACGACACTCCGCTGGCCTCCAATTCCATCGCATAACTATAATAAGTTCCTACCCCGACAAGTTCGAAGTTGGACATGTAGAAACCCTCGACGTGCCCGTCGGTCTTCACTGCTTTCGCCCAATAAAGCAGTGAAACATTATTCACAAACAACTGGGTGGTACCGTACGAGGGAGATGAGCCCCAATAGATTCCAGTTCCGTACTGAAACTTGTTTTCGAATTGCACGTCCTCGATGACCGAATTCATGGCTTGCCAGAGATACATTCCGTGGTTCCAGTAACCTGTCGGAGATCCCGTCCGGTCGGTCCCTTGGATTTGGACATTTCTAACTGTCAGGCAACGCGTCTTCCAGGCCCCGTCAGCACTTAGGTCACCGAATTGGGCATTGATTGCATCGCCACACCCTGCGGTCATCGCTTTTAAGGTCAGGCCCTCGACGGTTAGAGTTCGCGGGTTTGCTTGCGTGCTGGACATGAGGATGCCGTTGTAAGGGTTACCCCAGAATTCGATAATCGAATTTCCTGCCCCATCGCCGTAGAGGCGGTATGACTTGGTCCCCGGCAAGTTCATCCGGTTCGGGTTTGTATATTTGTAGCGCCCCGGCGGGAAATAAACCGCATTACTCGCGGCGATGGCGGCGTCGATCTCGGCTGTGTCGTCGGCATTGCCATCGCCGACGGCGCCGTAATCTCTAACATTTGCCGCGGCGAAAATGCTGGAGGGAAGTATTGCCAGGAGACCCGCCACCAGTGCGGCCAAGAGGGTGAGTTTTGGTTTCATGGCCGTTCCTTTGCCCCAGGCCACGCTTATGCGCTAGCCGATCATTTTGAGATCACTTAGAAGCAATTTGGGATCACCGCCATTGCTCTGCTATCACGACCTCCGGTCTGTCCGAGCAAAAGGCTTTGCCGGCCTCTACAATTGCGGCATGCGGAAACGGCGGCGACCCTTCGATCGCCGCCGCGTTTCCACCCAGGGCAAACCCCCGGTTACATTTTCTTGGCTTCGTGCAGCTCCCGCATCGCCTTGCGCATGTCTTCGTGCGCTTTTTTCATCGCGTCGAATTTTTCCTGCTGCGCCGGCGTAAGCAACGGCCGGATCTGCGCGCCGCTGCTTTCCAGGATCACCCGCATCTTTTCCATCGCTTCCTGGTGAATGGCTTCGATCTGCGGCTTCGCCTGGTCGATGATCGGCTGCACCTTCGTCTTTTGCTCATCGGTCAGGTTCAGGTCCTTGCTCAAATGCTCGAGCGGATTCCCCATCTTGTGATGACGGATCTTCTTGATTCCGTGATCGCCGGCTTCCCCAGCCTGGAGGTAGGTGAGGCCGCCCAGCGAAAGTGCGGAGACAGCCGTGAGTGTAATAAGTTTTCGTATCATTGTTTTGTTTGTTTCTTGTTTTTCCGCGCAATCAGAGCGCCTCTTTCACGGATGGATGACAGGAAGAGCGGCGCCGCGGTTACAAATTTGTTCCGGAAAATTTCGCGGGCATCGCGAGAGGGCGATGATTATCTTGTAACCTCGAGCCGCCGCGCCCTGTCTGCTTCAGTGGTGTGGACTTGCTTTGCTTTACATGGCTGATGATCGCCTCTTACGGGAGCTGGTGGCCGGGGCCCTGCGAGATGACGACGCCGCGGCGCGGGAATTGGTCGGGGCTCTCTACCCGCTGGTGGCCAGGCTGGTCCGCGCTCACCGTCCGGCGCGAAGCGCCGAGGAAGACCTTTGCCAGATGATTTTCATCAAGATCATGCAGAAACTGTCGCAATTTTCCGGCCAGGCGCCGCTCGAGCACTGGGTTTCGCGCATCGCGATCAACACCTGCATCAATCAAATCCAGGCGGAAAAAGCGCGCCCGGAATTGCGCGAGGCCGATTTGAGCGAGGAACAACTGACGGTGGTGCAACAAATGGCAACGACCAACGGGGAACTCGCGCCCGACCAGCGCTTTGCCTCGCGTGAGCTCGTCGAGCATCTTATGCTGGCGCTCAAACCCGCGGAACGACTTGTGATTGACCTGCTCTACCTCCAACAACAATCTGTCGCGGACATCCAAAAACTGACCGGCTGGAGCAACGCGCTGGTCAAGGTGCGCGCTTTCCGCGCCCGCGGGAAAATGAAAAAGCAAATGGCGCTCATCTCAGCGAGGGAGAATCAATGAAAGAGCGTGACACAGATTTGGATCGGCTCCTGCGTTCCGCGGCCAAGGCTGGGGAAACGCCGGCCGAGGGAGCGCCTTACGGGTTCGAGACCCGCGTGGTCTCGGTCTGGAGGACCGGCCAGACGCCACCGGATGAGATCGCCGATCTCACCCGATTCCTGCGCCGGACTGGCGTCATCGCCCTGGCCGTGCTCGTCCTGGCCAGCGCCGCCGCGTATCAGCAATTCAGCGACAACGCCGGGCGGGCCTTCCCGCAAGATAACGAATACGCGATCGCCGATTCGGAAATCCAGACGGAGTTTCTTGAATGAACAACGCGCTGAAATGGAAGCTGGCCTTCGCGTTCCTCCTTGTCTTCATCGCCGGGATCACCACGGGTGGTTTGCTCAGTACGCACCATATCAAACGGCGTTTCCTCGGCCCCCCGCATTCCGGAGATGTCTCGGGCAGAATGCGGGAGCACTTGCAGCGGGCGTTGGACCTGACTCCCGAGCAAGCGGCCAAGATCGCGCCGATCGTCGACGCGACGTCAGCCAAACTCGAGGCGATTCGCGTTGAAACCGCGGAACGGGTGCGCAACGTGATGGAAGAATCGAAGCGCGAGATTGCCCCTCAGTTGACTCCGGAGCAGCAGGAGAAACTGCGAAAGTTGAAGCAACGGCATATCAGAATCTTGAAGCACCACGGTTTCGGACCGCAACACAGCCCGAACCCGCCGCCCTGATCCGCACTTGGTGCCTCCTGCTCCTGATCCTGAGCTTGCTCCTGATCTCTTCCCTTGCGGCCGCGCCGTAATTCTTGCCTCGAGACCGCAATCGAGCATCGCATTCTTGAACACGTTGCCCATAAACTCGGGGATGGTTCCAAACTACGACGACTTCTTGATCAAACGTTTCGAACAGCCGGATGAAGTGCGCACGTTCGAAAAGGGGTATTTCGAAATCGTAAAAGTCGGATCGATGACGATCGGACGCGCCAGTTACGAGCCGGGTTGGCGATGGTCGACGCACGTCGGCCCCGCGAGAGGCGCCGAGTTGTGCGAAGTGGAACATGTCGGTCTGGTTATCTCCGGCTCCGCCGCGTGCCAGATGAGTGATGGGCGCCACTACGATATGAAGGCGGGCGACTTGTTCTACATCGGTCCCGGGCACGACAGCTGGGTGGTGGGCAACCAGCCCTACGTCTCGCTCCATTTCCTCGGAGCCGAGCATTATGCTCAGGCTGCCGGCAGTTAACACCGCTCCGCGACACTTACTGGAGGGATGGCCGCCGTGCCGTCTAACATAAACTCGGACGCCACGGTGGGCGTCCCTCCAGGAGAATAGGCGAGCCCTGTTAGTTGATCTTGATCAGCTCGACGTCGAAAACAAGGTCGCCGAAGACAGGTCCCTGCCCTTTGTAAGCGAGGGACTCGGGGATCCAGAATCGTGTTTTCTCGCCTTCGACCATCAGCTGAACACCTTCCGTCCACCCGGGGATCACGTTCTTGAGCGGGAACGTCGCCGGCTGGCCACGCGGAATGGAGCTATCGAACATTTTGCCGTCGGTCGTCCAGCCCGAATAATGCACCGTCACGGAGCTGAGCTCCGTCGGATGGCGCTTGCCCTTTCCCGGTTTCAAAACCTGATAACTAAGGCCGCTGGGAGTGCGTTTTGCCGCCGGTGGCGGTTTCTTGAAGTCTGTCGGTGTTTGCGACGGCGTTTCGGTGAACGCAATCAACTTTACGTCGAACACCAGCGTGCCTTTTGGCCGTCCTGCCTTCCCTTTGTAAGCGAGCGATTCCGGAATCCAGAAGCGCCGGGTTTCGCCCTCCACCATCAGTTGGACGCCTTCCGTCCATCCCTCTATCACCTTATCGAGCGGGAATGTTGCCGGCTTCCCAGTCGTCAGGGAGCTATCGAACATCTTGCCGTCCGTCGTCCATCCCGTGTAATCGACCGTGACCCGATCGGTCCGGGCTGGATTCGTCTTGCCGGTTCCGGGTTCGATCAACTTCGAGGCAAGACCCGAAGCGGTCGTCACCGCATCAGCCGGCGCCTCGGCGACATCCGACGGCGTCGGAATAATCCTCGTCTTTTGCGCGAACGCGAGGGTCGCCATCAAGACGAAAGCCAGCACGATGGGTTTTGTGGTCATTAAAGTCTACCGAACCAATAGATGAAAAACGCTCGGAATCATAGGTGGAATTAGCCGGAATCGGTTAGTCCGGTTGCGCCGGGGGTTTTGGGGAAATTGAAGGCACCTATCCTGCTTAAGAGTCCGCTCAGCACGCGTTGCCGCGTTCTCACTATGACTCCAACCAGGTTTAGTCTCGCTGTAATCACGCTGCTGTTTGCCTCACTGATTTCTGTGAGCTCGACTCTCAAGGCCCAAACCGAGGCCGTCTGGTTGGGAGGCCCTGGAGATTGGACCGAGGCACGGAAGTGGAGCACGAAGCCCAAGTATCCCAACAACGACGGGATACAATCATACTCCGCGGTGATTGACAGCGGTGATGTGACGCTCAATCAGGCCATTACGATTGAGCAATTCATGTTTGGCCCGGCTGGAGTTCCGGTGCTCAGGGGAGCCAAAGCTCTCAAGGTGCGGTCGTGGTTGGGCTTAAACCAGGGATTGCTCACAGGCCAGGGGCGAATCAACGCCTTGGGAACAGCAACAATTTCCGGCAATAGTAATCTGCATGGCTGGGCCCTTAATTTGTCTGGACCTACCACTTGGTCCGGGCGTCTGGGCGTCGGGAACGCGAGCGTCATCTCTAACTTGCCCGGAGCAACGATCGATCTCGTGGCCGGGGCCAGTTGCGCCTCCTACACTCCGGACATGGGGAACCCGAATCGTTTCAAACGAACGCTCGATAACCATGGGACGATCAATGCCCAGGGTGGGACCCCTCTCGATATTACTCTCAATAACCTCGGGACGATCAATGTGAATTCGGGACCGCTGGTGCTCTCCGGCGGTGGGACGAATAGCGGTCCCATCAATCTTGCGAATGGGACAACCTTGGAGTTCACGGATTCAAACGCCCCGACCGGCATAAATTTCGTGTTCAGTCAGGCCTCCTCCATTTCCGGACTCGGTTCGGTGAAGTTCAATGTGTTCTCCGATGCAGACATCCGCGGGTTTTACAACATCACGGGCACCACGACCGTGGGCGGCGGAACGGTGCGTTTCCTTTCGCCGATCACCAATCTCGGCAGCTCGCTCGTGGTCAACGGCCAGTTTACCAACTGTGATCTCGGCTCCAATGCCGTCACCGTCAGCAACCTTAATTTGAAAAAGGGAACAATTACCGGAAGCGGCATCGTTACGGTTAACGGTCCACTGGAATGGAATGAAGGATCGATGCGCGGTGCCGGTGTTACGAATGCGCAACATGGTGTCTTCTTTAACGGTTTAACAGGTTCGGCGGGCTTCAATACCCTCGACCGCACGTTAAACTGCTACGGCAGTTCTTCTGTCCAAACCACGACATCTTCCTTCTGTAATCTCAATTTTGGCCTCAACGCGGCGCTGAACATTATGCCCGGAGCCACCTTTTACGGATCACGCTTCATGATTTCAGGCAGCAGCACTTTCGGTCAAACCAACGGCACGATCACAAACTACGGGAATTTGGTGATCGATACTCCTGGGACCGCAATGTTTGCCTCCGGAACTTTTTTTGTTAACCAGGGTAACATTCAGGTTACGAACAGCTCGCTTGACGTGCGGAGCGGGACCAATCCGTCCGCTTACATCCAGAACGCCGGCTCAGTTCAGCTCCATCATAGCAGTTTTAACATCAATACCACTTCCACAATTAACGGCGGCAGCCTGAGCGGGAACGGATCTATCGGAGATATCGTGAGCAACGGTCTCATCGCGCCTTTTGGCGGAAGTTTGAATCTCTTCCAAAGCACTCTGACCCTGCAATCCAATTCGGTTCTGGCGTATTACTTAAGTGGGACCCAGTCCGGCGTCTCTTTCGGTTACTTCAGCAACGTCTCAACGGCAACGCTTGGCGGCGCGCTTGAGATTGAGTTGAGCGAACCCTTCCAATCGCAAATTCAGAGCTCGGACATTTTTACGGTGTTGTCCGCTCATTCGATCACCGGGCAATTCACCAATGTTGTTAGCGGCGGCCGCTTAACCACCACGGATGGCAGCGGCTCCTTCGTTGTCACTTACAGCGGAAATCAGCTCGTTCTGAGCGACTTTCGCGCGAACTGATTCATCGGTCTCAATTGTGTGGGCCGGCCGAGGCTCACTTTACTCCGCGTCCGCGTCCGAACGAATTTGATCGAGTTTCAAATTCCGTTCATTGCCTTCCCGTGCGCCTTGTAATCACAGCGTTCAGTTTTCTTATTGCCTGTGCCGCCCCTTTCGCCTAGCAGTGAGCGAACTTGGGAGGAAAGGAAGCTTTATGGAAACAGGACTGATCCTCGTCGGCGTGATCCTGGTGCTTGGGGTCTTGCTGGTGCTGTTCGCCGTCGGAACTTACAACGCGCTGGTTACCCTGCGGAACCGGTACAAGAACGCCTACGCGCAGATCGACGTGCAGCTCAAGCGGCGCTACGACCTCATTCCGAATCTGGTCGAGACCGCCAAGGGCTATCTCTCGCATGAGCGCGGGACACTCGAAGCGGTCATCGCCGCGCGCAATGCCGCTGCCTCCGCCAACACCCGCGCCGCGCAGAATCCCGGCGACGCGGTCGCCATGAAAGATCTCTCCGGCGCCGAGTCCGCCCTGGGCGGGGTCCTCGGCCGGTTGTTTGCGCTCGCGGAAGCGTATCCCGACCTCAAAGCGAACACGACGATGATGACCCTGATGGAGGAGCTAACTTCCACGGAGAATAAAGTGTCGTTCGCCCGGCAGGCCTATAATGATGCAGTCATGGCTTACAACACGCGCCGCGAAGTTTTCCCCTCCAATATTTTCGCCGGCATGTTCAATTTCGCCCCGGCTGAGCTGTTCGTCATCGACACACCCGAACAAAGGGAAGCCCCGAAAGTAAAATTCTAGCTCCGGAGTGCCCGCAAGATCGCGACCCGAGCGCGGCGTTGTCATGGATTTCTTCGACCGCCAGGACAAAGCCCGGCGCAAGACCAAACTCCTGGTTTTCTATTTCATCGTCGCGGTTTGCCTGTTGATCCTGTCGGTTTACGTCGCGGTCCTGGCCATTTTCGCCGGCGGAGAAGTCTATGATTCGATCGGAGAAGCTTCCTTTACCCTTTGGCAGCCGGAGCTTTTCTTCTTCAGCGTAATCGGAACCCTGGTCGTCATTTTGATCGGCAGCGTTTCCAAGACGGTCCAACTCTCCAAAGGCGGCAGCGCCGTCGCCGAGATGCTGGACGGACGGCTGATCAATTCCAACGCGACCGAAGCGGATGAGCGCAGGCTCTTAAACGTCGTGGAAGAAATGGCCATCGCCTCCGGCATCCCCGTTCCGCAAGTTTATCTCCTGGAGGACGAAGCCGGCATCAACGCATTTGCCGCTGGCCATTCCACCGGCGACGCCGCCATCGGCGTGACGCGCGGCGGCATGAAGATGCTTTCGCGCGATCAATTGCAGGGCGTCGTCGGCCACGAATTCAGCCACATTTTGAACGGCGACATGCGGCTGAATCTGCGCCTGATGGGTCTGATTTTCGGGATTCTTTGCCTGACGGTGGTCGGGCGGGTCCTGCTTCGCACGCGAGGGCGCAAGAATCCACTCCCGCTGCTTGGGCTCGCGCTGATCGTCATCGGTGGGATCGGTGTCCTCTTTGGCCGTCTCATCCAGGCCGCCGTGAGCCGGCAACGGGAATTTCTGGCTGACGCTGCGTCCGTCCAATTCACTCGCAATCCGGACGGCCTCGCCGGAGCCTTGAAAAAGATCGGCGGACTTTCGAGCGGTTCGAAGCTCGAATCTCCTCACGCCCAGGAAGCCAGCCATTTGTTTTTCGCGAATGGACTGCGCAGTTCCGTCATCGGTTTGATGGCGACGCATCCGCCTTTGGAAGAACGCATCCGCGCCCTTGACCCAGCGTTCGACGGAGAATTCCCGACGGTTACGCCAGAAATCGCTGAGCCCTCTCAGCCGTTTCAACGGCTCACCGCCCAGCCGCCTCCGCTTCCTCCGCCTCTTCCCGTTGTCATCGCTGCGGAAGCCCTCCTGCCGGATGTCGGCAAAATCACGACGCGCCATCTCCAATACGCGGCCGATTTGCAGCATTCCCTTCCGCAAACACTCGAATCCGCCGCGCGCGATCCGCTCGGCGCCAGCGCTCTCGTCTACGCGCTCTTGCTCAGCCACGACCCAGCCGCGCGCGAAAAACAGCTCGCCGAACTTGCCGCGGCAACGTCGGCTCAGGTCCGGGACGAAACGCTCCGAGTCTGGCCCGACACTGAAAGCGTCCAAGTGCAGACGAAGATCCCGCTCGTCGATCTCGCGCTGCCGGCCTTGCGCCAGTTGTCACCCGCTCAATTTCAGCAGCTCCGGACCGCGATTCATATGCTCGTCGAAAGCGACCGGCAGATCGATCTCTTCGAATACATGCTGCAAAAAATTGTCCTTCGCCATCTCGAGCCGAATTTCGTTCCGACCGCGAAACGGGTCACGCAATTCTACGACCTGAAACCGCTGGCGGCGGATTGCGGTGTGCTCTTGTCCGCGACAGCTTACGCCGGCCAGCAAGAAACCGCTCACGCCCAGGCAGCCTTTGCCCGAGGCGCGCAACTACTCACCCGCATCGCCAAAAAGGAAATCCCGTTTTTCCCCAAGGTCGATTGCGAACTGTCACAGCTCGATACCGCGCTCGATCGCCTGACTCTGGCCGTTCCCCAGATCAAAAAGAATGTCCTCAACGCCTGCGCCGAAACCGTCGCCGCTGACGGCATCATGCAGGGTCGCGAGGCCGAGCTGCTCCGCGCCATCGCCGATTCGCTCGATTGCCCCATCCCGCCCTTTATCCCCGCGGCCTAGTCGCTGTAACTTGGAAATCAGCCACCGCGTGGTCAGCAATCTGGGGAGCGCACGCGCCTCGCGTGCTGGTTGCGGCGCCTCGCCGCAACGAACTTTCGAGCCCGGCGTTGTTGGGTGCCGGCTCCTTCCGCCACGTTCCCGAAAAAGTTCGCGCTGGCGGGGCGCCAGCGCCAGCACGCGAGGCGCGTGCGCTCCCCGGAACTCTGCCGCGCACCTGTATCCATTCCGCAGTTACGCTCCACTAGTCCGGGCTTCATTTCGTAGTTTGGCTTGCCCGTGCGAATGCCGACCCATATGGTGGAGGCCATCCAGCTGACGCGCGCCGCCTTGTCGCTTAACTTCGAACATGAACGTTAGGCCCAGATGACAATAAAGCTGTCCATATGAAACCAAATCTCATCGTGTCGATCGCGGTTTTAGCGTCGGGCTTATGGTCATTCCCATCTGGGGCGATCGCGCAACAAGCGCTCGTCATAAAGCCATTGGCCGAAAAAAAGGTGGCGGAGCTGCCAGCCGGCACGCTCTTCTGGCGGATCGAGAACTTCCCCGCGATCGCGGAAGCACGCGCCGCCGCGGGTGCGTGGTCGCTCGTCGCCGAGTCCGCGGGCAAAATCTGGCTCTTTACGCTCGGCCCTGCCGGTGGGGCAACCCGAGGCGGAACCAAGGTCGCGGAAGTGGGACCGATCGGTCGCATCCAGGCATCGGAGTATCTTCTTCAGATCAACGAAGCCACCGGCCCCCCGGGAAGCGTGACGCCGGTCCACACGCATCCGGGCTCCGAGGCATTCTTCGTTCTGGCCGGTGAGCAAAGCATCCGTAGCGCGCACGGCATCATGCGGGTCAAAGTGGGTCAACCGGAAGGGGGTCATGGGGCCGACATGCCGATGCAGGTCTCCAGCAGCGGCGACAAGGATCTGCATTCCCTCGTCATGTTCGTCGTCGATGCCACGAAACCGTTTTCATCCCCGGCCACTTTCCCGGAAGCAACGCCTCACCATTCTGCCTCGCCGCCGCCCGATAAATGAAGCCCAACGAGGCGACCCTTTCAGCGCAGGATCGATGTGCTCGCGCGCGTCTCGGCTTCGTTCACCGGGTGGCAGGAGCCGCTCTGTCGAAAAACGGAATGCCTACCCGACGAATATGCGCGCTGACTTCGGGATCAGTTCGTTCGCCGAACACGATCAAACTGAAACGATATGGAAGCGGGAGGTCGTCCAGGGCGCTGTCGATTCGGCCTGCTAAGCGCCAGTCAAGATTGTGGCCAACCAACGCGAGATCGATATCGGAGCCGCGTGTATGCGTGCCTTTGGCGCGCGACCCGAAAAGGATGGCCCTGGTTACCTCGGGAAAACCCTGTAGCACGCCGTTAATCTGCGAAATGGTCGCATCCGCCAGCCCGTGCTGCGCGTTCATCGCTCCTCCTTCTCGAGCGCGCTGAATGTGTGCAGGAACTCATTGAAGGCTGGGAGATAGAGCGAAAGAACAGCACTCGCGATTTGGTCCGCGACTTCTTCGTTGTAAGTGTGCGATGTCTGATTCCGGCTTTCGATCATCGCCATCCAGTCGTCGCCATCCTCGATCAGCCCCTGCGCGAATGCTTCCCGCGTGGCATCTTTCGATCCGTGAAGCCTTGTCGTCGTGCCGCGCGATTTCAGGAAATCTTTCATCGTATTCCATGCCAGTTCATGCGTGAACTCGAAGGCTTGGATCAGGCCTTGCTGTTCCAGTTCCGTTAATTCACGCTCCCCCGCGGTGGCAGCGGCTTTCGACAGCTTCGCGAACGCTTTGCGAAAACTTTGCAGCCGTTGGCGCCAGCGGATATCGGGATTCGGAGGCATGGATTAGAGATTACCAGAAAACGCTTGATGCAGCAGCGATTTCTTGAACGCTTCTTGCGCCGAAACCGTCGCCGCTGACGGCATCATCCAAGGCCGCGAAGCCGAGCTGCTCCGCGCCATCGCCGACTCGCTCGATTGCCCGATTCCGCCACTTCTTCCCGCGCCCTCTGTTTAGCCGGGTAGGCTGGTTGCTCCAGATTGAACCCGAGACCCCTTGCACCGTGTTCACGTGCAGAAAGATTTACCCCGTGCTTTCGAAACAAAGTTCTCTACAGTAAAACGCCACGTGATTCACGTTCTCCCTGTCGATCTCCGAAACGAACTAATATTGCCCGACGCTTTGGTGGGGATGGTCGCCCCGGCCACCTCTTCTACAGCACGCAGATCCCAGTCTGCCTCTGGTTTCTTTCGAAAAATTAAAGCCAGCGACGAGGACTTGCCAGAATGCCTCCGCGATCGCCGTCGAGAAACTCTATTTATCGACGGGGGCAAACTCGAGACCCTTATCGATCGCGTTCATTACATGAGGCCAAATTTTATTTCACCGAAATATGCTGGATATTGAGTTATTCGCGGGCGGCGGCGGAATGGCGGTTGGCTTGAAAGCTGCGGGATTTTTTCCAGCGGCCCTGTACGAACGCGATGAGCGATCGTGCGAGACTCTTCGGCACAACCTAACGGCGGCAGAACCAACACTGATTGGAACGATTAATGAGGAACACATCGAGAAATTCGAGTGGACCTCCACCAATGAAGAGGTTCGGCTGCTAGCTGCCGGCACGCCGTGCCAGCCTTTCAGTTTGGGAGGAAGTCATAAAGCGCATAACGATTCGCGAAACCTTTTTCCAGAGTTGCTGCGAGTCGTCCGAATGACAAGGCCCCGCGCAGTGTTGATCGAGAATGTGCGCGGGCTTATTCGCGCGTCTTTCCGTCCTTATTTCGAGTACGTCCTGCGCCAGCTAGAGTGCCCTTCTATCATTCCGCGATTTGGGGAACGTTGGTTCGATCACGACACACGTATCCGCGAATACCAAGTATCACTCGGATATGAACCAGAGTACCGCGTCGATTTTCACTCCTTAGACGCTGCCGACTTCGGCGTGCCGCAACGTCGCTTCCGCGTGTTCATCGTCGCTATCCGAAGGGAGTTCGGCGCGTTCGATTTCCCAAAGCCAACTCATTCCCGTCACGCGCTGACCGCAAGTAAACAGATAGGGGAATATTGGGAGTTGCACGAGGTCCCAAAGCGTCAGCGCGAACCGACCGAAGCCGTACTTCCAATGAACGGCACATCTCCGATGTTGCCTTGGGTAACCGTTCGACACGCATTGAGAGGTTTGCCGAAGCCCAGCAAAGCCGAAACCGGAGCGTGGATGAACCATTGGGTTATCAACGGCGCGCGGATGTACAACGGACATAGTGGCAGTTCGTTAGACGTGCCGTCGAAAACAATAAAGGCCGGCGTCCATGGAGTTCCAGGCGGCGAGAACACGTTAATAGACGCCTCGGGCAGTTTCCGATACTACACGCTTCGGGAGGCTGCACGCCTACAGACATTTCCAGATGCTCATTTCTTCACCGGCGCCCGGATTCATGTCACGCGCCAGATCGGGAACGCCGTTCCGTGTGTTCTCGCCACGACATTAGGGAGAGCATTGCTCCCACTTATCATCAGTACCTCTAAGAACAACCACCAGAATGACAACAAACAATAACGACTTCGACCTGAGCCCACATCCGCGCATCTTGCCAATGCTCGGCGAAATCAATCTCGCACCGTGGCGGTGCCTCGCGGAGCTAATCGACAACTCGGTAGATTCGTTTTTGGCAGCGCAGCGTTCTGGTAACGCTGTAGCTCATCCCGAGGTAAGCATTTCTATACCGACCGCCGATGTCGCCAGTGCGAAACTGACCCTTCGCGACAACGGTCCAGGTATGACGATCGAGCGGCTCGAAAATGCGGTGCGCGCGGGTTGGACTGGGAATGATCCAATAAACAACTTGGGCATGTTCGGGATGGGATTTAACATCGCGACTGCCCGTCTCGGAACGCTTACGCGCGTCTGGTCCACCGTCGCAGGAGATAGCGAATGGATCGGGCTCGAAATAGACTTCGACATGCTGATGCGCCAGCGGCATTTCCATACACCAATCTTGCGTCGAGCTAAAGCGGATCCTTCGGAGCATGGGACTGAAGTCTCCGTTGAACGATTAAAGCCGGAGCAAAGACAGTGGCTGAGTCGAGCGGCCAACCAATCGAGAATCAAGAAAGAGCTGGCGCAAGCGTACTCAGCAATGCTCCGATCGAACGGCGTTCCGATCGCTTTTAACCTAAAGGTTAACGGTCCAGCAGTGCGAGGTCGTGATCATTGCGTTTGGGGGGATGGACCGGACGAGCGAGTCGTGCATACAAACCGCTACGGACCAGTTAACGCCTTTCAGCGCGTAGACGTGCGTTTAGACGATCGGCTCTTTTGCACCCGTTGCTGGCAGTGGCTGATTGCACAAGAAACGGCATGTCCGGCTTGCAATACTACTGAAGGAGTCATTTCACGTTCTAGACACGTCCATGGTTGGCTAGGTGTTCAGAGGTATCTCAGCGCAACCGAATATGGAATCGATCTCATAAGACACGGACGGAAGATCGAATACGCTAGCCGAGACCTCTTCAAGTGGACCGCTGACATGACTGCCGAGGAAGAGGAATATCCGATCGATGATCCTCGACATCGAGGACGAATTGTCGGCGAGATTCACATCGACCATTGCCGCGTCACATACACGAAGGATCGGTTTGACCGAAATGATCCAGCTTGGGAGGAGATGGTCGCGATAGTTCGTGGTGAGGGACCTCTTCGCCCGGACAAGGCGTCGGAACTGGGTTTCGGCGAGAACCGCTCGCCCTTATCTCTTCTATTCCAAGCTTTCCGTCGGTCGACGCCTAAGCCAAAAGCGGCAGGATGCTATGCGCGATTATTGATCGTCCCAACGAATGAACTCGCGGAGGATATGGCGAAGCGTTTCTACGCGGCTGATCCCGAATACCGAACGGACTTGAAATGGTGGGAATTAGTTCAGGAAGCCGATCGAGAGCTCCTTCAAGGACAGCAACAGCCAGGAACCGGAACCGCAACAATACCTGGCTTGGTGGACGACGTAACCTCTCAAGAGCAACCCGAAGGCGGACAATCCACCCCAACCCCCGCGCCGGCTCCTGTGCGGACGCAACTGCAAGCGCTTTCGCGGGAATACCGAGACGAGTTGACGAACCAGAGGTGGGACATTCAGGCGTTTAGCGTTCAGTCGTCAGATCCGCTGTTGTCCAAGGATTCTGTTCCGTGGACACTTCGCGCAACTGCCGCAGGGGTACATGAGTTCTACGTTCAACTTCATCATCCAATCTTCGACTCGGCAACGATGACTCCGCTCGACGCGTTGCTTGCAGAGCTGTCTTGGGTTGCAATGGACTTTGTGCGGGGTAGCACTACTCAAGCGAGTTTTGCGCGAATCTTGGCGGGTCTAAGAGACCGATATGCGACCGCAACGAAGCTCGATGAGGTGGCACTCTCTGCGGAGGCTGTTTCTACCCTTTCTGATATAGCTCGCGCGGTCACTACTGCCCTTTCGTCGGCCGACTCTGCCTCGCTTTTCGAAGAACTCTCTCTCTCGGATCGCGAAGCCATTTTGCAGAAGATGGCCAGTCGCACTGTGAGTGAGCCTCAACGTGTGCTCGCCGAGGGCCGTTTTCTCGAGTTCGCACCGCGTCGAACACTCCTAACATTTTTTGAGAAACATCCTGAGTTGTTTTTCGACGGCCACTATTGGGACGAACGTTATGCGATTTTGGATTTCGGCAGTGCGTCGGCGACTGAAGAAGCACGCGCGAGAATAGTTTCCTACTACTTCACCTTACTGGCTGACGCGGTATGGCTCGCCGAAAATGAGCCGGCAGAACTCGCGGATGCGAGTCGGGCTCGCTTGCTGCGCGCCGCACTTGCGCTGGAACTTCTTGAACCTACGTCGCCTGCTGCTCCGGTGACATCATGACCGGAAGTTCAAGCTTCCTCGACGATCGCCGATTATTAGAAGGCCCCTGGCAGGCATTCGAACGTGATGTCGCCCGACTCCTCGTAGCCAATGGCTTCGACGATGTCCGCATCGTTGCGGGATCCGGGGACCACGGTGCGGATGTGGTTGGCGTTAAGGCCAGCAAACTTTGGGTGTTTCAGTGCAAGCATACGACGAGTACGCCCCCTCCGTCCGCTGCCGTTCGCGAGGTTGTCGAGGCAGGAAAATTCTACGGTGCAGACCGGCTCGTGATCGCTTCATCGCGTCCTGCGGGGGAATCCCTGCTCCGCGAAAAGAAACGGTGCGAGCGGCTCGGCCTGATTATTGAACTAGCACAACCGGAGACTCTGCTCGGCATGATGCGGCAGACGCCCGAATATTCAGCCCACCGGAAAACGCTACACCCGTACCAGGAGGAGGCCTCGGCGCGGCTTCGCGCTGCCCTTCTGGACACCGGTCGGGGGCAAGCAGTCCTCGCAACGGGCCTCGGAAAAACGATTATCATGGCGGAGGTATGTGCCGACCTTCTCCGCGACGACGTAATTCCATATCGTAGAATTCTTGTCTTAGCTCATGTGAGAGAGCTGGTTCATCAGCTCCAGCAAAACTTTTGGTATCAACTCCCTAAGTGGGTAGCGACGCATAGATTGGCTGAAGGTGAGATGCCCACATACTGGGACGGGATCACATTCGCTACCATCCAAAGCGCGAACTCACGTTTTGATCAACTTCCCGAGTTTGGTCTTGTACTTGTCGACGAGGCACATCATGTCGGTGCAGAGAGTTTTCGTGAAGTTTTAGCAGCGCTGAATCCCAAGTTCGTTGGTGGAGTCACAGCAACGCCATGGCGCGGCGACGGCTATGACATCGATCAACTCATTGGACCGGCCGTAGTAAAGGTCGGGATAGCCGAAGGTTTGCAGCGCGGGTTTCTAGCGGAGGTCGATTACCGGTTACTTGGAGACAATCTCGATTGGTCGTTTGTGCAGGAAGCATCGAGGTTCGGATACTCGCTTTCCCAACTAAATCGAAGGCTCATCATTCCCACGCGCGACGAGCAAGCGGTCAGAATTGTTAAGGACATCTTTGAAAACGAAAAAAGACACGCTGCTATCGCTTACAGCCCGACCACGGTTCACGCGATAGGTTTCGCTGCAATGCTACGCCGATACGGATTCCGAGCGGAAGTCATGTCGAACGAAACGCCACCGCGGGAACGTGACGTACTGATGTCACGGTTTCGCGCCGGGCAATTGGATGTGCTGACGACCGTAGACCTCTTCAACGAAGGTGTGGATGTGCCAGATGTGGACCTCCTTATTTTTATGCGAGCGACACACAGCCGCCGAATTTTCGTGCAGCAGCTCGGCCGCGGACTGCGTGTTCGCGCAGGAAAAGACAAGGTCGTCGTCCTTGACTTCGTCACCGATCTTCGACGGATCGCCGAAGTCATCCATCTCGACTCGACGGTGCGTAGCGCATCTGTAGAACAACTTGGCCTAGGAGGGCGCCTGATTGAATTTAGCAATCGCTCGGCTGGCAGTTTCCTCCGTGAGTGGATTCTCGATCAAGCCTCACTGTTCGATCGCGAAGATGACCCAACGTTGCAAATCCCACACTTCGACTTTCCAGAGCCGGCACCTCCCGGCGGTGTGCAATGAGTGTTCCAGACGATATTCGAGAAAAGCTGCGCTATAAGCTCTATGAACTCGCCGACGAGAAGGACTGGATGTCATTGTCTCTTGCGGAGAAGTC
The DNA here is from genome assembly GCA_035556975.1 of Chthoniobacterales bacterium. Taxonomy (GTDB): domain Bacteria; phylum Verrucomicrobiota; class Verrucomicrobiia; order Chthoniobacterales; family UBA10450; genus AV80. Next base: position 31,463 of record DATMEN010000030.1, read on the forward strand.
TGCCACCTACGACGCATGGACGCGTGATCCCGCCGTTGGCGGTATCCTTTCCCGGTTTATTCGAATCAGCGATGTTCGACTTTACCTCAAGGATTCATTGCTCAAGGACTATGCTCGTCAAAAACAATCGGACGACACACTGATTAATCATGTGCTTGGAGTCAGTGGAGCGGAAACCGTCCGATCGGATATAAAGCCTCACGGTCGTGTGTTAGCCGATGGGCGTGTATTTGCTTGGGGACGAGCCAACGCTTGGAAAACAATACTCATGGCAACTTACGAACGTGCGTACAATGAGCCGGGTGGAAAGCCGTTCGGCGTCGTGCTGACAAATGCTTTCGGTCATTTTCATCAGCCTTCGGTTCGCGCGCTTATTGAAACGGCTGCGAGCAAGTTGGGCATAGAGCGCGTCGTATGGCTGGAACGTTGAGCCGACGTGATCCGCTAAGCACGATTGAAAGATCGGCGCGAATGTCGCGCGTGCGATCAACCGGCAACCGCTCGACTGAGCTTTTAGTTGAAACCGTCTTGCGGGCAGCAAGAATCACCGGCTGGCGGAAGCATCCGCAGGATATTCCTGGGCGGCCGGATTTTTATTTTCCCAACAAGAAGTTGGCCGTCTTTGTCGACGGATGCTTTTGGCACGCGTGCCCTCGATGCGCGCGGCGGACACCCCGTGCGCGCCGCCGGTTCTGGAAGACAAAGCTGCTGGGTAATCAGCGGCGTGACAATCGTCTGCGGCGATTACTTGTGCGGCGGGGATTCAGAACGATGCGATTGTGGGAACATGAGCTGCGCGAAGGTAACTGGCTCAGCCGATTACAGCGTCGGCTGGCGAAAGATCTAGCGGTGATAAGCTGATTGGCGTGCACATAACTCAAGAAGAGGAAATCGCCGTCTTGTATGCATTGCATTGCAATGGCGGGACGGCATCAAAATCGGAAGTAGTTGAGCTAATCCTGCGCAATAAACTGCTTCGTCCGCGCGCGGATGACGAAGAACTCGTGGCTACCGGAGAGCCGAGAATCGTAAATCGAATTGCGTGGCTGCGTCAGAATCTAAAACAAAAGGGGGATTTGATGATGCCGCGTCACGGGACATGGCAGTTAACGGCGACGGGCCAGCAACGGCTTTTTCGCTTCGCTAGACGGCTGCGCGATGACGCAGACAGCGATGTGGCTATCCTCGATCAGCAGTTTTTCGAGCGCTTGTCACCGAACTTCGTAGCACGGCTGCGCACATTACCGACGTAAACTCGACGACCTGACAAGCCCAAGTTACGCTACGAGGCCGGGCGTGCGCACACGACCCACAGGCCCTGGCTACAATGAAGGTTCAAACGAGTTGATCTGGGCCGGGTGCGTGGAACGTTCGGGACGACTTGATGAACCCTGAAAACAGATTCCCGGAAGAACTCTTATTGGATGAGCCTGACCGAGGGGTCCGGTTGATTCGGGAGTTTTACGAGCAGTATAACGAAGGGAAACCGAGTTATGGCGGCTGGGGGTGCCAGCATGAGGAGGTCAAGGCGTCGTTTTACCGAAAATCCCTCGAAGCGAATGGCCTCGATGAACGGAGCGTCGGCGTCGACATTGGTTGCCAGGGGGGCGTTCTGATCCGGTTCGTGAATCTCATTTCGTGGGTGGGCGTGGACATCGACAAGCTCGCCCTGGAACACGCCCGGGAAGCGGGCGTGGCCTGTCGCGAGATGGATTTCACCTCGGCCATCGGGTTTCGCGATGAGAGCTTCGACGCGGTGATGATGACGGAGGTGCTCGAGCACCTGCCTTATCCCTCGATCATCGTTCGGGAAGTTCATCGGATCTTGAAGAAAAACCCGCGCAGCACCTATGTCGGTTCGGTTCCGCTGGACTACCATTTGCATCGGCGCTGGAAGGTCATGCGGGGCAAGCGGCTCTCGGGCGAGCAAACGCACGTGCACCATTTCTCTTTCAAGGAGCTGAATCGGCTCCTGAGCTTTCACTTCGAGAAAGTGGAATTCCTGCCGTTGAGTGGAACAGCCGCGCGCCATCCGAAACTGAATCTGCCCTACAACCTGTTTGTGCGGGACATTGCCTGGGCGGCATCGGGCCCGAGGCAAAATATCGAGCGATGGGAGTTAGTCGGGAAAGAGCTGATTTAGCGACGCACCCAGGAGCGCTTCTTGCACTCACACTTTCACTTTCACTTACACTCCCCGTATGCCCAGAGATGTGTAAGTGAAAGTTAATGTGCAGGTGCAAGTATTGACTGCTACTCCGTCCGCAGCGCTTCGATCGGATTCACTTGGCTCGCGCGCCGCGCGGGAAGGTAACAGGCGACGAAAGCGACGGCGGCGAGCGTGATGAGCGCGCCGAGCAACGCGGCGGCATCGAGTGCTCCGACACCGTAGAGCAGGCTGTTCAGCGCGCGGCTGGCGGCGAAGGCGCCAAGTAACCCGGCACCGAGACCAATCCCGATGAGCAAAATGCCCTGCCCAAGAACCAGGCGAAGCACATCGCCGCGACTCGCCCCCAGGGCGAAGCGGATTCCCATCTCGCGGGTGCGTTGGGTGGTGCTCAGCGCCATCACTCCGTAAATTCCGACGCTGGCCAGCACGAGCGCGAGACCGGCAAACGCGCCGAGCAGGCTCATGGTCAGCCGCCGCGCCGCCAGGCTCGCGCCGATGTTTTTTTCCATCGTCGCGACGGCGCCGAGTGGCTGCTCGGGATCGAGCGCCCGAACTTCGCGCTTGATCGCCGGCACGAGCGCGAGCGGATCGCCGGCTTTCAGGCGCACGACCAGCGTGTTGCCGGTCGTGGCGTATTGGGCCGAGCAAAAATAGATCTGGTGGAACTTGAGACTCTCGATGTTGGCTTCGCCGGGCGCTTCACTCCGGACCCGAGCCACCACGCCGACGATGGTGGTCGGCGGCGGATTTTCGACCAGGGTCTGGTTGTCATCGATATTGCGTCCGATCGGATCGACGCCCGGGAAGAATTTCTGGGCGAGCGTTTCGTCGATGATGATCGAACGCGGCCGGCCAAAAACTTCCTGCGGCCCGAAGGCTCGCCCGCGGATGAGCGGCATTCCCATCGCGCGGAAATAGTCAGCGGAAACAACATTGATCTCAGCTGATGGTTCCTGCGACGGAGGCACCTCCGGTGTTCCGGTGATATGGAAACTGCTGTCCCAGGAACTGTCATCGAAAGGAATATTGGAGCCGATGGCCGCGCTTTCGACGCCGGGCAGCACGCGCACGCGCTCCAGGAGCTGGGTGTGGAAGGCGATGGTCTTCTCGTCCTCACCGTAGCGGGCGTCCGGCAGGTCGAGGCTGACGGTCAGGAGGTTGGCCGGGTTGAAATTGATCGGTGCCTGTTGGGCGCGCCAAAAGCTCTTCAAGGTCAATCCGGCGCCCACGAGCAAGACCACGGCGAGCGCGACTTGCGTGATGACCAGGGCAGAACGGGTCCGGTGCTGCCGCACACCGCCGCTGCCGCCGCGCGCGCCATCTTCGTGCAACGCCACCGCCAGCGCCGCGCTCTTTGACACCCGCCACGCCGGCCAGAGGCCGACCAGGACGCCCGCGCCCAGGGCGACGGCCCCGGTAAAGAAAAGCGCGATCAGATCGATGCGCGTTTCCTGGAAGCGCGCCACCCGCGTGGGGCTCAAGGCCAGGATCGCGTCCAGACTCCAGACCGCGAGGAGCACCCCGGCCACCGCGCCGAAAATTCCGAGCAGCACGCTTTCGGCCAGCATTTGCCGCATCAACTGCCACCGGCTCGCGCCGAGAGCCGCACGGACCGCGAGTTCCTTGCCGCGCGAAAGAGCGCGCGCCAGTTGCAGGTTGGCGACATTCGCGCACGCGATCAGCAAGACGCAGGCGACGGCCCCGAGCAGCAATCGCAGGCTGTCGCGATATTCGCCCACGGCCGATTCGAGCAGCAACTCCATTCGCACCCGGCGGGTCGAGTTGGAATCCGGATAAAGCCGTTCGAGCTCCGCCGCGATCGTATCGAGATCGGCGTTGGCCTGCTGGAGAGTGACGCCCGGCTTTAGGCGGCCGATCACGGAAAATCCCGGGTGATTGCCGCGCCGGAGCACGCCCTCCTCTTTTCTGGTGTCCGCGAGCGGAACCCAAATCTCGGCCAGGCGCGGGAAGCGCAGGTCATCCGGCAGCACCGCGATGATTTCGCGCGCGACGCCATCCACCATGACTCGCTGTCCGAGAACGTTCGCGGAGGCGCCGAACTTCGATTTCCACAGCCGCTCGCTGATCAAAGCCACGGGCGCGGCGCCCGGCACATCGTCCTTCTCGACGAGATCGCGGCCCATCAACGGCTTGAGACCGAGGACCGCGAGGAAATTGAACGTGACGCGTCCGCCGCCGATTCGCTCGGGCGTGCCCGTGCCGCCGATAAACGAGAAGTTGTAATTTTCGCGCCGGGTCAGGGCGAGGTCGGTGAACGACCGCTGGCCCGCGCGCCAGTCGAGAAAGTTCGGATAGCTGACGGAACCGTTTGGGAAAGTGGAGTTCCGTTCGCGCAGCATGACGAGCCGGTCCGGCTCCGGATAGGGCAAGGGCCGAAGGAGGACGGCATTAACGACGCTGAAGATGGCGGTGTTCGCGCCGATGCCAAGGGCGAGCGCAAAGATGGCGATCGCGGTGAAGGCGGGGGCCTTCATCAGCATCCGAAGGGCGTAACGCAGCTCGTTCAGCATGGTTTGCATGGGTGAATTCAGGGGAGCGCACGCGCCCTCGCGTGCTGGTTTCGGCGCCCCCGCCGAAAGAGTCTTTTCTTCCCGGGGATAAAGTTCGCGATGGCGAGGGCGCCATCGCCGGCACGCGAGGGCGCGTGCGCTCCCCAATCAATGCGTCTGATCCCCGCTTTCATTCGGCGCGCAAGGCGATGATCGGGTCGACGCGCGTGGCCCGCCGCGCGGGCAGCCACGCCGCCACGAACGCGACAGCGGAGACGAGCAGAACGATGGCGGCGAAGGTGATGGGATCCGAAGCGCCCACGCCAAAGAGAAGACTGTTCAAAAGGCGAGTGGCGGCGAAGGCGCCGGCGAGTCCCACGACCAAACTGATCGCCACGATCGCCATGGCCTGACCAACGATGAGCCGGAAAATAGAGAATTTCCCAGCGCGATGCGGATGCCGATCTCACTCGTGCGCTGCGAAACGGAATACGCCATCACGCCGTAAATGCCGATCGCGGTGAGGAGCAACGCGGTGCCGGCAAAAATCGAAAGCAACATGGCGTTGAAGCGCGGCCGGGCCAGCGCGCGAACAAGGTATTCCTCAAAAACCCGGACGCGGACCAGCGGGATATTGCGATCCATGGCGGCAAGCTCGGAGCGGACCGCCGAGGTAATGCCCGCGGGATTGGAAACATTCGTGCGCGCGACGATCGACATCGAATCCATCGGCATTTGAGACGCGAAGAGATAAACCTCCGGCGTAAACTCCATGTCGAGCGTGCGGTGCTTCACATTGCCGACGACGCCAACAATGGTGCGCATCTGCGATTTCTCGTCGCCGATGGCCCAGCCTGGGTTGATGCGCTTGCCAATCACATTTTGACCTGGGAAAAATTTTTGGGCGAACTGTTCGTTCACGACCGCGACCGGCAGAGACTTGAGCTGGTCCGTCTCCTCGAAGCCGCGGCCCTGCCGGACTGGAATGCCCATGGTCTTGAAATAATCCGAGCCCACGATCCGCATGGGGCTGTCCGGCTGTTGTCCTTCCGGCATGGGTCGTTCCTCGATGTCGAAGGAGCTGACGTTGTTGCTGCCGCTGAGTGGGAGAGGCCAGACCGCCGTGACGGATTCGACGCCGGGAATCGCGCGGAGCCGCGGCATGAATTGATCGAAAAACCCGATGATGTTCTCCGGTTTGGGATAAGCGGCTACAGGAAGTCCAATCCGCGCCGTGAACAGACGCTCGGTGCGCATGCCGGTGTCGACGCGCCCAAGACGGGAGAAGCTTTGAATCAACAAACTCGCGCAAATGAGCAGGATCAACGCGAGCGCCACTTCGATTATGACCAGCACATTGCGAACACGATGTTTCCCCTCCGCGCCGCCCGCGCCGCGAGCGCCTGACTTCAGCGCAGTGTTCAGATCCACATGAGAGGCCTGCCAGGCGGGAACAAGACCGAAGATGATGCCGGTCGCGAGCGAAAGCAGGAGGGTAAATCCCAGCACCGCCCCATCCAGCTGAATCGCGCTGATGCGCGGAATATTCCGCGGCACCGCCGCGATCAAGGCTTCGGTTCCCCATTGCGCGATGAGCAATCCGAGCAACCCGCCGAGTCCGGCCAGAAGCACGCTCTCGGTGAGCAATTGCCGGACGATCCGTCCGCGGCTCGCACCGAGAGCGGCGCGCAGGGCAATCTCTTTGCCGCGGACCGATGCGCGCGCCAGCATGAGGTTGGCGACGTTTGCGTTCGCGATCAGCAGCAGGCAGGCGACCGCGCCAAACAAAACGTAAAGTGCAGTGCGGACGTCCGCGACCATTTCGTCACGGAGCGGCTGCGATCCGGCGCTGAATCTTGTGTTCGTATCCGGATACTTCTTTTCCAGCGCCGCCGCGATCGTCCGCAGTTCCGCGTTCGCCTGCGCGAGCGGCACCCCCGTTTTTACACGGGCGATTCCCTGCAACCAATGATTGCCCCGCTGTTGCGTATTGGGCGTGTTCCCATCGGGAGTCGACGCATCCTCGGCGATCGTGGTGTAAAGCTCGATTGAATCGGTGTGGATGGGGAACTGGAAACCTTCTGGCATCACGCCGATCACCGTGTTCGGGCGGCCATCCAGCATAAGCACACGGCCAATCACATCGTCAGCCCGATTGAAATGGTTCTGCCAGAATCCGTAACTCAGGACAACTTTGAGACCGCCGGGCCCGCCACCCGCTTGCTCATCCGCACGGATGAAACCGCGGCCAAGGATCGGCTTGATGCCGAGGACGTCGAAGAATTCCCCGCTTACCTTTTCCCCCCGCACACTTTGCGCTCCCTTTTCGTCGACCAGCGCGACGGTGCGGTCGCGATAAACCGCCATGCTCGAAAAGCTGCGGTTCTGGTCCCGAAAATCGGCGAAGTCCGGGAAGCACAATGAGTAGAGCCTGGGCGGCGATATGGTCTCGGTCAGATCGATGCCGCCGATGGCCACGAGTTCCCCGGGCGCCGGGAATGGCAGCGGCTTCAAGAGCACCGCGTTGACGACGCTGAAGATGGCGGTGTTCGCGCCGATCCCGAGCGCGAGCGTGAGCACGGCGACGAGGGTGAAAGCGGGTTGCTTGATCAACTGGCGCAGGCCGTAGCGAATGTCGTTTAGCATGAATTGCTGGTTGATGGATTTTCTCTGCGGCGGAGCAGCGAGAACGCTGGGGAGCGCACGCGCCCTCGCGTGCTGGTTGGAAAGCCCGGCCTCGCGCTGTCGCGCTGCGTTACGGCGGCGCCCTCGCCGAAACAATCTTCAATACCGGTTCGATTAAAGTTCGCGATGGCGAGGGCGCCATCGCCAGCACGCGAGGGCGCGTGCGCTCCCCAGAGAATGGACAATCGCGTCCTCATTCGCTGCGCAAAGCCTCCATGGGATTTACGAGGCTGGCGCGCCGGGCGGGAATCAGACCCGCGATGCCAGCGGTGAGCGCGAGCAGGAAACAGGCGGCGCCATAGCTGACCAGATCGTTGCCACTGATTCCGAAAAGCGAAGCCCGCAACACACGGGACACGATCAGAGCGCCGCCGATTCCGAAGGCCAGACCGAAAGCAACGGCGCGCATTCCCTGTCCGAGGACGAGCCGCAGAACGGCGCCGCGCGTCGCGCCGAGCGCCATGCGGATGCCAATTTCGCGGGTGCGTTGCGCCACGCCGTAGGCAATTGCGCCGTACAATCCCGCCGCCGCCAGCGCCAGCGCGACCACGGAGAAAAATCCAAGCAGCCATCCGCGCAGCCGCTGCTGCCAGAGGGAATTCCCAACTTCCTGTTCCAGCGACGTGAAGTTAAACACTCCCACTTCAGGCGCGGCCGCCGCGATCTCCTTTCGAAGCGCCGGAACGAGGCTGAGGGGATCGATGCCGTCGCGCACCCGGACAAGAAAATGCATCTGCTTCCAGGCGAGTTGCGGACTTGGCTTGTAAATGTCGGGACCGGCCTCGCCGTCGAGCGACTGATGGCGCACATCAGCCACCACCCCGACGATAGTCATCCAGACCGGGTCGGGGCTGGCGCTGGACCAACCGCTCTCGGGCTTCCCGAGTTTCACGCGCTTGCCGACCGCATCTTCCGCCGGCCAGAGGCGCTTCTTCAAACTCTCACTGATCAGGCAAACGCGTGGCGCACCCAATTTGTCGCGCTCGTCGAAAACTCGGCCGTGCCGAAGTGGGATCCGGACGGTTCGAAAATAGCCGGAGCTAACGGTCTGAAAGTTTGCGCGCGGATTGCGGCTTTGCTCGTCGGGCGATTGATGCTCGGCCGTGAACTCCGTGCGGTTCCAGGGCCGTTGTGGCACAAACGGCGGACTGTTGTTCGCACCGACCGCTTCCACCTCCGGCATCCCGCTGAGCCGATGGAGCAAGCGCGAGAACCGGTCGACCCGCGCCTGGGCGGGTTCCTCGCTGTTGTAAGTGGGATTTACTTCCATCATCAGGACGTTGCGCGCGTCGAAGCCGGGATCGACCTCCTTCAATTTCAACATGCTGCGCAGGACCAGACTGGCGCCCACGAGCAGGACGACGGAGACGGCCACCTGCGCCGCGGTCAGGATCTCGCGAGACCGGGCACCGGCGCCGCTGGTATGGGCTGTGCCAGCCGCTTTGAGCGATTGCGAAATCCCGGCGCGCGTGGCCTGCCACGCGGGAAGCGAACCGGCGAGCAGGGCCGTGACGCACGAGACGATCACCGTGAAAAGCAGCACGCTCGGACTCACCGTGATCCTTATCCAAAAAGGCAACTCAATCGGAACCGACGGGGCGACGAGATCAACCAGCCAAAAGGCCAAAATCGCTCCGGCCACGCTGCCGATGAGCGCCAGCAACCCGCTTTCGATCAGGACCTGCCGAGCCAGCCGCCATCGGCTTGCGCCGAGCGCGCTGCGTACGGCCAGCTCGCGTTCGCGGGTCGTGGCACGCGCGAGCAAAAGCTGGCTCACGTTGGCGCAAGCGATCAGGAGCACGCCGCCACAGCCGGCCAGCAACAAGAGCAACGAAAAACGGACATTGCCCGTCCAGTGATCGCGCAAGGGAATGACCGCGGATCCGATTTCCTTATTTGTATCCGGATATTGTTGCGCGAGGCGATCGGCGATCAGCGTCATCTCCGCCTGCGCCTGCGCCAAGGCAACTCCCGGCTTCAGCCGTCCGATCGCCTGGTCCGCGCGCCACGAGCGGTCATCGCTCCGTCCAAACACCGAGGCCATCGGGACCCAGAGATCGCTCTGCGACGGAAACCGAAAGCCTGCGGGCATTACGCCAACGATCGTCCGCGGCGTCCCGTCGAGGCGGGCTTCACGTCCAATGACGTTCGGATCACCGCCGAAAGTTCTTCTCCAAAGCCGGTCGCTGATCAGCATCACTTTGGACGCATTGGGTTCGTCGTCGGCCCGGATCAGGTTACGTCCGGCCACAGGCTCAACGCCAAGCAAGGAGAAAAGGTTCGCCGTGGTGAAAGTGGTCTTGAGCGTTTCTGTCATGCCGCCGGGCGACTCGAGATTTCCGTTCCAGCGCAGGTTGAAAAACGCGATGTCGGAAAAACTCCGGCTTTGCTTCCGCCAATCGACAAAATCAAGATAGTTCACTCCGAGATCGCTGCCGGAACGTGTGCTGCGCGACTGGAGCATCACTAATTTCTCCGGATCGGAGTACGGGAGCGGTCGCAGGAGAAAGGCGTAGATCACCGCGAACATCGCGCTGGTAGCGCCAATGCCGAGCGCGAGGGCGAGAATTGCCGTGACACTAAAGCTCGGGGCTTTGAGCAGCTGCCGGAAAGCGTAGCGAAGGTCCATCATGTATTACGGAGCGAATTGTCTTCTTTGGGGACCGCCCGCGCCTCGCGTGCCGGCGATGGCGCCCTCGCCATCGCGAACTTGTTCTGTCTTGCTGAAACACGAGTGTCGAGCCCTGCGAGAAGTTCGTTTCGGCGAGGGCGCCGAAACCAGCACGCGAGGCGCGTGCGCTCCCCAGCAACCAGAATTGCCGTTTGGATATGCGCAGGTCATTCGGCGCGCAATGCCTCGATCGGGTTCACTTTTGTGGCGCGATTCGCCGGGAAAAAGCAGGCCACCAGCGCAACCACGGCAAGCAGGACGGTGATGGTGGCGAGCGTGAGCGGATCATACGCGCTGGTATTGAAAAGCAGCGAGCCCATCGCGCGCGACGCGGCGAGCGTTGCCAACAGTCCGATCAACAGGCCCAGCCCGATGAGCTTGCCGCCTTGGGTGAGAACCAGTCGCAGCACATCCCGCTGCTGTGCCCCGAGCGCCATGCGGATGCCGAATTCGCCGGTGCGTTGCACGACGTTGTAAGCCATCACGCCGTAAATTCCGACCGCGGCAATGACGAGAGCCACACCCGAAAACACGCTCAGCAGCGTCATCGCGAAACGCTGGCGTGCGATACTGTCGGCCATGATCTCTTCCAGCGGACGAATGGCGCCGACAGGCTGGTCCTTGTCCACCGCGTAAACGGTCGAACGCAACGCGCCAAGCAGCGCAGCCGGCGAGCCGTTGGTGCGCACGACGACGTTGACGGACGAGAAGGGAACTTGCGCGAAAGGCTCGTAGGATTGCGCGCTGGTGGTTTTGTCGACGCCATATTGCTTGATGTCGCCGACAATGCCGACGATTTCGCGCCAGCTATCGGGCCCGTTGGTGATGTTGATCCGTTTGCCGATCGGATTCTCATTCGCGAAATGCTGGCGTGCCATCGTCTCGTTGATAATGGCGACACGCGGCGCCTTGGCGTCATCCTGCGGAGTAAAGACGCGACCCCGAATCAGGCGGATGCCCATCGCTTTGAAATAATCAGGCGTGACGGCGTAATAATTGGTGCTCGGCAGATCGCTCGGTGCGATGGCAGGCCGGCCCTCGATGTTGAAGCCGAGAACATAATCGCTGACCAGAGGCATGGAATGCGTCACGCCGGCCGACTGCACGCCGGGAAGCGCTTTCACGCGCTCGAGCAGCGCGTCGGCAAAGCCGGTTTGCTGCTCGGGCGTTGCGTATTTCTTCTGCGGCAGCGAAAGCCGCAGCAGCGTCGCGTTTTCCGGGATGAAACCTGGATCGACGTGAGTGAGCTGCATGAAACTGCGTGCGAGCAAACCCGCGCCGCCCAGGAGCATGAGGGCAAAAGTCACTTCGATCACGACAAGCGCACTGCGCATTCGGCCTCGCGCCCCGCCTTCCGTGGAGCCGCGCGTGCCCTGCTTCAGCGCCTCGTTCACATCCGCTCGTGCCGCGAGCCATGCGGGCGCGACGCCGAAGACCAAACCCGTCATGATGCTAAGTGCGAACGAGAACATGAGGACGCTGGAGTCGAGACGAATTTCGCTGATGCGCTCCAGACTGGTGGGGGCAAGGGCGAGGAGCGCATCGAGTCCCCAGCGCGCCAGAATCAGACCGGCCACGCCGCCGCAAAGGGAAAGGACAACGCTCTCGGTCAGGAGCTGGCGAACGAGCCGGGCCCGGCTGGCGCCGAGCGCCGCGCGAATGGAAATCTCGCGATGGCGTGCGGTGGCGCGCGCGAGAAGAAGATTGGCGAGGTTTGCGCAAGCGATGAGCAGGACACAGCCGACGGCGCCGAGGAGCGTGTAGAGCACCGGTTTTACGTCTCGCACGAGATAGTCCTGCATCGGCATCATGAAAACGCCCCAGCCTTTGTTCGAATCAGGATATTGCTTCGCGAGCTGGGCCGCGAGGAGATCCAGTTCCGCCTTCGCCTGGGCGAAAGTCACGCCGGACCGGAGGCGGCCCACGACGTTGATGTAATGCCCGCCCCGAGCGTCGTTGGCGGTTTCATCCGGCTTGAACGCCATTGGCATCCAGACATCCACCTTGCTCGTCAGGCCAAACCCAACCGGCGCGACACCCACGACGGTGTACGGTTCGCCATTGAGTTGAATGGCGCGTCCCACCGCGTCGCTCTTGCCGCCGAAGACGCGTTGCCAGAAGGGATAACTCAGCACGACCACATGGTTTTTCCCCGCCGCGTCTTCTTCCGGAAGCAACATCCGGCCGAGGACCGGTTTCACCCCATAAGTGTCGAAATAATGCGCCGTGGTTTTCACGCCGACGAGCCGCTGCGGTTCACCTTCCCCCGTGAGATTCACGCCCGCGCCCGTGTAGGCCGCGAGATATTCATACGACTTCGTCTGCTTTTTCCAATCGAGGTAGTTCGGCGGCGAGACGGTAAATTCAGGGAATTGCGGCAGCTGCGTCTCGCGAATGACGACAATCCGGCCTGGCTCCGGATAGTCGAGTGGACGGAGCAGCACCGTATTAACGACGGAAAAAATCGCGCTGCACGCGCCGATGCCGAGCGCGAGGGTGAGGATGGCGACGATGGTGAAGCTCGGGGCTTTGACGAGCTGACGAAAAGCGTAACGAAGGTCGGTCATCATGGAATTTTGCTTTGGTTTTTATTCTGTGCGCAAGGCGGTCATTGGACTGATCCGGGTCGCGCGGCGCGCGGGCAGCCAAGTGGCGAGGAATCCGGCCAGCGCGAGGACGATCGGGGCAATCGTAAACGCCAGCGGATCGAGCGCACTGACTTCGTAGAGCATGCTGCTGACAAGTTTTCCGGTGGCGATGGCGAACACCAGTCCCAGCCCGATCCCGAACGCCAGCATGGCAGCCCCTTCGCGCAGAATCATCCTTTGCACGGTGGCGCGTTGCGCGCCCAGGGCCATGCGGATCCCAATCTCACGCGTGCGCCGCGCGATTGAGTAAGCCTTCACGCCGTACAGGCCGACCACGGAAAGCCCAAGGGCGAGTCCGCCAAAAACGGAAGACAAGGCCGCGGCGGCGCGGACGAGCCAGATTTCGAAGTTGCCGTCAAGATGCCGCGCGAAACTCTTGATCGAGAGGACGGGGAGCAAAGGGTCCATGCCGTGCACGGTTCGGCGCAACAGGTCGGGCGCAACCGCTTCGTTCGCCGCGGCAAACGATCTCATTTTCACGAAGAAGAAAGCGCTGCTCTGAAAGCCGCGCGCGAATGGCAGGTAGATCGCGCCGCCGATTCGCTCCTCGAAGACCCGGTCGCGCGTCGCCGGGACGATGCCGATCACCTCCACGCTCTCGCCCGGCTTGATGTCGCCCACTTGCTTCGCATCACTCAAATCGTCACCGGCAAATTGCAGGCGCTGGCCGAGGGCGTCGTCATCGGGCCAGAGTTGTTTCGCGAGCGCTTCGTCGATGATGGCCACGGCGGGACCTCCCGCCTGGGTCGCTTCGGCGACGGTGAAAGCGCGGCCGCGCAAGAGCGGGAGCCCAACGGTGTTGAAGTAATCGGCGCCGACTCGCAGCCATTTCGGTCGAAACGTGAGTCCGTCATCCGCGGCGGCGGGCTGAACGCCGGCACGCTGCACTTTCCTGCTCCGCGAAATCATTCCAAAAGGAACCGTCGCCGAAATGCTTGCCCTCTCGACGCCGGGCAGCGTGGCGAATCGCTCCTCCAACGTGCGATAAAGTTCGCGCGCGCGGGGCCCATCGAAACCGCCGAGGCTCGCATCCACTTCAACGAGGAAACTCCGCTCGGTCTGCAATCCGGTTTCCACCGAACTGGCCTTGCCGGCGCCGCGGATGAAGAGGAGCGCCGCGGTGAGCAACGCCAGCGAGCAGGCGATCTGCACGGTCACGAGGGAATGGCGCGGAAGGAATTTCCAGCGACGGCGGACGACATCTTCGCTCGCGTTTTCTTTCAGGTCGGCGAGGCCAGCCCTATTCGAGAGCTTGAGCGCGGGCCCGAGCGCGAAGGCCAGCGTAGCCAGGATGCAGAAGCCAAGCGTGGCCGCCACCATTGCTGGATTTGGTCCACTTTGCCAAACGATGTTGAAGGGGACCAGGGAGCTGACCGACGCAATCAGCAAGTCGGACATCCAGACTCCAAGCAAAAGGCCCACCGCTCCGCCGAGCAAGGCGAGGAGCAACCCTTCGGTTAAGAGCTGTCGCACGATCCGGCCGCGGCTGCCGCCCAAGGCGAGCCGGATCGCGATCTCTTTGCGCCGCGCGATGCCACGAGCCAGCAGCATCGCGGCGAGATTGAGACACGCGATCACCAGAACCACGCCGGCCAGCACGAGGAACAATGTTCCCACGGTGCCCAGCATGGCTTCTCCGTCCGAGGGACTGGCGGCATTATCGAAACGGGGAACCGGGGCGGTGACGAATGTCTGGTCTTTTTGTTCAACCGGGAACGCCTGCTCGAGGTTTGCGGCCAGTCCCTTCAACGAAGGCTCAGCCGCGGCGGCGGTGAGGCCGGGTTTGAGACGGCCGGTCACCAGCAATTGCCTGCCGGCGCGATCTCCAAAAGACCCGCGATCGCCGGCCCAGAAGTCATTGGCGATCTGGCCATACACGCTGAGCGGCAGCCAGATTTCGGCGCCGAAAACGTGCATCGTGCCGGTAAATCCTTTCGGCATGATGCCGACGATCGTGAATCGGCTGCCGTTGATCACGATTTGCGACCCGAGCACCGCCGTGTCGCCTCCCCGTTTTTGCCACAAGCTGTCGCTCACAATCGCAACGGCCGCGCTGCGACCCGGCTGCTCTTCTTCCGGCAGGAAGGTGCGTCCCAGAATGGGCGCCACCCCGAGGCCGGAAAAGTAATTCGAAGAGACGATCGCGGCGAAGGTGCGGCGCGTGTCTCCTTTTTCACCGAGGCCGACCATCGCGAGATTGTGCGCCATGGTGTCGGAGAAAACGGTGTTCTGCTCCTTGATGTCGCGATAGGTCGGGTAAGAAAAGGAGCGGAAAGTCTTCGGGTTTTTCTTGTCTTGCGAATAGACCTGCACGAGCCCGCCCGGATTTGGATATCCGGGGGACTGGAAGAGCAGCGTGTGGACGAGACTGAAAACGGCGGTGTTGGCGCCGATGCCCAGCGCCAGCACGGTCACAGCGGCGATGGTGAAACCGGGCGATTTCAGAAGCTGCCGAAAGGCGAAACGGACGTCATTCATAGTGGCGCGGCGAATTGTTGTCTCTGGGGAGCGCACGCGCCTCGCGTGCTGGTTTCGGCGCCCTCGCCGAAACGAACTTCTTGCAAGACTCGACGCTCATCTCCAGAAAAGCAGAACAAGTTCGCGATGGCGAAGGCGCCATCGCCAACACGCGAGGGCGCGTGCGCTCCCCAGAGGAAATCGAACCTGCGAGTGGGATATGTCATTCTGTGCGTAGTGCCGCCATTGGGCTGATTCGGGTGGCGCGGCGGGCGGGCAACCACGTCGCAAGCAACGCCGCGATCGCCAGCACAGCCGGCGCAAGCGTGAACGCAAAAGGATCCGCGGGGCTGACCTGGAAAAGAATGCTGCTGACAATTTTACCGGTGCCAAAGGCCAGGAGAAGTCCCAGGGCCAGACCGGCAACCACCATCGCGATCCCTTCGCGAAGAATCATCCATTGCACCGTCTTGCCTTCCGCTCCGAGCGCCATCCGGATCCCGATCTCGCGGGTCCGCCGCGCGACCGAATACGCTTTCACCCCATAGACGCCGATCACCGCCAGGCCCAGCGCCAGCCCGCCGAAAATGGAGAACAACGCCGCCCCGGCGCGAACGACCCAGAGCTGCGGATTGCCATCGATATGTTTTTCGAAAGTTCTCAGCTCCAGGACCGGCAACAACGGATCGATGCTTTGCACGGCCCGGCGCAGCAACTCCGCCGTCGCGGATTCGGCTCTCGCCGGAAGCGAAGCAAATTTCACAAAGAAGAAGACGTCGTTCTGAAAGCCGCGGGAGAACGGAAGATAAAGCGAGCCGGCCGGCTCTTTCTCGAACAATCTGTTTCCCGTGGCCGGCACGATGCCGATGATCTCGATCGGCTCGCCGCGTTTGATCTCGCCGCCGCCATCGTCGCCACTTTCCGGCGGCGCGTTTTCGAGGACGGGAAACTGAAGATGTTGCCCAAGCGCCTCACCATCCGGCCACAATTTCTTTGCCAGCACTTCGTCGATGATGGCAACGGCCGGTCCGCCAGGCTGGGTGGCCTCGGCGGCGGTGTAAGTCCGGCCCCGCAGCAACGGCAGTCCCACGGCTGCGAAATAGTCCGCGCCCACGCTGTTCCAGACCGGGGTGAAACGCAGGCCCTCCGCTGGGGTCGCGGGCCTCGCATTTGGCGTGGGGCGAAGCCCGGCACGGAGGACGGCTCTCCGAATGGTGTTGGTTCCGAATGGAACCGTCGCCGAAATGCCGGCGTGCTGGACCCCGGGAAGCGCCGAGAATTTTTCGCCGGCGCCGCGGTAAAAATCCCGGGCACGCTTCTGATCGAATCCGCCCAGGCTCGCGTCGATTTCAACGAGGAACACATTCTCGACCTGCAATCCCGTTTCGACCGAAGTCGCTTTCCCGGCGCCTCGAATGAAAAGCGCGGCGGCGGTGACGAGGGCCAGGGAAAAAGCGATCTGCACCACGACGAGTGGATTGCGCGGAAGAAATCTCCAGCGCGGCCGGTGCACGTCTTCACCGGCTTGCTGTTTTAGATCGCCGAGGACGGCGGCGCGCGAAAGCTTAAGCGCGGGGCCGAGCGCGAAACAGATCGTGCCCAGAACGCAGAAGCAGAGCGTCGCCCCCAGCATCATCGGATTGGGGCCGCTCAGCCAGACGATATCCATCGGCAAAATTTTGCCAAGCGAGGCGACGAGCAAATCGGAAGACCAAAGGCCGAGAACCAATCCACCAATCCCGCCGAGCAGCGCGAGCGCGAAGCCTTCGGTAAGAAGTTGCCGGACGATGCGGCCGCGGCTCCCTCCGAGCGCCAGGCGGATCGCGATTTCCTTCCGCCGCGCGGTGCCGCGCGCGAGCAGCATGTTCGCCAGGTTCAAGCAAGCGACGAGCAGCACCACGGCCGCCATCACGGCCAGCAACGCGCCGATCATGGGGACCGGGTCGTCTTCGACCGGGTCCGTGCTCGTGGCGAAACGGTTGAGCGGCGCCGTCATCAGCGTCTGGTCCTTTTGTTCGACCGGAAACGCAGCCTCCAAATTTGCCGCGAGACCTTTCAAGGCTGGCTGCGCCGCTTCCGCCGTGACCCCCGGCTTGAGCCGGCCAATGACCAGGAGCCGGTCGCTCCCGCGGTCCGTCAGCGCCCTGATCCGCGCGCCTCCCCGATCACTCATGATTTCGTCGTAAACGCCGAGCGGGAGCCAGGCTTCCCGGGAAAAGACGCTCTCCGTCCCGGTAAACCCCTTCGGCATAATGCCGACGATGGTAAAGGCCCGGCCGTTGACGAGGAGCGGACGTCCCAGGACCGAAGGATCGCGCGAATGTTTCTGCCAATAACTGTAGCTCACGACCGCGACGCGCTCGCCGCCGGGTTTCTCCTCCTCGGGGAGGAACGGGCGTCCGTAGGCCGGCAACACTCCGAGCACTGAGAAATAATTGGAGCTGACGATGTCCACGACCGCGCGACGGATGTTTCCCTTTTCGCCGAGTCCGACCAGGGCGTCGTCGTGCGCCAGCAGGCCTGAGAAAACCGAGTTCTGGTCGCGAATGTCGCAGTAGGTCGGGTAAGAAAAGGCGCGGAAATTTTTCGGATCTCTTTTGTCCTGTGAAAACAGCTGCACGATCTCCGCCGGAGTCTTGTAGGCCGGCGGGTCGAACAGCATGACGTTCACCAGGCTGAAAATCGCGGTGTTTACCCCGATGCCGAGAGCCAGGACGGCAACCGCGGCAATGGTGAAGCTGGGCGATTTCCAGAGTTGGCGGAACGCGAATCGAAGATCGTTCATAAATTTAGCTTCTGGAATGAGGGAGGGCGGAAACGAAAGCTTCCCCTCTGGGGAGCGCACGCGCCTCGCGTGCCGGCGATGGCGCCTTCGCCATCGCGAACTTGTTCTGCTTTCCTGAAAATGAGCGTTGAACGCTGCAAGAAGATCGTTTCGGCGAGGGCGCCGAAACCGGCACGCGAGGCGCGTGCGCTCCCCAGAAAAGACGGCCGATTACGCGTAGATCTTGAATCATTCCGTGCGCAGCGCTTCGATGGGGTTGACCAGACTGGCGCGGCGCGCGGGAATCAGGCACGCGAGCAGCGCGACAATCGCCAGCGTCACGGACGTGCCGGCAAGGAGCGCGGGGTTATGCGCCGAGACTTCGTAAAGCTGCGTGGTGAGCAAGCGGCCGAGCGCAAGCGCCGCGGCCAACCCAAGCACCAGGCCGATAATTACCGGACTCATTCCCTGTTTCACGACCAGGCGCAAAACGTCGGCGGTCTGGGCGCCCAGCGCCATGCGGACGCCGATTTCTCCGGTGCGCTGTTCCACGGTGTAAGCAACCGCGCCATAAATGCCGACCATGGCCAGCACGAGCGCGATCCCGGCGAAGGCGCCGAGCAGCGTCATCGTCAGCCGGCGCTGGCCTAACGATTGGTCAATGATCTCGTTCATCGTCCCCGGCTGGATGATTGGAAGCGCTGAATCGATCTTGCCCAGTGCGCTCCGCACCATTCCGGCGGTGGCCTCCGGTTTTACTCCGCTGCGTGCGGTCACGAGAAAGAAAGCGAAGGAGCGTTGCGGCCAGGGGCGGTAAAACTCGACCTCGTTCGGGCGATCGAGCCTGGTGGAACGAACGTCCGCGACCACGCCGACGATTTCCGCGGGAAGTCCGGTGTTGTTGTCCGGGCCGAAGAAGACCCGTTTGCCGATCGGGTCTTCGCCGCCGGGGAAAAGTTTTTGGGCAGTCGATTTGCTGATGAGGACGACAAGCGGCTTATCGACTCCATCGCGCTCGTCGATATCGCGGCCGGCCAGAAGTGGAATGCCGAACGTTTTCAGGAAGCCGGGCGAGATGCTGCGTGTGAGCCCGAGCGGACGTTGATTGACCGGCGCCGGGTTGCCATCGACTCGCGCATACGGCGAACGCGACTGGTTGCCGGCCAACGGCACGCCATCGCTCATCGACGCCGCTTCAATGCCAGGCGTATTTTTCAATTCCGCCAAAAGCCGGTCCACGAAGCGGGCCTTGGATTCCGGGTCGGGATAACTCGCAGGTGGAAGACCGATGCCCCCAACCCAAAGGCGATCGGGATTGAACCCCGATGGCTGCCGGCTCAAGCGCATGAAACTCGCGATCAGCAGCGCGGCGCCGGCCAGCAGGACGACGGAAAGTCCCACCTGCGCGGCGACCAGGCCGCGACGGAAACGCTGTTGCCCGCGGCTGCCGCTGATGGCGCGGCCGCCGTCCTTTAGTCCATCGACGAGATCGGCGCGCGAACTTTGCCACGCCGGATAGAGGCCCATCGCGACACCGGTGAGCAGGGAGAGCCCGAGGGTAAAGAGCAGGACCGGGGCGTTGAGCGAGATGCCGGCCTCGAGCGGGAGATTATCGGCCGCCAGTTTCGGGATGACCGAGACGACCCAGAGCGCGAGACAGGTGCCGACGACGGCCGCGAGCAGACTGACCAGCGTGCTTTCAAAAACGAACAAACGCACGACACCGCCGCGCGACGCTCCCAGCGCCATGCGCAACGCGATCTCGCGGCGGCGGCCCGTGAACCGAACGAGCAGCAAATTCGCGACGTTGCTGCACGCGATGAGCAAAACGAAGCTGACCGCGGCCAGGAGCGTGAGAAACGCCGGACGCAGATCGCCGGTCGCGTCTTCGGCGGCTGGAATCACGACGGGCGACCAGGAGTTGTCGGCGTTTTCGGGGTGCTGTTCGCGGTAACTCTGCTGAAGGGCAAGCATCGCGGCGCGCGCCTGTTCGATGGTCACCCCCGGTTTCAGGCGGCCGACTACCCGCAGGAAGCTTACACCCCGCATCAGCCGCTCACGCGTCAATCCAGGCAGCTCGAACGGCTTGGCGGTGACGACCTCGAGGTCGCGCCCGAACCACGCCACCGGCAGGTTTGGCAGCACACCCACGATGGTGGTGGGCACGCC
Source organism: Chthoniobacterales bacterium (assembly GCA_035556975.1). GTDB lineage: Bacteria > Verrucomicrobiota > Verrucomicrobiia > Chthoniobacterales > UBA10450 > AV80. The sequence continues at coordinate 51,537 of DATMEN010000030.1, forward strand.
ATTCAGGGTGACGCTCCGTCCGAGGACATCCGGATCGGCATTGAGCCGGTTGCGCCAGAAGTTTGCGCTGACCAGAGCGACATCCGCGGTCATCTCTTCCCGCGGAAGGAAGAGCCGGCCGAGAATCGGGCGCAGGCCAAGCGTTTCGAAATAATTCGCGGTGACGTTGTCCCCATTCACTTGAATCGGATCCCCGAGCCCGGTCAGAATGAAACCGGTTCCAGCGTCCGCGGCGAAGCTGGAGAAGACGGTCTGGCCATCGCGGAAATGCCAGAAACGCGGAACGGACATCGACAAGTCCTCGAGGTTTCGCTCCTTCGCTTCGGCCCGGAGGATGATGAGGCGGTCCGGCTCGGAGAACGGCAGTCCGCGCAAGAAGAGCGAGTGAATCAGGCTGAAGATCGCGGTGTTCATACCGATGCCGAGCGCCAGGGTGAGCACGGCGAGCAGCGTGAATCCGGGAGACTTGAGGAGTTGGCGAAGGGCGAAGCGGAGATCGATCATGGGAATTTGCGATGGTGGATTTGCGATTTGCGATCGGGAAAATTCATTCGGCGTGGAGCGCTACGATGGGATCGACGGCACTGGCGCGGCGGGCGGGCAGCCAGCAGGCGACAAACGCGACGGACAACAGCGCAACCGAGAGCGCGAGGAACGTAAGCGGATCGGTGGCGCTGACGCCGTAGAGCAGCGTGGCCATTAGGCGCGTCAAGCCGATCGAGGCGGCGATGCCGAAGACGATGCCGGCGGCGACTAGGGTCATGCCCTGACGCAGGATAAGGCGCAAAACATCGCGGCGTTGCGCGCCAAGCGCGATGCGGATGCCTAGCTCTCGCGTGCGTTGCGCAACCGAATACGAGATCACGCCATACAACCCGATGGCGGCCAGGAGAAGCGCGGCGCCGGCGAAAATGGCCAGGAGCAGCATCGTGAACTTTTTCTGGAGTAACGAACGCGCGATAAGGTCGTTCATGGAGCGCGGATTGCCGAGTGGCAGCGATTTGTTGACGCTCCAGACGGCTTCCTGCACCGCGGGCAAAATCGTCAGCGGATTTTCCGGAGCGGTGCGGACCGCGATGAAAAGCGAGGGCCACAGGCCCTGTCCCAAGGGCTGATAAAGTTCAGGGCGGGGCGCGGTCTCGAGAGCAAGATGCCGGACATTGCCCACCACGCCCACGACCTGAAGTTTTTCGTCTTTCGGGCCGTAATTTTCTATGTACTGCCCGATTGGGTCTTCACCGGGAAAGACTTCCTTCGCGGCGGCCTCGTTGATGATCGCGACCAGCGGCGCGCCTTTCCCATCGTGTTCGGTGAAGTTCCGGCCGCGCAGATGGGGAATCCCAATGGTTCGGAAATAATCCGGCGTGGCGATGCGAACATCGGCGCGGTCTTCCTTCGTGCTGCCGGGCCGGTTGAAAGTGCGCGAGCTGTTTCCGCCCGAGAACGGGAGCCGGCTGATCGCCGCGACGCGTTCCACCCCCGGCACGCTCGTCAAACGCTGAAGAACCTGCTGGTAGAATTGGATCTGGCGGTCTTCGTCCGCCGTGGCCGACGCGCCAAGACTAAATATGAGGAGGCGGCTGGGATCAAAGCCGGGATCGACTTTCGTCAGGTTCGCAAAGCTCTTGATCATCAAGCCCGCCCCGATGAGCAGGATGAGGGACAAGCCGACTTCGGTTGCGATGAGAAAGGCACGGCGCCGGCTTCCACCGCCGGTGCTTCCGCGTTCGCCCTGTTTTAAGGACTCGGCCGGGCTGGCGGAGGAAGAAGAAAGGGCGGGAACAAGCCCAAAGAGAATGCCGGTGATGACGGATACTCCGAGGCTGAAGGCGAGGACCTGGCCGTTGAGCCCAATCGCTTTGAAATTCCGCAGACCGGGCGGCGCCATCGCCATGAGCAACGGGATCGCCCACGCTGCCAGCACCGCGCCCAGGATCCCGCCGATCAACGCCAGCAGAACGCTTTCGGTGAGCAGCTGTCGGATCAGGCGATAACGGCTCGCGCCCATGGCCGCGCGGATTGAGATTTCGCGACTGCGCGACGCGGCCCGCGCGAGCAAGAGATTGGCGACGTTTGCGCAACCGATGAAGAGCAGAAAACCGACGGCGGCGAAAAGAAGGAGCAACACCGGGCGGACGCCGCCAACGACTTCTTCGTGCAATGGCGTCACGCGGATGCCGACGTCGCGGTTGTCAGTCGGATATTGGTTCTCGAGCCGGCGGCTGATCGCATCCATCTCGGCGCGCGCCTTCGCGAGGTTCACTCCCGGTTTCAGCCGGCCAAAGACATCGAGATAGTTGCTGCCCCGGACCGGCCGCGGATCGACATTCGGCCGGATCGAATTGGTCGGCACACCGAAGGCGGAAGGGACCCAAAGTTCGCCATAACCATCCGGCACAAAATTTGGCGGCATCACGCCCACCACCGTGTGCGGCTCGTCGTTCAGGGAAATTTCCCGGCCGATGATGCCGCGATCGGAAGCGAAACGGCGGGTCCACAATTCGGAACTGAGGACAACGACGCGGTTGTGCCCGGGTTGCTCGTCGGAGGGAAGCAACGTGCGCCCGAGGACGGGAGACACACCGAAGAGTGGAAACAAACTGGAAGTGGCCATCGTGCCGCGGACGCTCTCGGGGCGGTCGCCATCGGTCAGGTTGAATCGCTCGCCGCGCGCGGCGGCGATGTGGGAGAAGACGTCGTTCTGCGCGGCCAAATCGAGGTAGTTCGCGGGAGCGGAGGCGCCGCCCGGCGCTCCGGTGCTGCGCGTGGTCGGTGTCAGCGACATGATTTGTTCCGAATCCGGATACGGCAGCGGACGAAGCAATACGCCGTCGATGACGCTGAAGATCGCGGTGGAGCTGGCGATGCCGAGCGCGAGCGTGACGAGCGCCGCGAAAGTGAAGCCGGGATTTTTGAGCAGCATCCGCAGCCCGTAGCGAAGATCGTAGAGAAGCGTGTTCATGTTATCGGGCGCGGAAAATTGAGGATTGGGGAGCGCACGCGCCTCGCGTGCTGGTTTTGGCGCCCTCGCCGAAACAATCTTTAGTTCGGATGAAGTTCGCGATGGCGAGGGCGCCATCGCCAGGACGCGAGGGCGCGTGCGCTCCCCAGAGAATTGAAGATCGCGCTTTCATATTATTCAGCGCGGAGGGTGACGATCGGGTCCACGCGCGCGGCACGCCGGGCGGGGATCCAACAGGCGAGGATGGCGGCGACCGCCAGGAAAATGCTAACGACCGCGTAGAGCACGGGATCGACCGCCCGCACTTCGAACAGGATGCTGCCGAGCACGCGCGAAAACCCGATCGCGGCGGCCACACCGATAATTAACCCGACGGCTAGCAGCCGGAGACCCTGGCCTAGAATCAAGCCGTGAATGTGCGAACGCGTCGCGCCCAGCGCCAGACGAACACCGATCTCACGCAAGCGCCGCAAAGCGCTGAAGGCGAGAACGCCATATAAACCAACCATCGAAAGCGTGAGCGCGAGGCCGGCAAAAATCATCAGCAGAAAAGTCATGAACCGCGAATGGGCCCAGGTCTCCTCGACGCGCGAAAACATGCTGCGCACATCGAAGACCGGCTGCGCGGGATCGACAGAAGTAACGGCCTCGCGGATCGAGCGTTCGAGCGATCCGGCCGGGATGTTCGTCCGAAGCAGCAAGGTGTAATTGCTGCGTTCCACCTGCCGCTGCGGGAAGTAGAGGACCGGGAGGGTGTCGATGTCGTCGAACGCGCGCGCTTTCATTCGCCGGACCACGCCGACGATTTCCCACATCCGGTTTTCGCCTTTGTCGTCCGGATCGATCCGGAGCCGCTTGCCAATCGGATCCTCACCCGGGAAGATTTTGTCCGCCAGAAGCTGATCGATCACCGTCACGAGCGGGGAGGATGAAGTATCGCGCTCGTTAAAGACGCGGCCACGCATGAGGGATGCGCGCACGGTCGAAAAGTAAGTCGAGGTCACTGCTTCTGTGTCGGCCTCAAACTGCTGGTCGGGCGGCGGCTCGGGCGTGCCTTCCCGGAGATAACCAGTCTGCCATCGGCCGCTCAGGGGCGGGCTCGAGTTGAGCGCGGCATCGATCACACCGGGCAGGGGGCGAATCTTCTCGAGAATTTTCTCGGACAAATCGGCGATCTTGTCGTTCGAGTTATAAACGCGGTAATTCAGGTCGAGATTCGCCGTGATCAAGCCGCGCGGCTCGAAGCCGAGAGAGAGCGACTGGGCGCGCCCGAAACTTTTCAGGACCAGCGCGGCCGAAATCAACAGGACGAGCGTGAGGGCGATCTCGCCGACCACGAGCCAATTGCGCGTCCGCCGCGCGGCCAACGATTCGGAACTTCCGTGCGCGCCCGATTTGAGCGCGAGGCCAACATCGGCGTTCGCGGAAAGCCGGGCGGGCCAGAGACCGAAGAGAAAATTGGTGACCAGCGCGAGGCCGAGCGTGAAAGCGAGCACCCAGCCATCGAGCGAGACTTCCTGGAGTCGCGGCACTCCCGCGGGACTGAGCGCGACAATGGCGTCGCGTCCCCAGAAGGCGATGAGGAATCCGAGCACGCCGCCGAGCAGCGCAATGAGCATGCTCTCGATGAGCAATTGCCGGATGATCTGGCCGCGGCCAGCGCCCAGCGCCGAGCGAACCGCAAACTCCCGCGCCCGTCCGGCCCCGCGCACGGCGAGCAGGTTCGCCAGGTTCGCGCAGGCGATGAGCAGGACCAATCCAACCGCGCCCAGCAGCAGCCCGAGGTTTTTCTTGTACGGGCCGACCTGATTATCGAGGAGCGAGGTGACGTTCGCGCTGATGCCAGCGTTATCGGCGTAGTAGCGTTTTTCGAGGCTGGCGGCGATCCCCTTCATTTGGGTCCGCGCCTGCTCGACGGATATTTCCGGCTTGAGTTTGCCCCAGGCGAAAAGGCCCGGATGCATTTGCCGCTGCCACCCAGGGACGCGGCGAATGAGCGGCAGCCAGGCGTCGACGCCGCTCGGCGAATTCATCTGCGGCGGCATCACGCCGATGACGGTGAAAAGCTGATTGTGCAGATTGATCTCGCGGCCCAGGACGGCGGGATCGCGGTTAAAGGTCCGCTGCCAGAACGCATCGCTGATTACCGCGAGCCGGGGGCCGCCGGCTTTATCTTCCTCCTCGGTAAAGGTGCGGCCGATTTGCGGATTGAGGCCGATGACTTTGAAGAACGGCGCGGTCACCACAAAAGCGGAGACCCGCTCGGGACCGCGGCCTTCCACGCCGCTGAGATTGTACGATTCGCGGCGGCCGACCGAGAGCGATTCGAAAACAGTGCTCTCGGCTTTCCAATCTAGAAAATTCTGCCACGAGACCGAGATCTCCGGCTGCGACGGAGCCGACTCGCTCAGGGTGACGATGCGGTCCGCGTCCGGATACGGCAGCGGACGGAGGAGCACGGCGTTGATCACGCTGAAGATGGCGGTGTTCGCGCCGATGCCGAGCGCGAGCGTCAGCACGGCGATAAGAGTGAACCCAGGCGATTTGCGGAGCTGGCGAAAAGCGTAACGAAGATCGTTCATATTTTAGGATTCCGATTTCAGGTGGTTGACTACGTGGTCCAAATTTCTCCGAAGACGCGTTTGAAATTCGCGCCCATGATTTTCTCGACGACGCCGCTCTTGTGGCCGCGCTTCAAAAGCGCATCGGCGATGAGCTCCATCTTCCGCGGCGTGTTCATGTCCGGAATGTAAACAGGCCGGTCTTCACCCGGCGCGGCGATCCCATCCGCCTTCCGTTTCTCGGTCGCTTTTTTCATCTCTTCGAGGTCGCTGTTGTCGACCTGGAAAAACGGAACGTCGCTTCCGACTCCGACATGGTCCTCGCCGCAAACCTTGAGCGCGTGCTCGAGGTGTTTCATGTAGTCGTCGAGCATCGGCTGCTTCGGCGAAGCGGTGATGTACGGCAGCATGTAAATGCCAATCACACCGCCTTTTTCGGCCAGCGCTTTCATCTCGCGGTCCTCCTTGTTGCGCGGGTGCATATAGACCGCGCGGCAACCGGCATGCGTAATGAGCGGCGGCTTGGTGGAGGCGGCGATGCCTTCGGCGGTGGTCTTTGTGTTCGAATGGCTGAGGTCGAGCGCGACGCCGATCTCGTTCATCTTCGCTACCGCCTTGCGCCCGAGCTCGGTCAGCCCGTCGGTTTCGCCGTCGAGGCAACCGACGCCGAACGGAGTGCGCCGATTGTAATTGAGCTGCATCACGCGCACCCCAAGCTCGCGGAACAATTCGATCCGCTCGATCTTGTCTTCGAGCATGGCGGCGGACTCGAACGAATAAATGACGCCGAGCTTGTGCTCTCTCCGCGCCCGCTCGAAGTCCGCGGCCGTGCGCACCTTGAGAAAGAGATCGGCCCTTTTCTCCATCAACTGCTCGGCCGCGGCAATGTCGGCGATCGCGGTCTCGAAATCTCCCATCGCGCCCGCCAGCGTGGATTTGAGGACGGTCACGCCGGACTCACGGATCACTTTCGTGATGCCGTCCTGGTTGGATCTTCCAAGCAGGCCGCCGATCGAGGCCAGGGCGTTCGCATCGAGAATAAATGAATCGCGGTAAAGTTTCGCCGCGTCGGCGGAGAGTTTTGGCTCATCGACGGCCCAACTCAGGACCGGGCTCAATGTGGCCAAAGCAGCCGCAACGCCCAAAGATTTTGTGAACTCGCGTCGCGTAATCATGGCGGTCCTTCCGGCCGGAGCGCGATCATCGGACTGGGGAGCGCACGCGCCCTCGTCCCGCCCCTGCGGGAGCGATGGCGCCCCCGCCATCGCTGACTTTTCTGCAAGCGCGGAACTTCTCGAAGGCCAAAGATCGTCTCGGCGAGGCGCCGAGACCAGCACGCGAGGGCGCGTGCGCTCCCCAGAACTGCAATCGCTCGGAATATCCATAGCCGTCATTCAGCGCGGAGCGCAATCATCGGATCGACGCGCGAGGCCCGGCGCGCGGGAATCCAGCAAGCGATAAGGGCCGTCGAGAGCAGGAGAAGGGCAACGACGGCGAACGTTAGCGGATCAGTCGGTGTGACGCCGTAAAGGAGCGCGCGGAGAGATTGTGTCATCAGGTAGGAAACGATCAGCCCCAACACGACGCCCGCCGCGGCGAGCTTTCCGCCTTCGCTCAGGATCATGCGCATGACGTCGCGGCGAGCGGCCCCCAGCGCGATTCGAATCCCGATCTCGCGCGTGCGTTGCGCGACCGCGTGACCGATCACGCCGTAGATGCCGGAGAGGGCGAGCAGCAATGCCACCGACGCGAAGAGCCCGAGCACGAACAGCGCAAAACGGCGCACGCTCACCGACTCCTGCACCGCCGTATGCATCGTCGTAATATTATAGAGCGGCAATTGCGGATCCAGTTTCCAGACAGCTGCGCGGATCGCCGGCACGAGACTGGTCGGCTCCGCCTGAGTGCGAACCACGAGGTTGAAGCGCCGCAGCACCTGGCCAAACTGCGCCACCGGGAAATTCATCTCCGGCGCGACCGGTTGTTCGAGGGTCATCTGACGCGAATCAGCGACCACGCCGACGACCGAGACAGGAAATTCGCGGCCCGCGAGATAAACAATGATGCGCTGGCCGAGCGGGTCCTCCTCGCCCCAGCTGCGGCGCGCCATCGCTTCATTGACAATGATCACGCCAGGCTGCCCAAGGGTGTCTTGATTCGTGAACGCACGGCCGCGGAGCAAGGGGATGCCCATGACCTCGTAGTAATTTGGGCTGATGACCCGGTTATCCGCGCTCATCCGCTGCTCGGGCGCGGTGCGCCCTTCCACCGCGAACGGCCACCGGTCGGCATACGAGAACGGCGGATGCGAGACGGCGGCGACCGAGTGCACTCCCGGCAAATTGCGCACATCGCCGGTCAACTGCTCAGCAAAGCCCGCGGTTGCTCCCGGTTTGTCGTACCGGGCCGGCGGCAGATTCAAACGCATGCTCAGCACGCGCTCGGTCCGAAACCCGGGATCGGTGCGGACGAGCTGGGCAAAGCTGCGCAGGAGCAATCCCGCGCCCGCGAGCAGGACGACAGCGAGTGCCACCTCCGTGACAATGAGCGCCGCGCGCAGCGGTTGATGGCCACTGGCCACGCGATCGCCGGCGCGCAAAGCGAGCGCGGCGTCCGTCTGCGAGGCCCGCCAGGCGGGCCAAAGGCCGAACAAAAATGTAGCAACAAATGTCACCGCAACGGCAAAGAGCAGCACGGGTGAGGAAATGTGAATCGACGTTTCGGCAGGGATGCCGCCGTCGAGGAGCCCCGCTTCCGGCAGGAGCTTCACGAGCCCGGCGACGCCCCAGGCGGCAATCAACACGCCGAGACTTCCACCGATTGCCGCAAGCAACGCGCTCTCGACGAAGAATTGCCGCAAGAGCTGACGCCGGGTCGCTCCGATCGCAGCGCGGATGGCGATCTCCCGCTGCCGCGTGCTGGCCCGGACCAGCAGCAGGCCCGCGAGGTTGGCGCACGCGATCAAGAGCACGATGCCGACAGCGCCGGTGAGGACGAAGACCGCCGTTCGCACATTCCCGAGGAGCGCGTCGCGCAACGGCAAGGCCGATAGCGTCCAGTTGGCGTAATTAGCCGCGGCTGGTTGCGCCTGGGCAATGCGAGCGGCGATCGTCTCGATCTCGGCGTTCGCCGAAGCGAGTGATGCTCCGGCGGCGAGCCGGCCGATGACCAGGTACCAGCGTTGCGGCGCTTCCCGAATTTCGAAGGAAAACGGAAACCAGAAGGAGGCGCCGGCATGGCGCAACCGTTTCGGCATGACGCCAACGATCGTGAATGGCTCGGTATCGAGTTCGAGGGTCCGGCCGATCACATCCGGATCGGCGCCGAACCGGTTTTGCCAAAGATCATATCCGAGGACAACCACACGCGGCGCGCCGGTGCCCTGCTCGTCCGGCATCAGGGTGCGTCCAAGCTGCGGGGGCACGCCGAGCACGGTGAAGAAGTCCGCCGTCACCTTCGAACCGGCGGCGCGTTCCGGCTGCTCATTCGCCACGGTCAGATTGCGCGAGACGGTTTCCAGCGCCGCGAGCTTCTCGAAGCTTCGCGCTTGTTCCTGGCAGGCGGCGAACTCGCGGCCGGTATGCCGCATCTGGACCGCATTATCGGCCGGCTTCTGCTGGCGCAATTGCACGATCCGCGAATGATCCCGATACGGGAACGGATCGAGGAGGAGCGCGTGAACAATGCTGAAGATCGCCGTGTTCATCCCGATCGCGAGCGCGAGCGTCATCACCGCGACGACGGTGAAGCCGGGAGATTTCAGGAGCTGGCGAAAAGCGAAGCGCAGGTTGCTCATGCTTTGAAATGGAGGGACGACCGCCGTGTCGTCCCTAAAATAATGGGACGGGACAGCGCCCGTCCCCCCAGGAAGTGGTTCATCGGTTTGGAATTCATTCGGCGCGAAGGGCGATCATTGGGTCGACTTTAGTGGCGCGGCGCGCGGGGATAAGGCAGGCCACCAATGACACGACGGTCATGACGAGCGCAGTGAGCAGAAGGGTGGCGAGGTGCATCGGCGGCACGTCGAAAAGAACGCTCTGCATCGCTCTTCCGGCCCACCACGCACCGAGCAAACCGAGAATGGTCCCGGCGGTAAGAAGGCGCAGGCCTAACGAGATGAATTGCGTCCCGATCTGGCTTCTCTGCGCACCAAGCGCCATGCGAATGCCAATCTCGCGCGTCCGTTGGGCGACCGAGTAACTCAAGACGCCGTAAGTTCCAATCGCCGCCAGGAGCAGCGCAACGCCCGCGAAAATTCCAGCGAGCAACGCCGGCGAGCGACGCGCCAGAAGGCTGTCCGCGATGCGCGTCTCCATCGAGCGGATGTTATCGATCGCGATCTCGGGCTGGGTTACGCGGACGAGCTTGCGCAGCGTCTCGGCGAACGCTTCCGGACTCTGGCTCGTGCGCGCGACAACAAACACTGTGGCCTTGCCGAGGTGGGCGTAGGGCAGGTAAACCGCCCCCTGCCCAGCAGCTTCCGTGAGCTCCGCCTGTTTTACCGTCCCGACAACGCCGACGATGGTGAAGAGTTTCGCTTCGTCCGATTCACCGCCATGCGCCAGGCGTTGGCCGAGCGCGCCGCCCCCGCCGTCGCGGGGCCAGTAACGCCTGGCGAAATCTTCGTCCACGACGCAAACGCGCTCCGGGCGGTGCGAATCTTCCGAGGTGAGGAACCGGCCGTCACGCAGCGGAATGCCCAGCGCCGTGAAGTAATCGCCGTTGACCCCGTACGAATAATGACCTTGCAGCGTCTGGCCCGGCGGCGGCACATAGCCCCTCGGGGTAACGGCCGTTCTGCCATTATCTCCGCTCAGGGGAAGGTTCGTGATCGCTCCGACGGCAGCGATTCCAGGCTGCTGCCGGATGACTCCCAGCAAGCGATCGACGAGGCGGACACGATCCTGCTCAAACTGCTGCCACGTGAGGGCGCACTCGCCCGCGAGAACATGATCGGCGCGAAAGCCGGGAGGCACGGCCATCACCTTTTTGAGGCTCAAGCCGAGCAGCGCCGCACCCGCAAGCAGGACAAAAGCAAGCGCGATCTGTGCAACGATGAAGCCGTGGCGAAGACGCTGAGCGGCACGACTGACTGTGCCGGTGCGCGATTCGGATTGGAGCGCATTCGCGAGGTGGCTGCCGAGATTAAACCAGGCGATCGGCACCGCGATGAGGAGTCCCAGGATGACCGCACCGATCAGACCAACGAATGCGAGCCAGCCGTCAAATGCGATCTGGGCGCCGAGCGGCAGACGATGCGCACCGAGAACCTGGAGCAACTCAGTCCCCCACCCGCCCACGAGGACGCCGAGCAATCCGCCGCACGCGGTGAGGAGAACGGTTTCCACCATCACCTGCTGCACGACATGCCGCCGGCTCGCGCCCATTGATTGCCGGATCGCCATCTCTTTGACGCGGCTACTCGCGCGGATCAGGAGGAGGTTGATCAGGTTGACCGCGCCGATGAGGAGGAGAAAAAAGACGCCGGCCTGCATCAACCAAAGGGTCGGCCGAATGGAGCGGACGTGATGCGCGTGGAGGGATAGCACTGGCGAGTGAAAGCCAGCTTCGGCCATCATTTTCGCCTGTGGGTTGTCCTGCTCGACCGCGGCGTTGTGCGCATCGATCTGCGATTGCGCTTCAGCGATTGTGGCGCCCGGTTTCAAACGCGCGATCATATGAGTGCCGCCACCGCCGGAATGGCGCGCGGCCGGCCCGCGCTGCTCCCCGCCCGTCTTGAACGTCAGGTAAAGGCGGGCGTCTGAGGAGAGGAATCGAAAATCAGGAGGTAACACGCCGACGATCTCCCTTGGGATGCCGTTCACGCGAAGATCGCGGCCGAGGACGTTTGGATCGGAATTGAGGCGCTGGCGCCAGAAGCCGTCGGTGACGATGACGACTCTGCTATCGTTCGCCATGTCCGCTTCGGTGAAGGGACGACCCTTCGCCAGCCCTACGCCAAGCGTCGGGAAAAATTCAGCCGAGACGCGCATGATTTCTTCCTGCTCGGTCGAACCCGGTTCGCCGACGGGCTCGGGACGGTGGAGGAAGATGGCCAGGCTCGAGAAAGCCGGGATGTTCCCGCGCCGCTCGTAATAGTTGGTGATGGACGAGCCGTCGTTCAGGACGCCGGCTTTCGGATAGGTGTTGTAGATGGTTACCAGCCGATCGGATTGCGGGAAAGGAAGAGGACGGAGCAGAATGGAATTGATCACCGCGAAGATCGCCAGGTTCGCGCCCAGACAGATCGCGATCGTGGCGAGCGCCGTCAGCGTGAACGCCGGATCTTTGCGCAGTTGTCGAAACGCGTAGCGCAGGTTGTTCATGATATGCGATTATTTGTCTCGGGTAGGGTGGGCGTCCCGCCCGCCGGTTGCGGCGTCTCGCCGCGACGGACTTTAAAAAGTTTGCGACTCGCGAAAGCCTTCGGAGTCGTCGGCGGGCGAGACGCCCACCCTACCCGAGAACGGATCGACGCATTCATTCAGCACGGAGAGCAGCGACTGGGTCTGCCCTGGTGGCGCGCAGCGCTGGCAATAACGCGGCGAGCAGGGCGATCAGGGCGAGGACGAAGACGACCCCGCCGAAGACCAGAGGATCGTAAGCGGTCGTTCGGAAGAGAAGCGTTTCCATGAGACGCGCGACACCCGCCGCGGCTAGAAGTCCGAGCACGAGACCGAACGCGGTCAGCCGCGCGCCCTGGCCCATGACGAGGCGGAGAACGTCACGCACCTGCGCTCCGAGCGCGTAACGAATGCCAAACTCGCGGGTGCGCTGCGCCACGCTATAAGCGATGAGACCGTAGAGCCCGATCGCCGCGAGCAGCAGCGCCAGCAGCGCAAACATGCTGAACAACGTCAGATAGAGCTGCGGTTGCGTCAGCGTCTGTTTCACCAGCGTCCGCACCGGTGTGACATTGGAGATCGTCTGCTCGGGATTGAATTCCCAGACGGCGCGCTGGACGCTTTGCGAGAGGTTTTCGACCGGCAGCGGCGAGCGAACCAGGAGCGTTGCGAACGCCCAGGCGCGCTGATTTAGCGACGCGTAAACCTGATACGGCGTGTTGGCGTTGAGGCCGTTGCGCGGAACATCGCCAACGAGGCCGACCACTTCGAGCGGCACTGGATTTGGCTGTTGCCGGCTCGGCGGAAGGAGCAGCCGTTTGCCGATCGGGTCCTCGCCCGGGAAGAATTTCTTCGCGGTTGATTGACTCACGACAACGACCGGCGGCGCTTTGCCGTCGTCGGTCTCGGCAAAGGTCCGGCCAGCCACCAACGGAATACGCATTGTCCCAAAATAGGAGGGGCTCACCGAATCATAGAAGGCGGGCGGGAGTTTCGCCGCATCGTCGGCGGAGCCATAAACTGAAAACGTGGCGGGAATGCCCCAGGTGAATGGCATTGTCTGAGTGAAAGCCGCCGCGTCGATGCCCGGCACGGCGCTCACCCGCTCGAGCACCTGCCGATAGTAATCCGTCCGCTTTTGCGAATTATCGTAGCGCGTCGGGGCGAGCGTGAGGACCATGCTCAGCGTCTTGTCGATCTGGAGCCCGGGATTGACCCGCACGATCGCGGCAAAACTTTTCCAGACCAGCCCGGCGCAAACCAGCAGCACCATCGTGAGCGCGATCTGCGCAATGACGAGCGCGCCGCGCAGCCGGACCGACTGCAGGCCCGAAGAGCCTTTGCTTCCGTCTCGCAGCGAGTCGATCGCGTCGACTTTGGTGGCACGCCAGGCCGGATAAAGGCCGAAGACCAGACCGGTCATCAAAGCCATCACGCCGGTCGCAAAAAGCACCGGGAGATTCAGCGCGATCTCGTCCGCGCGCGGAATCCAATCCTTCGCCAGGTTCGCCAGCAGCAGGTCGAGCCCCCAGCTGCCGACCAGGAGACCGCCGATGCCGCCCAGCGCGACGAGCAGGAGCGACTCGATCAATTGTTCCCGCGCAATCGCCGTTCGGCTGGCGCCGAGAGCGAGGCGAATAGCCACTTCGCGCTGGCGCGTGGAGGCGCGGACGAATTGCAGCCCCGCGACGTTGGCGCAGGTGATCAGCAAGACCACGAACGACGCCCCAACCACGAGGAGCAGACCTTCGCGGAAATCGCCCACCACTTGTTCATGCAGCGGACTCAGGATGAAGTCCCAGCCCTTGTAGAATTTCGGGTCGCTCTGGGCGAAGCGGCCCGCGATTGTGGTCAACTCGGCTTGCGCGCTGGAAGCCGGCACCCCCGGTTTCACTCGCCCGATCACACCCCAAAAGCGCGAGTTGGCCACCGTGTTTTCGTTACTTTCTGTCGGAAAAAGCCGCCAGAGGACGGGGATGTTGAACGGGTCCTTGAACGTCCCCGGCATGACCCCGATCACTTCATGCGGGATGTCCGCAATGGTGACGAACTGGCCGATGATGTCCGCCCGGCCGCCATATTGTTTCTGCCAAAGATCATAGCTGAACACGACGGTCGGTTTGGCGTTGGCCGCGGCATCCTCAGGAGTAAACGTGCGGCCGATCAAGGCGCGTTCGCCGAAAACCCGGAAGTAATCCTGGGTGACCAGACTGCCGGTTACCGTGGTCGGCTTCTCGATCTGCGTCAGGTTATCGTAATTGTAGCGGCTGGCGGCGATGGCCTCGAACGAGGTCACCTGCTTTTCGAGTTCGCGGAAACCGGCGGGCGCCAGCGGTTCGCGCGGATTGTTCTCCTGCAAATTGCGCGATTGCACCGCGACGATGCGGTCGGAGTCGGGATAAGGCAGCGGCGCCACCAGGACCGCGTGCACAACGGTGAAGATCGCGGTGTTTGCTCCGATCCCGAGCGCGAGAATGAGGACCGCGACGAAAGTGAACCCGGGCGATTTGCGAAGCTGGCGAACAGCGTAGCGGAGATTGTTCATTGGGCGGGCGCGCGAAACCTAACTCTCGGAGGGACGTGCTTCCGCACGTCCCACTTTGATATGCCGGACGCGCTTATCGCGAAAGAATGGGACGTGCAGAAGCCCGTCCCTCCGAGAAATGTTGTTTTCATTCGGCGCGCAAAGTGATCATCGGGTTTACCCGCGAGGCGCGGCGCGCGGGAATCCAGCAGGCCAGGAGCGCCGCGCAAATCAGCACCAGCGTGACGACGCCGTAGATCAAAGGATCGCTCGCGCTCACGCCAAAAAGCACGCTGCGAATCACACGAGAAAGGGCGAACGCTCCCGCGAATCCGAGGAGCAACCCACCGCCGAGCAGCCGCATTCCATGCCGCAGCATCATCATGCGGATTTGGGCGGGCATCGCGCCCAGGGCGAGGCGCACTCCGATTTCGCGCATGCGACGCAATCCATTGAACGCCATCACTCCGTAGAGCCCGACGACCGCCAGCGTCAACGCCAGCACCGCGAAACAGACCAGCAGGAAACTCATCAATCGCGGCGTCGCCCAAGTTTCTTCGACGCGTTCCTGCATCGTCTTGAACTCGAAGGCCGGTTGGGCCGGATCGAGCGACGCCACGATTTCGCGCACCGGTTTTTCGAGCGACTTCGGCGAGAGCGTCGTGCGGAGCAAAGCGACCAGGCCCGTCGCGGGCTGTTGCGCCATCGGCAGATACGCCTGCGGAAGCACGCTGATTTCCTCGAACCCATACACTTTCAGGTGCGGAACGACGCCAACGATGGTCCGGTATTCGCGCTCGCCTTTTTCGCCGGTGTGCATTCGAATGCGTTTTCCGACGGCCTCCTGCCCGGGAAAATGGCGCTCCACCAGCAGCTGATCGACGATGATCACCGGCGCCATGTCCTTGGTGTCCCTGGCCTCGAACGCCCGGCCGCGGAGGAGCGGTGTTTTCATGGTTTGAAAATACCCCGGTGTGACGACGGCCATTTCCGCCGAAGGCGATTTGCCCGGATCCGGTTCCGGCGCGCCTTCAGGCACGAACGAGGTTTGCCAGCCAGTCATGAGCGGCGGATTTGAAGCGAGGGCGGCGCTTTGCACCCCGGGCAGAGCGGACAGCTTCACCAACAGCGCCTCCGAAAAATTCAGGAGCTTTTTCTCATCGGAATAAGTCGGTTCGGGAAGATCGACCCGCGCCGAAAGCAAAAGATGCGGATCGAACCCGAGCCCAAGATTTCTGGCGTTGGCAAAGCTTTTCAGGACCAACCCGGCCGCGCTCAAAAGCACCAGCGTCAGCGCCACCTCCGCGACCACGAGCAAATCGCGCGACCGCCGCGCGCCGGGAGCATCGGAGCTTCCATGTCCGCCTGATTTAAGAGCGAGTTGAATGTCGGCGCGCGAGGTATGCCAGGCCGGCCAGAGGCCAAAAAGCAGACTCGTGACGAAAGAGAGTCCGAGGCTGAAGACGAGCACCCAACCGTTCAAAGGCAAATCCTGGAAGCGCGGAACACCCGGGGGCGAAAGAGCCACGAGAAGGTCACGGCCCCACGCAGCCAGTCCCAGCCCGAGCCCGCCGCCGATCAAGGCGAGGACGATGCTCTCCATCAGGAGCTGGCGAATGATTTGCCAGCGCGAGGCCCCGACCGCGGCGCGGACGGCAAATTCGCGGGCGCGCGCGGCCCCCCGCGCCGCCAGCAGGTTGGCGAGATTTGCGCAGGCGATGAGCAGGACGAGAACAACCGCGCCCAGCAATAAAGAGAGGCTCGCGCGATAATCGCCCACCTGATTTTCCAGCAGCGGAGTGACGGTGACGCCTACGCTCGCGTTCGAATCCGGATATTGGTTCGAAAGCCGCGCCGCGATCTGCTTCATCTCGGCCAGCGCCTTCTCGACCGACACGCCCTCTTTCAACCGGCCCCAGCCAAACAATCCCGGGTGATTGTCGCGCGTTTGCCAGGCCGGATGGTCCGTCCGGCGCATGATCGGAAACCAAACCTCCGCCGTTCGCGGCGAAAACATCTGAGGCGGCATGACGCCGATGATGGTGTAGGGCTGATTGCCGAAATTCACCGCGCGGCCGAGCACGTTTGGATCGCGCGAAAAAAGTCGCTGCCACAGCCGGTCGCTGATCACGGCCAGGAGCGGGCCGCCCACTCGATCTTCCTCTTCCGTAAAGACGCGCCCGAGTTGTGGCGTCAGGCCGATCACTTTGAAAAAATTCGAGGTGACGATTGCCCCGGAAATCTGTTCCGGCGCCCGTCCGTCGAGGCCGCTCAGGTTAAATGATTCGCGGCGCGAAATGGCGATGTCGTCGAAGACCGTGTTGTCGCGCTTCCAGTCGACGTAGTCCGGAAACGAAACCGAAATTTGCGGCTGGTTCGAATCGCTCTCGGTCAGGATCATGAGCCGATCCGCTTCCGGGTAAGGCAACGGCCGGAGCAGGACCGCGTAGATGACGCTAAAGATCGCCGTGTTCGCGCCAATCCCGAGCGCGAGCGTGAGCACCGCGATGAGTGTGAATCCCGGCGATTTCCGGAGCTGGCGAAGCGCGAAACGAAGGTCGTTCATGGCGTTGCCCCGCGAAATCCAACCATCGGAGGGACGTGCTTCCGCACGTCCCACTCTGAAATGCCGGACGCGCTGATCACGAAAGAATGGGACGTGCGGAAGCCCGTCCCTCCGAGAAACTTTGCCCTCATCGTGCCGCCACTTCCGCCCCGGCGGGTTTGATCGAGATGCTGCCCGCGCCCGAACGCAAGAGAAGCGATTTCCCTCCGCCGTTGATCTGGCCCTTCATGGAATCGCGGTCCGTCCGGGTGCCGACGAAAGGCAGGTCGCTCGTCACCCGTCCCGAACTCGTCTCCGCTTCGATGTTTAGTCCCGCGTCCGGAGGAACCGTCACTTCGATGCTGCCGGCGGAAGTTTCCAGATCCACATCGCCCGGCACGGGCGAGCGCAACCGCGCGGTAATCGATCCGCCCGAGGTGCGCCCCGTTATTTTTCCATTGATGTTATCGAAGGCGAGACGGCCTCCGCTGGTCTCCACCTTGGTGTCGCCGCCGAAATTCCGGACCACGATCGCTCCACCCGAAGTGCGCGCCTCGAGCGTGCCGCTGCCGTCGATCGACTCAATCCGGCCGCCGCTCGTATCCACTTTCACCACGCCTTCGCAGCCATTCAGCTCGATGCTCCCACCGCTGGTCGTCGCGCCGGTCGGACCGCGCAGACGGCTGAATTTCAATTTACCGCCGCTCGTGTCCGCGCTCATCGTGCCGGTCAGTTCGGAGCCAATGATTGTGCCCCCGCCTGTCCGCAGCTCGGAATTGAAATTTTTCGGGACCTGGACTGTGTAGCGTCCGTCCATGTTGCAGTGCCCCGACCAATCAAATTTGCGGTCCTTATTCTGGCGTCGGGCGCGGATCGTTACCGTATTCCCGTCTTTGCTCACGGTCACCGGCGCCGCGGTCAGGTATTCCTTTTCCCGCGCCTCATCGCTCGAATCGATTTTTCGATAGGCCTTCACGACCACCTTGTCATCCGAGCCGGCCGAGACATCGATCGTTCCAAAATCGACATCGACGATAATCCTGCCGCCAGGGGTGGCATCGAGTTGCTGGTTAATGTTTTCCTCGGACAACGCGAAAGCGCTAGTTGTCGCGACGAAGAGCAGAAGGAGTGTGCGAATGATCATGGTTCGGGATCTGGTTGGGTGAAAATTGGAGCGAATTGGCATTTCATTTTCACGGGATGTTGGAGCGGAAGACGCTCAAAAGAGAGACTTCACGGCAACCCTTTGCATGGGTTATGCCACAAGCGTAAGCGTTTCATATCATATTCATGTAGAAACAGTTATACGTTGCAAGAGGAGTGAGGCCGTAACACAATTGTCCCGTCGTCGGGATTCTCATGTCCCATTTTCGAAACGTCAATTTCCCCACTCTTAATCCCTTTGAAACCCTTTACCTTCATTTCCCCCACAGTGAGCGTGGAAGACGCACATTTACTTTTGGAGGTAAAAATCTGGCTGGGGGATAGCCGAGTCGCTCTCTATATGCTCCCAGCTCAAAGTGAACCCAAACGGTACCGGATTCTGGCGGACGGGGAGCTTTATACGTACAGGGGATTCAATTCACAGCGTAACTGACTCCGTCCCTAGTCTTGTCCGCTTTTGCGGACAAAACCCATTTATATACTAAAATATACTAATTTAGTATTTGCACGAGTGAAGGTTGATATACTAATTGTGCATCAATTAGTATTTAATTGGCTTTACATGAGAATCCCTCAAGAACCTCCTGATTTCACTAAGCAACTCACTGATGCGGGGTTTTTCACTCGGGCTGAATCCTTCTTGCGAGGGCAAGAACCGCATACCGGCGGGTATATTCATTGGGATAAACTGCGGCGCTTGCCGAATCCGCCCGCCGGCCTATCGCATGAGGATTGGTGGGCCGCTATCAAAATCGGCCGGATGCGAGGCCTAAAGTCCCTTCCTCTAAAGAGCAAATCTGGTAATCCGTTTCAATTCAGCGTGCCTGATGAAGTCGCAGAGCAACTCCATCAGATCGACATGGGAGGGGGAGGAAAAATTGGAATGCCAGAGGCCTTGCCGAATACCCAAGTGCGCGACCAGTACGTCATCAGTTCGTTGATCCAAGAAGCGATTACGTCAAGCCAGCTCGAAGGAGCTGTGACCACTCGAGAGGTCGCAAAAGAAATGCTTCGCACTGGCCGCCCTCCGCGTGACCGAAGTGAAAGAATGATCCTGAATAATTTCATGACGATGCAACGCGTTGCGCAATTGCGTACTGAAAAACTGTCACCTGAGCTGGTTTACGAGATCCACAAGCTAGTGACTGATGGCACCCTTCGTAATCCGGATGCCGCCGGACGGTTGCGCCGATCGGATGAAGAAGTCCGCGTCGAAGACGAATCTGGTGAAGTATTTCATACCCCTCCCAACGCAAGGGAATTGCCAGAGCGAATGCAGACGATGTGCGATTTTGCTAATGGTTTGACTCCCGCCTCCTTCATTCATCCGGCAATTCGATCCATCTTGCTGCATTTCTGGATTGGCTATGACCATCCGTTCGTAGACGGAAACGGGCGAACGGCTCGCGCTTTGTTTTACTGGTCCATGTTACGCCGCGAATACTGGCTCTTCGAGTTCATCTCAATATCCGATATTTTGCATCGCGCGCCGGCGAAATACAATCGTGCCTTCTTGTACAGCGAGAACGACGGCAACGATGCGACTTATTTCCTTGTTCACCAAGCCGAAGTAATCCGCCGAGCGATTCTCCGTCTCCATGCGTACATAGACAGGAAGTCGAAGGAACTTCAGGACAGCGAGAAGCTATTGCGTGGGTGGGAACACCTTAACCATCGGCAAATCGCGCTGATTTCGCATGCGCTTCGACATCCTGGAAAGCGGTACACTGTTGAAGGTCATCAACGAAGCCATAGCACCGTCTACGAAACCGCTCGACGAGATGTATTGAGACTTGTGGAGGAAGGGTTGCTGACTCAAGCGGCCAAAGGTCGTGGTCGAACGAGGTTTTACGCAGCTCCGCACGACCTTCGCGCTCGCATTGAATGGATGCCTGAAAAAAAGCAACCATTGACCGAGCTTCCTCTGGAATGAGGAGCTTATAATTCCAATTACGCCAACCGGCACTAACACCCCTCAATTTCATTCGACTACGTCGCTGAAGTCGATCCTGATATCGGCCGGATGACGACTGGCTGGGATTTCGCTCAGACTTCCAGCCGATAGCCGAGCGTGTGGACGGTGAGCAGATGCTTCGGCTCGCCGGGAACGTCTTCGATCTTTTGGCGCAGCTTCACGATCAATTGATCGAGGGTGCGGGTGGTGCCGTAGTACTCAACGCCCCAGACTTCGTTCAGGAGCGCCTCGCGCGAAACGGCGTTGCCGCGTTCGCGAAATAGCACCGCGAGTACCTTCAGCTCGCGGGGGGTGAGTTCGATGGCTTTGCTGCCCCGTTTGCCGCGCAGGGATTTGCAATCGACGCGCACTTTGCCGAACGCGATCTCCATCGGCAGATCACTCGCGGCGCCGCCGGCTTGCGCCCGCCGCAGGAGCGCCTGCACCCGCGCGAGCAACTCGCGCAGACTGAATGGCTTGGTCACGTAATCGTCCGCGCCCAGCTCCAGGCCGACCACCTTGTCGATCTCCTGGCCTTTGGCGGAGAGCATCAGAATCGGGACGCGATTTTTCGCGGCGCGGAGTTCGCGACACAAATCGAACCCGCTTTTCCCGGGCAACATGATGTCGAGGATGACGAGATCGGGTTTGTGCTGTTTGACCAGCGGGCCGGCTTGCGCGCCATCGCGGCAGTCGGTGACATCGTAGCCTTCCGCGCGCAGGGCGTCGCACAGGCCCAGCCGAATGTGCGCATCATCTTCGACCACGAGCAGGCGCTTCTTCATTTCAACTGCTCCTTCGTGAGCGGCAACCGCAAGGTGACATTGCTCCCGCCGCCTTCGCGCGCCTGATAGGTGATCTCGCCGCCGTGTTCCTTCGCCAGGCGCTGCGCGAGGGTGAGCCCGAGCCCGGAGCCCTGGATCCCGCTCGCGAGAGAATCGTGCGCGCGGTAAAACGCCTCGAAGATTTTTGCCTCTTCGCCCGGAGGCACCCCGGAGCCGCGGTCGAGCACGCTGACATGGACGGAATCTTCCGTCAGGTAGCTGTGCATCTCGACCTCTTTCCGGTCGGTGCTGTACTTCTCGGCGTTCGACAGGAGGTTCACCAGGATCTGCGCGAGCGCGTCGTCGTCGCCGCGGACCGGGTAGGGCGGCGGCGCGTCCTGCCAGCGGGTGCTGAATCCCTGTTCGCGCAAATGCAGCTCATGGCCTTCCCAGGTTCGCGCAATCACCTGGCGCAAATCGAGCGGGTGGAAATCGTAACGCTTCTGTTTCCGTTCGAGCCGCGCGAAATCGAGCACGTTGTTGATCAAACGGGTGAGCCGTTCCGCTTCGGCCACAATGATCCGCAAATATTGTGGACGTTTCTCCTCGGTCGCGCTCCCGCTTTGCATCATCTCGGCGAACATCCGGATCGAAGTGAGCGGGGTCTTGAGTTCGTGCGAGACGTTGGAAACGAAATCCGTTTTCTTTTGCGCGAGCGCCATCTGCCGGCGCGCGTCCGCGAAAACCGCCCAACCGCCAAAGGCGATCGCCGCGAGGGCGGCCGCGATCAGGAGCAGGAGGTTGCGGCGCACGCCGCGCGCATTTTCCCGCAACTGCTGAGGGCGCATAAGATAGAGCGCCGCTTCCCAATGCGGCAGCGCTTCCCCGATTTCCGAGGCGACAAACGGCCGTCTCCAGTCGCGCCCCTTTTCGCCCGGTGGCTGGGTGGCGATCGGCCGCCCTTTGTCGTTCAAAAGGGCGAGGACGTAGTCCGGCGAGGCGTTTTCCGGGAGGGCATCGCGCCAGAGATCGGTCAGCGCCTCCACGGTGACGAGACAACCGAAAATCATGCCGGGCGCTTCGGGCGGCTTCAGCCAAAAGACAATCTCGAGGCGATCCTGCATGAAGCGCGTGACCACGCCTTCCGGGTGATCGGACGTGAGGGCCTTAAAGTCCGCCGTCGCGGACACGAGCTGCGAAACCGCCGGCACATTTTCCTTCAGCACGCGTTGCGGGGCGACGTTCCGCATTTGCTGTTCCTGCCTGATGTCATCTTTCTCCTTCGCGGCCGGAGCGGGCGCCACCGCCGCGGGAGGCGGCGCGTAT
Organism: Chthoniobacterales bacterium; assembly: GCA_035556975.1. Lineage (GTDB taxonomy): Bacteria > Verrucomicrobiota > Verrucomicrobiia > Chthoniobacterales > UBA10450 > AV80. Next base: position 73,681 of record DATMEN010000030.1, read on the forward strand.
TGCTGACGCTTCGCCGTGGATTTTGCGACCGCCGAATCAGCCGCGGCCTTGTCGTCTGATTCGCTCTTTGCCTTGCGCCTTTGTTGTTGTTCCGGACGATTCAACTCCTCCGCGGGAACCTGATAAACGGTCGCGGGAATGTTCCCGGAGAGAAACGCGGTGTTATCGATCCGAAATTTCTGCCGTCCAGCATCGGCGCGCGCTTCCTCCTCGGAAGGCGAGATGAGATTGCCTTCCGCGCTCAAGGCGAACCCAATGGCCGGGCGCGGCCAGGCGCGCGAAAGCTTCGCCGCGAAATCGCGCGCGAGTTCCGGCGCCGAAGAGCCCGCGAGCAACTGGCGCACCCGCTCGGTAAACGCGCGCCGCTCTTCGTCGATCAAGCTCCGCGCCGCGCTGGCGACGGCATCGGTCTCCTTTTGGTAAAGCTCCGCGGTGCGGCGTTCGAGCACGATCTGCTGCTCGTTCGCGCTGCGCAGGGCCAGCCAGCCCAGGCCGACGCTCGGCAGGACAATGGCGAGGAGAAATATCCAGATGCTGCGTTTCACGGGGCGAGGCGCAAGGTATCAATCTTTTCGAACGCTATACACTCATTCCGAGCCCGTTCGACTCACTTCGTTCGCTCAGGGTAAACTCCGCAATCGAGGAATCCCGTAGATCAACTTGCACGCCAACGCCACGAGGTCCCTCGACTTCGCTCGGGATGACCAAAGCTAGGCGAGGGCTCGTGGCTTTCGCAGTTAGCGGCGTTTCTGGTATTTGTCCGCGTAATTTTCGAATTGCATCGCTTTCCGGCGCGATTTGTCCAGCCGGCCGTCAGCATCAATCTCCGAGGCCGCCTCCTCGAGCTTGCGATTCTCTTCCTTTACTCCCGGCACCTGCATCGGCGCGGGCGCGGCCGCATTCTGGGCGGCTTGGGAACGAAGCACCGCGACTGCGTCCTTCGTTTTGCCTTCATCCGCCAGCTTTACCGCCAACTCTTTGGCGAGCCGGTTTTGCACGACGCCATGTTCGCGCGCGACTTCGACCTGGATGCTCGAGTCCGCCTTTTTCTGGTCGTCGGTGAACGCAATTTTCGCCGCCTGCCGTTGCGCGGGCGCACGATCGCCGGACAGGGTGGCGTAGTTCAATTCCACCGCGGCCGCTTCAATCGCATCCGCCGTTTTTCCTTCCGCCACGGCACGCACGAGGAAACGCCGTTTCTCCGAACCGAACAGCTCCGGCATCTTGATCTCCACCGTCCGGTCGCCGCAAACTATGTCGGGCCGTCCGATGATTTCCTTCAGGCGCACGCCTTCCGGCGCATTGATGCGAATGACGATGCTGCGGGCGAGGAGAGAGCGCGCCGCGCCCAGTTCCTGCGCGAAAACGCCGGGCAATTTCTCGGCGTCTTTCACGTAGTAATAGTTGGCGTTGCTCGACTCGGCCAGCGCGGTCATGAGGTCCTCGTTGTAATCGTCCCCCAGGCCCACGGTGCTGACCGCGATGCCGTCACTGCGCAGCTCGCGGCCGAGACTCGCGAGGTCCGAGGTTTTGCTCGGCCCAACGTTGGCGATGCCGTCCGAAAGCAGGATGACGCGGTTGACGCGCTGCT
>DATMEN010000031.1:0-22376 GCA_035556975.1 Chthoniobacterales bacterium
GGATTACTCCGAATTACCTCTCCCGCCCGGCACCCTCTGGGTGGGCAATGCAATCGGCCAGCTCGCGCAGGAATGGTTCCACATCCGTGACCAGGCCGATCGACTGAAGGGGTTGATGCTCGACCGCTCGCTCAACCGCCGCCGAGTCGATATCGACGCAGACCGTTTTCACCGTCGGCGCCAGCATGCTCGCCACGGCCATCGAATGCTGCACCGTTCCGAGCAACAATACGTGCGTAACGTCCGCCAGTTTTCCGCGCATGATCTTCTGGGCTTCGACGACATCTGTCGTGACGCCAGGGATTGGGCCTTCGTCGCGAATTGAACCGGTTAGGACAAGATCGACCTTATGCTTGATGCAGGCATGCATGATGCCGCAAGTCAGGACCTTCTTCTGCACGGCGGCCGCGATCCCGCCGCAGGCGCGAATGATATTGATGGCGCGCAGGTGATTCTCGTGGCCGCCGCCGGCAAAGGCGCGGTTCGGATTTTTGCCCAGCGACGTCCCGAACAGCGCGCGCTCCACGTCGTAAACCGCAAATGAATTCCCCGCGAACAGCCGATCGACGTACCGCAGCTCGATCAGGCGTTCAAGGTGCTCGCCCGCCCCCGTCCGCACGACGGCGGGGCCGCCGACGATGGCGATCTTGCCCTTCGCTTCACGCGCCCGGCGCAATTCCTGGGCGAGTTCGCGAATGACCGCCGACTTCGGTTCGTCCGCATCGACCATTGTGTTGATGAATTGAAAAATGTCCGTGCGGGCGGTCGATCTCTGCACGGGCACGACCCGGATGCCCTGGTGGCCGACGACAATTTCGTCGCCTGCGTTGACATCGAAAAACTTCACGGCACGGGCCGCGCGCTTCTTGCGATCGACCGCGACCGCGCTGTCCATCATGGCGGGCCGCACTTCGATGTCCTTGTCGTCGAGCCTGATAAACGTCTGCTGGTTCGTCGTGACGTAGAAATCATGCGGGAAAACGCCAGCTTCGGGCGCCTTCGCTAATTCGACATCGGCGCGTTTCACGGTTTCGGCGCCGTGTTGCCGCAGGCGAAGGACCAATTCATCGAGGGCTTCGTTCGTCTCCGCGGTGACCTCAATTCGCGCGAAACTCTGGTCTGCCCGCTTCTGGCCGATCTTGATCTCAGCGATTTTGAAGCCGGCGCCGCGCGTCAGAATCTGATCCAGCACCTTGGGCAGGATCAGCGAATCGATAATATGACCGCGTAGTTCGATCGTTTCAGACGGCATCCGCAGACCTTACCCCATGAAACAGGTCGCGCCAGTCGGAGGCGGAGACCATCGCACAACGTCCACAACGGACAGAACGGTATTGGGTGGGATATGGGCCCGTTAATGACTTCGTGACCTTGGAAAGCCCGGCCTCGCGCTGAAGCGCTGCGTTACGGGTGTCCTTGGAAAAGGTCGGCCTCGTGCTTGCGCACTGCGTTACGGGTGCGAGATGAAGACCGTAGACAAGAAACAAGCGCATGATCCACGAACAATTGCCGGCGGTGATCACGAAAATCTCGCGCATGCTTGCGGTGAAGCCCGAATACTTCGTGACGCATCCGGCTGAGCTGAAAGTGGTGCAGGCGCTATCGGATTCGGAATTGCAAGATGTGGCAACGGACCATGGCTGGCGCTGGGTGCGCCGTGTGGGTGGCCGGCAAGTCGAGTTTTATAACGACGCGGGTGTCGCGTATAACCCGCTCTAGCCTCGGCGCTCTGTCGTCCTGCCCCGCAAGACAAAAATGCCAACAAACGCCCAGTCTTCCGTTACTTCGCTTCAGGGGACGCACCCCGCGCAGTATTTGGCGAGTTCTGCGTCGAACGCCCAGTCAAACACGCTTTCTAAGGTGTTTCGGAATGTATTTCCGTGTGACTCCGTCAGCGTTAGCGGGCAATTCTAAAAGCTGATTCATTCTCTCGTTCGCTTCGTCCGAGCGCGTTCTTAGCTGAGCAAGGATGTTCTCTGTGAGTTTCAAGGCGTAGGACAATTGAACGGCTTTGAAATTCAATTCATGCACTATGTGGTCCTCCTTCGTTTTCGTAAGATTCTCAAAGTCTTGTTTCGCGAGGTAACGGTGAGCTAATTCGTTCCGATGTTTGCACGCCTTCTGCAAAATCGCTTTCCATCCGTTCTTTTTTCTTGCTGAAACGGTTTTGATTACTCCGCTCTTCTCAAGTGCGGTTGATAACGCGCCTAACGTTGCGGTATCGATGAATTCGTCTGCGTTCTTGAACCGGCTGGGCTGCTTTTCTCGCGGAGGCAACTCCTCAATCCATCCGTGGTAATCCAAAATGTAAATAATTTCTCGTAGATTAAGTTCAACGTGCTGTGCCAAATGCAATCCGACAGCAAATGGATAAGCGATTCGCTGGGTCGGCAGCAAAATATCTCTCTCGCTGATTTGTGTTGAAACCATATTTTGTTCTTCGTTGGTCATCGCTCAAAAAGATATGATTCGCGGACGTGCCTACATACGGCTTTTCATCAGCTTTCACTGTCACCTTTTGGTACAAAGATATTCCAAGTGTTAAAGTGCCACTGCTGAATTTGGCTGCTCGAACAGTCTATGACGCATTCTCTGAATTACGTTGGAAATGCGTTTGGCTTGAGAAAACAAGCACGATTTACGGCTCGGCAGAGCAGCCCCACGAAACAAAAATCGGGGCGTTCTTTCGAACAAAAGTAGACCCCTTTCTAACCCCTTCGGATTTCACTACGATGCGTCTGCTTCCAGACTCAATCACATGGGAGTTTAAGGAGAAGAACGGATTTGAGGTGTATGCCCGTGTTGAGTCTTACATCCGGAAGAGAAGCTTCTTCAACAAGCCGGAACAGGAACGATTATCGTCAATTGTGCAGCGATTGCTGGAACAGGTTGTGCAGGTGGCAAAGAAGCGTGCCGTGCGATTATCAATTTCTCGCGTTCAAGGACATAACCCGTAGGGAGGAACAGGCCAACACGCCCCCGGAATGAGTGGGGCGGCTACAGGTCTCCGCCTGAAAAGAATCCGGTGAGCGGGCTCGTGGCCGACGCGCTGAATCTCATTTCCGCCAATCCAATCTCGTGCGCATCGCGGCCAGCCTCGACGGCCTTGCGAAACGCCTGGGCCATCCGGCTGGGATCAGAGGCGATCGCGATCGCCGTGTTTACGAGGACTGCATCGGCGCCCATCTCCATCGCTTCCGCGGCCTGGCTGGGCGCGCCGAGCCCGGCGTCCACGACCACGGGAACCGTTGCTTGCTCGATGATAATCTCGATTTGCGCGCGCGTTTCGATCCCGCGATTGCTGCCGATCGGCGAACCGAGCGGCATCACGGTCGCGGTCCCAACATCCTGCAGGCGTTTCGCCAGCACCGGATCCGCGTTGATGTAAGGCAGGACGACGAACCCTTCTTTCACGAGGATCTCGGCCGCGGCCAAAGTCTCGACCGGATCGGGCAGCAGATAACGCGCGTCGGGATGGATCTCGAGCTTCACCCATTTAGGCAGGCCCGCCGCCGCGGCCAGTCGCGCCAAACGCACCGCTTCGGCGGCGTTGCGCGCTCCGCTCGTGTTCGGCAAAACGAGGAAGCGTTTTGGATCGATGAAGTCGAGGATGTTCGCGAACGGATCGCCGCGGCCGGAAATGTCGGCGCGCCGCAGCGCGACCGTGACAATCTCGGTCCCGCTCGCCACGAGTGCGTCCCGCATCAATTCGTTCGAACCGAATTTCCCCGTGCCGAGGAGCAGCCGCGACGTGAATTCGCGATCGGCGATTTTCAGTTTCGAGGGCTTATCGGACATACTGGCAATCTATCACAACATCAGTCCCGATAAATGCGCTGTCATCCCGAGCGAAGTCGAGGGACCCCGTTGGACGTCGCTCGACTAATGGCTGGATCCCTCGACTTCGCTCGGGATGACAGCGTTTTAGCTTGTACGAACGTTCGTGCGGCTCAAGGGTGATGCGTGAACGGTTTCGACTTACGCCATGGCGACTGTCTCGAAGGCATGGCCCAGATGGCGGACGCGACAATCGGCCTCGTTGTCACCTCACCGCCCTACAATTTGGGAATCGCTTACGGCCGTTACTCGGACCGGCAAGATCGAGAAAACTATCTTGTTTGGTGCCACGCCTGGGCGACCCAGATTCGGCGGGTCCTGAACGATCGCGGATCGCTTTTTCTCAATATCGGATCCGCGCCCTCAAACCCGATGTTACCACACGAACTCGCCCTGCGATTGCGCAACGTGTTCGCCCTGCAAAATGTGATTCATTGGGTGAAATCGGTCACGATCGAGGATCGGCAGGGAGATATTCGGTCGTATGGGCATTTCAAGCCGATCAGCTCGAAACGCTTTCTGAACGATTGCCACGAATACATTTTCCACTTCACGAAAACCGGACACGTCGAAATCGACCGGCTCGCCATCGGAGTTCCCTACCAGGACAAGAGCAACATCGCGCGTTGGGCGCACACGCAGGGCGGCGATCTGCGCTGCCGCGGCAATACCTGGTTCATTCCATATGAAACCATTCAGAGTCGCGCCAGGGAACGGCCGCATCCGGCGACGTTCCCGGTCCAGTTGGCGGAATGGTGCATCAAGCTGCACGGCGTCACCCGCGTTGAAACGATGCTCGATCCCTTTCTCGGTATTGGAAATTCTGCCGTCGCGGCCAGGCGCTGCGGCGTGAAGCGCTTCATCGGCTTCGAGATCGACGAAGAATATCTCGCCGAGGCGCGGCGGCGGATCGGGTAGCGCACGCGTCTCGCGTGTTGGTTGCGGCGTCTCGCCGCAACAATCTTTCAAACGGCCGTTTATGGTTTAGCGCCCGGAAAAGAAAAGTTCGCGACGGCGAGGACGCCATCGCCAGCACGCGAGACGCGTGCGCTACCCAGACTACCGCGCGATCGAGCTCAAAGCAGCCGCCCCGTTTCCGGGGTCACTTTCGGGATCGGTGGCGGGACGTTCGCGTTCGATTTCCGAAATTTCTCCAATGGCTTCACGAGGTTTCCGGGTAACGGGCGGACCCGATCGTAAATCCGGTCCGCGATCGGCTTCGCCACGAGATAGCCGGCGGCGAACATCTCCATCCGGGCGTCGAGATTATCGATGTAGTTGAGCGCCATGGCTTCCGGGGTCTTGGGACTGACGGGCGAGCCAAATTGCGGCTCACCGTGATGCGCGCCAATCAGATGCAACAGGTGCATGCGGACGTCTTCCGAAGCGGGCGAAAGATTGTTCCAGGCGCGGGCATTTTCTTCGGTCTGCACTTTGCGCCAGAGCGAGTTGACCAGTTCCAGGCCGATCGAGATGTGGCCAATCAATTCGCCGCGCTCGTCGTAACCCATCGTGAACCCGGTCTCCGGCAGGTGATTTTCCCAAAGCTTTCCGCAATCGTGGAACAGGACCCCGGCGATGAGCAGGTCGAGATTCAATTCCGGATAAAGGGGCGCAACCTGCATCGTGACACGCATCATCTGGGCGGTGTGCTCGACCAGCCCGCCCCGCCGCGCGTGATGATAGGAACGCGCGCCGGCTGTGCGGCGGAACCGTTCGCCGTGTTCGCTCAGGAACGCTTCGCAGAGAAAGCGCAACCGCGGGTCGCCGATCGCCCGGGCCCGTTCGCCGATGTAATCCCAATCGGCCGATTGTTTCGCGCGCAGGCCGGGCGGTCCTTGCAACAGCTCGGAACGCTCCTGGGCGGTGAGATGGCGCACCTTCCATTTTTTCGCATCGAGCCCGTATTGCTGATGTTGCTGAAACTCACCGCTCAGCTCGATAAAATCCGAGACCTTAAGCGAATCGCACGCTTTGAATTCCGGATGGTCGCTCCAGACCCGCAGCGTCATCCGGTCGGCGGCGTCCGCGAGACTCAACTCACAATAGGGCTTTTGCTCCCGTGTGACTTTCGCCGCGGCGCCCTCGACCTGGACATGCACGCGCGTTTCAACCACCGCACCGTTCTGCGCATGGCGGCGGATTTCCGTGAGGGTGAGCAACTCCATCTACGGCTTCACGATGCCGATGACACCGCAGGCCTGGCGGCCGCCGGCATTGCCAACCGGCTGCGACCAATCATCGACCTTTTCATGGATGATGACCGCGTGTCCCAGGATGGAATTTTCGCCGCTGAACTTCAGCATGTCGCTTTTCAATTCCAGGTGCGCTTTGCCGCCGCTGTCCGCCTCGAGATTGCCGAAGTCGCCCGCATGCCGCTCGGGAGCGTCGGGTGCGCCGTGCGGTTTCTTTGTCGGATTGAAATGGCTGCCCGCGGAGGAAGCGTCGGCGGCGGAGCAATCGCCGAACTCGTGGATATGGATTGCGTGTTTGCCAGGCGTGAGGCCGGTGATATCGGCCACCACTTGAACGGTGTCACCGGTTTTCGTGAACGTGACCGTGCCTTTTACCTGGCTGCCCGATGCCGGATACAGGACCGCAATCGCCTTGGTCGGTTCTTGAGCGAAGGCGTACCCGAGGGTGAGCGTCAGCGCGATCGCAATCAGCGCGACGACGTTGAGTGGCTTAGATGTGCTTTTCATGAAACGAAGATACGCCTGCACGGCGCAGGATGTAAACTGCGGCGGCGAGCCGCAAATTAATCGATCAGGCGCTGCTCGATCCCGGAATAGGCATCGATCCGGCGATCGCGCAGGAACGGCCAGTGCGTTCGATGCTCGTCGACGCGGCCCCATTCGATGTCGGCCATGACGATTTCTTCCTGATCGACGCTGCCCTTCGCGATGATCTCACCGCTGGGGGCGACGACAAAACTCTGCCCCCAGAACTCGATCCCGGCGCCGCCGGAGGACGCTTCGTGGCCGACGCGATTAACCGCGGCCACATAGCAGCCATTCGCGATCGCGTGGCTGCGCTGCATGGTTTCCCACGCGGAATGTTGCGCAGCGCCGTATTTCTCCTTCTCGGCCGGATGCCATCCGATCGCCGTGGGATAAAACAAGATCTGGGCGCCGCGCAAGGCGGTCAGTCGGGCGGCCTCCGGGTACCATTGGTCCCAGCAAACGCAGACGCCGATTTTCCCATGAGCGGTTGGCCAGGCCTGGAAGCCGAGATCGCCGGGAGTGAAATAAAACTTTTCGTAATACGAGGGATCATCCGGGATGTGCATCTTGCGATACTTGCCGAGATATTGCCCGTCCGCGTCGATGATGGCCGCCGTGTTGTGATAAACCCCCGCGGTCCGCTTCTCGAAGAGGGAGGCGACAACCACCACTCCGCTTTCCCGCGCGACTTTCTCCAGCTCAACCGTGGTGGGGCCGGGAATCTCTTCGGCCAGGGCAAAGTTTGCGTGGTCTTCGGCCTGGCAAAAATATTGCGAGCGAAATAGTTCGGGCAGGCAAACGATCTGGGCGCCCTGCTTCGCCGCGTCGCGAATTCGCGCGATCGCGTTGGCCAGGTTTGCCGCGGGGTCGGCCCCGCACTGCATCTGGATCAGCGCGACCTTTGTCGGGGTGGTCTGTGACCGTCGCATTGTTTCATTCGGTTGATCCACGCGACAGGAAAGAAAGAAGTGCGCCGGTTACAAACCGCCGCCACAGCTCGGGGCTACTTCTTCATCGAGCCATTCCACTTCTCGATGTTCGACGCCTGAGCTTTAAACAAGTCGTCGGTAGCATCAAGCACGTCGATGGTGGTGATTTTATCGCCCTTTTCGATCTTATTCACCACATCCTGGCCCTTGGTGACTTCACCGAACACGGTGTGCTTGCCGTCGAGATGCGGCGTGGGGAGATGCGTGATGAAGAACTGGCTGCCATTCGTGCCGGGACCAGCGTTCGCCATGGAGAAGATGCCCGCCTTATCGTGTTTGAGAGTCGGCACGATTTCATCGGCAAATTTGTATCCGGGACCACCCGTACCCGTGGCAGTCGGATCGCCACCCTGAATCATAAAGTTCGGAATCACGCGGTGAAAGGTGATGCCGTTGTAATAGCCCTTCTTTGCGAGGTTCAAATAGTTGGCGGCAGTCATAGGGACTTTCGAAGCGAAGATAGTTGCTTCGATGTCGCCTTTGCTTGTGTGCAGGATGATTTTGATGTCGTTCACTGGTTTTGATTCGTTCGCCACCGGCGTGGCGGTTGGTTCCTTTTTTTCCTCGCTGCGCAGTGGCGTGGCGCCAAAGGCCAATCCGATCATGCAACAAAGCACCGTAAGTTTCATGGGTGACCCTACCGTTCAACCTCCAACCTTCAACCCCGAGATCGCATCGGGCTCTCTCAGCCGGTTCTGCTCCGCGCTCTTGAGGGTCTGATGGTACTCCTGGAGAGTTTTCACGCGCAGGTTGCGCCGCTGGAGCGAGCGGATCCCATTCGCGCTCGCCTGGGCGGCGCGAATCGTGGTCATGATCGGGATTTTCCGCGCGAGCGACGCGTTCCGAATCCGGACCTCATCTTCACGCGGAATCTTCCCGCTGGGCGTGTTGATGATGAAATTGATGTCGCCATTTCTGACCAGGTCGAGCACATGCGGCCGTCCTTCCCGAATCTTATGGACCCTGGTCACAGGCACGCCCGCCGCCGCGAGCGTGGCGGCAGTCCCGCTCGTGGAGATGATCTTGAAACCAAGGCCAACGAACTCGTGCGCGAGCGAAATGACATTTGGTTTATCATTGTCTTTCACGCTGATGAAAACGTTGCCACCTTTAGGTAATGGCGGGGGGGCGGCCATCTGCGACTTGGCGTAGGCCAGGCCGAGATCGGTGTCGATTCCCATCACTTCGCCGGTCGACTTCATTTCCGGGCCCAGCGCGATATCAATGCCCTGATAGCGCAAGAACGGGAAAACCGCCTCTTTGACCGAGAAATGATGTTCCGGGACGATCTCCTGCGTGAAGCCGAGGTCCCGGAGCATTTTCTCCCCGGTCATGATTTGAGCGGCATGTTTCGCCAGCGGCACGCCGATCGCCTTGCTCACGAACGGCACCGTCCTGGAGGCGCGCGGATTTACTTCGAGCACGTAAACGTCGTCGCCTTTCACCGCAAACTGCACGTTCATCAGTCCGCGGACATTCAATTCCCGAGCCATCGCCTTGGTGGCGGACGCGATTTCTTGCAGGATTGAATCCGAAAGGGAGAAAGTGGGAATGACACACGCGCTATCGCCACTGTGAATCCCCGCCTGTTCGATGTGCTCCATGATGGCGCCGATGACGCTGATCTCGCCATCCGCAATGCAATCGACATCCACTTCGATGGCGTCCTCCAGGAAGCGATCGACCAGCACCGGTCGGTCCGGGCTGACCTCGATCGCGTTCAGCATGTAACGGCGCAAATCGTCATCGGTGTAAACGAGCTCCATCGCGCGGCCGCCGAGCACGAACGAGGGGCGCACCAGCACCGGGTAGCCAATTTTTTGGGCGATCGAAATCGCTTCCTCGGCGCTGACGGCCGTGCCGCTCGGCGTTTGTCGCAGCCCGAGTTTGTCGAGCATGGCCGCGAATAATTTCCGGTCCTCGGCCATCTCGATGCTTTCCGGTTGCGTGCCGATAATTGGAACACCCGCGGCCTTCAAACCTTCCGCCAGATTCAGCGGCGTCTGGCCGCCGAATTGGACGATGACGCCTTCCGGACGTTCCTGGTCGTAGATATTGAGCACGTCTTCGAGAGTGAGCGGTTCGAAATAAAGTTTGTCGCTCGTATCGTAATCGGTCGAAACCGTTTCCGGGTTCGAGTTGACCATGATGGTTTCGAATCCGAGATCGCGCAGGGCGAACGCGGCATGCACGCAACAGTAATCAAACTCGATGCCCTGGCCCACGCGGTTCGGTCCGCCCCCTAGGATCATGATCTTGCGCTTATCGGTCCGGCGCATTTCATTCTCGGTCCCGTAAGTCGAATAGTAATACGGAGTAAACGCCTCGAACTCCGCCGCGCAGGTATCGACCAGCCGGTAGGTCGGAATCACTCCGGCCGCTTTGCGCTCGGCCCGAATCTCCGATTCCGATACTCCGCGTGCGACGGCCAACTGCCGATCGGAGAAACCGAGCTTCTTGGCGCGGCGCAACTCCGCCGGTCGCACAGGCAGCTTGCCTGTGTTCCGCAGCTTTTCCGTTTCCTCGACGATTTGCCTCACATTGTGCAGAAACCAGCGGTCGATCCTGGTCAGCTCGAACACCTCGTCGATCGACATGCCGTCCTGGAAGGCCTGGGCGATGTGGAAGATCCGTTCCGCATTCGGGATCGCGAGCTTCAAACGCAAAGTTTCGGCATCGACGCGCTTCTCGTTTCCGTCGCCGCATAACCCGAAGCGCTTGATTTCGAGCGACCGCAACGCTTTCTGGAGCGCTTCCTTGAAGGTGCGGCCGATCGCCATCGCTTCGCCCACGCTTTTCATTTGCGTCGTGAGAGTCGCGTCGGCCTGCGGAAATTTCTCGAAAGTGAAGCGCGGCACTTTGACCACGCAATAATCGATCGTCGGTTCAAAACTGGCGGGAGTTTCGCGCGTGATGTCGTTGCGGATTTCGTCGAGCGTGTAACCTACGGCCAGCTTGGCCGCGATCTTGGCAATCGGGAAGCCGGTGGCTTTCGAAGCGAGCGCGCTCGAGCGCGAGACCCGCGGATTCATTTCGATCACGACCATGCGGCCGTTCCGCGGGTTCACGGCAAACTGGATATTCGAGCCGCCAGTCTCGACCCCAATCTCCCGGATGACGTCGAAGGAGGCGTCGCGCATTAATTGGAATTCCCGGTCGGACAGCGTTTGGGCGGGCGCCACCGTGATCGAATCTCCGGTGTGCACGCCCATCGGATCGAAATTTTCGATCGAGCAAATGACCACGCAGTTGTCCGCGCAATCGCGCATCACCTCCATCTCGAATTCCTTCCAGCCGACGAGCGATTCTTCGATCAATACTTCCGTGACCGGCGAAAGGGCGAGGCCGCGCTCGACGATTTCATCGAGCTCGTCGCGGTTGTAGGCAATGCCGCCGCCGGAGCCGCCGAGCGTGAACGCCGGCCGGATGATAAGCGGGAATTTGCCGATGGTGTCGGCGATCCGGCTGGCATCGGTGATGGAATGCGCGATGCCGGAGCGCGGAACATCGAGGCCGATGCGAAGCATCGCCTCTTTGAAGAGCTGGCGGTCTTCGCCTTTCGCGATCGCCTGGGCGTTTGCGCCGATCAACCGGACGTTATGCCGCGCCAGAGCACCGTTGCGGTTCAGCTCCATCGCGACGTTCAACGCGGTTTGGCCGCCCATGGTCGGCAAGATGGCGTCCGGCTTTTCGCGTTCGAGAATCGCTTCGACCACCTCGGGCGTGATCGGCTCGATGTAGGTGCGATCCGCGAACTCGGGATCGGTCATGATCGTCGCCGGATTCGAGTTCACGAGCACGACTTCGTAACCTTCCTCACGCAGGGCCTTGCAGGCTTGCACGCCGGAATAATCGAACTCGCAGCCCTGCCCGATGATAATCGGACCGGACCCAATCAGGAGAATTTTTCGGAGATCGTTGTTCCTGGGCATGCCGGCTGCGGAGGATAATCTTTTCGGCGGCCGGAGCACGCTTTTTTGTCGCCGCGGCGCCATCTTCGCGGGAAGCGGGTTGTCTTCGCTGTTTCTCCCGGTTTATGATCCCTGCCGTGAAGATGCTTCTGACGGTCTCGGCCATCGCGCTGGCGGCGGCTGCACTCCAGGCCCAGGATCAAATGGCCGAGATCGCTCCGATTGTGGTGACGGGCACCCTGGAGCTGCGACGAGAGCCGCCGGCCGTCGACGCGTTCACCAGGCATCTCGAACGGCAGATCGAAACGAAGCGCGCTGAGCAGGAGGCCATCGGCCAGTCACCGATCTGGCATGCCCGCTTCTGGCGTTTCCTCCCGCGTTTAGAGTCGTCGAGTGGTTTGAGCCAATTCCTTACTCCTCATTATCTCACGCCTGCGTATCGCGAAGCAGCCCGCCCGATCGAAGAATTCCGTCGTCACTCACTCTTCGACGCGCGGCCGGCGACGAAGAACTAATTGCGCCGTTACGCAGGGAACCTAACCGGCGGCCAAGGCCGCGGTCCGCTTATTCGCCGCCACCCGCCATTCTTCGAGACGGGCACTGACAACCTGGAGAGCGGCAGGTTTGCCCCGATATTTTTTCTCTGTCTTCGTCACCATGCCGTCGTGGACGAGGTTTTGCAGCTTTTCATACGCGCGCAAACGGAGCATCTCGTCGCCTCCGCTCGCGGCATTGCGAGCGTGGAGATTCGCGTAGACCAAGTCGTAGAGCGGCTTGAATTCGAACGAAACCTTTTGCGACAGAATCGCGCAAAGCTCTTCCGTCATGATGTCCGGAGTGCGGCGCGTGAAACCAGTGTTGTTACCCATAGTATGACCTAGGCTGCTTTTTTCTCAGAAGGAGCGCCAGGAAAGGTAACAATGGGCGCAAAGGAGCCATCGGGTTTTACGCCAGGCGCGGCCTCGTAACTCAATTTGCCGGCAATCACTTCGCTCAAAGCCACGTCGCAGAAACCCATCCCGGGCGCCGCGGCGATCAAAGGCCGGTGCCCTCGGATCAATTGCCGGACACGCTGCCGGACGATATTGATCAGAAGCTGCGGGTTCGGGATGACGTTGGAAGCGCTCTTGAGAAGGACAGGATGCATAATTTTAGGTGACCGTCGTCGGTGGGACTTTTCTCCTTAGGCGCCGAGCGGCTTCGAGGTTGAGCGAAGGAGCGGAGAGACGACTGCCGACACTATCGTCGGTTTGCTCCGAAAAGCAACCGATAGTCTGAGCCAACCCCAATTACGCCGCGGCCATGCGCTGCCGATCGAGGTATACTTTGCAGATGCCTTTGATCCGCGACAGCACGTAGTAGATCGTCTGGCTGCGCACGCGCACCAGCTCCGCGCCGACGATGCGGGTGACAAAATCGCTGGGCAGTTCGAGCACTTCCTGCGGCGTCCGGCCATCGAGCCCCTTGCAGAGGATCGCGGTCATGGCCCGGGTGAGCGTCTGCACCTCGGGCCCGAGCGTCATCCGAAAATGCGCTTTGCCTTCGTCGTCCACCTGGAGATAGACCCCCACCGTATCGGCGCACTCCTCGTCTTTGCGGACATCCTCGAGCACGAAATTTTCGCCTGGACGCGGCTCCTGCTTCTTCGCGTTGTCCGCGTAGGAGACGAGCGTTTCGCGCCGTTCGATTTCCGGCAACGATTCGAACAGGTCGATGATCGCTTCTAATTTCGGTGGGTACATGGGCAGCCTCGTGCTCGTGCTCATGATCGTGCTCGTAATCGGAACGATCAACTCAAAGGCATCGGAACAATTCGAGCACAACTACGATCACGAGCAGGCCTACGAGGAAAACTTCCTAGCCTTTCTCGATCGGGGCGCCGACTTTGTTGCCCCACTCTGTCCACGATCCGTCATAATTGCGCACGTTCTCGAGCCCGAGCAGATAAGTGAGCACGAACCAGGTGTGGCTCGAGCGTTCGCCGATGCGGCAATACACCACCGTATCGGTGCCCGGCTTGAGACCGCACTGTTCGAAATAAATCTTCGCCAGGTCGCCCGCGGACTTGAAGGTGCTGTCCTCGTTCGTGGCCGTTTTCCACGGCATACTCTTCGCGCCGGGGATATGGCCGCCCCGCAAAACCCCTTCCTGCGGATATTCGGCCATGTGGGTGATCTCGCCTTTGAACTCGCCAGGGGAACGCACGTCGATCAACGGCTGGCCCGCCTTGCTTTGCGCGAGCGCTTCATCGGCGAACACGCGAATCTCCTTGTCGTAACGCTTCGCCGGCACGGGATAATTCGTCTGCGAATACTTCGGGATCTCGCGCGTCATCTCTCGGCCCTCCGCTTTCCATTTGTCGCGGCCGCCGTTGAGAATTTTCACCTTCTCGTGTCCAAACAACCGAAAGGCCCAAAGCGCATAGCAGGCCCACCAGTTCGCCTTGTCGCCGTAGAAGACGCAGGTCGTATCGGGGGTGATGCCATTGCGGCCGCAAAGCTCCGCGAACTTATCGGGCGCGATGTAATCGCGGATCACCTGATCCTGCAGATCCGTGCGCCAATCGATGTGGACCGCGCCGGGAATGTGACCCGTGTCGTAGAGCAGGATGTCCTCGTTCGACTCAATGATGCGAACGTCGTTGTCGTTTCGATGTTTCTCGATCCAATCCGCATCCACCAGCGCTTCGGGATGCGCGTACTGCGTCGGGGAAGTTGTCATGACGCGGAAACTTCCTCCTCAACCCGCCCCTCGCAACCGATTTGAATCGATGCCGCTGCGCGTCTGCGAATGTTGTTCCCGACGGCGCTCCTTGAGACCGTACCAGAATGTCCAGTGTTTCAGAATCCCCCGAGCTCCCGGAACCAGCGCAAGGCCAGCCGCACTTCACTCCTCTTCAGCCGGTGACCGCCCATGAATCGTTCCACGCGCACCCGCTTGAACCCGGTGCGCCGGAGCGACACCTGCACGGCGCCTTCCAGCGAGGGATGGGCGATCACGTCATCCATCCCACCGCTGATCCAGATCGGAATATTGAGGAAATCCGCGCCGGGCTGGTAGGTCTTGTAGGCTGGACTCAGCCGGTCGTCGTTGATTCCGCTGAGAAAGAAACCGCGGATGTTCACAGATCCTGCCTTGGCCAGCA
Organism: Chthoniobacterales bacterium; assembly: GCA_035556975.1. Classification (GTDB taxonomy): domain Bacteria; phylum Verrucomicrobiota; class Verrucomicrobiia; order Chthoniobacterales; family UBA10450; genus AV80. Next base: position 14,606 of record DATMEN010000031.1, read on the forward strand.
TTGCGCCCAGCACACAGCTCCGCTTTGCGCCGCCAGACATTCCCCCAAACGCGACCGGCCATTTCGCGCTCTGGGGCCAATCCTTGCGCACCGCTTCCAAGGCCGCGCCCAACATCCCCAGGCGCCACGGGGTGGAATCATGCTGCGGCTTGATCGTCGCGTCCGAGGCCAGAATCATCCATCCCTCGGCATCCGCGGGCGGACGATACCATTCCACATCCATCGGACTGGTCCGACTGTAATCCGTCGTGGAAGTCACAATGAGGATGGGCCAGCGGCGCGCCGGATCGAAACCAGGCGGGAAGGTCACGACGGCTCGCCCCGTTTCGACGCGGGGATTACCACCCTGCGCCGCGATGTCCTGGAAATATTTTGACACCGGGAACCGAATCTCCACCGTTTTCCCGCCCTGCACTTGTTGCCCCACGAGGGTGGCGCCTTCCATCCCAGTTGTCGGCAAACAAAACCAAATCAGCGCAGGCAGAGCGCCGAGCCGCACGAAGTTTTTCACGGGGCACTCAATCGAATTTCGCCGCATTTGTCCAACGCGGATTGATCGCGGCAAGCGGAATAGAGCGGGAGGTCTCCCACGCGAGTCACTCGCCAAACGCGTTCTTCAGCCAGTCTCCGATCTGACGGAAAACCAGGCCAAGAAACGCCCCGGGCGATTCCTTCAACACTTCAATGACACGCGGACTGAGGTCCTGCCCCGGCTGGTCGATCGTTCCCGACAAATGCACCGTGGTCCAAAGATAGCCGTCGCGCTCGCTCGCGAAGACTTCCTCCGCGCGTGGCAGCCATTCGAGATACTCACGCGCCACGCCGAGCCGGATCGCGCCGTCTAACGCTTTCTTCCGCACTGAAACCAGCCCTTCGAGGCGAAACTTCCCTTTGTCCTCGACTGCAATATTCTTGATCTCCACCATCGGGCCGTCCCAATCCACCTCGGCCGAGCACTCATTCAGCTCCAGCTCTTCGATCGATTTCTTCCCGGTGATGGAGGCCAGTTTTTGCAGAAACGGCAGGCTGCGAACACGCCCGCCCTGCACCCGGAGCGACCCCTGGACAGAGGCCGACTCCAGCTTCGGATTTTTCCCGCGCCAATGGATGTTTCCGCCGGCCTCCCCTGCGACATGTTCCCTCCAGCTCGCCGGCAACCATTCGCGGATCGGCAATTGGTCGAATTTTACTTTGAAATCGACGCTCTTGTCCTCGCCCGTCCCGGCCGTTCCCTCCCCCTGAATGAAGCCGTCGCTCTCCGGCCCGGCTGCGAGGTCGAGGGTGTAAAGGGTCAAACGCTTCTTCGTGATCAGCAGGTGAGTGTGCCGCAACGGCAAGTCAGGGATGAGCGCCAGTTTCATCTTGCCGCCGTTCGCCTGGTATTCGAAATCGCGCCCGTGCGGCGTGATGAGCAAGCGCGTTCCGAAAAAGCCCCCCTTCTCGTTTCGAAATCTCCAGGTCACATCGGCCGGCTCGGACCAGACCCGCCGAAGATAAACGCGGTTCGGGAGAAAAATGTGATGCCACGGTTTGGAAGGCGACGGCTCCGGTTTCGGTTCGTAGGTCTGGATGCCCACTTCGCCCGATTGGATGCGAACCCCATCCAATTGCCACCGCCGCAAAAACACACCCAGCGGATTGAAGATCGCGGTGATTCCGTGGGCATCCATCGAAGTCAACGCCTTGCGGCCGTTCTCCGCGCGAAAGCCGTCGCTCGCGGCGGTGAGGAACCCCGTCCGCTTGATCGCCGCGTACTGTCCCTCGGGAAAATGCAATCCTTTGGCGGTCTGCTTCTCGAGCTCCAAGCGAAACGCGTCGCTCTCCACGTAGCGAGTCAGCCGCGGGTTGATAAAGGCGATGCCTGCCCCGCCCGCAACAATGATTATTCCAAGAACGGCCGCCACCGTCCGCCAACCCCGGCGCTGCAAATGCGCAAGCATTTCGGATCATTGAACCGCCCGGACATTTTGGCGAAGCAAATGTCAGCCAGAACGCCAAGGGCGAGCCAAATCTCGCCTTTCACGACTTGCCACTTGCCAGTGCCGCCGATCTTGTGCATCGGTAGAGACCGCGCATGAAGATTCTTCTCGTAATTCTCGTTTCGGTCTCAGCTCTTCTTTTGGGCGGCTGTGAGAGTAGTCGGCCCCTCATTCCGGACGAAGAGTATGAGGAGCTCCGCGGCCCCGCGTCGCACGCGCCGGATCCCATGAGGCACGTCCCGCAAACGAGCAATCGGCCGCCTGGCTGGTAGAATTGCCATTAGCGGCGATGGAGAAAAGCCGCCCGGACGCGATGCCAGGGAGGAGTGGACGTGGCCCGCGACCATGCGTAAAAGGTCTCGTTCAGTGTGGACACGCCCTTAGCTGAGTTCTTCGCGCTTTTTGGCGCCGGCTGATCGGTTTTAGTTCCCCGGCCCCGGGAAGCTGCTGACAAATTGCACAGTGAAGTCCGGAAACGACTGGACCATTTGAATTTTGTAGTCGGGAAAGGAATCGACGATCTGCCATTGGCCGGCGGAGTTCGGGAAGCTCGTGACGATTTGGACCCGAAGATCCGGAAAACTCGTCACGGCCTGCACCTTGTAGTCGGGAAAACTGTTCACGTACTGAATGCGTCCGTGGATCTTCGAGACATTTACTTTCTTGTCGCCCGCGCGCACGGCGAGAACGAGCAAGGCCAGCATCGCGGCCGTTATGGCTAAGGTGAGGTGTTTCATATAAGCGCGCAGTGAGGGCCGGGACGCGTTTAGGTCATTCGGCCTCTAATCCATCCGTAAAATAGTCAGCTGTGTTCTGCAGAAAGTCCGGCTTCAGCGATCGAATCAGCCCCAGATCCCGAATCACGCGAAGTTTTTCTGTCAGAACTTCGAAACTTAGGAATCCACAGGTTGAGGCTAGGGGCTTATCCCGCAACTTAAACGTAGGACGTAGCAACTCGTTCTCCACCTTTTCTCTCCGATCATCTGGTGCGACCAAAAATAAATTAATCGCAAGATTTGGTTGTAGGGCCAACAGGTCGCTCATTCGTAATAACCCAGAGTAAACAGATGTTGTACTTTCGACTTCAAACGCGGCGACGATCGAGTTTCCTTTGAGCCACAGCACGTCTATCAATTCTATTGTCCTATTGGTTGCTTCATTGAATTGGGTTGGCATCACCTCGATCATCCCGTCCAAACGGCCCAGGACCTCACCATTCCAGCTCTTCGATCGATCATTACGCGCGACCCATATCTCAAATCCCATGTCCCTCCCGAGCGTCAGCAACGCATGCTGAATTTCTGTGTGCCGTGTTGTGGATACAATCTTATCTGTTTGGTTTGAATGATCGGGCTCCGCTCGCGGCGACTCGTCGGTGTCAGGAACGCTAACAACAGTCGTGACAATCTTCGTTCCGCGCTTGCTCTCCGCCTTGTAAAATGGCTTCCGTGCGAGCTTTTTTGGATCGACCGGGCGGTTCTTGGGTTTCTCCTGAGCTGCACGAAGCAAATGCATGAGGAGTTTAGCATCCGATTCGCGCTTGAACCGATTAGGACTCATGCGAAGAAAGCCGTTGTACCCCGGCCGATCTGCAGCGGATCGGTAGAAATCCATTTTCCCCTGTAACTGGTCCATGGGGATGCCGTACTCCGGCGTTAGCACCACAAGCGGCTTAACGACGAGCCGTTCGGGAAAGTCGTCGAACTCCCAAATTGCGGTCTGGTCGTTACTCCGGCCTCGAACTTCAAGTGCGCCGACCCATCGCATGACTCCTGTCAGGTAACAGAGAAGGACATCGCCGGGCTTGATCCGACCAACGGCGTTACGCATGCGTTTGCGAAATCCGCTTACATTTGCGCCGTGGTTCCGAAACTCCTGCCACGTCTGGCCGGTAAACAAATCGAGCCAGTAAGTCATCAACGGGAGGTATCAAATTTCGATGGGCGAAGCTACGGTAATCGTCCTCCAAATCGCGCTGGGGCGGGAGGAAATTAGGCTATTCAATGGCAGGTCACGTTCCGGTAAAGCGAAGCTCGTGGCTGTGACCGAAGACAGAATTAGAGAGTTAATTGTCTGTCGCCGCGCTGATATTCCCCGTTTGTGCGCGCGCGCTCGAACGCCTCACCATGTGGGTGGCTTGTGGAAATCTCCCAAAGCATCGGTCAGCTTCACTGGAAACTGACAGGAGGCGAGCACCGACGGACGGATCGATTTGAAAAAATTCGCCACAGCCAACAGCTCGCGGCTCGGCCGCTGACGCGGATTCACAATACCGACGGTTTTTCCAAGATGTCGCTTCACATGCTCAATCGGGAAGACTAGGTCAGAGTCGTTCGACACGATTACCGCGATATCGCAGTTGCTTCGATAGCAATCAATCAGAAGCCGGCTGGCGAGATTTACGTCAGAGCCTTTCTCCTCGGACTTCAGCACCTCCACCTTTCCGGAGTAATCAGATCGCATCATCCAGACCTTGCTCGCGAGGAAACGACCCAGATCGATGGTCAGATTCGGGATTGTGCGAATCGCACGAAGATACATCTCCTGTCGGTTCCGCTGCTGGGGGTCACCGGCGCGTGGCGTGACTAACGCGGTAAAGTAGCGAATCCGATTGATCTGATTATTCGGCAGAAGACGCGCGCAGAGCGCGGCAAGATCGAGCCACTTGTGAGGCGTATCGCGGACACAGCCGTAGTAAAGGTTGAAGCCGTCGATGTAAACGTTCGTCTTCAGGGCCATAAAAAGCAGAAGCCGCGGGATTGCTCCGGCGGCCTCGCGCCCCTCGCCCGAAGGCTCGGGGGGGATATGCGGGTAACAGGTAGCAAATCAGCTGCCAACGCAAGCACTTTGTTCACGTTTCCTTTCAGGGATGCCACGTCAAGCGGCACGCGCCAGTGTCGGACTTGGCGATGCGAGGGATTTATCGCGGCAGGAATGAATTGCCGCGATAAGGGACGCCGCTTTTTATCACACTGTCGATGTCGGAAGCACGCGCAATATCGTCCAGCGGGTTCGATTTCAGGATGACGAGATCGGCGAAATTGCCGGGCGCTATGGCCCCGATCTTCGCGCCCGTCTCCCCGCCGAAGGCCCTGGCGGCGTTGACCGTCGCGCATTGAAGAATCTCGGCAGGATTGAGTCCGGCTTCTTTCATTAACTGGAACTCACGAAAAAGCGCGGGGCCATGGATCGTTCCAATGTTCCCGGCGTCGGTCCCGGCGGCGATCGTGACGCCGGCGTCCTGGAGCGTTTTCAGATTCTTCAACGCAATATCGTAGGTCTGGCGGATGCGATCGAGGACGGCCTCGGGCTTGGCAAGCGCGGTCTTGATGCGATCGGGGATTTTGTCGGCCGGCAACTTCGTCACGTCGAGCGACGCGATTACTTCCGGGTTGCCCCACGCTTTTTCTTCCGGGGTGAGATTCAGTTTGCCCGCGAAGGTGCGGCCATAGCGCTCGAAGACGACGAGCGTAGGCGTGAGGATCGTGCCGCGCTCTTTCAAAAGCTGGACGAAACGCTCGTCGACCAGTTTGTCGGTCACGCTATGAACCAGGAGGTCGGCGCCTTCTTCGACCGCAGCGCGCGCGGCTTCGAGCTCGGTGGCGTGCACGGCCACCCGCAGCTTGCGGGCGTGACTCTCCTCGATGACGGCGTGGACAATGGGCCGGAATTTTTCAACCGGGTTCTCGGCGTTGACGATGTACCAGATCTTGACGTAATCGGGATTCTCCCGCGCCAGTTTGCGCACCATCTCGCGACCCTGCTCCGGCGTCTCGATCTTCACGATGGGCGGATCGCCCAGATCGAGTTGCGGCCGCGAGACGCTGGAAATGAGCGGGCCGGCCACCGCGACGCGAGGCGCTTTGGCGATGGATTTCGCCAGGGCGCGCAACCGGAAATTCGACATGGGACCGCCGACATCGACCACGGAGGTGATCCCGCAACGGATATAACGCCCGAAGGTGTCGCGCAGGTTGCGCTCGATCCAGGCCAGCTCGTCTTTGTAAGGCCGAACACTGGTCAGGTCGACCGCGTCGGGGCGGGTGAAGATGTCGCCGGATTGGAAGAAATGAACGTGCGTGTCGATGTAGCCGGGCAGAATGAACTTGCCTTTGCAATCGACGAGCTGCGCATCTTTCGTCGAGACCGCCGTGGCCTGATCGCCGACCGCGCTGATGCGATCGCCGTCGATGATGACAACCGCGTTCGGCACGACTTTGGCCGTGCCTGGATTGATTAGCGTGCCGTTAACCAGCGCGATCTTCGCCCGCGGGGTCGCGTTGAGTGAAACGGCCCCCGCGAAAACAGCGAGGAACGCGGTGAGATGAAAGCACTTGATGAACAACAAATTCCTCGTTCTTCGGCTCCGCTCCGCTGCGCCCAGAATGACAAAGTTCATGAGTTCACAATATAAAGCGCTCGGAATGACAAAACGGAATTTTTGTTGCGGCTCTTGTCCGGCGTGTCGGGATTGAGGGTGCGGTTGCGCGAGGGACGGTTCGGCGGGAGTTTGCGAACTCACACGGAGATCAAATCATGCCCTGGAAAATCCTGATCGCTTCTTTCGCTTTCGCCGGCTCGCTTCTGGCGCAGACAACGCCAAACGCTTCGGCCACCGGCGCAAAACGGCCGTTCACTTTCGAAGACATGATGAAGCTCAAACGCGTCGGCGCGCCCGTGCCGTCGCCTGATGGGAAGTGGGTTGTTTTCGATGCGGTCGATGTCGCCCTGGAGGCGAACACCAGGATTTCGCATTTGTGGATCGTGGCCGCCACGGGCGGAGAAGCGCGCCGCCTGAATCAAACGCCGAACCACGAAGAGCGGCCCCGGTTTTCGCCCGACGGCAAACGTTTGATCTGGACGTCGAAAGCGACCGATCCAACGCAAATCTGGATGTCGAATTTCACCCCGGAAAGCGGCGGTTTGGATGGGACGCCGCACCAGGTAACCAACATCTCGACCGGCGCCGACGGCGGGATCTGGTCGCCCGATGGAAAAAATATCGTTTTTCTCTCGTCCGTTTATCCCGACGCGAAAGACGACGTAGAGAACAAGCGGCGCGACGAAGAACTAGGGAAGAGCAAAGTGAAGGCGAAAATCTTCACCAAGCTGCTCTACCGGCATTGGGCTTCCTACACTGATTTCAAGCGCAGCCATCTCTTTGCTGTCAGCGCAGAGGCCGATGCGTCGCAACCGAATTCAGCGCGCGATCTCACGCCGGGCGATCACGACGTGCCACCGTTCAATCTGGGTGGACAAGACATGTACACGATTTCTCCCGACGGCCAGGAGTTCGCCTACACGAGCAACATCGACGAGGTCGAAGCCACCAGCACCAACAACGAGATTTTCATCGCACCGATGTCCGGCGGCACGCCGAAGAAAATTTCGACCAGCCCGGGAAGCGACGCGACGCCAATCTACTCGCCCGATGGAAATCACATTGCGTGGCGTTCAATGGCGCGCGCCAGCTATGAAGCGGACAAGTCTTCGCTCGTCGTTTATCAACGGAAGTTGGGAGAGAGCCGGAATGCGACTCAGACTTTCGATCGCTCGGTCGACAGCCTGACCTGGTCGCCGGATTCGAAGACAATTTTCTTCACCGCGGAAGATCGGGGCGAGATGCCCATCTACGCCCTGCCGCTCGATGCAAAAGAACCGAGAGAAATTGCCAGGTTGCATGCTGGCGACATCGTCTTTTCCGACGACGGCACGAGTCTTTTCTTCACGCAAATGTCCGCCATGGCTCCCAATGAAATCGGGCGACTTGAAGTGAAGGGACCGTCCCAAAC
>DATMEN010000032.1:0-57618 GCA_035556975.1 Chthoniobacterales bacterium
GGTCGCCGACCTGCGCGGCAAACGGATCGGTGTTCCCGGAATGGGCACGCCGCCGTTCATTTTTGCCCACCGCGTTCTGGGAGCGAACGGCATTGATGCGCGGCGCGAGATCGAGTGGCGCGTCTTCCCCGCCGGTGAACTTGGGCTGGCGATGGAAAAGGGCGAGATCGACGCGTGCGCGGACTCCGAGCCGATCGGCACGTTGCTCCTCGCCCAGGGCATCGTCCGCAACGTCGCGGACCAGGCGAAGGACTTTCCCTTCAACGAGGAATACTGTTGCGCGGTCATCGCGCACGGCGGTTGGCTCACGGCGAACCCCGAGGCTGGCGCCGCCGCGACGCGCGCCATGCTCAAGGGGGCGAAGTGGGTCAATACCAACCCGCGCCTCGCCGCGCGCCTGTCCGTGGAAAAGAAATATCTCGCGTCCAATCCCGAACTGAACACCACAGCCATCGGAAACCTCAATTACCTGCCCAGCGTGCTGGGCGGTAAAGCGGCCGTGGAATCAGCCGCGCACGAGATGAAACGGGCGGGCATGTTGAGCGCGAACACCGACGTGGATGAGCTGGCGAAGAAAGCGTTCGTCCACCTCGAAGGCGTGAATGACAGCTGGGTGGAAGGTCTGCAAATCGCGCAGCTCCCCGGCGGACGCGTGCCGGAGGATCAGCCGATGCGGCTCGCCGCCGAGCTTGCCACGCAGGGCACGCCGGAAAGGGTCGCCACGTGCTGCGCGCCCGCTTCACGAGTCGCGCCGCGGCCGGGCCCGGCCTTGAAATGCATGGTCGCCACTGCGCAATGAACGGCTCCACCGAACTCCTCGACTCTCCGTCGCGTGCAACCGCTCCCGCGATCATGGCGCCGGTCGCGGGCGAAACTCCGCGCGGTGCGAAGCAGCCATGGCGCACGCTCCTCGCCGTGCCGATTGCGACCGCGCTCGCCTTCGGTCTCCATCTCCTGATCTCGCAAAACGAGCTGCCATTGGAAACGCGCTACTATTCAATTTTTCTCGCGGGCTTTTTCGCCGCGAGTGTCCTGGCAGCCGTGGTGCAGGCGTGGTGGGCCGCCCTGCGCGTGTGGATGCGCGACATGAGCCCGATCCTCTCCGCAACGGTTGCGCTGCTCGCGGGGTGGGAGACGATCACCTCAGGGCTGCGCTGGCTGCCAATGCCCTATTTCCCGAGCCCGGCGGCCGTGTTGTTGAGTCTCATCGACGACCGCGCGGTGGTTTTTGACAGCACCTGGCACTCGTTGATTCTGCTCGTCGGTGGTTACATGCTCGGCGTTGCCATCGGGCTCATTACCGGTATCTGCATCGGCTGGTTTAAGCACGCGCGTTACTGGGGAATGCCAGTCCTCAAAGTCGTCGGCCCGATTCCCGCGACCGCGTGGATCCCCCTCGCCATGGTTATCTCGCCGAATGCGACCTTCTCCGCCACCGGACTCATCGCGCTCGCGGTCTGGTTTCCGGTCACGATGTTGACCGCTTCCGGCATTTCAAACACGCGCGCTTCCCTCCTCGATGTCGCGCGCACGCTCGGGGCCGGCCGCGCTTATCTCATCTTCCGAGTGGCGATTCCCGCCGCGCTCCCGAGTATTTTCATCGGGCTCTTTATGGGCTTGGGCGCTTCTTTTCTCACCCTCGTCGTCGCGGAAACGGTGGGGGTAAAATCCGGCCTCGGCTGGTATGTGCAGTGGGCTCAGGGCTGGGCGGAGTATGGCAAGGTCTTCGCGGCGCTGATCGTGATGGCCGCGTTCTTTTCCACGATCATGACCGTGCTCTTTAAAGTGCGCGATCGCGTCCTCGTCTGGCAAAAGGGAGTGATCAAGTGGTAGCCGTTGCCGCCACGGAAGGCTCTTCGCTCCGGGCCCGCGAGGTCAGCAAGAGCTTTCCCTCCCCGGACGATCCGCTCTCCCGGCAACTGGCCCTGGACGCAATTTCTCTGTCGGTCGCGGCCGGCGAATTGGTTTCGCTCGTCGGCCCAAGCGGTTGCGGGAAATCCACCCTCCTCCGCCTTATCGCCGGCCTCGATCTTCCCGACTCAGGCGAACTCTTGATCGGTTCGGAACCGATCACGGCGCCGAGCGCGGAGCGCGGGCTTGTCTTCCAGGATCCGAATCTTTTTCCGTGGCTCACTGTTCGTCGCAACATCCAGGCCGGCCTGGTCGCGCGCCACGTCCTGCACGAGAAACGGCATGAGGTGGATGAGTTCATGCAGCTCGTAGGCCTCGAGGGGTTTGCCAAGGCTTATCCTCACCATCTCTCCGGGGGGATGGCCCAGCGTGTCGCCTTGGCGCGGGCGCTGATCAATCGTCCGAGAGTCCTCCTCCTCGACGAACCCCTCGGTGCGCTCGACGCTTTCACCCGCATGCGGATGCAGGATGAAGTGTTGCGACTCTGGCAGACCCGCCGCACGACGATGCTTCTGGTCACTCACGATATCGACGAAGCGATTTATATGAGCGACCGGATCGCCATCATGACGCAACGCCCGGGAAGAATCGAGCGGACCATTCCGATCGAGCTGGATCGGCCGCGCGATCGGAGCAGTTCGGAGTTCCTTCGCCTCCGGGCTGAAATTTTGGAACTTCTCCATTTCGCCGGCAACGCGCTGGCGACGGGCTGAGAGCGTTGAAGCGATGAAGCGTTGACGGTGAGCGGTTTCACCCTCCAACGCTGTAACGCTTCAACGCCACGAGGCGAATGCGGAACGTAACAGAACTGTTACGATTCGCGCGCAGAGGAAGAGGCGCGGCCGGCGTACCCAATTCGAAACGTTCACGGAGGAAACGTTATGGATTACCTGGTCATTGGAGCGGGTCCCGCCGGCCTGCAACTCGGATACTTTCTCGCACGGGCCGGACGCGACTACCAAATCCTGGAGGGGGGGCCAGCGCCTGGAATGTTTTTCCGCACGTTTCCACGCCACCGCCGTCTCATCTCGATCAACAAGCCGCACACCGGATGGGACGATCCCGAGATGAACCTTCGCACGGATTGGAATTCTCTCCTCTCGGACGATCCGCGGCTGCTCTTCACGCGTTACACCGAGCGATACTTTCCCGACGCCGACGATCTCGTGCGTTATCTTCGCGACTTCGCCGAGGCGTTTCAGCTGCGAATCAAATACAACACGCGCGTCACTCGCATCAGGCGGAGGTCCACCGGAGTCTTCGAGGTGACCGATGAGAACGGCGAGAGGCTCGAGGCGAAACGCTTGATTGTCGCGAGCGGTGTGTCGAAGCCGTACATTCCCGCCATTCCAGGCATCGAGTCCGCTGAAGTCTACGGCACAGTCACGGTGGATCCGAAGGAATTCACCGACCAGCGTGTGCTCATCATCGGCAAGGGCAACTCAGGATTCGAAACCGCCGACAACCTGATCGAGCAAGCCGCTGTCATCCACGTCGCCGGTCCCAGCGCCGTCCACATGGCGTGGAGGTCACATTTCGTGGGCCACCTGCGTGCAGTGAACAACAACCTGCTCGATACCTATCAACTCAAATCGCAGAACGCGCTGCTCGACGGGAACATTGTCAGGATCGAGCGTCGCGACGGCTCGTATTTCGTCACGGTGAGCTTCCAGCGGGCGAATGAGGTGAAGAAGAATTACCGCTACGATCGCGTGATCGTCTGCACCGGTTTCCGCTTCGATGCCTCGATCTTCTCGGAGAATTGCCGGCCAGAATTGATCTACCACGACCGGTTTCCGGCGCAGACCTCGTCGTGGGAATCGACCAATGTCCCTGACCTGTATTTTGCCGGAACGCTGATGCAGGTGCGCGATTTCAAGAAGTCGACCAGCGGGTTCATCCACGGTTTCCGCTACGGCGTGCGCGCTCTGCACCGGATGCTGGAGCAGAAGTATCACGAGCAGCAATGGCCGCATCGCTGCTTGCGCGCCGATCCGGAGGAGATGGCGGACGCGGTAATCGCTCGCGTGAACCGAACCTCGGCCCTGTGGCAACTATTCGCGTCGATGGGCGACTTGATCGTCGTTTCGCGCGACGGCAGAGCGCACTCCTATGAAGAAATGCCGGTCGATTATATTCACGAGAGCGAGTTTGGCGCGGAGGAGAGCTACTTTGTTATCACGCTCGAGTACGGACCCGACCACGACCAGCACGATCCGTTCGATGTCTCCGTCGGACGAATCAAACAATCCGATGCCAATAATGCCGAGAAGGGCCGTTACCTGCATCCCGTGGTGAGGCATTTCTCCGCCGGGACGCTCCTGTCGGAACATCATGTGGCGGAGAATCTCGAGAACGACTGGAGCGGAGAAACGACGCACCGCGAGCCGCTGCGCGCTTTCTTCGCACGAGAGCTGCCTGGGCCCGAACAGCGCCATGTAGGGGCGGCGCTCGCGCCGTCGCTGCAATTCAGTGAGTAGACCGATCGCCATGCAAACGCTTCTGCTCCGTGATTTCGAAACCGAAGCCCGCCGGCGCCTCGACCCGGCCGTGTTCGATTACTTTGCCGGCGGTGCGGACGACGAAGTTACTCTGCGCGAAAACGAATCCGCGTTCGCGCGGATCGGACTGGTCCCACGCGCACTGCGCGGACTGACCGGCATGCCTAATCTGGAGGTCACCTTGCTCGGCTCTCGCCTCTCAATGCCCGTTCTCATCGCGCCGACGGCGTTTCATCGCCTCGCTCATCCCGATGGCGAATGCGCGACGGCTCGGGCCGCTGTTGCCGCTGATACGATCCTGATTGCGAGCATGGCTGCGACAGCGGCCATCGAAGACATCGCAGCGGCCGCTCGAAGCGCGGCGCCGAAGGAGATCCAGCCTGCCATCTGGTTTCAACTCAACATTCAGCCCGACCTCGGTTTCACCGGAGCGCTGGTGCGTCGTGCTGAGGCCGCGGGCTGCACCGCGCTGGTAGTCACCGTCGATTCTCCAGCGTTCGGAAACCACGAGCGCGATCGGCGCAATGGCTTCGTCGATCTTCCGGAGGGAATGTGCTGCGAGAATATGCGAGAGCCGCAAACTGGAACCGGACCGCCGCGGACGCGACCGATCGTTTTTTCGCCCGAGCTGTCCTGGGAGCACATCGATTGGCTTCGCGAGACGACCACTCTGCCCATCGCCCTAAAAGGCATCGCGCACCCCGATGACGCAGGACTCGCAATCGAGCGGGGCGTCAGCGCGATCATCGTTTCCAATCACGGTGGACGCCAACTCGACACCGTTCCGGCCTCGATCGAGCTCTTGCCGGCGATTGTCGCTGCTGTTGATGGACGCATTCCGGTGTTGCTCGACGGCGGAATCCGGCGCGGAACCGATGTGGTGAAGGCCATCGCGCTCGGCGCCCAAGCCGTCGGCATCGGCCGCCCCGTGCTCTGGGGGCTCGCGGTGGCCGGCGGCGAAGGAGTTTTGCAAGTGCTTGAAATGCTGCGCTCGGAGCTGGCTCGCGCGTTGATCCTGTGCGGATGCGAAGCGATCGGCGACGTGGGCCGCGACGTTGTGAGGATTCGGCCATGACTTTGACCATCGCACTCCCGATCTTGCTCCTCGCCGCGAGCATTCCGTACTGGCTTCCGCGCGCAGTCGTCGCACTGCGCATGCGCATTTTCACGCGCATCAATGGCGACGAAGGCATCCCGATTCCCGGCGAGCTCGTCGACGCGTCGCACTTCAAGCAGGTTTACTCCGACCGCGCGGCGGATGGACGCAGCCGCGGCGCCGCGCTCTCGGATTTGTTCTGGTACTGGCTGTCGCCCGGGCCGGAGATTCACCAGGAGCACATCGAGCCCGGCGAGCGTTACGACGAGGTCGCACACACGACGCATCGAATTCTGGCCGTTCCGAAGCACACGGCGGAAGACCTCACCAGGCGAGTCGCCGGACAAATCATGGATGAGCGCGACATCCGCGGCGCAACGGTTTTGCGCCTGCGCGATCTGATGATGCCAATCTGGGCGGAAGTTTATTATGAGGTGGTCTTCGGAAAACCGTGCCCCCCGGCCGCGCGCCAGCTCATCGTCGACAACGCCAGCGACGTCGTGACGGCGCTCAAGTGCTGCAGCCTGCGCCACATGGGCCGGCGTCATCGGCTGACGCGCTTCCTGATCGAGAAAGTAAGAGCCGGGGAAGTGCCGCACGAACTGCCCGCATGTTTATCCACGGAAGAGAAGGCCCTCTACCTCCAGGGCGTTTTTTTTAACACCGCTGTCGTGCAGATGTCGGAGGCGATGACGCACCTGATGCTCCTCATCGCACAGCACGACGACGTGCAGGCGCGGCTCGCGGCCGAGCCTGAGAACGACGACTACATCCACGGCGTCATGAACGAGGGATTCCGAATCTTCCCCCTGTTTGGCATCTCGCACCGCATCACGTCGGGAGACATCGCGGTGAACGAACAGACAACGATTCCTCGCGGCTCGGTGCTCTGTTTCAATCACCAGGAGTTTCACCGTCAGTCTTTCGACGATCCGGAACGATTCGATCCCGACCGCTGGAAATCTCTCCCGGTGCACGACGCAAACTTCATCCCGTTCGGTGTCGCGGCAAACAGGTCATGTCCGGCGCAGGGGATGGCGTTGACCACGATGCGCGTCGCCGTGCGCGAACTTTTGAGGCGCCTCCGGTTTCGCTCGTCGATCCTCCACACGCGCTCAATTCCGAACCGCGGGACGTGTCTCGTAATCCCCCGGGCGCTCGACTACAACCCGCGGCTCGAGGGAGCGCAACTATTGTGGATGCGACTCCGCGACCGCTGGGAGGACGTCGGCCGCGGCGTCGTTCAACTCGTGCTCGGCACCTACATGGTTTGGGACGCGCGGCGGCTGCGACTTTGTCAGCGCTACTTCGAGGCGAAGGATTCCGAGGGCGACCAAAATCCAGGTCCCAGGCATCATGCCAGTGCCTGTCCGTTCGCACGTCGCTCGACGGCGTTGAACCGATGAAGGGTTGAAGCGTTGAAGCGAACAGACGGTCACCCTGCAACGCTGTAACTCTTCAACGCTTTAACGTTAAAAGGCTTCCACCGAAAAGGGCGCGTTGAGTATCATCTGTCGCAGCGCGATGGATGAACCAATCGGGAAGCTAACTTCGGGAGAGCCGCTCAGGGTCGATCAATTGATCGTTCTTTCCGGGTGAATGGCATGAACAAGGGGTTTCCCAGGCGCGACTCCAAGCAAGGAAGCACAAGTCGCAGGCCAAGGAGCGGCCAGCCGCCGGGCGTGGTGGCGTTCACGGGTCATATGATGGATAGAGTGGGGCGCGTTCCACCCCGGTTCGTTCCGCGGTTTCCCAAGCAGAAGGAGGACGCCGTCACCCAAGCCATCCATGACACCCTGGAGAGACTGGATGCACGGATCGGGTTCTGTTCTGCCGCCTGCGGTGGTGACATCGTCTTCATCGAACAGATGTTGAAACGCGGCGGCGAAGTGCATGTCGTGCTTCCTTATGCCGAAGACCTTTTCGTCCGCGACTGCATCGAGGTTCCTGACCAGGCTCCGCCAGACCAGCAATTCCAGGAGAACGCCGGGAAAAAATGGCTGCCGCGCTTCAGAAAGATCCGGAAGCAGGTCACCAGCCTGATAACTCTCGGGGACAAGCGGGCCCAGGATAACACCATGGCGAGTGATTGCTGCAACCGAGTCGCCTTGGGCTTGGGGCTTTTGTGGGCGGAGTCGGCTTCAACGTCCCTGACCCTGGTCGCGCTGTGGGACGGGTGGTCTGGCGACGCGCCCGGAGGAACCCGCAGTCTGGTAAAATTAGCCGATGCCCTGAAGGTGAGAATCGAGTATCTGCCGCCGCTGCTGCCGGAGAAAGTGACAGACGTCATCAGGTCAGCCACTCCGCCTCCCGGAATTGGAGCGCAACCGCACCGTGCGACCCTCAGTCAGGAACCGCCACAGCAAATTTGCGCGGTGCTGTTCGCGGACGTGATGCGGTATGGCGAGCTGGATGAAACCAGGCTCCCCGACTTCGTCTCAGGTTTTTTGCAGCCGCTGGGGAGCATGATTCAGAAGGCGCGACACCTCGGTTACGGTCCGCTCGATTTCAATACTTGGGGAGATGGGCTGTTTTGCGTCTTCGACTCCATGCTCAAAGCCGGACGGTTCGCGCTTGCGCTCCAGCAGGTGACCATTTCGGGAGAATGGAGAATCACGGGAAGCGTCGAAAAGCTGAAACTGCGGATCGCCTTGCACGCCGGTCCAATTTATCGAATACCGGACCCGGTCTTTCCCAAGGACGGTTTTATTGGAACCAACGTCAACTTCGCTGCGCGAATGGAGCCGGTAACGCCACCGGGAGAGATCTCGTGTAGCCAGGCATTCGCCGCCCTGGCTGCCGCGGAAGGGGTGCAGGATTTTAGGTGTGAATTTCTCCGCGAAACCGTCTTTCCCAAAGGCGCTGGCACTCACCCGCTTTATCTTCTGAAGCGGCGATCCCATTGATGGAAGGCACGAGGCGCGCGCATCAGGCTTTTAACCGGTGGCTCCGGTGTTCACGGCAAGAGCACAGCGTAGCTCAGTGGTCCGAGCCACCGATGGAAAGATCACTGGACGACGAATTCGGCTGACGCAGATTCTTTTGAGTTGGCAGCGTGGACCGTATGTCGCCCTTCCCGCAGGTGCCAAAAATAGCCACCATTTGAGCGCGGGACCGGCGTGCCGTCGACCGACCAGGCTAGATCGTCTACGGAATTGCCGGCTGCGAGCAGGCGGAGCGCCTGTTGAGAACGAGGCAGATTTCTGGCAATGATGAAACTCGCGTTTGCGGCCGGTACTACGATTTTTAACGGGGCATTGTCCTGCACCTGTGCCCCGATGTGGTTTTGCGCGCTCCGGCACCAGACATCGTATTCGGGAGGCAGAAAGAGGCGAACGCTCTTATCGATTCGATGCAGATATCGGTTCGCAGATTCGGTCGGTTGCGTTCCAGTCAGGAAAAATTCGTTAATGACGCCGGGACTCTCAGGCACCGGTAACAAACCGGTCAGCTCGCAAACATTGGCGCGCACGAGATTGGAGGACGCGGCGGGTGCGGATACCCCGCTGTCTCCATGCCAGAGCAGATAATCGATTATTCCCCGCCACAGCGGCACGGCGCCGGTAATGGCTGCTATCTCGTCCATCGGGCGGCCATCAAAGTTCCCAACCCAGACACCGACGGCATGCTCCGCGGTGACGCCGACCGCCCACGCATCCCGAAATCCCGAGCTTGTTCCCGTCTTGCACGGGATGCGTTTGTTTTCGAAAGCAAGGGGCGAGAATGGCCCGAAAGTTTTTCGCCGTGCCTGGTTGTCGGACAAGATGTCGCCCACGATCGCGACGGCCGGTGATGACGCGACAAAACGATGACGCACAGGTGTGGCTTCGAGAAATCGTGGTTGAACGGCCAGGCTGTGACCCGAAAATACGGAAAAAGCGGCGGTCAGATCGAGAAGACGCACCTCGGCATTACCCAGGATTAGCCCGGCACCGTACTGATCGAAGGGGCCGGCAAAGTTAAGACCGCATTGCTTAAACTGGGAAAACATTTTCCGCGCGCCCAGGCGACTGAGTGCCACCACCGCCGGAACGTTGAGGGAATTAGCCAGGGCCTCACGCACGCGAACCGGGCCGAGAAAGCGCTTGTCATAATTAACGGGGTCGTAGTCGAGATACTTGTCGCGAACCGCATCCGGCGTGTCTGGAAGGAGCGAAGCGGCCGTAAGAACACGATCTTCAATGGCTTGGAGATAAAGAAATGGCTTAAGCGTTGAGCCGCAGCTGCGAAAGATGGTTGAGCCGTTGATTTGTCCATCGATGGCCTTTGCATAATCCCCGGAACCAACCATGGCACGGATGGCGCCGGACCGGGTATCAAGCACTACAACCGCTCCCTGGTTTACCTGCCGACCCGCAAGTTTCGCCAGGTGGATCTGAAGTTCCTTCTCCACCATGCGCTGCAAATCCAGGTCGAGAGTGGTTTTAACCCGACCACCGGAAAGCTTTGGATAGGCGCTCCGAACCGCGTCCACAAAATGTCCAGCGAGCCTGGCTTCGGACTGAAAGGAAGCAAGTTGTGGCGGTGTAGATGGAAGGGTGACGCCGTCGGTGGACCCAAAACCGATTTTTTCCAGCCGACACACCGAGCGTTGATACTTGATCGCCGCGGCCTCCGCGTGCCGTCGTGGATTAAAACGAGTCGGTGCTTGGGGCAGGCCACTCAGGTAAACGGCCTCGGAAGGGGTAAGATCGTACGGCGCCTTGTTAAAATAGGCGCGGGCTGCCGCAGCCGGGCCAATTTGACGATTTGCGTAGTGGCTGCGGTTTAGATACTCCTCGAGAATGCGGTCTTTCGACCACATTCGCTCAAGGCGAAGAGCGGCCATATTTTCGTAAAGCTTGGCCCACCACGAGCGATTTTTTCGTTTCGACGCGAGCTTGATTAACTGCTGTGTAATGGTCGAGGCGCCAGACACAATTCGCCCGGCGCGAATATTGCGCCGGAGCGCGCCGGCGAGTGCGTGGAGGTCAATACCAGAGTGATCGTAAAAGCGATGGTCTTCCAAGGCCACCGTAACGATGGGCAGCCACTCTCCCATTTGGGTGAGAGAGATCGGTACTTGCGCGCGCGCTTCCGTCAGGGGAAGCGAGGCAAGCCGGCGACCATGGCGGTCCACGAGAATTGCCGGCCCCTTCGGAGGCAGAAACAGTTCTGGCGGAAGCGGGATAAAGGAGATTGTAAAGTGAAAGAGCAGGGGAGCGCCAAGGGCAAACATCGACGCCCCAACGATGATTCGCTTTGAAGTGGGCTTCATGGCGGGTTACTCGACGGCATAAGCCAGCATTTGATTGGAGGTATCGGAAAATCGGCTGTCGTAGAGCGGTCGCACCTGGGTTCCTGGCCAGTGAAAGACGCCGGCATTGGTTACCCGCGAGAGCACTGAATAAGCATTTCGACCCGGCGATACCTTGTCGAAATAGAGCAGCGTCCTGGCAAAGCGGAGCTCAACGTGCGAGAGCGGCAACGTGTTCACGCCGGCTTCAATCGGTAATTGGAAATATTTGGCGATGAGCGGGAGCTTCGGGTTCACTGTCTCCAGACATGCCGGCAGCTGGTCTTCTATTTCAACGTAACTATGCGGTTTGTCTGCATTCATCCGATAGGTCACCAGGATTTGATCGCCGAGTTTGAAAGGCGCACTTTGCGTTCCGGTGCGTGTGCCGTCGGTGAGGTTGCGTAGGGCGCGCTCGATGTTCAGGCTGGGTGCGTGCGTCGGTAACTCGGAGTCGGGCACTTCGTAAACGGCCCTAACCAGGTACGAACCCTCCACGTCGAGCTGTAACGGTCGCGGAAAAACCTCACGGAGCTTATTCAAAGGCACTCCCAACCAGCCGACGGATGTTTCATTTTTCGAAAAAACCGCGGGCTTGGAAGAAAGTGTCCTGGCGGACCGTTGCATCCGCGCCGGAATCTCTCCGCGGGTTAGCGAATTAAATAATAACAGCAGCCACAAATTTTCCTGGGTTGAAAGGTCCACGGAAGATTGGGTGATGCGGTCGAATTGCCGGTGCGCGCGTTCCCGAACCGCGGCGGACCAGTTGGTGGCCTGGATCTCACTTTGGGCCAGCAGGCACAGCGCTTCGGCACGGGTGCTGGACCCGAACTTCACCGGGTCAAAATCCGCCGCTTGCAGGGGATGGTCGATCTCGCGCAGGAGAGTGTTCACGGCGTTTGGTTTGATTTCCAAATACCAGCTCCCGAGTGCCAGCCAGGCTCGGCCTTCGTCGGTCAATTCCCGGCGGTTATTAAAAAGCTCCTCGGCTTCGCTTTCGAAATTGAGTTCTTTCTTGGCGTTGTCCTCCCGCGTATATCCACGGACCATCAAGGCAAAACAGCGGATGTCCGGCGGAACATCGTTGAAGCCGAACTCCCTCCTGATGATGTTGTCCAACCACCGCTGCGCGTTGCGGACCAACTTTTCGTCGACGTTAAGTGCTTTCTTCTTCGCCACCAGGATCGCCCACGCGGCTTCGACGGTGGCGAAGCCATTCAGCTTTCCACCGCTGGGCCAAACTGAAAGTCCGCCTCCGTCGAGCACGGCCGGCGCCAATTTCTTCAAGGCTGCTTCCGTTCTGGCGCGCCAGGACTTATCGGAAGCGAACGGAACATAATCCAAGGTTTCGTCGAGCAGAGTCGCAGCAAGAATTTGAGTCGATATTTTCTCGACCGAACCTTGTATCTCCAGCATCGCGGGCAATCCGGCGATTTTCGGAAGGTAGGTCGATCCCGAAAGCATGACGTCGCAAACGCCGCTCGCATCAAGCCAGGCGGGTGGGAGGGCTGTGATCAGATTGAGCGGTTGAGTGGGCTTGATTTGACCAAAGAGAGTTTGGCGACGCTGTAACACGCTGGGATGGATGGTCAGCGTGTGCCGGACATGGTCCGAAAAGTTCCTGGTTTCGGTTGAGCGGGCAGTTAGATCGATTTTCGCCTGGGGTGCATTGCCCGCGACCTTCACGTGAAAACTAGCCAGGCTCGGTTCACCGCGCTTTACAGCTATCGTTTTTTGAAGCGGTTCCAGTGGCTCAAGTCCCAGGTCCGGCGCAAGCGTCACATTGACCGTGTCCTCATCCTTATAATCCTGTCGGACAAGCAATCGGAGATAAAGTTCGTCCCCCTGGCGAAGAAAATCCGGAAGGATCGGTTCGATTTGCAATTTCTTGGTTAAGCGGACGAGTTTTTGCCCATTCCCAAACTGATCCGCCCCTCTTTGCGCTACGGCGACGATGCGATAACTCGTCAGACCGTCGGGGGCTTTAAAACGGAACGGCGCTTCACCGGCGGCGTTTGTTCCAATCCTGGCGTTCCAAAACGCGAGCGGAGCAAAATCTTTTCGAACGGTGGCCTCCGTCAGCAACGGCCCTCCATCGCCAATGATGAATCCTTTTTGCGAATGATCGAGCGATTCGGGTTTCTCCGGCGTCCAGAGCAGGCCCAGGGCGCAATGGGTCTCCACTTCCCAAGCGCGCCGTGGGAAAAACGTTTCGTCGAAATCCGGTAATTTCCAGCGCCCGAGCTGGAGGACGGCCTCGTCTACGGCAAACAGCATCAGGTCCGCGCCGGGAACTGGCCGCCCTTGATTACTCACTTTGACAACTCCGGAAATCGTAGCGCCCGGTTCGAAAACATCGCTGGCCAGGACTGGCTTAACCTCGAGGTGTTGATCGGGACGATCGACCTTGATCTCACAAACACCAAAGCGTTCGCCGGGCAGCCCGTCGGCTTCGGCCGGTTTGATGATGTTGACACAAACGTACGCATTCGGGGCGAAGGTCGACTGGATGGGGACGCTGATGCGTTGGGCATTCCCACTTAACTGCACGGTCTGCCGGTAGAGGATGCGATCGGTTTCCACGGTCACGGTAGCGACACCGCCAAAAGGCGTTTGCAATGCGATGATGGCGGTGTCGCCGACCGTATAGCGCTCACGGTCGGGTTTGCAGGCGATGCTACTCTCATCCTCGATGGCAACGTCGGCGTTACCGTAGCCTGCGATCAGCTCCGTATCGCTCACTTGGGGCGTATGCGGCTGGCTGGGAGCGGTAACCCGCAGAACATAATTGCCCGTCCTCTCTACGTTAACAATTTGACTGCTCGGGGTGGTGACGTCCGCCTGCCAGACTTTTTCGAAAATGGGATAATTTCGGTAACGATTCAGTCCACGACTGATTTCTTCTTTCACCGACTTGATCTCGACGCGAAACAGCTCCGCCTTGCCCAGGATGCCGGCGCCCGGTTTATCCTGCGCATCAAAGGAAGCGACCTCAACGAGCGCTTTATGGTAACCTCTATTCTCGAGACTTACGCCCAGGATTTGGGGGACGAATTGCACTCGAGCGACAGTCCCGCCTCGGTGCGTCACGGCCGAGTCGGAGGTCACGTCAACAAGCCAATATACTTTCGCGCGGCCATGCTTGCTGCCTGCGGCAAAGGGCGACTTGCACTCGACGGTCGCTACCCCGTTGGCATCGAGAACAACATCTCCCTCTCTCGCGGCTGTCACGCTGACCTCGCGATCGGGGCGAGCCGTGGCCCAGCCTTCTTCCTTGAGTCTTCTCATGATGTCGTCCGAGAAACCGTGCGTGGGAGAGTCGGGCGAATACTTATCGCTCAAAACCTTGGCGATATGTTTTGCGTCCCTTCTGTTCAACGCAACCTCTTCCGCCAGGGGTGAGGCGCGGCGCCAATCGTCCACGACCCACTCCGTTTTCCAATGCACTTTTGCGCCAGCGTTCGGGGCGCCGTGGAAGTGCTGGGAGGTGATTTTCGCCGTCACAGTCTCACCCTGCGTATCCTTGCTCTCTACTGAGACGGAGAACGCCGGCGGCCGAAATTCCGCAACCGTCACCTTCACGACGCTGTTCAATGCGGAAATGAAGTACTCGCCAAAAGCGGATTGGGGCACCGTCCACTCCCCCTCCCAATCACCCGTCGGCGAAACGATACCGCCTCCCTCGTAAAGCGATTGCGAGGACTCTCCGCTGCCTTCCGGATCGCTTCCTGAGATAGCCCATTGGATCGCTTGGTTTGCCGGAATCGATAGCGAAGGGCCTCCGATGGCCCGGACGAAGCCCTTGAATTTCACTATCTCACCGGGTCGATAAACGTTCCGATCGGTGATGATCACGCAGGCCAGGGTTAGCTCCCCGCGAGCGCCCCCTCGTCCGTCGGCGACTGGGATAATGTTTCTCGCGCGAAACTTGGTCAGATCTGGAAACTGAAGACACTCTCTCCCGGGTTCGCCGACGACAATGGCGGTGGCGAGCGTCGGGTGGATCACTCGGCCCTTGCGGTCCTTGAGGGCGGGGCCAAACAAAATCTCCCCATTGCTGTCGGTGCGGAAGGCCGCGATTGGTCCGCTGGATTCCAGGAGTTCAACCGCCACGCCTGGCGCCGGTAGTCCGTCACTCATGTTGGCAACGCGAATAATGTCTTGCGCGGCCTTGGTTTCCACCACGGTCACCATCCAGTCGCCCCGGGAAACGATTACCCTATTTCCTACCGCTCTGCCGCGAAGGTCCCTTCCCCAAATCTCCAACAAGTACACTCCGGGTTGGCGATCATTCGCGCGCCACTCGATCACCCGAGTCGTCTCCGCATCATTCATGCTGGCATCGATCCGTCCCGACCCAACGATCGGCAGAGCAAGAGTAGGAATCAGCAGATCCGTGCCTTGATACAAATATTCGCCTGTCTGCAGGTCCGTGGCTGTGCCACCTCGGGCGTCTGAAGCGGTGTTTCTGAACTCGCGCAAGCGTTCGTTTACTTCGACAAATTTCTCGCGAGGCAACCGCGCCAGCTTCCACTGTAATTCCTTCGTGTTGACCTGGACGAATGAACAACGAACGCTCGGCAGTGACGCGCGTTGAAAGATAATTTCTTCGGGCAGAATGATCGCCGGACGCTTGGCGCGGAAGTGAGCTTTCCAGGTCGAATCTTCGCTCAGGGCGTATCCGCCTCTGGAGCGCAATCCGGTTTTTAGTCTCACCCGGTATTCCGTGCTCGGGTTGAAATTACCCATCACCTCGATGCGCTTCTGATCGGTTTCGAAACGCAGATTGCCGATCCCCGGCTCGACCGTAATCAGTTTCAGGTTTGCCGGGTCGGGATCAATCGGTTGGTTCAGCGTTACCCGGATGAAGGCGCCTTTCATGGGTTGGTTGAGAGGGGCCGCATACTTTACCCGAAGCGGGTAAGTGGTGCCGGCGATAAGGACCCGCAGATTTGGCAATGCCTGCTGGCCGATCGCTTCCTTCAGCGGCTCGACCACAAGCAAAAACGAGCGGCTTACCGGCAACGGTTGAACCGGTTCCACCAGAACCCAACCCTGGGGACCGAGGGCCTGCCTCTCTTCCAGACTCACTTCCACCGGAAGCCGTTCTTTCGTTTTGCTGTCCTGAAAATATACCGCCTTTAACACCTCTGCGAGCGGCACATCGTGACTAAATTCCAATCGTATTCTTGGTCGCGGAGGCAACGGATGATCAAGGGCGCGACGGTATACGTAGTCGTTGGGATTTTCTTCGTAGGTTCCCTCACCTTCTGCAATCGGCGTTGCGTCGTCAGTCTTGGAGTTTGCTCGTGCGGCGTCGCCTGTGTCGACGTAACCGACTGAGTGGTCATTTAGAAATTCCCACGTTTTGAGGGCAAATTTGTTATCACTGAATTCTACCCCCCAGGTCCCGGGGTCGATTGGTTTGCCGGCGAGATCGTGCAAGCCAGGACGGAGCCGGGCGCGATGAAGAATCGATCCCAGCCGGGCGCCTTGGGCTATCGTCCACGGTATATTGTCCACCACAAACTGCTCCGGAAAAGTAAGCTTGCCTTCTGTCTGGCTCACCCAGATCCATCGCGTTTCGACGATCGGTTCGAATACGATCGGACTTGGCTGCCCGCCTCGCCTCACTTTTTCCAAAGGGACCATAGGGGTGGCAAAACTCACTCGGATTGGCCGCTCTACTTTCGCAAACTCTGTCAGTGCACCTGTGTTCGGAGAGAGAACAACTGCTTCTGATTGCTGCGAGCCAGCTTCCGTCCCTGGGTTTGCGCTCTTCCCGTGGGACGAGTTTAAGGCGAGCTTGATGCCGGCTGCTGCGACTAAGGCAACAGCAAGAGCAACAGAGATATAGCGATATTTATTGGGGATGTTCATGAGGGTTATTTCTGGGCTGCCTTAAGCTCTTCGGCTCGGCGGCGGTCTGCTTCGGCAATTCGATTCAGGGCGCTATTGATCTCGGCGCGAACTTCCAACGCTTCTACCGAGTCGGGCATAAGTTTGAGCGCATTCTGAGCATCGCTTAACGCCGCCTCAAATTCTTTCGCGGTCATCAGCACCCTGGCGCGTTCCAGCCACGCGTCAGCGTCGCGCGGAGACCGTTGGATCTTTGCGTCGAGCGGCGCGATCAATGAGGCGGCGACAATTGGGGGAAAGCTTTTCACTTCGGGCGAATTGGGGGCAAGCTCGCGCGCCCGGTCGAGATCCTGTTGGGCAGCCTGCCAGTCCCGCAATCCCCTGCGAGCTTTGGCACGAAGGAGGCGCGCGTGAACATTGTCTCTGTTTGTAATCCAATCAGTCAGAAATACCTGCGCCTCGATCCATTGACCCAGTGAAGCGGACGCACGGGCCAGTTTCTCCCAGGTTCTCTCGCGCTCATCGGAAGTTAACTGCGGAGATTCCAAGTAACTGGACCAATACTTGATCGCCTGAGGCAACTGCCCGCGCCTGGCTTCTTCATCGCCGCGCAAGGCGTCGATCCTGGCCGGGCGCGGCGAAACATTGTGCTCCCATTGCTCGAGTGCTCCCCGGAACGATTCGAAGTCCCCTTGATCAAGTAATGCCTTGGCGTAAGCCGCCCATGCTTCCGAATCGCCGACACTAAGTTCGATGATTCGCTGGCTAAGACTGGCAACTTCATAAGGCTGCGAGCGGGGCTCGGCCAGAACCCTCGCGAGCTGCGCTCGCAGATTCCGCACTTCTGCCTCGATTTTCGACTTTCTCCAAAGCCGATATCCCATGGTCGTCGCGCCCACGACAAGAAGGGTAACCACGATGATCGCGGCCAACCCTTTCCAGCGAACGGCCTGACCCGCCTGCACGGAAGCTCGAGCGAACTCGACTTCCCGCTGTGTCAGTTCGCTCTGATGCGCCAGCAGATCCTGCGCTTCCGCGAGTGATTTGCCGCGAGTCCAGAGATAACTGCGATCGCCCTTCTCTTTCCAGAGGGCAAACGCACTCCCTGCGCGCGCGCGCCGGCGCAGAAATTCCAGGTTGGCCTCCAGCATCGTGCGTAATCGCGGCCAATGCTCGAACAACGCTTCGTGGGCAATCTGGACTATCGCCCGGTTTTGTTGGTCGGTGTCAGTCACCAGAAGTCGCCCGTCCACAAACGCCTCGACCAGATCCCGCCGGGCCGTGGTTGTGGCCAGTTTTTCGATAACGGCGATCCGCCGCGTGAATGCGGCTTTCTCCCCGTCGCCCAAGTCCACGGTCACGAGTGCACGAAAAACAAAATCGAACTCCCCGCGGGTCCGCGGCGGCAACTGGTTAAAAACTTCCTCCGCCTTCGTTTCAAGCGCGCCCTCAACCCCTTTTAGCGTCTTGAAGGCAGCATATGTCAGCGTGTGATCGCTCCGACGCTTGTAAAGTTCATCCAGAGTGAACTCGAGGATGGGCAGTGCGCCGGAGTTATGGCCCGCCGCCTCGAGCAGGGCGTCATCAAGATTCGCGCCCGAGTGGCGATCGGTCTCGAATTCCAGTCCCGAGGCGATCGCAGGCAACCGAATGATTTGGCTTAGTTCAGGCCTGGTCGGCGGCAATAACTGAAATTCTCCTTTTCCGCTTTTCAGCCTCACAAGTTCCGGAATCGCTTCGCATTGACCAAAGAATTCGCTGCGTATTGTCGCGATCACCCAGACCACTCCGCTGCGTGCCAGTTCCGCAAGGGCGGTCACGAAGCCCGTTTGGGTTTCGGCGGAAAAGCGGTCGGTCAGGGTAAAAAGCTCCTCAAACTGGTCGATGAGGAGGACAAGTCGAGCTGAAGGCGGCACCAGAAGGTGTTCCTTTGCCTGGACGTCGCGCGAGGCCTGGGTAAGCGCTGTTTTTAGAACCAGGGACACAGACCCCGAGGGCTTGCGCAGACCGTCCGCAAGCTCCCTGGCCGTGACGCCCCCGGCGATGATTTCAGGCAGGGCTGTCGGGCTGACCAGGGCATTGGCGAGCGCGAAGAAAATATCAGGCGCCCCTGCGCTTGGACGCATTTCCGCGCGTCGCCATAAACCGATCCCTTCGATAGCTCCCGGCTGAACCAATAACGGAATGACACCGGCGCGAACGAGGGACGATTTTCCGGAGCCGCTGCTCCCGAAGATCAGCGCAAATGCGGTCCCCGCCGCCGCCTGGCTCTGCAACGCGTTCAAAACGTCATCGATCGCTTTGGTGCGGCCAAAAAAGATGTCCGTATCTTCGAATTTGAATGGCTGCAAGGACCGGAACGGCGAGCCACGCGAATACGATCCGAACGCCACCGGCGGCGCTTTTGGCGCTAAAATCGGCGCTTTCTCGTCGATGATTTTCCGCAGATGACTTTCGAGCTTGCTGGAGAAATCGTCGAGGCCCTGGTAGCTATTCGAGGCAATTCTGAAGGAGCCGTCCGGATTAAAAAACCACTTTTGCAGGAACGTCTTTAACGCCTCATACTGGCGAATTTTTTCTTCGCGAACCGAGGCCGGTTCGATAGGCACCGTCGGCTCCTGTTGGTTGCGATAAATGAGGATTTCCGGTTTGCCATTTTTTAGACGGCCCGCCAGGGCCACCTCAAATTCGTACTCGGTCCCGGAAGCGTAGGGACTGCCGTCCGCCTTGCGATAGTTCTCGTTAAGCGGCGAACCTAAACGCGACCACAAAATGCAAACAACGATGTCGAAAGCAGAAGGATCGGGAATAGTTCCTGTAAAATCGGTCGAGCCGCGCATGGGCTCATGCTCCCAAAAATATGATTCCAACTCGACGCGGCGCCCGTATTCGCCTCGAAGGCGCGTGATTACGTGCCTGGCAAGCAAACGCTCACGCCCAACGTCACCGGGGGATGAGACGAAAATGCGGAGCTTTTCCATCCATCTAACTCGTGCGGCAAAACAGTTTGGCATGTCAAGCCCCGATCGATGGTCGTTAGGTTTGATGGGCGTGGCTCTTTCGATCGACGAGTCAGGTTTGCGCGCGCGGGATGCGCCGCCGCGTCCCAAGGAGGCGATTCGCCATCTTTACTGGGTTGGTCCATTCAACCGCGTCGGGAAGCGGAGCTTCGTCCCACGCCTCTACTGGACCGCCGGAGCCTGGATAATGTAGTCGGCACGATGTAAAAGCGCTTCCCACGACCCATTGCTACATTCTATTCTGCTCCGAACCCCTGCCGATGCCATGAATGAACCACCACCAGTCAAACTCGTCGGCGAGAGTCTGACATTTGAGCAATTGGTGGAATACCTGCCGCCTCTAAAAGAAGTCCTGACTCAGTTACCATCTAAGAAAGTCATGGAGTGGGCTGAGGACGCGGCGGTGCTTCATCGCTACCGCAAAGGCGAAACGGTCTGCACCGAAGGCGAGTTTGGCTCGACCGCGTATTACATCGTCTCGGGCACGGTGGACATTTCGATCAATAATCCGCTCGCCCATCTGCGCACGAAACCCGGCTGGGGATTCTTCGGGCGAAGCGTGGCCCGGATGAAAAGTTTTCTCGTCGACGATCGGCGCGACAAGCGCGCGGACGCGCACGAGCGGAAGTATATCGGGATCGACGCGAACGTCGATCTGCCCATGAACAAACCGATCGCCCAGCTCGGGGCCGGTGAGCTTTTCGGCGACATGACCTGCCGGACGTTTCAACCGCGGTCGGCCACGGTCATCACGCGCGAACCGTGCGTGATGGTGGAAATGCTGCGCGTGATCCTCGACATGCTCGTCGGCAATCGCCAGCTCTCCGACGCATCGAAGGCGACGTCGAAAGTGAAGGCGCCCACGTTCAAGGGAACTTCCTTCAAGGCCGAGCTGGACAGAAAATACCGGGAGCGCTCGCTCGAGATCCATCTGCGCAGCGTCCCGCTTTTTGCGACGGTGGGAGACGAGTTCATCTCTTATCTCAAGGACAAGGTCGAGCTGGTCTCGTACAATCAAAGCCAGGTCATCTGCAAGGAAGGCGAGGAGGCGGATGCGTTTTACCTGATTCGTTCCGGCATGGTCCGCATCTCGATGGCGATGCCGGGAGGCGAAATGGTCCGCACTTATCTGAGTCGCGGCGAGTATTTCGGTGAGATTGGATTGCTGTGGGCGCGCAAGCGCATCGCGACCTGTACCGCGCTCGATGCGGTAGACGTGGTCAAAGTCCCGGCGGGCGAATTCAAGCTCATGCTCGAAAAATTTCCCGGGGTCCGGGCCCTGCTCGAGCCGGTGGCCGAGGCGCGCATCGCGGTCAACAAAAACCGAATGGCTCCTCCTGGACTCGGGCTCGATGAATTCCTCAACCAGGGATTGTTTGAGGCGCAAAATCTTCTCCTCATCGACCTGGACAATTGCACGCGGTGCGATGCCTGCGTGCAAGCCTGCGCGAAAGCCCACGACGGCGTCTCGCGGCTGCTCCGCGATGGCTTGCGCTACGATCATTTTCTGGTCGCAACCGCGTGCCGTTCATGCCGCGATCCGCTCTGCATGACGCAATGCCCGGTCGGCTCCATTCGCCGCAAGGAGAACCTCGAGATCATCATCGAGGATTGGTGCATCGGTTGCGGAAAATGCGCCGAGCTTTGCCCCTACGGCAATATCAACATGCACCCGCTCGAGGTCATCAAGGAAGTGAAGACCGAGGTCAAATCGTCCACGGCGGGAGTGCCGCCAACGGTGAAGATCGAGAAGAAAAAAACCACGGCCTACAAGGCGAACACCTGCGATCTCTGCACCCAGCTTTCCGTGCCGAGCTGCGTCTATGCCTGCCCGCATGATGCCGCCAAACGCGTCGATCCACAGCGCTTTTTCGGCGATGCGCTGGAAGCGCAGG
The DNA here is from genome assembly GCA_035556975.1 of Chthoniobacterales bacterium. Taxonomy (GTDB): domain Bacteria; phylum Verrucomicrobiota; class Verrucomicrobiia; order Chthoniobacterales; family UBA10450; genus AV80. The sequence goes on from DATMEN010000032.1 coordinate 21,558, forward strand.
CGGAGATTTTGAAAACCAATTGGAAGCCGGAGCGGCGCTACGAGACCCATACCACGCACTAACTGGATTTCTGATTCCTGATTTATGATTGTCGATTTGAGTCCACCGCGAGGGCGTTTCTCCGAGAAAATCAGCAATCAACAATCAGCCATCAGAAATTTTCTGCATGCGGATCAATAACTGGAAGCACTTTCCCTGGGTTGTTTTTGTTTGTCTGGCCACGGTGGCGGCGTTCCTTCTCTACTTTGGCAATTTCCATCCCGATTGGATGCCGCCCGGGATTCGCTTGCCGCCGTCGTTGATCCAAACTCCCACCGGCCATCAAACCGTCGGCGGCACCCCGCTGGGATTGGCTTTCGGCGCGATCTCGCTGGGGATTTTTGTTTTTGCCGCGCTCCTCAGTTTGCGAAAAAAAATCCCGCTTTGGCGAGTGGGGACGGTGCAGCGGTGGTTGCGCGCTCACATCTGGCTCACCCTCCTCACGGTCCCGCTCATTCTTTTGCACAGCGGTTTTCGGCTGGGCGGCCCGATGACGACGCTCCTGATGGTGCTTTATGCGCTCGTGATGGTAAGCGGGATTTACGGATTGGCGCTCCAGCATCTGATGCCGCGTTTGATGAAAGAGCGGTTGCCGGCCGAGACGGTCTTCGAACAGATTCCGCATATCCGCGCCCAGCTTTGTGTCGCCGCGGAAAAAATGCGCGATTCCTTCAAGCCTGCTCCGCCCAAGAAGCCGGATGCGGGCGCGCCCGCGCCGAGTTCCGCCAAGGCAGTGACCGCAGGCTCGGGAGTGATGGCTTCAACCAAAGGTGAACTGAGCACGCCCGTGGCCCGCGCGAAATCAGCGACCGGTTCCACCGTGACGGCGGAGCCTGTCGCGGGCGTCGCGGCGACGACTACCGCGGCGCCCGTGGCCAAAGCGATCAAGGCTGCGTCCGAACCGGCGATCCCTCCTGTCGCAAATGCCGCGGCCTCACCGGCGCCGGCGAAGCCTCCCGAGACCATCGGGACTCCGACGGCGCGAGTGCAGAGCGAATCGCCGGGCGTGCCCGTTCCGCGCGCCTCGGTGCCGGCGGGCGACGAACCGGCGCCGGATCCTCCGGCTGTTCCTGCCAGTGCGCCGCCATCCGTTTTGCCGGAAAAATCTCCGGCGGCCTCGCCGGCGCCTGCGCCAAAACCGGCGACAGCCGCAGAAAACCCCGAGGTGGCGGCTGCCACCACACCTGCCGCTCCGGTTAGCGCAACGCCCGCCGCCACTCCGGCTGCGGCAAAACCCGCGGTGGCGAAGCCCGCGGCCGCGCCGGCGAAATCCGTGCCGCCGCCCGACCCCGCCTCCGAGGCAGCGCTGGTCGAATTTATCGATCGCCAGATCCTGCCCTACCTTCAAGCGGGACGAGGCGAGAAGTATCGCCTGAGCGATGCGCGTTTCTCCGACGACACATTCAGGTTCGTCAAGCTGCGCGTGTCGGAAACCTACCGCGGCCGGGTCGAAGAAATCCAGGCCTGGTGCGACGAGCGGCGGATGCTCGACTTACAGACGCGCCTCCATCATTGGCTCCATGGCTGGCTTTTCGTCCACGTGCCCTTTTCGTTTTTCCTCCTGATGCTCACGATCTGGCACGCCTTCGTGACCCTTTTTTATTATTAACTTCCGATGCCTCTGTTCGTAATCGTGCTCCTGCTCATGCTCGTGATCGAAGCGATCACGGGAGATCGAGCACGAGCACGAGCAGGAGCACGAGCACGAGCACGAGCACGATTACGAATCAAGCAGGGCGATTACTGAAGCGATCATGGCCACGCCCGGACGCACCCAAAAACAGATCGCCGAGCGCTACAAAGGCAATCTCGGTTACTACAGGCGGAAGCATCCCTGGCGGGTGGCGCGCTGGTGCGCCAGCTTCCTGGCCATCGCCGGCGGCATCGCGGGCATCCTCTTTTACCAGAAGCTCATTTCGCAAAAGCGCGTCAGCGAAGAATTCTTCAGCACGGGAACGATTTCGACCAGCCACGCGGCGTATGCGCAGGATTGCGCACAGTGTCACGACAAGGGTGCGGTGCTTGGCGGCGACCGTTCGATTTCCAAGTTCAAAACCGTCGTGAGCGACCGGTTCCGCCGCGGTCTCGATTTCGCTTCGATCGATCGCAAATGCCAGCAATGCCACGAGAAGCATCCCGACATGGGCACCGTGAAGAAATACGATCTGCACCAGCCGAACGTAGTCGCGAACCGTTCCTGCTCGATCTGCCATCAGGAACACCTCGGGCCGGGACGGATGACGCCGGTCGCCGATTCACAGTGCGCGGCGTGTCACAACGACCGCGGGGTCATGGAGGCTTCGGCGCAAAAGGGAATGCAGCTTCCACCGGCGGCGTTCCATCTGCGGCCGCATCCGCCCCAGCAGGTCGTCTTCAAAATGCCGCGGCCTCCGCGTGGTTATACCCAGGTCCTTTCTTCCTTCGCCGGCGATCACCCGGAATTCCAACTCGTGCGGGAAAAGGCGCGCGATCCCGATGTGCTCCGCTTTAATCATCAACGCCATTATGCGGCGGACATTCCACCCGTGGAAAAGGGCCGAAAGCTCGATTGCAATTATTGTCACAAGACCGATCCCGAGGGCCGCTACTATCAGCGGGTCACCTTTGAGGCGAACTGCCAGGCGTGCCATGCGCTTCAGTTCGACAAAAACAATCCGCGGCTCCACCTCCCCCACGGCGACGTGAACCTGGTGCGGACTTTCCTGCGCACCTTGCCGGCGCAATACGGCGACTACGCGCGGCTGAAGCAAGGCAGGACCAGCGACGGCGATGTGCAAACCTTCGTCGCGCAACAGATCCGGAAATTGCGGGAGCAGTTTGGCAGCAGCGAGGAACTGGAGAGGGCGGTCTTTTTCGAGAAGGATCCTTACAAACCGCAGCGCCAGGCGGCTGTCGCGACCCGGGCCAATTACGTGGGCTGCGCTTTATGCCATGACGTGAGGGCGGAACGCAACGGCGCGCCTGTCCTCACCAAACCGGTCCTGGTCGATCGCTGGATGCCGCAGGCGAAATTCAATCATGCGAAACATCAAATCGATCCGCTCACGCACGAGAAATTGGATTGCAACAAATGCCATCGAGCGCTGGTCAGTCGCGACACCTCCGATGTGCTCATGCCGGCCAAGGCGGATTGTGTGACGTGCCACGGTCCGAAGGGGAGGATCGTTTCCGAGTGCATCACCTGCCACACCTATCACGCCCCGCCGCAGGTGGCCGCGACCGAGGTGCACGCGGATGCGCGCGGGTCGTTCAAGCAAATGCTGCTGGGGAAGCGGTAGCATTTCTCCGGGGAGCGCACGCGCCTTCGCGTGCTGTTTGCGGCGCCCTCGCCGCAAATCTTCCGATCAAACGTTCGGCGAGGGCGCCGAACGATGCACGCGAGGGCGCGTGCGCTCCCCAGAAAGGAGCCATGCGGCGCTCCGCGTTTAATCCCGGCTTCGCCAGCACTTCTGTCATCGAGCGCGGAGCGCTCGATCCACCTATGCTGCGCTGCGCGTGGCTGGTTTTTTCCGCGGGGTCAAACGCTCGATCGCGTTCCGGAGCCGTTCCCAATCCACTGGCTTGGTCACGTGTTCCGCGAAACCAGCGGCCGTGCTTGCGGCCACGTCGTCGTCGGTGCCGAAGCCGCTCAGTGCGATACCGCTTAGCCCCTGCGTCTCGCGCAAACCGCGCATCAAGTCGAGTCCGCTGCCGTCCGGCAGGCCAAGGTCGCTGATGACGAGATCGAAGCGGCGCCCGGCTGCCAGCTCCCGCGCCCTGGCTAGAGTGTCGGCATGGCTGACCTCGAAGCCGGCGTTTTGCAAAATGCGGCCCAGAACGCGGGCGGTGTCTTTATGATCTTCGACTAGGAGAATCCGGACGTGGCCGGCCAGCGCCGGCTCGCTTTCCAGGAACAAAACCGGACCTTCGAGCATTGAAGTTTCCATCGCGTTCAGCGTCACGACGAACGTCGCGCCCCGGCCCCGGCCGTCACTGCGCGCGGTGATCGTGCCGTGATGGAGATCGACCACGCGTTTCGAAATCGCCAGCCCGAGCCCGAGGCCGCCGAACTTGCTCGTGACGAGCTGGCCGCCCTGTTCGAAGGCGTCGAAGATTTTCGGCGTCAAAGCCGGATCGATCCCAATGCCGTTGTCGGCGATCTCGATCACGATCTGATGGGCGTCGTTGTTTTTCGTGGAGAGATCGAGCCGGCCTCCTTCCGGCGTGAATTTCGCGGCGTTCTTCACCAGGTTCCAAAACACCTGCTGCAACCGCGCGGGATCGGCCCAGCAGTGATGCTCCCGCGCCTCGAAGCGCCGGGTCACGTGAATATTTTTCCCGGCAAGGTCGCCCGCGGAAATACTGAGCGCGTGGTCGATCGTGCCGTGGACGTCCACAGCGTCACTGTGCAGTTCGAGCTTTCCGTGCGCGATCCGGGTCAGGTCGAGCAGATCGTCGATGAGCAGCGCCTCGAGCTCGACGTTTCGCTGTAACATTTCGAGATCGTGCCGAAGTTCCTCTTTCAGGTCCGGCTCGCGCCGCAGCGCGGCGATGGTCATGAGCACAGGGGTGAGCGGGGTGCGCAACTCGTGCGAGAGCATGGCAAGAAAATGGTCTTTCGCCTGGTTGGCCTCTTCGGCCGCTTTCTTCGCCTGTTGCAGGAGAATTTCGGCATTCTTCGTGTCCGTGATGTCGAGCATGGTTCCGATAAACCGCGTTATTTCCCCCGAGGGATCGAGAACGGCCCGGCCACGCTCGGCCACCCATCTTTCCTTTTTGTCCCGCAGTCCAATGGTCCGGTATTCGATATCGAAGCGACCCGTGCTTCCCGGCTGCCTTACCTTCTGGACGGTTTCGTGCACAATGTGGCGATCGTCGGGGTGCACTCCGGCGAGGTAGGTTTCGTAGGTGACCTCCGCTTCCCGCGGGATGCCAAATAGTTCCCGGCTCCGATCGGAGAATTGCAGCTCTCCCGTCTTCGGAAAGAAATCGAAGGTGCCGATGTCAGCCGCTTCGGTGGCGAGCCGCAGGCGCTCCTGGCTCTCTTTTAATTTGGCTTCGCCTTCGTGCGCCAACTGCTCCTGTTTTTTGCGCTCGGTAACATCGGCCCGAAAAATTACGATCCCGCTTTTCGTCGGATACATCCGAGTGTCGAGCCAGCGATTCCAGGGCGCATAAAAAAACTCCGCGCTGCTCGGCTCGCCGGTCTGCATGACATGCTGACAGCGCTCGTAAAATTCCGTGCCGACAGCCTCTGGAAAAATTTCCCAGATAACCCGGCCGATCATTTTTTCCCTCGACCACCCGGCCAGTTCGGCGACCCTGTCGTTCACGTGGATGTAGCGCCATTGCCGGTCGAGCGCCGAGAAAGCATCGCTGATGCTGGCCAGAACGGTCTCGCGTTCCGCCATCAAGTCGCGCACGGCGAACTGATGGCGGCGCGCTCGCAACGCTGCCTGGACCGCGCTGACCAGGGTGAGGCCGCGGAATGGGCGCGCCACGAACGTCAGATTCGCATTCGGGCCCAACAAATCGAGGATGCGATGGTGCGGATCGTCCGCCTCGTTTCCGCTCGTCAGCGCGAGCAGCGGAAGGTCGGACCATGGCGGTTGCGCGCGCAGATGGCCCAGAAAACGCGAAGTCTGCGCGCCAAGAAGAGCTTCTTCGGCGAAGAGGACGGCTCCCGTCTGTTCGCTGATGCGCGCATCGAGTTGATCAGCATGTTCGCAGATCTCGATGCGAATGTCCGCACGCGTGAGCGCGGTCGTGGCGAGCATCTGCTCCCGATTTTTTGGCAGGAGAACGACGACCGGCAGGCCGGACTCATCCGCCGCCGGTGCGGAAGGGGGGGCCGCCTCCGCTTTCCGCCCCGCCTTTTTCTTCATTAACGCCGAAGATAGCGGGCCGCTTTTGGAAGGCACGATTTTTTTACGCGCGAGAAGTACCGTGGCACAGGCATCTTGCCTGTGGGGAAAGGGGAAGTAGGCGTCTCGCCTGCTTGCTCCGAAAGGCATGAACGGGCGCTCCACAGCTCGCCGCAGCGAGTCCGTCCGGTGGCGGACAAGACGCCTGTGCTACTTTCGGCGATGCCGCAGGGACTCGAAATCAATCTGGTTGTTCCGGACCTCTGGCAGCAAGAGGCCGTCCGCGCGCTCCGCGATGGGAAGGATGTCGTCGTCCAGGCGCCGACCGGATCGGGCAAGACCTTCATCTTCGAGCTGCTGTATCCGTCGTTAAAAGGGCAGGCGATTTTTACCGTGCCAACGCGCGCCCTCGCGAACGACAAGCTCGCGGAATGGCGGGCTCGCGGATGGGATGTGGGCATCGCGACCGGCGACCTGGCCTTGAATCTGGGCGCGAAGGTTCTGGTGGCGACATTGGAAACCCAGCGGGCCCGCTTCTTGCGGCGCGACGGGCCGAAGCTCCTCGTCGTCGACGAATACCAAATGATCGCGGACCCGGTGCGGGGCGTGCATTACGAATTGGCGCTCGCCCTCGCGCCGCCCGAAACGCAACTCCTTCTCCTCAGCGGCAGTGTGCAAAACCCGCAGGATGTCGTCGCCTGGTTCCAGCGCATCGGGCGCGACCCGGTGCTCGTCTCGCACAACGAGCGGCCGGTTCCGCTCGAAGAAATCGATTTGCGTGTCCTGCCGGAGTCGCAGTTTGTCCAGACGAGAAATTTCTGGCCGCGCATGATCGGCAAAGCGTTGCGCGCGGACCTGGCGCCCGTCCTGGTCTTCGCGCCGCGCCGCAATTCCAGCGAAGAGATGGCGCAAACTATCGCCTCGGCCCTTTCCCCCCGCGATCCGTTGTCCCTCTCCCCGGCACAGGAAGCGCTCGCCGGGAAACGCCTCGCGAAACTCTTGCGCAACCGGGTCGCTTACCATCACAGCGGACTTAGCTACGGCGTCCGGGCGGGTTTGATCGAGCCCCTTGCCAAAGCCGGCCAGTTGAACGTCGTCGTCGCCACCATGGGTCTCGCCGCCGGCATCAACTTCTCCATGCGTTCAGTCCTCATCACCGATACCCGCTACAAGGCCGGCAACTTCGAGCGCCACGTCCAGCCGGACGAACTTTTGCAAATGTTTGGCCGCGCGGGCCGCCGCGGGCTCGACGAGACCGGTTATGTCCTGATGCTGCCGGACATCCCGCGCCTCGGCGACGCTCGCGCCCGGCAATTGAAACGCGCGACCCAGGTGGATTGGCCGAGCCTCATCAGCGTCATGCGGGGCGCGGCTGATCGGGGCGAGCAGCCCTTTGCCGCCGCCGTCGATTTGAGCCGCTCGCTTTACAGCACGCAACAAGTTCCGATCGGTTCCGAGCACAGCCTGGCCACCGGAGAAAAGCCTTGCGGCCTCTGGGTCGACGCGGAACGGGCGCGCTTTGTCCGGCGTCCGATCGTTGAAATGCTCAACTCGACGAACGAATGGGAGGTGAAGCCACCGCATCCGGAGAACGTCTCATTAGGCCAGCTGTTCGTTCGCGAGAATGATTCGTGGGTTCCCGCGCTAACTCTGCCACGCATGCTGGACGGCCGCGGCTTCGGCAACCTTTGCAAACTGCGCGACAAAGGCATTTACGGCCGCGAAATTCCGCTGGCCACCGTCGTGGGCGACGACGTTGTCGCGCCGGTGAAATGGCTGAGAAAAAAGCTGGTAGGGCGAGACTCTGTCGAGCCGCGGGATAGCTCATCGACGGCTCGACAGAGTCTCGCCCTACCATTCAGTAAACTTCTTTTCGACGAGTCGGTCATTCCTCTGATTCCAAGCCTCACTGGCGGTCAAATCGCGGAGATCGTCACGCGCGGCGAAACGATCTACGCGCGCATCGATTTCTCCGAAGTGCCCGTATCCGCCATCGTGGACTCGCGCGGTGGCGCGCTGCTCGATCCGCCGGAGCGCGAAGGGATCCCGCTTGTTTGTCGCGCCTGCCCTGAGTTGGAGCACGACCTTACGACGGTCATTACCAATTCACCTGCCTACGCCTGGCGGCAACTTGGTCTCGTCACCCAGGATGGAAGACCGACCCGGCGCGGCACTCTCTTTTCGTTTTTCCAAGCCGGCGAAGGTCTTGCCATCGCGGCCGGGCTCGAGGACGAAACTTATCCGATCGACGATCTCATTTTCGATCTGGCCAATATCCGGGCGGGTCCCCGTTTCGCGGGCGAAGAAGCTCTGCTTGGTGGCCGGTTGGGAATTCACTGCCAGCGGATCTACGGCCGCGCCGATTATCCCGGTTATATCGAAATGGGAGTGCCCGTCCATTACGGCTCGGGCGCCTCGGAAGTGATTCGCGAACTGGTCTCGAACCCCTCTGCCCGTTACCGAATGACGAACGAATCTCTCCGCTCGGGGGACATCGAGCGCGCTCTGATGGAGTGGCGCAGCCTGCTCCGGCATATCGTGGGTGCGCCGCACCTGGAATGGGACCGGTGGCTTTCACTCCGGAAAGCCGCGGCCCACTTCATTGAAAACAGCACCTCTCCCGCGTCCCTCGAATTCCCGCCGCTCCTGGCCTCCCAGCAACGGCGCTAGACTCGCTCAACGGGCCGCTCAGGCCTTAATTGCTTTTCCCGCTGTAGCGGTCGTTCATTTCCTGCCGCAACGATTTCTGCGGAGGCGTGGGGCTGGTCTTCGCTGCTGGGTCGGTCTTCGCCACTTTCTTTTCGCCACCCAAACTCACGTTGTTCTCCTCGGCGATCTTGTCCCAGCTTTGGCCTTTTGCCTTAAGCGCGGCGATTTGGTCGAAACTCTTTCCGGAAGCCTTGGCGATCGAGTGCGCGGCGAAAACGTCGCCGTAGCTCAGGCCCGATTTGGCTTTTTGTTTCTCCAGGGTAGCGGCTGGAACGCCGGTGCTCTTGGAGATCGACTTCAACACCCTTTCCGGCCCTCCCGGCTTGTTCGCGTCGGCGTTGATGCTGGCGACCGTCTGTTTAATGGTGGCGGCCTGGACCTGGAACGTGGCGAGGGAAAAACCGGCCACGGCGGCGAAGAGGAAATATTTCATTTTCATATCGTTGTTTCGATTACCAATGGGTTACTGCACGCATTTTTCTGACACTATTCCAGGGAAATTGTCGAGCCCAGAATAGCGGGCCCTCCAAATCGGGGTTGATTCGCCATCGACGTTTGGCGATCGCGTGCTATGCCTTCGAAAATGTCAGAGCCCGATAAATTGCCGGCCGCGCTCGGCTACCGCATGCCCGCCGAATGGGAGCCGCACGCCGCGACCTGGCTTTCGTGGCCCCGGCGCGAAGGCATCAGTTTTCCCGGGGCGTTCGATCGCGTGCTGCCGGCGCTGCGGCAAATGGTGGAAGCGCTGCTCGCGTCCGAGCCGGTCTGCATCAACGTCTGCAACGGCGCGCATGAAACCGAAGCGCGCGAAGTGCTGAAGGGCTTGCCGTTCGGCCGGCTCACTTTTCATCGCATTCCGACGAACGAACCCTGGTGCCGCGATCACGGTCCGATTTTCCTGACGCGCCAGGAGGAGCCGCGGCTGGCGATTGTCGATTGGGATTACAACGCGTGGGGCGGCAAGTACCCGCCCTGCGATCTCGACGAAGTCGTTCCGACCCGGGTAGGCGAGATCCTGGCCGCGCCGGTTTTTTATCCGCGCATGATTCTCGAGGGCGGTTCGATCGATGTGAACGGCGCGGGCGCGCTGCTCACCTCGGAATCGTGTCTCTTGAATCCGAATCGGAATCCCGATCTTGGGCGCGCCGAGATCGAACAGCGCTTGCGCGATTATCTCGCCGTCACGGAAATTCTCTGGCTGGGCGACGGTATCGAAGGGGACGACACCGATGGTCACGTCGATGATTTGGCGCGGTTTGTCGGCGAGCGCACCGTCGTCACGGTCGTGGAGGAAAATCGCGACGACGCGAATTTCGAACCGCTCCAGGAAAATCTGGCGCGGTTGCGAGCGATGAAGGTCCAGGGCGAGCCGCTCAAAGTGATGACCCTGCCGATGCCGGGAAAGATCGTGCGCGAAGATTTACGCTTGCCGGCGAGTTACGCCAATTTCTACATCGCCAACGAAAGCATTTTGCTCCCGACCTTCGCCGATCCGAACGATACGGTGGCCGAAACGACGCTTCGGAAAGTTTTTCCCACCCGCAGAATCGTACCGATCGATTGCATGGAATTAATCTGGGGCCTGGGCGCGTTTCATTGCCTGACGCAACAGCAACCAGCCGTTGTTCGTCGAGCCAATCCAAATGAAGGGAGCCGGATTACCCGAGCCTAAGAGCCCTTGGCGTGGCGTGGGTAGTATCCAATCAAGGTTCGGGTCGTATCAATGCTAGGATTGATTCCGTTCAACCCAAAACTTGCATCCACACTTGATTTGCGACGTAACGCTTGGGACGGTACAGGTTTGCGTCATTCAATCGACCTTGCCCAAGTCCGCCTCTCGAAATCAAATGGTGCAAAATTCGCCCAACCCTGAATGTAGTGTTTGTCCTCAGTATCTTTCTTTCCAGTAACGATGAGCACAATTGTTTGTGGGCGCCGTTTTAGGGTTTGGGTCTGTTTGGCTCTCTCCAGGTCGATGCTGATTGACTTCGTAAGTTTCGGAAATCCGTAACCTGATTCAAGGTCAACACCCTCGATACTGCCGAGGAGTACCCCATCAACCTTTCCTGTTGTGTAGGGACTCCCGCACGCCCAGATAGAGAGCGAAATACCCTTGATCGTAGAACTGGATCTATTGTCCAGTCGGTCGCAAACTAGGTCGAAATCCCAAGACAACAAAGCATTGTTGAAGGATAACGTAGGGTTGGTGAAAACCATCGCCCGCGATCCCCCGGCGAGTTCCTCGAGGAGGGCCTTTCCAAAGTCCCAAACCGCATCAGCCGCTTTCCGTTGCAGGTGTTTCGAGAATTCGCTTTCTTCCTCCGCAGAGGATGATTGTGTGACGACTACGCACGTCGTCGCAAAGAGCACCGACAATATCTTTTTCGTGACTCTGTTCATATGAATGGTGATGATTATGCGCGAGGTGTTACAGCGGTTAGCTGCGTTTGATTACGGTTTGAGCTTTCTGCACGAGTTGGAGACGAATGAGCTAGAAATAATTGCACCACTTCGGTTGCTTCTCATTCCAAGATATGCGCGGGGCATATCCCGAACTACAATTCGACGAAACAATGTTTCGCCTATGGACGGGGGAGTGTTCCGGGTAGAGGGAACATAGTTCCAGCTCTATCAAAAGCTCTTGGAGACGACAATCCAGATAGGGCGAAAGCCGTCTAAATCAATGTGAGCTGCGCGGCTCGGCCGCGGCAAGCTTCTTTTGCAAGATCGGCTCCAGCACGCGCCAGACGTTTTCGGCCAAAACACGCTGGCCGGCAGCGTTCGGGTGGATCCTGTCCGGCAAATTCAGCTCCGGATCACCGCCAACCCCTTCCAGCAGATACGGGATAAGCGCCGCGTTATTTTTCTCTGCCAGCGCGCCAAACATCTCTCCGAACTCGCGCACGTATCCGTCGCTCGACGCGAGCGGCAGCTGCATCCCGGCGATGATGATCGAAACGTCTGGGCGCCGCGCGCGTGTCCGGTCGATGATCGCCTGGAGATTCGATCGTATTTGTTCGATCGGCACGCCGCGGAAGGCATCGTTGATCCCGAGCGCCAGGATCAGGACATCGATTCTTTTTCCTCGAAGCAGCGCCGGCAAACGCCGCAGCCCGTCAGCCGTGGTATCGCCGCTCGAACCGGCGTTGATCATCTCGAAGCGATAATTCGCGCTTCGCATCTTTTCCGCGATCAAGGCTGGATACGCTTCCTTGCGGGACAGGACAAAGCCGTCGGTCAAGCTGTCTCCGAGGGCGAGGATGGTGATCATCCGGGAACCATCGGGTTTCGCGGCCGGCGCGGATTGAAGCGGAATGGACCCGATGGTTGCGGCGAGAAGGCTATTCATAAGCAAAGAGGCGATCTTCACGGAAACTCTTGGACGCCCTCTCGCCCGATCCGTTCAAAAGCCGCGCGCAATTCTGAGCCGCTGTAGATCCGTCGCAGCCCAGGGAAAACTGCACGGATTCAGAGACTGGCCCCGGCTCCGGCTCCGGATTGGCCTACGGCGGTAGCGCAGAGCTGGAGGTTTCGCTTTGCGAGGTCGGCGTGGGGCTTCCTACCCCCAGAAGTTGTTGATCCTCCTCCGAGGGAGCATGGTCGGGCGGCCAGACCACGCTGTCCGGTTTGGTGCCGAGCTTTTCCATCACCTCCGTGAGCCGGCGGTGAAGCCGCGCGCGCTCGACCGGGACATCCGATGAGTTGGCCGCGGCCGGAGCGAGGGGCGTTCCAGGGGCCGCGAGGTTCGTTGCCTCCTCTGGGTCATTGACCAGATCATACATCTCAAACTGGGCGGCCTGGCCGTAATGCGGGTCGAAGTAGACCGCGTATTTCCAATTTTTTTCCACGATGCACCTAATATGCGACGGCCCCATCTCCTGCGGGGTGCTGGTCGTGACGTAATCATCGTCATAGGTGTAGTGGACGTAATCCTGCACTTCATCGCCGGGGTGTTCGAGAATGCGTTTGAGGCTTTTGCCTTGAAATGTCCAATCGGCGGCATTCACCCCCACGATGTCGGCCATGGTAGGCATCAGGTCGATGAGTCCGGCCAGGGCCCTGGTGGTTTGCGCGATGGGAAACGCCCGTGGATTCGAGAAGATCATCGGCACGTTAAGAGTCTCGCGATAGACATTGTACATCTTCTGCCGCTGCATGCCGTGGGCCATCGCCATGTCCCCGTGGTCGCTGATGCGCAAGATGAGGGTCTTTTCCGTAAAGTGGTTGTCGTCCAGCGCCTGCAATACTTTCATGATCTCGTGATCAGCCAGGGAAGTGAGGTAGGCGTAGAATTGCAGATACCTCTTTGCTTCGGGATCCGAGTTGATCGGACCGGCCGCCTGGCAGAGTTGGCGGAATTTTTCCTGAACGGTGGGCTTTGTCCAGAGATCCTCGTTCCTCGTGGCGGGGAGTGTCACCGGGATGTCTTTGAACTGGTCGTCGCTGTAACCGGCGTATTGGTAACGCGGAGTTCCCTTTTTGTTGTCTCCTTCCTGTATCGCGGCCCCGGCCGTACCCGGATACGACAGCACATCGTGCGGGTTAACGAGTGACACCACGAGGAAGAACGGCTTTTCGCCATGCCGCTCCCGGTAGTGCTCGAGGTAGTGAAGGGCGCTGGCTTTTTCGAGCTCGTCTGCCGGGATGCTGCCTCCGTACCGTGCGGCTTGGCCGCCTCCGTCGACGAAACGGCCGTCATTGTTGAAATCGCCGCCCCCGAAGTTATGCACCGCGGCATCGTCTCCCGCGTCCGGGTAAGTCCATTCGTCAAAACCGTAGTTGTCGGCGATGTTCTTCACGTCTGCCTGCGACCAGTAGAGCTGGCCGCTTATCTCGGGTTCGCTGCCCTCAACATCGCCGTTCTGGCAACCGGGAAAAAAGCCCACGGGCTTGTTCAGGTGAAACTTGCCTTTGTAGGCCACGTTGTAGCCTGCGGCCTTCAACATCTTGGCCATCGTTTGGTAGTTGCCCGGCAAGATTTGCTGCCCCTGTTGCTTGTCGTTGTTGGGCTGGTCGTATTCCAGCACCTGGGTCACCTTGTGATGCGCCGGAAACATGCCGGTAAACAGCGTGGCGCGGCTGGGCGAGCAGGTGCAGCTGTTGCAGTGCGCGCGCTCGAACGCCAGCCCGTTTTGCCGCAGCCGGTTCATGGCGGGCAGATTCGCGGCCGCCCAGTCCGGATCCATGAACGGGACCGAGGTTTGCTGGTCGGTAATGAGAAAAACGATGTTTGGATTCTTCGGCAGATCGGATAAGGCCATAACAGGGTGTCGGTGCGGGTTGCGTTGTGGAAGAGCCGGCTGATTAAGAGTCGTCCGGATGCCAGGACGTTATTTCAGCGGCTCGTTCGGAAAGCAATTCCTTTCCCTTTTCTCGGAGCTTACGGCTCCCGGCGGCGTTTATGAGGCTTTCCGCCAGACCGTCAGACCGCCAAAGACGCTGAGATAGGCGGCGCCGTCAGGCCCCACTGTCAGTCCGGCATAGTAATTGTTACTCGCCTCCTCCTCCGGCGCGCCAGCGTCGGTGAATTTGACGTAGTCGGAACACTGGACGAGGTCGCCGGTTTCGAAATCCAGGGCCGCCCAAAACCACCCAGTGGAGTCCTTGGCGTAAGTGTAGATCATTCCATCGCCAGTTGAGAGTTGAGAGACAACCGAAGGCACGGCGATTGTATCGTTGTGCCAAACCACCTTGGAGCTTTTCGTATCCGGATCAAAATCGACCCGGTTCACCCCCGGTGTCGTGGTTTTGGTCCCGGCGGTGCTTTTGATATCAGTGTTGCCAAAGTTGTTTTCCACGATGATTGAGCGGTTCATCGCGATCAGCGAGTTTTCGCAGGAATTCGCGTCCGGCCAAGCTTCAAACACAGGCTGTTGTACCACCAACTTGCCGTTGTCGCGCCGATACACGTTCACGTTCATTTGGGGGGAGTTGTCGGCGATAGCGACGAACTGGTTGTTCTTAAAATCGTCAAAGCAAGTGGGCGTGGTACCGCTGCCCACCTGGTTTTGGCCCGACTTAGCTGGGGGATTGCCGCAGGTATATGACGTGCGCCAAACCCGTGTCGGTTTGTTGGCCGACGCCCGGTAACAATACAGCGCACCGTTGACAACGCCGGGATTAGGCGAATCTGTCACCACATACACCCGTCCATTGCCGTCACTCGCAAAAGATTTGCTGATGGGTTCGTTGAGGTGCTCCTCGACGGAAGGCTTCCCGGTGGTGTCCACGTAGCCGATAGTGCCCTGTTGGGTAATATACCAAATGTTGCCCAAACTGTCCGGCAGCACCGAGTTCAAGATATCGCTAGAGTTATGGATAAAGCTCTGGAGGTCATAGGTTTGACCTAGAGCGAGCTGATCATTGTCGGTGGAATAGATTTGGAGTTTTTGGTTGGCGGTGACGCAAACAACGTTACTGTTTTGGTCCAGATAGAAATATCCTCCGGCAAAACTGATCTTGCCGCTGGTGTTTTTCTTCCTCTGTGGCAGGCGGACCGAGTCCAAGGTATTGAGCGTCGTGGGGTCGATTAACATGATGGTTGGAGCGCCCTCAGGGGTGTCGGGACTGCCAATGTGGATGGTGACTATCTGGCCTTTGGCATTGAATGCTATCGTGGCGGCAATACCCGGTGCAGGAATCACCTTTTGCTGCACCGACTGGTTCGGCGCGGAGGCGGGGCCTTCCACAGCTCCGGTGTCTGTCATATAGGCGTTGAGATGGATGCCACTGAAACCGTTCGGCGCCATGAACGGGTTTTGGTAAATGGGCGGAGGGTTGATCGGGGTTGGCATAAGGTTCGCCTGCTTGTTGTGTCGGATTACTCGTTAGTGGCTGCTCGGAAATTGCGTTTGCGCCCGCCGCACGTGGATGGCCGGAGCGGGAATCGGCGTCGCCGGAGTGAGGGGATTGTTACCGACCGCCGAAATGAGGAAGAAAAATGAAACGGGCTCTTCACGCTGCTCCGAGAGGCAGGTTTCGGGGGGCGAGCTTCGATTGCGATGGGGGTCACGGGGATCTGGGGTCGATCGTTATTTTCGAGTATGACGATAAGCTCCACTCTGCCAAGCACATTCTGGGCAGCGGTTTTGAGGAGGCGGGAGCTTCAGGCTGGGAGACCAGGACACCGGTCTCTTGCTGAATCGTTTTGGGCGCGGCGACCTCACCAGCCGCGTTTCGCAGTTGCGTTCCAGATTGGCCGCAATTAGTAACTTACCCGCTCTGCAAGGGGCGCGCTTCTCAACTCTCAACCATCCATTCTTAACTTTTTCCTATGGCAAATTACGGCATTAACGGCTTCGGCCGCATTGGACGCAATGTCTTGCGCGCGATGGACCAAAGCGACGTCAAACGCATCGTCGCCATCAACGATCTCACCGACACTCTCACGCTGGCGCACCTCCTGAAATGGGACTCGGTCCACGGAAAATTCGACGGCGAGATCGGGCACGATCCCGAAAACATCATCGTGCGCGGCCACAAGATTAAGGTCCTGAAAGAGCGCGATCCGGGCAATCTGCCGTGGAAAGATCTGGGCGTGGACGTGGTCCTGGAATCCACCGGCTTTTTCACCAGCCGCGATAAGGCCGAGCTGCATTTGACGAAGGGCGGCGCCAAACGCGTGCTGATCAGCGCCCCGGCCAAAAACCCGGACGTGACGCTTTGCCTCGGCGTGAATGACGAAGCCTACGAGGCCGACAAGCATTTCATCATTTCCAACGCAAGCTGCACCACGAACTGCCTCGCCTCGATGGCGAAGGTGTTGCACGACAACTTCGGGATCGTGAACGGCTTCATGAGTACGATCCACAGTTACACGAACGATCAGCGCATTCTCGATCTGCCCCATGAAGATTTACGCCGGGCGCGGGCGGGAGCGGTCAGCATCATTCCTTCGAGTACGGGCGCGGCGAAAGCCATCGGCGAAGTGATTCCCGCCTTGAAAGGCAAGTTGAACGGCGGGGCGTTTCGCGTCCCGACGCCCGATGGTTCCGTGACCGATTTCACCGCGATTCTGGAGAAGGACGCGACCGTTGATTCGATCAACACCGCCTTCAAAGAGGCGGCGGCGAGCAAGCGTTACAAAGGCATTCTCGAATACAGCGACGAGCCGCTCGTCTCGATCGACATCGTGGGCAACCCGCACTCCTGCATTTTCGACAGCCAGCTCACGATGACGCACGGCGGCAAATTCGTGAAGATCGTGGGCTGGTACGACAATGAATGGGGCTACAGCAACCGCTGCGTGCAAATGCTGGAGCTGTTGTCGAAGTAACTTCGACAAGTGGAGTAATGGAGTAGTGGAGTAATGAATTTCGCTCTCACATCACTCCATTTCTCCAACACTCCATTACTCCAGCCGTGAAACTCACCCTGCGCGACCTCGAGGTGAGCGGCCAGCGCGTCCTGGTCCGCGTCGATTTCAATGTGCCGACGGAAGAACGCGACGGACGAATCGCGATCACCGATGACACGCGCATCCGGGAAAGTCTCCCGACGATCAATCATCTCCGCGAACAGGGCGCGAAGACGATCCTGATGGCGCACTTCGGCCGGCCGAAAGGCAAACCGGTCGAGAAATATTCGTTGCGGCCGGTTGCCGATTATCTGCACACCCTGATCGATCAGCCGGTCGCTTTCAGTCACGAGACCATCGGGAAAATTCCGGAAGAAATTATCGCTCACATGAAGGAGGGCGACGTCACGCTGCTCGAGAACGTCCGATTTCACCCGGGCGAAGAGGCAAACGATCCCGCCTTCGCCGAAGCCCTGGCCAGGCTGGGCGACCTTTACGTGAACGATGCTTTTGGCGCGGCCCATCGCGCCCATGCCAGCACGGCAGGTATCACCCAATTCGTCCAGCAAGCCGCCATGGGCTTCCTGATGGAGAAGGAAATCCAATATCTTTCCCACGAGCTGGCTGACCCGGCGAAGCCGTTCGTCGTCATCCTCGGCGGTTCGAAAGTCTCGGATAAGATCGGCGTCATCAAGGCGCTGATGGAAAAGGCAGAGTCCATTTTGATCGGCGGCGCGATGGCGAACACTTTTTGGAAGGCGCGGGGCGTTCCCATTGGGAGCAGCCGGGTCGAAGGCGACAAACTCGATCTGGCGCGCGAGATCCTGGATCTGGCGAAGAAAAAGGGAGTGCGCTTCCTGTTGCCAGTGGATGCGCTGGAGGCGGAGAAGATCGAAGCCGGCGCCACGGCCCGAAACACCAGCCGGGTCACGCCCACCCACGGAATCACGGACGGCTGGCAAGCAGTCGACATCGGACATGCGACGATCAGTCTTTACGAAGACGAAATCGCCGGGGCGAAAACGATTCTTTGGAACGGCCCGGTCGGAATCTTCGAAATTCCTGCCTTTGCCGAAGGGACGATCGCCATCGCCGAAGCGCTCGCCCGTTCCAAGGCGACGACCATCATCGGCGGGGGCGATTCCGTCACGGCGGTTAAGCAGGCGGGACTGGCCGACAAGATGACCTTCATTTCCACCGGTGGCGGCGCCTCGCTTGAATTGATCGAGGGGAAGGAACTTCCCGGGATAGCGGCGTTGAGTGGCGGTCCGTAGATGCCCAATGAGAATGGCCTGGTGGATCGTGTGCTCCGCGCACGATGTTAGTAATGGCGGCGGGGCCGCGTAATTCTTTGCCATCCCGCGCTGACCGCGCGATCCACCACCTTGACGAAACCGTTTTCTTATAGACTCGTTTGCGTCGCCACTGGGTTTGGCGCCCTGCTGGCGACGAGCTTTGCCTTTCACGCGCTCTTGCCGCCTTCGATTCCGGAAGGCGTCGCGGAGAAATTGGAATTTTTCACCCGGCACAAAGATGAGTTCGACACGCTTTTCCTTGGGACGAGCCGTTTTTACTACGCGGTTTCCCCGAAGATTTTCGACAACATCACCCGCGAAAACGGCGTGCCGACGCGGACGTTCAATTTCGGCGTCGATGGAATGCATCCGCCGGAAAGTTTCTATGTCCTCGAGCAGATCCTGAAGACGGAACCGCGAAAGCTGAAGTGGGTTTTCCTGGAAGTCGGCAACATCCAAACCCACTCGACCGCGGACGTTTTCGGCACGGAACGCTTTCTTTACTGGCACGATTGGCCGCGCACGGCGCTGATCCTGAAGAAGGTGATCGATCCGGCCGGCCGGGCGAAGTGGTATGTGAAACTGATCCGGGGCCTGCGCAAGTGGCGCGAACTCGTCCTGCATCTTGGGCTCTTCGAAAAGCAATTTGCGAATGTCGGGCGCGTGGCGGATTTCCTCGCCTCTCGAGATGACGTTCGGTCTCTCGAATCGAACGTGAAGCTTGGGCCGAAGGGTGACGGCCATCAGCTGATGGAGAGACCGCCGATGTCTCCGGAGCAGGCCGGGCAGTACCGGCGCAGACTCGCGGAGGAGAAATTCGCGTCGCGGCCCAAATTGATCGATCCCCATGCGGAAGGGGCGTATCGCGATTATGCGGACAAGATTCGTCAAATCGGGGCGAGTCCGATTTTTGTGGTCACGCCGGACATCTTTCAATCGCCCTTGCTGTTCCGGAAACCGGCGCCGCCGGGCCCGTTGCTGCCGTTCAACAATTCCAAGAAATATCCGCAGCTATACGACGTGGGCATGCGCGTTGATGACGCCCATCTCACGAACGAGGGAGCGGAGGAGTTCACGCGTCTGGTCGCGCTCGAGTTCCTTCGTCACGCCCGCCGGCCCTGACCTCGCATGCTTTTCGTCGAGTTCCGTTTCTTTTGGTTCTTCCTCGTTGTCCTCAGCGTCTACTGGTCGCTGCGGCAAAACCGGTCGCGCAAGATCTGGCTCCTCATTTGCAGCTACTTCTTTTACGCCGCCTGGAACTGGAAATTCCTCTTCCTGCTCATTGGATCGAGCGTGCTCGATTACTTCGTGGGGAAAATGCTGGCGCGCACGAAGGATCCGGCCAGGCGCCGCGGCTGGCTCATCGTCAGCTTGTGCGCCAATCTCGGCACGCTGGCGTTTTTCAAGTACTTCAACTTCTTCATCTCATCGGCCGCCGAGTTGCTCGCCTGGCTCGGTCTGCCGGCGAGCATTCATACGCTGAACATCATCCTGCCGGTCGGCATCAGCTTTTACACGTTTCATTCGATGAGTTACACGATCGACGTCTATCGCGGGAAGATGCGCGCCGTGTCGAGTCTTCTCGATGTCGCCGCTTTCATCGGATTCTTCCCGCAAATGGTCGCCGGCCCCATTGTCCGCGCGGCCACGTTCTTGCCCCAACTCAAAACGCTCCGAAAATTCTCGGAGGTCGATGTCCGCGGCGCCCTCGTTCTCTTTCTGACCGGCTTTATCAAAAAAGCGTGCATTGCCGATTCCGTCGCACCGATCGTGGATGGTTATTTTGCCGCGCCCGGAAGTTTCACTGCCGGCAGCGCGTGGGTCGCGATCACTTTCTATTGCATCCAGGTCTACTGCGACTTCTCCGGATATACCGATATGGCGCTCGCTTCGGCGCGGCTCCTCGGTTATGAGCTGCCCGTCAATTTTCGTTTTCCCTATTTTGCCACGAGTATGTCGGATTTCTGGCATCGCTGGCACATCAGTCTCTCCACCTGGCTGCGCGATTACCTTTTCATTCCACTCGGCGGGAGTCGTGGCCCGCGCTGGTTCGTTTATCGTAACATCATGCTTACGATGCTCCTCGGTGGCTTATGGCACGGCGCGGCCTGGACGACGGTAATCTGGGGCGGTCTGCTCGGTTTGGCGCTGGTCGTTGAGCGCGAATGGCAACGCTGGCGCGCTCCGGGGGAGCAGGCCCGCGCCTGGACGCGCTGGCTCGGCTGGGCGTTGACCATGTATTGGTTTTGCTTCGCTTTGATGGTCTTTCGCGCTTTGAATTTGTCTGACGCGTTCGTGGCTGTGCGGAGCTTCGTCTTGTTTCGGAGCGAGGGCGCGCAAGATCTTGGCGTTTGGATGTTATGGATTGTCGTCGCTTTGGGAATTGTCCACTGGCTGAACGCGCGCGGGACTTTTGCGAAGTGGTGGCGACGCGGGCCTGATCAGGTCTTCGCTGCCGGCTATGGTTGCACCGCCGCGATCGTTCTTTTATTTGTTCCGCCGCACTACACGCCGTTTATTTATTTTCAGTTTTAACAACTCGACGCAGCCATGGAGTATGGAGCGGTGGAGTAATGGAGTGATGGGATATGCGAAAAAAAATCATTGCCGCGAATTGGAAGATGAACATGACTCAGGGCGAGGCGGCCAATTTCGTCGCTACCCTCCTTCTGGAGCTGGGCGAATCGACCGAAGTGGAAGTCGTGCTCGTTCCGCCTTTCACCGCCATAGCAGCCGTGAACGGAGCGCTCGGCCCGGCGCAACAGATCAAGGTGGGCGCGCAGAATATGCATTGGGAACGCTCCGGGGCGTTCACGGGCGAGATCAGCCCGGCGATGCTGCGCGATCTCTTCGTGCGTTACGTTGTCCTCGGGCACAGCGAGCGGCGCACGCTCTTTGGCGAGACCGATGAAATCGTGAACCGAAAAGTGCGCGCCGCGCACGAAGCGGTCCTGCGCCCGATCGTCTGCGTCGGGGAAACGCTCGAGCAACGCGAACGAGGCGACGTCGAGAACGTCTTGGGAACGCAACTCAGAGGCAGTCTCGCTGGGTTGGGCGCGAAGGAATTGCAGGAGACGGTCATCGCCTACGAACCAGTTTGGGCGATCGGAACCGGCAAGACCGCGACCGCGGAACAAGCCCAGGAAGCGCACGCCTTTATCCGCCAGACGCTCGGAGAAATTTCCGACGCGGCCACTGCCGACAAGATTCGGATTCAGTACGGCGGCAGTGTGAAGCCGGACAACGCCCGCACGCTCATGACGCAACCGGACATCGACGGCGCGCTCGTCGGTGGCGCTAGCCTCGATCCGCGCAGCTTTGCCCAGATCGTGCAGGGCGCGTGCGAAGCGTAACCTGTCATTCTGAGCGAAGCGCAGCGGAGTCGAAGAATCTCTCGTTTCAGCGAAGGCGCACTTGCGCCTGAGATACTCGCTTGTCGCTCGCAAAAGTAAGAGATCCCTCGACTTCGCTCGGGATGACAAATGGGGAGCGTGCGCGTGTAGTCGATTCCTACGGCAGCTGATAAATTTCAACGGAGGCGACGCCGGTGGTGTTGTTCACGCCGCGCACGATGGCGGTGAACGGACCGGCCGGAAGGATTTGGAGCACGGCTGATTCCTTCGGGTCCGTCGGAGCGGCGCCGCTCGCCTGAATTTCGGCCTGGTCCGGGCTCAAACCCCAATCGTCGTTGGAATCGAGCAGCGCCCCATTGCCGTCGCGCAGCTCGAGGATCGGGTCCGCCAGGGGATTTGGAACACTCGCCGCCGCCAGCGAAGGCCCGATCGCTCGAACCAGGATCCGCTTGGCTTCCGTGCCTCCCAGGAAAAAACCACCGATCAACGCGTTCGGATCGATATCGACCCGTCCTCTCGTCGCAATGTTCAGAAGGGTGGAACCCGGCCCGCTGTCGAGATCGTAGACCTCGACCAGGCCGATGCCCGTCGTGTTGTTCGCGCCCCGGACGATCGCGGTGTAGGCCACGGCGGTGGGATCGGAGGGAAGGGTCGTGAGAATCGCCGATTCGCTGGGCGAAATCGGCGCTATGGTCGTATCGATGATGTCCTGCCGGTTGCCGGCGTCGGACCAGTTGTCGTTGCTGGCGATGACGGCGCCGGTGTTGTCGTACAATTCCAAAACCGGATCGGCGAGCGCGCCAGCCAATCCAGTCGACGGCCCGATCCCTCGAATCATAAGCCGTTTCGCCGAAGGGCCGCGCATGATGAATCCGCCGATGAGCGCATTGTCCCCGGTCCCGACCTGCATGCGGGTGGAAAGCTGGACGAGGCGGCCTGGAGCGGCGATGACGTTGACGGTGAAGTTCTGCGAAACGGGGGCGCCGTCGACGTCCGTGGCCGTCACCGTGAACAGAGCGCTGCCGGCCTGGTGGCCCGCGACGAGCAATCTCGTACCGCTGACCGTTGCGTCCGCGATCGCGGGATTATTGCTCATCACGGAAAAGGTCAGGGGCGAAACCTGGGAGATCTCCGGAATGGAGACGAGGTTCGGCACCCTGATCGGATTGGGGGTGGTGTAATTGCGCAGGGGTATGTCGTCGAATGGCGGGCCAAAATCGAACCGGGGCACCGCCGCGATCGCGTCAACCACCGCCATTCCGTTATTAACGACCTTGCCGAAAACGGTGTAGCCGCCGTTTGCCGTATCGAGATTGCTCGGCGGGCCGCCGTTGTTCGCGAGATTGATGAACCACTCGCTCGTGGCGCTGTTGGGTTGATTGGCGACTTTCGCCATCGCGATCGTCCCGCGCGTGTTGGAAATACCAGGCTCGTTTTGGATCGCGGGAAAATGAAGGACCTGGGTGGCCTGGGCGTTCGCGGGATCGGCGGGATTGACAGTGCCGAGATAACCACCGCCCTGGATGACGAATCCGGGGATGGATCGATGGACGAAACTCGAAGCGAGCTGGCCGTTGGTCGGATCGACTTTGAAATACCTTCCCTGATTCACGTAATTCAGAAAATTTGCGACGGTGATTGGCTTCCCCGGTCCGAATAGGGCGACGTCAACCGCTCCGAGCACAGTGCCCAGGCGAACGACATTGCTCACGTCCGAATCGGCAAACGCGGTCGCCAGCTCGATCGGGGGAGCGGCAGTGCCGCCATACACGGTGAAGTCCGCGATCTGATTCGTGACGACAGGGGGTGTATTTTGCGCGGTCGCGGTCACACCAAAAACAAACAGAGCCGCCGAGATCGAGAGATAAATCCGGTTCATGAGGCTCCCTTTTTACTCCATCCGGTTAAAACGCGCCAGCTAATGTAGAGGTGCTCGTCGCGGCGAGCGCCTCCGCATTTCCCTTAGCGGTTCGGGGCTTCTTTCGCCGCCGTCTCGAGCATGGCATCCAGTTCCGGCCTTCGGAACAACCGTCCATTGGCGATCACCGCGTTTATCTTTTTCGTGTTGGCTATGTCTTCGAGCGGATTCTGATCAAGAAGGACCAGGTCCGCGACCTTGCCCTGTTCGAGTGTTCCCAGCTTCTCCGCTTTCCCCAACACCTCGGCGGAATGGCGTGTCGCGGCCACAATCGTCTCCATGGGCTTGAGGCCCGCTTTGACCAGGAGGGCCAGCTCGTCATGCACGCTGAACCCGGGAAAGATGTTACGTCCCGCCAGGTCGGTGCCAACGAGAAACCGGACGTGTTCCGAGTGGAAAATGCCGGTGATTTGCAGCGCCCGGGTAAATGCTTCGTCCAACTTTTTGCGCGCTTCAGGTGTGGAGGGCCTGTCGGGGAAGATTTTCCAAAACTCCCGGGCCGATTTCGACGTGTAGCGATCGCGGGGGTCCGGATGTTCCTTGAAGTCCGCCTGATGCGCGATCGACCAGTACATGATCAGCGTCGGATCGAACCACGCATTTCTTTTGACCATGAGTCGCGCCAGCTTTCTCGTCTCGTCGTCAGTGAACTCCGCCATGGCAGTCTCCTGGGTTTTCCCTTGCGCGACCTTCCTGCGCACGGGTCCCTCAAAAAGACTGACGATGTGCTCGATGCTGTTGAATCCGGCATCGATCGCCGCGGCCGGATCAACCTCGATCGGAATGTGGCCCGCAACCGGAATGCGTTTGGTTGCCGCTTCCTTTAAGAGCGCAAAGAAAGCTTCAGGCGGCGCGCCATTGTGCACCTTGATAAAATCGACGCCGCGCGCCTGGAGGAATCCAACCGCTCTCCGCCCGTCTTCGGCGTTCCACACCACGAGGCGGTCGGCGACGCCTGGTTTTGATCCGTCAACAAAAGGGCCGGCCCGGAAGACATGCGGTCCCGGAACCGCTCCGTCCGCGATGCGCTGTCGCATCCAATCGATAATCTCGAGCGAACCGCCCATGTCCCGCACGCCCGTGACTCCATTCGCGATGAGCACAGGGCAGGCATGCTCAGTCACCGTGGCGAGGTGAACGTGCATGTCCCAGAGCCCGGGAATCGCGAACTTCCCCGTGCCGTCGATTATCTCGGCCTCCGGCGGGACGCTGGCCTGCGCCACGGGCGCAATTGTGCTGAAATGACGATTCGAGACAATGATCGTCATGCCGGGTTGGGCGGCCGCGTTTCGACCGTCGATCAGAGTAGCGTTTCGAAGCACAATCGGCCGCGGCTCCGCAAACGCGTGACTTACCGCGACCCCAGCGAGCAAGACGACGGCAAATTGTGTTCCTCTCGAAACCATGGTGAACGAACAGGCTACTTCTTGATCTCGAGATAGGTCCGCGTCTGCACTTTCCCCGTGCCCGGCTGGAACTCCTCGATCCGCATCTGCTTTAAGAACCAGCGGCCCTCGATCTTTTGCGCGGAGATAACCTCGAAGCGTTTGGCCAGCCGGCCGCTCCAATCGTAACCCTCGACGCGCATGAGCGCGCCGCCGTTTTTGTCCACCCAAAGAAAAACATTCGAATACTGCGACTGACGGGACGGCGGTTTCAATTCCAGCTTCCAGCAGTGGCGCGTGCGAATGGAATTTTCCCCCGTGACGCGGGCGTTTTGCCAGTAAAGAAATTTCAGCGCGAGGTCCTCGTAGGTGACACTGGTGCCCCGCACTTTTTGATCGAACCGCGCGGGGGCGATCTTCTCCACGCCGCCCTGGGTCACCTCCTCGAGGCGCGAATCGTTCTCACCCAGGCGCAGTTGAAGCGTTTCGTCAGGATTCGAAAACGTGTAACGAATCGTCGGCCCCGTTTGCGTGAGGCGAAACGGAATCACTTTCTCGTTCTCACGCAATTGGCCTTCCAGATCGACCTGTTGCTGCGCTTGCTGAAGACGGACTGAGTCGAGAATGTCCCGGGCCGGCGGCGGGGGCGCGGAAACGGCGGGGGAGACCGAGACACCCAGCAGAACAGAGAAGACGATTATTCTTCGCATGAGAAGAAGCTTTAAGTTTTAAGGGTTAAGCTTTAAGTGAACCACACTCGCGCCGCCGCCTCTTAAAGCTTAATACTTAAAGCTTAAAGCTCCCGCAGGGAATGGATCAGTTCATTTTTCATCTCATTAACGAACGATGGACGGCTCCCGCCCTCGACTTGTTCATGGCCGCGATCAGCAACGTGGAAATCTGGAAGCCGCTCCTCATCGTGCTGGTGCTGTATGCGCTGGTTTTCATGGGATTCAAGGGCCGCGCCTTTGTTTTTTGCCTGCTGATCACTCTGGTCAGCGCCGAGCAAATTCTCGTGCGCCCTTTGAAGAGCGCGATCGATCGCCGGCGGCCGAAGCAGGTTCAGGCGGTCCGGATGGTGCAGCTCGAGCGCACCAGTCCGCAATTCATGACGCTCTTCCACAGGCCCACCATTCGTTTTTCCGATCATACCGACCAGACCAAGTCCGGACCGTCGTTTCCCTCCGGGCACACCACGGACAACATGATCATCGCGACGATCTCCACGCTCTTTTTTCGCCGGTGGGGCTGGCTCTATTTTTTGGTCGCGGCGGCGGTCGGCTATTCGCGAATCTATCTGGGCGCGCACTGGCCGAGTGATGTGATCGCGACCACGTTCATGGCGGCGGGTTATGCGCTCCTCGTGGCGGCTCTTCTGGAATTTCTCTGGAGACGGTTTGGCCCGCGGTGGGCGCCGCGGCTCTTCGCGCGTCATTCCAGTTTGCTTGGTGGAGCGGCGGCGTCATGAGCATCACCCGGGCGGTCTGGCTTTTCATTCTCGGGCTTACCGCGATCCGGCTGACCCTTCTGGGCACGACCGACCTGACCTTCGATGAGGCGCATTACTGGATGTGGTCGGAACGATTGGCGCCGTCCTACTTCAGCAAAGGGCCTGGCGTTGCCTTTGCCATCCGCGCCGGCACCGCGATTTTTGGCGACACCGAATTCGGAGTCCGGTTCTGGAGCCCGTTTCTGGGGGCGGGCACCAGTCTACTCGTCTACTATTTTGCGAGAAAGCTCTTCAACGCGAGCACCGGGTTCTGGGCTGTCCTCGCGATCAACGCGATCCCAATGTTCAACGTGGGCAACATCCTGATGACGATCGACCCGCTCTCGATCTTCTTTTGGACGGCAGCCATGTTTACCTTCTGGCTGGCGATCGAGCGCAGCCCGAATTTTTCCTGGTTTTGGCCCGTGACCGGTTTTCTGATCGGCCTGGGATTTCTTTGCAAATACACGAACGCTTTCGAGCTCGTTTCCATCGTGTTGGTCATGGCGCTCGTGCCGCGTTTGCGCCGCGAGTTCAAGAGCCTGAATTTCTATTGTCTTCTCGGCGCCTTCGCGCTTTCCCTGGTTCCGCCTCTTGTCTGGAATGCACAGCATGCCTGGGCCACGCTGGGGCATTTGCGTTCCCGCGGGAGCTTGGAGGACGCGCCCGGGTTTCATCCGCTCGAACTGCTGGGATTCCTGGGTGCGCATTTCTTCTTCTTTTCGCCGCTCCTCTTTCTCGGAATCGCCTGGGCGGTCATCGCGAGCTGGCGACGCGCCCGCCAGCACTTCAAAGTCCTCTATTTGGTCTGGTTCGGCCTCCCCGTCTTTCTGTTTTACTTCCTGCTCTCGATCAACAAGCAGGCTGCGCCAAACTGGGACGTGCTGGCCTTTGTCAGTCTGGGCGTGCTCGCCAGCGCCTATTGGCAAAAACGCCTGGCTTCGAGCCGTGCCTGGCGAGGGGTCCTCGCCGCGGGAATTCTGCTCGCGCTCGCCATAAGTATGATCTTCCTCGATACCGATCTTTTGCGCAGTGCCGGGGTGCCAATCCCCCGGCGTGATCCGGCGGATGCAGCGCGGGGCTGGAAATCCGCGGCCAGAGCGGTAGAAAAAATACGCTCCGAGCTCGAGCCGAAATTGGGCGAAGCCGTTTTCGTTATCGCTGATCAACGCGACCGTGCCTCGGAGATGGCCTTTTATTTCCAAGAGAAACGAGCCGAAGGTCCGGGACATCCGCCGGTTTACATCGTCGAATCGCAGGCCACGGAGAACCAGTTTTCCTTTTGGCCGCGTTATGATGAATCTGTGGAAGCGCCGCCGAATCTCCCGCAATCGGAGGGCGAAGTTTACACGGAAGAAGGCGGGATCAATCCATTCATGGGCCGCCACGCGCTTTATGTTCAGAGCGGACGGGAGGCCAATCTCGTCCCGCGCAATATCCAGGCCGGCTTCCAATCCACCGAGAAGATTGCCACCATCGAAGTCCGGCGATTCGGAGTCGCCATGCGAACATGGCAGGTTTTTCTATGCCGGAGTTATCGGAGGCTGTCGTTATGAGTGATACGACTGCCTCGCCTGCGGTGTCGGTCGTCGTGCCGTTATTTAACGAAGAGGAAAACGTTCCGATTTTGCAGTCCGAGCTGGCCGGGGCGCTGGCTGGGCTCGATTACGAAATTATCTTCGTGGACGATGGGTCGAGCGATCGCACCGTGGAGCGGATCGCGCCGGGCCCGCAAATCCGGGTGCTGCGTTTCGAGAAAAACGCCGGACAGAGCGCCGCGATGTATGCCGGTTTGCGCGGCGCGCGCGGAAAGACGGCGGTGCTGATCGATGGCGACTTGCAGAATGATCCCGCCGATATTCCCAGGCTGCTCGCGGAAATCGAGCGCGGCGCCGATCTGGTCTGCGGCTATCGCGCGCAGCGCAAGGACACGCTGATTAAGCGGGTCACGAGTCGCATCGCCAATTTTGTCCGGAGCAGATTCACGAAAGATGGTGTGCGCGACACCGGCTGCACGCTGAAGGCGATGCGGCGCGAATGCATCGGCGCGCTCGTTCCCTTCAAAGGCATGCATCGGTTTATTCCCGCGCTGGTGAAAGGGGCGGGGTGTCGCCTCGTTGAGGTTCCCGTGAACCATCGCCCACGGAAATTCGGCCAGAGCAAATACGGTCTCGGGAACCGCGCGCTGCGCGCGACGATCGATATGTTTGGCGTGCGCTGGCTCCTCTCGCGCCAGCTAAACTACAAGCTGCGCGAATAGGTGGATCGGGCGCTCCGCGCCCGATGTTAACGAGTGGCGGCGAAGCCGCATTATCGGCATCGCGCGCGGAGCGCACGATCCACCGGCTCAATACCGCTCTACCTTGATCCCGCGTTTCTGGAGCTGCACCTGGAGACTGTCCGGCCCGGCCAGGTGAGCGGCGCCGACCGCGATTTGTTGGACCCCCGAGCCTTGCAAGATCTCGGCGATCTTCTTGCTCCAGGCGATGTTGCGTTTAACGAGCAGTTTTTCATACACCGCCGGCGATGCGTTCTTAAACTCGTTCACGAGAATACTGCCGATGGTCTCGTTGTCGCCCGCGATCCAGGCCTTGGCCAGTTTCTCGAGCTGGGCCAACCCCTCCTCGGCGTCCCCGAGAGTTTCTTCGAGGAAAGCGATCTGTTCCGCTTCAGGCATTTCGGCGAAAAATCGAACTTGTTCCTCCGCGGTTTCGAATCCGTGGATTTTGTCGCCTTCCTTCTCCGCCTGCGCTTTGAGGAGCCGATCAACCCCGGCGTTCGGATCGTAGCCTGCTTTTTGCAGCGGCAGGATGGCAAACATCATCGCGGCCATCCACGGCTTCATCGGCTCGAGGCTCGCCAGGGGGACATTGTAAGTGGCCGCGACCCGGGTCAGCTTTTCCTTTTGCGCCGTGCTCAACTTGCTCGAGAGCGTTTTCTCCCGGTCGATGCCGTGCCGCGCGATGATCGGTGCGATGCTCGCTTGATCGTCGATGTTGGCCAGCTCCAGCCAGAGAGCGGTGCTTTCGGTAAGGGTCTTTTTCACCTTGGCCGCGTTCCATTCCATTTCATGCCGGAGCAGGTGGAGGGTGCCGATGAGGTAGACGGTCGAATCCTTGTCCCGGATCACCCACATGGCGGGCTCGGCCTGTGCGGGAAGGGCGAGGACGATGGGCGCGGCGACGGCCCCGAACAGCCAGAGGCGCGGGCTGCGCCATGGGGAAAGATTGGGATGGTTCATGGTAAGGTGTGAGCCGCAGTTTTTTCGACTCTAAACCCAGGCGAAGCAAGTGCGGGGCCCAGCGCCCAAATCACGCTTGTCATCCCAGGCGCTCAAGATAAGCTTTCGCTCCCAATCGGGAACCGCGCATGTCCCTGGCCAGTTTACTTTCCGCCGAGCAAATCATCCCCGAGATGAAGGCGACGGAGCGTTGGTCGGCGATCGTCGAGCTCATCGACCTCCTGGTTGGTCTCGGCAAGATCAAGGCGGAAGACCGCGAAAGCATTCTCGCCTCCTTGAAACAACGCGAGGAAACGATGAGCACCGGCATCGGTTTCGGCATCGCCATTCCGCACGCTTCCTCCGATCGGATCGAGGAGGTGGTGGCCTCCTTTGGCCGTTCCTCGCAAGGGATTGAATTCGACGCGCTCGATAACGCGCCGGTAAAGTTTGTCGTGCTCTTTATCGTGCCGAAGAACCAATTTCAGACCCACTTGCGCACGCTCGCTTCGATCGCAAAGTTCTTGAACGACCGGAGCGTGCGCGAAAGCCTCGGCACCGCTCAATCGGCCGAGGAGATTCTTGCGATCTTTCGCGACCGTTCGCAGAAATAACAGCGGATGGAAACCTTCCAGGCGCTTCTCAGCCGGAAGCTGGCGGAAGCGCTCACGGCGGCCGGCCTGCCCCAAGCTGGCGCCGTCACGCCGGCGACCGATACGCGTTTCGGCGATTACCAGAGCAACGCCGCACTCATCCTCGCCAAGAAGCTCGGAGAAAATCCCCGGGCGCTGGCGCGGAAGATATTGGACGCATACGACCTATGGGACCTATGTGAGCCGCCCACGATCGCCGGCGCCGGGTTCATCAATTTCACCCTTCGGCCGGCGGCCATCGCGGCCCGCACCGCCGATTTGCTGCGCGACGAAAGGCTTGGCGTCGGGAAGACCGCGGCGCCCAGGCGTATCGTGATCGATTTCGGTTCGCCGAACGTGGCGAAGCCGATGCACGTGGGACACATTCGCAGCACCGTGCTGGGCGACGCGCTCGCGCGGATCGCTGCCTTCCTCGGATACGACGTCATCCGCGACAATCATATCGGTGATTGGGGCACGCAGTTCGGAATGGTGATCTACGGCTGGAAGAACCTGCTCGATCGCGCCGCGCTCGAGAGCGATCCGATTGCCGAGCTGGTTCGCATCTACAAAGAGACCAACCAAAAAGCGACCTCCGACCCTGAAGTGAAAGAGGCGGTCCGTGAGGAATTGGTCAAACTCCAGGCCGGCGACCCGGAGAATTTCTCGATTTGGAAAGAGACGGTCGAGCTTTCCATGAAGGAGTTCGAGCGCGTTTATCAAATTCTGGACATTCATTACGACATCCAGCGCGGCGAGAGTTTCTACAACGACCGCCTGCCCGCGGTGGTCGAGCGTTTGCTGAAATCGAAAATTGCCGAGGTCAGCGAAGGCGCGGTTTGCGTCTTCTTCCCTGGTATTCCCGAGCTCGCGGAAAAGCCGGCCATCATTCGCAAGAGCGATGGCGGTTTCAATTATGCGACCACCGATGTCGCGACCGTGGATTATCGAATCCAGGATTTGAAAGCCGACACGGTTTGGCTGGTGGTCGGCGCGCCCCAGATCCTGCACTTCAAACAAATCATCGCGATCGCGCGCCGCGAGGGTTACACGGCCGATTTTCACCACATTACCTTTGGCAGCATCCTCGGCGAAAATCGCAAGTTGATGAAAACGCGCTCGGGCGAAAACGTGCCGCTGCGCGATTTGCTCGATGAGGCGGTCCAGCGCGCCCGGAAGATTATCGAAGAGAAGAACCCTGAGCTGGGCGAATCGGAGAAGGCCGGCATCGCGCAAAAGGTCGGGATCGGCGCGGTGAAATACTACGATCTCTCGCAATACCGAATGACGGATTACATTTTTTCCTGGGACCGGATGCTCTCGTTCCAGGGGAATACGGCTCCGTACCTGCAAAACGCATATGTCCGCATTCGCTCAATTTTCCGGAAGGCCGGCCAGGAATTTGTCCCGGCGAAGGAACTGGTGCTGGCCGCGCCCGAAGAAAGAGACCTGGCCCTCAAGCTCTGTCAGTTTGCCGAAATCGTTCCGGCGGTTTTGAACGATTTCAGGCCGAACATCCTCGCGAATTACCTTTTTGAGCTGGCCAACAGCTTCCACGCGTTTTACGAGGCCTGCCCGGTCCTGAAATCCGAGGAGCCGGCCCGCAGCTCGCGGCTCGCGCTCTGCGAGCTGACGGCGCGCGTTCTCGCCAAGGGGCTGGAACTACTCGGCATCGGTGTGCCAGAAAAGATGTAGCCCCTTGTCATTCCGAGCGCAGTCGAGGAATCTCTTGCTGTCCGATCTGCGCGGCGAAGCAGAACAGCGACAGATTCCTCGACTCCGCTGCGCTCCGCTCGGAATGACAAGCTCAGCATGACCACCCACCACCCGCGCATCCCAGCTTCGACCTACCGGTTGCAATTCAACCGGCAGTTCACCTTTGCCCAGGCTCGGGAAATTGTGCCGTATCTCCATGCCCTCGGGATCAGCGATTGTTACGCGTCGCCCTATTTCCAGGCGCGCGCGGACAGCCTGCACGGTTACGACATCACCGATCACAACAAGCTGAACGCCGCGATCGGTTCGCGCGCGGAGTACGATGCCTGGGTCGCCCAGCTGCACGCGCACGGCATGGGGCAGATCGTCGATTTCGTCCCGAACCACATGGGCATCGGCGAACCGCTCAATCAATGGTGGATGGACGTTCTCGAAAACGGCCCCAGCTCGCTCTATGCCCCGTATTTCGACATTCAATGGAAACCGCTCAAGCCTGGTCTCGAGGACAAGGTCTTGCTCCCGATCCTGGGCGATCAATACGGACGGGTCCTGGAGCGCGGCGAATTGCAGGTGCATTTCGGGGCGGGCGCTTTTTTCCTCCGCTATTACGATCACGAATTCCCGATCGCGCCGCGCACCTATCGGCACATCCTCGAGATTGCGCTCGAAAAGCTGTCGCCGTTTAAGAAGGAAGAGTTTTACGCGGAGTTCCAGAGCATCATTACCGCCCTGGAGTACCTTCCGCTCCGGACGGAGACCGATCCGGAACGCCTCGCCGAGCGTGTCCGCGAAAAAGAGGTGATCAAGCGCCGGCTCGAGCGGCGTTGCCATGAAGCGCCGCAGGTGCAAGCCGCCCTTGCGCAGGCCGTGAAACAAATCAACGGCACGCCGGGAGAGCCGAGGAGTTTCGACGCGCTCGATCTCCTGCTCCACGATCAGGCGTATCGTCTCGCCTTCTGGCGCGTGGCGGCCGAGGAAATCAACTACCGGCGTTTCTTCGACGTGAACGATCTCGCCGCGCTCCGGATGGAACTGCCCGAGGTCTTCGACGCGACCCATCGGTTGCTCCTGGAGTTGATTGCCGCGGGCGCCGTGACCGGCGTGCGGGTGGACCACCCGGACGGACTCTATTTGCCCAGAGAGTATTTCGAAAAACTTCAGCGCCGTTGCGCGGCGGCCCTCGGCCTTCCCCTCCCGCCAGATGGACGCGCGATCTGTCTCCTGGTCGAGAAAATCCTCTCCGGGAGCGAAACGCTGCGGAAGGATTGGCCGGTCCACGGCACCACTGGTTACGAATTCGGCAAGCTGGCCGCGGGACTTCTGGTCGACGCGTCGGCGGAGCAGGCCATCACAAAAACGTTCCAGCGTTTTATTGGCCATTCGATGCACTTCGGGCATCTGGTTTACGCGAAGAAGCGGCTGATCATGCGGCTGTCTCTCGCGAACGACGTCAACGTTCTGGGCGACATGCTCGACCAGCTTTCGGAGAGAAATCGCTGGTTTCGCGATTTCACCCTCGACGCGCTGGCACGCGCGGTGCGCGAGACGATTGCCTGCTTCCCGGTTTACCGCACCTACGTCACGCCCGGCCAGCCGGTGAGCGAGGAGGATCGTGCCGTCATCGAACGCGCCGTGATCGCGGCCAAGCGCCGTAATCCCGCGCTCGAGGAATCGGTCTTTAATTTTCTGCGGGACATTCTGCTCCTTCGGTTCCCCGAAAACCTTGACGACGAAGCGCGAGAGGCGCACGCCCATTTCGTTTTGAAATTCCAGCAGTGCACCGGGCCGATCATGGCGAAAGGGCTCGAAGATACCGCGTTCTATATTTACAACCGGCTGGCGGCGCTGAACGAAGTGGGAGGCGAGCCGCAGCATTTCGGCGTCAGCGTCGACGACTTCCATCAGCGCAATCTGGAGCGCCAGCGCGATTGGCCGGCGACGTTGCTCGCCACTTCAACCCACGACACGAAGCGGAGCGAAGACGTGCGCGCCCGGATGGCGGCCATCTCGGAAGTGCCGCAACCATGGCGGAGGGCGCTCCAGCGCTGGCGCGTGATCAACCGCCGCTCGAAGCGAATTCTCGACGACACCGCGGCGCCGGATGCGAACGAGGAGTATCTTTTTTACCAGACGCTGCTGGGCACCTGGCCCGTGGACGCGGATGGCCGCCCGGAAACGACGGCCGGCCCGGAATACATCAGCCGGCTCCAGGCCTACATGGCCAAGGCGCTGAAAGAGGCCAAGGTGAACACGAGCTGGATTCAGCCTAACGAGCAGTGGGATTCCGCCATGAGCGATTTCGTGGCGAAGGTCTTGGATTCTTCGCCCAAGAACAAATTTCTTCCGAGCTTCCTTCCGGTCGCGGAAGAAATTGCGCGCCTCGGCGCGATCAATTCGCTCTCGCAAGTTGCCCTGAAGCTGACCGTGCCGGGCGTGCCCGATATTTACCAAGGATGCGAGGTCTGGAATTTCAGCCTGGTCGATCCCGACAACCGGCGGCCGGTCGATTACCCGCAGATCAGGAAAATGCTCGATTCGCTGGATAAGACTTCTCCCGAACAGTTGCTCGAACAATGGCCGGATGGGCGCCTCAAATTGTTTCTCACCCAGCGGCTACTCCGTTTCCGTCGCGATCACCAGGCTTTGTTTCACCACGGAAAATATCTGCCGCTCGCGATCACTGGAGCGTTTGCGAGTTGCTGCGTCGCGTTCGCGCGAGAGCACGAAGGTCAATGGGTTGCGGTCCTGGCGCCGCGGCTTTCTTCACGCGTCGGGTTTCCGCCGATTGGCGAGAAATGGCAGGACACCGCGATAGAGTTGCCGGGGACTCTTCCGCGGGAAGGCGCGAGGGAACTGTTCACCGGACGTGAATTTCGGGCGGAAAACGGCGGGCTGAAATTGGCCGAGGCGATGGCGCGGCTCCCTTTCGCCGTCTTTACGAACCAAGGAGCGGCGATTTGAAATCGCCGACCTAAATAAAACGGCGGTTTCAAACCGCCGCTCCTTGAAACCTACCTTGTCATCGCGCTCACCCAGCGCACAAGCCTCTCGGCGTTCGCTGCGAACTCGCCGCCGAGATCCGCAAACATGATTTCGGCTGAGGCGAGCGCCAGCATCACGCTGAGCAACAGCAGATTCATGAGGTAGATCACCACAAGCGAGAAAAGCGTTCCGTGATCGGTGAGATCGGTTTGTTTCTTCGGGATCATCCAGCAGGTGAAGGTGAAGTGAAACGCCCAAGTTACGCCGATCAGAGCGTAGAGCAGCCGGCCGTAGGGCTGGACGTTGAGAAACAGACCGAGCGCTCCGTATGCGCCGATGATGATGAGGCTGTAGAGCGGAAAAAAATAGGGGGTGAGGGCGATCCAGAAATTGTTCCGGTCGGTGACGATGTGGCCGCCTTCGCGTCCCACGCGAAATCGCGTGACCCGGCCGCCCATCAGCCAAACCCAGAGCGCGTGGGTTAGTTCGTGGCCGAACACATAAACTAGCATGGGCCGGGGCAAACCGAAGAAAGCGATCAGCCACAAGACCGCGCCTAACGAAAAGAACCAGAACTCTTCCGCAGCCCAGAGGCGCTGGGTGACGGTGGCGTGCGTGAACACTGTGAAGAAAGTCTGGGTCAGGATCGCGCAAAGCGGCAGGAGAAAAATCGCGATGATGAATTTCACCCAGCGGGTCGGGATCGTCCATGGGTCCGCCGTCGCATGGCGCCGGACAATCGGCGCGGCCACCTTCACGTGGCGGCCGCGTCTGCGCCCGTGATGCAAAGTCGTCTTTCGCTTTTTCTTCGCAGCCAAGTTATCCGCAGATTACGCAGATTAGTGCGGATGAAACGCGAAAACAGTTCAGGTAGGGACGCCGCGCTGCGGCGTCCGAAGGCTTGGGTAGAAGCGGAGATTATTGAAGATTCGCGGACGCCGCAGCGCGGCGTCCCTACCCGGCCTTACGCTCGCCCCATATACGCGCCCGTGCGCGTATCGATCTTGATCAGTTCGCCTTCCTGGATAAACAACGGCACGTTAACCGTTTTGCCCGTCTCGAGGATCGCCTGCTTCGTCACATTCGAGGCCGTATCGCCGCGAAGACCTTCCGGCGATTCTACAACCTTCAGCTGCACCGACGACGGCAGCTCCACCTGCACTGCTTTACCCTCAGCGTAGAGC
>DATMEN010000033.1:0-44101 GCA_035556975.1 Chthoniobacterales bacterium
GCGGACGTACGCGATGCGCGTGTGGCTCAATCCCGACCGCATGGCCGCGATCGGCGTGAGCCCGGCCGACGTGCGCACTGCGCTCGCCGCGAACAACTATCTCGCCGCGGTCGGCAACACCAAGGGCGCGCTCGTGCAGGTGAATCTCACGACCAACACCGATTTGCACACGGTCGAGGAGTTCAAGCAGCTAGTGATCCGGCGCGAGAACGACACGATCGTGCGCCTGCAAGACGTGGCGGACGTCGAGCTCGGCGCCGAGGATTACGACACCACAGTCACGATGAACGGCGAATCGACCGTCTTTCTAGGCATCCTGCCGCTGCCGACCGCGAATACCATCGAAGTGGTCGAGCGCGTGCGCGCCGATCTCGACGAGATGCGCCCGGACTTGCCGAGCGGCATGGAGGGCGCGATCGCATACGACGCTTCCGCATATA
Source organism: Chthoniobacterales bacterium (assembly GCA_035556975.1). Classification (GTDB taxonomy): domain Bacteria; phylum Verrucomicrobiota; class Verrucomicrobiia; order Chthoniobacterales; family UBA10450; genus AV80. Next base: position 441 of record DATMEN010000033.1, read on the forward strand.
TCAGCGAGGCGATCAGCGAGGTCGAAGGCACCCTCATCGACACGCTCGTCATCGTCGTGCTCGTGATCTTCTTGTTCCTGGGTTCCGTGCGGTCGGTGCTGGTGCCGCTGGTCGCGATCCCCGTATCGCTCATCGGCGGCATTTTCTTGATGCAGGCGTTCGGCTTCACTCTGAACTTGCTCACGCTGCTCGCGATCGTGCTCGCCGTGGGTCTCGTCGTCGACGACGCGATCGTGATGGTCGAGAACGTCGAACGGCACATGCGCCAAGGGCGCTCGCCGGTGCAAGCGGCCCGCATCGGCGCACGCGAGCTCATCGGCCCGATCATCGCGATGACGATCACGCTCGCGGCCGTTTACACGCCGATCGGATTCCAGGGTGGATTAACCGGCGCGCTTTTCCGCGAATTCGCCTTTACCCTGGCCGGGGCGGTTCTCATCTCCGGCGTGGTCGCGTTGACTCTGTCGCCGGTGATGGCGGCCAAGCTCTTGAAGCCGGGCGGCGCGGAGCGCGGCTTCAGCGCGAAGGTCAATCGCGTCTTCGAGCGCGTGCGCAATTTTTACGTGCTACAGCTCAACCGCACCCTGCAAAAAAGAGGACTCGTCTATGCGGTCTGGGGAGCGGTCTCCGCTCTGGCGGTGCTGATGTTCGTCGGAAAAGACATGATCGCTTCGGTGGAACTCGCTCCCACGGAAGATCAGGGAATTATCTTCGGCATCATCCAATCGCCGGCCAATTCGACGATCGACCAGACGATCAGGAACGCCGATGAAGCGGGTAAGATCTTCCACAGCTTCCCGGAAACGAATTTCAGCTTCCAGATTACGTTTCCGACCTTCGGCTTCGGAGGGATGGTGTTGAAACCCTGGGACAAGCGCGACAAGACCGCTTTCGAGCTTGTGCCGGAGGTCCAACAAAGGCTTTCGGCCATCCCCGGCATCCAAATGTTTCCAGTCATGCCGGACGCGTTGCCTGGCGGAAGCGATTTTCCCGTCGAGATCGTGATGCTCTCGACGCAAGAACCGGAGCGCATGCTCGATTTTGCGCGCCAGCTCCAGATGAAGGCGATGCAGAGCGGCATGTTCGCTTTTCCACCGATCATCGATACGAAGATCGACAAACCGGAAACCGAAGTGGTGTTCGACCATGAAAAGGTCGCGTCGCTCGGGCTCAATTTGCAGGAGGTCGGCGCGGACCTGTCCGCGATGTTTGGCGGGAATTTTGTCAACCGCTTCAACATGGCGGGACGGAGCTACAAAGTGATTCCGCAAGTCCAGCGCATGGACCGTCTTACCCCGGAGCAGCTCGCCGATGTCTATGTCACCGGCCCGAACGACAAGCTCATTCAGTTGAGCACCATCGCGACCCTGAAGACGCGCACCGTGCCGCGGACCTTGAACCGCATGCAGCAGCAAAACGCGGTGAAAATCAGCGGTGTGGCCATTCGGCCGCTCGATCAGGCCCTGAAATTCCTCGAAACGGAGGCCCGGAAGATTTTGCCCGCGGGCTATTCCATCGATTACACCGGCACCTCGCGCCAGCTCCGCACCGAAGGCAATAAATTTGCCGGGGCCTTCCTTCTCGCCGTCGCGCTGATTTTCCTCGTCCTCGCCGCGCAATTTAACAGTTTTCGCGATCCGTTTGTCATCCTGGCGGGCTCGGTCCCGCTGGCGATGTTCGGCGCGATGATTTTTGTCTTCCTCAAAATCCCCGCGCCCATTCCCTTTTTCACCGACGAATGGACCACTTCGTTCAACATTTATTCGCAAGTCGGCCTGGTCACGCTCATCGGATTGATCTCGAAAAACGGCATTCTCATTGTGGAATTCGCGAATCATTTGCAACAGCAGGGGCTCGACAAAGTGAGCGCGGCCGCCGAAGCGGCGAAGACCCGTTTTCGCCCGGTTTTAATGACGACGATCGCAACCGTGTGCGGTCACTTCCCGCTTACGCTCGTGACCGGCGCGGGGGCGGAGGCGCGTAATTCGATCGGCCTGGTGCTCGTCGGCGGAATGACCATCGGGACCCTCTTCACGCTTTTCATAGTGCCCTCGCTCTATGTCTTGATCGCGAAGACCCATCACGAAGGCCGCGACGAGGACCAGGAGAGCCTCGACTCCGATGGCAGCCTCGAATCCGACCTCGCGCCCGAACTGCCAGAGCCCGCGCTCGCGCGAGATGGCAACGGCCGCTGGAGCCCGGCGTAAAACTTCCCTCTGGAGCGACGCAACTGTTGAATCGGACGCAGGTCCGCGGCGGAGTTGAAGTTCTGGGGAGCGCACGCGCCTCGCGTGCTGGCGCTGGCGCCCCGCCAGCGCGAACTTTTCCGGACCGCTGCGGAGGGAGCCGGCGCCCAAACCACCGCGAGGCTCGCGGGGCCCCGAAAGCTGGTTGCGGCGAGGCGCCGCAACCAGCACGCGAGGGCGCGTGCGCTCCCCAGATTGGTGACCGCGCCGTGGCTGATCCCCAGCGCACCTAACGTTTCGTTCCGCGAGGTCGCTCGACTTCCATCTCTTCGATCGGCACAGCGTATTCGCTCGGTTGGACGCGCCGGCCCGCCTGGTTCGCATAGACCTGGGTGAACTCCGCGCCGAAGAGCAGAATTTGCGACGAATAATAAATCCAAAGCAGCAGCGTAATCAGCGAGCTCGCCGCGCCGTAGGCGGATGCCGCCGACCCACTTCCAAGATAAAACCCCAGCGCCCACTTGCCGAGGCCGAAAAGGAGCGCGGTCATCGCAGCGCCGATCCATACATCACGCCATTGGACTTTTGCGTCCGGAAGAAACTTGAAGATCATGGCGAAGAGCAGCACCACGACCGCGAAATCGAAAATGAGATAGACCGTGATCGCGATCGCAAGCCCGCCTGGCAGCGCCGCCTGCACATAATGGCTGAATACTTTGAGAATCGATTGGACCGTGAGCGAGACGAGAAGAAGAAAACAAACGCCGCCGACCATGCCAAAGGAGACAAAACGCGCCCGCAAAAATCCCCAAAGGCCAAGGTTCGGTTTCGCCTTTACGCCCCAAATGGTATTGAGCGCATCCTGCAACTGTCCGAAGACACCGCTCGCCCCAAAAAGAGCGAGAGCGATTCCGATCAGCGTCGCGATCGCACTCTTGTCCGGCTCCGCGGCTGTTTTCGCAATGTCCTGCACCACTTGCACGGCGCTTTTATCGAGGAAATAACTCATCTGCTCGGTCACCTTGCTCCACGCGCCCGCGGGATCGTCGCGGAAGAGGAACCCGATAATCGCGAGCAAAACGAGAACGAGCGGGGCCAGCGAAAAAACCGTGTAGTAGGCCAGGGCAGCACCGAGTTGGGGCGCCTTGTCATCCATCCATTCCACGGCCGTTTGCTTCACTAGCTGGAAGGCATTTTGGAAAAAAGATTTTCGCTGTCTCGCCATGGCTTGTGCCTCCGAGAAACAATCGGCTCAGCTCCCGGAAGCAGGCGGATTTTTTTCTCGCGCGCTTCATCTTCATTGGTAGGGGGCGAGACTCAGTCGAGCCACGCGTCTCCTGAAATTGCACCTTCTTCCCGGACGGCTCGACTGAGTCTCGCCCTACCAACTTCCGGCGCGCGTCGCGTCAGGACGGGAGACATCGGTGGATCGTGCGCTCCGCCGCGCGATGCCAAAAAAGATGACGGCGAAGCCGCGACGATCAATCATCGAGCGGTCCCGCGGCTGCGGGGCTCGATCCACCAGGCAACCGAGTGGCCGCGCTCCCGCGTTTACCTGCTGTGGAATGGATGAATTATCTACAGTGGCCGGCGATGGCGGTTACGCTCTTATCGGCCTGGCTCGTGGCGGCGCAGTCGAAGAAATGGCGCCAATGGGGATTCTGGTTTTTTCTGCTTAGCAACGTTCTCTGGGCGGCCTGGGGCTGGTATGCCAGCGCCTACGCTCTCATTGTTCTCCAGGTCGGCCTCGCCGCTTTGAATATTCGAGGCGCGGCCAAGAACGATTGATTGGCAAAAAAGACGCGGCCATTTCTGGCCGCGCGGTTGAAGCTGAGGAAAGTAATATTTGGTAGTTGTCTTCCTAGCTTGCGGATCTTGCTAAAGCAGCATCGATGCCAAGCGAGAAAAGCTACCCGACCGAGTTTGAATTCGCACTGCGTCCCGGGGTCTCCGCCAATCGCTCCCACTCCGCAGTCAGCCGTTCCATGTCAGTCGTGATTGCCTGGAGCTCGCGGTTTAATTGCGTCGCGGCGCCACCGCGCTCGTAGGTCTCGGGCTTTTCCAACTCAGCCGTCAGCTCTTTCTGCCGGCCTTCGAGTTTCAAGATCTGCATCTCCAAGTCGCGCACCCGCTTTTCGTGGTCGCGCTTCACCTTTGCTTCGGCCTTTCGGTCCTCCGCGGCGAGTCGGCGCTGCTCCCGCGTCTCGCGCATCCCGGTTTTGGGCGCCCCGCCTGCCGGGATTTCCTGTTTGGGAGCGGACGGCTGCAAGTTTTGGAGTTTTTCGCCGCTCGTCAACGCGGCGCGCGCGGAAGTCGCTCGCGATTTATCCAGGTAGTAATCGTAATCCCCAGCATACGGCGTCAGCTTTCCGGCATTGATGTGCAGGACCGTCTTCGCGACGGCCCGGATGAAGTAAACGTCATGGCTGATGAAAATCAGCGTACCCTCGTACTGCGCGAGCGCGCCGACCAGCGCATCGATGCTTCCCACATCCAGATGCGTGGTCGGTTCATCCATCAGAAGAAGGTTCGGCGGATCGAGAAGCAGCCTAACGAGGGCAAGGCGCGTTTTTTCCCCGCCACTCAGCACGCCCGTGGTTTTGAAAACGTCGTCCCCCCGGAAAAGGAACGAGCCCAGGACGGTGCGGGCCGTTTGCTCCGAGACCGGGTCCGGCATGTCGCGCGCCGTTTCCAGCACCGTTTGTTTCGGGTCGAGCATCTCGACGCGATACTGAGAAAAATATCCGATCTTCACATTGTGCCCGATCTCCCGGGCACCGCCCTGGACCGGGAGAATCCCCGCGAGCAACTTGAGCAGCGTCGACTTTCCGGCGCCATTCGGTCCCACCAGAACTGTTCGCTGTTCCCTCTCCGCTTCGAAATCCAAACCGCGATAGACCACGAGATCGCCGTAGGCGTGATCGACCTCCTTTAGCGTAATGACGCGGTGCCCGCTGCGCGGCGGCTGCGGAAAACGAAAGTGGACCGTTTTCTCACGCGCGACCGGCGCCTCGATTTTCTCCATCCGATCGATTTGCTTCAACTTGCTCTGCGCCTGTGAAGCCTTGCTCGCCTTGGCCCGGAACCGGTCGGCAAATAGTTGCAGCGATGCGATCTCCTTCTGCTGGTTCTTGTAGGTCGACAGTTGTTGTTCTTCGCGAGCCGCTTTTTGCTCGACGTAGCTGTCCCAATTCCCCCGATAACGATTCAACCGGCGATGCGCGATCTCGATAATCGAGCCGACCAGTTGATTCAAGAACTCGCGGTCGTGCGAGATCATGAGGATGGCCCCGGGATAGTTCGCCAGGTATTCCTGGAACCAAACCAGCGATTCGAGATCGAGGTGGTTCGTCGGCTCGTCGAGGAGCAACAGCTCAGGCTCCTGCACGAGCAAGCGCGCCAGATGCGCACGCATGACCCAACCGCCGCTCAAAGTCTTCGCCGGCCGGTCAAAATCAGCTTCGCGAAACGCCAGACCCGCCAGGATCCGCTTGGCCTTCGGCTCGAGCTGCCAGCCGCCATGTTCGTCGAATAAGTGCAACGCCTCATGGTGTTCGGCCGAATCTTCCGGCGTGGTTTTCATAATGCGCTGGGCCTTCGTCACCTCCGGTGAAACGGCGCAGGCCAGTTCCAGGACCGTTTCTTCGCCCGCGGGCGCATGTTCCTGTGGGAGAAATCCGACCGTGGCCGATTTTTCCAGTGAGACCCGTCCTTCATCCGGCAAAGCGTCGCCCAGAATAAGGGAGAACAGCGTCGATTTTCCGGCGCCGTTCGGTCCCACCAGGCCCACGCGGTCGCCGCGGTTTACCTGGAGCGACGCGTCTTCAAAGAGCGTGCGGCCGGCATAGGCTTTGGTGACTTGTGAAATCGTGAGCATGAAGCGGCGGCGAATGTCGCGAATCCGCCCCGAGACGCAAGGATGGAGAGGCCGCGCGCTGTTTCATTCCAAACCGAGCACCTTCTCCTTGGTAAGGGCAGCAGCTTCCTGATCGTTGAGTTGTCGCGACCATGGCGCCCGTTCCTTAACCGCCGCACCTGGCCCTTTGCTCTTGTATTCGGCAAAACGGGCGGTCTTTTCGTTCTCGGCGTTCGCCCAATTATCCCAACCCTTCGGCGCAATCGCCTCGGACATCTCCGTATTTAGAAATGTGACGCTGGCAAACGGGCTCCACGTCCGGCCGAGGTAGGTTATTCCCTTCTCCGGCGTTTTGGCTGTGATCTTGCAGTTCGAAAAGACAAATCCGACCGGTTTGTCCCGCGGCGTCGAGGCCGCGGTAATGAAGGTGCATTTTCCGACGCAGTGCAGCTCGCACCGCTCGAAAAAAGCGGTCGCATCTCCAAAGATGTAATCGACCTCACCCTCGATGTAGCAATCCTCAAAATATTGCCGCCCGCCGCTCAGATACAGCGTGTCCTGTTTCCCGATCAGGCGGCAGTTGCGGAAACTCGCGCGGTCGGCGTTGAGGCTGAGCGCGATGGCCTGGTTGCCGGAGCCGCCGCCGCGCCAATGTGTGTTGGCGAAGGTAATTTTCTCCGCCGCGAAACCGCCGGCGTCGACTTTCGCGGTGTAGCTGTTCGCCCCGCCGAGATATTGTCCCTGTGCGTTCCGCTTCGCGGCGAAGTCGTCATAAGTCAGGATCGTGGTCCTTGCCTCGTCGCCGAACAACGTGATCGGTCCTTTGTTCGCGGGGACGACCAGCTTCTCGTAATAACTGCCCGGCTTGATCCGGATGAAAAAACGCGACCCGCCTTTCTCGGGTGCTGCGTCAACAGCCTGCTGAATGGTCTTATGTGTGCCACTGCCGTCCGCGGCCACCACTGCGTCTGGCTGGGCCTCGGGTGCGATCCATTGGGCGTTCGCTCCCGCGGCCGCGCCGCAACCAAGCACGGCCACGAGGGAGAAAAGTGGATGCCACTTTGGATATTTCACCGGCGAAGATAGGCGTTTCTTCGTTTCTGGCGCAATCGATATTCCCCGGGGGACCACCGTTCTGGCAACGACACAACGATCAAGAGGCCCCTCACAAGCGACGCCTCTACCTGGCCCGAGCTTCCGCTCGTCCACATTGGCGTGAAGGCGGCGAGCGAAGCGCGTCCAGCCATCGAGACACCTGGAAGCGGTTCTCGCTTAGCAGCTCACAGAACCGGCGGGCCCAAGGCAGCAGCGCGGGATGCGCGAGCCGGCGCGACCACTCACGATATTCGCGCAACGCGTACAGACACATGATCCACGCCTGCGGACCGCGATAAACGCCGCCTTCATCGCTGATCACGAGTAGCTGTTCCTCGGGATGAAGCGCTTCGACCCCAGGAAACCGTCGGAGCGCTTCCGGCGACTGGAACGGCAGGAAGTGCAACTCCAGAAAGGCCGGCTGGCGGGCAAGCCACGCCTGGCACCGCCCGCACAACGAGCACTCGCCATCGAACAGGACGTAGAGCCGCTTCACTGTGGGGCGACCGGAATTTGCGTCTGCGGTGGCAGCGGAGGTGGCGCACGGTGCAGCAGCGCGCGTTTTCGCATTTTCGAAAACACGAGCAGGTTGAAGAAGTGCATGCCGCCGAGCACGAGGAGCACAACGCCAACTTTTCGGCTGAGAGTTTCCAGCACGCCTTGCAGATCGAGGGGCATTTTGCCCTCTCTCAAAGCGAGACTCACGTAACCGATGTTGATCAGATAAAATCCCACCACGAGAAGGTGGTTGATCGAGTCAGCCAGCCGCTCGTTGCCGAGAAACGCATCGACCAGAAAAATTCTGCCGTTCTTGTGCAGCGTTTTCGCGACCCAAACGGTGAGCGAGACGCTGATTACGAGGTAGCTGAAATAGGTCCAAACGATCGGTGTCATATTTATCTTCTTTCTGCTGGCTGGCTGTTTTTCTCCCATTGGGTTTCAGGAGCTGCTGAAACCCGGTCGTAAAAAAGGGTTCGTTTCATTTCAGGAATTTCAGGGCCCAGGGCACCATGCTGCTCTGTTCCGAGCGGGAAATCTTGGTGATGACGTTGTCGGCGAGCTGGAGAAAATCACTGAGCGCATGAATCTGCTTGTTGAAGGCGGCGGCTTCATCGCCTTTCAGGTCCTTCGTGCGCGTCGCGCACTCCTGCAGGGCGGCCTGGGCCGGCCGCATTTCACGCCGCCGCCGTTCCCGCAGGATGATGCAAAACATCTTCCAAACATCTTTTTCCGCCTCGAAGTATTCCTTGCGTTCCCCCTTCCGGACGACGCTTCGCACCAGCCCCCAACTCACCAGATCCCGCAGATTTTTATGCGCGTTCCCCCGGCTGATCTTCAGGTCCTCCATGATTTCATCGGTGCTAAGCAAATGGGCCGAGGTGATGAGAAGGGCATGGACCTGCGCCATGGTCCGGTTGATTCCCCAGGCGGTTCCAATTGTCCCCCACTGGGTCACGAACCCATCGCGGGTTTGATTCAGCGTATTTTGATCGCTCTCCAACTGTTTCTTCATCTACTTTCAGTCTTTTCTGAAAGTATAGAATAGTCAATATATTTTCTTTGGGGGGAGCGCGAGTGGGCGCCACGCCTACTTGTCATCCCGAGCGTAGTCGAGGGACCTCTTACTCTCGCGAGCGTCAGCGAGGACCTCGGGCGCCGGCGCGCCCTCGCAGAAATACGAGGTCCTTCGACTCCGCCTCGCTTCGCTCAGGATGACAGCCTCGTTAATTGCCAGGGAGGTACTTCCTTTAGCCCTTTTTCTCGTCGTCCCACGCCTTCGACAGCCGCGACGTCGGGACCGCCGGAATCGCCAGGCCGGCCGCGGCATAGTGCGACGTATCGTTAAAGAGCGTCAGCCGCGCGCTGACCGCGTCCTTAAAGTCGACGATATTGAGCGCGGCCGGATTTTGATCGAGGTTATCGCGGTAACGGCGCGGGTCGAATCCAAGCAACGAGCTGAGCAGCAACCGAATCGTCGCCTTGTGCGAAACAACCAGCACATTGGAAGCGGGATGCTCCCGGACAATATCCATCAGGACCGGTAACGCCCGCGCTGTCACCGCCAAGCCACTCTCACCGCCGACCGGCGCAAAAGTGTACGGGTCCTTCTCCCACGCGGCCGCTTCATCCGGAAACGCCTCCTCGACTTCCTTCCGCGTCATCTGTTCCCACCGGCCGTGGGAAATCTCGCGCAAGCCATCGCGTGTTTGGACTTCAATTCCGTGCGGTTTGGCCAGAATCCGGGCGGTCTCCACCGTTCGGTCCAGCGGTGATGCGTAAATGGCCGCGATGTTTTCTCCTTCCAGACGCCCGGCGAGCCGGCGCACTTGTTCACGCCCTTCGTCCGAGAGTTGGACATTCGTCGCCCCGGCGAAGCGATCTTCCGCCGTGAGAACGGTGGCCCCGTGCCGGATGAGAAAAATTCGAGCGTGCATGTTGCGTGGCCAAGAGTAGCCGCTGAATTACCGGCGCGAAGACGAAAATTCAGGCTTCTGATCGTTGCGAAAACAGCGAAGGTCCGCTATCGGTCCGCGGGCGAGATTCAAGGGCGCCGCCGGCGTTCGATTTCCAGGGCTTTCTGCGAATACGCATCGGCCTCATCGGTCCGCCCCCTTTGCCGCAAGATGCCCGCCAGTTTGTTGTGGGCGGCGGCGTTATTGGGATTGAGTTCCAGGGACTTGCGGTAACGAGCCATGGCCTCATCCACCTGTCCCGTTTGCAGCAGCGTGTTACCCAGGTTGTAGTGCGCTTCCGCGTTGTTGGGATTGAGTTCCAGGGCTTTGAGGTAATGAGCCACCGCCTCATCCACCCGACCGACCCGCCCCAACGCGACGCCCAGATTGTTATGAGCGGCGGCGTGGTTCGGATCTCTTTCCAGGATCTTGTTGTAATGATCGATCGCCGCGTCCATCCGCCCGCTTTGCCCAAGGACACCAGCCAAATTGTAGTGGGCCGGAAGATTGTTTGGGTTGGTTTGCAAAGCCTTCTGGTAATGAGCGATGGCCTCGTCCACGCGTCCAAGGCGCAACAGTGCGTTGCCAAGGTTGTAGTGCGCCTCGCTGTAGTTGGGATCCAGTTCCAGGGCTTTGTTGTAGTGAATGATGGCTTCATCCACCTTTCCTTTGCCCACGAGACTGATCGCTATGTTATTGTGAGCCATCCAGCTCTCGGGGTTCCGGGCGAGGGTAGCCGACCAAAGCGAATCCGAGTCGGCGTACATCGCGCACTGCCTCCAGCTCAGAAGTCCCAGCGGCATCAACAAAGCTCCGTAGAGAAAGCTTTTTAGGAACCGCTTCGTTTTCATCAGGGCATCGAGCGCCCTCGTGATTCCGGCCGCGGCCAGGGCCAGGGGCCCGATACTGGCGAGATATTGATAATGATCCGCCACGAAAGAATAACGAAAGGTGTAAAGCATGATGAATCCCAGCATCGGGCTGAGCATCGCCGCAAAGAACAGCGCGGCCACCTCGGGGCCCCGGCCAAGATAACGTCTCGCAAAGCAAATCACCGCCACCGCCGCCGCCGTCGCCAGGAGCCAAAGGTAATCAAGTGGGTTGCCCGCGGAAATCGTCCAGCGGGGATAGCTGAAGACCAGGTTCGCCGGCCACAAGAGCTTCCCCGCATAGAACCAGACGGCCCGGCTGGCTACGAGAAATCGCTCAGGCAGCCCAATCTGGAAAAGTTCGCCCTGAGTGCCCTGGTGATGACGTTCCCACCACACCGTCACCAGGCCCATGCCGAGGCCCAGCGCGACAAACGGCGCGATCTGCGCGAGCCGGCGCCAATCGATCCGCATACCCTTCAGCCAGAAAATCAGGAGCAACGCGGCGGGAAGGGTGCAGGCCGTGGTCTTGCTGAAAAGCGCGAGGGCGTAGAAAAATAACGCGAGGCCATAATACTTCCACCTCGCTCGGGACGCGTCCGAAGCTTCCACGAACTTCACCCACACCAGGAGGGAGAGCAGAAAGAAAAGCCCCATGAGAACGTTCTTTCGTTCCGTAATCCAGGCGACCGACTCCACGTGAACCGGATGCAACGCGAACAGGGCCGCCGCCAGCCACGCGCCGGGCACGCGCAGCATCCTGAGTAACCGCCAGGCGAGGACCGCATTGGCGGCGTGAAGCAGAATGTTGACCCAATGATAGCCCGCCGGATGCAGTCCCCAAAGCGCGTGCTCGAGACGGAAGGTCGTATAAACCAGCGGAAAATACTGCGACGGCGAATCGAGAGAAAACCAGATGCGCTTCAGACCGTCCGGCGCCGTCAGTAACTTGTTCTCCGTGACATAAACGTCGTCGTCCCAGATGAAACCGGCATGCCATGCCTGCTGGTAGACAAGGATGGTCGCGGCCGCCAGGAGCAGGCCCCAAACCCAATTCTCCTCCGTTCCACCCCCCTGGAGCGACGCGACGCGATGCTCCGCGGGCTTCGCAAGCCGAACTTTCTTTCGGGACCTCCGGCTCATCCTCTCCCTCTCCCTCTTCCTCTTCTTACCAGGAAGAGACCAGAAATAGAGTTACTGCCTCGCCGCGCAATTTTCAGTTGGCTACCGGCGCCGGTGCGGGCGTCTTGGCTCCGGTTCCCTTCAAGTGCTTGTCGAGAAAATCCAGAATGCTTTTTTGGGCGCGAATCTCATTCGCCTTCTTCGTGAACCCGTGGCCTTCATCATCGAAGACAACGTATTCCACGACGCCGTTCTTCTTCTTGATGGCTTCGACTATTTCATCAGACTCAGGCTTGATCACGCGCGGATCGTTCGCGCCCTGCAAGACAATGAGCGGCTTGGTGATCTTGTCGGCATGAAACAAAGGCGATATCTCCTTCAACATCGCCTCCTGCTTGGTCGGGTCGCCCAACTCCTTGTAGAGAGACTTGCGTTGTGCTTCCCAATAGGGCGGGATGCTTTGCAGCGTTCGCACCCAGTTCGACACCCCGAAGATGTCCACCCCGGCGCCAAACTCCTCGGGCTTGAACGCGAGCGCCGCCAGGACCATGTAGCCGCCGTAGGAGCCGCCCATTATGCCGATCTTGGCCGGGTCCACATATTCGAGCGACGCCAGATACTTTTTTGCCTCGATGCAGTCCCACAACGGTTCCCGTCCGTGTTTGCCATCGTCCGCGGTGAAGAACGTCTTGCCGTAACCGCTCGAGCCACGGTTGTTCACGTCCAGGACCACGTAGCCGTGGTTGACCAGGAATTGCACGGCCGCGCTGTAAGGCATCCGCGCCTGACCGCCGGGGCCGCCGTGCACCCGAACGATCGCGGGCAATTTCTTTTCCGCGCTGGCTCCATTCGGTGTGTAGAGAATGGCGGGAATCTCCAGCCCATCGAAAGACTTGTAGCGGACTACGCGCGATACGACGAGATCGGCCGGGTTGATTTCCGGGTTCAGGCCTTCCATCAGTTTCGTCGTTTCCTTGCTGACAAAGTCATGAACAAACAGGCTCGCAGGCGAGCGCGGGCCATCGTGGTAGAAGGCCATCTTGGTTTCGCTCGGCGAGATCTTGACCCCGGTGATATCGCCATCCGGGAGAACCGGCAGCGGGACGAGTGCCTTGGTGGCCTCCTCGTAAATCTTGATCTTCGTCCGCGCGTCCTCGTTCGTGGCCACGACACGATACTTGCCGTTTTGCGAAAAGAAGGTGTAGGCCACGTCCCACGGCGCTTTCTCCACCACCTCGCGCTTGCCCGTTTTCAAGTCGTAACGCGCGATATACATGAACTCACCGCCTTCGTTGGTGAGGAAATAAAGGTATTTTGATTTCGGGTCGAACGCTGCCGGCGCGTTGGCCACGTCACCTTTATGCGGCGTCAGATGCTTCATCTTTTTTGTCGCCGTATCGTAGAGATAAACATCCGAATCCGCCTGCGAGCCGCCCGTCTTTTCGAAAGCGATAAACTGCTTGTCGCTCGAGATCGCGCCGAACTCGTAGCCCGTCTCGTCCTTGTAAAGGAGCGCCGGTTTCAGGTCGGCGATGTTCATTTCGAAGATATCGAAGTAACGCGCGTCCCGCGCATTCGTGGAGAAAAAGAACGACTTCCGATCGTGGCTCCAATCGAGGAAGCGGGCCTTGGTCTTATCGCCCGGGGTCAGGTCGCGCTCGGTCCCATCCAGTTCCCGCAGGTAAAGGTGCTCGTTCTCGTTCCCGCCTTTGTCGTATCGATAAAGGAACCGCGCATCCGCGGGAAAGTAAGAGACCGCATAAGTGCTTTCCTTGGTCGAATTGGTCAGCTGCGTCGGCGCCCCGCCCACTACGGGCTGGGCGTAAACGTTGAAGATGCCGGTCTTGTTGCTGTGAAAAAGAATCGATTTCTCATCGGCCGAAAACGAGCTCCCGCCGAGGCGCGTCGTTCCCATGAACTGCTCGATCGTGTATTGCTTCACGACGCGAGTCCGTCTGGGACTCGGTTCCGGAGATGAGTTTGCGTCAGCTTTTTTCGCATCCACGATCGACGGGTGGTAAACGAGAGAAAGGAGAATGACGAGCAGCAATTTGTTTTTCATTGGAATCGGGTTTTTCTGTTGGCCGTCCCGGGAGGAAATCACAATCGCGAAAGGTATCCTCCGCTTCTCCAATCACAAGAGCATTCCGAAACCGGAAAGCGGATTGCGGATATGGGAAAGATCGTGGCAGCGAATCTTTCCGGTTTCCGGTTTCGCTATGGCGCGCCGCGGTCGTAGACTTCGACTACTCCAATGCCGGCGCCGTTGTTCAGCCCCGCCAGCAGCGCCGTGTAAAGGCCTGGTGACAGCGTTGCCGCTATGCCAGACTCGAGGTTGTCTGTCGGCGCCAGGCCGGCGGCGATGAGTTCCGCCGCTTGAGCCGGATCATCCTGCCAGTCGTTATTTGCGACCACGAGCGCTCCGTTATTGTCCCGTAGCTCCAGCGTCGGATTGGCCAGTGCGTTAGGCACACCTGTCGCCGACAGGCTGGGGCCGATACCGCGGACGACGACTCTGTCAGCGCCGATGTTGCCGCCCAGCACGAAACCCGCGATGACAATGTTGTCACCGGTGCCGACCAGGGCCCGCGTGCTAATATTGGCCAGCTTCGAGTTTGCTTCCGGGTTAAGGTCGTACGCTTCCACCAGGGCCGCGCCTGAGGTGTTGCCATTGCCGCTGACAATCGCGGTGTAAGCTCCTGGCACCAGTCTTGCCTCGATCGCCGCTTCAAAATCGTTCGTGGGTGGAATGCCAGTGGCCTTGATCAGAGCCTCCTGTACCGGGTCGTCTCTCCAGTTGTCGTTTGTGATGGTGACAAATGCCTCGGGGCCGTGCAGCTCGAGCACAGGATCGGCCAGGGCATTCGGGACACCGAAGTCAGTCAAGGAAGGTCCGATGGCCCGGATAAGGACATGTTTAGTATTGGTTCCTGTAACGATGAAACCTCCGATGCCTACATTGTCGCCCGTCTGAACGCGCATCCGGGTCGAAAGGTTAAGGGCCTGCGCCGCCGGTGTGGGACTTGGGGTTGCTGTCGGCGTTGGAGAAGGTGTCGGCGTCCCTGGGGTCGGTGTTGGTGTTGGTGTCCCAGGAGTTGGTGAAGGTGTAGGTGTCGCTGGAGTAGGCGTCGGCGACACAGTCGGTGGCGGTTGTTGTGCGCAGTACCTCCCGCCGCTATTAAGGTAGTTCGGGAGCGCCGGAGGAATCAAACCAGAAGGTCGTGGGACGTCACTCCGTGATCCACCCCACACGATCATTTCACTACCGCTCCAGATTGCAGTTTGCCCGCCCCGGCTAATGGGCTCACCGGTGGTGGCGGTCGGTGTCCAACTATCGACGGCGCGATAGTACCTCCCTCCGGTGTCGCCTGAGGCGCCTCCTCCCCACATGATCATTTCGCTGCCGATCCAGACTGCAGTGTGCCCGGATCGAGCACTGGGCGCGTTGGTCGTACTTGTTGGCGTCCAGCTATCCGTGCCAGGATCGTAATTCCCTCCAGTATTTTCGAAACCGCCATCGTTGTGCGTCCCACCCCATAGGATCATTTCACTGCCGGTCCAGACGGCTCCGTGTCTGAGCCGGGCACTGGGGGCGTTGACAGTGCTCGTTGCCGTCCAGCTATCCGTGCTCGGATTATAACGACCGCCGGTGTTCGTATTAAAGGTGATATTGCTCGTTCCGCCCCACACGATCATCTCGCTGCCAGTCCAGACCGTGCTGTGAGCGTCTCGGCCGGTGGGGGCGGCGGTTGTACTCATTGCTGTCCAGCTATCCGTGACGGGGTTGTACCGTCCTCCCGTGTTTAAATACGTGCCACTTCCATCAAGTCCGCCCCAGACAATCATTTCGCTGCCAGTCCACACTGCCGTGTGCCCGGACCGGCCAGCCGGGGCATTGGTAAGACTCGTTGCAGTCCAACTATCGGTAGCTGGATTGTACCTCCCACCGGTGTTTGCGGCGCCTGGATAGCTACCCCAAATAATCATTTCGCTGCCGGTCCAGACTGCCGTGTGCCAGGCTCGAGCACTGGGCGCTTCGGTAATGCCGGTGGGTGCCCAGCTATCGGTGGCTGGATTGTATCTCCCGCCGGTGTTTGCGTAGACACCAAGGTTCCCCTGCCCACCCCATACGATCATTTCGCTGCCGGTCCAGACTGAGGTGTGTCCGGCCCGAGCACTGGGCGCGCTACTGGTATTGGTGGCGGTCCAGGTATCATTGGTGCAGGGAGGTGTCGGTCCTACACCCGGGGCGACGCGCACGTAGTAAACGTCTTGCTCGGAATTAAACGTGGCGGCATACGCGACATCGCCTCCGGTATTGTCCGAAACGATTGTCATATAATCCCCCAGCTTATTCTGATTCGGATAACCGAGGAACGGATTGAACGGGACGCTTACCGCGACATTGGGCGACCAGGTATTGCCCGCGTCCAGGCTGTAGGAATAGAAGAGCTGCGAATCGGTGTTGTTCGCTGCGTTGCGCGTGTCAAGCCAAACGGAGTCGATGCGCCCATTCGGCGCGACCGCTAGCGTCCCGAACCAATGCCATTTGCTGTGATTGATCGGATCGTCGTTGACCCGCTTAGGCGCGCTGAAGGTTAGTCCGCTGTCCGTGCTGCGGACGAACATCACGTCGCTCCCGGTGCTGAAGCCGGTCGGTTGCACGCTCGCCAGCATGTAAACATTGTTATTAGAGCTGGTGCCCGAACGGTCCACCGCGAGGAAAACCTGCCCGATCAGTCCTTCCGGATTCACCGTGTCAAAGTAAGAGATGACGCCGCCCATGTTGACTTCGGTGACTTGGTCGAAGGTTGGGATGACGGCGCCGTTCTTTGCATCGGTCGAACGGATGCACCAAAACTGGGTCAAGGATTGAGTTACGCCGCCGAAAAAGAGGGTGCCGTTCGAGTCCACGTCGGGCGTTCCCCATTGGGGAGCATTGGGAACGTCGATCGGGTCCATCCAGGTGAACCCGCCGTCGGTGGAACGGCTGAATTCCCTGGGGGCGAAAGGGCTCGCGTAATCCCAAAACTGGTAAAGGAATCCGTGACCGCTGCTGTTCGTGTTATCCACCACGAACCACTGCTTGTCGCCCCCCTTCGCAGGTCCGATGTTCGTGAAATTCTGGCCGCCGTTGAGCGAGCGCCACAGGGTAACGTCATATGTCTCCAGGAGGCTGAGCCAGTAAAAACGTCCCGTGTCATCGGAGGCCAACACCGGGTCGCTGCGGAAAACGTTGTTCTCGAGCACGCCGGGGAAGGTCCAGGTCGTGCCGCCATTGTTCGTCCAACTCCAGCCGGCCTGCCGGAAGTTGGAAGTAACGCTGTTAAACTGTCGCCAGCCGATGACCATCCAGTTGTGGTTCGTAGGGTCCACCGCAATGGAGGGTTCGTTCGCCGCGTCGCCCGTGATGTTCTGGCCTGTCCCGTTGACGTTAACCTGACGGCTCGTAAACGGCCCTTCCTGCAAAACCATTCCCGGCGAAACCCCTGTTCCCCACAACGGGAACGGCGCCGGCGGGTCACCATATTTTTCGAGCGGCTCGTTCAGGAGTAGCCTCTGCGGCGCTGCCTGAGTTGAAGCGAGAGTCGCCACGAGCAAAACCAGACAGGTGAAGAAGCTCGCCTTTCTCACTTCAAAACATCTCGGGCTGCACGTGAGCACCAACCAAGATAGACCGACATCGACCGGGCGTCCGCCATATTTTCTCAACCCAAACTGCCTTCGCGCGGCACTCCCCGAAATCTGCAATCGGCAATCTGCAATCCGATCACCCTTCCATCTTCGCCTTGATGTTGACCGCGCCAATAATATCCGCGCGATCAAACCTCCGTGCGCCCCCGTAGTAGGATTCGTGTTCGGTCAGGCGTTTGAAAAAGCCCGCCTTCATCAGCTTTCTCAACGGCACGATGAAATCGCGGTAGAAGCGGTCGAAATCGCCACCGGCATCATCCATCGCGTTCCACGATCGCTTGCCTCCCAACGTCTCCAGGTGTCTTTGCTTCAACACTTCGTCCATGATCGGCGAATTTCACTCCACGCAACGTCCTGAGTCCATCTCTTTTCTGAAATTCAGCGTTGGACGTTCGGCGTTCGACGTTCGACGTTCGTCCTCGTCCCGTCCCCGTAGTTCAACGGATAGAACGAGGGTTTCCTAAACCTTAAATGCGGGTTCGATTCCCGCCGGGGACAGACTTCGAATCCCGAATGCCGCATCTCTCCGCGTTCTCATCTAAATCTGGTTTGGCCCAGTCATCGCAGTGCGGATAACAGTTCGTTCACGCGATCAATATTCTTTCGATCTCGCGTGGCTGTCTGGTCCTTAAGATTCGCGTAGTCAGTATTCGCCTTCAGCAAGAACTCCTTGGCCCTCGCACGGTTATCGGCGGGTGAGTGATTCGCGTCTGCTAGATACAGACACGCTTCTGCCGATCGAAGATACACTTCGGCTCTCCAGCCCTTGTCGATTTCCACCTTCGTATAACGCAAGCCCGCCTGTTCGTATTGAGAAATCGCCCGGATGGCGTCGATACGTGACGAGACCTGGTACTGCTGAGGATACGTAAACAGCAGTTCCGCCAATTCCCAGTACGTCGACGCGTGCATGTCCCCGTGCTGAAGCGCGCTTCTGAAATATTTTTCCGCTTCTACAAGGTTTTCGGTCACTTTCTTAGCCTTTAAAGGCGACTCGACAGGCGAATCAAAATAGAGCTGCGCCAAATAGACATAATCCTTTCCATAATCATGAAATCGCCGCCACTCGAAGTTATCACGTAGAAGGTCTAATTGAGCCTCATACTTACGGTAAAATTCCTTAACAAGCCTTTCGTTCTCCGCCTGGAATGTTTGACTGACGGAATATTTAATGAAAACGGCGCCGGCGCCAAAAAGCAAAACGACGGCCCCGACGGCCCATTTCATGAGTGTGCTTTGAAGGTCGGTCTTGATCTCCCTAGCGAAACCCAGTTCAAAATCGTCCTTGGTGTGCAACGCCCACGAACCAGCATACTCAGCTCTGAGCTTTGCCAGGTTGTCTTCTAGTTGTCTAATTATGCCGGAATCTTCGGACATAGTAGGTTTAAGGACATCGCTTAAAGGTGAGGCGGAGAATGGCCCAACGCAGTTGGGTGTAAGTCCTCTTTAAGGCTTTCGTTGTTCGCCTATTTCGGCGTTGGTATAGGGGCATGGCTGGGGTAAAAAGGGAAATCGTGCCCCTCTTATCAAGGCGAACCACGTACGGCAAGCCCAATTTTGCAGAATCGGGCGGGCGACCGAGCAACGGGACGAAGATGAACGTCCAACATTCAACGTCCAACGCTCAATTTCGAAAGAGACCGTCCTTCAGTCTTGCCGCAGAACAGTCGGGTTCGCTGAAGCGCATTGTTAGCCGACAACCTTCGGCTTCTCATACAACTCCTTCAGGGACGAAAAGTAAATCAAAGCGAGAATAACTCCGGAAACAATCGTCGCCGCTTCATCAAATGTCGTCCCCCATCCAGCATCCACATACGGGCCGAAGAACGGTGTCACAAGCAACCCGGCTACACTGGTAATCAGGTAGAGGATGCGAGCGGGACGCCAGAAGAAGAAAAGGCCGATGCTCGATACGAGCAAAAGAATGAGCAGCGGAATGGCGGCAGCGAACATTATCATTTCCCGGACTGTCACCTCCGCCTCGGATTCAGCCTTCAAAAAAGCGCGCAGTGGCTCAGGCAGCGCGGACTCGGTGAGTAACGAAACCACAGCGCCGACGATCACAAGAGCAACCTCCGCGACAATCAATATTCGTAGGAAATCTTTCGATGGCATAATGCCTCTGCTGCGGTCTAACGAGAACCACCGCATCGCATGGTGAAACGCACTGCTAGTTATGGTAACTTATAAAGCGGTTCGTGAAACAAGGCCATCTTCAGATAATCCGATAGCAGCTCTTCGTCTCCTAGAACTGCTCCTTTCTTAACATGAAAAATCCCCAACGCGCCCTTTCGAAAACCGGCGTACACAACGTCCTTCGCTTGGGGCCCAAAAGCTTCTTCTGCTTCCTGCGGGGAGGTCGGTTCGAGTTCATGTAGTTCTTGCCACTGCCCTTTCTCCCGCAGAGACAGAAAAAGCTTCCCATCCTCCTTCGTGATTCGTAGCGTAGCCTCGCCTTGAGGCTCGCGCGCATACTGGCCGACGAAGTCAGCAGAAAAGACATCGGGGTCAGTGAGATAAAAAATACCATCAATAATGAAACCGCTGCACTCAAAAATGGGCAGTTTTATGTTGCCCCCCTTCGTGAGGGGTATATCGGCTTCGAAATCAAATGTCCCAATCGCTTGAATCTCCATCCCTCTTCGTACCGTTGCGTGCCCAAGCCACCGCGCACGAGCAGGCGTAAGGACGGCTAGGGGTTTTCCCGTTTTTGGATCGGCGACAGACATAGCACCGTTGGAGTCGCCTGATACATCTACTCGAAAGCCACGAAACTCATAGTTTTGACCCTTCTGCCATTCTTTGACCGTTCGGAAATCCGTTGGCTTGAGAGTATCCTTAAGTCTCTTGTAGGTCTCCGCACCCGTCTTCGCGGGGGTTGATGATTGCTGCGCGTCCTCGGCATAGGTCGCGGCAAATCTGCTTATGGTGACGGCGAGTATTATGAAGAGAACTTTAAGTCGGGTTGTGTTCATACCTTTTAGTGTTGGTTATACCGCCGGGTTGGAATCCGACGTGACTCCATGCGACGGCGTAGCCGATGCAACGATAATGGCAATGCTGAAGAGGAGAGTAAGAAAGACTCCGATGGAACAAAACTGCCCTACGGCTCCCAGTACGTCGCCGAAGCTTGCGGCACCTCTCCTACCGAATAAGAACATGCTAATACCGGAGCTGGAATCGACGGTCAAACTAATTAGCATATAAACAAAACCTGCTAGCGGCACAATGCCAGCTATAGCGCCGATACCTCTGTTGTTGCCGCCGGCAAAGCTGATCAAGATTGCAGCACCGGCGAGAAGCGGAATCGCCCATGCGCAATTGCCGTAGGAGCCCAGCTGGCCGAGCTGATACCCTGACATGCCTGCGCCGAGGAACTGTAACCACGGCATGAAGAACGCGGCGAGTATTCCAAATGCGCAAATGAGGACAGGCTTTGATGACTTTGGGCTCATGATTGTACTTAAACGCGTTGTTTGTATTCGGGTGAGGGAGAAATCTAACGAACAAGATGAGCGACGGCGGACGACCTGCCCGCAACCGCTGCGCGGTAGCGCTGCGGGCGTGGGACCGCGCGTCGCTGGGAGTGAAAGTGTTGCGTGCAGCGGTCGGCCGTTCGCTTCATCGCGTGGGTTCAGTATTCTTCAACGCGGTCAGTCTGCCTGTTGGCGTTCGGAAACACCCGATACCGGCGTCCGCATCCGGGCACATCATGAATAGTGTGTGGAATGTGGCCGTATGCGTAATAGCAGCGCCCAATAATCGGAATAGGGTCTCCGCATGGACACATCCAAGTCGCGTTATTGCCTTCCGCTCGCGCCTGACCTTGTGTGCCATTCAGGTAACGGACTGGGACAGTGAAAAGTTGGAGATATGCGTTTCCCATTTTTGTGATGATTAGTGTGTTGAATGGAACGGAGTCAGCGCGATATGGAAGTCTAACGAGACACAAGATCAGCGACCGCGAGCCCGCTAAAGCGTACCACGCAGCCAAAGTGTGGATGGCAAACACCCGAAGCGTCAGTCGCAGGCTTGCTCGCGGTTCGCTGCATCGCCCGGTTAGGCCGGTGCAGGACACGCAGGACGCCGAATGCTCCAGCGGCGAGCACGCCACCGAAAAAGCACGTCGCCAGCACAACAATGAGCTTTTGCCGCCGCTTCTTCATCCGCTCCCGCCGATCGCTGGATGAACCCTCTTTCCCGCGGAGTACGTCTGCCCAGTGTTTGTAGAAGAGCGCGTCGGCGGCCCAAGCGACCAATCCCGCAGCGACCGCGGCGACCATGAGGCAAATTGCGATGATAAGGGTCCATTTCTCAGCCCTGGACAACTCGGGATCGAGCCGCCTGGTAAGTGCGAAGAAGAATGCGCCGACACTCCCCGTACTGAGAGCTACCAAGCTCTTGAGAAGATCAAACCCAGAAGCTCGACTTCGATCACTGATCTTGTCTGGATCGACGGGAGTTTGCGACTTGCCATCCATGGTTATCACCGGTGGTGCGGGCCTAACGAGAATTAGGCGAACATTCTTTCGTCTATCACGACTTGGTGAGGCATGGTGGGGGTGAAAGGAACATTTGCGCTCCCCTTTATCAACGCGGACCGGGCACGGCAAGCCTAATCCGTTCGATCGAATGCGCGCAAGCGAGCGAATGCTCTCCGCTACCCTCGCGGCTGTGCCGTCTATGTCACTCCAATGCTGCGCATAGCGCTGCAGGCGGGCGTCTCACCCGTTCCATTCGAGTTACGCTTTCCGGTAATGGTCCGCTACCCGGTAGGTGCGGGCGACAAGACCGAAAACGAGGGCGGCCGCGAACGCAAACGCGGCGAAGAAGAACATCTGAAACGCGGTCAGCCCGAATCCGCTCGATTTGATGAAGTCGATGACGGTGTCGTTCTTCACGCCGGCATTCACGACGAGCACCCAGAGATTGCCGATCGTGACGGAGAGATTCCAGAAGGCCATCAGCACACCCTTCATCGCCGGCGGCGCCTGGCTGTAGGCAAACTCAAGGCCCGTGGCGGAGACCAGCACCTCGCCGAAGGTGAGCAACGCGTATGGCAGCACCTGCCAGGTAATGGAGAACAAGCTGCCGCCATCGAGCACCACTTGCATGCCGCCCACCACGACCCATGAGAGTCCGGAAAAAGCGATGCCGGCCGTCATCCGCCGCAACGCCGTCATCTCGTAGCCGAACCGTTTCAGGGCCGGATAAAGGACGAGGTTGTTGAACGGAATGAGCAACATGACGAGCAGCGGATTGAGCGCCTGCATTTGCGACGACTGAAACCAGGCCGGCTTCGTCATCGCGTCCGCCTGCAACACCCAGGTCGAAGCTTTTTGGTCGAAGAGCGACCAGAATGGCGTGACGAGCGCGAAGAGCACCAGGACGCGCAAGACCGCGCGCACGCCTTCGATGGCTTCGTCGGGATGCCTGCTTCGCGCCGCCTCGAGCTGCAGCCAGACGCCGAGCCCGCCGAACGCGATCACCGACACCAGCGCCAGGCAGGCCGCGATAACGAAACCAAACTTCGGGATGAGCAGGAAAGAGACGATCGCCCCTGCCGCGCCCGCGATCGCGAGGACGCGGCCGCTCGTGCCGGAGGCTAGCGCCGTGCGGGAGACGTTGAGAAACGAATGCTGATTCGGCGGCGCCGGCGGCACCAGGATATACTGCTTGCGGCCGATCCAGAAAATCACGGTGGCGATGAACATGAGCGCACCGGGAATGCCGAAGGCCACGCTTGCGCCGTAGCTCCGCAGGAAAATCGGCATGAGGAGCGAGGCGAAGAACGAGCCGAAATTGATGATCCAGTAGAACGCATCGAACACCACCTTGGCGCGGTGCTTGTTGGTCTGGTCGAACTGGTCGCCGACAAACGCGGCCACGCACGGCTTGATGCCGCCCGAGCCGAGGGCAATGAGCGCGAGGCCCGTGTAGAAGCCGGTGCGGTTGTCGTCGAAGAGCGCGAGGCAAAGGTGGCCGAGGCAGTAAACGAGGCTCAGCCAGAAGATCGTGTTGTATTTGCCAAAGAAACGGTCGGCCAGCCAGCCGCCCAGCAGCGGGAAAAAGTAAACGCCGATGACGAAGGTGTGGAAGACATCCTTCGCCGCGCCCGGGCGGTCCCCCTCCGGCAGGTACGTGAGCAGCGACGTAACGAGGAACACCGTCAGGATGTTGCGCATGCCGTAGAAGCTGAAGCGCTCGCAACCCTCGTTGCCGATGATGTAACGGATCTGCCGGGGAATCGGCGTCTTCGGGTCCGGCACCGCGGCGTCGCTCATCGGAACTTCCTTCATGACCGCGAGCGTCCGCAAAACGGGTCGGGTGTGCAACCGCAAACATGGGCGGCGCAGCGATCAGTTCGGTCTCGGGTAGGGCGGGCGTCTCGCCGGAACGAACTTCCAAGGCGAAATCCAAAGCCACCGCGGCAGGATGCCGCGCTCGGCGGGCAAGATGCCCACCCTACCCCAGAAACTTCCTCCCACATAACGGTTAAACCTTTACTTAACCCGCTTTAAAATCGTGGTTCTTCAATCTCCGCCACCGCCATCTCCTCCACCGCCGTCGCCGCCTCCACCATCTCCGCCATTGCCGCCATCGCCATCCAGAGCAGCCAGGTCATCACACCTTCTCGATTCACCGTGAGGGCTTGCCGCACCGTCAGAACCCACCTGGCGGAAAGAATCTCTTTTCCTAATTCGCTGAATGATCGCGAACCCGGCATAGCCGAAGACCGCAGCCACCCACAAAATGATCAGCACACGATTCATGGCAGCGTCGCCTGGTTAAATGTTTAGGTCACGGTCCTCGCGGATGCTGGTGCCGGCCGGGAGAGAGGAGCGCAAGATAAATGGCCGAAGCGTGTGTCCGGCAAAGAAGAACCGCCGGAAGGCGTGGAAAGTGTCTGATGGAATGAGGTCCCGCGACGGCGTGTGGAATAATACAATGAGAATGAAGGACGGAAGGGTGAGAACCAGTGCGATCAACGAAGCGATGATTTGCAACACGACTGTCAGACGACGCGCTGACCGGTAGCGAAGCGTCATCGATCAGGTCCCTTCAGAACGCCGAGCCCGCTCGGCGTGTGGAATGCTCTTGTCCGAGTAATCGTCGAGCGAGCTGGAGCCTTCTTTTGGATAATCCATGATATCACCGGGGGGTTAACCGGAACTCCTCAATGCGAAATCGCCGCCGAAGACTCCGGGCGATGGAACCGCATTCCGGATGCTTAAAGGTGATCTGTCCGTCCGCCATGGAAGGAGTCATGTAGACAACTGCAACAGCAAACTCACCGACGAAGAAATCCTTTGGCGGAGCGGCCGCGACAAACCATCGCCGTTTGTCCTTCTGCGCCAAGGTCTTCAATTGCCGGCGATCCTGATCGTCCAGCCCGATCGTGATCCCTTTGTCATCGTCGGCCAAAATCACCTCGCGGAAGCCATAGACATCAAAAGCGCTCTTGCTCCGGATCGCCTTCGCAACGGCCAGGACGTCAGGTTTGTGCTCGAAAGGACCAAAAAGCGAGAACAGCGGGAAATCCACATGATTCCAAGGCAGGTTCGTCCAACGGCGAAGCTTTCCGCCGGATGATTTTCCGGATCCCGGCGTCTCGGCCACGGCTGAGGCAGTGATGAAGACGGCGATCGCGAAAACAATGACTGAACAGTTGCGGCATGAACGGTTCATGATGGCGTCAAGGTGACGAAGAAAAAGTGCCGGAAGCGAATCCAAAAACGACGACGACGATAAAAAACACGAGATAGCAGATGGCGAAAACGCGCATGAGACGGCACAACCGCACGATTTCAGGGTCGTCGATTTCCTGGAAATGTCCGCCGAGGAGAAAGCGCAAGAAGGCCCAGCCGTTCTTGACCGTGTTGTTAAGAATCAATGCCGGACGGCCCAGCGAATGATAGACCTCGGGCTGTCGCGTGCGCAGGAGCCGTTCGAGGCGGGCCACGAGAGGGAACCAGATAGCAACACATGCAGTGAGGATAAGAAATGGCAGTAGGATGATGCATGCGCTTACATCTAAGGAGACGCAAGATCAACCGCCGCGAATCCTGAGAAGAAAGCCATGCGACCAATGACGGTATGGCAAAACCGCGACGCGTAGACGGCACGTTTGCTGGCGGTCGGATGCACTGCCTGGTTAGGCCGTTGGATGACCAGTGACTTACGATTGCAAGGGATATCTTCTCGGCGCCTGCTGCGGCAGGTTAAACTTCCGGTGTCGGCGGAGACCACGAGTAACGCGCTTACCCGGTTGACCGCTTTCCGGTTGCAGAGCACGGCCACTTAGGCTGTAATGCAGCTGCCTCCCCCCCCATGGAATTACCCCCGGATCAGCGCCGGCAGGAGTCTCATCGTTGAAGCCGACGCAGGGCATTTCCACGGTAGAAGATTAAGGCACCCGCTGATGAATGCCAGGTCCGGCGCCAAAGCCAGGCGGCATCGACTTCCGTTAGGTTCCGCGCGCACCGAAGCGTCGCCGGAAGATGCGATCCGGGTAAACAAGTACCGACGACTTGCCCACAAGCATTGGCAGACCTTGCCTCGAACGTTGGTGCCCAAGACGGCAAATTTACGTTGTCACGTCGTGTGGACGTCCGCTAGGACGCCGCCCGGATATGCGTTCGAGTTTCGATTACCGATCGTCGTCGACGATATGATCATCGGCTTCGCGCTTCTGTTGAGGAGCAGCAAGTCCATGAGGAAGTCGTCCCGCGCACAATTTAGCACGGCGGCGACGCTATTGCGCTTATTCGTTAGGTGTGTGGCCACTGCCACTGCGTTGGAACTCCGAAACATGGACCTGACGAAAACACACCAACAGGCGGCGGAACACGCCCACGAAGAAACGAGGCTACGATCGGAACTAAATCGGAAACTGCCTGGAATCCTGAGAGCAGCCAGCAGGTCGAAAGATGAGTCTCACACCGAGCAACTCGTTCACCGCATGCTGGACTACATCGAAAAGGAGTACACACGTCCGATCACTTTGAAAGAATGCGCCTGCAATCTGGAATTCAACGCGGCCTACCTTTGTGCCCTGTTCTCGCGCACAATCGGCATTCCTTTTAAGAGTTACCTCACTCGGCTACGGCTCGAAAAAGCAAGAGAGCTTTTAAGCGACCCGACCCGTCGCGTATCCGATGTTGCCTATGCCGTAGGGTATACGAGCGCAGACAGGTTTCGTCTTGCATTCAAAGCGGCGACAGGTCTCGCACCGGTTACCTGGCGGAGCAGCTTGCAGGCATAGGAGACGGACCAGGAACACAATAAACAGCGCAAATTCCAAACTTTTGGCCCGTTGTTCCGCGATCTGGTTTGCCCGAAAAAGGACCCCGCAGACATACCGTCAACCCTTAGAGCCACCCCCTGACCAACAAGGCAACCATGAAAATCCTGATATTCGAACCAATTCACTATTCAACGTTCACCGACATGGATGTCGCACCTCGCGAAATTTCAACCGCGAAAACAAATGCGAAAAAACTCTCCCATGCCTATGCGCGTTCGGTTGCCTCATGGGTAAAGTGCCTGGCCTTGCTCGTCCTTCTCGGCGCGCTCGTGTTTGGTAACGTATCATCTACCCAGGCTGGCGACATGCACGCCCGGGTCTACCTTTACCCCGGACTATCGTCGAGTTCTACTGGGCACGGCGGAGTTGCGCATGTCGAACGACGCAGGAATAACAAGTATTGCATCGCACATGAGCAGTTTGGAAACAATTACGTGCGGTGCAACGCCGGTGATGGGCATGCTCACCACCACAGCGGGCGCGACCGGCCGGCCGCTCGTGGCGAGCAAGATAATTCGAGTCCTCAAGGGACCCCGACCCCAACGCCACCGCCCGTGCCGGGCGAGCCGGGCACATCATATTACGTTAACCAGACCTGGCTGCCCACTTCCGTGGCCGGCGACGTTGAGGTCAGGTGGACTCCGGACAGTTTCCTCCAAGTCGATCCCTCGGAGATAGCTCCCGGTCTCCCCACCGTGCTGGCGGCGAGCCTCACGGCGGACGGCGGCCTGACCGGAACAGTCGAACTCTCGGGACTTCGGAACGGAGATCAGGAGCCTCAAATTAACGCGCATCTCACCGGTATCTTCGCAGGCAAACAATTTAAGCTCGTGACACATCCAAACGGCGTCGTTTCATTCCAGTTTACCGAGCCCCTGGCCTGGACTGTCCAGGGAGATCCGGAGACCTTCGAGATCGCACTTGATGCATCGATCGATACCGCCGAACCGCAGAATATCTCAACTCGTGTGCTTACGCAGACCGGTGACAATGTGGGAATCGGCGGATTTATCATCACGGGAACGGCGCCCAAACACGTGGTCATTCGAGCCATCGGACCCTCGTTGAGCCAACTCGGTGTCCCGAATGCCCTGGCTGACCCAGTGTTGGAACTGCACAGTCCGTCCCCATTTGGCACGATCACCAACGACAACTGGAGAGACGACCCGGCGCAGGAGGCGGCGATCATCGCCACTGGCCTCGCGCCGACCAACAATCTCGAATCAGCGATCGATGCCACATTACCTCCCGGAGCGTATACGGCCATCATTCGAGGCAGCAACAACAACACCGGGGTCGCCTTGGTAGAAGTCTACGACCTCAATCCCGGAGCAGACTCAAAACTGGCCAACATTAGTACGCGAGCTCTTGTCGGCACGGGTGACAACATCGTCATCGCCGGCTTTATCATGGGCAGCCACGGCGGCGATGGCGGTATCGTGGTGCGCGGAATCGGCCCCAGCCTAACCGCCCTTGGTGTGCCCAATGCGCTGGCTGATCCAACGCTGGAGTTGCGCGATGGTAACGCAGCGCTTCTCATCTCGAACAACGACTGGCAGGATGATCCCACTCAAGCGACGGACCTAACTGATGCGGGTCTCGCACCAACAAGCCAATTGGAAGCCGGCATAGCCACAGCCCTACCGCCGGGCCTTTATACCGTGCTACTCGCGGGACGAAACAACAGCACTGGCGTTGGCGTAGTTGAAGTTTACAGCGGCGGACCCTAGCGCACGGAGTAAGCTCCCTTCTGTAGGGCGGGATCGTCGACCCCGGTCGGCGGCGACCACGTTTCTCATTGGAGCGCGAGCGTTGCGAACCGCAACTGTAATCGCGCCTGCCCAGAAAAAATCTGGGTTTGGCGCGGCAGCAGCTTCCCTTGGAGGCATGCGACTTTTTCACATCGAAAACGATGTGCCGCAGCCCCATGTTTTCTGAACCCAAAACCGATCTCAAAATCCCGAGAGGGCGGATGGCCGGCGAAGATGTTCGGCTGACCCCAGTGCAACCCCGCAGTACGTTGCTCACCGTCGTTTTCTTTTCGGTGGTGGCGCTGGCCATCGGCTATTGGATCTTTTTCCCGCCGGCTGCCCCGACAACGCCCGAGACCGCTGCGGCCCCGACCGCACAGAGTTCGCCGGCCGAGCCCTCGAAAAGCAAAGATCCCATTCGCCCGGATTAATTGCGGTTAAATAAAAGCATTGCCGTTGATTTGTCCCGGAGGGACATCGGACATTAGCCGGTGGTGCCCAACCACCGGATCGTTCGCGTAAACGGAACCAGCCCCGGTAAGGGCGACGGAACACGGGTGTCGTGCAATGATCCGCCGCCCCTCCCGGGGCGGTGTCGTCTTGGAGGCAGAGCCCGGTGGCTGGTGCCACCGGCTAATTTCCAACGTCCCTCCGGGACATCCGATCGGCCACACGAAAACTTAAGCCACTCTAATTGCGCCGCGCAAAATTTCTCGGAGGGACGGGCTTCCGCCCGTCCCATTCTTTCGAAGTGATCGCGTTCCAATCTCGAAGTGGGACGTGCAGAAGCACGTCCCTCCGACCGGCAGCTTCGTCGCGCAAACAACAGGTGCTCGCCGCGCTGAGCGTCTACACCTTTATCGCTTCGAGCACCTTCTTCGCGGCGTTGTGACCGGGAATGCCGCTGACGGCGCCGCCGCGTTGCGCGCTCGAGCCGCACAGGAACAGATTCTCGTATTCCGTTTCGACGCCCCACGTGCCGGCTTGTTCTTTCCGGTTGGCGAATGGGAAGGTCGGCGCGGTTTGAAAGATGTTGCCGTGGTAAAGGCCCAGCGCTTCGTCGATATCCACGGGACTCTTGCCTTCGATACAGAGACTGCCGTCCCGGGCCACCGCGAGGCAATCTTCCAGCGGCTCCGCCAGCCAGCCGTTCAATCCCTTCACAAATTTTTCCTGGGCGCGAAGCCGCATCGTCTCATTATCCTCGGCGAACAACGGCCATGGCGTATCGAGGCCGAAGAGCGTCATGGTTTGGAAACCCTGCGCGCGCAGTTCCGGAGAGAGAATGCTGTCGTCGGTGAGCGTGTGGCAATAAACCTCGGAGGGTAATTTTTCCGGCAGCCGACCCGCCGAGGCCTGTCGGTAACTCGCGCTCATTTCCTCGTAGCCCTCGTCGATATGAAATGTGCCGCAGAACGCTTCCGTCTCCGCGTAACGAGTTGCTTTCAGCTTCGGCAAACGCCGCAGGAGCATGTTGATCTTGAACACGGAACCTTCATCCGTTGCGTCCGGCTGATAGGGTTGGCCGAGCAACTTCGCCAGCACGTTCAACCCAAAGTTCACCAGGAGAAACCGCGCCTCGACCGTCTGGCTCTTCCCGTCCAACTCAAACTCGACACTCCGCTTCTTCCCCGCCAGGTCGAGAGCGCGGATGCTGACGCGCGTCAACATCTCGGCGCCTCGCTGCCGGGCCGCCCGTTCCAGCTCGCGTGCCACGCTGCCCATCCCGCCCACGGGCACTTTCCATTCGCCGGTCTTGTTGCCAATGAGGTGGTAGAGGAAACAACGGTTTTGCAGGAGCGTCTCATCATGCGGATGCGTGAAGACGCCGATCTTCGCGTCCGTAAAGACCAGGCCGCGCATCAGATCGTCCTGCAAATAGCGCTCGACCGCGCGCCCTAGCGGCTCCTCCGCGAGACTGCGCCAGGCTTCGCGATGCGCGTCGTCGACGTCAAAGCGACGCCGGAAATCGTCCTTCGCGACCAGCGGCTCGAGCATCGTGTCCCAGACATTTTCCGCGAAGATCCGCGACAGACCATAAAACTTTTTCAGCTGCTCGAACTCTGTTTGATTTCCGGTTAATTCAAAGACCGATTGGCGGCTGGCTTCTTCCGAGACGTTGCTCAGGAGCAATCCATCGTGGCGGCCGTTCTTCACGTACGGTGTAAACGACCCCGTCGAACGCCGACGCAACTCGAGCTTCAACCCCAGATCGCGGATAATTTTCTCCGGGAAGAGACTGACCAAATAAGAATAGCGCGACAGATGGGCGTCGTAGTCAGGGAACACCTTCTGCGAGGTCGTGGCGCCGCCGATGTAATCGTTCTTTTCCAGGAGCAGGACGCTCAAGCCCGCGCCTGCCAGGTAGGCCGCCGCCACCAGGCCATTATGACCCGCCCCAAGGATGACGATGTCGTATCGAGATTTCATTTTCGAGCAAAACGTACGTCCAACCCGCCTACGCTGAAAGCTCCGGCGTGGCAAGCGCTCCAGTTCTGTCCCCTAAGAAGTCCCGCCTGGCCAAGAAATTGCGAGAAATCGCAAATTCTTTTCAACTTCGGTCCGGCAACCTCGTAATCACCTATTGAACGCTCGTGCACTCCCCCCGCGCGAGCTGAACGGGATCCCGGCCCCAATTTCCCTCCCCGGGAGATCTCGCAGCGCGGGGGGCTCCGCGGCTTGCATCGACCGACACCGACGCCGATATCCGCATCAAACGCCGCCGGCTACGAGAGGCATTGGCCGGCATTTTGTCAAAGAGCCGGCGGATGAAACGAACAATCCCCCTTTGCTTGATCGGATCGTTCGGCCTACTTCGAATTCGGCATGCCTGAGAATCGAAATCGCACCATGAAGATCATCCAGGTAAAGGTGAAACCCAATGCGCGGGTTAGCACCCTCGAAGAGACGGACAATGGCCCCTGGCTGGCACAATTGAAATCGCCTCCCGTCGACGGCAAAGCGAATAAGGAGTTAATAGCATTGATTGCCCGGCATTTGGGATGCCCAAAATCGGCTGTCTCAATCAAGAGCGGCGCTTCGGGACGCACCAAGCTGGTGAAGATCGACGGCAACTGGAAATGAATCGTGCTGGCAAATCGCCGGGCGAGCGCCAACTTGTGGGCAGGCTATGATCGAAGATCGCATTCAGAAAATCGAAACGCGCCTCCAGGAGTCCGCTAACATTCCCGAGGCGGCCAGAGCGGAACTCCTGAAATTGCTGACGGCGCTGAGGGAAGAGGTCGGCGCCCTGGGAGAGAGTCATAAGGAAGATGCCCGAAGCATTGCCAGTTTTGTCGATGCCTCGGCGCACGAAGCCACTCGCGCCGAGAAGAAACCAAAGCAGGTCGAAGCGTCGCTGAATGGACTGAAAGCATCGGTGGAGGCGTTCGAAGCCTCTCATCCGAAACTGGCCGAAACGGTCAATCAGATTGCCGTCGTCCTCTCGAACATGGGGATTTGAATTGGGACCGGACGCGCGGAAGCGCGTCCCTCCGCCTACAACAAATAAGCGGTGGCGCCGACAACAACACCGGCGGCTCCCAAGAGCATCCCCAGCCACCAAAACTTGTGCGATTGGCCCAGGATCGCGACAGAGCAAACGATCACAGCTATCTGGAGCAAGAGAGCGGCCTGGTCGCAACGATCGTTGATCGCGGAAAAATGCTTCGCTCGCGCTACCAATGCCTCGGCCTCTTTCTTTATCTCCGCCTTCTCGACGTCGTAACGCTGCGCGTCTTTCCCCAGCTGAACGGCCCGGTTTTTGGCGTCTTCGAAACGTTCCTCGCTCGAGAGCCGCATGATCATGTCCCCATGCATCGCGGCGAGCAGGGCTTTCGTGCTCTTGGCCTGGAAATAGTTCCATTGATCCGAAGCTTCGCTGGTTCTGAGGATGGCGGAGGTCTTGGCGTTGTCGCCCAGGTTCGCCACGAAGGAGAGGCAGATGGCAAGGATGGCGATGGTCAGCGCGACCCGTTTGTCGAAGGGGTCTTTCGCTTCTGGAATTTCCGTCGCGTCAGGCATGCGAAGGTTCTAGCGAGATCAGCGCGCCCGCGGCAATCACGAAACCGAATCCATCACTCATAGCAATCGAGATACTTGATCCCAGAGCCGGTGTTGAAGATGACGACGCTCTCTTCAGGCGCGATTTCTCCCGCGACCAGAAGTTTCCGCAAAGCGACAAAGCAGGCGGCCCCTTCCGGCGCGACAAAGAGGCCCTCGGCCGCTCCCACCTCACGAGTGACGCGAATCATCTCGTCGTCATCCACCGTCACGCCGCCGCCTTTGGATTCGCGCAGAATCTTGAGCATGAGGAAATCGCCGACGGCTTTGGGAACGCGCAGACCGGAAGCGCAGGTGCGGGCATCGGGGAATTCAGCCGCGCTCGCCTCCTCTGCCTCGAAAGCGCGAACAATCGGCGCGCAGCCGCTGGCTTGCACGGAGAACATTCGCGGCCGCGCCGGCCCGATCCATCCGAGAGCTTCCATCTCGTCGAAGGCTTTCCACATGCCGATGAGACCCGTGCCGCCGCCCGTGGGATACAGAATAACGTCGGGTAGCGCCCAGCCGAGCTGTTCCGCCAGTTCGTAACCGAGCGTCTTTTTTCCCTCGACCCGATAGGGCTCTTTGAGGGTGGACATGTCGAACCAGCCTTCGGCCGCTTTGCGCCGCGCGATCTCCGCGCCGCAATCGGTGATAAGGCCGTCGATGAGGACAACGTCCGCGCCGAGCTCGCGGCACTCGATGAGATTGGCCCGCGGCGTGTCGCGCGGCATGAAGATGTGCGCCTCGATCCCGGCCCGGGCGGCGTAGGCCGCCAGCGCTCCTCCCGCATTTCCGGCGGTGGGAACGGCGAGCCTGGTGGCGCCGAGGTGTTTCGCCATGGAGACGGCGACCGCCATGCCGCGCGCCTTGAAACTCTGCGTTGGGTTTTGCGCTTCGTCCTTGATCCAGAGATTCGAGACGCCGATCTCACGGCCAAATCGCGCCGACCTGAGCAACGGCGTCCCGCCTTCGCCGAGCGAGATCGGTTCAACATCGGCCGGCAACGGCAGCACTTCGCGATAGCGCCACAACGATTTCTCGCGCGTGGCCAGCGCTTCCCGGGCCAGCGCGCGCCCAATCGCGGCCAAATCGTAGATCGGGAAGAGCGGCTTCTGGCAAGCCGTGCAGAGATTTTGCAAACGCGACCAATCGTGATGCAGCCCGCACGACGTGCATTCGAGATGCGTCAGGAACATATCGAAGTGTAGAGGCGCTTGTGCCAAGCGCCTAGTTTCAAGATCAGGTTCGCGCTAGGTGGATCGAGCGCTCCGTCGCTCGATGACAAACAATCGCGGCGCTGCCGCCTAAATGAAACATCGAGCGACGGAGCGCTCGATCCACCCGCCGGAAACTGCGGGCTGGCAGCCCGCGCTCCCCAGACGTATGAGTAACGGCGCTTTCGATGGACGATCCAAACAAACCAACCCACCCGGCCGACGACTTCGAGCGCGAAACCACCACCGACCTCGACGACGAAACCCCGGATCGTCCCAAGGGCCTCGCCCTTCACACCCGCATCCTGATCGGTCTCGGTGTCGGCGTCGCCGCCGGCGTCCTCGCCAACATGCTGCTCGGCGGCGACGATCCACGCGTTGTCTGGGTCGTGTCGAATATCACGGAGCCAATCGGCACACTCTTCCTCCGTCTTCTTCTGATGATCGTCATTCCGCTCGTCTTCTCGTCGCTCGTCGTCGGCGTGGCCGGCATCGGCGACGTGCGCAAGCTCGGCCGCGTCGGCCTGAAATCTTTCAGCTACACCCTGGTCATCTCGGCAATCTCAGTCGTAATCGGCCTCACCCTCGCCAACACCATTCGCCCCGGCGAACGCATTGATCCCGAAACGCGCGACGGCCTTGAAGCCCGCTACGGTAGCGACGCCGCCAAACGCGTCGCCGACGCCACCAAAAAACCCGCCACGTCCGACTCCGCTCTGACACAGGTCGTCAAGACCCTCGTCCCCTCGAATCCCGTCGCTTCCATCGCCGGCATCCGGGCCGGTGAAGAAAAACAGACCGACACGCCGGACATGCTTCATCTGATGCTCTTCGCCGTCCTGCTCGGCGTCGCCGCCACGCTCGTTAAGCCGGAGGTTGCCGCGCCCTTTCTCCGCGGCTTGCAGGGTCTCTTCGAGATCTCCTGCAAGATCATCGACATCATCATGAAGGTCGCTCCCTACGCCGTAGCCTGTCTCCTCTTCAATAACACCGCCCGCTTCGGTCTCGATCTCCTCAACGCTCTCGGCTGGTTCTTCGTCACCGCGATGCTCGGATTCATCATTCACATGTTCGGCGTCTACTCGCTCTCGGTTTACTTCCTCTCGCGCATCAATCCGCTCGAATTCTTCCGCCGGATCAAGACGGTGATGCTCACCGCCCTTTCCACTTCCTCCTCGAACGCCACCCTCCCCACTGCCTTGCGCGTCTCCGAGAAAAACCTTGGTGTCCCGCGCGAGATCAACGCCTTCGTTCTCACCGTCGGCGCGACCGCGAATCAAAACGGCACCGCGCTGTATGAAGGCGTGACCGTCCTTTTCCTCGCCCAGCTTGCTGGCATCGACCTGACCGTCTGGCAACAGCTTGGCATTGCCTACTTCGCCATCCTTGGCGGCATCGGCACCGCCGGCGTTCCGAGCGGCTCGATTCCCTTCATCATCGTCATGCTCGCAACCTACGGGATCAATCCAGCGCTCATTGCCATCATCCTCGGCGTCGACCGCATTCTCGACATGTGTCGCACCGTAATAAACGTGACCGGCGACCTCACCGTCGCCACCTACGTCGCCCGCTCCGAAGGCTTCAAACTTCTGGGGCGAAAAACCTGATGTCGAGTCGATGCCTTCCTATGTAACTGTCTCGCCACCGTAGCCGTCGCGAGATGGGAAGGCGAATTCGGAGACTACCGCGCCAAGACGCACCGGGCGGGACCGTCTTTATGGCTTGATGCAGAGTGCGGTGTCCCGCTGGGTTCTGACTGGGTTTCCCGGACATCCCCTTCCATTGTATAGATCTACGGGAATTTTTTGCCAGTTTACATCACATATTAAGTCGACCGGGCCGGTGCATATGAAATCCGCCGTCACCAATTTGAAGCTTTGATTCAAACTAGCTGAATCAATACAATCGGCAGTGCCTTTTTCTCTGCAATCGTAACCTTTTAATCCTGACGCACTCTTCTCTTCGACCGTTAAGGATTTATCCACGCCGTTTTTTGACGCAACAGTAAATTCGCCTTTCAGCGATCCGAAATCCAACTCCCAGGTTTTCCCATCGCGTCTCTTAACCCTTAAACGTTCGGCGACAGCGTCATAATCGTTTTCGCCCGCATAAACTACGCGGTTTTTGACATCAACGTGATAGAGTATCTGGTCTTTCGCGAATAATTCATTGACCGCCGTTTTGCCAAGCTCCACGTCAAAGGCAGCCCTCCCGGCGCTCTCCTTTTGAGACGGGCTACACCCCGCCAGGAGAAGGCAGGCCATTCCGAATAACGAAGCAAAGAAAAGGCCAATCCCGTCCGGCGGTCGCACCGCGGAGCGAAGGCTGCGCAGGGCGGGCGGTTCGACTCCGTGGGAGGGAGAACGCTTTTGATGGAGGTTTGAGGGTGGCTCCAAGGTTTCCCAATTATGGCTTGCTGCGAAAGATGTCAATACCGTTATGCGAAGTATCGCCAGTGCCGCCACGGGGTTCCTCGACTTCGCTCGGAATGACATCATTGCGACCATCTGATTACGTGACAGAATGAACGCCAGACTTCTGGCATCGTTGTAACGTTGCAACACTTGTAACCTATAACCTCCGCTCATGCGTCCGCACCACGAAGCGATCCGGCCGACGACGATAATCGAAGCGCCGCGTTTATCGAAACGGCTCGGGGCGCGTGTCGTCGTTGCCAGTGAGACATTTCAATGGACGGGCAGCTTCAAGTTCCGCGCTGCTTACAACGTGGCCCTGAACGTGCCTAACGAGCACATCATCGGGGCATCGTCGGGAAATTTCGGCCAGGCGCTCGCTTACGCCTGCCAGTTGACGGGGAAACGCTGCACCGTCGTCATGCCGGACAATTCGGCGCGGGTAAAGGTGGAGGCCGTGCGCGATTATGGCGCCACCGTCGATCTCATCAATGTGCGCGAAATTAGCCGGAGCGAGCGCGTCCAGCAACTCGCCGCGGAAAGCGGCGAGGCCTACGTCGCGAGCGGTTATGACGATCCGCTCGTGATCGAGGGCAACGCCAGCCTGGGAGAGGAATTGCTCGCGCTCGGGCGGCGGTTCGACGCGATCGTCGTTCCGGTTGGAGGAGGCGGCTTGATCGGAGGGATAACAAAGCGCGTCGCGGCGGCGAATTCCGCGACCAGGGTCTTCGGCGCCGAGCCCGCGCTTGGCAATGACGCCGCCCGCTCGCTCCGCGAAGGACGCCTGATCGCAAACGAACAGGAGCCTAAGACTATCGCGGACGGCGCCCGCACCATCAGCCTCGGACAGCACAATTGGACCATCATCCGCGAACACGTGGCCGGCATCGTGGAAGTCTCGGACGAGCAGATCCGCGAGGGAGTCCGGCTGCTCTACGATCTGGCCAATCTAAAGGTCGAGCCGACCGGGGCCCTCGCGATCGGAGCGCTCCTGACCGCACCGGATCAATTTCGCGACCTGGACGTCTGCTGCGTCGTGAGCGGAGGAAACGTCGATCCAGCGGTGTACCAGAATTGCATCGGCTGAAGCGAAGCTTGCGGCTTCGCGCGCGGAAATCCGCCGTGGGGCGAGCAACGGCCCGCCCAAGCGGTGCAGTCTATTGACCACATTAGGGCTTGGTTGACGAAGAAAGTTTATGCTACGGTCAGCGCCCATGAAGTTTACCCTGCCTGCCTGCCTTAGCCTTTTTGTTGTTCTCCACAGCGTCGCCGCGGCCCCTCCTCCAGCGCCCCCGACGAACGCGCGCACGATTGGAAACCTGCCAGACTTTCCGCTCAGGCACTTGAAGATGAGCATCAACTCGAAGCTCTACAAATCATTGATGATTTCGCCCGTGACCGCCTGGGTTGTGGCGCATCCGCCAGCGGGTGAAGGCGGCGAGCCGAAGATCGTGCGCTCGGACGCCGGTGGCGGCTTTGATAAGCTCGCGCTCGAGATGGCGAAGGACTGGGGTGCGGTCGGATACGACACGACGGAAAGCCGAACGCAGCGGCCTACGCTCCAGGTCCATTTGCTCGTTTATAAGATCGCCGACGGCAGCCTGTTGGCAGTGAACTTTGCCTACAATGACCAGGCTTTCTATCACGGCCTTCAAAAGAGTGATGTCTGGGTGGGCGTTTACAAGAACGGGAAGTGGACCAAAATCGGCGGGAGGAAAATAAGACGCCGCACTCCCGGGGAATTCTAAGCTCTCGGTGGTCGGGCACGTGCCCTGCCTGTCGCTACCGGAAGTCGGCTCGACGTGTGGTGCAGCACGTCCGACTGAGAGCATCGGCCGCTGAAAATAAAAGCTCGACTGTGCCCCCATGGTCACATTAGTAAATACGCTGATTGCGTCACCCTATGTTTCAACGCGTTTTCGGCCGGACTCAAATAGCCCCTCGGACAAGTTGAATCTAAGTGAAAGTAAACACTGCATCCAGGTCGCCCGCCCTGCCGCGCTCCTTTTTCGCGCTCCTCTTTTGCGCCGCCGCCGCCGCTCTTTGGGCCGTTACGGCCGCGCTGGGCAATTACCCGGCCACGACGGTGCAGCTCGGCGCGAATACGACGATCACACCCGACGCCGCGCCGACCAACACGACGCGCATCAACGTCGCGGCTTCGACTAATTTCAAAGGGCAACTGGAAGGAAATCCCACGACCGGGGTGCTGCGCCTCACGAACGCGCATCCCGCGGGCGTCTTCCCCGCGACGGTAACAGGCTTTGACGCCAGCGGCATCCCATCGACGGCGACATTCACCCTGACGATAACAACACCCGCCGCGTGCAATCCAGTCAACTTCACGCCTCCCGCGGACTTCCCCGCCGGCCAGAATCCGCGTGGGGTGGCCATAGGCGACTTCAATGGCGATGGCGATCAAGACCTCGTGACCGCATCAGGCCCGGCCAACGTGTCGGTTTTGCTCGGCGACGGGACTGGCAGCTTCGGGCCGGCCGCCACCTTCGACGTCAATGGAAATACTCCGCAATCCGTGGTGGTGGGAGATTTCAACGGCGACGGCAGGCAAGACCTGGCGACGGCCAATGCTGGCACCGCTAATGTCTCCATCTTGTTAGGCGATGGCGCCGGTGGTTTCGGCCCCGCCACCGGCTTCAACGTTGGCGCTCAGCCTCGCTCAGTGGCAGTGGGCGATTTCAACGGCGATGGCATGTTGGACCTGGTGGCTGCGAACGAAAACTCAGCCAACGTGTCGATCCTGCTAGGCGACGGCATGGGCGGTTTCACCGCCGCCTTAAATTTCAACGCCGGCCAAAATCCTTTCGCGGTGGCAGTCGGCTCGTTCAACAGCGACGGCACGCAAGACCTCGCGGTGACCAATCGAGGCCCGGCCAACACTGTCTCGGTCCTGTTGGGCAACGGGATGGGCGCGTTCACTGGCCCTACTCCCTTCCCCACTGGGGGAAATGATCCTGTCTCCGTGGCAGTGGGCGACTTTAACGGCAACGCCATCCAGGATCTCGCTACAGCCAACCAGGCCTCAGGCAACGCGTCGGTCTTGTTGGGCACCGGGACGGGCACTTTCGGTCCGGCCGCCCCCTTCGCTGCCGGAACTGCTCCTCAAGCCGTGGCGGTGGGCGATTTCAATGGCGACGCCCTGCAGGACCTCGCCGTAGCTAACGGCTCCAATACCGTGTCAGTTTTATTGGGCAATGGCGCCGGCAGTTTCAGCGCCGCCACCGACTTCCGTGTGGGAGATGGTCCGAGCGCGCTGGCGGTGGGCGATTTCAACGGCGACGGCATGCAAGATATCGTCACCAGCAACTTGAACTTAAACAGCGTATCGGTCTTGTTGCGGATATGTCCGCCCGCCTTCTCGATTGACAGCGTCACCCAAAACGAAGGCGCCCCGGGGATCCCAACGTCCTTCGTCTTCACCGTTACGAAGACAGGCATCACCACGCTGACGACCTCGGTCGACTTCATGACCCAGGACGGCACGGCGACACTGGCCGACAACGACTACGAATTCAGTTCCGGCACACTGACCTTTGCCTCGGACCAGCCGACCGCGACGATTGCGGTGATTGTTAACGGTGATGCGACGGCGGAGCCGGATGAGGTGTTCACGGTTCATCTTAGTAATCCCAGCAACGCGACCATTTCCAGTGCCGACGGCACCGGCACCATAACGAACGACGATGCGCAGCCTGTCACTCCAACACCAACGGCTACGCCAACGCCCACTCCGACGCCGACTGTAACTCCAACAGCGACACCCACACCGACAGCTACGCCGACAGCATCACCCTCAGGAACGGCTTCGCCGTCCGCGTCTGTGCCGGGGGTTAGTCCAACGCCAACTGCATCGCCGCCGGCACAAGCCATCAACCTTTCGACGCGCATGCTAGTGGGCACGGGCGACAGTGTCGGCATCGCCGGCTTCATCATTACGGGAAGCGCGGGAAGCGCACCGAAGCAGGTGCTGATCCGCGGGATTGGGCCTTCGTTGAGCCGCGTTGGCATCGCCAATCCGCTGCCCGACCCGCTGCTCGAACTGCACAGTCCGTGCGAAGTTGTCACGAACAATAACTGGAGAGATACCCAGGAGGCCCAGATCCAAGCCACGGGCATCCCGCCGACCAATGATTTCGAATCAGCGATCCTTGCGACGCTGAATCCGGGAGTGTATACCGCTATCCTTAGAGGCAACGCGCCTAACAATACCGGTGTGGCGTTGCTTGAAGTCTACGATCTAAATCCAGCAGCTGCCTCGAAACTTGCCAACATTAGCACGCGCGCCTTCGTCAACACAGGCAGCAACATAGTGATTGCGGGCTTCATGCTGGGGAACGGCGCTGGCGATGACAACGTGATTGTCCGGGCCTTGGGGCCTAGCCTCAGTGCGGCCGGAGTGCCTAACGCGCTGGCCGATCCAACTCTGGATCTGCGCGACTCTAATGGAGCGCTCTTATCGACGAATAACGACTGGCAGGATAACCCGGCGCAAGCTGCGATCATCACTGCGGCGGGTCTGGCGCCGGGCGATGCTCGTGAGGCTGCCATAGCCGAGACATTGCCACCAGGCGTTTATACCGCGCTGTTGGCTGGAGTGAACAACGGCACCGGCCTCGGTCTGGTTGAAGTCTACGACCGCGGGGACGGGAGCGCTGGGCCGCCTCTGCCACCGCCGCCGGTCTGCACGCCATCGCCCACCCCACCGTCGTCGCCTACACCCGCCCCAACCGCGACCCCAACCCCGCCCCCGGCGGGATCCTGCATCGAAAACTTTGATGGAGTGGTCGCTCCCGCGCTGCCCGCAGGCTGGGTGGCGACAAATGCCGTGGGTCCAGCCCCGCCTTGGATCACCACGCCAACCACTCCCGATACCCCTCCAAATGACGCAGTCGTCAAAGATACGCCGGAGGTTAGCGACAAGCGGCTCGACTCACGCAACATCGCCATTACTGCCGCTTCGGCGCAGTTGAGCTTCCGCAACAACTTCAATCTCCAGGACGCCTTCGATGGCGGCGTGCTGGAAGTCTCCTCGCCCAACATCGCCGGCGGCGCGTTCACCGAAATCACCAGTCCGGCAGTCGGCGGCGGTTTTGTTACTGGCGGTTACACCGACACGATCGGCGTCGCCTTCGGCAGCCCCATTGCAGGCCGAATGGCGTGGTCCGGAAATTCGGGCGGCTACATCAACAGCGTGGTGAATCTCGGCCCGAACGTGAATGGTCAAACGATCAAGCTGCGGTTCCGCCTGGGCACAGACTCCGCCACGGGCAGCAGTGGATGGCGCATTGACACGATCTCAATCACCGGTGCGGCGTGCCCTTAGCCAATCTGGAACCACTCGTGCTCGTGATCGTGATCGACAATTAGATCGATCGAGCCCGTAAGCGGTTTCGAATAGATTGGCCGCGCGTTTTTGGGGAATGCCAATCAATCTGCGCCAGACGGACATTCGGTAAACGACACCGTCAGCCCGAAAAATTAGGCTCGACACGCTTACCAGCGTTCCTGATAATCGCCTCGATTACGTCACCCGACGTTTCAACGCATCTTCGGTCGGGCCGAAGTAGCCCGTGGCTGAACCTTCGCTGGAAAGCCGCTTAACGCGATCCCCCACTTTTGATTGGATCTCTGGTCAGCCGCACCAAGGCGGAGTGCTTCCGCACTTGGTAAGGTTGGCTCAGGTTCCGCACAAGAGATAAAACTATGATCCCCCTGAAATTCGTTCGTGCCGCGAAATGGGCCTTCGCCCTTTCGCTTGTTATAACGGTCACCGCGCTCGCGCAAAGATTCGCGCCGGAATTGCTCAAGCAATTGGACGGTGAAGAGGAATTGCAAGTGGTGGAAATTCCAGCCGCCACTACTGATGCTCAGCGGCCGGCGCCGGCTGCGCCGAACCTGGTTGGAACGAATCAGGGGGTTGAAAGCGAGCCAAACGGTTCGTTTGCAATTGCCAACCCTCTCGGAACGAATCCCGAAGGCAAAATCAAGGGAAATAGCCTTTCCGGCGTCCTCGCTGCTGCCGGAACCGATGACGATTGGTATTCTTTTACCACCACGGTGGCGGGTTCCAAAATCTACGCCGCAACCGTTACCAGTTTCAGCGGTGGCGGGACCGATACGGTTTTGGAGTTGATAGGCAGCGACGGCGCGACCGTTTTGGAATCCGACGCCAATGACGGTACTTTCGGTGGGAATTCCTCCAGCATCGCGGGCGCGCTGCTGGGCAGTCCCGGAACGTATTATTTGAGAGTTACCAATGCTTCGACAACCGCCGCGATTACGGGGTATGAACTCTATTTTGCGGTTCGCAGCGGCGCGCCGACCGCCGAAACGGAGCCGAACAACAATGGAGCTCCCCAGGCTCTTCCGGTTTCGCAATGGGTCAGCGGCGCGGTTACCCCGGCAGCTCCGGAGGATAACGATACATTTATGTTTACCGCCAATGCGGGCGACACCATTTTTGTCAGTATCGATTTGGACCCCGAGCGCGACACCACCACGTATAACGGGCGCATAGGCCTCGGATTATTTGGAACACCGAGCACCTTTCTTGTGACTGGAGATGCGGGAACGGGCGATACGATTGATTCGGAAGCGATCGTGATGACGGTGGAAACCACCGGAACCTATCAGGTTTACACCGATAGCCAGACGGCGGGCGGCGGCGGTCCGACCGCGATGTATAACTTTAACGTGACGACGATTCCCGCTTTGCCCGCTGGAACCTGCACGACTTACACGAATAGCACGCCTTTGATGATTCCTGACATATCGCTGGCTTCCTCAACCATCACGATTCCGGACAGCAAAGTCATTCGGAGCATGAAGGTAGTTCTTGATGTTTCACATATTTTCTTCCCTGACCTGGACTTCCACCTGCGCTCACCGGCAGGGAATGACAACGGCCTGGTTACCGATGTGGGCGCTGCGAGCCAAACCGGCGCGCAGAACATCAATCTCAACGACGATGCGGCAATACCGGCTCTTTTCGCCGCGCTCAACGGGTCTATCTTCCAACCGGACCTTCAGTATCGGCTCGATTGGTTCAGGGGCGAAAATTCGCTCGGCACGTGGACCCTGGATATCCGCGATGACGCCTCGCCGGACGGCGGAACGCTGAACAGTTGGAGCCTGGAGGTTTGCGAAGAACCCGCACTGACTGGAACCGTTATCTACAACGAGGATTTTGAAGCCACCAACGGCTCTTACACCCTCGGACCGGGAGTCACGGCCAACGAGTGGGAATATGGCACGCCTGCGACCGTCGGAACGATTACCTCGCCTCCGATTGCTGCTTTCTCGAATTGCGCGAGCGGCACAGGTTGCTGGAAAACCGATCTCGATAACACGTATGAGATTAGCTCCAATCAGGATCTCACTTCGCCGGCCATCAACCTCACTGGTGTTTCCGGACCGATAAACTTGTATTGGCAGGCTAGATACCAGATGGAGAGCACGAGTTTCGACCGTATCTGGGTCAGGGTTACTGAAGTCGGTAATCCAACTAATACCCGTATCGTCTGGCATTCCACTAATGCGACCATGAGGGACGATATTGGAACAACCTCGTCTACTATTCTCCCTGCGTCTGCCGGTTGGGGGAGATACTCGGGTGATATTTCGTCTTTCGCGGGTTTG
>DATMEN010000034.1:0-28809 GCA_035556975.1 Chthoniobacterales bacterium
GACCGTTCAGTTCCAGCACCGGGTCGGCGAGCGCGTTTGGAACACCAGTCAAGGAAGGTCCAATGGCCCGGAGGAGGACATGCTTGGTAGCGGTTCCGGTGATGATAAAGCCGCCGATGCCAACGTTATCACCGGTCTGGACTCGCATCCGGGTCGAGAGGTTGAGGGCCTGCGCCGCTGGGGTCGGACTTGAGGTTGGCGTAGGGGCAACTGTGGCTGTGGCCGTGGCGGTAGCTGTTGGAGTGGCTGTAGCGGTAGCCGTCGCCGTAGCTGTCGGAGTGGCTGTAGCGGTAGCCGTCGCCGTAGCTGTCGCTGTAGCCGTGGCCGTGGCGGTAGCTGTTGGAGTAGCGGTGGGGGTAGGAGTGGGCGTCGCGGGAGTAGGTGTAGGCGTTGGCGTCGGGTTCCCGGCCGGCACGCTAAACGCATAG
This sequence comes from Chthoniobacterales bacterium, assembly GCA_035556975.1. Taxonomy (GTDB): domain Bacteria; phylum Verrucomicrobiota; class Verrucomicrobiia; order Chthoniobacterales; family UBA10450; genus AV80. Next base: position 429 of record DATMEN010000034.1, read on the forward strand.
ACTCTGTTGTCGTTCGCTACAAAGATGCGACCGCGAGCGGCGATAGCCGCGGTATTATAACCACGCGTCCCAGTCATCAGTTCGTTACCGCCACCACCGTTGAAGACCACCGCGCCTGTGTCGCCATTGTGGCCGTGCAGGCGTTGGTCGCCCGAGGAACCGACTGCCCACACGATGACGTTGTTGGTACCATCAGTGGAGGTTACAAAGGGTGAGCCGCGCCCGCTTGAGCTTACACTCCAAGCGTTCTGGAGCGTTGGGGGATTAGTAGCCGTGATTCGGATAGCCGTCAGCGTACCGGTAGTGGGACGGAAAACGACGTACGTGCCCAAGGCAGTTCGATAGGCTGCGGCGGCCTGAATGCCGCTACCGCCAATATTAATGGACGCCACCGGCGTACTAACACCACCAAGAGTGTTGCGATTGAGCAAATAGACTTGGCTATCCTTGCCATATTGGACCACGAGGGCGGATGGTGTGGCCCCGGGCACATCCACGAGGACGGGGCCCGAACCACCGAGATCTTCATCGATGCCATCGAGCGCCGCCCAATTGAAGGGCGCCCAGAAGTCGGTGGTCGTGTTACTAAAGACCGGGCCCGGTTGAAGGCGAATGACTGCTTCACTTCCACTCCAAGTGACTCCTCCGCTGCCGTTGCCGGTGGTAACGAAAATATTGGTCCCATCGCTCGCGATGCCTCCCGGCGCCCATATTCCCGCCCGCGGCGAGGTCGTGGCAAAGGACCCTATCGTGGCGGCGGGATCGTTGATCTGCACGCCGAGCACACGTCCGAAATAAGTGGGAGCGTCGCCAAAATATCCACCGTATGGAACATAAACCTTAGTGCCCAGGATTAAGAGGGCACCCCGTTGGCTTTGACGAGTTGAGCTAAAGCCGGAGATCCTGGCGTTTACATCCACCGGCCAACCGGAATTGGTCGCGCCTGTATCGACATTCAAGGAGAATATTAGATTGTTCGGACCGCTGATCACGGCATCGAAGAAAAGTGAACGCGACGCCAGGTCGACCACCGGCGTTCCGGTAATTCCAAGCGGAGAGATGTTGCCCATGCCTGAACTCGGAGTGCCGGCGCTGCGCTGCCAGAGGGGCAAGCCATCAGAAACCTTGAGGGCATAAACATTGTTCGACTGGGTCGCGACGATGACCACCGGGCCCATTGGCCCTCCCTCGACATAGAGCGGTTGGGAATAGACGTTGCCCACTATTGTTCCGTTAAAGTTCAGATCGCGCGTCAGACTGGCGGCCGCGGTCATGGTGAAGGCGGGATCGACGTAAAGACCGTCACGCGAAGGATTGTTGTGATGCTGAGTGACGTTGACTGAAGCGCCCTCCGGCGCAACCGGAGCCGAGCCAGCGGCAAAGCACAAACCAGCAACCGCGAGGAAGAGAATGGAAAAGAGATGTTTCACGCAGCGACACCATTCGGCTCGCCGCAGCTTTTTTCAACAAGATGCGTTGCCTTTCGATCAGGCACGCCACAAGACGATCCGCGGTTTACGCGGGCAATAAACTATTTGTCCCTGCCCAGGGTCGTCACGCCCCACGGGCCGCTGCCAACTTTGATCCGCTTCAATTCCTTGCGCGTTTTTACCTCGACCACCGACACGTCATCCGACGCGCCATTGGCCGAGTAGAGCTTCGAGCCGTCAGGGCTGAGCGCGATCCCCCAAGCCCGAGTGCCGACCGGAACGGTGGCGCTGACCACATTCTTCGCCGTGTCGATCACCGCCACGGTATTCTTGCGGCCGGTTGAGATGAAAAGCTCTTTTCCATCGCTGGACATCGCGGTCCCCATCGGCAATGAGCCCTCCGGCAGTTGGATTTTGGCGATCTGTTTATGCGACGCCGTGTCGATCACGGCGACGGAGCCGCTGGTCTCGCAAGCGACGTAGGCGCGCGAGCCATCCGGGAGGAATGCGACGGAGCGCGGCCGTCCCCCGGTGTCGATCTTCGCGACGACGCGCTGTTGCCCGGGCGCGATCACGAACACTTCGCCTTTTTCTTCGCAGGTCACGTACACTTCGCCATTCGCCGGGTTCACGCCCATGCCTTCCGGTTCCTCCGAGACCTTCACTTTTCCGCGCGGTTGACCCGAGCCAAGATCGACAATCAACACGCTTGCATCATCCTCGTTCGCGACGAACGCGGATTTTCCGTCTTTGCTGATCGCGAATTCTTCCGGATCGGAGCCGGCATGCCAGCGGTCGATCAGCTTGCGCGCGACCGGATCGATCACACCGAGGCCATCGGCCGCCTTGTCCGCCGGGGCGCGCTCCGTGTCCACGCCGGGCGCCATTCGCGGCGATCCGCTCAAGGCTACGAAAATGCGCTTTCCATCAGGCGTGGGGTGAATCCCTCGAGGCCTCTTGCCGACTGGAAAGGTCGCGACAACGGCATCGGTCGAACCGTCGATGACCGTCACATCCCCTGAGCGCTCATTGCTGACATAAACGTCGTAGGGTGGTGGCGACTCCGCGCTGACTGGAAGCGTGGCCGAAGCCAGGATGCTCCCAAGAATCAGGAAATAGCGTCGGCTCACGCTGATATGTCTACGTCTTGCCTCATGACTGAGCAAGGCCATGCAAGAAAAGCGATCCCCACCGCAAACATAAGTGAAAATGATATTGACTAAAAAGAGCTCAAGTGATGAGCACGAATTGTGAGCACAAGAACCAGCTGACATTAGAAGGCCATGGACCTTCTCGGAATTCATTCAAAAGCTGGAATGACAAAACCCTTGTTTCAAAGGCCTTGAGAGATGCGTCTTCCACCGATCAGCCGCAACGATTTGATCAAACGCCTGCGGGCCTTTGGGTGGAAGGGCCCCATTTCCGGGGGAAAGCACCAGCACATGGTAAAAGGCAAGGTTCAACTCACAATTCCCAACCCGCACACCGGGACCATTGGTGTGCAACTGCTAAAACTTATCTTGCAAGAAACTGGGATCTCGCGTGACGAGTGGCTTAAGCAGCGCTAAGCGCCCGCGATCGGTTTTGTCGAAGTTCCGGAAGGCCAATGCCCCGCTTGAGCGCCAACGCGATCCAATCGGAAAGCGCAGCATCCAAATCGGCAAGTACTTCTTTTCTCGTTCCGCCGGTGGCCAAAAGGCCTGGGAAACCGGGGATTCGAGCGGCATAGCCCTCCTCCGGACCGAGATCGTTCACGACCGCAAACTTTATCGCCTGTCTCCGATAGCTGGTCAGGTTGTCCACAGGCAAAGTATCAGCAAGAAGGACACCCCGTTCAAGGCTCTTCTGCGGGCGTCGCCAAAGAACGCTCCCGAACTAGAGAATGACGGGCCGTAAGCGACGGAAGGGCCAAATTTCTAGGTCAGAGCTGCCAGCGAACCTGAAGGGTCACGAGCCGCGGCGTGCCGATCGAGAGAAGTCCGTCGGCCGATCGGCCCGTTTCGATTTCCGTGTCGAAAAGATTCTCGATTCGGATCGCGGCAGAGCCGCGCTGCGAAAACTGGTAGATCAGAGCGGCATCAACTGTCGTGAAGGGCGCGAGCACGCGCGAGTTCTGATCGTCCTCGAACTGCCGGTCGCTATAACGAAGTTGCGCGTTCACGACCCATTTCGCGGTGGGCGTCCATTCGATGCCGCCGGTGAAAACGTTTTCCGGAGTTTGCGCGAGCAGGTTGCCCGTGAGCGCGGGATCGGCGGTCCGCTCAATGGTCGGGTGCGTGAACAGGTAGCTGCCTTTCAATCGCACCGATGAAACGAGTTGCCATTCAGCCGTGGCTTCGAAGCCCGGCGCCGTCACCAGGTCGACATTCTGCCGCTGCCGAATGACGCCGCCTCCGGGCCCGGGACCGATGGTGACGTTGCTGACGGCGTCTTCCATGCGATTGAGGAAGGCGGTTCCGGCCAGGCGAAACGTCGGCGCCGCCTGCCACTCCGCGGCGATTTCTCCCCCGATGAGATGTTCCGGTTTCAGTTCCGGATTGGCGTTGGTGACGTCGTTGCCCACACGGAAGGGCCGGTAAAGTTCATTCAGCGTGGGCACGCGGAACCCGGTATAGACAGCACCTCGCAACGCGAGCGCCTTCGTCGGCCTCACGCGAGCGCCGATGCGTCCATTTATTTCGTTGCCGTCGCGATCGACGAACCGTGAGTCGGTGAGCACTGTGCCGGTGGCGCGCACTGTTTCCTGGCGCAAGCCATCGAAGAGCTCCCAATGATCGACCCGCAGACCGCCGACGATGGTTGTGCTCGGGGAAACCGACCAGGTGTCTTCGGCGAAGATGCCGGCGAAAAATTGCTCGCCCCCCGCCTGGCGCAGGCGCGTGAACTCCGTCCCGTTCCAGAGAAATGCTTCGTTTGTTTCGCCCTCCACCCAGCGCGCGTCGGCGCCGAGCGTAAGCCGGTGGTCGCCGCCGGCCGCCGCGCTCCAGACGATGGCGCCGCCCGCGGCGTTGGCCGGCACATCGAATTGATCCAGCGCCGGAGTTTCGACATCGCGCGTCGCATTTACCGAGCTAAAAGTGCTGCTGAACCGCCGGGATTGACCATAGGCGCTGAGCCGCAGCTCCGCGCGCTGCGCTGGAAATTTCTGCGCGAACACCGCGCTGATGTCGCTGCCAACGGTTTCGTTGCGGGTGAAAAGCGTGCCGTTCCCGCGTTCATCCTCAAAACGCCGGCCTTGGAGGCGGAGAGAGCTGTTCGGGGCGAGCTGCCATTCCGCCCGGAGATCGAAGAGGTTCGAATCCGCGCTCGCGTCGGTATCCACCCTCCCGCGTTGATCAGGCGCGATCACGGGATAACCGCCGATCGAAAATCGTTCCGCGAAAATCGCGGCGGCAAACCGCCCCCGAACGATCATCCCTTCGAGCGAAGCTTCATACGTCTCGGCGTTGCCGATCAATCCTTCCGCGAAACCGGAGGTGGCATCCATCGATTTTGTCACGAGAAAAATTGTCCCCGCGAGCGCCGCATTCCCAAATAGGCCCGCGCCGCCGCCCGAATTCACGAGCACGGATTTGATCGCTGCCGGCGGCACCTGGCTCCACAAGACGTAGCCGGCGAAGGGATCGTTCACCGGAATGCCGTCGAGCAGCACCAGCGTGCGGCCGGCGCCGCTCGGTCCGAAGTTCCGCAAGGTCACGCCCTGCGTCGTCGGATTCGCCGTGCGGCTGCTGTTGCGCCGGAAGAGACTGAATCCCGGCACCTGGGCGCGCAGGATATCATCGAGGCGAAGCTGCGGCGCCCGCCGCAATTCATTCTCATCGACCAGATGAATGCTGAACGGGGCCCCCGATTCCGCGTTTGGAAGGCGGTCAGCCTCGACCACCACCCGATCGAGCACAGCCTCCTGATCATGGGCCGGCGCCGTCACGGCGACAGCAAGGAACGCCGCCCAAACCAGTCTCCGCCGCGCCATAACGGGTGAGTCCTACAACTTTCCCAAAGCCTTCAGGCACTCACGCCCGATCGGGATACGTTTGGCTGCATCTGTCTCTTTCGACATATCGATATTCAAGGCGAACGGATAAACCTTGTTCTCGCGTTCGACCCAGCCGACCCACCAACCGATCCGAGGCGGCGTGGGACCTATCACCCATCCGGTCTTGCCATGCAGTTCGTAAGCATCGGTTTTTTCCAGGAGAGTGATCTGCTTGACCGCGCGCACGGCCTCGGGACTCATGGGCAGCGATCCGATTACCAGGCGATGAAGAAACTTCGTTTGTTCGACCGCCGAGATAGCGAGCGGGCCATCCAGCCAAAAGCGATCGACCACGCTGCCGATCTGCATATTCCCGTAGCCCAGCTTCTTTACGCCTTCGCGCATTCGTTCCAGCCCGATCCGGCGGGCTAATTCCTGATAGATTGGAACGTTCGAAGCCTTGATCGCTTCGCGCAGACCCATATCGCGTTCCCATTCCTTGAGGTATTGCGGCTTGCCGCCGTAAGGCAGCACTTCGTCCACGCTTTTCACCGCGCCGGCGTCCAGGCCAATAAGGGAGTTTGCAATCTTGAAGGTCGAGGCGGGCGTGAAACGCTTCTGCGCGCGCGCTTTATCCGAAACGAACATCGTGTGGGTCGCGGCATCGAAGAGAACGAATGTGCCGGCCACCTCCTGGCCATTGAAGCAGGCGGCCAACTGGGGAACTCCTTGATAAGTTTGCGCCGGGATCGCCTGCAAAGAGACCGCCAGCGCGGTCACGATTGGGAAAAGATGCTTCACCAACGACCATTGTAGAGGCGGCCTCCGGCCGTCGCAAACCGGCTCTTCCCTGTCCCGCTGCTCTCGCAGCCTCTCGCCATTCGGTTGACTTCACCTGCGCCAATACGCGACAGTTTGACGATGGAGTGTCCTTTCCACAGCGACAAAGAGCCCGCCTATTACGGGAGTTATCTCGCGGTCGACCAGCTCCTCGGTTTGCAGGCCCCGCTCAGCCTGATCGAAGGCAAACTCCATGCGCACGATGAGATGTTGTTCATCATCATTCATCAAACTTACGAGCTTTGGTTTAAACAGATTCTTCACGAGCTTCAGGCCTGCTGCGAAGTCTTGCGGCAACCTTCCGCCGACGATAACGGCCCCGACATGAACGTAGTGGTCCACCGTCTCAAGCGGATCGTCGAGATCTGGAAGCTTCTAAATCATCAGGTGGACGTCCTGGAGACCATGACGCCCCTCGATTTCCTCGACTTTCGCTCCTCCCTGGAGGGCGCCTCCGGGTTCCAAAGCACGCAGTTTCGGCAAATTGAAGCGACTCTGGGTTTGCGGATGGAGAACCGTTTCCGGCCCGACTACTATAAGCACACGGAGATGGGAGGCTTCAATGAGAGTGACTACAAGGTCATCGTCGAAGCTGAGAAAACGACTACCCTGTTACAGCTGGTCGAGCAATGGCTGGCCAGGATGCCCTTCTTCGAGAAGTCATTCTGGGAGGGCTGGAAGGAACAGCAAGTGGATGGAGCGACCGATGCCACGGAGCTCAAGTTCTGGAGTCTATATAGGAACCGTTATGAAGCCAGTCTCTCCCAACGCGATGAACGGCCCGGCCTGCTCGCAAAGTTCGATGAAACGTTTCTTAAGACCGGCGCGGGGGATTTCTCGCCGGCTTCGCTCCGGTCCGCTCTCTTTATCATGCTCTACCGCGATGAACCTCTTTTCCGGCTTCCCTTCGCGCTTCTTAACGCATTGATCGAGATCGACGAACAACTCGGAAACTTCCGCTACCGCCATCTCCAAATGGTCCGGCGAATGATCGGAACCCGGATCGGCACCGGCGGAAGCAGCGGTGAACAATATCTCCAGGGGGCCGTGAACAAGAATTATGTCTACAAAGAGCTGGCCGGCGTCATAACCTTCCTCATCGAACGACGAAACCTGCCGCAGTTACCCCAGCGCTTGCGTCAGGCCTTGCGCTTTAACCATTGATTAGCTCCCCATGACTTGGAACGGCCACACGGTAACTTCCTAGCTATGGCCGCGGATCAGCACGAGATCTTCGTCAGCTACTGTTGGGCTGATAACACCGGCGTGGAGCTGGTGGACGAGGAGAAGAACAAGCTGACCTGGGTAGGTCATTTCGCGCGTGAGCTGGCGGCGCTCATCCGGCTCTTTCGCGGGCGCAAGACCGCCGTCTGGCGCGATGCGACCGATTTGCGCGGCAACTTCCAGCTCTCGATCGACGTCTACGATGCCCTCGGCCGCAGCACCTTCCTGGTCCCGGTCCTGTCGCGATCCTACATTCGCTCGGATTGGTGCCCGGATGAATTGGACCGTTTTCGCAGCCGCGCGCTCGGTGAACCGCATCTGGGCGAATGGCAACGGCGCGTCTTCCGGGTTTTTCGCACGCCGCTCGCGCGTGAGGAGCTGCCGCCCGGTTTCACCGACGGGAAGCTCTATGAATTCTTCCTGCGACGGTCGGATGCGGCGCTGGATGTGATTCCTTTCGATCCCGATCCAGCGACGCCCCATGCGGCTGCTTATCGCCAGCTCCTGACCGAGCTGGCGAAGGATATCACGCAAGCTCTCGACGCCAAGCCGCCGCCTCAACGCGGCGCCGTTTATCTCGCCAGTCCCGCGCCCGACTTGCAGTTCAGCTACATTGGCTTGCGCACCGAGCTGAAAGACCGCGGCTACGAAGTCCTGCCGCGCGAAGCCTTGCCGAGCGACGTCGAAGAATTCCGCGCCGTCGTCGGCGCGCTCCTGGATCAGGCGGACTGCTGCATTTTTCCCATCGGGAGCGAACCGATGCCGGTGCTGCGCGGCGCGCAAGTGCAGGCGGGTGAAACCGAATTCCAACTCGCGCTGGAAAAGTGCGATCCAGCGAAGCTTCCCCTGCTCGCCTGGAGCCCGGCTAGCGGGGCGGCGCCCACCAGCGAATTCGCCCAGGCGCTGATCGCCGGGACGCTGACCCGGCCCGGCCTCGAATTCCGGCGCACGGATTTTCCCCGCCTCAAGGCCGAGCTGCGGGATTGGCTCACGGCCCTGGAAACGCAACGCGACGCGGCGAAAGCCGGGGTGAAAAATGCCGCGCCGGTTTTCCTTCTGCACGATCTGTGCGACGCGGCGCATCCGGTGCTCGCCGCCCTGGTGACATGGCTGCGGCAGGCGGGCGTCGCCTTCGCGAAAAGCGAATTCAGCGGCGAACCCGCCGAACTGCGGCGCCTCGAGGCGGCGCGGCTGGCGGCCGCAACCACCGTGATCGTGTTTTGCGGCGACAGCAGCGACGGTTGGATCGCGGCGAAGCAGGCCTCCTTGATCGCGAACCCCGGGCCGCCAAAAAGAAAAGTCGGTTATTGTTTCTCGGATGATGGCCGGCCTTTCAAGGGCGCGCTCGCCGATGCGCTGGGCGCCGCGGTCATCACGCCAGGCGCCGCCTTCGATCCCGCCGTCGTGCGCAACTGGTGGGATTCGTTGCAATGAAAAATCCCTACCCGGGTCTGCGGCCATTCCGGCAGGATGAATCGCATCTGTTTTTTGGCCGGGACGGACAGACGGACGAGATCCTGGCGCGGCTCGGCCATGAACACTTTGTCGCCATTGTCGGCGTTTCGGGCTGTGGGAAATCGTCGCTGATCAACGCGGGAGTTTTCCCGGGTCTGCACGGTGGTTTGCTCCCGACCGGCCAGCGCGAATGGCGGATCGCCCGGCTTCAACCGCGGAACCAGCCGATTCGCAACCTCGCCGCCGCGCTCCTCGCCGCCGGCGCGTGCGCGGCGGACGAAGCGAGCGATCCGCGCTCACTCGTGGAAGGGGTCCTGCACGCGAGCGCGCAAGGCCTGGGAGATCTGGTTCGGGGCCGCCTCTCGGCGGAAGGCGCCAGGAGCTGCGCGCTCTTGATCGTGGTCGATCAGTTCGAGGAGATCTTTCGCTTTTCACGCTCCGGCGCCCCGGGAGAGGCGGCACAGTTCGTCCAGCTTCTGCTCGAGGCCATTCCCAAAACCGGAGGCTCGGAAAACCAGGAAACTTCTCTGCCGCTCTATGTCGCTCTCGCCATGCGCTCGGATTTTCTCGGAGACTGCGCTCTTTTCCCCGGCCTGCCGGAACGGATCAATCGCAGCCAATATCTCGTTCCGCGCATGACCCTGCTCCAACGCGAGAAAGCGATCGCGCGGCCGGCCGCGACCGAAGGCGTCGTTTTTGCGCGCCCGCTCCTCGATCGCCTGCTCGATGATGTGGGGGATGATCCGGATCAGCTTCCGATCCTGCAACACGCGCTCCAACGGACCTGGGAGGCCTGGCTCCGCCGGACCGGCGGCAACGGCGATGTCGGGCTGGAAGATTATCTGGCGCCGGAAGTGGGCGGAATGGCGGACGCCATTAATAACCATGCCGAAGAAGCGTTCATTTCGCTCGGCCACCAGGCGAAGGTCGCGACCCCGGACGGGCAGCTCGGTTTGATCGATCCTGACGGCAAGACCTTCAGCCGCCAGCAACGCCTGGCCGGAGCGCTTTTCCGCTGCATTACCGAGCAGGCGGAGGACCGGCGGGCGGTGCGGCGCGCACTTCCGCTCGGGACCATCGCGAAAACCGCGAATGTCCCCGTGGCCGAAATGGCGCCGATCATCGACGCGTTTCGGACGCAACAGCGCACTTTTCTTACCCCGCCGGAGGGCGTGCCGCTCGAGGCGGAAACCATCATCGATATTTCGCATGAGAGCCTGATTCGCAACTGGCCGCGGCTCGCGCGTTGGGCCACGCACGAAGCGCTCGCCGCGGGGGAGCTTCGCCGCCTGCGCCACAGCGCCGCCGCCTTCAGGCAAGGAAACCAGGACCCGCTCGACCGGTTGGAACTGGCGCGGGTCGAACGATGGCAGCATGGCATTTTCGCCGACGATCTTCTGGCGGAACCTCAAATCGTCCCTTCGGCCGAATGGGCGCGCCTCTATCTCGGGGCGGATGCGCCCGAAGCGTTTCAAGAGATTGAGAATTACATTCGCGAAAGTCAGGAGCAATTGCGCCGCCGTCGCCGGAAGGAATCAATCGCGCGCGCGACGCGGTTAGGGCTGATCGCGTTTGTGCTGCTGGCGGGAGTCGTGTGGCGGCTTTGGAGTTTAAGGGAGCAGGCGAAAGATGCCGAAAACCAGCTGAAGGTGATCAAGACCTTTGCTGAGACGGCCGATGGACTGGCAGAGCCCATTATCTCGAATGCGAAATTCGCGCTCGCGCAGGCCGAGCAGCAGACCGCGAAACTCATCGCCGCGATTGAACGCGCGGCCACCTCCGAACCTCCGGACGACGCGACAATCGAGGAGCTGATGCGGACACGTGCTGCGGCGGACAAAGCTGATGACGCCATGGACCAGCTCGCCCACTCGATGGAAAACGCGGCCAAAATCACCGGAGACAAACGGCTTGCCGCCACCGCCACCGAGCTGAAAAAGGATGCCTTGGAAGTCCGCGCTGGTTACAAGGGAATCCGAGATAACAACGCAGCCGCGAAAACAATCCGGGAGTCGCTCGAAGCGCGGCTGACTCAGGCCGAGCAGGCCCTCGCGGGATTACTCAGCGCCCGCCCGCTGGATCCCGCTATCGTGAAAGCGAAAGACAAATTGGAGATTCCCGCCGCCACGGCCAGCCTCGCTGCCATCGATGCGATCAGGGACGCGACGCGGGTTCTCGGTTTCGGCGAGGACCATTTCGTGGAGTTGGCGCCGCGCATCAGCGCGGTCCTGGACACGCTCCTCGACATTCAAGCCTTGAATGTGGCCGCCTACCCGCAGCTAACGACGTGGCAACGCAAGGCTGGCCTGGCGTTGCCGCACGGGGCGGAAGTGAATCGCGTCCGGTTCCTCAAGGACGGCAAGCTGATCGCGTCCGCCGGCGAGGACCGAAACGTCTCGTTCTGGGATTTGAGCGGAAAGCCACTCAAGCAAGTCGTGACCTCCAGCTCGATCATCAACGACCTGGCTTACAGCGCGCCGGCCAACGCTCTCGCCGCGGCGGGCGACGGCGGTTTCGTGCGTTTGTTGCGCCTCGGCAACTTCAGCCAGGTGAAGGTGGATGCTTTCGCGCGGCACACCGATTCCATTACCGCCGTCGAATTCAGTCATGGCGGCGAGCAGGTCGCGTCCGCCAGCGCCGACCGCACCGTTCGGGTATTCGATTCCCGCTCTCTCGCCCAGAGGTATTTCACCAGTCCGCCGCTGCCGGGCCTCGTCACATCGATTTCCTTTCATCCCGGCGATAACCTCGTCGTCAGCGGCTGCGACGACGGCGGAGTGCGGCTCCACACCATCGATGAGCCGGCCGTGAAATTGCTCGGCAAGTTCGAGGCTCCGGCGCGCCGGCCTGAGTTCAGTCCCGATGGCAAACTGGTCGTGGCGGCCAGCGGCGACAAAACCGTCCGCGTCTGGCCGATCGTGGCGCCGCGGGAGATCGTGAATCTCTCGCTGGCTGCTCCCGTGATGCAGGCCACCTTCCGCCCGGTCAAGGTAGAGAATGAGTACTATTTCATCACCTGTGCCACCAATGGTGAAGTGCGGTTGGTCCGCCTTTTCAATGTGACTTCCGATCCGGCTTCGACTGAAAGCCAGGACCTCGAGCCGCGCCACGCCGGTCCAGTGCTCTTCGCCACCTGGAGCACCGATGGCCATTGGCTGGCCACGGTAGGCGGCGGCGAGGTCCTCGTCTGGCAGTGGAAAGATAATGTTCCCGTCGCCCGGCTTCGGCTTACGGGTTTGGGCGCCGCCACCTCCAGCGCGGAGTTCTCACCCGATGCCAAACGAATTATCACCTACGGCGGCGACGAAAGCGCCTACCTCTGGGACCTGACGACAATTACCGCGCCGTAAAGTCCGCGCGAGCCTAGACCAGCCCCTGGTCCATCATCGCGTTCGCGACCTTCAGGAACCCGGCGATGTTCGCGCCGTTGACGTAGTTGCCGGGGGTGCCGTACTTCTCAGCCGTTCGATGGCAGTTTTCGTGGATCGTCCGCATGATATTGAAAAGGCGCGTATCGACTTCCTCGCGCGTCCAGGAAATGCGCATGCTGTTTTGCGCCATCTCCAGCCCGGAGGTCGCGACGCCGCCGGCATTCGCCGCCTTTCCCGGACCGAAAAGAATCTCCGCCTGGAGGAATTGATTCACGCCGTCAATCGTGGTGGGCATGTTCGCGCCTTCCGAGACGACGTAGACCCCGTTCCTTAGAAGATTGGCCGCGTCCTTCCCGTTGATCTCGTTCTGGGTGGCGCTTGGAAACGCGCATTCGGCTTTGTGATTCCAAAGTGGATTGTGATCGGCCGCCGGGTCCATTGGCGTAAAGACCGCGCCCTTGAACTTGCCGGCATACTCCTCGATCCGGCCGCGCCGGTTGTTCTTCAGTTCCATGACAAAGCCGAGCCTCTCCCGGTCGATCCCCGCCTCGTCATAGATGTAGCCAGATGAATCCGAGAGCGTGACCGCCTTCGCGCCGAGCGAGATGAGTTTGTCCACCGTGTACTGCGACACGTTTCCGCTTCCGGACACGAGACAAGTCTTGCCCTTCATCTCTTCCTTGCGCGTCTTGAGCATCTCAGCCGCGAAATAAACCGCGCCATATCCCGTCGCCTCGGGACGAATAACGGAGCCACCCCAGGTGAGGCCCTTGCCGGTCATCACCCCGGTGAACTCATTCTTCAGCCGCTTGTACATCCCGAACAAAAAACCGATCTCCCGCGCCCCGACGCCGATGTCCCCCGCCGGCACATCCGTGTCCGGGCCAATGTGCCGGAACAGCTCGCACATAAACGCCTGGCAGAACCGCATCACTTCGCTGTCGCTTTTCCCTTTGGGATCGAAATCGGCGCCGCCCTTGCCGCCGCCCATCGGCAGCGTGGTCAGCGCGTTCTTGAACACCTGCTCGAAGGCGAGGAACTTCAGGATGCCGAGGTTCACCGAGGGATGAAAACGCAATCCGCCTTTGTACGGCCCGATCGCGCTGTTCATCTGGATGCGGAACCCGCGGTTTACATGCAGCTCGCCCTGGTCGTCCTGCCAGGGGACGCGGAAAATGATGACGCGCTCCGGCTCGATGATCCGCTCGATGATCTTCGCCTTTCGATATTCCGGATGTTGATCCAGCACGAGCGAGAGCGATTCGACTACTTCCTGGACGGCCTGGTGAAATTCCGGTTCCTCGGGGTTCTTGGCCTTAACGTCGGACATCAACGCTGCAACTTGGTCATTCATGGAAGCCGGACGGTATGTCAGACCGCGAAGGGAAACAGAAGCAAAATCTCGCGCCAACTGTGGCGCGTGCCCCGAACTCGGAGGGACGTGCTTCCGCACGTCCCTAATCGGTCCCCGCGGATTTTCCTCGGCACATTCAGAGTTCGGCATATCATTTTACCATGGACAAAACGGTCGCCAAATTCCGCGATTTCTCCGAGGCTGAAAAGGCGGATCGCGAATTCTATCGCAAGCTGACCGGCCAGCAGCGACTGGATATTCTTCTCGAAATGACCAAAGAGGCAACTCACCGCCCGATAGAGAGAGTTTATCGAATTGTTAAACTCCCGCGGCGTTGAGTGGATCAGCCAAGGGCCTGCTTATCTCCACCCCGCACCTTCGGGATTGCCGTTCTCTGCTCGTAGCGGCCGCATCCGCGCGAAGTTTTCAGAGACCTTCTGTTCAACGCATTCTGCAGAACATTTCCAGCGCTCAGCGATCCATCGGATTACTGATAGGATGTCGGTGGGACGAGCCTTCCTGTTTTCACAACTGGTGAACGGTCCATCAGTTTCAGTGAGGATTGAATCGCGAGGCACGACGTGTATGAATTCCCGCCATTTGGCAGTACGGATCATTGCTGGATTCAATGACACGCTGTGGCCGGCGTCCAAAACACGACGTAACTGCGCGCGCGATCCGGTAAACCAGTGGAATGCTACTGGCTGCGAACCGGCATTCTTTAAGTGACCAAGGACTGAGTCCTCTGCTTGTCGAGAATGTAAGGTGATAAAACATTGTCTGCCGCGCAACGCGTCAAGAACCTTTACGAACGAATCTTCCTGAATCGCGCGTGTCACTAGCCCGTGCGATGAAAAATCCAGTCCGATCTCGCCGACGAATTCCACTTCTCGGGCGATGTCTCGAAATAAGCCAAGCTCTTTTTCGTGATCTGCCGCGGCGAGCGGATGCAATCCTAATGCGGGTTTGACGTGATGGAATGTTCGCAGATGGGATTGAGCCAGTCGGAAATGAGTCGGTAGATACGTTACAGCAATGGTGTTTATCTGCCCCGCCTCCGCTTCGTTGGCCACGTCGAGCGGCGCATCGTAAAGGTCCACGTGGCAGTGGGTATCGATCATCGCTGACGTTTGCTAATCCGCGCTAGGCTCTTGGTTTTAGAGGATCCTTTGTCCGATACCCAACGTACGACCTCATCAATCATTCGCCTGATCACACCGACATACGCGTCTATCTGCTTTAGCGGCAGGCGTCCGTTTGCGATAAGTGATCGCGCAATATCACGATCTGTTGGTTTGGTAGCAATCAAGCCAAGTAATGCATGGAAGTCAGGATATGCTTGGGGCTGCCCTCGGAACACATCATGACCAAATAGCTCAGAGTCTTGACCTATTGCATGTAGGCTCGCACGACGAAACAAGCACGCGACGCAAGCCCCGCAAGCGCGTGCTTTCCGGTTTTTCCAGTGCATCCTGCGAGCTGCCTTTGCGCAGGAGTTGGTTTTGCTCAACGCCTCCAGAAACACCTGCAAATCTCGACAATCCGTAATCAATTCACCCTTCGTCTTGAATTCATACGGGTTTCTGATCGGATGGTTTATTCCAGCTTCCGACAGTGTATTTCGTAACGAGCGGAGGAAGAAGGGATGCACGGTTCGTGTGCTACATGCGCCGCGCCTGCTCGGGTTGAGCGGCATATTTAGGGAGATAGGTCCGTTTTCCGGGATTATGATTGGTGTGTCATCGCCGATCTTGCTGGCTGCGTAAACCGCAAGACCAAGGAAGATTAAAGATCGACTACGAAAACTGATTTCGAAGCTGTGTTTCTCGCCCTCGGCCGGCACAGTACCGACTCGCACCTGCAGATGCGATACACGGCTAGGGAAGCGCTGGCTGAGGAATGTTGAGATTTCACTCTGGTCCTTCGCCGGCCCTTTAACGTGCCGATCGTAATGGCTCACGAAGAGAAGCTGCTGATCCGGATACTCAGCCAACAGATCAATGGCAGCTACGAACGAATCTACTCCTCCTGACAGCAAACTGATGACGGGGCTTCTGGGGAAGCCGATTGCACTCTTTCGTCGATTGGCGCGGCGCTTTTGAAAAGAGGCCGCTGCTTGGGCAAATCGGAACGTCCAAACATCTCCAGTCAAAAAGGAGACGGTTTCGCTCAACGAAGCTGCGGCATTCCTCCAACTAGCGGGCGCGGATACTGGCACCGTTACATCGAGCGTCCGCTTCCAGCGATCGGTCGTTGTGTCCCTGCGAACGATTTTGTCGACTGCGTACGTGACTGCACTTATGACAAGAAAATCTAACGTTCGGCTGTTTGGTTGACGGGAGCGATCAACTATTGCGGAGAAATCCAGGTCGAGGATGAACCGCGGATCGATGCCTGAGACTTTGATCTCGAGCTTTGTTAGCTCGTGGACAGCTTCATCCGGTTTCTGCTCAACGATGACTTTCATAAGGCGTAAATCACGTGTCGCTGTAAATCGCTACTGTTCGCTCCAAAATAGCGTCCACAATTTTCGCTCCTTCTTCACTCGCCCAATTCACAGCCGTAAGATCTTTACGTTCGGCCTGTTCGAGTTGCATTTCCGACGCTACGTACTGGCGCGCTTCCGAAAGAGTTCGATCGGTGGCCTCATAGCCGTGCTTAGCGGCCTCATGTTCACAGAACAAAGTCTTGAAGCGTTCCATGATGTAGCACTCGAACAACATCTGCACGATGTTCTGAAGGTCATAAGCGGATTTTGAAAACATTTCCTCCGCGTCCGCGAGCGTCGCTGGCTGATCGCACACTTTTTCGAGCACCGTAGCCAACGCGGCCCGAAGTTCGGTTTGTATTAGAAGACTCGCGTCAGTCAACAGCACGTCAGCAACAGCTAGCGCGATGCGATCCGGCGGTAGTGTGTCGACATCGTGCACTCCAGCGTTAATCAATGCCTGCCGCAGACCTACTTTTGGGACTTCGCTTATGAATCCCGCGAGTCGTTGTGCAACTGGCCGAACCGCACTACCTCCTCGAGCGCGATCGCTTTGCCGTCTACGCCCAGTTCCCGCTGGTTTTCGAGATGGTGCTTGTCGACTCCCAGAGCCTCGCCCAGCACCGACGTTTGGCGCGGCACCAGAGCCTCGACCACGCTGACTTCTCGGTGGCGCGGGTGGAAGCGACGCCAGCAAGTCAATCAGTTTTTCAGTGGCCTCTTCGGGGCTGATGGCGAAGTCCGCCGGCAGGTCACCGAACCCTTCTTCATCCTCGCCGCAGAGTTGCTGGACGAAATTCCCGACAAGCTCGTGAGCTTCATCATCGGTCAGTGGCCCGTCATTGAGTGCAGTGGTTAGATCGGTCTTGATCGCGGACCAGTTTGGAGATGGCATGTATGGACCAGACGTTCCCATGACTACCTGCCTTTTCTAGATTCCGTTGCCCTAGCTGCTTTTGCTGCTCGTCCTTCTGGCACGTTCTTCAGGTAATCGATTAAGTTTGTTGTCGCCGCCGAAAGTTCCGGCCGGTTCTTCGAAAGCAACTCAAGTTGTGGCACCAACCACGCAGGTAAATCACTGGCAGGGAGTTGCTTTATGAGACCCGCAAGGTTAGCAACAGTCCCGGGACGGATTTCGGCGCACTTCAAAA
Organism: Chthoniobacterales bacterium; assembly: GCA_035556975.1. Classification (GTDB taxonomy): domain Bacteria; phylum Verrucomicrobiota; class Verrucomicrobiia; order Chthoniobacterales; family UBA10450; genus AV80. Next base: position 17,718 of record DATMEN010000034.1, read on the forward strand.
ATCCCCGGTAACCTTCCGCATCCTTAGGGTCGCGCTGGAGATGTTTTGTTAGCAGCGCTACGAGTCCGTCGATCTCGTCCTCCCGCAACGCGCTAACCACAACAGGCGCTTGTTTGCGACCGGACTCCGATAACAACGCCGCATACGCGGCTTTGACTGCTGGAGGAGTCAGGGACAACCCCAGTTGCGACGACGCTAGTTTGTCTCGGACCAACCAAAAGTAATCAGACAGGTCGACGTCGGAGAGCCGTAGCTCCATTTGTATCCATCTCCTGAGTGAATCCTTTTCCCATTCTTTCGGCAGGTTCTCTCCCGCCTCCATTTCAACGACTTGTTTTGGTGTCGCCTTCTGCTCTTCATGCCAACGCGCGAGTTCCCGAAATCTGGTTTCGTTGGCGTATTCGAGTAGCATTAACTTTAACAAAACGTCGTCTCGAAGTGCATCCATCCTCGCGACCTTCGCAAGTTTTCTTCGAAGAACGAAAGCGTTCAGAAAACGCTTTACCTGACGCGGATTGCCTTTGAGGTTTTCGGTAATTAAGTGCGCGGCGCCTGCAGTAAACGACAGCGCTGCCTTTAGCTCATCGGGCAGGGATTTGTCTCCGAGGGCTTGCTGCACATCAGCCAGGCCAAAGCTACCGAAGCGATTGGTTGCCCGTCTCTTTTCACATTCGCCAACGCAGACGTGAAAATCAGCTGGCAGCAAGTCGCGCTGCGCAAAAAGAAAGCTCAGATATGTTTCAATTTCCGCAGGCGAAAGTCGCGGGAGGTGATATGGCACCTGAATGAGCTTCTCGACATAGTCGTTCACCAACTCTTCTCCTGCTTCAGCACCGGCATCTCCAGGCGACGATGATCGGCGAGCGGCCTCTAATGCATCCTTGTAGCGAACCGCTATAGCGTGACGCACGATGCGCAGGTCAGCACCGATTACGAACGCCGTGTTGCCCACATTGAGAAAAAGTTTGATCGCTTCGAGATTCTCGACGATTCGGTCAGGTGAGCACCGATCTAGGTCGTCGATGAGAACGACGAGAGCTTTGAATTTTGTCTTCCCGAGAAGATCCCCGAATTGATCACGGAAGTCTCTTACTTCCATCTCATCCGAGTTTTCCTCAGGTTTCAAAATCCCCTCCGTTTTATCCTCGTCTGGGTGTTCTTTCTGGGTGAAAAACGTCGCGAGCTTTCCGAGTAACGTCGGCACAGCGGTGGCGCCACTCGTCGCATACGCGAGCACCGCAGGAAGTGCGACGTTGTCCCAGCCCATTTTGAGAACGCGCATCCAGTTCACCCGCCGAATCAATTTAGCAGCTTGATCTCTTAAGGCGGACGGGAATCGCTTGTGCTCAGCCAACTGTTTTATAATCGAGCTGATTAACGCGCTCTTCGCATCGTCATATCCTTCAAAAAGCCACGCATCGAAATAGACGACGGCAACCTGCTCGTCCTGCGCGAGCTGCTTTTGGAGCATCTTCATGATGCTAGTTTTGCCACTGCCCCAATCACCAAATACGCCGAGGGTTACAGGTAGCAACTTCGGATCTGTGACAACTTCGGCAATGAGCTCCGAGTGGACACGGAAGCCGATTAGATCTTCAACTGTTTCGTTATCTGACCACATACTAGCGAACGAGCATTAATCTGGGTTCAGCCACATGAACAAACAGCCGGGCTCCTTTCGAAGCCCGGCTGTTGCAATTTTCATTTGTCGGTTCGGCTTAGTAATCCATGCCGCCCATGCCGCCGCCCATTCCACCGCCCATGCCGGGAGGCATGCCGCCGCCCTTTTCCTTTTCAGGCATTTCGGTGACGATGGCTTCGGTAGTGAGCAGGAGGCCGGAGATCGAAGCGGCGTTTTGCAACGCGCTGCGAGTCACCTTGGTCGGATCGACGACGCCGGCTTTCACCAGGTCTTCGTATTCGCCCGTGGCGACGTTGTAGCCTTCGTTGCCTTTGCGCTTCTTCACTTCCTGCACGATGAGCGCGCCTTCCTGGCCCGCGTTATCGGCAAGCATGCGCATCGGCTCTTCGATCGCGCGGCGAATGATCGCGGCGCCAACCTTCTCGTCGCCTTCGAGCTCGAGCTTATCGAGCGCTTTCTGCGCGCGAATGAACGCCACGCCGCCACCAGGCACGATGCCTTCTTCCACGGCTGCGCGGGTCGCATGCAACGCGTCCTCGACGCGAGCTTTCTTTTCCTTCATCTCGGTTTCGGTCGCGGCGCCGACGTTGATCACAGCCACGCCACCCGCGAGTTTCGCGAGGCGTTCCTGGAGCTTCTCCCGATCGTAATCGGAAGTCGTCTCTTCGATCTGGCGGCGAATCTGGCCCACGCGGCCCTGGATGTCGGACTGCTTGCCTTCGCCTTCCACGACGGTGGTGTTCTCCTTGTCAATCGTGACGCGTTTTGTACGCCCTAAGTCCTCGAGCTTTACGTTCTCGAGTTTAATTCCGAGGTCTTCGGTGATGCACTGGCCGCCGGTCAGGACCGCGAGGTCTTCCAGCATCGCCTTGCGACGATCGCCGAATCCCGGGGCTTTCACGGCTGCCACTTGCAGCGTGCCGCGGAGCTTGTTCACGACCAGGGTCGCGAGCGCTTCGCCTTCCACGTCTTCCGCGATGATGAGCAACGGACGTCCCGCTTTCGCTACTTTCTCGAGCAGCGGCAGCATGTCCTTCAAGCTCGAGATTTTCTTCTCGTGAATGAGGATGTAGGGGTTGTCGAGGACCACTTCCATCGCTTCGGCGTTCGTGACGAAGTAAGGAGAGAGGTAGCCCTTGTCGAACTGCATGCCTTCGACCACGTCGAGGCTGGTTTCGATCGACTTGGCTTCTTCCACGGTGATCGTTCCGTCCTTGCCTACCTTGTCCATCGCGTCGGCAATGATCTCGCCGATGGTGCGGTCCCAGTTGGCTGAGACGGTCGCGACCTGCGCGATCTCCGTGCGGTCGCCGACCTTCTTCGAGATCTTCGCGAGCTCGGCCACAACGGCTTCCACAGCCTTGTTGATGCCGCGCTGGAGCGAGGTCGGGTTGGCGCCGGCCGTGACGTTGCGGAGACCTTCTCTGTAGATGGCCTCGGCAAGCACAGTAGCCGTCGTGGTGCCGTCGCCGGCGATATCGGAAGTCTTGGAGGCGACTTCGCGCACGAGCTGGGCGCCCATGTTTTCATAAGGATCTTCGAGCTCGATCTCCTTGGCCACAGTCACACCATCCTTGGTGATCGTCGGGCTGCCGAATTTCTTGTCGAGGATGACGTTGCGGCCGCTCGGTCCGAGCGTCGCTTTCACGGCTTTCGAGAGTTTCTCGATGCCGCGAAGAAGCGCATGCCGCGCGTTTTCGTCGAATTGTAATTGTTTAGCTGCCATATGTCTTAGTAGTTAGTTTCTAGTTGAGATGTCTTTGTGACGGAATTTAGTTAACCGATGATGCCGAGGATATCGTCCTCGCGCATGATCAAATAGGACTCACCGTCCACTTTGATTTCGGTGCCGCCATATTTCGAGATGAGCACCTTGTCGCCTTTTTTGACGGTGAACTCCACCTTCTTGCCTTCTTCGTTCACTTTGCCGGTGCCGAGAGCGACGACATTGCCCTCTTGCGGTTTTTCTTTCGCGGTATCGGGAATGATGATGCCGCCCTTTTTGGTTTCTTTCTCTTCGATCGGCTGCACGAGCACACGATCTCCGAGAGGTCTTACGTTAATTGCCATGTGTAATTACTCTTTCTACTTGTTGGTTAATGCCGGCAGTCGTCAGGTCCATCCCAACTACTTCCAGCAAATTGTTATGGTTGTTAGTGATTATTCCGAGCGAGATTCTCCGGTCCTATTTCGGTCCTGGGGGAAGCAAAACCGACATTCCTTAGCCGAATCATGCAGAAGCTTTAACGCCCGTCGGCGCTGACTCTTAGTGCGCGAGTCTACTTCGCCTGCATTGGCGAAAATGAAATGCGAGTATCCCCGAACATGTGATCGGTGAAAGCGATCATGACACGACTCACACAAGCATCGTAGTCGAAGAACGTCGAAGTTGTGCTGGAAGTGTCGCGAAAAAACACTGTAGATGTGCTCGTCATGATGAACTTCGTGATCGTGGCCAGAACGGCCGCATGAGCGACACGTAAATCGGTCCATAGTTTTCACAGCCCTCGCGCGGTCCTGCCACTCGGATGTCCCATAAAAGAAAGACTGTTCTGCTGGACACGCCGCGCCGCGGCGGTACATCGCCAAAGACACTCCGTAAGCCGCTCGCTGTGATTGCTCTTCTCGGAGCTGGCGCTGGAGATTATCTACACTCGTTCGGTCTTCTTCAAGGATGGCGAAATTCACGTCACGAAAGTGACGCTCCCTATAGAGCTCGACGACACGGTGATGCGGGATGAAATACCGAGGCTCCTCGTCCTTGTCGAATATCTGATCAAGATCGAAGCGAACCGCTTCACTAAAAGGAACACTTGCTTCCTTCAGGATGTCGACAACCAGGTCACGGGTAACGTCTTCGCAATACGCAAACTCCTCCATGCTGCCGGCGTTCCCGCCAGTGGCTTCATTGATTAGGTTGTCGGCATGTCTGCGCGAGGAGAGCGCTTGCCCCTCCGCTAGCCAACTGTCGTCATACAGGGCGTTTATCATCAATAATCTAAGATTTTGCGGTTACACGACGATGCGCTTTCCCTAAACGAATCTGGGGCGGTCGCCATTTTGTTGGCGTCAACAAAATGGTCCGAAGATTCGTCGTTCGATAAAATGCCGCGAGTCATTCGATGTGTAAGCCTACTTCTTGTTCGTCGACGACATTGATCCGCTGCCGGTAAATTGTCATGATTGATCGCCGGTTGCCGCCGGTTGTTGCCGCTGCTGCAAAACTTCGATTAGCTCGTCGGCGTACCTGACCGCCCGGCCCGCCACGGAGTTGGTTCCCTTGTCACCCGCGCTCAACAGCCCCTCGGCCATCCGAATCGCGAAATATTCGCGCTTAGTCAGACCTAGAGAGTTCGGGTCGTCCCCCTTCCTCGGGAATGCTGGAGCGCCAGGATCGGTTTTCATATTGCGTGTTGAAATACTTGTTTGAAGACATCCCAGCGATCAAAGCCCGAAAACTCGAAACGAATATTGTCCTTCTCGCTGTGTAACTCGATAAACTGAGAAGGCTCGCTACCATGAGTCACAAAAGCTCCGAGTTTGACGCCATCAACTACGTCGATCGAAAACTCGACACCTTGGCTCGGAGTTCTCTCATTCTGGTTTTCGCGCCTCTGAAGCAAGGTCAAGATTTTATCTGCCGCAGTCAAAAACAGGTCGACATCGCCCTGTGACAAGAAGCGCGTTAGCCGTAGGCGGCTGCTGAGAGGCGTCTCAGGTCTCATGAGTTCGACATGAATTCGCTTCGTGATTCGCTGATCCTCAAGCTCGCGAGTTGTCTCACAGCTAGCGCGCAATACGTGGCCATTTGCGTCCGTTTCCGAAAACGATTGCTGAACGATCTTCATCCGAATCGGAAGTTCCGGTTTATCCATGGTGCCGCTCCTTTCGTCCGAGTTCGCGCGGCGGATTCTCCAACGCGTCGAGCACAGCGTCAGCGCATTCCACAGATTTGCGAGCAAGGGTAGTCAAGTCGACCGATTTGTCACCTTGGGCTAAGAGGGCCTGCATTGCGAGACCCGCGAAGTAATCGCGAGGACTTATTGTCGGATAAATTGCCTCTAACATTGCCAGTTATTTCTTTTTGTCTTCGTCGACCACTTCGAACTCGGCGTCGACCACGTCGCCCTGGTCTTTCCGCGGACCTTCGTCTTGCGGGCGAGCGTCGGGGCCGGGACCCCCGCCCATGTCAGGACCGGGTGTGGGTCCTGCGCTGGCGGCTGCTTGCTTGTAGAGATCGGCGCTGACTTCCTGGAATTTGTTTTGCAGGTCGTCGTAGGTCCGCTTCATTGCGTCGGTGTCGTTCTTCTCGATCGCGTCGCGGACGGCTTTGATCGCTTCTTCGATCTGCTTCCGCTTTTCTTCCGGAACCTTGTCGCCTAGATCCTTTAGCTGCTTCTCGCTCTGATAGGCGAGCGTATCGGCATTGTTCTTGATCTCGATCGCTTCCTTGGCCTTCTTGTCCTCTTCGGCGTGAGTTTCGGCGTCGCGTTGCATCTTCTCGACTTCTTCCTTGCTCAAGCCGGAGCTGCCGGTGATGGAGATTTTCTGTTCCTTGCCGGTGCCGAGATCTTTCGCGGAGACGTGCAGGATGCCGTTCGCGTCGATGTCGAAGGTAACTTCAATCTGGGGCGTGCCACGTGGCGCCGGCGGGATGCCGTCGAGGTGGAACGTGCCGAGGTTCTTGTTGTCGCGCGAGAGCGGACGCTCGCCTTGCAAGACCTTGATCTCCACGCCCGGCTGATTATCGCTGTAGGTCGAAAAGATCTGCGACTTGCGGGTTGGAATTGTCGTGTTGCGCGGGATCATCGGCGTCGCTACGCCGCCGGCGGTTTCGATCGCCAGCGTCAGCGGAGTCACATCGAGCAGGAGCACGTCCTTTACGTCACCCTTGAGCACACCACCCTGGATGGCCGCGCCGATCGCCACGACTTCATCGGGGTTCACACCTTTGTGAGGTTCTTTGCCGATCAAGGTGCGCGCCGTCTCGATAACCTTCGGCATGCGCGTCATGCCTCCCACGAGCACCAGCTCGTTAATGTCCTTTTCGGAAAGTTTGGCGTCGGAAAGGCAGGCCTTGACCGGCGGAATCGTGCGCTGAAACAACGGATCGGTCAGCTGCTCGAGCTTCGAGCGAGTCAACTTCTTCTGGATATGTTTCGGTCCGCTGGCGTCAGCCGTGATGAACGGCAGATTGATCTCGTATTCCTGCGAAGACGAGAGCGCGATCTTCGCCTTCTCCGCTTCTTCCTTGATACGCTGGATCGCATCGGGCTGCTTCGAAAGATCGATGCCGGAGTCCGTCTTAAATTCATTGACGATCCAATCGACCAGGACGTTGTCCCAGTCGTCGCCACCAAGGTGGGTGTCGCCGTTGGTCGCCTTCACTTCGAAGACGCCGTCGCCGATTTCGAGAACGGAAATGTCGAACGTGCCGCCGCCCAAATCATAGACGGCAATCTTCTCGTCCTTCTTTTTGTCGAGCCCGTAAGCGAGTGACGCGGCCGTGGGTTCGTTGATGATCCGAAGAACTTCGAGACCCGCGATCTTGCCCGCGTCTTTCGTTGCGTTGCGTTGCGAGTCGTTAAAGTAAGCCGGCACCGTGACCACGGCCTGCGTGATTTTTTCGCCGAGCTTCGCTTCCGCGTCGGACTTCAGTTTCGCTAGAATCATCGCGGAGATTTCCGGTGGGGAGAAAGTCTTCTTCTCGCCGTTCACCTCCACTTGGACATGCGCGTCGCCGTTCGCCGCCTTCACGATCTTATAAGGCACGCGATGCTCTTCCTCGCGGACTTCGTCGAACTTGCGGCCCATGAACCGCTTGATGGAGAAAACTGTGTTGGCCGGATTCGTAACCGCCTGACGTTTCGCGGCCTGACCGACGAGTCGCTCACCATTCTTCGCAAACGCGACGATTGAAGGCGTGGTGCGCGCCCCCTCGCTATTTTCCAAAACCACCGGGTCGCCGCCCTCCATCACAGACATGCAGGAGTTGGTAGTGCCCAAATCGATACCTAAAACTTTAGCCATAAATTGAAATTCCTTTCGACGGGGTCGAGAGATCGACTCCTGCGCGCTACTTAGCAATCCATATTCCGCAGGATACCATCAAACGTAAATGTCTATGGAAAAGGATTTTACAAAACATACCTCTCTTCGCCTATCCCCGGAAGAGGGACAACGTGACCCAATTTCGCTCGAGTCAAGTGCCCCTCTGTCACACATTGAGTTCTCCAACAACCATTCAACGAGCCGATCCGTTCTTCCCGCAGAGAATGCCCCCGCATCGTCACGACTTTTACCGGGACATTCTCCCTCAGTCCGGTATGTCTCCTGCTTTGGCTCATGGTTCGATGCAACAAACAGGCGGCTCGATACTTCCGGTCCAAAAATCGAGCGGTGACATCATCTTCGCCTGCTCGAATTGCTCGTCCTCGTTCGTCGTCGACTCCGCCGCGGCCGGCGTGACGTTGAAATGCCAAAAGTGCGGGCAGCCGACCACAGTGCCCCATCCGACGCTGGAGGTTGCCACTGAAAATGCGCTTAGGATTTCCGATCTGCAGCGCCAACTCAAAGAAAACGAATCGCAGCGCACTGAAATCACCGGTTATATCAACCAGCTCAGTATTCAGCTTCACCGCTGGCAGCTTCGTCTTCAGACTTTGAAGGAACGCCAGGAAAAGCTCCAAACGGAGCTCGCGGCGATCGGCGGTCCGGCGGCGAAGTAGCCTTGCCGCCTCAAGGAGGGGCGCTTTCCAAACCGCCCTCGTGGCCGGTGGGAAAAGCCGGCGGTTTAGAAACCGCCGCTCCTTGGTTGCAGCACCGTTATTCCGTCCGAAGCGCAGTCATCGGGCTGACCTTGGTCGCGCGGCGCGCCGGGAAAAAGCAGGCGAGCAATGACGCGGCGGCGAGCAACACGCTCGAGGTCACGAGCGCAAACGGATCGTTCGGGCTGACTTCGTACAGGATCTGGGTCAGGACGCGGCCCACCGCCAGCGCGAGGAGCAACCCAACGGCGACGGCGAGTCCCGTTTGCAAGGCGCCCTGGCGCATGATCAAGCCAAAGACATCGCTGCGGTGTGCGCCGAGCGCCATCCGAATGCCGATCTCGCGCGTGCGACACGCCACGGCGTACGCCTTTACGCCATAGACACCGACGATTGCCAGGAGCAGCGCGATTCCTCCAAAGACACCGAAGAGAATGGCGCCCAACCGCACGATCCAAAGGCCGACGCTTTTTTCCACCAGATCGACAAATGGCGCGATGCTCAGCACCGGCAGGTCCGGGTCAACCGTGCGCAGGATCTGGCGCATCGCTGGAATCATCGCCACGATGGCGCGCCGATCCTTGCTGGCGATGCGGACGTGCAGATAAACGTTGCCACTGTAACCCTGCGCCAGCGGCACAAAGATGCGGCGAATGAGCGTTTCGTTTTGCACGTCGTGCCGGTGCCGGCTCACCACGCCAACCACCTCGAAATCGTTTGGGGAACCATCTCGCGGCGCCTGGGTGTATCGAATGTGCTGCCCCACCGCATCGGCGTTGGGAAAAAGTTTCTTCGCCATTTCCTCGTCAATAATGGCGACGCGGGGCGTCTCCTTGTTTTCCGCTTCCGCCTGGGTGAAATCACGGCCACGGAGCAGCCGCGCGCCGATGGCGTCGAAGTAGCCAGGCGTCACCGCGGTGAAAAGGCCGCCCGCTCCCGGATCGGGCGCTTTCGCATCGGTTGGCACCGTTTCCCGAGTGGACATGATGCGGCGCGTGTTTGTGAAATTGCCGTATGGCAGCATCGTGCCGAGAGCGGCCGCTTGTACGCCGGGCAGTTCACGCGCCCGTTGCGCGGAAAGGAACATCAACCTCTTCGCTTCGGCTGTCTCTTTCTTGATCAGGGAAAAATCCATCTCGGTCACGAGATCGCCGGCGGCGATAAACCCCGGGTCGAGGCCGCCGGCCTTGAGCGCGCCCCGGAAAAATAATCCGGCGGCGAATAGCAGCATCAGCGACAAAGCGATCTGCGCCATCACTGAAACATGACGCGGCGCGAAGAATCGGCTGAAACGCCCGACGCGCGCCGGCTCGCCGACCTGTTGCTTCAGGTCGTTGACCAGGTCTGTCTTCGTCGCTTTGAGGGCGGGCCCCAGATTGAAGATCAGAGTCGCGAGCAAACAGAACAGGAACGTCGCGGCCAGGACGGTTCCGCTCGGCCGAAGATCGACCACGAAGGAAACGTTCAGTGAACTGAGCGCTCGGGCCAGCGAATGGAGCAGGAGATTATTGCACCAAACGCTGACGACGAGTCCGACCGCGCCGCCGACCATGGCGAGGAGCAAGCCTTCACACAACAATTGGCGCACGATCCGCCAGCGAGACGCGCCGAGCGCGATCCGGAGCGCCATTTCTTTCGCGCGCGTGGTGCCGCGGGCGAGCAACATGTTCGCGAGATTGAGGCTGGCGATGAGCAGAACCGCGCCGGCCATGCACATGAGCAGCGTCGCGATCAAGGTGATGGGGCCGTCGTCCTCCGGTCCGGTGCTCAAGCTAAAGCGAGACGGCGTCTGGATCTGCAATTCGCGCGTGAACTCGGCGTCTGTCGGCTGCATGGCGTTGAATCTTTGGCTCAGCACGGGCAGGCGGGGCTTGGCCAGGTCGATCGTGAGGTCCGGGCGCAGACGCGCGGTGAGATTGAGGGTGTAATTCTTCGGCTGCGCCAGATCGGTCGCGCCGTCCGAATCGCTGAAGGCCGAGCCGAGTTGGGAATACATGCCCAGGGGCAGCCAGATATCGGGCGCGATCAGCGCGCTGACCCCGCTGAAGCCATCGGGCGTGATACCAATTACTGTGTAGGGCTGGCCATTGATCTGAAGATTGCTGCCGAGAAAATCAGGGCGGCCACCCATTCGTTTCCAGAATCCGTAGCTTGCCACCACCACGGCCATATTCGCGTTCGGCCGAGATTCCTCCGCGTTGTAGAATCGGCCGCGAAACGCCTGAACGCCCATCATCGAGAAGAAATTCTCCGAGGTCAGAAACGCGAAGGAGCGCCGCATCTCCTGCTCCCTGCCGATTCCCGCAACCGCGAATTGAAGCGCCGCCACGTCGGCGAACACCTCCCGGCCGTTCTCCCGCAGCTCGCGAAACTCGCTGTGCGAAAACTGGCGGTAATCGTGGGTCGCGTTTTGGCGCGCCGTGAAAACGTTCACCACTTCCTGCGGCCGCACCGGGACCATCGGCCGCAGGACCACGCCGTTGATGAGAGCGAAGACCGCGGAATTCACCCCGATGGCGAGCGCGAGTGTAAGGACCGCGATGAACGTGAACCCGGGACTCTTGAGCAACTGACGAAGCGCGAATCGGAAATCCTGAATCATAGAAGGCCTTTGCGTTGAGATGCGCAAGGCGGTCAGTTGGATTCAAGAATCCGCTGCCAGGGAATTTACAGAAGCAAACAG
>DATMEN010000035.1:0-15693 GCA_035556975.1 Chthoniobacterales bacterium
GTCCGACCCTCCTTTACGAGCGCGATCGCGCTCTGCTTGAACTCCCAGTCATAACGCCGCCCATGGCGGCTCTTGTTGTTTTCCACGGTTCTGTCTTACTCCTTTCAGTAAGTGCAGTCCGCAAAAACGAAGCAACCTCAGCGGGGAAGAAAGAGTGCGTTAACGTGAAAGTGTAAGTGCAAGAAGGGACCTTCAACCCTGCGGCAGGGCCGTTTCGCATTCGCCGCGAACCTTGGCCGGTTGAATCTTGCGGAAAATCATCCAAACGCCGGCGAGGACCAGCGCGCCGCCGGCGAGCGACCAGAGAGAAAAACTCTCACCACCGAGCAGCCAGCCCAACGCCACCGCGCCCGGTGGCGTGATGAGCGAGATCGTTTGCAGGTTCGTGACCGACATCCGCGGCAGCAGCCAATAGAGCAGCAAAAACGTGACCGCGGACCCCGGCACCGCGAGATAAAGGAGGCAGAACACCGCCGTTTTCGTCCAATGAAAGTGCAGCGGGTTTCCATCGACGATAAATCCGAGCACGAGCAGCGGCACGACTCCGAAGATCATTTGCCAGGCGGCGATCATGGCCGGCGCAAGCTGGAGGTCGCGCTTCTTCAACAGCACATTGGAGAACGCCGCGCTCGCCGCGCCGAAGACGATGACGACGCCACCCCAGAAAGCGAGGAGCCCTTCGAAATCGAGCAGGCGCGAGCAGATCAGCGCGACGCCGCCGATCGCGAGCAATGCTCCCGCAACCCTTTGCCAGCGCAGCGGTTCGCTCGGCAGAAGATAATGCGCGAAGACCATCCCGAAGATTGGAATGGTCGCCTGCAAGACCGCGGACAACCCGGACGACACATATAGCTCCGCCCAGAACAGCAGCGCATAGTTCACCGCAAACATCAGCACGCCGGTGTAGGCCAGCAGTTTCAAATCGCCGCGCCGCAGCGGAAGCAATCGCACCCGGCCCACGGAGATGGCCAAAAGGACCGCGACGGCGATGGCAAACCGGATGGCCACGAATGAAATCGGCGGCAGATCGCGGAGGCCGATCTTGATCGCAAGCCAGGTCGAACTCCAGATCACGCAGAGGGTGAGATAGGCCGCGGCGACGGCAAATTTTCGCTGCTCCGGCATCGCGTATCACCGCATTAGCCCATGGTCGTTGCAACTGCTATTGCGCCGATTTCAAAATCGTAATCGTGCTCGTGCTCCTGTTCGTGATCGATCTGTGTGCGCGGGAAAAATATTCGATTACGAGCACGAGCACGAGCATGAGCAGGAGCAGGAGCACGAGGGGAGCTGGCTTCTACGCGCAATGAAGCTGACCCTCGAGATAGGTGACGGCGTTGCCGCCGATTCCAACCCGCTCCCCGCGATCCTCGCAGAATAATTCGCCGCCTCGCATCGAAATCTGCCGGGCGTGCAGGATTCGTTTGCCCAACCGCTTCGACCAATAAGGAACCAGCGCGCAATGGGCGGAGCCGGTGGCCGAATCTTCCGGGACCCCGACTTTCGGAGCGAAGTAACGCGAAACAAAATCGCACCGGTCCCCTGGCGCCGTCGCGATCACGCCGTGCGCCTCCAGTTCCGCGATGATCCTGAAGTCGGGCAAGAGCGCGGCGACGTCCAGCTCGTGCTCGAAGACGGCGCAGTAGTTATTTCCCTTCAGCACCGCAGTCGGCTCGGCGCCCAGCCCCTCCGCCAGCTTTTCCGGCGGCTGACACTCGCTGAGCGATTGGGATGGAAAATCGAGCACGAGCCGGTCACCGGAGCGCTCCACCGTCAGCTCGCCGCTGCGCGACTGAAAACGGATCATGGCGTCGGAGCGACCGAGATGCTGAAAGAGCACATGGGCCGAGGCCAGCGTGGCATGTCCGCACAGGTCCAGTTCCACCGCCGTCGTCATCCACCGGAGATCGAAATGGGTTCCGCGATCGATGAGGAATGCCGTTGCGGGCAGGTTATTTTCCGCGGCGATGGCTTGCATGGCCACGTCCGGCAACGATTCGGCGAGCACGCAGACGCCCGCGGGATTCCCAGCGAATTGCCGGTTCGCAAACGCCACCACTTCGAAGTATGGAATCGTCATGCGGCAAGCTGCCGCAATCAGGGAAAAGAGAAAGCGGTCTGCAACTGCTTTTGCGGCAATCTCAAAATCGTAATCGTACTCGTGCTCCTGCTCGTGATCGATCTGTGTGCGGGGAAAAATGCTCGAGCACGAGCAGGAGCACGAGTTAGAGCGAAGCCAGGTCGATCACGAAGCGATACTTCACGTCGCTCTTTAGCATTCGCTCATACGCTTCGTTGATCTGATCGATCTTGATGAGTTCGATGTCGCAGGCGATTCCGCGTTCGGCGCAGAAATCGAGCATCTCCTGAGTCTCGGCGATCCCGCCAATCAAGGAGCCGGCCAGTTGCCGCCGCGGCATGATCAAATTAAACGCGCCGACCGGGATCGGCTCAGGCGGGACACCGACCAGGCACAAAACGCCGTCGCGTTTTAGGACGCCGAGATAAGCGTTGATGTTGTGCTGGGCAGAGACGGTATCGATAATGAAATCGAAACGGTTCGCCTGATTTTCGAGTGCCTCCTGGTCTTTCGTTATTATCACTTCGTGCGCACCCAGCCTTTTCGCGTCGTCCGTCTTCCCCGGCGAGGTAGTGAAAAGGGTGACTTCAGCGCCGAAGGCATTGGCAAATTTGAGGGCCATGTGTCCGAGACCGCCCAGCCCGATTACACCAACCTTTTGGCCTTTACCCACTTTCCATTTCCGCAAGGGCGACCAGGTCGTGATCCCGGCGCAGAGGAGCGGGGCCGAGGAGGCGAGATCCAGTTTATCGGAAAGACGGAGCACGAAATTCTGATCGACCACGATGGTCTTGGAGTAACCCCCGTAGGTTACGCCGCCGGTATGCGGATCGGGACTGTTGTAAGTGAAGGTGGCGCCACTGTCGCAAAATTGCTCGAGCCCGGCTTTGCAATTAACGCAGACGCGATCGGAGTCGACCAGGCATCCAACCGCGGCCAGGTCGCCTTCCTTAAATTTTCGGACCTCGCGGCCGACTTTGACGACGCGCCCGGCGATTTCATGACCGGGGACGCATGGATAGATCGTCCCGCCCCATTCGTTGCGCGCGATATGGAGATCGGAATGACAGACACCGCAGAAAAGAATCTCGATCTCGACGTCGGTCGGTTGCGGCTCGCGGCGGTCGAAGGAAAAAGGCGCGAGTGGTGAATTGGCCGCTTGGGCGGCGTAAGCTTGGGTCGGATTCATGTTAGCGAATCGTCCCACCTAACCGACTGGGTCGCAATCGCCTTGGGTAGCGCGCGCGTCTCGCGCGTTGGCGATGGCGTCTCGCCAGCGCGGACTTCCTTGTGACGGGCTGAAGCACAGGGCGTAGCGTGAAGAAAAGATTGTTTCGGCGAGACGCCGAAACCAACACGCGAGACGCGTGCGCTACCCAAAACGGCGACAGGCGATTACATTTGATCATGCCGCGTATTTCTGTTCTCGATCTTTCGCCCATCATCGAGGGCGGCGATGCGGCGCTTGCCTTCCGAAATACGGTGGATCTGGCGCAGCACGCGGAGGAGTGGGGTTATCATCGCTACTGGCTGGCGGAACATCACAACCTTCCCGGCATCGCCAGCGCCGCCACGTCGGTGGTGATCGGACACGTGGCCGGCGCCACGAAAAGCATTCGCGTCGGGGCCGGCGGGATCATGCTTCCAAACCACGCCCCGCTCGTCATCGCCGAACAGTTCGGCACGCTCGAGTCGCTTTATCCGGGGCGGATCGATCTCGGCCTGGGCCGCGCGCCGGGTAGCGATCAACTTACGGCCCGCGCTCTCCGCCGTTCCCTGGGCGGCAGCGGCGACACTTTTCCGCAGGACGTGCTCGAGCTGCAATCGTACTTTCGTCCGCCGGCGCCCGGCCAGGCGGTGCTGGCCGTGCCCGGCGCTGGCTTGGACGTTCCGCTTTACCTGCTCGGTTCGAGCGATTTCAGCGCCCGCCTCGCCGCGGAGCTCGGATTGCCCTTCGCCTTCGCCTCGCATTTCGCGCCCGACTACCTTCAAGTCGCGCTCGAGCTTTACCGACGCGAATTCACGCCGTCCGATGCGCTCGTTAGGCCGCACGTCATGATCGGCGCCGGGGTGTTTGCGACGGAAACGGACGCCGAGGCGCGCCGCCTTTTCACCTCGGCGCAGCTGATGTTCCTGAATTTGATTCGGGGTCGTCCGGGAAAACTTCCACCGCCAGTCGAGAGCATGGAGGGCCGGTGGAGTCCGGCCGAACGGGCCGCGATCGAGCATCGGACCCGATACTCCGCCGTCGGTTCGCCCGAAACGGTCCGGCGCCGGTTGGAGGGATTGCTCGACGAAACTGGAGCCGACGAAATCATCGCCACCGCGCAGATTTTCGAGCACGCCGCGCGGTTGCGCTCGTTCGAGATCGCGGCGGGAGTGTTTCGCGAGATCAATGAAGCGGCGATGGAGCGCGCGAGTTAGGAGTACGATTGGAAAGAGAGCGCTGTCATCCCGAGCCGCGCAGACGGCGAGGGACCTCACAGTCGTTGTGAACGCGATGGGCCAACGCTTCGCGAAGCGCGCGGATCGGCAATCGAATATCCTGCTTATTGGCTTGAGTAATTAGAGAGTGGTTGTGAGGTCGACGCTCCTCCCGTGGTCGCGATCCCGGTCTGCGCTGCTCGGGATGACAGCGGAAGACCTCGCACGTCTAAGACGCGTTTTTTCAGTCCGCTTTCGTCGTCACCACGAGCTTGTCGCCTTGGAGCGACATGGTCTTCACACGGCTCCAGAATTCTGAGTCCCAGGTTCCGTTTCGCAGATCATTCGCAAAAGCGTCATTCAGGCCGTCGTTGAAGAAGGTCTTGAATTCGCTCGAAAGAAATTGACGGGGGAGGCGATGTTGACCCGCTTCAAGTGATTCGAGATCGACCTCAAATTCCCCGGAAGAATAGGTAAAGCCGAAACGCGCGGTCCCGTTGAACCACCGCTTTCTTAGTTTGGGCAAGGGAATGGAATCGAGCGGCACGCTCAGGGCGATCGTCATCATGGAATCGGCGATATCGACCCGGGCCCGTCCCCGAAGCTCCCTGAAATCCTCGCCCCGGGCCAGCAACGCGTTCAGGTCGGCGCTGGTAAATTCGACGGTGGTTTCAGCGTTGCGAGCGACGGCCTCATCCAGCCGCGCCTTGGTACTTTCGGCGGATTGAAGCTGGGCTTCACTCGGCTGTTCGATCCGGACGTCCAACGGAGCGCTCGAGGTCAGATCGGCAACCGCCTTGCTGTAAAAATACCAGGCGCCTCCGAGAAGCGCGGCCAGGAAGAGAAACCCCACGATCAGGATGGTGAGACATCCCTGGGCGAAACAACCCATGCCTTGCCGGGCTGGTGGGGCCGCGGGCCGTGATTGAAGAGGAGGTGGCTGGCCGTTCACGAACGCGAGAACTATCTGGTCGATTCTCGGGATTCAAGCTTTCGCTGAAGCAACAACGTCGATTGCCCGCGGGTCGCGCATCTGCCATGGTGTCGCGTTCGACGGCAAATCAATTGCCGTCGGTTTTTTTGATCAAGACCTATGGAACTACGTTTTGCACTCCTTCTCGTGTCGGCGTCGCTGCTTGCGTCCGCGCTCAATGCCCAGGAACTCAAGGAACCGACCGTCGATGCCTTGGTGGCCAGGAACATCGAAGCCAAAGGCGGCGCGGATGCGTTGCGCGCGGTGCAGTCGTTGCGGCTCAAGGGCAAGATGCTCGTGAACTCGGGTCAGCTTGAGTTTATTTACACGCTGACGAAAAAGCGGCCGGGACAAGCGCGCGTGGAAGCGACTCTTCAGGGCATGACGCTGGTGCAGGCGTACGACGGCGCGGAAGGCTGGAAGATATCGCCGTTTCAAGGCCGTAAGGACCCCGAAAAAATGTCCGCGGATGAGGCGAAGTCGCTCATCGAGGATGCCGAGGTCGATGGGCCGCTGGTCGATTGGAAAGCCAAAGGGAGCACGGTCACGTATCTCGGCCCCGAAGATGTCGACGGCACCCTCGCGCATAAGCTCAAGGTCGTCCGCAAGAACGGCGACGTCAGCTACGTCTATCTCGATCCCGATCATTTCCTGGAGATTCGAATCCTGACCCAGCGGACCGAGCAAGGCGCGCAGGTGGAGGTCGAAACCGATCTCGGGGATTACGAAAAAGTCGCCGGGGTTTTCTTCCCGTTCTCGATCGACGCCGGTCCCAAGGGAGCGGCCGACAAACAAAAAATCGTTTTCGAAAAGGCCGACGCGAATGTGCCGGTCGACGACGCTGAATTCAAATTTCCCACGCCCGCTTCCAAATAACTTTTATGCGTTTCCCGAATTTCATCCTTTTCACCGCGCTCGGCCTGGCAGGCGCGGCCATCGGCGCCGAACAAGCGCCCTACAATTCTTCCACCATTTCCGGCCTGGGCGCGCGCAACATCGGCTCCGCGGCCATGAGCGGCCGCATTTCCGCCTTTGCCGCTCTCCGGGAACCGTCCGGGAAACTCACCCTTTACGTCGGAGCGGCCAGCGGCGGCGTTTGGAAATCCGAGGACGGCGGCACGCGCTACAAGCCGGTCTTCGACGAGCAACCAGTGCAATCGATCGGCGCCGTCGCGCTCGATCCCAAGAATTCGAAGAACGTCTGGGTGGGCACGGGCGAATCGTGGACGCGCAACAGCGTCTCGGTCGGCAACGGAATCTACAAATCGACCGATAGTGGCGAGACCTGGACCCATACCGGTCTGCCGAATTCGGAGCGCATCTCCAACGTTGTCGTCAGTCCGGCGGGCAGCGATACGGTTTTCGCGGCCGTGCCGGGCGCGCTCTGGAGCGATTCGCCGGACCGCGGGCTCTATAAGACAACGGATGGCGGCAAGACCTGGAATCTCGCGCTGAAAGGCGCGAACCTCTCCACCGGTTGTTCCGACATCGCGCTCGATCCCGCCGACCCGAACAAGATGTTTGCGGCCATGTGGGATTTCCGGCGCAAAGGCTGGACCTTCCGCTCCGGTGGCGATGGTCCCGACAAACCGTCCGCCAGCGGCCTGTTCCGCACGGCCGATGCCGGCGCGACCTGGACGGAAATTACCCCGGAGAACTCCAAAGGTTTTCCGAAAAAGCCGTACGGCCGCATCGCGGTCGCGATTGCGCCGTCGAATGCACAACGGGTTTACGCTTTTGTCGAATCCACCGACAGCGCGCTCTTCGTTTCCGAGGACGGCGGCGCGACCTGGGACAAACGCGACAAGAGCACCTGGATGGTCTGGCGTCCGTTCTACTTCGCCAAACTGATCGTCGATCCGAAAAACCCGGACCGCGTCTTCAAGACGGACGGGCAGTTGATCTTGAGCGAGGACGCGGGCAAGAGCTTCACCATTGTGGGCGGGTTCAACGGCGCGCACGGCGATTTGCACGACGTCTGGATCGATCCGACCAACACACAGACCGTCGTGTCCGGGGACGATGGCGGAATGTGGTATTCCTACAACGGCGGGAGCAAATGGTGGAAGGGCGACAACCTGCCCCTTTCGCAGTTCTATCACGTCAGCGTCGACGACAAGGATCCCTACCAGGTTTACGGCGGCTTGCAGGACAACAGCTCGTGGGTCGGCCAGTCGCAATATCCCGGCGGCATCACCAATGCGCAGTGGGAAAACATGTACGGCGGCGACGGGTTCTGGATGTTCTCCGATCCGGCCGACCCGGATTATCTTTATGCCGAGTTCCAGGGCGGCTACATCGCGCGGATAAATCGCCACACCCATGTGGCGCGCGACATTCAGCCGAAGCCAAACTACAAGGAAAAGCTCCGCTGGAACTGGAACACGCCGATCGCCCTCTCTCCGAACGAGAAAGGTACCATCTACATCGGCTCGCAATTCCTTTTCCGTTCGCGGAATCAAGGGCAAACGTGGGATCGCATCTCTCCCGATCTGAGCACGAACGATCCCGAGAAACAGAAGCAGGAACAATCGGGCGGCGTCACGGTCGACAACTCGGCGGCCGAAATGCACACCACCATCTACTCGATCAGCGAATCGCCCAAAGATAAGGCGGTCATCTGGGTCGGCACCGATGACGGCAATATCCAGGTGACCCGCGACGGAGCCAAAACGTGGAACAACGTCGTTGGCAGCGTCCCGGGCGTGCCGAAGGGTTCCTGGGTGAGCTGGGTGCAGGCCAGCAATTTCGAGCCGGGCACCGCTTACGCCGCCTTTGATCGCCACACCTTCGGCGACCACGCGCCCTACGTGTTCCGCACCGCCGATTTTGGCAAGACCTGGACTCCGCTCGTTACCCCGCAGGACGTCAAAGGCGTGCGCGGATATGCCCACGTCATCAAGGAAGATCTGGTTCAGCCGAACCTGTTGTTCCTCGGGACCGAGTTCGGTTTGTTTATTTCCATCGATGGCGGCAAAGCCTGGGCGCAATTCAAAGGCAGCCGTTTTCCGGCCGTCGCCGTGCGCGATCTGGTGATCCATCCGCGCGACAACGATCTTGTTCTCGGGACGCACGGTCGCGGGATCTGGATCGTGGACGACATCACGCCCTTGCGCGCATTGACTTCCGATCTGCTGAAACAGGAGGCGAGCTTCGTTTCCGCGCGGCCGGTGCAGCAGCGCATCGAGGCGAATGGCGGCTGGGCGAATGGCGCCGCTGTCTTTGTGGGCGAAAATCCGCCGCAGGCGGCTGTGATCACTTACTACCAGCGCTCGCGCCATCTCTTCGGCAAGCTGAAGATCGAAGTGCTGGACCCGTCGGGCCGGGTGGTGGATGAGATTCCCGCGAGCAAGCGCCCTGGATTGAACCGCGTTATCTGGAGCATGCACGAAAAACCGCCGCGCGTTCCGCCCGCGGCGCAGATTGCGTTTGCCGGCATCCGCGGTCCGCGTTTGCTGCCGGGCGTTTACACCGTGCGCATGACCAAGGCGGGAAAGTCCACCGAGACGAAGCTCACGGTTGGTCTCGATCGGCGCGTCAAATTTAACGAAGCCGACCGCAAGGCGCAGTTCGACGCGGCGATGAAAGTCCACGCCCTGTTCGGCAGCGAGAGCGCGCTGATGGATCGCATTCTTGCTCTCCGCGGCAGTCTGGCGAAGAGCGGAGCTGCGGTGCCGGAGGGCGATGCGCTCCGTCAGACCATCGCAGACTTCGACAAAAAGGTGGATGCGGTGCGGAAACAAATTGTCGCCACCACCGAGGGCGGCGCGATCACGGGCGAGGAACGCCTCCGCGAGCATACCGACCAGCTTTATGGCGCGATCCTGAGCTACGAGGGCAAGCCGGCTGATTACCAGATCGCCCGCATCGACGTGCTGCGGCGAGAGCTGGATGACGTGACCAAAGAGTTTCAGCAACTAGTCGCGAACGACCTTCCGAAGCTAAACGACGCCCTCAAAGCCAAAGGCCAGCCGGCTATTGACCCACCGCCGGAGAAGATAGCCCTGAACGATCAGCGCCCCGGTTCCAGTCAGGCGCCTCCCGCAAATTTCCGTCTTTGGTAGGGACGCCGCGCTGCGGCGTCCGATTCGCTAAATCACCTAAACTCCGACCCAAAATCGCGAGCACGCGAAAGCTTTCGGTGTCGCCAGATCGCTGAGGTGTCCTGCTGTCCTACCGGTATGTCGGTGGCGGCGGCACAACGATGATTTTGTTCGAGGGCAACTCGAGCATCCAGTTTCCCTCGGGCGTTACCCCTACGAATCGTGCGCGGACCCGCGGCATCGGCGGCGCTTCGAGTTCGGGATTGGGCTGCGGCGGATAAGTTCTCGGCCCGGCCCGCCGCCTGGATGTCGCGGTCCGCTCCGTCTTTTTTGCGCGCGGCTTGACGGCCTTCGGCTCCGGATCGGTTCGTTTTTCTTTGCGAGACGTTGTCTCTGCAGTCTCGGCGACGTTGCCACTCTCTTCCGATTGCGTCACAGAACTCGGTTGCGGATCGGAGGACGCCGTCGTGTCGGATGCGACCTCAGCGGGGCCTTCCTCGGGAGGAGCTGGTTCCGCGCGCCTTACCTCCGGCTCCTCCACCAGTTCCGCGCGCCGCACTTCGCGCATGACAGTTTTTTCGCGCTCCGATTCCTGGGTCACCGCCTTATCACCCGGCGATTCCGCCGGGGTGGCCTCCACCTGGCTTACGGCGGCGAGCTGTGAAGACGGAGGCGCGGTCGGCGGAGTGTCGGCAGTGACTGCGCCCCCGGGCGAATCGGTTGCAGCCGGAAGATTGCCGGCATTGTTCGCCACAACGGGCGGCGACTCCTGTGTCTGCGGCGCGACCGAAGAGTCTGGCGGGGCCGAAGGCAAAGGCGCCAGCGCAACCTGGTTGGCCGCAGTGGCATCCACGGAATCAGTCGCCACCGGTTTCTCCAGTTCCGCGTCCTTGGCCGGCGGAGACTGAGCGTTATTCGAATCGGCCACCGCCGCGGGTGGTGCCGTGGTGTTCGAGACGATCGCGCTTGGCGCATTGGCGGTGACTGGCGTCGCGGACGCGAAAGCGTCAGTGACACCAACGGGCACTCCGATTGGTTCTTCTCCCTGAACCACCCGCCGGTGCCGAAGGTAATTCGGCAAGACCAGGGCCGCGAGTGCCGCGATGGCCAGAAACACCGCCGCGAGCGCGAGTGTTTTCATTGCGGTGCGCCGGCGCCCCGGCCTGTTGAAATCGCGGCCATTTGAGATAACGGGCACGCCGAACTTCCGGGATATTGTCTCCCGCCGTTCCACCTGGGCCAGGCAGTCCTGGAGCTGACGGAAGAATGCGAGCGGATCGCGCGGGCGTGCCTCCGGATTTACCGACAACATCTGGGCCAGTAAGCGCCTGATCTTTTTGGGGAGGCCGCCTATCTTGTCGAGAGCCAGTCCCGTTTGAGCCAGTCCCGTTTGCGTCAATGGTTCGGCCATCGGCCCATGGGGCGTCGTCAGCGGCGGCGCGCCGGTCAAAAGAAACCACATCGTGCACCCGAGCGAGTAAATCTCCGAGCGGAAATCGACCGCGCCATGCTGGAGTTGTTCGGGGCTCGCATAATGCAAAGCCTTGTCGAAAGCGGCCACGGAAAGATCGGGCCCTCCCGAGAATTTCGGGGCGACGCCGACGAAATGCAGCACTTTGACGAGGGGCCATTCGCCCTCGGCCGTCTGGCCTGGAACCAGGACCAGGTTACTTGGATTGATGGCGTGGTGCGAGATCCGGTGGAACGCGGCTGCGCCCAGCGCGCTCACAACCTGCGCGGCGATGCGCAAGACCGGACCGACCGGCATCGGCCCGTGCGCGTTGACCCATTCTTCCGCGAGCGTTCCTTCAAAATCTTCTGTTACGTAAACCAGGCGATCGTCTTCAACCCCGAAATCATACAGAGCGGGAATGTTGACATGGCTCAGCTTCTTCGCCGCGGCCGCCTCGGCTTCGAGCTTCTCCCGCACCGCCGGTTGAAGAGGCGCGGCGGGAATGACTTCCACCACCACTTTCTTTCCGGAATCGATCTCTTCCCCTTCATACGCCAGCGGGCTGTCCGCGAGTTCGCCCACCGCGGCGATTTCCTCGGCGGAAATGCGGTATTTGCCCAAAAAGATGTTGTTGTCCATGTGTCGAGGCGGAACTGAACAGACCCGCACAATTAGATCGAATCCTGCCGTGGCGTCGGGTGTTGGGTTCCGTGAGATTTAGACATTCCTTGCGGAAAAAAATTCATGCAAATTTAACATTTGGGGAAGCGCCTTCCTTTCGGCATTCAGCGTTACCTCCCGTCGTTTTCGAGGTCGTAGAGCAACAGCGGCAACTCGCGACGTAGGCCGTCAATCTTCGTTACGTTCACCCCCACGCGTCGCGCGCCCATCTGCGTGTAAAAACCTTCCGCATTTGGGTCGGCCTCAATTTTCAGGGTTCGATGGCCGAGCCTTTTCGTTTGTTCGAGTGCGTGCTCGAACAAGGCGCGGCCGATCCCGCGACCCATGGCGCGCGGCGCGATCCAAAGATGGTCGAGATGCAGTCCGTCGCTCTCGTTGGTCAGGAGATAGAAACCGGCGGCGCGGGTGTCGTCCATGGCGACATAGGTCACATTGGCGGCGATGAATTCCGCGCGGATCGTGAGCGTGTCGCGCCAGCTTTCGATCCAGCGTTCGGGATACCCCAATGTCTCTTGGCCGCGTAAGCGATCTCGGTCAGCACATCGGCATCCTCTGGTTTGGCGCGGACAATTTGCACCGGCGGAAACCTTGTTAACAGCGGAGGACGCAGAGGTTTGTATTCATCCTTATTCTCCGCGCTCTCTGCGTTCTCCTGTTATTCTGTCTCAGCTCGATTGCGCGCGAACGGATTGAAATTGGTGTTTCGATCGTAAACATCCACGCCTTCCGCCCGCTTCAATTTGTTCACGACGAGATACGTCACCGGCGTGGCGAGCGCTTCATAGAGCACTTTGCCGAGGTAACCGGAAATGATCAGGTTCAACATCGTCATCCACGATTCGCGCCCGCCGAACGCGATCAGGATCAGGACGGTCGTATCGACCAATTGTCCGGTCACGGTCGAGCCGACTGTCCGCGTCCAAAGCCATTTGCCTTCCGTCCAGAGTTTCATTTTCGCGAGCGTGTAGGAGTTCGTGAATTCGCCGAGCCAAAAGGCCACGAGACTGGCGAGGATGAAACGAGGCACGGTGTAAAAGACCGCTTCGAAGGCCGCCTGGTTCGGCCAATCCGGCGCCGCCGGGATCGCGACAATAACCAGGCCGAAGAGCGACAGAACCGCGCACGCAAAAAATCCCAGCCAGATTGCGCGACGCGACGCCCCATAGCCGTAAACTTCCGTGAAGATGTCGCCGAAAATGTAGGTGATCGGGAAGAGCAGTTGCGCGCCCGAGATTTTCGCGGTGACCGGTTCGCCCTGAAAATTGAAGAGCGGAATCGCGCAGATCTTTTGCCCGACCAGATTCGAGATCAGCAGCACGACGACGAAGACGTGAACGAGCAGATCGTAAAAACGAAAACTGCTCAAACGCGCATCGCGCGCGGTCAATCGACGGATCATAAAACTCAGCGACAGATTCCTCGACTGCGCTCGGAATGACAAGAGCGCCGAGCGCCGCTCAAACGCGCATCGCGCGCGGTCAATCGGCGAATCATTGTCGCAAGCTACCGTCATCCCGAGCGCAGTCGAGGGATCCCGGCTTGTTACCTTTGCGCTCCGCTACGGGGTTCCTCGACTGCGCTCGGAATGACGAAACGCGCTGACATTTCTTTTACAATCTTCGCACGCCGCTCTGACACAGCGTTTCGCGAGTCGTGTCTAACTGGAGTATGAAAAAACTACAGTTACTCAGTCTCGCGGCAGTGCTCGCGCAAGCAGCCTCCGCTTCACCCGTGTCCGATCTGACCCTGCGGGTCACGCCGGACCGCGAATACGTTTACCGGGCCGGCCCGCGCGAAGTGATCGTGCAGGTCGAAGTCGAAGCGCGCAAGAACGACGACGCGCGGCGCGCGCCGATGAATCTCTCGATCGTCCTGGACCGCAGCGGTTCCATGGAAGGCGCGAAGCTCGAAAAGGCGCGGCAGGCCGCGGCCATGGCGGTCGATAAACTGGGCGACGACGATATCTTTTCGCTCGTCACCTACGATAGCGAAACCAACCTGCTCATCGCGCCCGAGCGCGTCGGCGGCCAGGACCATCGCGAAGACCTGAAAGCGCGCATCCATCGCATTCAGCCGGGCGGCAGCACCGCGCTGCACGCCGGTGTGGTGCTGGGCGCGAAGCAGGTGCGCCGCTATTTCGAAAAGGAGCGCGTCAATCGCGTCATCCTGCTTTCGGACGGCATCGCCAACGTCGGCCCGAGCAAGACCTCGGACCTCGCGCGCCTCGGCCGCGAATTGCGCAGTGACGGCATCGCGGTCAGCACCGTCGGCCTGGGCGACGATTACAACGAGGACCTCATGACAGGGCTGGCCGAAGCGAGCAACGCCAACTATTATTATGTGAAGGACGCCGAGAAGTTGCCCGGCATCTTCGCGCAGGAACTCGGGGCGGCACGCTCGCTCCTCGCCCGCAGCATCGTTATTCGCATCGAAGCGCCGGACGGCGTGCGCCTGAAGGAAATCATCGGACGGCCCGACATTACGTGCGGCGACCGGCTGGTGGAAATCAAAATGCCCGAGCTGTTTGGTTCCGAGAAACGGCGGTTCCTGGTGCGCGCCGTGGCGGAAACGAAGAGCGCGAATGAGATCGAAGCCACGGCGGTGGAGTTGAACTACACCACGCTGGCCGGCGGCAACGCGCCCGCCCAACGGCAGGCCGCGAAAGTCGCCTTCACCGATGACGAAAAGAAAGCGGACTCGAGTATTCGGTCGGAAGTCGCAAAAGAGCACAGCATCGTGCAGAACCGTGTCGCCAAAGAGACGGCGGTGAAGCTGGCCGATGAAGGCAAGGCGAAGGACGCGGCCGAGCTGCTCCGCAAACAAGCGGCCAAGAACGCCGCCGCGCCCGCGCCCATGCAGGTGCCGGGCGTCGCCGAAGAGAATCGGAAGCTCGAGGAAGCCGCCAGGGAGATGGACACGAGCGGAAGCATCGCCAAGTCCCGCCGGAAGGCGATGCAGTTCGAGAATTACGCGGACAAATACCAGAAGAGCCGCTGACACCTTAACCGCAGGCCTGCGGGTTGCGTCAGGGAGACCACGGCAATCCTCCCGTGCAACCCGCAGGTAGCGGTTGGCAGACGTTCGATGAAAGGTACGATCTCGAATGAAGCATGGGGCACGTCGCGCACGATCGCTGAAAATAGCCCAGCGTTTTAACGCTGGGCTTCGATCCAAAGAGTTACCAAAGTCCCTACAGGGACGGCAGAACCGCGGGAGTTTTGCGCCGCTTCTTTCGTCCCTGACGGGACTGATGCATTTTTGTCACCGGATTTCCCCAGCGTTAAAACGCTGGGCTATTTTTCGGAGACAGCTATCGATTTGCATTACGGAGGCAGTTCGCCACACAACGTGATAATCTTCGCCTCGCCTTCTCGTGAAACGAAGCATCTGGATATTTCTCTTCGCCATTGTCCTGCCGAGCGTCGGTCTTGGTTGGCTGGCCCTGCGGAGTGCCAACGAGCAGCAAATCGTGCTCGAACGCCGCACCGCGGAACTTTATCAAAAGGAGACGGATGCCGTCGCGAGCGCGGCGCGAAGCTTGATCGAGGAAGAGCGGCGCGCGTTTGTCGAGCGCGTGCGTCAAATGCTGGCGAGCGAAGCGGCGCCGGAACTGGCGCGTGATTTTGCGGCGAAGCTTGCGCGCGTCTGGCCGCGGCCGGCGATCGGGTTCGCCCTCAATGTGGAAGGCAATCTCATCTCGCCTTCCGCCGAGGAAGCGCGCAGCGATTCGGAACGGCAGCGCTTTCTGCAAAACAACGGCGCCTTTCTCTCCGGGACGACGCCCGCGACCGTTTACTCGGTTCCGGCGGAGGAGCTAAACCGCCCTGAACAACAACGGCGCAAGCAGAAGAGCGAGTTCGACGACAAGGCAGCTGGACTGGATAAATCGACCGCCAGCCGCAAGCAGTCCGCGGCGCAGGCTCCCGCCGCCCCGCGCGCGCAGACGGAAGTGCCGAAGGATGAAAGCAAACAGGAATCAGCGCCCATGCGGAACGTCGCCCCACAGAAAGTTCCGCAGGAGAATGTCCCCGCCGTCTCC
>DATMEN010000036.1:0-38052 GCA_035556975.1 Chthoniobacterales bacterium
CATCCCGAGCCGCGCAGACGGCGAGGGACCTCGCGACGGGTCATTCGCTTCCGCGAGACATTGGGCGTTATCTTCGGATGGGGCGTAATCGCCTCTTGAGTAACGCGCCGTGTGAGAAGGGACAACGGGTCGGAGAATCCCCTGAAAAAGCCTTAATCAGCAAGAAAACACCTTAGTAAAAGAGGCTCTTCTGGCGCGTGCCGGGCCGGGGATTGAGGTCGGAGAATTTCAGGGCGAAAAAGGCCGTTTTGACAAACATCGGCGAATGAAAAGCTGCCGCGCGCCGGGCTTCGGAATGGGGCTTGCAGGCCGCATTACGGGCCATAGAATCGGCCCTGAATGTCTACGGCGATCAAGCGCACAAACACGAGCTGAGTTGGCGCGAGGCGCGACAAACGGCCGCCGAATGGCTGGCTGCAAACGGCTACCAGAAAAAGCGTGAGGTCAAGGGTCTGGTGATCGACCTTCAGCCGTTCGGAGGATCGCTCGAAGCGACCGGGAGATTCAGACAAATGGCTCTTCAAGCCGCGAGCCGGCTGCTCAAGAGCCGCGGCGCCGATTCCGTCCTGTTGCCGGACTGATCAGCAGCTCCTTATATATATGAGCCGCGCCACCGCGGTTGCTGATGCCCCGCACCCTGGCGATCGGCGTCAGCCGGCAGCCGGCAAAGATCGTGCGGATGGCCGGCGTATCGTTCAACGTGACGAGCCAGGCGGCCTTTAGCGTCGCGAGCCGAACCCGCAGGATTTGAACGTCGGTATTGGTCCAGCCCTCATACATTTTGGCGTCGCATTCCGTGTAAGGCGGATCGACAAAGAAGAACGTCGCCGTTCGATCGTAGAGTTTCAGGCAATGCTCCCAATCCAGATGTTCGATGCAAACTCGATCGAGCCGCAGGCTGAGCGCACGGATCGTTTCCATTCTCGCCATCCTGGAACCGAGGCCAGCCGACGCGCAGCTGCCGAAAGAGTCCATGGCCGCGCCACCGAAGCACGTCTTGTTGCGGAAAAACCACCGGGCCGAGCGCTGGATATCGGTCAGACCAGGTTGATCCCGGAAATCAAAAAATTCCTTCCTGGAATTCAGGACGAACTCCAGCTCAGTCAGGAGCACGTCGGCATGGAAGCGGACGCAGCGATAGAACGTGATCAGCTCGCCATTGAGATCGTTGATCACTTCGATTTTCGACCGCGGCTTCGCGAGAAGGACCGCCAGGCCGCCCGAGAATGGCTCGCAATAGCAAGTGTGCCGCGGGATCTGCGGGAGGATGTATTTCAGGAGGCGGCTTTTGCCTCCCGGCCAGCTGACAGCCGGCTTTACGCGGAGCGTCGGATTGAGTTGGACCAGGGGGTCGAGTTGCGTTCCCTTCGCATTATCTATATGAGCATCATCGCGCGTCGCCGTCGAATGAAAGGTCGGGCGTCCGGCCGGGACTAAATGGAATCAGCCACTCGACAGCGCCTGCGGCGTCAAGAATTTCAATCTCGCCGGTGCGCGAACGCATCCGCTGGATCGCGTAATCGACGGCCTCTCGTTTCTCAGCGAAAAACGGCGCCACTCCCGGCGACTCGAACGCTTGCCAGCCGCCGCAGTGCGGGCGGACTTGAATCTCGGCCATAAAAAAGGGGCGCGGAGGGAAGCATGCGGGAGGTCCCCCCAGACAGATCCGCAACAACTTCCACTCCGCGTCCGAAAAGCGATCTTACGCAGGCGCGCTCGCATAGAGCAAGGGCATTTCATTCCACTCGCGGCCGTCGAGCAGCCGGCCGGCGCGGTCGCGCCCGACCCGGAAGCTGTAACTATTATCACCCCATAGGCGTGTGCGAAATCTGCCGCGGGCGCTTTGTTCAGCGCAAACATCCTCCGATTGCGATTGCGGCAACCATTCCCCCCACTGCTTCCACAAAAACGGCACTCCGAAGCGAACGCATTGATCCCGAACACGCCTCGCATCGTGCGGGTGGGTAGCCTCCGCGTCCGTCCCGCTTTCCCCACCGCCGATCACCCAATCGACCGGAATTCCTCCAAGCGCCTGGCGATTCAACGCGGAGATCGTGATGAACGGTGTCGCTTCGATCTGGTCGAGGTCCACGTGACCGAGGAGCGGCTCGATACTGAGGCCGCGCCATTTGCAGCGCACGGCCATCAGCTGAGGGATTCGCCGGTTTGCCGTTTCCTGGTCGGTCACCGTCGTCATGGCCATGCAATTCTCGGGCAGGCCGCCCATCCTCCTGGATAATTCATCCAGGCGCCGCGGCCGCTTCGTGAGGAGCAACCAAAAATGGCGTTGGCCGGCCGGGCTCTTGATCGCACTGAACAATTCGTCGACGAGAAATTCATCAGTCACGCCCCGGCTGAGGAAATCGCCCATGTCGCCCACGAAAATCAGCCGCGGCATTCCATTCAACCAAGGCTTGTCAGGCCGGTCCTTGCCCCGCAGGTCGCTCCAGCGGGCCGCCTGGGCGTATCGACCGGGAATCATGCGGACCTCGCGGAAATCGGCCGCGTATTTGTCGGGAAAGCTGTGCGCCAGCCGGTTCTCGTGAACATGGCCGGCGTAGCAGGTTTGCTTTGTCTTATTCCACAACTCGCACCCGTCGCATCCGCTCGATCCGTTGATTGTCGAGTCGCACCATTCGATCGTGGTCTTCGCGCTCATTTTCTTCCGTCGCGAATTTCCATCGCGTCTTTCACCGCGACCCAGCGGGAGCGTCCCTGCCCGCCGCCGAGCTTCACCCGGATGAATTTTCCGCAGGGCGATTGATCAGTGATCGTCGTCCACCACCGGCCGCGCCCATTGAGCCGCGGAATAGCGCAAACCTTTCCCAAGAGCGGCCTCTCGGACGCCTGCAATCCGAAGAGTTTCTGGCTCATGCCGCGCCTCCCTGTTCCACCAACTCCAGCTTGTGCATGGCGCGCCAGATCGGTTTTAGTTTCGCTTCCATCCGGCGCGTCTGCGATCGCACCGCTGCATCGCACCGGCGCAACTCTTTCAGCGTGCAGTTATCGAGCAGCTTGTAACCAGGGCTCCCTGGGAAAGAGATGATCTTACCCTTCGCGGCCTCCGCGATCTTGCGCAGCCGTCGCCGTTGCGCCTCGGTCGTCGCGCCCAGATGGGCGGCGCTGAGCCATTCCGTTTTCCCGCGCAGCTGATCGATGAACCAATCGACATCGGCTTGTGTGACCCGCGGCGCCCGGCGCTTCGTCGACAATTCGAGATCGAGCTGCGCGGTCATCTGATTTTTCCCCAGATCACGTCCAGCTCGCGATTAACGGTTATTCCAAAGCTGCCGACCTCCATTTGATTCCGCAGCTCGCGCAGCCGCAGGAGCCGATCAATCAAGTGATTTAGACCATTTGTCTCCAGGCGAACCGAGAGCGCTCGTAACTCATTTTCGAGTGCATCAGTCGCCTTCCTCTGGGCCTCAGTTGCTTCGTGGGCTTGATGGCAAAGCTGCCGCGCCGCCTTCATTGCCAGCATCACGGGCTCCATCTCTTTGTCGCTCGGTTGCTTCAAAACCCCGCCTTTCTGGCTGCATGCCCGCAGCCGCGGATGCGCGGCGCCGTCGCGATCTTGATTTGCTGGTCAGCTCTCAGCCAGCGTTCATGGGCGATGATCGCGCCCCAAATTTCGCGGTATCTGAACGTGCGTACTCGATCGAGTTCAGCGCGTTGGCGGGCCGCAAGCCTCGCCTGGAATTCCGGGTCGGCCGCGCGACGAGCAGCCCGGCGCGCCATGCGTTCTTCATCCGTTCCCTGCCACCACTCCTTGGATTGCTTCAGCGTGACCGATTTCATGGAGCGTCCGGAAGTTCGAAAACAAAAGACGGCTCATCCGGGTCATTGACGCGAAAAACTTCGCTACCACCACATCCGCATTTGCAGTAGCTCGCGTGTGCTTCGTATTTCACACCCCCGCAGCCACCGCGGTAATTCTCGCAACCCAACTCATCGTAGATGTCTCCATCTCCACGCGAGCACGCGCCCCAATTAAACAAGGGTTCGCTGCAATCAGGGCAGTTCAAAACAAGTTCTCCTGGTGAACGCCTGGCCGGCCGCCGCGGCGGATGAAACGTTTCAGCTCGCCCATGATGGTGAGCAGTTCGTAAGGGCTCATCTGGGCCAACTCGGGCAACGGATCGTCCTCGTGCAGGCCCTTCACGCGGCGCGCGATCGCGCGCATATAGTCTTCGTTCACCTCGTCGCCCTGACAGACCTCCTGGAGGTTGAACGCGATCCTACGGGCATCGTCGCCGTGCAGGCGCATGTTCCAGTAGATCGATTCGCCCACGATCGTTTCAAAGTGGGCCATCGCCGCCGTAAAATCGCGTTTCCGATCGAGCTTCGTCGTCGACGTTTCGCCGGTGGCGGCCTCCAGCTCGGCCTCATACCAGGCGCGGCACGGCGCCAGGTCGTCGTCGTAAGGATGCGGCGCGATGTTCGCGATCGCGCAATGGCGCAGCCAGGCGTTCGCCACCATCGGGCGGTAGTAGCCTTGCTGCTTCGTCGAGAAGCCGTAGTCGGTCCGGCGCCGGGAATGCGTGTGGAAAGCCATAGGGAACCTCACACGGAGGGCACGGAGGGTTTCTGATTTGGAAGCTGGACCCCGAAATCGAAGCGGAAGATCTGAACCCAACGGCCAGGGCCAGGAATGGACGCGCCTTGCGCCAGGAGGCGTTCCCACGTCCACCAGGTCTGCGGGTATCCTGGGCGCTGGTTCTGTTCGTCATGCCGGCGTTGCAGCTCGGCCGCGATCCGCTGGCGTTTCCGGGTCGAGCCGGTTCGCCGATGCTCGACGTAGAGTTCAGCGGTCGATGCGAGATGGAGTTTCATTTCGCGCCGAGCTTTCGGTTAACGCGATCTGAGATGTCCTTACCGCTAAGCAGTGCATCCACCGCTTGGTTGGATTTCCAATTTTGCGCAGTCGTGACTGGCATTACAGGTTCGGATTCCCTTTTGGGAGTCCTACCGGCTCGGCGTTTCTGCATCCGCGTTTTATGATCACGCCGATCCGCTTTGAAACGTCTCTTGTTGCGCGTAATAAACGCATCGAAATCCGCGTTGCTGAGAATTTCGATCAAGCGGCCGGTGGCCCCGCGCCGGACGATCACGTTCGGGCAACCTTGCGCCGCCATATTGCGATCGAGCGTCTGCCAATGGACATGGAGCCGCGCGCAAAATTCCTTGGCCGTTTCCCAATTCTGGTGTGCGGCTCGCACGCTATATCCGCGCTCCTCCAGGTGTTTGATCGCCCACGTTTCCAGCGCCGCCTCGTTCGGAGCCGAGATCTGGAATGAGATCGAAACCTCGTCAGTCATTCGCCAGGGCCTTTCAACGTATGCGCGAAGTCCCGCAGCTTCGCGGCGACGCGGTGCGATTCCGCGACCTGCGCTGCGGTCGGCTGCGACTCGCGGCGGTGTTGGTCGTCCCATCCCGCGAGAAAATTCCGGCGCGATTCCAGGGACATGCGGCCGTCCAGGATTGCGCGCTCCTGACCGCGACGACGCGCATCCTTCCCGCGGTGAAACCATGTTGCCGCCGCGTTTTTCATGAGCAGGTGCACGCTCCGCCCTGCTCGGTCGCGTAAAGGACCTTGCCCGCTTTCAGCTTCCACCAACCCAGCCGGCGCGTGACGAATTTCGTCCGGGCGCGCATCTGTGGTGTCGTCATGAAAAAGGACATGTTCATTTGCTCAGGTGCGCGTGTAACTCGCGCGTGACGAAAAGCGAAACGATTTTCTGGCCATATCGGGTGCAGGCCAAGGGGCCTTTGAACCTACGGATACGCATCGAAAATTGGCTTGGCTTCAACCCGTAGCGTGCGCGCACTTCCAGGAGCGGCTCTTGTTTGGCGCTGCTCAACAGTTTCCGCTTTGTCTCTTCCAGCTGATGGATCAGATCGGCGGCGTCCTCATAATGGAACGTGTGGAAGTGTGCGCTCATGAGCATGTGCACGCCCCGCCGTGCTCATAAGGACAAGACGATCGGTGAACCGAATAACCAGGCGCGGCCGCGGAGGCAACTTCATCGAGCGCGGCCGCGAACTCGGCTTCCGAAATAGCGCCCGGCTCCAGGGCCATCGAGAGGAGACCGCAGAGTTCTTGGACAGGATTGACGGGATTTTCTGGATTTAAAATCGAGTTAATCATGTGAATCCTGTCGGGTTTGCCCTGGTCCTCTCATTTTCCGCTTCCACTCATTGATGTGCTCGGCGATCGCGACGGGATCGCGCTCGGCGGCCGGATCGTGGTCGACCGCGATGTTCGCGCCGGTCGCATCGGTGCGTTGCTTCTGTTCCACGGGCGGGCGCGGCCGCACTTTCTTGCGCGCGATCAGGACCAGGTCGCGGAAGTTTTCCGGGTCCCGCATGATCTTCGAGAAACGGAGCGACCAGTTCGAACTGCCGCGCTTGTTGTCCTCGCGCATTATCCGAATCACCGGCGCGATGTCATCCTTCGTGAAGGCGCCGCCCTCGCTTTCGTCGAGCGGCTTCATCACGAAGAGGAACTCCCGCCAGTAACCGAGTTCCGCCAGGCCCGGCTGAAAAAAGTCGACGTTGAGCGCGCGCAAGAGCGTGCGGTGGAGCTCCACGATATCTTGCGGGACGGCGCCTGGAAGCATGGGCCTCATTGCTGGTCCCCTCCCGCGCGCGATCGCAACGGCAGATTCGATTCGACGTGTTCCTTGTCGCCGAGCTGGGCGCGATGCGTGCCGAGATCCATTCCCAGGCGCGCGGCTTTTTTCCGCAGCGCGTTGCGCCGCAGGATCTCGCCCAAGACGTGCGGGCCAGTGATCATGAATGGCATGGGCGGCGTTTTCATTCGGAGGACGCCACGGGAGCAACGAACGTGGGATGCTTGGTCGCGATGTGCCGGCGCAGGTTTTGGAACGTGCGATTACAACAGGGGCAAACGCCCTGGCTCACGCGATCGAGTTTTTTACGAAGCTTGGTTTTTGCGCCGCGCTCGGCTGCTACTTTGTGGCGCGCGCTTGCCAGATTAGCTTCGGCCGACTCGCGCATTGAGCGCTGGAATTCAGCGTCGCGAAGCGCCCGATCGCGTTCGTCCCGCGCGATCTCAGCGTCGCTCTTGCAAATGAAACGCCGGATGTGACCATTCGGGCAATGCCAGTTTCCGTGGTCTTCGCGTCGTTTTTGATACCAGTCATCGGGAACGCCAAACACGATTCCGCATTCACCACAGCTAATGCGAACGAGCTGCACCGTAGCGTGGTCGAATAGTAGGCTCATACGAAACTCCGGAGATCCGCGCCGAGCTGGGCGCCGGTGGTTTGGCTCACGCGCAGCGGCAGCCGGCCGCCGTCAGCCATGTGCTTCATGAATTGCCGGAACGTCCCGCCGCGCAGCTCGCACACCAGGTTCCCGATCTGCGCGCGCTGCGCGGTCGTCAGGGCCGTCCAATCGACAAAGTAGGCTTCGGTCTCATCGTCGCCTTCCAGGCGGACCTCGCTCGATGTGAGCTGGTTCATGATCGGGACATGGCCGCTCGGAGCGAAGATCGGGAAGAACGGCGAATCGGCCCGCAACGTGGCGAAGTTCTTCACGATGGATTGCCCTCGATTTCGGGTTCGTCATGGACGCACAGCGTGATGATGTTTACGTGTTCGCAATCCCAACACGCGGGCGTGGCGAATTTCCGGGACTCAAACTCCATTCGGAGTTGCTCAATGCATTGATCTCCCGCTTCGAGTTGGTATTCGGCCTGGCACTTATCGCAGGTGAATTTCACGCCGGACCAGGGCGGCGGGGGCTTAGTTGCCGGCGTGATCGAGATCTTCGGCGAGGGCGTCGCGGTTTCGTGCTGGCTCATGATCGCCTCCGAGCCCTCGGTTTTTTGAAAAAGATTTTGTGCAGGCCAAGCCGAGCAAATTCATTCAGATCGAGACCTAGAAGAGTTGCTTCAGCTTTTCCCGGCCAGATTCCGGTCCATCGCGCGAACTGCGGATCGTGCGCCTTGCACCTGCATTGCAGTCGTTGACCGCCACAAGCGGAGCATTGTTCGGTGTCGCAACCATCGAGATGGCACTGCCCAGGCTTGGCCCCGCAATCGTGGCACGGCCTCAGTATCTCGCTCATGACTCCAGCGCCTCCCGGAACGCGTTAGTGCGACTCGCGTGTTGACCCCCGCCGAAAACGCGATGGCCGGACGGCCGATAACAATGCTTGCCGGGCTTCGCGTGGCACGTGGGACACGCGATCGACAACGGATCGCTTAACTTTTCAGATCGAGGGGCAGCCCCGAATTCCTTTTCCCATTCCTGTTGCGTGAGCGGATCGGCTGAGACCAGGCGCAGGAAACCCTTCTTATAGCCGGCCGCCTGGACCGCGGCGGTGCGGCGCGGGATCTTCGAGCCGAAGGTATGATTCTCACGCAACCCGTTGTGCGTGCGCTCGATCGTGACGCGGAAGCCGTAAGGCTTTTCCGCCGCCGTTGTCGTCCAGGGCGCGCGGCTCATCGGTGGCCCTCCAATCGTTTATTTAGGTCTACGATGAGCTCTGTCGCACGGTCTACGCCGACCACTTTTTTAATTACCTGGCAGATTGCTTCCGTGAACAACAATGAAGTATCCGCATTCACGTAGACCCGCGGCATGGTGAACCACGCGCTAAATCCGAAGGGAACCGAGATATGAACTTGCACGTCATCTTCCGCGCGAATCACCGAGAGGTTAATATCCGACTGGGAATGCCTGCTCACGATGCGACCTCCGGGAGCGCGGCCGCGCGATCCCATTCGATTCTGATCTGGCTCTTTGGCGTGCCTTCCTTGTCGCGGCGCAGACAGGCGCTGATGAATTGAGGCGCGTCCTTGCCCAGCATCTCGGCGGCGTGCGCGCGGAATTTCTTTCCGCTCTCGAATTGCGACGCGAACCCGCTCACGCGGCGGTAGAAAGTGCCGATCGATCGCTCGCCCAGGGCGGCCTGAATTTTCCCATGAACGATCGAACCGTAAGCAAACGATTGAGTCAGCAGATCGGCCGTGAAAAGCACCGGCACAATCTGCGCGGTCCCGCGCGCGAGGAATTGCCGGCCTTCACGATCGGGATCTTCCAGTTCCACCTGGTCGCCTTCGAGCCCGGCCTTCACCAGGCGGTCTTCGATCGCCGCCAGTTCCGTAGCGAGATCGGCGATCAGCTTCTTGATCTCCAGCCCGCGATCGACATCGGCCGCGACGCTCACGAGCGCACCGCCTTTCTTTTACAGGAGGCCGCAGAGGCCGCGGAAGCGGATTCCAAAAGCTCCAAATAGACCCAACCAAAAACCCAGTTTTGATCTTCCTCCTTTGCAATCGTCCAACCTGCCAGAATGAGCGCCTCGGCTTCACGATAGGGAACGAATCGCAGCGCAACCCGCTTCGGCTTCGCTCTGAAAAAGCGAAGCCAGATCATTCGCCATTCGAAATTCGGCATTCGGACCTTCACGAGATCCTCGCTTTCTTCGTGAGCCGTTGAACAAAATCGCCGGTAGCTTGGGCAACCTGGCATTCGTGGTTGTGATAGCCGCGAGGGACGCCGCCGACCGCGAGTTTGATCGCGGCCGTCTTGTTCGGCGCCAGCGCTAAAGAAGCGGTGAGTTTGTAATTTCCGCTCCCGTCTGCCTTCGTGGACAATGTCGCTACGGCGAAGAGCTTCTCTTTCACGACAGCCGTCCTTCCAGGATTTGCTGACGCTGAATCATGCGCTGGCCGGCGCGCTCGTGTCGGCGAAACAGAACGTCGAACGCGCGCCGGTTTTCCTTCACCGCTTTAGCGTGCTGGCGATCCAGCGTCGCAATTCGCTTATCGCGAAAGCGCCGTGCGGCGCGCGTCTCCCGCGTGAGCGCGGCAAGCTGCTTCGTGATCGTTTTCAGCTCGGCGCGGTATTCCTTTTTCATATTGGGTTGGGTCATTGGCGTGGTCCTTTTGTTGGTTGCTAAAACGGGCATTTACCGAGGTCGGCGAGGAAGGTTCGTTTGAGTGAACCGCCCTTGTCCTCCGACCTAACGACAGGTTCGTGAAGCGCCACGATCCACCATCGTGGCCCCTTCCACTTGGCGGGATTCAGTGTGCCGTGCAGGGCTCGCGCCGAGCAGATTTCCAGAGGTCCGGCGATCTCTTCGGTGAGACCGACGCGCGCTTTGGTTTTCGATCCGCCGTTGGCCGGCGAGCCATCGGCATGAGACCGCCAAAACATAATCTGGCGATCCTCGCCTCTTCTATACGGCGATAAGATCGCCGCAAAATAATTGTCTTTCTCTTCCGTAGAGCCGTAGCCGGAGCCGGAGCCGGAGCCGTCGCCGTCGCCGTAGCCGTCGCCGGAGCCGGAGCCGTAGCCGTAGCCGTAGCCGGAGCCGTAGCCGTCGCCGGAGCCGGAGCCGGAGCCGGAGCCGTCGCCGGAGCCGTAGCCGTAGCCGTAGCCGGAGCCGGAGCCGTAGCCGTAGCCGTAGCCGTTCAGTTCCAGGGTTGCGCGAGCCATGCCTTCTCCGCTTTTTCTGAGGCTTCCATCACGCCGGTTACGTCCTGGAGGGTCATCGCAGGCACGGGAGGACCGACCCTGCAACCGCGTGTGGGACCGTTCGCGGCCAAACCGAGAACGCCTTTTACGTCGCTCGACCAGGAGACGCACATCTGCGCTTTTTCTAACCGGATTGTTTTGTTCGTCGTGGTTCGGCCGTAGCCGAAGAAGACCCCGCGATGCGCGGTCGTTACTACCAATGGGATGTTGTCGTTTTTCATGTGTTTTTTTCTGTGTTGCTTTGTTCCGTGGGGGGATGCCGAAGCAGCGCTTGCTCGCTCTGCTTCCGGCGAAATTGTTCGGCGATCTCGCGCCGCACCTGGTCGAGTTCGAGTTCGGTCAGCCGTTCGAGATCGATGGCGTTGTCGTCACCGCGCATTTTGCGAAGCGTCCGACGAATGCCGAAGATCATGAATTGCTTACGAGCATCCGAAGCGGCGAGCTGCGCGAAGAGGTCAGATGGCTGGTCGTTCGCCCGTTTGAACGCCCGGCTAAACTCCCGCAGGTAAAGCGTCCCGCTCATGCTGCTTCCTCGAATTTCCCCTCAGCCCAACTCGCGAGCGTTGAGTGCGTGGTGTCGAAATGTTTCCAGGTCAGCCGGGTGTGGGCTTTGTTAGCCAGGCGGCGCGCAACTGCGAAGTAACCGGAGAGTTTTCCGATGCCGTTCTCGTTCGCGATCTGTCTCACAATCGCGGCCGTGTTTCCGATCGGCTCGCCCTCGAATCCGTAGGCACCCGCGAGAAGCTCGATATCTTTTTTGGTCGGCGCGGTGGGGATGCGCATCCTGAGCACGCCGCGGTTGCCCACCTGCCCCAGGAAATCTTTGAAGCGTTCGTCTTCCATCATTTCCGGGAGCTGGTCGGTCCCGCAGATGACCAGGCCGCAACCGCATTCGTCCCGCACTTCGCGGAAACGATCGATCGTCACGCTCCGAAACGAATGGCCCCTGGTCGTGCCTTTGATCGTCTGGTGAAACTCATCCGCGATCGGGAGCCAGAGCGGGTTGAACCGTTGCAGAATTACCTCGCGCAATTCCTCATAGCTCTTGCGGGTCGAGATCCCGCCGCGCGCCAGCGCCAGCCTTTTCATGCTCGGCTTGGTCGCCCCGCCCGCTGGCAGCTTGCAGTAGGCGGTCATCGGCGTGTTGTCCGCGTAGTATTTGAGCGCCTTGGTTTTGCCGCTCTGGTTCTTTCCCCAGATAATCCCGATCTGTTTCGTGATGCGCGTCAGGTCGCAGAATTGCGTGATGCGCCGCACGACGCTGAGCTGGGGAACGTAGACGACCGACCCGAGATCCTGTTGCTCCTTGGCCTGGGCGCGGAAATTCTCGATCGTCGCGCAAAACGAGCCGATGGCGGCCGCGTATTTGCCGCGCAAAACTTTCGAGACCGTTGCCGCGGAAACTCCGATCGCTTTCGCGAGCGCTGCGAAGGTGGTCAGCTTTTCGGTAGCCGCGTAGTCGACGAGCCACTCGATGTCTTCGAGCTGGTCCGGCGTGGCGCCGGCATCGAGAAATACCTTCTCGATCTCGTCGAACGGCGGGATGGAAGCGGAATTATCCGGATCGGATTTTGTTGATTGTTGTTGCATGGAAAGTTTTCAAACGAAGTCCTCCATTGAAGCGATCTGCGTCGGCGATGCCGGCGTTTCGTCGTATGGATCGGAACCGTCTTCCGCGAGGAAGGCGGACATGGGAGCCTTGGGAGTTGCTCTCGTGTGACGCTCCAGGCGCTTCTCCTGGTCGAGCTGCTCGGTCCGGCCCTGCATGGCGCCGGCCACGGCCGTTCCCGGCGCCTGATTGCGCACTGCGAGCGAATGGTCCGCTTCGCTCGGGAGCACGCCGGCATCTTCCAGAAGTTCCTGGTTGTCCGTCAGCCGGCGATCGGCCTCGACGAGTTTGTCGAGCATCTTGCCGCGGACGGATGCCACCGCGGCGTGGAGGAACGATTGCTTGCGCGAGATCTGTTGCGCCAGTTCCTCGGCGTTGCCGCGGTGCGCCAGCTGGCGGCGCCACACGCCCAGGAAGCGGCCGTTCAAAGTGACGAGCGCGATCTTCGGTTCGATCGGCGCGTGATGGAGCACGATCCGTTGGCCGTTCGGCGGGCAGTCGCCCGGCCGCTCGGGACCGAAAATGAAACGCTTGCCGTCGATCGTTACCTTCGCCTGCCGGCGTTTTATTGTGTCCGGTGAATGTGAGTCTTCGTAGAACCTAACGAGTGCGCCGGGATGGATGTAATTCATCGTCACGCCCTGGCTGAGCTTTTGCAGCCGCTCGATCGGCATTTCCTGGACCGGCCGGAAATCGATCTGGTTGTGAGGGATGTCGAGCTGCGCCAGCTCCGCTTCATGGCGCCACTCCATCTTGGTTTTTTTCAGGCGCCACAAGAGCACCTTCTGGAAGCCCTCGCAGACGTGGTCGCGGCGCCGGTTGATCCGGTGGATGATCTGCATCGTTTGCGCGTGCGCTTCGAGCAGCTCGGGGTAAGGCAGCTTCAGCCTGGCCTTTTGCCGCGGCGTGAGGAGCAGCGCCGCCTTGTTCAGCGCGACGACTTCGCGATCGCTCCCGTAAAGCGCGGCCGGCGAATGATCGCGGTCCTTGCCCACCTGGCCGGCCAGCGCCGCCTGCTCGTTATGAAAAAGACCGTGCCAGCTCTCGATCGGCGATTTGCCCTGCGGATTTCCCGACTTCGCTTCCTGCCAGGCCAGGACCAGCTGGCCTTCCATGCTGGTGTAACAAACGCGGATCATTCCGCCCGAGATGTCGAAAAGAAATTCCGCTTCGGCTTTGCTCATCGTGGCGGTCGCGCGCTCCACGATGTGGTGCATCGGATAATCGGCCGGGTAGCCGAACTCGCGATGGAACTCCGCGATCAGCCAGAGAAAATCGCGCCGCTTCAATCGCTCGCGCGTGCCATCTTCCCGCGGCACGTCCGGGCGTAGGCCGTGCTTCAAATAAACGCCGGTGCCGTAATCGAGCCCGCCGAGCTGGAGCAGTCGCATCGGCTCGACGAAGCCGCGCAGGATGCACTTGCGATCGTGGACCACGTCGTCCCAGAAAACATATTCCAGGAAGCGGACGCCCTCGCGCGTGCCTGGCACGAACGGGAGAAATTCTTTCGCGGCGACGGTCCCGATGCGCGCGATCGCCAGTTCTTCCTTCGGTGGCTGCGCGGTGCGCATCAGGTTCTTGTAGGACCAGCCGTCCGGATGGCCTTTCATGCCGGGCGGCGGCGCTTCGGCGTAGCCTGGGATGCGATATTTCTCCGCGCCGGTCCGGCGCCATTTTTCAACCTGCTCGCAGATGAGGCGGTAAGCCGGCCGGCTCTTGCGCTGGTTGCCCAGCATCTTGCCGCCGACCCATTCGAGAAACTCGTTAGGCAGCGCGATCTCCTGGTTGTTCGCCCAGAGCTGCGGCCAGAAGCGGCGGTCGACCAGGGTAAACAGATCGGTCCCGCCCGACCTGTTCCATTCGATGAAACGCTTGTGCAATTTTTGCCAGCTGCATCCGGCCGCCGCGCAGTGTTGTTTTGCCGCGACGGTTTTCTTCGGCGCCGCCTTGATCTTCACCATGATCTTTTGCAGCTTCCGGACTTCGTCCTGCACGTCCGTCTCCGCGTCGTAGATCGAAAGCTCGGTATTCATTTAGCGACGAACAGCGGCTGACGTTTCCCGCAGCCTTCACAGCAGACCCTCTTCGGCTCCCGCTCGATGCGAACCTTATTGGCGACACGCTTTACTTTTATTTCACCGGAAGCAGTGACCGTCAGGAGGTCGGTGACCCAACCTCTAACCTCGGTGATTTTCGAAAACACCCTTGAGCCGCAGGAGCATGGTGTTAGTTCCATCGTCATTTCTTTCCGGCTTTGTTCCGCCGCGCCTGGCATTCCTTCACTCCCTGGTAGGCGTCGTAGAGGTCCTGTTTCAGTTTCTCCAGGTCGGACGCCGAAAGGACCACCCAGGCGGATTCTTCTTCCGGACCTTCCACGGTAAGCATCGCGCGCAACGCCTTCGCGGTGTCGCGGCAGGCCTCGAACGCCTCCTCTTCAAATTCCTCGCGAGCGATCTCCGCTTTGGTCCGGCGCCGGTTCGCGATCCGCTTGCCGCTGCCGTCGCGCGGCGTGTTATCGCCGCCGCGTTCGCTCGGAAAATCGAGCAGGAGTTGATGCGCGGATCGGCCCTTGACCCAGCTCACCACTTTCGCCACGACCGGATGCCGGAGATCGAGCTTGGCCTCCTCGATTTGGCCCAGGGTAGTGGCCATGTCCTGGAGCAGGGCGCAAATCGGCAGAGCCTCTGCCGATTTGGATTCGGTCACAAACCGGCGCGCCAGGCGCATGTAAACCGTCGCCGAACGATACGACTTTTTGTAGTGCGCCTTCACCCACGGAATGAATTCTCCGTGTTTGAGCTTGTGCTTTAGTTCGCCCAGGACCAGGCCGCGGAGGACCGCGCACGATCCCGACATGTTGTTGTGCAGCTGCTCCAGATTCAGAAGCTGATCGTGGGTTTGTTCGAGCTGCGGAATCGATAGGTCGACCAGCGCGATCGGGGTCGCCGGCATAAGTTCGAGCGACGAAGCACCCGTTGAATTCTTCGCGCTCTTCATCGGGCTCAGGTCAGCAGATTTTTCTGCCGGTTCGCGAACGCGATGATCCGGTCCAGGGCCGGCGCCTTGAATGTTTTCAAGACCGCCTCCACTCGCATGATCATGTAGGCCGGGTCGTAATCGGAGGTCTCAGCCAGGTAGAGAACCACGCTCCGGCGCGTAATGATGTTGGTGGCGCGATCCCCCTTCGCGCTATCGCGGTGCGCCTCCAGCCTTCCTTCCCCGACCAGCGCCCGCACAAAATCCAGGCTCCGGTGCAACACCTGCGCGACTTCGTCCGTCCGCATCAGCGGCTTGCGGGTCGGGATCAGGAAATCGTATTCCCCGGCTTCCACTGCGTCGCGCTGGCGCGCGCTAAGCGCGGGCGGGGAATAGGTCTTCGGCATCGGGCGAAGAAAAATTAGAGACCGAGCGCTTTCAGGTCGGCGGCTTGCGCGTGAACGGCCGTCGCGTATTCGCGCCATTCCCGGCGCGCGTTTTTTTCCCATTGGAACTCGACGCGCAGCGCAGCGGCGCCGCTCGCCAGGATGAGGCAGATAAAAAGTTTTTTCATAGAGGTTTTGGTTCGTCGTTGAGGGGAGGAAATCCGTTGTCCTGGAGCGGGCTCAGCCGCGCCGGTTTCATCGTTTCGGCGAGCCGCTGCTCGGCCTCGGCGTAGGATTGATTGCGCCGGTTGATCTCAGCCAGCGCCGCCGCGATCCCGTAGGAAGTGAATGACGCGTCGATCATCATTTCGCGGCGGGAGAAAGAGTGATGCGCCCCGCCTCGATGTGCGGCAGCTGGTTCACGATCGCGAAGCGGATCGTAGCCGAATCCGACGCGCCCATGCGTTTGGCGGCGCGTTTGATTCTCGCCCTCAATTCCGCATCCAATCGGATCGGCAGCGGGTGAGTGGCTGGTTTTGTCTTCATGTCCTGACGTATAGTATTGATATACGAAAGATGTAAAGAAATAATCGTGCCAATGTTCAAAATCGTTATACGATAGGGAAAATGGCCGAAGGAAAGCCCATCCCGGTGCGTCTCGACGCCACTCTGATCGCCCGGTTGGATGCCGTAGCCAGGCGGATGGGGACCAACAAGTCAGCTTTGATTCGCTTTCTTGCGAAATCGTTCTGCGATCACTTCGAATCTCACGGCGGAATCACGAGCCTTCCCCACAACTGGCGGGAGATTTTGCGCGAGCAAGATGGGCGCAGTGAAGGCCAAAAGGGCCGCTTTCCCCATCTGCGCGCCGCGGAGGATTCGCCGCGCTACGACGCTAAGAGGAAAGGCCGAAAGTAGGCTATCCGATGGCATCGTGACTGCTCTAAACGGCAGGCATGAAGATGTTGTTCCCCCTTGTGCCACTCTGCCTCGCGGCCTTATCTGCGCTCGGGCAGACGCCGGACCTGGCGACAGCAGATGCCTGTCTGCCCCGCGTGCTGGCGATGAATGAGATCGCGCGCGGTTGGCAACAGCGGGCGCTCGCTGCGGAAGCGGAGTTGGCGAAAATCCACGCGCAAGCCGAGGCTCGTGCAGCCCGCATTAAGGCGGACCGGCTCCGGTTGGATGCGCTCGCCGGCCAAACCTCTTCGCAGCCATCTTCGGCTAGCACGCCGTCCGAGTATGG
This sequence comes from Chthoniobacterales bacterium, assembly GCA_035556975.1. Lineage (GTDB taxonomy): Bacteria > Verrucomicrobiota > Verrucomicrobiia > Chthoniobacterales > UBA10450 > AV80. The sequence continues at coordinate 16,729 of DATMEN010000036.1, forward strand.
GTTGGCGCCGGCCTACAATTCCTCAGCCAAGACGGAACATGTGAGCGGTTATGTTCGAAAAGATGGAACGGTCGTGGAGCCCTACATGCGCCGCCCGCGTTCCCGCTGATGAATCCGGCCATGAAGAACCTCAGAACTGTTTGCATCCTTGCCGTCGTCATTTTCGGATTCGCCTTCTACATCTCCAGTGCTACGGACAAGGTTGCGCGAGAGGATGCGATCGCCTCCGCGCCCGCCAAAGAGGCAATGGCAAAACAGGAAGCTGCCGACACAGAGCGGATCATCTCGGAAAAGAAAGTGCGCATCGGGATGAACGCAGAGCAATGCCTGCGCGCATGGGGCGAACCGAGTAAAGTTTATCGGACTACAAACGCGAGTGGAAGACGCGAGCAATGGGTGTATCGCAAGAGCTTTGGGGCGGCGTCCTATCTCTATCTGGACAACGGAACGCTGACGACGATCTCGAACTGAACTTTTCCCGGAGATGCAGCCGTTAGAGCCTCCAGAGCACTAGCGATTGCGGTGGACGCTGCCGACGCTCCTCAGCGTGCGGCTGTCACTCCAGAATTTCGGATCGATCGCGCTTGTCGCGCTAGCCCTGTGCGCAAGCGGCTGCGCCACGCGGCCGAAGACGTATCACGCTCCGGACGCGACGAAGTTTAACGCTTCCTCGAAAAAACTTGGCAGGGCGATCGAGAAGACAGACGCGACGATCTCGCGAGCACAAGCGCACGTCTCCGCGGCGCAAAAGAATTACGACAAAGTCTCGAGCGCGTCCGTCGACTTGCGGGATAGAGTCGTCGCGCTGTCGAAGGTAGTCCCCCCGGAGATCGTGCCGGAAGTTAATAAGTTGCTCGCGGCCGTCGACGCGAAGATCGTCACTGAAGGCGCGCTTTCGACCAACCTGAACGCCGCGAACGCTGAGATCGAGCAGGCGAAAAAGGACAACGCAGCTTCCGCGGTATACAAGGCGGAGGTCCAATCCCACTTCGAAGTTTATCAGCGCGGCGCGATTCAAAACGCCGCGATCGCGACCGACGAGCGCAACGCGCGGATCGTCGCAGAGAAAAAAGTCATTCAGCAAAAAATTCTCCGCTGGGTCTGGCGGATCTTCGGCGGGTTCATCGCGCTCGCGATCGGCGCGCTCTTCGTCCTTTGGCTTTTGGGGAAATGGAGCTTCAAGGGCGCGACCACCGCGGCGCGCGCTTACTTCCGGGTATGAGCAAGACGCTTGAAGATATCGTCGAAGCAGCAGTTCGGGAAATCTGCTTTCTGTCCGATCACAACAAGGTAAGGGCAATCGTTCAACGCGTCGCGGACCAGGCGGCTGCAATTGGGGCCACTAATGAAACCCCGGAGCCTTCCGCAATCGGAAAATGAACCCGGTCGCGAAAACAATTCTCGGCTCGGTCGCGCGCCATTGGCTCGGCGCGTTGCTCGCGATCGTCGGGATCCGTTTCGGAATCAGCGACGACACAACGAAGACGGCCGTCTCTCAACTCACCGACGACATGGTCGCTAATGCCGTCGTCGCTTTTCTCGCCGCGCTACTTCCGATCATCGCGTCGGTTTGGAGTCGCTTAATGCTGCTCCTGCGCGCGCGGCTCGCCCTGCTCATGCACGCCGGCATGACGGAGAAGGAAGTTAAAAACGTGATCGCGGAAGCGCCGAAAGGCGCGCGCATCGCCGCGATCCTGACAGCAAATCCTCTAAAGCTATGAAAAAAAACAACGTATCACCCTCCATTGTCATCATCCTCTCGGGGATATTGCTCCTGGCGTCCGCTCTCAGCGTCACGCCGCAAACTCCCACGCCGCCGATCGCGGCGCCGGAAAAACGCTGTGAAGCAATCTGGCTCGATTACATCGCGAGCCTGGAAGGGATTCGCGCGAAACATCCGGAGCGAAAGATCCAGCTCGACGCGAAAATCGCCGCAACGAAGAAATGCCTGAGCGATCTCCGGCGCGAATTCGGCCTGAACGGCAAAGACGGCGCGCCGGACACGCCGCAAAAATTCGACGAAGCCGGGAACCCAAATTTCGGGCCGAAAGCGGTCAGCGTCGAAGTCGAGCCGACGGTGATTCCGGCGTCGTCCGCCGACAGTCGCGATCACTGGATTTTTTATCAAAGCAAAAATCTCGAATGGCGCTGGCGCCGGCTTGCTTCGAATGGGCGAATCGTCGGCTCGTCGAGCGAGAGCTATACGCGTTTTATTTATTGCCGAATCAACGCGCAGCGTAACGGCTGGAAGGAAGGCCGCGCGTTTCGAACCATGGTCGTGAAATACAAAGGCTCACAGTTCCAATGAGCCAATCGTCGCTGGGAGAAATTGTCGAGGAGGCAACGGGAGTTTCGCGGGAGAGCCTGCGCCAGAAACTCTATGACGAACTTTATGGGCATCATGGCTTATTCAGTCCCGGCCGGGTATGGCCGGCAGTGGACGCCGTGTTGAGCGTGGGCATCGATTCCGTGCCGCCAGAACCGCCCCAAGGCAGCGGAATTCATCCATCCGCTTCGGAATACGCGAAATGAAAATCAACGATCAACACCTTCTCGAAGGCGCGAACGCTCGGCTGCTTCCAGGCGGGAGCGCGCCGAACGCTCGGCGCCTGCTCGTGATTCATTTTCTTTGCCGCAGCGACAGAGAATTGGCGGCATTTTCCAAACGCATCCTCGCCGCGATCGGCCCGATGGCGCGACTCCGCGCGGAGCTGAAGCTCACATGATTTTCCTCGCGCAAAGTCTCGACAGGTTCACGCCTGGAGTAATCGGCTGGACCGCAATCGGCGTGTTCACCGTGATTGCGATCGCAGCGGTGACTTTTACCGCGCTCAATCAGGGAAAGAAGTGGTTCGGACGGCAGCCGACTTTCGACGAGATCATAAAGACGCTGCTCTCCGTCGAAGACTTCAAGATATACAAAGAAGAGCAGCGGCTTCGGAACGTCGGCCTGGAAGAACAAATCTCCAACGCGCGTCACACTTTCGACGAGCGGGTGAATTCCGATCTGAAGCGAACGCTCGAAACGTTCGAAGTTATTTTCCGTCGTGGCGGCGAGCGCGATCAGATTGTCGCGAAGTTACGCGACACGGTCAGCCGTCTCCAGGAGCGGACCGAAACGCATCTGCGGAAGCTGGATCAATACGACACGAAACTAGACAACCTGCTCCGCGAGGTTTCCGCAGCCGCCGCCCGCGGAGTGAAAAGCGCGCAATAAAAATATGACACCTGAAGACATCGAATTGCTGCAAGAAAAGATGGTGCGGCTTTGCAACGCGGCCGGCCGGATCGGTTTATCGGAGGATCGAATCAAGCGCGCGCTCATCAGGGATGGTTACGGCGTCGACAAAGAGACACTCGATCGGCAACTGCGTTACCTGAAGAGCAAGGGCTGGATCGAAGAAGTCGAGAAGGATCTCCGGCCAGATCTTCGCCGCTGGCAGACGACGGCCGCGGGCGACGAATTTTTGATGAAGGCAGGGCTCATTTGAGATGTTTCCCGGCTCCGAAGATTACGAAGACGGCTGCTCGCCGGTGCGCGAGCTGACGCTGATCGAGCAGATCGAATACTGGAAGGTGCGCGCCCGCCTGGCCGAGGAATGCGGCTACGCCAACCTGGAACGCATCGCGGAAGTCGAAACCGACGACCCGGCCGACTTTTGGAAGCGCGACGACCAATGAAAGGCCTGTTTTCCCAGGTGTCAGCACTGCGGGCGGGGTCCGGATCGCGCGATAGCAGGCATCCTGGAGCGTCGATTTTGCCGAAAATCGCCACAAAGGCCGCAAAACGCTCGATCCTGCCAATAACCCGATCATGGGCGAATCTCAGATCGGCGATGCCTGGCCCGGTTTCCGGTGATTTTCAGGGCGGTTTGAAGCCTGCGCGGTTTCTTGAAGCTATTTTAGAAACCCGATTTTTCCGGACAGATGTAAGCCGTGAGAGCAAGTGGCGCGTCGCTCATAGCGCGTTCTCCGGGTTGTTGCGGTCCAACCTCAGCACGATCCACGGTCGGCCGCGCCTCCGTTTTTCCTGATTATGGCCAAGGACCCCGAGAAGGATAAGAACAAGATCGCGACCGATTTGACTGACGAGCAGCTCGATCAGTTCATCCTTGAGCTGGCCAAGTTGCCGAAAAAGAAAAGGCGCCTGGTCGACATTAAGGACAAGGCAGCGAGTCTCGGCCTCACTGTCTCGCTCATGAGCGCGAAATCGTTTCGCGACGTGACCTTCGCGCGCGCCCTTCATCGCATGCGCACGGCCAAGCAGGTCGCGCTGGAAATCGAAGGCGCCGAAACGGGCGAGGGGGACACGCTCAAGGCGAGCCGAAAAATGCTAAGCCGTCACATTTTCGACGAGCTGCTCGAAGCGGCCGAAAATGAAACGGGCGTCGACGTGGACGCCATGACTCTTTCAGTGAGCCGTTTGACCAGGAGCGATGCGATCACGGGCGCCCTGGAACTGAAGGTTCGCGACTACGAAAAACGCGAGCGCGAACGCGAAGAGAAAAAAGCCGCGCTTTCCAAAACGCTCGACAAAGAACAGAAGCGCGGCGGCATCACGGCCGAGACCCGCAAGCTCATCGATCAGGAACTCGGCGCGATCGCATGACTATTTTTATTCCACGATCCGAGCGCGAAATTCTCGAATGGGAAGAACAGATCCGCGCGAAACGATTCCTTCCCTTCCAGGGCCGCTGGAACGCCGATCGCTCGCGCAAAAAGATTTGCGAGAAATCGCGCCAGCTCGGTTTCTCCTGGTGCGATGCTTACGACACCGTCATGGAAACGGCCGGCGCCGGCTGGCCGTTCGATTGCTGGGTCAGCTCGCGCGATCAGATCCAGGCGCAACTCTACGGCGAGGATTGCAAGATGTGGGCGCGCGCCATGAACATCGCGGCCGGCGATCTCGGCGAATCGATCATCGAAGTGGAAGGCAAAAAGATAAGCGCCCTCCGGCTTCCGCTCGCGAACGAGCGCAACATCTGGAACCTCAGTTCGAACGTCGACGCGCAGGCCGGCAAACGCGGTACGCGCAAGATGGATGAGTTCGCGCTCAATCCGGAGAATCGGAAACTATTCGCGATCGGTTATCCGGGAATCACCTGGGGCGGCCGGCTGGTCATCTTTTCCACGCACCGCGGCAGCCACAATTATTTCAACGAGCTGATTCGCGAGATCCGCGAGAAGGGAAACCCGAAAGGCTTTTCGCTCCATCGGGTCACACTCGAAGACGCGCTTCGCGAAGGCTTGCTCGTGAAGTTGAAACCAGCCTGGCGAAATCTCGATCCCGCGGATCCTCGGCTCCTGATGAACGAGGACGAATACATGCAGATGGTCCGGAACGAGTGCGGCGACGAAGAGACCTGGCAGCAGGAGTATTGCTGCAACCCGGCCGACGATGCCTCCGCGTTCCTGGAATACGAGCAGATCATCAAGTGCCGGTATCGACTCGAGGAAAAATGGCAGACCGATCTCGGCGACGCGAAGGGCGAACTGTTTGTCGGCGTCGACGTTGGCCGGCGCCATGATCTCACGGTCATCTGGGTGCTCGAAAAATTGGGCGACGTGTTCTACACCCGCCGCGTGATCGAGCTGCATCGCCAGCGGTTCGACGCGCAGGAAGCCGAGTTGTATTCCATCCTCGCCCTTCCGCAGGTGCGCCGTTGCTGCATCGACGACACCGGCATCGGCATCCAGTTCGCCGAGCGGGCCAGGCAGGCGCACGGCGAATATAAAGTGGAAGCGGTCACATTCACGCCGCGGGTGAAAGAGGAGCTGGCTTACCCGATGAAGATCGCGTTCGAGGAAATGCGCGTGCGAATTCCCGACGACAAATTCATCACCGCCGATCTGCGCGCCGTGAAAAAAGAAACGACGCTCGCCGGCAATGTGCGTTTCGCGGCCGATCGCGGGACCAATGGCCACGCCGATCGCTTTTGGGCGCTCGCGCTCGCGCTTCATGCCGGCGCCACGCCTTCACTCCCAGGCACCTTCAAACCGTTCGGAGCCGCCACGCAACCCGGCCAGGCGCAATCCCGATCGGAGATCCGCCACTCCCGGAGGTTGGTCGGATGAACGAGAAAAAATCTTACAAGGAGGAAACAGAGACCACGGAGTTGTGGTCTGGGGAAAAATCTCAGCGATCTCTGCGGCCTCCTGTTCAATCCTGTCCAGTTTTATGATTTCCACTTTCCGCCTCGACCAGGTCAACCCGCTCCGCGGCCTCGATGAAGCCGGTCTCATCGCGCTCCAGGAACAAGGCATGCGCGGCTACTACAGCCGGTTGATGTGGACCTATTTCTTTTTCGAGAAGAAGGACCCGATCATCCGCGCCGTGAAACGGCTGCTCCTAGCTTCGCTCGCCGGCCTCGATTGGTCGATCAAGCAAGCCGACACCGGCGAGGACGCCGAAAAGAAAGCGCTCGCGGAAAAACAGGCGGACGCGCTCCGGAAAGAATACGACGCCATCTCGAACCTGCGCGCAGCTCTTACTTTTCTCGCGCTCGCGGATCTGCGCGGCTTCTCGCACTGCAACAAAGTCTATGCCGGCGCCATCAATCGCCGGACCGGCCGGCCGTTCAACGAAGATCTCGATCCCTGGACCGTGACCGAGCTGCGCATCGTCGAGCAATGGTTCTGGGCGAAGAACGGTTTCTACGGTCCCTGGCTCTATAACAAGGAAGCGCGCGAAACCAACACCGGCCCCGCGATCGATGTGAAGAATTACGTCATCCACCAGGTCGACGATCCCGCCGATGAAATCTTTGCCCAGATGGGCGTGAAGCGCCGCGTCAACGACGCCGATTGGGACGGCTTCCTCGAAGACTACGGCGTCCCTCCCCAATTTTTCGCGATGCCTCCCAACGTCCCGCGCGACAAGGAGGCGGAATACCAGCGCCTGGCCGAGCTGGCGCTTTCCCGATCCCGCGGCGCGGTCCCGTATCAAACCGAGCTGCTCACACCCAGCGCCACCGGCAGCGGCGGCGTCGGCATTTTCAAGGAGCGTTTGGAATATATCGACGAGCAGATCGTCATTGCCGGCACGTCGGGCCAGCTCACCATCCTAGCCGAGTCCGGCTCGGGCACGCTCGCGGGCGGCGCGCAAAAGGAAGTGTTCGACGGGATCGCGCAAGCGATCGCGAACCAGCTCGCGACCGTTTTCCACAAGCAATTCGACGAGCCGGTTCTCGAGCGGCTCTTTCCGGATCAGCCGGTCCTCGCTTACTTCGAGTTCGCGAAAGTCGACAAGGAAGAAACCAAGGAAGTCCTGGGCGACGCCAAGACTGCGGCCGAGGCCGGTTATATGATGGACGAAGAGGAGCTGAGCGAACGCGCCGGCATGAAGCTGACCTTTGTCGGCAAACCGGGCGCTAACGGAACGGCCGCGCCGTCAGTTGATGGAGAACCTGTGAAGCCTCCGGTCGAGAATAGCGATCAACAGCCGGCTGCCAGTCCGCAGCTCGCATCCGTTGCCGATTCGCTGCACCTGACGACGCAATTCGTCGCGCCGGCCAGGACCGTGATTGATGAGCTGCTCGCGCTCGCGCAAAGCGGCGACGTGACGGACGCGCAGTTGCTCGCCAGCGCCGAGGAAGTGTTGAAGCGAATCCCGGAACTGGCGGAATCGACCGATGTCAGTGAAATCGCGGAAGCGTTGGAGAAGGCGATGGCGTTGGCCGCCGAAAAGACGCTGGCCGGCAAAGTCTAAGGGCCATGCCCGCCGCGCCTAATCCGCTCGCGGTTGCCGCGATCGCGGCGAAAACGCCGGTCGGGTCCCCGCTCAATACCGAAGGCTGGAGTCGCGTCCCGATCGCGTTGCGCGAGAGCGCGCAATTCTCGGCTCGGATCGAGAGCATGCGGTTCCTCCAGCGAGTTCAGGACCGGATCGCGACCGCGATCAATATGGTCCGGCGCGAGGGCATGGGAAAAGACGGCGGCCCCGGAGCTTTCCAAACTCGCGAGAAATTCATTGCCGAGCTGCAAAAGATAGCGCGCGACGAAGGGCTCGATCCGCGCAACCTGGCTGAGACCGCGCACCTCTCCGGCACAATCCAGGACCCGACCAGCTTCGAGCGGATCAAGCTGATCTTTGATGTGCAGACGGAAAAGATTCAGGAGTTCGCGAAATGGAAGATGGACCAGGACCCCGATGTCCTCGGCGCTTATCCCGCGCAGGAATTCATTCGCGTCTCGTCGCGCAAAAACGAGAGGAAAGATTGGAAGGAACGCTGGCGCAAGGCCGGTGGAAAACTCTACGGCGGCCGGATGATCGCGCTCAAGACCGACCCGGTTTGGAAAAAGCTTTCGCGCTTCGGAGTGCCATGGCCGCCTTTCGATTTTGGCTCGGGGATGGGACTGCGCGACATCTCCCGCCGCGAAGCGATCTCGCTCGGCGTGCTCAAGAAGGGCGAAGAGGTGAAGCCGATCGAGGCGGACTTTACCGACAAGATGCAGGCGAGCGTGAAGGACCTCGGTCCAAAGATGCAGTCCGCTCTCACGCGAAGTTTCGGCGGCCAGGTCTCGATCGTTGGCGGCGTCGCGAAGTGGAAGGCGGCCGCCTGATGGACGTCCAGATCGATGTCTCCGAAGGCGCGGCCGGCCCGCATCTGCGCGCGCTCATCGAGCACGTCACGAATCGCCGGCCGCTCAACGCGGCGCTGGGGAAACGCGGTGAGGTGGAATTGCGCGAACACTTCCTGGAGCGCAACCAGGAGCCGAACAAACGCGGCTGGCCCAAACAGGATTTTTGGAACCGCATCCGCAAATCGACCGCGCTTTCCACGGTCGACGCGAGCGGCGCCACCGTCACGATCTCCGATCCCGCGATCAACCAGAAAGTCTTCGGCGGCGATATCACTCCCAAGGAAGGAAAGTATCTGGCGATCGCCGCGATCGCGGAAGCTTACGGGCGCAGCCCGCGGTCCTTCAGCAACCTGGAGCCGGTCATTCGCTGGCGCGATGGCCAGCGCCGCGCGGTCGCATTAGCTGAGCGCCGGGCCTCGCTTCTGCGCAGTCGAAAGGACGGGACCGGCACGGAAAAAAAGCGAGAGGAAGTCGGCGGCAAAATCTTTTATTGGCTCGTCGAAAAAATCCGCCAGAAGAAAGACCCGCGCGCGCTGCCGAAGCCCGAGATATTCGAGAGGGCGTTGTTCGAAGAAGCTGACATATTCGTCCAGGACATTCTTCGTTAGGCCGGGCTTTTCCCTTTCCCGTTGCCGGTCTCGGCGAACTTTCCCCGCGATAGAACCGTTAGAGCCTCCAGAGCGTTAGCCGGTCCCGCGACGGCGGGATTAGCTTCGCGGCATCTTGAAACCCGCTCTTCGATTCACCCGCCGCGGCCCAATGGTCTTCATGGCCGCCGACAAACCGGGCGGTGGCGATAGTGAACTTCAGAAAGAAGAGCCGGCCGCGTCGACCGCCGTCGATCACAAAGCGAAGTTGCTCGCGCTGCTAGGCCTCGATGAAACGGCCGACGAAGCCGCGATCGACGCGAAGATCGCCGAAGTCTCGACCACGCTAGGCGGCGTGGGAGAGCTGCAAACGAAAGCTTCGAGCGCAGAGGAGTTGCAGCGTCAGCTCGACGACATCAGCGGCAAATACGCGGAGCTGAACAAACAGCAGGAAGCGCTCTGGAAACAGAAGCAGGAAGCGGAGGCCGACGAGATTCTGAAAGTTTACGAAGGTCACTTCGTCGACGACCAATCGAAGGCCGCGATCCGGAACATCCTGCTCAACGACAAGGATGCCGGCATTGCCATTCTCAACGGCCTGAAAAAGCCCGACGCAGCCGCCCCTGAAGTCGACAAGGAAAAGAAAGCCGACGTGCCTCCCGGTCCCGATCACGACCCAAACGCGGCCGAACCGACCGCGGCGGAAAAAGCGGCCGAATCCGAAAAGCTGATCGCCGCGATCCAGGCGCAAGGAAAATTCCCGGAGTATACCGAGGCGCGCGAAGAAGCCCGTCGCCAAAAACCCGAACTGTTTTCGTGACCCCCATTACTCCACTGCTCCAACACTCCATCGCTTAATCCTATGTCCACACTCTTTGCTCGCACCCACGCCATTGTCCCGATCATTGCCGCCGCCTCATTGCTCGGCAAGGAGGGTTACTTCTACAAGCTCAACGGCTCCAACCAGGCCATCCTGTGCGCCGCCGTCACGGATGTGCCACATGGTTTGATCGCGGCCGTCTCGAAGGATGGGCTCGAAATTTCAGCGGCGCCGCTCGGGGGCAATCACGGAACGATGAAAGTGAAGCTCGGCGCGGATGTCACGGATCTCCGGCTCGATCTTACTCTGCGCGCAGACGCGACCGCTGAATCGAACGATAACGCTGGCAATCGCGTCGTCGTCGCGCGCCCACTCGAAGTCGGCGTTGCCGATGAAGAGATCGAAGCGGTCCTCCTCTACCCGAGACTGGTCGGCAACGCCGTTACGATCGGAAATGCGAACGGCGCCATTGGCGCCCTGAACTCGACCGCGGTCAATCCCACCAAGGCGGACTTCGATGCGTTGCTCGCCGCGACCGAAGTTCTGGCAGACGACGTGCGCGCCATTTACGCCGCGCTCCAGGCGAACGGCACTCTCGGATAACGGACTCACCGCCGCGAACAAATCGCGGACGCTTTGGAACGCCCCGCCACTTGCAAAGAGTGCGCGGGGCTTCCCGGTGAAAAGGAAAACAGAAAACTCACCAGGAAAATTTTATGGCCAAAGGCATCTCTTACGACGTTCAGCTGACAAATTTCGCTCACGGCATCGCGCCCGATTACACCAGCACTCTCGCCGAGTTGATGGCGCCACAGTGCGTCTCGCCGGCCGCGGCTGGCCAATACGTTGAGTTCGACGACGACGACGCTTTCCGCTACGTCGATACCCGGCGCGCCATGGGCGGCAAAGGCGCGCGCCTCACGATCGATTCCCACGAGCCGAGTTTCAGTTGCGAGCCGCACTCGATCGAAATTCCCACCGACTCATTCGAGAAGGACAAGGTCGGCGAAGCGGGGCTCACGATGCTGCGCGAAGCGAAGACGCGCACGCTCGTTTCCCGCAATGCGCTCTCGCGCGAGAAGCGCGTCTTCAACGCCTACGAAGCCGGCACTACCGCGGAAGCCGGCCTGGGCGATTGGACCGATCCGGATATCGATCCGATCGATCAACTCGACGGCATCATTTCCGACCTGGCTACCGAGACCGGCATCGCCAGGATCGAGCTGGTCTTCGGCCTGCCCGCGCTGCGGCAGATCCGCAAGCATCCGAAAGTGCGCGCGCTTTTCCCCGGCGCGCAAGCGATCAATATCAACGCCGCCGCGATCCAGAGCCTGCTCATCATGCCGGTGAACATGAACGTCGGCATCCTCCCGATCGTCATGGAGAAAGTCGGGAAAACCGGCAACAAAACGAACATCGTCGGCGCCCGAGTCTATGCGCTGATCACGCAGAAGAATCCAAGTCCGTTCGATCCGAGCGCGGCCAAAACTTTCACCACTCGGCTCGGCCAGGTCGATGGCGTCGGCATGTATGAAGAGCCGCCCTTCGCCGAAATCAATTTCATGGCCTGGTCCGAAGACATCAAAATGACCGGCGCGAAGTGCGTGAAGCGCATCGACGTGACCACCGGCGCCATCGCCTGATCGATAACCCACTCTCCGTTGCATGGAGAAAGTCCAGCCGCCTCGGTTCCGCTTCCGCCGACACGGGAGCACGAACCGGGGCGGTTCCCTTTTAGACCCGAATGCCGAACTGGATTCCCATAACGATCAATGACCTTCAGGATTCGAAGGTCGCTGCGCTCGTCGTCGCCCTCCAGTCGGCCGCTCTCGGCGCGGGCCAGACCGATCCCACCCCGCGGCTGACCCAGGCCGTCGTCGATCGCATCCGGCGCAAGATCGCCAGTTGCTCGGTTAATCAGCTCGACGCCGATACCACTGCCATTCCGGCCGGCCTCAAGACCATGGCCGTCGATCTTATCCTCGCGGAGATGAAAGGCCGCCTGGAAGAACCGTTGACCGACGACGAACAGCGGAAGATTGATCTGCACAATTCCGACCTGAACCGCATCGCGGAATGCCGCGACACGGTCGAGCAACCCGATAGCGCGATCGACGCGCCAGTCCAGGATTCCTCCGGCAATCCCTCCATCACTTGCGGCCGCCGCGAAAAACTCAACCGGAGAGTTCTATGAGCGTGGGCAACGAGAAATTCGTTACCGACATGCGGGACGCGCTCAAGGCCATGATGGAAGCGGAGCCTTACTTTTCCAATACGCCCATCGTCACGGAGCGCCTGCAAAATGTCGACGCGAAGATCGATCAAATCGTCGCGAAGGCGGGCGGGATCGCGATCGTCCTGGTCACTCCCGAGATTGGCGGCGCCATGCCGAACGTGAAAGGCGCGAACTTCGATAAGATCCTTTTCGCCGCGCGCGTTTACGAGAACGTCAAGACCAACCCGACCGGCAAGGAAGCCCAGCACGTCGCGATCTACATCGCGGCTTTCTGGTCGCAACTGAAACCCGACGCTCTCTCCGCGCCGCTCAAACTCGTGGGCGACGGCGTCACGCTCGGGAATGATCCGCGCTACCTCACCTATGACGTCGAGGCCACCACGGAAGGCGGGGTCGCGATCGACATCCCGCGCCTGGCTGATCTGGAGATTCAGACGTATACGCAACCTTTCGGCGTGGTGCCCGTGGAAACTTTTAACGACGGCACGCGCGATTATACCTGGCGGCCGGCGAACGGCCGCCTCATTCTGGCCGGCGCCGAGCCGGACGCCGATGATCTATGGCTTCTCGATCCTGTCCCGCCAAGCGAAGGCGTAAACGCGAGCGCGATGTTTCAAGAGGTCGTGGCGGGCAACGTCGCCGGGCATTGGCTCTTCACTCGAATCGACGGGGTTTGGACGCTCGTCGAGAATAACCCGGAAGGCAGCGCTTCGCCGCCGCCCGTCATTCCGGACGGGTTCGAATTCTTTACTGAGACGGCGGTTTCGATCGCACTCGCGCACGCCACGCCCGGCGCCGTGATCTACTGCACGGTCGACGGCTCGCCGGCGTTTCCCCGCAACCCGGCCGCCTCGCTTTACCTCGCCACTTTCAACGCAGCTCCAGGGACCACGCTTCGCGCTCGCGCGTGGCTCCCCGGCTTTATCCCGAGCGCCGAAACAAAGGTAACCTTATGATCGATCGTTTAGTCATCAGCCGCGGCCCCGCCATGGTCACTCATCGCGGCGGAGTTTTTTTCAGCAAGGAAGACATCGTCGTCGACCTGAACCATGAAACAAAGGGAATGCCCAGCTCCGCTTTCGGCGAGCTGACGCAAGTCCGCCAGGGAGTCAAAGCGACCACGAAGTTTCGCCCGGTCGGCGAGTTCGAACATCTGGGCGTCTTGTTCCCTTACGCTTCGACTCCGATCGGAGCCTCGATCTTCGGCGACGCGGATTATCCACTCCTGATTCAGCCGCTCGACGATGCCCAAGCGCAAACGACCTTTAAGGCGGCCGCGCTCTCGAAGATGCCGGATCTATCTTTTACCGCGACCGACACGCTGCTCGGCGATTGCGAATTTCAAATGATCGGCGCGAACAATACCGCCCCGGAATCAGCGGAGCGTCTCTTCGCCCAGGCAGCGAACGCGATCGATCTCGAGGCGCTGCCCTACGATCCGACGCAGCTGATCGTCCAGGCTTACGCTGCGCGCTGGCTCAGCGCCGGGACATGGCTGCCGAGCTATGACGGAAACGCGGCGACCGGAGGCGGGCTCGCGTCGCTTGCCGATGCAGCGACCGTCCAGACGAAGCTGCGCACGATCGCATTCATCGACGATGTCACTGTCACCGGGAATTATTACGACGGTTTCGTTGTGACCGATCCGGACAACGATATCGACGCAACCGACTTCGCGGCGGCCTTCACGGATTTTCCAGGCGGAACGGCCCTGAAGGCAACCCAGGTCAGCGCGCGCGTGGTCAAGTTGGAGCTGACGCCCTGGTCGAACTTCGAGACGCGCGAAGGAATCAAGGTCGCTTTCGGTCTGACGCTCACGGAAGACACCGGCGATGCCGCCGGGCACTACGATACCGCTTTCGGCGGCCTGACTGTCACGGCCACCGGACTTCCGCAAGGAATCACCGAAGCGCAGATGCTCGCGGCCGCCGTTGTCCAGGGAACGAACTCCGGCCGCGGCCGCCGCTTGAGCACTGGCGCGCACGATCTCGACATTGTCGGCGACGGAGTCTTCTTCCGGTTGTATGCCGCCAATCTACGGAAGGCGGGACAAATCTTCGGCGCGACGAAGCAGCGCATCCCCGATCTCGAATGGGTCACGAGCCGCTCGATCGGGGCAGGCGGCGTGCTGAATCCTCTCTTCTACATCGGGACCGCCGCGCCGTAATCAGCGACCGGACGCGCCGTGAATGAAAATCCACTTCGGCGGAATCCAGCTCACAGACTGGAGCGATTATCCGGCGAGGAATGTTTCCGTCAACGGAGAGACGGTCGTCGAGGCCGTGGACATCGTCCGCGCCGCCGCGAAGCAGTTTTATCATCTCGGCAACACCCAGGTCTCTCTCTCGTTCGAAGTGGAACGGAAATTTGCGACGCACGTCGAAGCGCAAATTTATCTCCTGACGCATTACTCACTCCTGCCGAAGAGCGCGCTCTGTCAGATCGAGTGCGGCGTTCAGGGCGAGACTTCGGAAGATGTGTTCATGCCGAACGCGATTCTTTCGTCGAGTCCGCTCGGCATCTTCGGCGGCGTGTCGGTGGTCGTCGCCTACACCATCCAGGCCGGCGAGGCGACGACGGACGTTCCGCCCGACTTCCTGATTGGCGGTGAAGCCATGATCCTACGCGGCAAAGAAGCGCTGGCCAGCGGCATCGAATCGAAGGCCGTCGTCTTTAGCCAGAGCTTCCCGCCTGGAACGACCGTCGTTGTTCACGCCGGCATCGCCAAGCCCGACGGCAGCGGCTCGAACCTTTTCGCCACGATTCGCGACGATCTCACCGACGTGAACGGTTTCACCGTCGAGCTCAGTAACGTCACCCCCGACGCCAATCATAAACTCCCCTGGATCGCCATCGGCATTGCACCATGAAAAAATTACTCCATCACTCCATCACTCCATTACTCCTCTGCCTTTCCACTCTTTCCGGTTTCGCTGACACTCCCATAAAGCATCTCACCGTCGACGGCGCCTCGCAGATCCGGAGCGGCACCTTCGCCGTGAAGACCGGAGTCACCTTCACCGGCGAAGCCGGATCGACTTTCAATTTCGCCGCGTCGAATCTGATCTTCGACGACGCCCAGATTCCGTGGGCGAAAGTGAGCAAGACTTCCTCGAGCCTCGCGGATCTCGTTACACGCAGCGCGACGGACCTGACGAGCGGCACAGTGCCCGACGCGCGTTTCCCTGCGACGCTGCCGGCTGCGTCCGGCGTGAATCTGACGGCGCTCAACGCGACCAACCTCGCCAGCGGCACAGTTCCCGACGCGCGTTTCCCTGCGACGCTGCCGGCTGCCTCCGGCGTGAATCTGACCGCGCTCAACGCGACCAACCTTGCCAGCGGCACGTTACCCGACGCGCGTTTCCCTGCGACGCTGCCGGCTGCGTCCGGCGTGAATCTGACGGCGCTCAACGCGACCAACCTTGCCAGCGGCACGGTCCCCGCCGCGCGCCTGCCCGCTACTTTCGTCAACGTAAAGGCGCAATCTTCTTCGGCCGCGAACGCCTCGCTCGTTTTGAACGGGACCGCGCTGGATTCTTCCGTTGATAACACCAACGGGATAATGCTCGCGCTGTCTCACAACGGGACCGGGAATCGTCAGATCATCTTCGGCGACTCAGCGGGTCTCGGCGATTCCTCTAAAACTTCGTTCCGTTTCATCGTCGGCATCACCAACGTCGCGAACATCGACGGCATCAATAACGACGGATCTGTCGCCAAGCATATCAACCTGGCTGGACCGTCGACGAATATCGGAATCGGCTTCGATCCCGGCTCCGTTACGCAAACCGATATCACGAACAAGTTGCACGTCGTAGGACAGACTCGATCGACCACCGGCTTTAAAATTGGCAGTTGCACCTGGACCGAAGGCTCCGGCTCGCCGGAAGGCGTCGTTACCGCCAACGTCGGCTCGTTCCATTCCAGGACGGACGGCGGCGCTGGAACGAGCTGGTATGTGAAGCAAAGCGGCACGGGCAATACCGGATGGGTCGGGAAGTGATGCGCAGCAGATGGGCGAGCCTTATAACGTTCACATCCGAACGACCGGCGATCCGAGCGGCGCGGAGCTGACTCAGGACGCGCTGGAGAAAACCGCGCAGGCCGGGGAAAAGATTGTCGACGCCGTCACCAAAGGCGATCGCGCGACCGCTGCGTTCGTCGGCAAGCTGAAGCAGCTCACGCCTGAGCAGATCGATCGGGTCGAAAAGGAATTCCGCCAGCTCATCAGGGCCGAAGAGGAAGCCGGCCGGGACGCGGCCGCGCTCCGCGCGCAGCTCCAGGCCCTCGATAACGTCAAGCTCGACAAAGTATCGAAACAGACCAGCGGCATCTTTGGCGGCGTCACAGGCGGCGTCCTGGCTGCGAATGCCATCAGCTCCGCGACGAACGCTCTACGAAATTACGGTAGAACTTCGGTCGAGCTTGCGGATCAGATCGAAGATCTCGCTAGCCGTGCCGGAGTGTTACCGGAAGAGCTTCAGATAATCGGGAATGTGGCAGCACGTAACAACGGCTCGCTCCAGGGGACGGCGGACGCGCTCTCGAAAGTCCAGATCAGCGCGCAAGGCGCCATCGACAAGGCTGGCCCTCTCCGCGAACACTTCGATGGGCTCGGCATCAGCGTCGACGATCTCAAAAATCTGTCGCCGGACCAGCTCTTCTATAAAATCGCCGAGGCCGTTTCGACGAGCAACGATCGCGGCCGGACTTACGCCGACGTGGTCGCGGTTATGGGCAAGAGTTCCAAGGATCTCTTTACCACGATGGAGCTTGGTCCGGAGAGAATCCGGGCGCTCGGCGCAGCGATGGGCGTCTTCAATAAGGAAACGACGACGGCACTCGCCGAGGCGAACGACACCCTGGAGAAATTCCAGAACAAGCTCACTGTTGCCGCGGGGAAATTCATTCAGGTCGTCGGGACCGGCTATCAGGAATACTACCGGCAGTTGACGATGACGGAGCCGGAGATTCAAAAGCTCGTCCAGGCGGAAACTGACGCCGCGGCCGCGGCAGACGAGGCGAAGAAGAAGTCCAGCACGTTCGCTTCCGCGCTCGACGACGTGAGCGATTCGGCCAGCGGAGCGGCCATCGATCTGCAAAATCTGGAAACGATCGAGCGCCAGTTCTTAAATCGCGCGCTCGCCAAATTGCCGTTGGCCGAACAACTGAAAGCTTTGCGTGAGGAAATTGATCGCGTCCGCACCGAAGCCGGCCGCTCACTGCCCGGCCTGAAGTTCGCCGATTCCAACGCGCTCTTTGAACTCTCAAAAACGGCCGGACTCAGCAAGGAAACGCGAAAGCAAATCATCGGGCTCGCGGTCGAATACGCCACGCTCGAAGACAAGCTGAAGCAGACCGCCGCCGCCGATCAGCAGCTTCAGCCGGACCGGATCAAGCGGATCGCGGAAATCAAGACGGAGCTGGAAAAACCGAATGTCCCGCTGACCGCCCGGCAAAAACTTCTGGCGGAAGAATTGCGGCTGCTCGGCGAAATAAAGCTCGCGGCGGAAGCACGCGCGAAAGCGGACGCGCCAGTGGCGGCTGCGCCAAAGCCCGCTCCGAAACCGATCAGCGATCCCGCCGATCTGCGCCGGCAAAGCGATACCCTGGAACGCAAGAGCCAGACTGAACCGCTCTCGCGCGAGCTGGATGCTCTGGCGGCCAGGCTGGAAAACCGGACGCGCGAAGCGCTTCGCCCTATCCCTCTCTCGATCGATCAGATTGTCGAGACCGCGCTCAGAGGCTTTACCGTGGTCGACGAGAGTCTCCAAACCATCCCACTCGCCCTGGCCGACGCGGCTGATCCCATCAAGGAAAACGTGGCGGCGGCGACGACCCAAATGGAAACGGAGATCACCAATCTCGGCGCGGCTCTCGCCGGGTTCAATGGGGTGACCATCAGCGGGTTTTCAACCCTGGCTCAGCTCCAAAATGCGGCCAAGGCTGACCTTCAGCGGCAAATAGACAAACTCGCGATCCGAATCTCCGCGAACGAGCGGGTAACTCCCTGACGCAATGCCGCTCTCCTGGAAACTCGCCCGGTCCAACGCCGACGATACCCGCTCGCTTCAGGACTGGCGCGTCGGCTCCGCTTCCCTGCGCCGGATCAATTCCGGGCTCGATACTCTCACGCTCGGCTTTCCCGGCGTGGATCTGCTCGGCAATCTGCCCTTCGATCCCGATGAAGTTTTGCGGCTCGAACGCGACCTCGGTGTCGACTTGATCGAGCTGGTCCATGATTCGGACGGCGACGATAACGGCGCCTTTTATTTTCTCGGCACGGATGCCGGCGCCGTCGCATGGGAGAACCCGATTACCGCGGCCAGGCTCGCCGGATTTTTTACCAATCACGGCGGCGGCGCGGAAGCGGACGCATTTGTCGATCGCGCGACGGGATCCACGCCCTGGACGAGCAACACGGCCGGGACTTACGTCATGTTCGATCTCGGCGCGGGCATCTCCCTCTCCGTCTCGAAATACTCCATCCAAAACATGGCATGGGAGGGCGGCTCGCACGCGCTCCGCAATTTCAAGCTCCAGGGGAGCAATGACGTGGCCACCAATGACGATGACGGCGCGTCCGCCGCGACGTGGGACGATATCGATCTCCGCGTTGCCGATACGACCATGGCCGCGACTTCTCTCTCGTGGGGAACATATACGCCGAATCAGGGCAACGCGGCTTCCTATCGCTGGCTCCGCGTCCTCCAAACCGGATTGAACGCGGCCGGAGACAATTATTTCAACCTGACGGAGTTTGAATTCTACGGCGCCCTCGCAGGCGCGGGCGCGCCGCTCGTCGACATTCCGGCGACTTTCTTTTGCGGCCTCGTCGTCGGCGAACGCCGCGGCGCTTATGGCAAGGCCGAAGGCACAACTCTCATCCTGGCCGGTCCCTGGCATTACCTCGAAAAGCTCGTCTACCAGCGGCCGGCCGGCTTCGTTCTCGTGCCGACGGCCAATCCCGATCCGGCCGATCCGGACGGGCTCCAGATCACCGATTTCGAGCAGGTCACGCGTTACTCGTCCGTGGTCACGACCGGCGTGGACGCCGAGGGCAACCGCATCGACACCCGAGACCAGGTTATCGAGATCCTCGAATACGCCATCGAGAAGGGTGCGCCCATTGCCATTGGCACGATCGATTCATCGATCGCCGGTCCGCGCCAGACTTATCGCGATACGACCTGCGCCGATCTCATCATCCGGCTTTTCGCGTTCAATCCGGGCAGCTCCATCTTTTGGGATTACTCGGTCGACCCGCCCGAAATTAATATTCGCTCGCGCCCCAACCGCGAGCTCCTCACCCTGGACATCGCCGACGCGATGGTTCGCGAGATCGAATTGAATCCGCGCCGAGATCTTGTCCTGACGGGAGTCACCGTCAATTATCTCCGCGTCCATCGCCGGACCGGGTTTCAATTCCTTACCCTCGAAAAAGACGAGGCCGGCCCTGATCCGAATGGCATCGGAGCGCTCGTCATCACGCTCGGCGTCAATGGCACCTACGTTATCGAAGGCGACGACGGGGTCGTCGACGAAGAAGCTGAGCCGATCGGGATCGCTGGCGCCATCTATAATGAATACGCCGTCGCGCCCTTTGAAGGCCGGATCAGTCTGCTCGCCGACGAAACGGACCCCGTCCTTTGGCTCAGCCGCACGCTCGCCGTCGCGAATGGCGTGCCGGCGTGGGCGGCGGCCAGCATGAACGTCGAGGAGAGCGTCGAGAATCTCTTTCCGCTGGAGAACGCCGAGGGCACTTTCTTCCGGACCGAGCTGACCATCTCGCCGCCTCGGCAGCTCGGTCCGGTCGGCATCCGCCAGAGCGGCAGTATGAGCGCGCCGGCCGCCAACGATAATATTCCGACCAATCCTCCGATCCCGCCCTCCTTCCCGCCCACCGAGCCGCCCGCGCCGCCAGAGCCGCCGCACACCGATTACAATCCATTCCTTTACGTTGTCTCGAACATCCGTCACTCCGGCGAATCAAATACCGACACCGGCGAGCTGCCGTTTCCTCCTGGCTATCCGGGCACGCCGCTTTCACCGGTTTTTGTTCAGCTCGGTGGCGATCCACCCGACACAACGCAGGTGTCCGATATCGCGGCGATCGGAGCGTCGATCAGTAAGACCGCTCGCCGGACCGCCAACGGCGGCGCGACCGCCTACTCGGAAACGACGCACGCCGAGGGCGAGTTTACCGTGACGCAGTTCGATCTCAGGACCGGCTTGGGCGGCCTGCTCGGCATCCACGTCGTCGCCGTCAAGCTCATCGGCACGCAGTTGAAGAGCAAACCGGACGGAACGAACGAGTCGACGGAGATCCGCGTCGATCTCCCGGTCGGCGGGCTCTACACTTATACTTCGGTGGCCACCATCGGAGCCACGCGCGAGACCGCTGACGGCGTTTCCTTCCAGGTCGCATCCGCTTCCGGCTCAGTTTCGTTCACCAACTTCCGGGCCTACACACGATGAAGCTTCATCCCTTCCGTGACATCACAGACGAGATAAGTTCAGACCGCGCCCAAATGAAGCTCCTGAAGTGGTTCGTAGTCCTGATCGTCGTCGCGCTTGGCTATTGGTTCGCGGTCGTTCCGTTCGTCGCCGAGTTCGCCCCCGAGCCGATCTTCGTCCGCTTCGTCTTAGGGGACTTCGTTTTCGACCCTCCCATCGCGGTTTCAATCGTCTGCCCGCTCGCGTTCCTCGGGTGGTCCGCCTGGTGGTTCAGCGGCAACGACACGTTCAGGCCCGATTCCGGGGCCAGGAAAGGCCCCTGAACGTGTCGTTTTAAGAAACTTCGTGGCGCTTTTGGAAACCGATTCTCCGACCTTCGGCCCCGAAATTTTCCGTCCGGCGCGCGCGCTACAATGGGGAATATCGACCTTCGCTTCGCTCAGACCTACGAAGACAGCTAACGCCCCATTCCACCCTCAAAATTCTACGACCTTTGTCATAAATTCTCCAACCTCCTATCCCTGCTCACGAGCGACTGTGGGGTCCCTCGCCGTCTGCGCGGCTCGGGATGACAAGTTCTCAGCCCGCCGAGATTCCCGTTGTTTATCCTGCAACCGCGCTAACAAGTTTATCAAACCGTG
>DATMEN010000037.1:0-152534 GCA_035556975.1 Chthoniobacterales bacterium
AAGCCTACGGTGCGTTCTTCACCGACTAGTTCCCGCCAGGAATGTTCGTTCATTTATTTATTAAAGAGATCTTTTGTTGAAAAAATTAAGCGACGTTTTCCAGGAATGGCGTTGGCGCCTGGCCGCCGACTTTCACGTCGAGGCCTAACGACTGCATTTCCTTGATCAACACGTTGAAAGATTCCGGTGTGCCGGCCTCGAGCGAGTTGTCGCCTTTGACGATCGACTCGTAGATCCGCGTGCGTCCCTGCACGTCGTCCGACTTCACCGTAAGCAATTCTTGCAGGGTGTAAGCCGCGCCGTACGCTTCCAGCGCCCAGACCTCCATCTCGCCGAAACGCTGGCCGCCATATTGGGCTTTGCCGCCCAATGGCTGCTGCGTGACAAGCGAGTACGGACCGACCGCGCGCGCGTGAATCTTGTCCGCCACGAGGTGACCCAGCTTCATCATGTAGATGTAACCGACCACGACTTCCTGATCGAAAGTGTCGCCCGTCCGTCCGTCGTAAAGCCGCGCCTTGCCGGTTTCCTGCACCCAGGTGAAACCCTCTTTCTTTTTAGCGTCGTTCAAATACTCGCGGATTTTCGCTTCCGAAATTCCATCGAACACCGGAGTCGCTACCTTGAAGCCGAGCGCCTTAGCTGCCACGCCCAGGTGGGTTTCGAGAACCTGCCCGACGTTCATACGACTCGGCACACCGAGCGGATTCAGCACGATCTCAACCGGTGTTCCGTCCGCCAGGAACGGCATGTCCTCTTCCGGCACGATCCGGGCGACGACACCCTTGTTGCCGTGACGTCCCGCCATCTTGTCGCCGACACTCAGCTTGCGCTTGCTCGCGATGAAAACTTTGACCTGCTTGATGATGCCGGGATCGATATCGTCTCCGCTCTCGACGCGATCCATCGAACGCTCACGCTCAAGCTCGAGCTCCGCGAACTTGTGCTCGTACGAAGCAATGATCTCACGGATCTTGTTCCGGATTGGGCTCGGATCGATCTCGATATGATCGTAAACGGTCGCGAGCTTGCGCAGCAGTGTCTTGGTAATCTTGCGGTTCGCTGGAATGATGATCTCGCCCGTTTGAGCGTTCACTACGTCGAGCGGAATCTTCTCGCCCAGCAGAATGTTTGAAAGCGCGTCCGTCAGTTGTTCGGTCAGCTCCTCTTTCTTTTTCCGGTTGTCTTCCGTGATCGTCTTGAGCTGGCGCTTCGTTTCCGACGGCGTCAGCTTCTCGCGCGAAATTTCGTGCCGCGATGAAACTTTCACGTCCATCACGATGCCGTAGGTGCCGGATGGAACCGTCAGCGACGTGTCTTTCACGTCCGCCGCTTTTTCACCGAAGATGGCGCGAAGCAGACGCTCTTCCGGCGCCAATTCCGTCTCACTCTTCGGCGTGATCTTGCCGACAAGAATATCGCCCGGTTTCACTTCCGCGCCGACGCGAACCACGCCGTCAGGTCCGAGATTGCGCAACGCTTCCTCACTGACGTTCGGAATATCCCGCGTGATTTCCTCCGGGCCGAGCTTGGTATCGCGCGCCCCGATCTCAAATTCATCGATATGAATCGAGGTGTAGATATCTTCCTTCACGACCTTCTCAGAGATCATGATGGCGTCTTCGAAGTTGTAGCCGTTCCAGGGCATGAACGCGACGAGCACGTTGCGCCCGAGCGCCAATTCGCCCTGGTCCGTGTTCGGTCCGTCGGCAATGACCTGGCCACGCTTCACATGCTGGCCTTTTTTCACGATCGGCTTCTGGTTTACACAGGTGCCCGCATTTGAGCGCATGAACTTTCGCAGTTCGTAAACGTGGACGCCCGCTTCAACGTCGGTCTTCAACTTTTTGCGGCCTTCCGGCATGTGACCGTCTTTTGTAACGACGATCTGATCTGCCGTGACGGACGCGACCTTGCCGCTCTCGGTCGAGATCAACACCGCGTGTGAATCCCGCGCGACTTTGGCTTCCAACCCGGTCCCGACCAGCGGCGCCTCCGAGACGATCAGCGGCACGCCCTGGCGCTGCATGTTCGAGCCCATGAGTGCGCGGTTCGCATCGTCATGTTCCAGAAACGGAATGAGACCCGCCGCCACTGAAACGAGCTGCTTCGGCGAGACGTCCATGTAATGGACTTTCGAAGGCTCCACTTCGAGAAAGTCGCCGCGGTAACGGACCGAAACTTTTTCCCCGGTAAAATGTCCCTTCCCGTCCATCGGCGCGTTCGCCTGGGCCACGAGGAAATTCTCTTCCCGATCGCCGGTCAAATAATCGACCTGATCGCTCACCCGGCCTTTTTCGACTTTGCGATAGGGCGTCTCGATAAATCCAAATTCGTTGATCCGCGCGAAGGTGCTCATCGAGCTGATCAGACCGATGTTCGGCCCTTCCGGTGTTTCGATTGGGCAAATGCGGCCGTAATGCGACGGATGCACGTCGCGCACTTCGAAGCCCGCGCGATCGCGGCTCAAACCGCCAGGCCCGAGGGCCGAGAGACGGCGTTTGTGCGTCAGCTCCGCGAGCGGATTCGTTTGATCCATGAATTGCGAAAGCTGCGAGCGCCCAAAGAAATCGCGAATCACCGCGCTCAGCGCCTTCGGATTGATCAACTTTTGCGGCGTCATGCCGTCGATGTTGATGTCGAACAAGGTCATGCGCTCTTTCACGAGACGCTCCGTGCGCGCGAGACCAACGCGGCACTGATTGGCGAGTAATTCACCCACCGTCCGCACGCGGCGGCTGCCCAGATGGTCGATGTCATCGAGCGTGCCTTCACCGCGGCGCAGACTGATCAGATACTTGATTGCCCCGATGAAATCCTTGTCGGTCACGATCCGCTCACCAAGATCGACGTTGATCCCGAGCTTCTGGTTGATCTTATAGCGGCCAACCCGGCCGAGGTCGTATTTTTTCGGATCGAAAAAGAGGCGTTTCAAGAGGGCCTTGGCGTTGGCCACCGTTGGCGGATCGCCGGGACGCAGCTTGCGATAAATGTCTTTCAGCGCCTCTTCCTGGTCGTGCGCCGGGTCTTTCTTCAGCGCCTTCACGACGGTGTCGTCGTTTGAGATATCGATCACTTTTACGTCGGAACGGCCCAGCGCCATGATCTGGCGAACGGTTGCAGCCGTCAGTGGCTCGAAGGCCCTCGCCACGGTCGCTTCGCCGTCGAGCACATCGGCAATCAGAACCTTGGTCGCGAGCTCTTCCTCACCCAGCTTCTCACTGAGCTTGAGGGTTTCGATGTGGTAAAAGAGTTTGATCACTTCCTCGTCGGAGCCGTAGCCGAGGGCGCGGAGAAAAGTCGTCGCGAGGAATTTCCGCCGGCGTTTCCGGCGGTCGAGGTAAATGTAAAGCAGATCGCTCGTATCGAATTGCACTTCGATCCAGGAGCCGCGATCCGGAATGATGCGGAAACTGTAGAGCACTTTGCCGTTGAGATGGATGCTCGATTCGAAGGCGATGCCCGGCGAACGATGCAGCTGGCTGACCACCACGCGCTCGGCCCCGTTGATCACGAACGTCCCCTGCGGCGTCATGAGCGGGATTTCGCCCATGTAAACTTTCTCTTCCTTCGTCCCTTTTTCCTCGCGGAGCTGGAAAGTGACGTGGAGCGGCGCGCTGTAGGTCTGGCTTTCCCGCTGCGCTTCGAGCGCGGTCAATTTCGGCTCGCCGATCTCGTAATGGCTGAAATCGAGCGTCGCCTTTTCATCGTAGCTCTCGATCGGAAACACTTCCTTGAAGACGGCCTGCAGTCCCGACATTTTCCGCTTCGAAAACGGCACATCCTTCTGGAGGAAGTCGAGGTAGGAATTGAGTTGAACCTCGATGAGGTTTGGAGGCTCGATGCCTTCCTTAATGGTTCCGAAGTAGATACGTTCCGACATAATTACTACACCAATCTCCGAGGTTGTAAGACGCGGCCCCCAAACGGAGAGGGCGGCTCGTGAATAGACCTACGGCTTTAGCCGCAAGTGAGGAGCGCAAAAATGGCAGCAAAACAGCAGCCTGTCAAATTGACCTCCACTGTTTTGTTGCCTGGTTAAATTTTGTCCGTCGTGCGCGGGTTTGAAAATAAATCGACTGCTCTAACGAAATATTTGTGACATGCCGGCAGCCGGCGCGCAAGCTTTTTTGCGCGCCAGGCCGCGGGAATGAAATTTACTTGATTTCGACCTTGGCGCCGGCCGCTTCGATCTTCTTCTTGATCTCTTCGGCTTCCGCCTTGGTCACGCCTTCCTTGATCGTCTTGGGAGCGCCTTCGACCAGGGCCTTCGCTTCCGCCAGGCCGAGACCGGGGACTGCGCTGCGAACTTCCTTGATCACGCCAATCTTGTTCGCGCCCATTTCTTTGAGGACGACTTCAAAAGCCGTCTTCTCTTCAGCCGGAGCCGCTGCCGCGCCGCCCGCCACCGGGGCCGCCGCTGCCGCCACCGGGGCCGCCGCGCTGACGCCCCATTTCTCTTCGAGCTCCTTCACCAGACCAGCAATCTCAAGAACGGTCAGGCCGCTGAGTTGCTCCACGATTTTGTTTGTATCCGCCATATTGTTTCCTCTGATTCGCCGCCCCCGAAAGCCTTCGGAGAATTAAGCTCGGCCGCCGCCGAACCGGACAATGTGTTTGTTGCTCGCCCCGCCATCCGCGGCGGTACGAAATTGTTGTTAAACTGGGTTTTCCGTCGCTGTCTCTCCGGTGGTTGATTCCGTGGCGGGAGTTTCCGCCGCCGCTGCGGGAGCGTGCTCCGCCGCAGGCGCCTCTTCTTTCGTTTCTGCTACGGGCACTTCTTGTTTCGCTTCCGCTACGGGCGCCTCGTCCTTGGCCTCTGGAGCTTCCGCCGCTGGAGCCTCTTCTGCGCTCGGAGCGGGTGACGGTGTTTCCGCGGCGGGAGCAGCCGCTGCTTGCGAAGCTTCTCCCTGTTCCCCCTTGGCCTTCAAAAGTCGTGCGAAGGCCGAGGCTGGCTCATTCAACACGCGAACCAGACTCGTCGCCGGTGCGAGGAGCAATCCAAGAAGCCGAGACAGCAAGACTTCGCGCGAAGGCAATTCCGCCAGCGCCTCGACATCCTTGGTCGACAAAATAGCCTTATCGACCACCCCGATCTTTAGCGTGGCAATCTTAAACTCCGCCGCAAAGAGCTTCAAAATCTTCGCCACCGGCGCGACATCATTTTGCCCCATCACGATCGCAGTCTGGCCGGTCAACTGGTCGGCGACGTCCGGCATTCCGGAATCGGCCATCGCCCGTTTCAAAAAGCTGTTTTTCACGACGCGCACTTCCGCGCCGGCCGGAGCGAGGCGGTTCCGCAGTTCGCCGAATTGATCCACCTTCATCCGCTGATAGTCGGTGACGAGGAGGAAAGGCGAGCGATTGATCTTCTCGGCGAGGTCCGAAACGATGGTGGCTTTTTCTGGTCTCATGCGAATTGGCTCCCGTTACACGCTCAGATAAGGCGATGGATCGACGTGCAACCCGGGCGACATCGTCGCGCTCAGGGTCATCCCTTCCACGAAACGGCCCTTGGCCGTCGCCGGTCGCGAACGCACGACCGCCTCAATCACCGCGGTCCCGTTTTCGATCAATTGATTTTCCGCGAATGAAAATTTGCCGACCGGCACCGCGACGTTGCCGTTCTTATCGAGCTTGAATTCCACCCGGCCCGCTTTTACTTCGGCCACGGCTTTCGCGGTATCTTCGGTCACCGTCCCGGTTTTCGGATTCGGCATCAGGCCGCGCGGGCCCAGCACTTTGCCGAGTTTGCGCACCTCGGCCATTGCGGCCGGAGTGGCGATGGCGACATCAAAATCCTGGAAACCTTCCTGGCATTTTTGGATCATGTCCTTGAAACCCACGTATTCGGCGCCGGCGTCCCTGGCGGCTTTCGCGGCCTGGCCTTCGGCAAAAACGAGAACGCGCACTTGCTTTCCGCTCCCATGAGGCAACGGGCAGGTGCCGCGGACCATCTGGTCGGATTGCTTCGGGTCGACCCCGAGGCGGAACGAAACCGTCACGGTTTGGTCGAACTTCGTCGGCGGCAGTTTCTTCAGGGTCGAAACCGCTTCGTTCAGGTTGTAAGTTTTTGTGCGATCCACCTGCTCGGCGGCCGCGCGATAACGTTTGCTGCGATTTTTTTGCATGATCTTGTGCAGTGCCAGCGAGCCTATGCTCTCCTGCGTTGCCCTTGCCTTCCTGAGCGCGGGACGGGGAGAATAATGGCGATTTCGGCGTTGTCAAAACCGAAAGCGGCCTGCTAAACCTCGGGCATGACAACCCACACTACAAAAAACCTAATCTTTACAAGTTTCCTTGTTTTGGCTGCTGCCATGGCGATTACGGCAGCACCCCTTGATTTCAGCGAAGTCTCGCTTTGGGTCCGCGCCCGTGAAACCGATCAATCGATCGTGCGCGAGGTCAGCCAGCGCAAACTGGCCCGCGCTCTGACCCCGCAGCAGGAAACCACTCTCAAGTCGCAAGGCGCGAGCGATTCCCTCGTTCAGTCCTTGCGAAGTTCAAATGTGCTGGCCAGTCCGGCAGAAGTCGCGGCGACCGAAGTAAAATCGCAGCCCTCGAGGATGCCGCAGCAGCCACCGGACATGACGACCGATTCTCCCGCCGACGACGTGCACATCTTCGATGTCTCTTCCGGCCATCCGATCAATCTCAGCCAATGGGGCGGACCCGATTGTGAATTCGCCTTCAATGTGTTCCGGTTCGCGGGTGAAGACGTGGTTCAACCCGTCATCGTTGATACGGTGCGCACCTATACCGATGTCGCCACGTATATCGGCCCTCTCGGTTCCGGCCCCCGCACGACGCAACCCCATTACCGGGGCGAAAATAAGCTCACCCCGTATCTTGGCGGCGACTTGAAAGACGATTCTTACATGATCGGCGACTACACTTCGGCCGTGTCCCATTCTGTTTCTCGAGGGATGTCCATCGACCGAAGAAATCCAGTCTGGATCAAAGGCGTGCCCTATACGCTCTACCCCATTTACGGCACCCGCGGCGTGTCGCTCTATTACATCACCAGTTCGACCAATTCCGTGACGCTCGCCGTCAACATGGCGAGACACTAGCGGACAACCGGCTCACTAGTTACGGATCAATTCTCATTCACGGCGCCGGCACAGGCGCCGTGGGTGAGCCCGCGCTATTCTTCACGATCCGCCCTTCCTTCATTACGAACGAGACGCGCTCGGTCGTGGTGATGTCGGTGGTGGGATCGCCGGGGATGGCGATGATATCGGCGAGCTTGCCTTTCTCGAGCGTCCCGACTTTTTGCGAGATGCCGAAGAGGTCCGCTGTTACGGAAGTGGCGGACCGCAGGGCTTCGATGGGCTCCATCCCCAGGCCGGTCATGAGCGCGAACTCCTTTGCGTTTTGACCGTGGGGGAAGACGGCGGCGTCGGTGCCGAAGGCGATTTTCACACCGAGCCGCACGGCATTCCGGAACATCTCGGTTCGCGCGGCCGCGGCGGCTTTGGCCTTGGCCTGCAACGGCGGCGGATATTGATCGAGTTTTCCCATGATCCACTCCGTCGCCATTAAGGTCGCGACGAGGTAGGTGCCTTTTGTTTTCATCAGGGTGAGCGTGTCGGGTTTCATGAATGAGCCGTGCTCGATCGAGTCCACGCCGGCCGCGATCGCTTCTTTCGCGGCCTGATCGCCATGGCAATGCACCGCCAGCTTCTTCCGCAATCGATGCGCCTCATCGGCCAGGGCGGCAACTTCCTCAGGAGTGAATTGCGGTGTGTCCACCTCATCCGCCATCGACAAAACTCCCCCTGAGACCGCCGCCTTGATCACGTCCGCCCCATTCTTGACGACATACCGGACGGTGCGGCGAATCGCGGCGGGACCGTCGGCGATTCCGTCCGTGAAATCGGACTGCCGCCCGAAGAGGTTGTCGCGGAAACCGTTCGCATCGTCGAAGTGCCCTCCGGTCGCGCCCACACCCTTGGTTGCGACCAGCATCCGCGGGCCGACCACCGTGCCGTTGGCAATTGCGTCGCGTAGCGCGACATCCACAAAATGCCCGCCGCCAACGTCGCGGACGGTGGTGAATCCCGCCTCGATCGTCACCCGCGCGTTGGGAATGGCGGCGTAGGCCTTCTTCGCCGATTCCTCCTGTAATTCACGCAGCACCGTCCCCTGATAATTTCCCGAGAAATCGAAGGTCAGGTGCGTGTGCGCATCCATAAATCCGGGCGAAAGCGTCGCGTCCCCCAGGTCGATGATTTGCGCGCCCTTGGGAATCGGCAGGTTGCTTCCGGCGTCGGTAATGGTGGCGCCTTGAACAATGACGACTCCGTTGGTGATCAACGCCTTCGCTTTGCCGTCGAAAAGGCGGGCGGCTTTCAAAACGATGACCGCCGGCGGGTCGTTCGCGGCGTCAGACGAAATTGCCAGCGCGCCGGCAACAAGAGAAAAGACTGCGATGACAACTTTCAGGCGGAGCCGCGACATGTCCGCTTATAGAAAGGCGGGCCCAGCCAGGCAATCAGAATGCACAACCCGTCACGGGTTTCGCAGCTTGCTCGCGCTCTCCGCGATCCCTTGCCGGGCCATTTCGAGGCTCGGGTCGAGCGCCAGGGCCTGTTTGAACGCGCTCATCGCACGCTCATGGCGATTGAGCGACGCATGATAGCGGCCCTGATTTACCAGCATCGCGGTGTAGGCCGGCAATACTTTGATCCGGACCACGTCATCTTTTTCGAATTTTAGTGTCTCATCGTTCAGACCGCGCGTCTCCAACCGCACTTCCGGCTGTTCCTCGGAGGTACGCGCGACCGCGAGTTTGAAAACGATCCCCTGGGGAATGAGTTGATAGTTCTTGGTCAGCCACTCACTCACCTGTCGGTCACGATCCTGGGGAGTCAGAAAATCGTGGGTGAGGTAAACCGGCGCGACGTTGTTTTCCTGAAGCACAAAGGACTGGATCATCTCCTCGAACCTGGAAACAATCCTTTGGGTCAGCATCTTGTCATTGGCGTAGGCGTCCGGGTCATTTTCCCAATGTTTGAGCTCGGTCACGAAGGAATCAACCCGGTCGCGCGACCGCTCGATCAGCCCAGGCCAGGCGCGCCTGAGGTAATCGAAATACCACGAGCGCCGGAGTAAGTGAACATCCACCACCTTCACGTCGAGTCGATGCTTTTCCACTTCCTGCGCATACAACATCGGCGAAGCGACCTGCCAGTCGAAGGTCAGCAGCAGGCCGTTTGGCTCCATCGAGCCCAGGATATTGGTCACGTAATCTTGCGCGATGAAGTAATGACGCCGGTTATTGAACGGCCAGTTGCCGGCGAGAGCCGTCAAAGGCACGACCACCAGGAGGAGCGCGGCAACCAGATAGCCGCGTCCAGGCTGCACGCCCTTGGAAAGAATGAATTGGATCAACCAACGCACGCCGAGCCCGGCAGCGATCGCCAGCGCGGCAAAAGCCGGCAGGCAATAGGCATCCTTGTCCTCCGCAATGGAGTAGCCCAACCCGTAGGCCAAATTCGCTCCGACGACGAAGAAGAGAAACCAGAAGCTCGTGCGGTCCCGTTTGAAGGCGCTGCTAAAACCCGCGGCGGCCAGCACCAGCCCCAGGGGTAGCCACGATGGGCCAAATTCGCGAAGCGCCATCCGGGCGAAAGTCACGAACTCCGCCGCCATCATGTTGGGCGCAAAGGAGAAGTACGATTGATACTGCCGGCCCGTGATGTGCCACCAGATTGCTTCCAAGGAACGTGGATTGCCCCAATTGATTACGGGTGCCCTCGACGCCGCCAACGGCAGGAAGGCGTAGACGGCGAACAGCCCGGCAAATGAAATGATTGCGGCGTAAATCAGTCTCTTGCTCTTGAAAAAACGCCATCCCTCTGTCCTGCAAACTATGACGGCGAGGGCTGGGAGCGTCAGGGCCACGGTCACGTGGTGGACGCCCAAGGCGAGCCCGAAGGTAAACGCAGCCGCATAAAGTAACCAATCGTAGTCCGTAATCGGAGGCGCGTGACGGGCAGCATTCGCCGCTGCTCGCCTTCCATCTGCAATGATGGACCGCCGCCAGCGCAGCATCAGAAAGAAGATGATCAGGATGATCAGCGTATTGAGCGCATAAACTTCGGTAACGGTCGCATAGCCCCAGAGCGTACGGGAGAAGGCCATGAGCAACCCCGCCGCAACCGCGGGCGCAAGCACCAGAAGAAACCTGCTCCGTCCATCTTCCCCGATCGCGCCGCCCCTTGGATCAGGCCCGGCGTTCGTGCCTCGCCGGGCGCTCTTCTTCGCCTGGCGCCGTTCCGTGATCTTCGCGTAGGAAGCGATGATCATCAGCTCCGCCACCACCAGTGTCAGCACGGCCGCGGCCAGCGCGCCAAAAAGCGCCGATGAAAAGTTAATGCGCACGGCGACGCTGCCGAACGGCACGAGCGACACGAGATGCGCGAGCATGACCCACAAGGGAAAGCCCGGAGGATGCGCAACGCCGAGCGAACGCGCGGCCACGATCAATTCGCCGCTGTCGACCAGCGTTACGGTCGGAGCGAGCGTCCAGGCATATAGAAAGAGCGCGGCGAAGAAAACGAAGCCGGCGCAAAGCAGCTCCGTCTCGGATGAGCGGGCCGTCGCGAGCCGTTGCGCCTGCGTGGCCTCGGGAGCAGGCATCCTCTGCCCGGAAGGGGGCCTATTCTTTGAATGCCCGCGAGCCATCGCCCCTATCGTCTCGCAGACTTGATTACGTGCAACCCGAGCCTGCGCCCGGAGGTGACAACAAAAACGCGTTCGCCTAATCGACGATTTCGAGGCCCATCTGGCGGGCCGTGCCGGCGATGATGCGGAATCCGGCTTCGTCGCTGCGGGAATTAAGATCTTTGCCTTTGGTCTTTACGATCTCCATGACCTGTTTCCGCGTCACCGTGCCGACCTTCGTCTTGTTCGGTTCTTTCGAGCCGGCCGCAATGTTCGCCGCCTTCTTCAAGAGGATCGCGGCGGGCGGACTCTTGGTGATGAACGTGAACGATTTGTCCTTAAAAACAGTGATCACGACCGGCAGAATGTCGCCCGCCTGTTTTTGGGTCGCGGCGTTAAATTCCTTGCAGAACGCCATGATGTTGACGCCGCGCGGCCCGAGGGCGGTGCCGACGGGAGGCGCCGGATTCGCCTGACCGGCCGGGATCTGCAATTTGATGTGAGCGATAATTTCTTTGGCCATTATTAAGAAGCTTTAAGTGGTTAAGTTTTAAGCTGATTTACCCGCGTTCGACTTGCCAATACTCGAGCTCGACCGGCGTGGCGCGGCCGAAAATGGTGACGGACACCCGCAGCTTGCCACGGTCGGGATCGATCTCTTCGACGATGCCGTTCTGATTCTGGAAAGGCCCATCGGCCACCTTCACGGTCTCGCCGACTTCGAAGCTGACTTTCGGCTTCACCTTCTCTTCGCGTTCCTGCATCTGCGCGAGCATGTTGTCGACTTCCGATTTCCGCATCGGAATCGGCTTGTCCTTCGTCCCCGCGAAACCAATCACGCCCGTCGTTTCGCGAATGAAATACCAGGTGCGCCCCACGAGCTGATTGTTCTCGTCGAGCAAATGCATGTTGACGATAAGGTAGCCGGGGAAAAATTTTCGAGTCGTCTCGCTTTTCTTGCCGCGCTTGATTTCCGAGACGCGCTCGGTCGGAACGAGCACTTTGAAAATCACGTCGCTCATTTCCTCGGTCTTGACGCGCTTCTCGATATTGTCGCGGACCTTGTTTTCCTGGCCGGAAAGCACGTGCACGACGAACCACTGATCATTTGGGGCAAGAACCTGGGCCATATCAGTGGATGCGAGTGAAGTAGTGGATGAAATTAATCAGGACAAAATCGAAGAGCGCGACGTAACCGCCCAGGAGAAGCATCGCGATAATGACCACGATCGTCGAATCGGTCAGTTCCTTGTAACGCCGAATCCCCTTCTCTTTCGATTCCCACGGCCACGACGCTTTCTTCAACTCGGCAATGACTTCGTTGAAGAAGTTTCTTGATTTCGTGAACATGGGTGGGCGTCGAAGCGTTAAACGGTTGAAGCGGATTTTAGAGTTTCACGATGTAACGATTTAACTTTTTTAACGCTTTAATGTCTTCAATAACCAGGTCAGGAGGGACTCGAACCCCCAACCGACGGTTTTGGAGACCGCTACTCTACCAATTGAGCTACTGACCTAATATGTGGTGTCATTCTGAGCGAAGCGCAGCGTAGTCGAAGAACCCCGAGGCGCCCAGTGTTTCCACGGGATGTCTCGACTTCGCTCGACATGACATTAGTCCAGAATTTCGGCAACGCGACCGGCGCCGACGGTTTTGCCGCCTTCGCGAATCGCGAACCGGATGGTCTTTTCCATCGCGATTGGCGTGATCAGCTCAACTTCCACCGAGACGTTGTCGCCCGGCATCACCATCTCGACGCCCTCCGGCAGCTTGACCGTTCCGGTCACGTCAGTCGTGCGGAAATAAAATTGCGGGCGGTAATTGGTGAAAAACGGCGTGTGCCGGCCGCCTTCCTCCTTGTTCAAGACGTAAATCTCCGCCTTGAATTTTCGGTGCGGGGTGATGCTGCCCGGCTTGGCAATGACCTGGCCGCGCTCGACATCTTCCTTCTTCACACCGCGAAGCAGCACCCCGACGTTGTCGCCGGCGCGCGCCTCGTCGAGAAGCTTGCGGAACATTTCGATGTCGGTCGCCGTGGTCTTCGCCGTGTCCTTGAGGCCGACGATTTCCACTTCCTCCATCTTCTTGAGGATGCCGCGCTCGACCCGGCCGGTCGCGACAGTGCCGCGGCCTTCAATGTTGAACACGTCTTCCACCGGCATGAGGAACGGCAGATCGATCGGACGATCCGGCACGGGGATGAAATCGTCCACCGCCGCCACGAGCGCCATGATTTGCGCTTCCTGTTCGGCATCGCCGTTCAGCGCCTTGAGCGCGCTGCCCTTTACGATCGGAATCTTGTCGCCGGGAAATTCGTATTGCGTGAGGAGATCGCGCACTTCCATCTCCACGAGATCGAGCAGTTCCGGATCGTCGACCATGTCGACCTTGTTCAGGAACACCACGACCGCGGGAACGCCGACCTGGCGCGCCAGCAGGATGTGCTCGCGCGTCTGCGGCATCGGACCGTCGGCGGCCGAGACGACGAGAATCGCGCCATCCATCTGCGCGGCGCCCGTGATCATGTTTTTCACATAATCGGCATGGCCCGGGCAATCGACGTGCGCGTAATGGCGCTTGTCGCTCTGATATTCCACGTGCGCGGTGTTGATCGTAATGCCGCGCTCTTTTTCCTCGGGCGCATTGTCGATCGAATCGTAGGCGCGTATTTCGGCGAACCCTTTCTTGGCGAGCACACTGGTGATCGCGGCGGTGAGGGTGGTTTTGCCATGGTCCACATGGCCGATCGTGCCGACATTGACGTGCGGCTTGTCGCGTTTAAATGCTTCCTTAGCCATCTCGATTTTCCTTGGGTTAAACTAACTCTTCTTTTTTGTTATTGCTGCCGGCCGCGAGCTCTGGAGCCCATGACCGGGATTGAACCGGTGACCTCGTCCTTACCAAGGACGTGCTCTACCAACTGAGCTACATGGGCCGCTGTCTGTCATTAAATTGCTCTCCCCCAGTTGCGGGAAAGACCGGTTGCTCCTTCGTTTAGAAGTAAAAGTCCCAGAGCCGCGTCAAACTTCCGTTTTGAACGACCATGGGACCTCGTCTCGTTCTCCGAAAAAGCGTCGGCAAGCTAGCAGCGCCCTCTGGGGTGTCAAAGAAATTTCTTCCGCGTCGTCGCCTTCTTTTCCCGAGAATTCCGCTTCTAATACTCCCTGACTTTTCGTCGCGTAACCAGAAGGGCAATAACGATGATCACAACCAGCGCCCCCACCCCGATTCCGATTTTCATCGGCATGCTCATCCCTTCCGGCGGCGGTGGCGGGGTGGCGGCGGGCGCGGCGGCGACCGGGCGCGGCGTCGCATTCTTCGCCTGCACGTACTGCAGGTTTTGCAGAATGTCCGGATCGTCCGGTTTCAATTTCAAGGCCGCTTCCAAATCGGGCAACGCCTCCTTGAACTGATTCCGGGCGACATACGTGTCTGCCCGCTTTCGCAAGGCCATGACGTTGTTTGGATCTTTCGTGATCGCGACCGTGTAGTCGGCCACGGCTTCGTCCCATTTTCTCAGGTTGTGGTAGGCGAGGCCGCGGCGCTCGAATGCGACCAGATTGTTCGGATTCAACTCGATCGCCTTGTTCAGGTCGGCCAGAGAGGCCTCGTACTGATTCTGGCCCAACAACGTTCTGCCCCGCTCGAAATACCCCAGCTCATTCTTGGGCTCGAGCTCG
This sequence comes from Chthoniobacterales bacterium, assembly GCA_035556975.1. Classification (GTDB taxonomy): domain Bacteria; phylum Verrucomicrobiota; class Verrucomicrobiia; order Chthoniobacterales; family UBA10450; genus AV80. The sequence goes on from DATMEN010000037.1 coordinate 14,353, forward strand.
ATCGCCTTGGTGAAATCCGCCATCGCCTCCGGGATCTTCGTCGCCGCGCGATAGACCAGGCCTCGGTCGATATAGAGCCGCACGTCCTTCGAGTCGATTGCGATCGCCTTGGTGTATTCGACGATCGCTTCGTCATACTTCAATGCCTGCGCGAGCTCATGCCCCTTGTTCCCATGCGCGGCCGCTGCGGGACTGGCGGCGTTCAGGATGGGCGCGGCTCCAAAAATCAGCAGTCCGGCGACCAATCCTCTAAATAGTCTCATCGGGTTGTTCATATTGATCCTTCGGCTTAGACAAGTTGCGGGGATGTTTTTTTAGGTCATGCGCGGCCGAACGGGAAGCTTAATCGCCTCGCTCCGAGGGTTCGCCGGACCCTTACGATCGCGGCGACGTTGCGGGCGATCCAGCCGGGGCTGGAGAATTCGCCGCCGGCGAAGAACTCGCGCGGGTCTCCAGCGCCTTCAACCGGCTCTGCGCATCGGCGTCATCCGGCTTTAACTTCAGGAGAGCCCGGAAATCCGCCTCGGCGCTCTTGGCGTCCCCAGCCAGGGTGTGGGTCGAAGCCCGGCGCCGATATCCCTCGGGATCCTTTGGGTCTTTCGAGATCGTCTTCGAGTAATCCGCGATCGCTTCCTTGTATTTTTTCAGGTTTCGATAGGCGAACGCGCGCCGTTCGTAGGCGCTGTCGTCGTCCGGAACCTTTTGGATCACCTTCGTGTAGTCCTCGATCGCCTTCTCCCATTCGCTTTTCGAAATGTAGACAAAACCGCGGAAACGCCGCGCGGAAGCGTCATTGGGGGCCAGCTCCAGGGCCTTATCAAAATCGGCCAGCGCCTGGTCCAGCTGCTTTTGCTGGAGGAGCACCTCGCCGCGTCCGATGTAACCTCCCGCATTCGTCGGGGCGAGCTCGATCGCCTTGGTAAAATCCGCGAGCGCCTCGACCAATTTGTTAGCCCCGCGATAGGCCGTGGCCCGATTAAAATAATTTTTCGCGTCCGTGGGCTCGGCCTCGATCGCCTTGGTAAACTCCGCGATCGCCTTTTCGTAATCACGGTTTTTGGCCGCTTCGACGCCGGCCGCCGAATGGCCACCCGGATCCTGCGGGTTCGTAGCGGCCGCGTTCCCGGCTGATTTAGAGGGGTTTCGTGCCCGCTTTTTCTGGGCGAAAACATCGGCCGGGCACGCGACCAACGCGATCGCCAGGCTGATAACGGTTCCGATTTTGTAATTCTTCATGTTGCTCCGCCTATTAGATGAAGGGCTTCGACGATTGCAAGCAGGCGCTGTTTTCTTTCCAATCGAATAGACGCTTGCCAAAGGCCTCAAAAATATGACGAAGGAGCGAACATTCTTCAGAGGCTACGCCGCCATCTTCGCGACCGTGCTCATCTGGTCGACGCCCTCGCTTTTTCAGTTCTATCTCAACCGCTTTTACGATCCCTGGGCGCAGAATTTCTACCGGTATTTCGTCGCCTGCCTCGCCGTGATGCCGTTCGTGCTTTATCGCTTCCGGCGCAGCGGCCCGTCCATGAATCGCGCCGTCTGGCTGGCCTGCTTCATTCCCGCGCTCCCAAACGTGGTCCACCAAATCACCCAAACCGTCGCGCTCTTCCATATGGGGCCGGGCGTTTACGCGATTTTCATCCGGTCGTCCGTCATCATCACCGCTCTGCTGGCCTTGATCTTTTTCCCCGAGGAACGCTGGATCATTCGCCAATGGCAGTTTCAGGTTGGAACCCTGCTCGGCCTGATCGGCGCCGTCGGCGTTCTTTGGTTTCAGCCGGGCGCAGAGGGCGGCTTCATCACCTTCACTGGTTTCGGGATCGCTTTCGCCGCGAGTTTTTCCTGGGCGCTTTATGGCGTCCTGGTCAAGCGCCCTTCGGCGCAGCTCGGCTCAGTCCGCAGTTTTGGCGTGATCAGCTTCATCACTTCGGCCCTGCTCCTGCCGCTCACCCTGGCGTTTGGCAAAATCGGGACGCCGCTCCAGGTCGGTGCGGACGTTAACCTTATCCTGATCGTTTCCGCCGTGACCTGCATCAGCCTGGCCCATGTTTTGTATTACGTCGCGATCCGGAAAGTCGGGGTCGCGCTTTCGCAAACCTTGCAACTGCTTTGTCCCGCGGGCGCCCTCGGGCTCTCCGCCCTGTTTTTTGGCGAGCGCCTGACCACCGCGCAGCTTTGGAGCGCCGGGCTGCTGCTCTTTGGGGCGTTCTTGTCCATGCGAGTAAAGACCGAGCCTGCTCCCGCCGCGGCGGAAAATCTGTAGCGATCAAGGAGCGGCGGTTTGCAACCGCCGACCAAAAACACACGGCGGTTTCAAACCGCCGCTCCTTGGAAAAATCGGACGCCGCGGCGCGGCGGCGCTACCTACTGGCAACGCGCGGGCCCCGGCAGGCAAAAAGTCCGGCGGGCCAGATCGGAGCGGAGCTGTTCGGCCCCATACCATTTTTCCAGGCAACGCTTATCCAGAAGGTCGCTGTTCCGCGCCTTGAATTCGCGCCAATTATCGCATTTCGTTCCGGCCCGGCGTTCCCCGATCACGGCGAGGAACGCGACCGTAATGGTCTCGTGATAAATCTCCGGCCGGCCGCCTTTCGCGGCGAGCAAGCGCAGGCCTCGGGAGAAGCGGTTCAATGCGTCGCCGAACGGATAACGCCCGAGCATTTCGTACCCGAGCCGGACGTGTTCAGGGTGCGGGAACCTGGCTGGATCGAGCGCTCCGGTTTCCAGCGCGTGCAACTCGTCTTCAATGGATGCCTCAACGCTCTGCATCGCCTGCCTCCACCAGTTTGTGACTATCCGCGGCGGTCAACTCGAGGCCGTAGACGGTCTTCAAGCGCCCGATCTGCGCCAGCGTTTCATTTGAGAACGGCGATTTCCCCTCCAGAGCATGCAACGCCATCCCCTCCAGCAAATCGCCGAGAGAGATGTCGAGATATTCCGCCAGGCCCTTGAGCACCTTCACGAGGGTCTTTTCCATCCGCGCGCCGACCTGGACTCGCGCGATCGGTTTGGCTTGGGTCGTTTTGGTTTTCTTCAAGCTATCTTGTTACCATGGTAACAAAATAACGCAAGGCGTTTTTTCTCGGAGGGACGTTCTTCCGCACGTCCGACTCTTGATCAGACCCCGGCAGATGGGACGTGCGGAAGCACGTCCCCCCGACCTACCCTTCGCGCGCCTTGAGCGCCTGCGTTTTGCGCGCCAGCTCGATGAACCCGGCGCGATAACCCGCCATGTCCCTTCCCTTCCCTTCCATTGCCCATTCGATCACCGCGCCGATCGTCCCCTTTCCTTTGTACTGCGAGTCGCGCAGGATCATCCCAAACTCAGCCACCGCCGCCGCGAATTTCAGATCGGGCGCGGCGTTTTCGAACTTCGAACCGTTATCGACGAATGACCGCTCGGTCAGTTCGCTCGCGGCTCCCTCCGGTTTCTTATAGCGCAGTTTTACCGTTACCATCTCCTGCGACAATTTTGGATCCGGTTGCGCCGCCGCCACGGACGCGGAATTCGGCGCCTGATATCTCAACGGATCGACCGGAGGAACGCTGGCCGCGGGATCGGCCGCGCCAGTTCCCGCCGGCACAATTTCGTAGAGCGCCGTGACCGTGTGCCCCGCGCCGATCTCGCCCGCGTCCACTTTGTCGTTGTTAAAGTCTTCCTTTCTCAACATCCGCTTCTCGTACCCGATCAACCGATACGAGCTGACCCGCGCCGGATTGAATTCGACCTGGATTTTCACATCCTTCGCGATCGTGATCAGCGTGCCGTTCACCTGCTGCACGAGCACCTTGCGAGCTTCCTCGAGTGAATCGAGATAGGCGTAGTTTCCGTTCCCTTTATCGGCCAGTTTCTGCATGGTCGAATCTTTCAAGTTGTCCGTGCCGACGCCGAGCACGCTGAGGAAAACGCCGGTCTTCGCTTTTTCCTCGATCAAACGAATCAGGTCGCCCTGGTTCGTCACGCCGACATTGAAATCGCCGTCCGTCGCGAGAATGACGCGATTGACCCCGCCCTTGATGAAATTATCCGCCGCGACCCGGTAGGCCAGCTCGATGCCATCCGCCCCGTTGGTCGAGCCGCCCGCCTTCAAATCTTCCAGCGCCCGCAGGATTGTCTCCTTGCGATCGCCGGTCGTGGAGGGCAGCGCCAAGCCAGAGCCGCCCGCGTAAATGACGATCGCCACCCGATCTTTTTCCGTCAGTTTTTCCACGAGCAACCGCATCGCCTGTTTGACGAGCGGCAGCCGTTCCGCCGGCGTCATCGAGCCCGAGATATCGAGGAGGAAAACGAGATTGCCATTGGGCCGATTCTCCGACGCCACCTCGCGGCCCTTCAATCCGATCCGCAACAGGCGGTGGCTCTCATCCCAGGGGCAAGCGGTCGCATCCAGATCGATCGAAAACGGCTTGTCGCCTTCCGGCTCGCGATAATCGTAGCTGAAATAATTGATCATTTCCTCCACGCGCACCGCATCCTTGGGCGGGAGCGACCCGGAGTTAATGAATCGGCGCACGTTCGAATACGAAGCCGTGTCCACGTCGATCGAGAAAGTCGAGAGCGGGTTGGTTGCCGCCTGAAGAAAGGGATTCTCCGAAACGCGATCGTATGTCGCCGTATCGAAATCCTTCCGATATCGCCCTGACAACTCGGATTCGAAGGACTTCGAGCCACCCTCGCCTAAGGCACGATGTGCATAACCAAGCCCTGCTATGGCATCGTAGCCATAAATCACAGCCGGCGTCTGAGCTGGTTTGGCCAAAGGCTTCACCTCTTGGCGGAGTTCCAGCATATCGCTCGGAGGCGGCGGCGGCGGCGCCTGCAATGCCAGCAAATCCTGTTGCACCGGCGTGGTGGCGGGTCTGCTTCCGAAGTCCTCTTCCGGAATTGCTTCTACAATGGTGGAAGGGTCTGCCGGGGGAAGGTTCACTCTTTCCTTGCGTTGATTCGGACCCTGCTGCGCGATCGTTCCGCCGTACCGCTGAATCGTCGAAACCGCGAGTGCACCGAGCACGGCAAAGATCGCCAGGACCGCGGCGAGCGAGCCCCACTGGATCGGGGACCAGAGGCGTCGTTGGTCCTCCATCCTGATGATGTTTTGCGAGCGCTCCGGCGGCAGTTGCCGGTCGGCCGCGTACTCCGATTTTAAAAGGCCGGCGAATTGCTGGGTTTCGGCCACAAAAGCCTGGGCCTCGGCGGAAGAGGAAACCGCCTGCTCCATCGCGGCGTGTTCCGCGCCGGAAAGTTCGCCAAGGGCAAACGCCGTCAAATTGGGATCGTCGAGGTTTATTTTCATGAGACTATTCGAGGAGTGAAGGGCAAGAAATCCTTGGAAGCCTGCCCGTAACGCTGCCGCAGAGTTTTGAGCGCGTTATGGATTAGCACGCCGACGTTGCTGACGGACAACTCCGTGATTTCGCTGATCTGCTGGTAGCTGAGGTCGTTTTGAAATTTGAGCTGAAGCACTTCCTGCTGGCGCGGAGGGAGTGTCGCCAGAATGCGGAGCAAAAAGCCGCTCGCTTCTTTCGCCTCGAGTTTCTCGTAGGGCGCCGGCTGCTCGCTCTCGCGCGCTTCGAGCAGCTCCTGGTCGAGATAAGTCATACGTTTCTCCTTTCGGCAGATATTGAGGGCGCCGTTCCGGCAAACGGTGAAGAGCCACTTTGCCGGTGCGTAATCGAGTTCGGTCCGATTCTCGCATTGCAGTTTCACAAATGTTTCTTGCACGACATCCCGGGCGCGGTCGCTATCGCCCAGGATGCGCGTCGCATATTGCAAGAGCGGCCGTTCGAAACGCTTCAGGAGCGCGTCCATCTGTTCGCCGTCGATCTTCGCCGCCTTGACTTGGACGCTGTGCATCGCTTTCACCAGTCTAACGCGCGACCTGGCGGAAAATTACAGGATATTTTTGATATGCCTCGGTCTGACGCTTGGCGGATAACTCGGAGGGACGTGCTTCTGCACGTCCTCAAATTGGGATTCAGTTCCGTCCCAAACTTGAGATATGTGGGACGTGCGGAAGCATGTCCCTCCGAGTTAGAAATCCCGACCTTTTCCATTGCCAAGCTGGACAACAGTTTCAGATTGCCGGTTCAATGGAATTGAAGCCGTATCTTGTCGCCCGCCAGAAGGAAGTGGACCGCGCGCTGGATCGCTTCCTGCCGAAGGAATCGACCCCTCCGGCGACGATCCACCAGGCAATGCGTTACAGCCTGTTCGCCGGCGGAAAACGCCTACGGCCAATTCTTTGCCTGGCCACGGCCGAAGCGTGCGGCGGCAAGATCAGCGCGGCGCTCCCGCTCGCTTGCGCCATTGAATGCATCCACACCTATTCACTCGTCCATGACGATCTCCCGAGCATGGACAACGACGACCTCCGCCGCGGCCGCGCCACCTGCCACAAAGTCTTCGGAGATGGCATCGCCATCCTGGCCGGTGACGCGCTCCTGACGATCGCCTTCGAAATTGCCGCGAAGGTCAAAGCCACGAAACGCTATGATCTCCGCGAGATTTTCCGTGAAATCGCCACCGCGGCAGGCAGCCAGAAACTGATCGCCGGTCAGGTAGCCGATCTCGAAGCCGAGGGCCGGCGCATCAACCGCGCGCAGTTGCGCTACATCCATGAAAATAAGACCGCGGCGCTGCTCACGGCATCGGTGCGCCTGGGCGCGATGGCCGCGAACGCCAGCGCGAAACAGTTGGCGGCAACCACCGCCTTCGGGCGCGCGCTGGGACTGGCTTTCCAGGTGATCGACGACATTCTCGATGTCACCCAAACCTCGGAGAAATTGGGGAAAAGCGCCGGCAAAGACGTCGCCGCGAAGAAGGCGACCTATCCCGCCGTCATCGGCCTGGAAAAATCTCGCGCGGAAGCAAACCGCCTAACGAGTCACGCCGACGCCGCGCTCGCAAATTTTGGCGGGAGCGCCGATTGGCTGCGCGAAATCGCGAAACACCTTCTCGCGCGAGAATATTAGCGAGCCACTCAACCAATGAAAGAAGCGGCTCCGTCGATGGTTACCGCCCACATCTTTTTCGTGGATGCGGTCGGCTACTCGACCCTGACCAGCGACCAGCAAACCGTCGTTTTTCGCCAGTTGCAGGAGTTCGTCGGCGACTGCTCGGCCGTGATCGACGCATCAGCGCAGGACAAACTCGTCCGTTCGCCTTCGGGCGATGGTATGGCACTCGTCTTTTTCGATCATTGTTCCAGTCCGTTGCGCTGCGCGTGCGAGCTGATGGAACGGATCGAACAGGAGGGCACCTTCAAAGCGCGAATGGGAATTCACACCGGCGAAGTCGCGCGCCTGGTCGATATCAATGGCGTCGCATCGGTCAGCGGCGATGGCATCAATACCGCGCAGCGCGTGATGGATTTCGGAGACGGCGGACACATCCTGATGTCATTGCAGCACGCCACCTGTTTACAGGCGGCCCGCGATCCGGCCGCGAACGAGTGCTACGACATCGGCGTCGCCACCGCGAAGCACGGCAAGCGCATTCATCTCTTTAATTTCCACCGCCCGGCCGTCGGCTCGCCCGATGTTCCGGTCAAGGTCAGACAGGATGATGAATGGCTTCGCCCAAAAACACTTCGTCTCGGCACCTCCGGGCGCAACTCCTTCTTCGCCTCGCTCCAGATTCTCGGCTGGCTTCTCACCCAGCCCTTTCGCTGGCGCACTCACGTCAGTCAGATCGATCCGCGGCTCACGCCGAATTTCAGCGTGATCGACCTGACCGGGCCGCAGATTCTTCGCAACCGCGACCTTCGCCAACTCCTGATCCAGGTTTACGTGATTTGTCCCGGCCTATTGTCCCTGCTGGTTTGGGCAGTGCTCACGCCACTTGGGCTCAACCCCGCGTGGTGGATGGGAACGATGTGGGCGGCAGGCCTGGTCACAAGCGTCCTGCTCGGCGTAGGCGCGAGTCTGGTCTTCATTTGCGTGCTCACTTTCGATGCAGTGGTGCAGGCGCCGATCATCGCGACTTTCGGTTATGCCTCCGCGGCGAACCAGATCGCACTAACCATGATTATGGTCTGGGCCGCCGTTGCCTTGTCCGCGGTTTTTCCTACGCCTCGGCCACCCTCCGCTCTGCGCGAGATCCTTTCCGCGATTGCCACCTTCTTCGTTGTGCTAATAATCGCCACTGGGTTTGTCGCGCTTGCGATCGGACGTCCTCCGCTTCAGGTCGCCGGGATCATCGCCGGCGCATCATTTATCTTAATCAATGTCATAATCGGCCTACGCTGGAAACGATGGTCGCGAGGATTTGTCCTCGGCCAGGCCGTTGGACTGGTCGCCGCCGGTCAATATTTTGCGATTGCCGGGGCCACGGGCGACAGTTTCCTGCTGCGGCTGCAACAAGGGATCAGCAACGGCATTGGCGACGGGATTTGGTGGGGGCTGGCGTTCGCCCTTGCGGAAAAAATGTCCGGGGCGCGGGCCGCAATCATCTCGGGACTGTTGTTATCCGCGTTCAAGAACATCGTGCCGACGCCGTGGACGTTACTACCCTTGGTCGCGCTTTGGACAACCTACGCACTTCTCCGCCGGCGCTCGCTCGCGAAGACTCGCATGGCCAGCGAGGGGGTGGCTTAGTGACGCCAAATGGCGGCGAGAAGCCGCAAGCTGATCGCAGGTCAGGTGGCCGACCTCAAGGCTGAGGGCCGCCGCATCAACCGCACACAGCTCCGTTACATCCATGAAAACAAGACCGCGGCGCCGCTGACCGCTTCCGTTCGTTTGGGCGCGAGGGCCGCAAATGCCAGCGCAAAGCAACTTACGGCGATCACAGCGTTCGGCCGCGCACTGGGCTTGGCATTCCAAGTCATCGACGAATCCTCGACGTCACCCAAACCTCCGAGAAGCTTGGGAAGAGCGCCGGCAAAGATGTCGCCGCGAAGAAGGCCACTTACCCGCAGTGATCGAGCCCGACAAATCTCGAGTCGAGGCACGGCGGCTAACCTTGGAAGCACACACCGCTCTGAAATCGCTCGGGAATGCTACCGTTCTCCGCGCCTTGGCAGATTGTTTGTTACAGCGCGAATATTGATCTGGGTAGCGCGGGTCGATTTTCTCTTCAGTTTCGGCATCCCTACGAACGCGTGTGTAACGAAGCTCCGAAAATGAATCTTACTTTGGTACGAGATCGCCAAGTTGACGCTCCACCTCAGCAATGTTCGCAGTAACGAGGCTGTTTCGTTCCGGAAAATTGGTATCGGTGTAAACCCTTAAAGCAGCGTCGAGACAAACTTTGGCGTTTCTCAGATTTTCCGTGCGATTTCCGCTCGTGATGCGGGTGTAAGCAAGGCCGAGGTTATATTGCGTCATCGCCCAATCGTCCGGAAAATCGCGTTCGGTGTAAACCTGCAGAGCCGCTTCGAAAGCGGCGATGGCCTTTTGCAGATTTTCCCCAGGATCCTTCTTCAACTGACTATAGGTAACGCCGAGGTTGTTTTGGATCTTCGCCCAATCGACTGCACGATCCTTTTCGGTTTGAACCCGTAGGGCTGCTTCGAAAGCGGTGACAGCCTTTTGCAGATTTGCCGCGCGATCCCCGGTTGGCAACTCACCGTAAGCAGTTCCGAGGTTGTTTTGGGCTCCAGCCCACTCGGCTGGAAAATCGCTTTCGGTGTAAACCCGCAGAGCCGCTTCGAAAGCGGCGATGGCCTTTTGCAGATTTGCCGCGCGATCTCCCGTCGGCAGGTTCTTATAAGTAACGCCGAGGTTGTTTTGGGTCGCCGCCCAATCGGCTGGGACATTCTTCTCGGCTCTTACTCGCAGGGCCGCTTCGTACGCGGCGATGGCCTTTTGCAGATTTGCGGCGCGATCCCCGCTCGGCCGGGCACGATACGCGTTGCCGAGGTTGTATTGGATCCTAGCCCAATCGGCTGGAAAATCCTTTTCGGTGTAAACTCGCAGGACCACTTCGAATGCAGCGATCGTCTTTTCTAGATTTGTAGCGGGATTGCCAGTAGGCAAGCTAGCATAAGCAATGGCGAGATTGTCGTGGGTCCTGGCCCAATCGACTGGAAAATCCTCTTCGGTGTAAACCCGCAGAGCCGCTTCCCAACTCGCGATGGCTTTTTGGAGATTTTCGGCGCGATCCCCGGTTGGCGAGCGACCATAAGCCTCGCCGAGGTTGTTTTGGATTCCTGCCCAATTTCTTGGAAAGTCTTTCTCGGTATAAACTCGCAGAGCCGCTTCATAGGCAACCTTGGCCTTTTCTAGATTTGCGGCGCGACTTCCGCTGGGCGATTGCGCATAAGCCAGGCCAAGGTTGTTTTGAGTCATGGCCCAATACACTGGAAAATCTTTCTCGGTATAAACCCGCAGAGCCGCCTCGTACGCAGCCATGGCTTTTCCTAGATTTGCGGGGCGATCTCCGCTGGGCAATTTCGCATAAGCAAGGCCGAGGTTGTTTTGAGTTCCCGCCCAATCGACTGAAAAACCCTTTTCGGTGTAAACTCGCAGAGCCGCTTCGCACGCAGCGATTGCCTTTTGCAGATTTGCCCCGCGATCCCCCGTCGGCAAGGCACCATAAGCGCCGCCGAGATTGTTTTGGGTCGTGGCCCACTTGGTTGGAAAATCTTTTTCGGTGAAGACCTGGAGGGCTGCTTCGTAGGCAGCGATGGCCCGTTGCAAATTGGTGGTGCGATCTCCAGTCGGCAGAGCCGAATACGCATTGCCGAGGTTGTTTTGGGTCATCGCCCAATTCTTTCCCTCTTCATAAGCTTTCGCCGCGTTTTCATAGAGTTCGATGGCTTCACGAAGACTGGCTGTCATGTTTATTTGACCCGCAGCCAGCGAGTAATAACAACCTGCGGCAAAAAATTGCAGATCAGCAAGTTCGCCCGCCGAAGCTCCCCTGCGACCCAAGGCCGCTTTAAAATGGGGCAAAGCCAGTTTGTAGTTCTTTTGAGAGTAATATGAGTAGCCGGCAGCGAGATGGATTAAATAAAACGGTTCGTCCACGAGCTCCTCTGGCAAGTGCATCTCAGTGATGTCTTGCACGCCAGGGGTCCGTTCGCTCTTCGCCCTCCAGTTTTTTGGCGCATCCACCACGGTGATTCGCGGACAGAATTTCTTATCGCCGATATTCTGCCCCCAAATGACAAGTTTTGCATTGTGCCGCTGGCCGATAGCGCGGGCGCGTTGGTGAGCAGCGGTGATGCCGTCATTTTCATCAAGGGGTTCTGCGCTCCCGTGGACCTCGATCTGCTGACCCACCGCGTCGTTCTGCAGTTCCGCATTGAGATTCGCGATGAGGAGTCTCTGGAGGAGCGGGGCCTTTGCGTCGTCACCCACCATGCGCATAATCAGAATACCGGTTAGGTCCTTAGAGAAAACTGGCGCGCGTTGAAAAAAGAAATGGTTCGCCCATATCGCGAGGCCGGCGAGGGAAATAAAAATAAGGCCAACGCCAATCTGGCGGAGGAGCATCGTTTGTTCTGGCACCTCGGTCGTGCCAATCAGGAGGCAGCAAACAACGATGGCGGCTAGAAAACCCAGAGCAATCCAGAAATCCGCACCGGTGAGCTTGTCTAGGATGCGCTTGGAGATCTCGTCTATCATCTGGGGAGCCGCCGATGTTAAATGGCGCGATGGATCAAGGTCAAGCTCCGCCAAGCTAGCACAGCGCCAGATTCGGATTGATCTCTTGCGTTACTTCTGACGTTAATCCCGCATTCAGGCGCAGCGACGCGGCAAAGGCAATCATGGCGGCGTTGTCCGTGCAGAGTCGCGGCGCCGCGGTGAGGAGTCTCAGCCCGGCACGGTTGCACCCGTCGCTCATCCGATCGCGCAATTGACGATTACAGCTCACTCCCCCGCTTACGGTGACGAGTTTTACCTTTCTCTCGCGCGCCGCGCGCAACGTTTTCTCAACCAACACTTCCACAGCCGCGCGCTGAAACGACGCACAAACATCGGCGCGAACCTCTTCGGAAATCGTGCCCAGCTTCGCGATCTGATACCGCACCGCCGTCTTCAATCCGCTGAAGCTGAAGTTGTGATCGCCTGAATCGAGCATGCTCCGCGGAAAATCGAAACGCGCGGCGTCGCCGGATAAGGCACACCGTTCGATCTCCGGACCGCCGGGATAACCGAGGCCGAGCATCTTCGCGACTTTGTCGAAGGCTTCGCCGGCGGCGTCATCCACCGTCCGGCCCAGAATGCGGTATTCACTGGCTCCGCGCACTTCGACCAGCAAAGTGTGCCCGCCGCTCACGATCAGCGAAACGTTCGGCTCGATCGTGAAATCGCCGGTAAAAAATGGCGAAAGCAAATGGCCTTCGAGATGATTGATCGCGAGATACGGTTTCGCGAAACCAAGCGCGAGGCCTTTGGCCATGGAAGCGCCAATCATGAGCGAACTCGCCAGGCCCGGGCCCGAGGTGGCGGCGAACGCGTCCACGTCACCCAGGCCGATGCCGGCTTTTTTCACGGCGCTTTCCAGAAGACCGGGCGCGTGCAGGAGGTGATTGCGCGAAGCGACCTCCGGGACGACGCCGCCATAGGCTTCGTGTTCTCGTTGCGACGCAACTTCGCTCGCGAGCAGTTCGTTGCCCCGCAAGATCGCGACGGCTGTCTCGTCGCAAGAAGTTTCGATGGCGAGAATGGTTCGCATTTCGTTTCAGCTCCGGAGGGACATGCTTCTGCATGTCCCGGACGCGCAGAAGCGCGTCCCTCCGATTACTTCTTTACCGGATCGACCTTCGGAGAATTTTCCTGCGCGTAAACCATTACCCCTTTGAGCGCGTCGATCGCGCGCAAGAGCTGCGGATCTTTCGCCTTGATCAGGCTCTTTTCTTCCTCCGGCTTCAGGTTGTCCGTGTTCCGCATGGCGGCAAACGCCCGTTCCTGCTCCACGCTTAGGGGCACGCGGATATTCGGGACGACGCCGTTCGCGTGGATGACCTGCTTGCTCGGCGTGTAATACTTCGCCGTGGTGAAGCGAAGCGCCGACCCGTCGGGAAGCTGCACGACATTCTGGACCGAGCCCTTGCCGAAGGTGGTTTCCCCCACCAGAACCGCGCGCCGCAAATCCTTCAACGCGCCGGCCACGATCTCCGACCCGCTCGCACTTCCCTGATTGATCAGGACCGCGAGCGGAAAACGCGGACGCTCTTTCGTGGCGCCAGAGGTCGAATAGTCATGCTGCTGCGAAGCGACGCGTCCCTGCGTGGAAACGACCTTCGTGTTCGGCGGTAAAAACTGGGCGCAAACGTCCACGGCGACGTTCAGGAGCCCGCCCGGGTTGTTTCGGAGATCGAGCACCAGGGCCTGCATGCCGCGTTTTTGCAGATCGTCCAGCGCCTTCCCCAAATCTTCCGCGGTGGGTTCGTTGAATTGAATCAAGCGGACGTAACCGATCTTGAACGGCCCCGCCAGGTCGGCGTCGAAGATCCTGGTCCCTTTGACGCTCTGCACTTTTATCTCTGTCCGTTCGAGCACGAAGTCCTTAATCTCCTTCGTGCTGGGACGCAGAATCGTCAGCGTCACTTTTTGTCCGGTAGTTCCGCGCAGGAAGCTGATCGCGTCCTGGAGCTCCATTTTTTCGGTCGAGTTTCCGTTGATCCTCAAAATTTGATCGCCGGAAAGGATGCCCGCTTTCGCCGCGGGCGTGTCTTCCATCGGCGTGATCACGGTGAGCAGGCCGCCTTTTACGGCCACCTCGATGCCGAGGCCGTTGAAACGGCTGCGCGTGTCATCCTGCATGTCCCTGAAGTCGTTCGGCTCCATGAACTGGCTGTGGGGATCGAGGGACGCGAGCATGCCTTTCATCGCGGCGTAAATCAGGTCGTGGTAACTCGTCTTGTTCCCGTCCACGTAATCCTGGCGGAGCAGCTGCACCGCTTTCGCGAAAACAGAAATCTGGGCGTAACCGCTATCGTCGTCTCCGCTGGCGGCGTGGGCGGTGTAGAACCGCACGCCAAGGAAAACGCTGAAGAAAACCAGGCACGCCAGGGTGCTGAACAAGAAACGGCGTTTCATGTGAAATTCGTCATTCGGGGCGTGAAGATGATCGCTCATATGGAAATTTTTGGCAACGCGCAAAGCGTCAGCTAAGGTTGCCGGCGAAGGTGGATCGAGCAGTCCCTTGCTCGATGTCAGGTCAGGCGGCGAAGCCGCATCATTTGGCATCGCCCGCGGAGCGGCCGATCCACCTTCCCTTCATGAGATTACGTCCGCTTGTTTTCAGTCTGGCGCTCTGCCTGCCGTTTTGGTGCGTGGCGGCGGCGCCCTCTCCCTCCCCGGCGCTCAAGCCTTCGGCCACGCCAGCGAAGAAACCCGCGCCGAAGCCGTCGCCTACGCCCGTCGCGGCACTACCCCCCAAGCCGACGCCGACCCCAAAGGCATCGACAACTCCAAAGGCATCGCCGACTCCAAAATCTTCTCCCACGCCGAAGCCGACGCCGGCCCTGAAACCTGACGCCGAGCTCGACAATGTCGCGGATGAATTTGTCCGCGGTTATCTCTCCGCCCGGCCGCTTCAGGCCAGTGCCCTTGGTTTTCATGAGTACGACGGCCGGATCAGCGAATACACCCGGCTCGCGATCGACGCCGAGCTGGCGCGGCTGAAACGCTTCGATGAGCGGCTGAAAAAATTCGACGTGGCAAAGCTTGGTCCGCGCGCCGCGATCGATCTCCGCCTCTTGCAGGCCGCCATCAAGAAGGAGCTTTTTTTCCTGCACGACCTGGCCATCTACGAGCAGAACCCGATGAGCTACGCCCGCGCCATCGACGTCAACATTTACGCCAAACGCAAGTATGCGCCGATCGACGACCGCGTGCGGAGCATCATCGTGGTCGAGAACCAGGCGCCGAACGTCATGATCGCCGCCAAAACCAATCTCGCCGAGGTGTTGCCAAAACCGTACGTCGAGTTGGCAATCCAGATCGCGCGCGGCTCCTCGGATTTCCTCAAAAAAAACCTCGCCGATGCGCTGGCCGAACTCAAAGACGAGAGTTTGCGCGCGGCCTTTATCCAATCGAATCGACGCGCCGCCACGGCGCTGGCCGATTATGCGGCGTGGCTGGAAAAGGAAAAATTGCCCAAGGCGACGCCGCAGTTTGCGATCGGTGAGGAAAAATACCGGCGGTTCCTCGCTCAAACCGAGCTGGTCGAATTGCCGCCGGCAAAAATTCTCGACCTCGGACTATTGGAACTGCAACGCGAACGGGACGTCTTCGCCGAGGCCGCGAAGAAGATCGATCCGGAGAAATCAGCCGCCGAGGTTTTCCGGCAAATCCAGAACGAATATCCGGCAGCCGATGACCTGATTCCCGAAATCACGAAGAAACTGGATTCGATTCGGAAGTTTGTCGTCGATCACAAACTGGTCACGATCCCGACGGAAGTGCGCGCGCAGGTCAAAGAAACCCCCCAACATCTGCGCCCGATCAGTTTCGCTTCGATGGACGCACCGGGGCCCTATGAGAAGCGGGCCACGGAAGCTTATTTCTACATTACCCCGCCCGAGAACGAATGGCCCGAGCATCAAAAGAATGAATGGCTGACCGCGTTCAATCCCTACAGCGCCGACCTCATTTCAATGTACGAAACTTATCCAGGGCATTACGTCCAATCTCTCCGCCTGAACGCTTCCAAGGCCACGAGACCGGAAAAGATTTTTGGCAGCATTTCCTACATCGAGGGTTGGGCGCATTACTGCGAGAAAATGATGATCGACGCCGGGTTCGGAAGCGCCTACGGACCGAATCCGACCGACGAAGAGATCAGGCACGCGGCGAAATACAGGATGGCGCAAGCCCAGCTGGCGATGCTGCGGCTGGGCCGGCTCTGTGTTTCGATCAAGATGCACACGCAGGGAATGTCCGTGGAGGACGCCGCGAAGTTTCTCCAGGAGAATTGTTACTCCGAAGAGAAGCTTGCGGTGACCGAGGCGATGCGCGGAACATTCGATCTCGGCTCTCTGAACGATACGCTGGGCAAGCTCCAGATTCTCAAGCTGCGCAAAGACTACGAGATCCAGGAAGGCGAGAATTTTTCGCTGAAGAAATTCCACGACGAGCTGCTCAACCACGGGATGCTCCCGATTCGCCTGCTCCGCGAGGTCATGCTGAAAGACGCGGCGAAGTGGGAGGAGATACTGTAGCGGATGGAGAAATGGAATAGTGGAGCAATGGAGTAATGACTCCACTCTTTAGGACTCCATGCTCCATTCCTCCATGCTCCATTTCTCCATCCTCCCCCTCCAGCTCCGGCAAAAGCGGCCGCTTGGCGCCAAGTCATCGCCATCACTCCAAGCCTGCAATTTGGCGCCAAGTCGCGGGGTGCCGACAGCACGAGGTGGAATGCGACCCGATCGCAAAATTAAAGAGTTTTTGTCCGAAAAGTGTCTACAATAGACTGCTTTTCTACATATTGACCGTGGAAAATAAATCGTCTCTTCCAAAAATGAAAAAACACCACTCCCTGATAAAGTCTGTCGCTCTCTCGTTGCTGGCGACCTCGTCTCTCGCGGCGCTCCTGCTTTTGGCTCTAAGTGGCAAAAAGAGCGCGCCGGAAGGAGCCGCGCCTCGCGAAATAGCGGCGGCGCCATTACCAGCGCGGAAAACGGCACAAGTGCGCGAAGCTTATGGACAGCTGCCCTTGAGCTTCGAGGCGAATCGCGGCCAGGTGGATGAGTCGATCGATTTTGTGGCGCGCGGTCCAGGTTACGCGGTCGCTCTTTCTCCGACGGAAGCGCTCTTTGTCCTGCGGAAGGCGGATAACGCAGCGCGAAAGGACGACGACTCCCGCGTTCGGAAAATTAGCAATTCACTTTCCGCACCGAAACCGGCCTCCGCCCTCCACCCTGCGCAATCCAACGTGCTGCGGATGAATCTCGTCGGCGCGAACCGCGCGGCGACGGTGGCAGGCCAGAATGAATTGGAGGGCAGGGTTAATTACCTGATCGGCAGCGACCCGGCAAAGTGGCGGACGGATGTTCCCACCTTCGGGCGCGTCCGCTACGCGGAAGTCTATCCGGGTATTGACGTGATCTACTACGGCAACCAGCGACGGCTGGAGTATGACTTCGTGGTTGGTCCCGGCAGGGACGCGCGCGCGATCGCGCTGGAGTTTGCGGGCGCGCGGAAAGTGGAACTGGAGGGCGCAACGGGCGATCTGCTGGTGCATGTGGGCGGGGAGACGATCCGGCAACAGGCTCCGGTGGCGTATCAAGAAGTGCCGGGTGGAGGGCGGAGGAAAATCGAGAGCCGCTATGCGTTGAGGGAGGGCGGGCAGGTCGGGTTTGAGGTTGGAGAGTATGACGCGAGCGCGCCACTGGTGATCGACCCGGTGCTGGTTTATTCCAGTTTTCTCGGCGGCAACGACTATGAATCGGGGCTCGACATTGCGGTGGATTCGGCCGGCAATGCCTATGTTACCGGATACACCCGTCCAACGGTGGTTCAAGACGAGGGCACGGACGCCTTCATCACGAAGATCAACGCCTCGGGATCAGCAATCATCTATTCCACCTATCTCGGCGGTAATGGCCTGGAAGAGGGCAATAGCATCGCGGTGGACTCCGCGGGCAACGCCTATGTCACAGGACAGACGTCCTCAACCGACTTTCCGACTGCCAATGCTTTGCACAACACCCACGGCGGGGCAACGCTTGACGCTTTTATAACGAAACTCAACGCAACGGGATCGGCGCTGGTCTATTCCACCTACCACGGCGGAAATGACGACGATGCGGGCCATGGCATCGCCTTGGATCCGGCTGGCAATGCCTATGTGACGGGATACACTTTCTCAACAAATTTTCCGACTGCGAATGCCTTGCAAAGCATCTACGGCGGCGACGGCGGCAGGGCGTCCTACTTGTTCGGGGACGCTTTTATAACGAAGATTAACAACGCGGGCTCGGCGCTGGTTTATTCCACCTATCTCGGCGGTAATGACAGCGATGCTGGCTCTGGCATCGCACTGGACTCGACCGGCGCTGCCTATGTTACGGGCCAAACTCTCTCACCCAACTTTCCGACCGCCAATGCTCTTCAAGGCACCAAGAGCGGCGAATTCGACATTTTTGTCACCAAGCTCAACCCGGCGGGATCGGCGTTGGCCTATTCCACCTATCTCGGCGGCGCTGAACATGAGGATACCAACCCCAATTGCATCGCAGTGGACTCGGCCGGCAGCGCGCACGTCGTAGGAGTCACGGACTCAGGCAACTTTCCGCGGGTCAACGCTTTTCAGGACGGCCCCCCCGGCGAGGACGATGCGTTCGTCACCAAGTTTAACCCTGCGGGCTCGGCGCTGGTTTATTCCACCTTTCTGGGCGGCGAGGGTTACGACTCTGCCACTGGCATAGAGGTAGACCCGGCGGGCAATGCGCACCTCGCGGGGCAGACGTCCTCAGACGATTTTCCGACCGCCAACGCCTTCCAAAGCACATTTGGCGGTAACACCGATGCGTTTGTCACGAAGTTTAACCCGGCTGGGGTGCTCATCTATTCCACTTATCTCGGCGGTAGTGGCGTCGATTATGGCCGTGGACTCGCATTGGACTCGGCTGGCGATATCTATCTTGCCGGAGATACAAACTTCGGCAGCTGGCCGTTTGGCTTCGCCTGCTTTCCGATCACGACCGGAGCGTTCGATACGGTCCGGGGCGCGTTGAACGATGCCTTCGTGACAAAAATCAGCGAGACGGCGCCGCCAGGCACGCTCCTCCCCTGTCGGTCGAAGCTGCTTAACATCGGGACGCGGATGCGCGTGCTGACTGGGGATTCGGCCTTGATCGGTGGTTTCATCATTACCGGAAACGCACCAAAAGACGTCATTATTCGCGGGATCGGGCCATCGTTAACGGGTATTCAGGGCGCGCTGGCCAATCCGACCCTCGAGCTTTTCGATTCGAATCAGGTCCTCCTCGAAAGCAATGACGACTGGATAACTGATCGCGCGGAGGTGGAAGCGACGACGATTCCACCGACTCACGATCTCGAATCCGCGATCGTGATAACATTAACGCCCGGCGCCTACACGACTGTTTTGCGCGGACAAGACAACGGCATTGGTATCGGCATCGTAGAGGTTTACGATCTGAATGACGCCGCCGATTCCACGCTGGCGAACATCAGCAGCCGCGGCTTCGTTGATGCCGGGGACAATGTCATGATCGGCGGGGTTATTGTAGGCGGTAACGCGGAGATAAGCGTCCTCATTCGCGGGATCGGTCCCTCCCTGGCCTCATTCGTTCCGAACGCCCTGGCGAACCCGACGCTCGAATTGCGTAATGCCAACGGCGTGCTCCTGCGCGAAAACAATAATTGGTACGATTCACAGGAGATCGAGATTCAGGCTACTGGCCTCCGGCCGCCCCACGATCTGGAGGCGGCGATCCTCCACACCCTCACCAGTGGAAACTACACCGCGGTGTTGCGTGGCGACAACAACACGACCGGCGTAGGCGTCGTGGAAATTTACAACCTGGAGTAGCCGATGATCACTCCACTACTCCATCCTCCCTCTCCCGCTTCTCCGGACCCGTCAGCAGCTCAGGAAAAAGCGGCTGCGGGTTTTCGGGCAGCTCTTCGACGTCGCGCAGCTTCTTCGTGATGGCGCGCGAGCGCACATCCACATCCTCCATCTTGCGCGCCGCTTGATCGAGCTTGTCCTTCACACTCGCCAAGGCTTCACCAAACTTGCCGAACTCGGTCTTTACACCTGCAAGCAAATTCCAAACTTCGCTCGAGCGTTTCTGGATCGCGAGGGTGCGGAATCCCATTTGCAGACTGTTGAGCAACGCCGCGAGCGTCGTGGGGCCGGCAAAAACCACCCGGCAATCGCGCTGCACCTGCTCCACCAGACCGACGCGCCGGATCGCTTCGGCGAAAAGGCCTTCCGTGGGCAGAAACATCAGCGCAAAATCAGTGGTGCGCGGCGGGTTGATGTATTTGCTGCAAATGTCTTTGGCGTTTTTTCTTAGCGCCGTTTCCAATCCCTTCATCGCGCTCTCAATCATTTCGACGTCGCCCCGATCCTGCGCCGCGAGCAAGCGCTGATAATCCTCGGTCGGAAACTTGGCGTCGATCGGCAGCCAGACCGGCGCGCCGTTTTCATCCCCGGGCAGCCGGATCGCGAAATCGACGTTCTCGCCACTTTCGTCACGGATCCTGACGTTGCGAGCGAACTGATCGGCCGTGAGCACTTGCTCCAGCAAATTGCCGAGTTGCACTTCGCCCCAGCCGCCGCGCATTTTTACGTTCGCGAGCACTTTTTGTAATCCACCCACGTCGCTTGCGAGTTGTCGCATCGCCCCGAGACCCTGGTGCACTTGCTCAAGCCGATCGCTGACCAGTTTGAAGGATTCACCCAGACGTTTCTCGAGCGTGCCCTGTAGTTTCTCGTCAACGGTCGACCGCATTTTCTCGATCTGTTGCGTGTTTTCCTCGCGCAACTCTTTCAGCCGTGAATCGACGTTGTCCGTGAGCCGCCGGGCCTGGCCGGTCACCTGATCAAGCTGGGCGCGGAGCATGCCGCTGATCTCGGTGAGCGACTTCAAGGTGGTGTCGCTCACATTTTTCAGCGCGCCGGCCAATTCCTCCCGCTGCGCCTTTGCGGAGGCCCCCGATTCCTCGCGCATCCGGGCAAACTCGTCCCGGAACATTTTCTCCTGCCGCTCTTGCGCGCGATCGAACGTCTCGAGGCGTTGGAGGAATTCCGAGTCGTCCGTCCCACGGCGACGCGCCAGGGCGAAAATGAGCGCCGCTATCCCCGCGCCGGCGAGCAAGCCGATAAGTGCATAAAGCAGCGGGTTCACCCTCTGCGACTAACAGATGGCAGACGCATATTCAAGGTGGGTAAGCACATGCCTTCCCCGGAGCTTCGCCGGCGAAGCGGCTAATCCAAATTGTAAACCTCTACGACTGCAACACCGGTGCTGTTGTTTCGGCCGCGCAACACCGCGGTGTAATTCCCATTGGGGACTGTGGCGATGATGGCCGCCTCCAGATCGTGGCTCGGCGGTATGGTGGTGTTCTCAATCTCTTCCTCCTGCGAATCCGCCAATTATCGTTATCGCGAATGAGCGAGCCGTCGGCGTTACGCAATTCGAGCGTGGGGTTCGCCAGGGCGTTCGGAATAGATGAGGCCAGGGAGGGTCCGATCCCGCGAATGAGGACGCGCGTCGATGTGGAACCGCCGCCCACAATGAATCCACCGATCATGGCGTTGTCTCCCGTATCCACGAATCCGCGGCTGCCGATGTTCGCCAGCGTGGAATTGCGGCCAGCGTTCAAATGCGCCTTACCGTCCGTCAGATAGCGCACCAACAGTCCAAAGAGTGATTACCCAGGCTCTGCTCGCAACTCTTGTCATCCCGAGCGCAGTCGAGGGACCCCGTGGAGTCTGCACATTTCGCCCCGGGATCCCTCGACTGCGCTCGGGATGACAGGCTTAATTAGAACCGCACCTTGAATCCCCCGTAAGCCGCGCGCCCCAGAGCCGGGAATCCAAACACCTCGGCATACCGCTCGTCGCCCAAATTTTCGATTCGGCCGAAAATGCTCCAGTGCGAATTCACTTCGTACTCCGCCGCGAGATTCACAATCGCGTAATCCTCGATATCGAAATTTGGTCCGCCGAAATTCAGTTCCTCCCGCGCGTTCACGAACTTTGCCTCGACCGTGGTGCGCAACTTTTTGCACCAGAGATAGGACGCCGAGAGGTAAACTTCATGGCGCGGGCGCCGGGGCAACCGGGCCCCCTCCGGTTGCGCGATATCGATCGACGAGGTTTTCTCGGTGTCCAGGTAGGTATAGGCGGCCGCGAAGGTGAGATCGGGCAGCGGCGTCACTTTGATTTCGGCTTCGACTCCCTGCGTGATGGCGGAACCGAGATTAAGCGTTTGGAAATTCTCGTCGATCCCAATCACATTCGACAGGTCGTTATGAAAATAGGTCGCGCCGATCAGGACTCGGCCTTCCCAGAAACGCTGCTCGATCCCCACGTCCCAGCCAAGGTTTTCGATCGGATCCAGCTCAGGATTATTCCCGAAAATCTTGTCCTGGCTGCTCGGCGGGCTGAATCCAGTCGCCACGCTGGCGTGCAGCCGCGTGTTGGTTTGCGGGATCAGGTAGCTGCCGGCGAACCGGTAGGTCCAGATTCCGCCGAACTGGTTGAAGTGATCGTAACGGCCCCCGGCCACCAGATTCAATCCCTCGAAAGGAGTCGCACTGACTTGGAGGAAAACCGCCGTCTCCTCGGTGTAATCGCTTATGAAACGCGGCCCAAACAAGACGAAAGGCCGTTCCTGGCCGGCATCCACCTGGCTGTAAAAGAACCCTGAGGTCAGGGTGAGCCAGGAGGCCGGCTTGAGATTACTCTGATAATCAACCGTGAAGCGCTCGAACAAAGCGCGGGTCGGACCGACGAAACCGTCGTTATTGGGATCGTTCACCTGTCGCTCCTCGTCGTAGCTCACGATGAGCCTGTGTTCCCACCACTCGACCGGTTTGAAATCGAGATGTGGCGCGATAAGCCAGCGTTCCGTCTCGAGATTATCGAACGGCCGCGGAGTCGTGATCCTATTTGGGCTCCCGGCGTCAGCGAGTGAATAGGTGAACAGGCTGCTGATCCGTAACTGCTCGTTAGGCGACCAGCCGATATTCGCGATTCCGTTGGTCAGGCGATATTCATTATTCGGGCGGTCGTTCTCGGTATCGAGCCGGCTCAGGCCGATCGAGTAGTCGAACTTCTCGATGGCGCCGGAACTGGTGAAAGTCTCCCGGAAGGTGGAAAACGAACCGGCCTCGGCGCTGAATTGGGCGGTAGGCGGGCCGCTCCCATGCTTCGTGAAAATCTGCACCACGCCCGCGAGGGCGCGAGGCCCATACAGGGTACTCTGCGGACCACGCACGATCTCGATCCGGTCGATATTGTCGACCACGAGATCCGCGAAGTTGAACAAACCGGCGAGACCCTGATTGATTGGGATGCCATCGAGCAAAACCTGCGTCTGGTCGCTGCCCAGCCCGCGGGTGAACAACGATGTGAGCTGGCCCGGCGCTCCCGTCTGCGCGATCGACAACCCTGGAACCTCACGCAACGCGTCCGCCACGCGCCGTATTTGTTTGATCTCCATTTCCCGCGCGGTGATCACAGTCACACTCGCCGGAGATTCATCCTCGGGCGTCGGAAGACGGGTCGCACTCACCACGATTTCCTCAGATTCCGCTTCCGGATTCGAAAGCGCGGACGACGCCGCGTCTTGAGCGCGGCCAATAAAGGGCGCGCTGAACAATAAGAAAACGAAGACGCATCCGCCTGGGTAGCGCGCGCGTCTCGCGCGTTGGCGACTCCGAAGGCTTTCGCGAGTCGCGGACTTTTCCGAAGATTGTCTTGGCGAGACGCCAAGACCAACACGCGAGACGCGTGCGCTACCCGGAAAATGAGCAGCCATGAGCCATGAACGATTTTGCATCACAAGTTACCTCCAATTTTTCGAGAGGCCGACTCGCTCCCGCCATCGCGGGACTTCGGGTCCACAGCTCTCATTCTTCTTTTTCGCGAAGAAGTTTTTTCGGGCCGTCCGCACACGCGGCGGCTCGAATGAGGTGGAACGGGCAAATATTCTGGCTCCTGGCTTGCGCGTCCGGCATCGGCCTGACGCATCCTTCTCCCCGCCTTCACCCTCCCGCACGCGCGGGATGATTGGCTCATGGAAAGTTGTATCCAGTTACAGCAGCGCAACTGCTCCCGAATCTCACGGGAATTCCTCGCACCGGTCCACTGATCAAACTCACAAAGAACTGCCGCCAGAAGTAGCGGCTTGCGCTTGCTCGCTCAAGATTTATTTATCAGGGCGCGCATCGTCGTGCTTCTTTGCCGTGTCTTCCTCTGATTCTTCCATCCTCGTTACCGGTGGTGCCGGGTTCATCGGCTCCAATCTCGTGCTCGCCCTCCAGGAGCGGATGCCGGAGGCGCGGCTGACGGTGATCGACGATTTCCGCTCGGGCGACTTCAAAAACCTGGCCGGCTACCGCGGCGATTTTGTCGCGCAAAATCTGGCTGCGCTCGATTGGCGGCAACAATTCGGCGACGAGAAATTCGACGCGATTTTTCATCTCGCCTCGATCACGGACACGACGCTGCACGATCAATTCGTGCAGGTCCACGACAACGTCGAGAGTTTCCGCCGGCTTCTGGATTTCGCGAAGCCGCATCAGACACGCGTTGTATATGCTTCATCCGCATCTATTTATGGAGCAGCTAGCACCGCGAGCACGGAGACGAGCGGAGCAGCGCCCGCCAACGTTTACGCGTTTTCAAAAGCGATCATGGATAATCTCGCGCACCGCCTCGCGCACGAGTCGAAGGACTGGATCGTCATCGGCCTGCGCTACTTCAACGTCTACGGCCCGCACGAAGCGCATAAAGGCGTGCCGGCCAGCATGGTCTATCATCTCTCGCGCCAGATGAAGGCCGGGCAGCGTCCGCGCATTTTCAAGCACGGCGAGCAGCAGCGCGATTTCGTTTATGTGAAGGACATCGTCGAGGGCAGCATCCGCGCGCTCGAGGCGAAGCAGAGTGGAATTTACAATCTCGGTTCAGGCCACGCGCGCTCGTTCAATGAGCTGATCGACGTTCTGAACCGCGCGCTCGGTACCGACCTCAAGCCGGATTACATCGAAAACCCGCACACGCATTATCAGAATTTTACCCAGGCTGATCTGACCAGGGCGCGCGAAAGTCTCGGTTACGAGCCGAAATATCCGCTCGAGACCGGCGTCGCCGATTACATGCGCTGGCTGTATCCCGCCTGACCGAGGTTTCCCAAGCGATGAAAGCCAAACGGCGGTCAAATAGGCCAGAAGAGATCAATGCCGCGCTCGCGGCAAAAAAAGGTCCGGTCTCGAAATTCATCGCGAAGAATTATCGCCACTTTAACGCGGGCGCGCTGCTCGACGCGGCGAAGGGGTACGAGACCCACCTCGCCGCCGGGGGCAAGATGCTGATGACGATCGCGGGCGCAATGTCGACCGCCGAGCTCGGTATCTCGTTGGCGGAGATGATCCGTCGCGAAAAGGTGCACCTGATCGTCTGTACCGGCGCGAACCTCGAAGAGGATATTTTCAATCTCGTCGCGCATGACCACTACGAGCGGGTGCCGCACTACCGGGAGCTCACCCCGCGGGACGAACAGAGACTGCTCGGCCGGCACATGAACCGCGTGACCGACACGTGCATCCCGGAGATGGAGGCGATGCGGCGGATCGAGAAGGTGGTGCTCGAAGAGTGGATCGCGGCCGACCGCGCCGGAGAGCGTTATTTCCCGCATGAGTTTATGTATAAGATTCTTCGCGGCGGTAAGCTGAAGAAGAGCTATCAGATCGATCCGAAGCATTCCTGGATGGTGGCGGCTTGCGAAAAGAATCTGCCGATCATCGTGCCGGGCTGGGAGGATGCGACGCTCGGTAACATGTTTGCGGCGGCTGTGATGCGCGGTGACGTCGGGAACGTGCACACCGTGCGCACGGGCATTGAATACATGACCTGGCTCGCGAACTACTACACGAAAAACGCGAAGAGGCTGCGCAACCGGGAGGGCTCAATCGGTTTTTTCCAAATCGGCGGCGGCATCGCCGGCGATTTCCCGATTTGCGTCGTCCCGATGCTGCACCAGGATCTCGAGCGGACCGGGGTGCCGCTGTGGGGTTACTTCTGTCAAATCAGCGATTCGACGACGAGCTACGGCAGCTACTCCGGCGCCGTGCCGAACGAGAAAATCACCTGGGGCAAGCTCGCGGCCTCAACTCCGAAGTTCGTGGTCGAAAGCGATGCCACGATTTGCGCGCCCCTGATCTTCGCCTGGGTGCTCGGGCAGTAAGAAATACGGCAAGCGACGCGTTTGCCCTTGGTGGCTGGTTGCGCCTATCACAAGGAATTGGAAGAATCCGACAGCACGTAATTACGCCAAGCTGCTGGACAAATAGCCCGGGTAGCGCGCGCGTCTCGCGCGTGGGTTTGGCGTCTCGCCAAAACAATCTTTCCCTGACAGCGCGAAGCGCGAACAATCAGCGATCCGTTTAAAAAAGTTCATGCCGGCGAGACGCCGGCATCAGGCGAGCGAGACGCTCGCGCTACCCGTCCCAGAAAAATTTCGTGGGGCGCTCGATCTCGGGCGGGAGGCTCTTGTGCACGGGGCAATTCAGAGCGGCATTTTCGAGTAACGCGCGCTGCGGGGTGGAGGCGGGCAGCGGAATATGAACTTCGGATGGCAACCCGATGATCCGCCGCGGCGCATCTTTCGACATCTCTTTGCTCACGTTCACCGTCATCCCTTTCACATCGAGGCCGTGCTCCTGCGCCGCCATCGCCAGGATGGTGCTCATGCAGGTTCCCAGCGCAGTCGCGACGAGATCAGTTGGCGAAAATGATTCCCCTTTGCCTTTGTTGTCAGTCGGAGCGTCGGTCGCGATCCTGGCGTGAGAAGGGCCGTGAACCGCGTCGCAATGGAGGTCGCCGGTGTATTCGATGCAGATGTTGACCATGGTTCAATATGGGCAACGCATATGAACGAATCAATTCCGTCCTCTCGTGCTCGTGATCGTGATTGAAAGCCGAAAACAGAACATCGATCACGAGCAGGAGCACGAGCACGATTTCGAGAGAACCAGGACAATCAGCGCCTCCTGTGCGCCTACGATTATTGCTCGCCGCTAGTTCTTCTTCGCCGCGTCGCGCAGCTCGCGGATGCGATCGTGCGCGCTTTTCACGTCGGCGTATTGCCGGGAAATGGTGTCGCGAATCGGCGAGGAAAGTTCCTCTTTCTCCATCGCCTTTTTGTATTCGCTCACGGCGGAATCCTCGCCGCGCTCGCATTCCGCGAGAATGGCGTGGTCGTCCCCGCTCGTGACCGCGGATTTCAAATTGATCCAGGCCCGATGCATCGCGCCGGCGGTGCTGCTCGTGTTTTCCGGATTGTGTTCGCCCAGGCTGATCGCTTCGTTTTGCAATTCGCCGGCGAACTTTGAGCGCTGAAGCGAGTACTCGCTAAAAAGCATTCTAAGCTGGGAATCCTTGACCGCCTCGGACGCCTGGCGAAAGCCTTCCTGGCCGTCTTTGAGCGTTTCGATCAAACCGTTGATCGTGGAGATAATTTCTTTTTGTTGACTCATATACCTTCAATACGGATTTCGCGGGAAAACGAGTGCGTTTTTTCCGCCAAAGTTTGCGGCAACGCCGTCCGGCCTTAACTTCATCCATGAACACCAAAGTGACTGGACAAGATCTGACGAAAGAACCGCCGCGCAGTCCCCGGATACGGGTCGGCGGCTATGCAATTTTGGGCCGAACGCTCGACAAATGCCGCGCGCTCATTGCGGGCAACATCGGTGAGTATCATTTCGATTGCCCCCTGGATAACATGCTTTTTGGCTTCAAAGGGGTGAAAGGCGACGACTTCAAAGCGGAGGTCGAGAAGGGCGCGGGCGACCACGAGATGGTGGAATGGCTCGATGCTCACGGCGAAAAGAAAACGCCGGATGAAGTGAAAGCGTGGAGTGATGAAGTTGAAGGGACGAATCCTTACAATAATCCCGAGAAGCGCGAATGGTTCGAGGAACAGGTAAAGCCGCACAACCTTGACCCAGCCAAGACAACGCTCTTCGATTGGCTAGAGGTCGACGACAAGGCGAGCCATCAGAAGGCGGCGTAGCGCCCGAAAGGCGATCATTTGCACCTGCACCTTAACTTTCACTTACACATTTCTGGTAAAGAAGGGTGCAAGTTAAAGTGAAAATGTAGGTGCATGTGAGCTGACACCGAGCGTAATCGGAAAGGCCGTTCGGCCCGCCAAATTCGTTTCAGTGATGCCATGGCTATTTCCCTGAAACCGCAGCACCTCAATCGCTACCGGCAAATCGCCTGGCTCTTCATCAAATACGGGCGCTCGGACCTGGTCAAAGACACCGGACTCGAAGAGACGCTCGAAGCCGAGCAGCGCGTCCCGCCAAAGGAGGCGGCCAAGGCCGGCGAGCTGGCGGAGGATCTGGAAAAACTCGGCCCGACGTTCGTCAAGCTCGGGCAGCTCCTCTCCACCCGGGTCGAACTGATGCCCCGCGCCTACCTCGAGGCGCTCGCGCGGTTGCAGGATAAGGTGGAACCGTTCGCTTTCGACGAAGTCGAGAAAATCGTCTCGTCGGAGCTCGGCGTGCGAATGTCGAAGGCCTTTTCGGATTTCGAGGTCACGCCGATGGCGGCGGCCTCGCTCGGCCAGGTGCATCGCGCGCGGTTGCGCGATGGCCGGCAGGTCGCCGTGAAAGTGCAACGGCCCGGAATTCGCGACGCCATGCTCGAAGACCTCGATGCGCTGGATGAAATCGCCGAGTTCCTGGATAAACACACGGCCGCGGGAAAACGCTACGAGTTCTGCCAGATGCTCGATCAGTTTCGCAAGAGCCTCCTGCGTGAGCTCGATTACCGCCAGGAATCCACCAACCTCAGCACCATCGGCGCAAACCTGAAGGAGTTCGAACGCATCATCGTGCCTGCGCCCATCGCGGATTACAGCACCTCGCGCGTCCTGACCATGCAGTACGTGCACGGCAAAAAAATCACCGAACTTCATCCGCTGGCTCGCATGGAGTTCGATGGGACCGCTCTGGCCGAGGAACTTTTCCGCGCCTATCTCCAGCAGATTCTGGTCGACGGCTTTTTCCACGCCGATCCGCATCCCGGGAACGTCTTCCTGACGGATGATTTTCGGATTGCGCTGATCGATCTGGGCATGGTCGGCCGGATCATGCCGGGGTTGCAGGAGCAGCTCTTGCAGCTCCTGCTCGCGATCGCGGAAGGCCGTGGTGAGGACGCGGCCGGGATCGCGATCAAAATCGGCGATCGCAAGGAAGATTTCGCGGAGAAGGAATTCACGCGCGCCATTTCGGAAATCGTCGCGCAACAGCAAGGGGCCACCGTCGAACAGATGCAGGTCGGGCGCCTCGTGCTCGAGGTGACGCAAGCCTCGGCCGAAAACGGAATCCGCGTTCCCTCCGAGTTGACCATGCTGGGCAAGACGCTCTTGAACCTCGATCAGGTGGGACGCACGATTGAGCCGAATTTCGACCCGAACGCCTCCATTCGTCGCAACGCCGCCCAGATCATGCAGCAGCGTCTCATGAAAAGTTTGTCGCCAGGGAATCTTTTCAGCGGCGTGCTCGAGCTCAAGGATTTGGTGCAACGTTTGCCGGCCCGGATCAACAAAATCATCGACGCGGTCGCGAACAACGAGCTGAAAGTTTCCGTCGATGCGATCGACGAGAAGACGCTTGTCGTCGGGTTTCAGAAAGTGGCCAACCGAATCACCGTCGGATTGATCATCGCCGCGTTGATTGTCGGCGCGGCCATGATGATGCGGGTGGAAACGACCTTCCGCATCTGGGGTTACCCGGGCCTGGCGATTCTGCTTTTCCTCGCGGCGGCGGCCGGCGGCGTCGTGTTACTCATCAACATTCTTTTTTACGATAAGTCCAATACTGAGTAGGCTAATGCCGGTCAGGATTATCAGATTGCTCGGTCCCCCGCGGATCCGATCAGTCACGAAACAATGTCCTACGTTGCCTGGAGAGAATAGCCGATGCGTCAGCGTCAAATAGCTTGGGGTGCGGCCGTCGCCCTGGTTCCGCTTGCGGCATTCGTATTCGCGTGCGCGCCAGCTTCCGCGCGGACACGACTTACCAGCGTCGCTGACGACGATCCGGTCTTCGCGAAAAATTTTCTCGTTCCGAGCTCGGATTGCAGCAGGACCTCGATAGGAATTACGCCCCTCAATGATCTCGCTGGCGGCGCATACCAAGGCTACGAGGCTGGTCTATATCTCGGCGGAACTAATGACCCTCCGCTTGATTACCGATGGATGGGTTGGGCCCATTGCAACGCCGTGCAGCCTTTGGATCAGAATGGCCAGCCGAACGCTAATGGCCGGATCGTTCTCCTCTCGATAGGCATGTCTAACACGACCCAGGAGTTCTCCACCTTTAAGAGTATGGCGGATGCCGACCCCGAGAAGAATCCCCGCCTTACGATTGTGGACGGCGCGCAAGGCGGACAGGACGCTCAAACCATCCGGAATCCCAAGGCGCAGTTCTGGACCATCGTCGACCAGCGCCTCACGGCCGCGGGGGTCAGCCCCGGGCAGGTGCAGACGGCGTGGTTGAAGCAAGCGATTGCGGGCGAGAACCGGCTATTTCCGGCTGATGCTCTCGGCCTGCGCGATGCGCTGCGCGACATCGTGGACATCATGCAGACCCGTTATCCAAATATCCGGATCATCTATTTCGGCAGCCGCATTTATGCGGGATATGCGACGACCACGCTTAATCCGGAGCCGTACGCTTTCCAAAGCGGTTTCGCGGTCAAATGGCTGATTGATGAGCATATCAACAGCACTGGCGATGGGGCATGGCTGGCGTGGGGACCTTATCTCTGGGCAGATGGGCTCGTGCCAAGGAGTGATGGCCTGACCTGGCTTTGTTCCGATTTCCAGAATGATGGTACTCATCCGTCGACAACCGGTCGCCAAAAGGTGGCTGGACTTCTCCTCAATTTTTTCAAGACAAACGAGACAGCCCGCCCATGGTTTGTCACGACAAGCAGCGCTCCAAGGCAAATACCCTAAAGCAGCGTTTCTGTTATTCTGGCTCAACCAATCCAAAGGCGCTCGCGGCGAGCGCCTCTTAATTTCCCTTAATTCGGCCCGCCCGGCGGCGGCAGATCAGCTTCCGTCGCACCCACATCCACGCCATGCTGTAGGCGGCTGTGGCGAATGCTGTAGACGAAGTAAATAACGATCCCGATGGCAAGCCATCCAAAAAAGCGCAGCCAGGTCAGGATCGGCAGACTGAGCATTAGCGCGACGCACATGAAGACCCCCAGAAGGGGGACCAGCGGCACCATTGGGACACGGAAAGGGCGGCGTCGGTTGGGGTCCGTGCGCCGTAAAATAATGACGCCGATGCAAACCAGGGTGAAGGCAAAGAGCGTGCCGATATTCGTCAGGTCCGCGAGCGAGCCGATATCGCTGAAGGCCGCGACCCCGCCCACCACCACCCCCGTCCAGATGGTAGTGATATAGGGCGTGCGGTACCTGGTATGCAGCCGCGAAAAATATCGCGGGAGCAAACCATCGCGCGCCATCGCCATGAAAATACGCGGCTGGCCGAGCTGAAAAACGAGCAACACCGAGGTCATCCCCGCGAGCGCGCCGGCGCTAACCAGAGCTTGCGCCCAAGGTTTGCTGGCGAAGGCCGTGGCCACCGCGGCGGAGTCCCCGAGGTAGGTGGTGTATTTGAGAATGCCGGTCAACACGCCCGACATCAGCACGTAGAGCAGCGTACAGATGGCCAGGCTGGCGATCATGCCGATCGGAATATCGCGCTGCGGGTTGCGCGTTTCCTCCGCCGTGGTGGAGACGGCATCGAAACCGATAAAGGCGAAGAAGACAATCGCCGCCCCGCTCATTATTCCGCCGAATCCGTTCGGCACGAAAGGCGTCCAATTCGTCGGATGCACCATGAAAGCGCCAAACGAGATAAAGAAAACCACCACCGCCACCTTCACGATCACGATCATGGTGTTCGCGCGCGCGCTCTCTCGAATGCCGTAGATCAACAGGATCGTGACCGCCGCCACGATGAGGAATGCAGGCACATTGACGGCAAAAGGGTGTCCGAACACCTGGGGCAACGCGAGGTCTGAGTAGTACTTCACTGCTTCGCTCCCCTGCGAAAGCTTCGTCGCGGCTGTGGTGGAATCGAGCACGAGCCAGAGCGGAAATTTTATCGAGCCCTGGCTCACGCTGTAGAGGAACTTCACGAAATAATCCGACCACCCGACAGCCACCGCCATGTTGCCCACCGCATATTCCAGGATCAAATCCCAGCCGATGATCCATGCCACCATCTCGCCCAGAGTCGCGTAAGAATACGTGTAGGCGGAGCCTGAAACGGGAATCATCGAGGCCAGCTCCGCATAACAGAGCGCGGCAAAGAGGCACGCGATCGCCGCCACGATAAACGAAAAGACAACCGCTGGACCTGCGCCAGGCCGGCCCAGGACCAGGTCGGCATTTGTGATCCAGGATTGAATGAAATTGAGCACAGGCGTGGTGAGGCGGCTGGTGGCGGCGGTCATCTGCTCGCCCGCCGCGGCGGTTCCGGTGAGAGCAAAAATGCCAGTGCCGATAATCGCGCCGATGCCCAGCGCGGTAAGATCGAGCGCGGAAAGCGAACGCTTCATCAAGCGATCCGGGTGTTCCGATTCCCGCAGCAAAAGCTCAGGGCTCTTCGTTTTGAAAAGTTGCGAAGCCACGTTGTCTCCTTGGTTAAGGTTGCGGGAGCGAATCGTGGCACTGTCGCGCAAGGAGGGTCAATCCTAACTTTGGAGGGAAGGGCGCATTCCCGTCCTAAAATAAATGGGACGCTACGACGGGCGTCTCTCCAAACTCTCCTTTTGTTTCCCGAGTACGTGTTCCCCTCTTGGTAGGGCGAGACTCTGTCGAGCCGAACGATGGAGCACGTCGACGGCTCGACAGAGTCTCGCCCTACCATTCGCGCGCCGACAGAGCGCCCCGGCTACAGCGCTTGCTCAACGAGCGGCCAACTGCTACACCCGCCATATGGGTCGCCAATGGCTTCACGCCAAACGAGAGGTCGCCGGGCTGAAAAAAGGCCAGCTCGTCGGAAAGCTCGTGAAAGAAATCATGGTCGCCGCGAAGCTCGGCGGGGCTGAGCCCGGCGCGAATCCACGGCTCGCGGCCGTCGTCGACAAAGCGCGCAAAGCCAGCGTGACGCGCGACGTGATTGAGCGTGCCATCAAGAAAGGCGCGGGCATCGGCGACGACAAACTCGTGATGGAGCATGTCGTGTTCGAAGGTTACGCGCCGAACAAGGTGCCGATCATCGTCGAGATCCTGACCGACAACAACAACCGCACCGCGCCGGAAATTCGCGTCCTCTTCAAGAAAGGCGGCCAGCTCGGCGCCCCCGGCAGCAATAAATTTCTCTTCGACCACGTCGGCTTGGTCGAAGCGCATCACGCCGACGCAGCGGCGGACATCGAGGCGGCCGCGATCGAAGCCGGCGCGCAGAATGTCGAGTCGCTTTCGTCCGCGGAAAACGACGATATTCCGGATGGAGCGACCGGCGCGCGTTTCATCTCGGAGCGCGCCGACTTGCACGCGGTTTCGCAATGGCTCGCGGCAAATGGGTGGACCGTGGTCACGAGCGAGCTCGGTTACATCGCCAAGAACTCTCCCGAGCTGACCGACGAACAACGCGCCCACACCGGCGAATTTCTCCAGACCCTCGAAGATCACGATGACGTGCATCGCGTCTGGGCCGCGATAAAATGACCGCAGGCTGCCGATCCCATGGCTGACGAAGCAGAGCAATTCATCCTCGCCGACGCAGCCTCGGCTGCGGCCGAGGAGCCGCCGAGACGGCGCGGAATCTTCGGGCTCCGGCGCCGGTCGAAACTGCCGGACAAACCGTTGACTCATTGCGAGAACTGCGGCGCGCCGCTCGCCGGCGAGTTCTGCTCGCAATGCGGACAGCACGCGATCGACTATCGCCGTTCGATCTTTCGAGTTTTGCTGGACGCCGCGGATTCGTTCCTGAACTGGGACACGAAGTTCCTCCACACGGTGAACCAGCTCCTGATTCGCCCCTGGCATCTCACGAATGACTTCAACGCCGGGCGTCGCGCGCGCTACGTGCATCCACTTCGCCTTTACCTCATCGCGAGTATCGTTTTTTTCCTTGTGGCACGCGCCCTCAATTTGGAATCGCCGGGCCCGATCGAATTGACGGCCCAGGACCGCGCAGAACTCGTGGCCAGTCTCGGCAAGTTGACCGCGCCGGACTCGCCGCTGAGCCCGGAGCAACGCGAAAAGGTGGAGGCGGCGCGGACGAAACTATCCGAGGGTCAGGGGGTTCTCACCGAGCAGGAACGCGGCGAGCTCAAGACAGTCTTCAAAGATTTTCTAAAATCCACTCTTCGAAAGAAACTCGATCCAGGCGAGCGGGCGAAGATGGCCAGCGCCATCGCGCGCATTCCCGAACCGCCAGATCCTGTGATGGAAACCAAACCGGGAGATCCGCCCGCCGATCCGGCGGCCGCCGTTATTCCGCCAGCTCCTCCAACGCCGACCGATCCTGCGGCTGCGGGTATTTCGCCAACTCCTCCAAAGCGGAAGAAACACGATCCAATCCATTTCACCATGGGCCCGGACGACGGGAAGAAAACGCCTTTCGAAGCGTGGATGGAAAAACAGATTAAGGAAAAGATTGGCGAGGACGGCAGCAACGCAAAGCTTTTCCTGGATACGCTGAGGAACAACATCCCGGTGATGATGCTTTGCTGTATCCCGCTGTTTGCCTTCGTCCTGAAAGTTCTCTACATCCGCAAACGGCGCTTCTACGTCGAGCATCTGGTCTACGCGCTTCACGTCCATACTTTTCTGTATGTGGCGGTAGTCGTAACCACGCTCGCCGCCATGGCCGCCAACCGAACATTGCCCGCGCTGAGCGGATGGATCATCGGGCTCATGTCGTGCGCGATTTTCGTGCAGATCTTCCTCTCGATCCGCCGCGTTTATGGACAAGGCTGGTTCTTCACCACCTTTAAGTTCGCGCTCGGTGGAATTGTCTATTTTATCATCCTGGCCACCGCGGTGGGAGCGACGGCGTTTGTGACGCTCTTGTTGCCGTAATAGCGGCAGCGGCGCTTTTTCCCATCAAGGAGCGGCGGTTTACAAACCGCCGTTTTTCGGTCGGCGGACTGGAGACCGCCGCTCCTTGGAAGGAACTCGGCGGTCACAGACCGCCGCTACAGCGAAATCAGCTCGCGCGCTCGCGCCAGCGCTTCGTCGATCTTGCTCGTGTCTTTTCCCGCGCCCTGCGCGCCCTCCGGCCGGCCACCGCCTTTACCGCCCACGATCGGCGCGACTTCCTGGATCAGCTTGTTCGCCTGAACCTTGGACGTCAGTTCTTTCGGGACTGACGCAATCAACGCCACGCGTCCCTCCGTTGCCCCCGCGAGAAAGATGGGCCCGTTGAACTTCGGCTTGAGCGCGTCGACGACTGCTTGAAGCAGCTTGCCGTCGGCATCCGGCACCTCCGCCACACAAGATTTTTCTCCAGCGTTCGCCGCGGCCAGTTCGTTCGCGATTATTCCCGCGCGACTTCTCAGGTCCGCTTCCGAGGTCTTGGCATGCAGCTTCTCCCATTCGCGAACTTCAGTCTCGAGCTTTTCCAGATGCGCCGAACGCAAGTCTACCTGTTCCAGCATCGCGTTGGTTTCCACGCCGTCCTCGAATGCGGTCAAAGCTGCGACTCCCTCCTTCTTCCGAGCCAGCGCTTCAAACCTTTCCTGTTGCCGCGCGGCCTCCCCCTTCGCCCAATCACGAGCTGCATCGCCCGCAACTGCCTCGATTCGCCGAATGCCCGCCGCGATGGCCTCTTCTCGAACGATCCGGAATGATCCAATGTCGCCAGTCGCCTGCACGTGCGTTCCGCCACAAAGCTCCATCGAGTATCCGTTGAGCGCTTCCGCATCGCCGCCGATCTGCACAACACGGACGGTCTCGCCGTACTTGTCGCCAAAGAATTGTTGAATGTCGGAACGTCCTTTGATGTCGGACAAAGAAACATCCGGGACATAGTACACTGGCGCGTTCTCACCGATCTTAGCGTTCACCAATGTTCCCACTTCCCGCTTCTGCTCCGGCGTCAGGGCCGCGCTCGAAAAATCGAACGTCAATTTCTCCGGCCCGACATAGCTCCCCTTCTGCACCGCTTCGCGCGAAACGATTTCATGGAGAGCCCAATGCAAAAGGTGCGTCACCGTATGATGCCGTTCGATCGCGCGCCGGCGCGAGGTATCGAGACGCTGCGTGACAAATATTCCAACCGCTGGTCCTTCATCGCCGTCAAGAAGATGCAACGACGTATGCCCAAACCTTTGCGTGTCCACGAAGCGCCACATGATACCGCCTTCGCTGAGATCGCCACTATCGCCAACTTGACCTCCCATTTCTGCATAAGCGGCCGTGTGATTGAGAATGACGGCGGTCTTGTCTTTGAGACTTATGACTTCAAGGACCCTTGCGTTCTCAACGACGTCGTGTTCATAGCCGACAAATTTGGTGGGTTCAGTGGATTCAACCTCCGAGAGCTCAATTACTTTCTTTTTTTGGGCAGCCCGCGCGCGCGTACGCTGTTCCTCCATCTGCATCTCGAAACCTTCTGTATCGACTGCCAATCCAAGTTCACGGGCCATGAGTTGGGTCAGGTCGAAGGGAAAGCCGTGAGTGTCGTATAAGGTGAAAGCGATGCGTCCCGTTACAGTTGGGTTATTCACGTCCAACGCACTGATGTAAAAATTAAACAATTCAATGCCCGCATCCAGCGTCTTGTTGAACGCCTCCTCCTCCCGCCGAAGCACACTCTGCACTTGCACCTGCTTCACACGGAGTTCGCTGAAAGTGTCGCCCATCGCCCGAACGAGGACATCCACCAGTTTGAAAAAGAAAGGCTCGCGAAATCCAAGTGTGCGGCCATAACGAACGGCGCGCCGAAGTATGCGGCGTAAAACGTAGCCGCGACCTTCGTTACTCGGCTGAATGCCGTCTGCAATTGCGAAACTCAACGTGCGGATGTGATCGGCGATCACACGAAAGGCGATGTCGATCTTTTCTTGCTCCGTGCTGGGGAGCACACCCGCCTCGGGTGTTGCGTCCGGCGCCCCGCCGGATGCCGTCGGCGAGGCGCCAACGGCTGCACGCGAGGGCGCGTGCGCTCCCCGATCCGAATTCGGCAGCGTCGAGCCATATTTCTTCCCGCTCAGCTTTTCGATCTCGTCGAAGATGGGGCGAAAGATGTCGGTCTCGTAGTTGGAGATCGGACGCGAGAAATCGGTGAACTGCTTCGTGCCCTGGATCATCGAGGTGATCCGCTCGAAACCCATTCCGGTATCGACGTGACGCTGCGGCAACGGCACAAAGGTCCCATCCGCGTTCGCATTAAATTGGATGAAAACGAGATTCCAAATCTCGATGCAGCGCGGATCGCCGGCGTTCACGAGCGACCCTTTGGTATCCCCCGTGGGCGTGAGATCGATGTGCAACTCGGAACACGGACCGCACGGACCGGTGTCGCCCATCATCCAGAAATTATCCTTCTTGTTGCCGTCGACGACGTGAACGGCTGGATCGAGCCCTGCCCTCGTGAAAAGCCGCGCCCAATGGTCGTGCGCTTCCTGGTCGAACTCGCTCGGCTCGTCCGGTCCCGGTCGGTAGACCGTTGCGTAAAGACGTTGTGACGGAAGTTTCCAGCGGTCGATCACCAGCTCCCAGGCCCAATCGATCGCTTCCTTTTTGAAGTAATCACCGAAGCTCCAGTTACCGAGCATTTCGAAAAAGGTGTGGTGATACGTATCGAGCCCGACGTCATCGAGGTCGTTATGCTTCCCGCCGGCCCGGATGCATTTTTGGGTATCGACGACCCGGGGCGGGTCCCACGGCGGCTTTTGTTGCCCGAGAAAAATCGGGACGAACTGGTTCATTCCAGCATTCGTGAAAAGCAGGTTGGGCGAGTCCGGCAGCAGCGAACCCGACGGCACGATCGTGTGCTGTTTCTCGCGAAAGAAATCGAGAAAGGATTGGCGAACTTCGGCGGAGGTCATCGTTAATTCCGGATTTGGCGGTAGCGCAACGGCGTATAACCGGCGGCGGTCATTTCAGTGACGTCACGCTCGGTCGCGAGCGTCTTGCTGAAGGGCGCGGCCTCGTAAAAAACTGCGCGTCTCTTTCCGGCATCGAGCCATTTCACAAAAAGAAGCACGTGGCCGTTCGGCTGGTTCATGATATCGGCCGGTTCCAGCGTGGCCGGGGACGAAAGTTTCTGGCAGATCGAGGGAAGCGAATTCGTGGAAAATCGCGAGGCCAACTTCCAGCAGTGATTAATGAAGCCGGAACAATCGATCCCGACCGCATCGCCGCTGACCGCCTTGCCCCCGCGCCGGCGTTTCTCCGAGGTATAAACATCACCGCCGGCCCTCCCCGCCCGGATTCCAGCAGCAAAACTCCTAGGACTGTCGTTCCCACCCCATTTGTAAGCGACGCCGACATTGTCCGCGTTCGGCACCCAACATTCGCTCAGCGGGCTGCCGTGGCCGCCGTCACGGTCGGGCGTATGAACTTCAATGCCGTCCGCATCTTTTCCGTGCCGCACATTTTTCGTGGACGGCTGCCAGCGATGCTGGATGAAGGACTCGGCAATCTTCAAAGATTCGGCTCGTGTGACGGATTGGGCCGAGCCCAGCTCCGCGCAGGCAATTAAGCCGACTGCAATGATTAACGAGCGCGTCCACCTTTCAACCGGTCGAATCATGATCTTTAAGATTGGAGGGACGGGCTCTGTCCCGTCCCACTATTTTGGGACGACACGGCGGTTGTCCCTCCATCATCGAACGAACTTGCAACGGGCCTATTTCTTATCCTCGTCGAGTTTCGCTTTTACGGCGGCCTCGATCTCTTCATAGAGCGCCGGATCGTTCTTCAAGGCCTCTTTTCCGGCATCGCGTCCCTGGGCCATTTGGGTGCCTTTGTAGCTCAGCCAGGAGCCGCGCTTTTCGATGATTTGCTTTTCCAGCGCCAGATCCAGCAGGGCGCCCGTGGACGAGATGCCCTCGTTGTACATGATGTCGAATTCGGCTTCCGTGAAAGGTGGCGCGACCTTGTTCTTCACGACTTTGACGCGTGTCCGGTTGCCGGTGACGACACCATCGGTCTGTTTGATCGCGCCGATGCGGCGAATATCGATGCGCACGCTGGCGTAGAATTTCAGTGCCTTGCCGCCCGGCGTCGTCTCCGGATTGCCGAACATGACGCCGATCTTTTCGCGGATCTGATTGGTAAAAACGCAGCACGTCCGCGCCTTGGAAATCAGCGAGGTCAATTTGCGCATCGCGGCGCTCAT
Organism: Chthoniobacterales bacterium; assembly: GCA_035556975.1. GTDB lineage: Bacteria > Verrucomicrobiota > Verrucomicrobiia > Chthoniobacterales > UBA10450 > AV80. Next base: position 53,353 of record DATMEN010000037.1, read on the forward strand.
CAGGCGCGCCTGCGCCCCGACAGTGGAATCGCCGATCTCCCCCTCGAGTTCTTGTTTCGTGACCAGGGCCGCGACCGAATCGAGCACGATGACGTCGAGCGCATTTGAACGCACCAGCGTCTCGACAATCCGGAGCGCTTCTTCACCGGAGCTGGGCTGCGAGACGAGCAAGTCGTCCATGTTGACGCCGAGACGACGCGCGTATTGCGGGTCGAGGGCGTGCTCGACATCGATGAACGCCGCCAGGCCCCCGCGCTTCTGGGCCTGGGCGATGACGGTGAGGGTAAGCGTGGTTTTGCCGGACGATTCCGGTCCATAAACTTCCACCACGCGACCTCGCGGAAATCCGCCGACTCCGAGGGCGCGATCGATCAGGATGTTGCCGGTGGGAATCACATCGATGTCGACAATCGTCGCGTCTCCGAGCCGCATAATGGCGCCGTCGCCGTAGTCTTTCGCAATCTGCTGGAGCGCGAGATCGAGGTTCTTGTTGCGGGCGGCGGTGACTTTGTCTTCGGGAGATTTTTCTTCAGTTTTGGTAGCCATAGGGAGGGGGACTCTTAAGTACGTGGGGTCGCGAACTTCGCCAAGAAGAAAAGCACCGGCGGCACGCCGAAAAATGACGACAGGCCGCAAACCTTACGGCTTGCGGCCTGCTCGCCTAACCAAAATGGGTCGCTTACGCCACCGCGATCTTGCGCGGCTTCACTTGCTCTGCCTTGGGCAGCGTCAAGGTGACGACGCCCTGGTCGATCTTCGCGCTGATTTTTGCGGCGTCGATCGATGGATCGAGCTCAAACGAGCGCCGGAAGTTTTCCGAGCGCGATTCCCGATGGACGAGCGTGCCTTCGACGGAGAGCGTCGAGCGCCGGCCGAGGATGGTGAGCTCGTTGTTTTCGACCCACATCTCGAGGTTCTCTTTGCTCACGCCGGGCATTTCCACTTCCAGGGTATAGCCGTCAGTGGTTTCGAAGACGGTCGCGGCCGGCGCGATAAATTGTTCCGTCGCCTGGCGCTCACCGTTGGTGCGATTTTCGCGGACTAAAGTATTCATTGGTTTGTCTTTCTTAAGAGTTGCTTAGTTGAGATTGATTTGGATTTGCTTCGGCTTCGCTTCCTCCGCTTTCGGGAGCGTGACCGTCAAAATGCCATCTTTGTACGTGGCGCTGACCTTGTTCACGTCGACCCGTGTCGGAAGGGTGATGCTGCGGCGGAATTTGCCAACGGCCCGTTCTGTGCGAGTGGCGCCGTTTTCCTGGGTGGCTTCTTCTTTCCGCTCGCCACCGATAATCAGCGTTCCGTCCTGGAGCGAAATCTCAATGTCCTCCTTCCGCATGCCCGGAAGCTCAACCACAGCCACGATATTGTCGTTGTTCTGGTAGAGATCGAGCGCGGGAGTCCATCCGCTGAACAACTGCGATTGGCGGCCGGAGCCTGCCCAGAAGGGCAACTCCAACAGAGTGTCGAGGTCGTTCCGAAGACTGGCCCAGCGATCAAGCGCCGGCCACATCGTGGAATTTGGGGTTTGGTAACGAATTAAGCTCATATTTTTCCTTTCGTGATTAGTCTGTTTGATTCAAAAGCTGATCTTTAGAGAGCGAGAGAAGTGCCACTTTGGAAATCACGAACAAGTAACCATATAAGTGCCTTATATACAGGTCGTTGAATAATTTATCGATCAAAACCACCGTTTGTAAACGGAACTATTTGTCCCATTTTCAGATGATCAAGAGGAACGGGGACTGCGACAAACTATCGCTATCAGGACTTCGCTCACCCCCTCCCCGGCAGAGAACGCGGTTTGCCTGAACCCGCCTGACGAGATATCTCTGGGCATGCCGACACGAGCACGTAACGACGACTTCTTCATGCGCGCCGCTCTGCGTGAGGCACGTAACGCTCTCGGGCAAACCAGCCCCAATCCTGCCGTCGGCGCGGTCCTCGTGATCGATCAAAAGATCGTCGCAAAAGGGTACCATCGAGGCGCGGGCCTCCCTCACGCCGAAATCGAATGCCTGCGCAGGGTCAAGGGTCCGATCCCAAGAAGCGCCACTCTGTATGTCACGCTGGAGCCGTGTTCGACCACACAACGCACTGGCCCCTGCACAGACGCGATCGTCGAGGCGGGCGTCCGGCGATTAGTCATCGGCGCGACCGATCCCAATCCCAGGCATGCCGGACGCGGAATGACTCGGCTGAAGGACGCGGGTCTCGACGTGCGTGCCGGCATCCTGGGGAACGAATGCGCCGCGCTGAATGAGTCGTTCAACAAATGGATCCAAACCAGGCGCCCCTTTGTCATCGCCAAGTGCGGAATGAGTCTCGACGGGCGATTATCGCCCGTGGCTGGTGAAACCCGGTGGATCACCGGCATCGCGGCCCGGCGGCACGCGCAACAATTGCGCGCGCAGGTCGACGCCATCTTGATCGGCGCGAAAACATTGCGTGAAGACGATCCTCGCCTAACCGTCCGCGGGTTGCGCGGGGCCAAACAGCCGTGGCGCGTCGTCCTGACACGATCCGGCTCGCTCCCGAAGCAGGCCCGGCTCTTTACGGATCGATTTGCCGCCCGGACCATTATCTATCGAAACACGAACCTGGATGTGGTCTTGCGCGAGCTGGGTGAGAAGGAAGTCACGAGCGTTCTCGTGGAAGGCGGAGGGGAAATCCTCGGGCAGGCGTTGGATCAGCGGCTCGTGGACAAGGTCCAGCTTTACCTTGGGGGCGTCTTTACCGGAGGACCCGTCGTTGCCTTTCCGGGTGTTGGCGCCGCGTCCACCGGTCAGGCGCCCCGGCTCGATCGCGTTCGCTACGAGCAAATCGGTCAGGATGTCTGCCTCATCGGCTATCCGATTTATCATTCCGAATAATTTTAGCAACTTCGCGTCAAAAGTTGTGTTCAATAATCAACGTTAAGTGAGGGTCAAGATATGAACTGGAAAAGGTTTCTTCTAATCGGTTTGGCAGTCGGAGCACTCGCCTTCGCCGCGGCTCCGCGGGCTGAAGCAGGTATTTCCGTGAGGATCGGAGTTCCGGTTGGGTTCGGCTACTACGGGCACGGATATTATGGATACGGCTATCCCGCGTATTACCCATACGGTTACGGGTATTACGGCCCGAGACGTGTGGTTTACACCTCGCCTCGCTACCACTACCGGCATCATGGGCGGCGTGCTCATCACCGGCAGGTCCGCCACTACCGGCATCGTAACTGGCGCTAAGCCTCGAGATCGAACGACTTGAGCTGGCTGAAAGAACGCCAGCTCAATCCCGGCGACGGCAACGAAATCGCCGAAGTCCGCGCGATGGTCAGACCGATCTCGTTTCAGGGAGCGTAATCGGTGTCATCCCGAGCCGCGCAGACGGCGAGGGACCTCACGGGCGCTCAAAGCGCTACCGCGTAACGTTACGCATCTAGTTTGTGTGTGCGTGATCCTTATTACGTAACTGCAATTCACAGGTGTGAGGTCGGCGCTCCTCCCATGGTCGCGGTCCCCGTCTGCGCGGCTCGGGATGACATAGGCGAGCGGGGCTCTTAAAGCAGAATGCTGTCGTCCAACGAATTGTTGTCCTCGGAGGCGAAAAGATCCTCCAAATCGGCCATCACTTCGTAATCCTGTGCGTTTACGTTGGTCGAATTTTCTGCCGTCGGATCCGCCAGGGGGCCCACAGGCGTCTGCATTCGCAGAAAGACCACGGCGATCAGGGCCATTACCAGGCTGGCGGCGGGAACTAATCTGCGAACGGCGAGCCATTCGCGCAGGTTCGCCCACCCAACCGGCTGGCGGGTTTGCCGGAGAACGTTGCGCGCGAAGAACGGCGAAACCTTCGGCTCGGCGGCCCGGCCAAGCAGGTCCCACAATTTCTCATCGTCTTCACGCTTCATGGTCGAAGATTAAACTCCCTGGAGCAGTTAAAGTTGCGGGACGGGAACGAAACGTCCGCCGTTCGCGTTACGTCTCTGCCGCTTCGAGAAAGCCTTCCAATTGCCGGATTCGCGTGGGATGCCGCATTTTGCGCAGGGCCTTTGCTTCGATTTGCCGAATACGTTCCCGCGTGACTCGAAATTGACGGCCGACTTCCTCAAGCGTCCGGCTATAGCCATCCACCAGTCCAAAGCGCTGCTCGAGCACCTGGCGCTCGCGTTCGGTCAAGGTCTCGAGCACATCCTTGATTTTCTCCTTCAAGAGAACAATTGCGGTCATGTCGCTCGGATTTTCCGCGCCCTTGTCTTCAATGAAATCGCCGAAATTCGTCTCTTCGCTCTCGCCGACCGGCGATTGGAGCGAGATCGGCTGCTGCGCCATTTTTAGAACCGCGCGCACGCGATCCACCGGCAGCAGGATCTCCTCCGCCACTTCTTCCGGGGTCGGTTCCCGTCCATATTCCTGGACGAGCTGCTTTTGCACGCGCATCAGCTTGTTGATCGTTTCGATCATGTGCACCGGAATGCGGATGGTGCGCGCTTGATCGGCGATCGAGCGCGTGATCGCCTGGCGAATCCACCAGGTGGCGTAGGTCGAGAATTTATAACCGCGCCGGTACTCAAATTTCTCGACCGCCTTCATCAATCCCATGTTCCCCTCCTGGATCAGATCCAAAAATGAGAGGCCGCGATTCGTGTATTTTTTCGCGATGGAAATGACGAGCCGCAGATTCGCTTCCACCATCTCGGTTTTGGCCCGGAGCGCCTTGTGCAACCAGTTTTTCAGGTCCCGATATTGCTGGGTGTATTCGTCGAGGGACAACCAGAGCGAACTTTCCAGGTTACGCGACTTCAAGGTGAGCGCGGAACGGGCGCCATGCTCGCGCGGGTGCTTGCTCATCTCCCCCTGGAGCAACGTCATCACCTGGTATTGCTCATCGGCCAGATGAACGAATTCCTCGGTCACCTTCTGTTTGAAATAAAATTTCGGATAGAGCTTTTGGAGCGAGGCGACCGACTTCTGGAACGCCTTCTGTTTCTTGGCATCCTTCCGCCCCGAACCGTGCAGAATCTGGGAATATTGGTGACAGATTGAAGTCCCGGTTTTCTCCACCTGCTTGCAAAGGCGCGGCAGCAATTTCATATAGCGCTCCCGGCTTTCGATCTTTTTATCGAGGATGACCCGGTCGAAGCGCTCGCCGCCTTCGGTCAGTTTCTGCGCGAGATCGAGATGCGCCTTCGCGATGAACCCGAAACGGTTAATCAGCCGCTGCACCATGATCTCGGCCTCTTCGATCCGCTTGGAAATCTCGACCTCCTGCTCGCGGGTCAGCAAAGGCACCTGGCCCATTTGCTTGAGGTACATCCGCACCGGGTCGTCGAGAATATCGAGCTTCGCTTCCGGCTTCTCTTCCTCCTCTTCCTCGGGATCTTTCTTGCCGTCTTTGTAGCGGTCGACCTCGGACGCTTCGATGATATCGATCTCCATCCGCCGGAGCCGGGTCAAAATGGCGTCGAGCTCATCCGCATCGGTCACCTCGACCGGGAGCGCCTCGTTCAGGTCGTCGAAGGTCAGATAACCTTGTTCCTTCGCCAGCTTGATCAACTCGCGGATGCGAGTTTGAACGTCGGCCGGCGCCGAGGCTGGCAGTATTTCGTCAGACTCCGCCGCCTCTGCTCCATTCAAGCCCTTGCGCAAACGCGCCAGGATGGAAGAACCTTTCTTCCGCGGACGCGCGCTCTTCAAAGCGGACGTTCTCGCGCCGGCTTTCGGCGCTTTCGCACGGACTTTTTTCACCTTCACGGTCCCAAGCCGTTTGGCCTTCGCCGCCTTTTTCAGCGGAGGTCTGCCTCGTCCCCGTTTTTTCAGATGCTTTGCCAAAATGTGCTCTTGAGGAATTGCTGTGTTTCCAGCCGGCTCGCGCTCGACCTTACTGCCCCCTCAGCGACAGTTTATTTGTCGAGCACGCGGGCAGACGAAAACTGCGAAAGCTCGCGGAGTTGCTCCGTAAGGTCAAGAATTTGTTTCTGCAAGTTCACCGCTTCGCCGGTCGTGAGACGGGGCAATTTCATCCGCCCCTCCGCGATCTGAAGCTGCCTGCGTAAAGCGGCCTGGCGGAGGCCGTTCCACCATCCCTTTGCCACTTCCAAGCCGTTCGGCGGCATTTTTTGTAACAACCACGTAGAAACCAGCGCCTCATCAGCCGGAGAAAGGCCGGACATAAACGCATTGATTGACGCTGGATCGTCCGGACGCAAATCAGCCGCAAGAATGCGCCCGAGGATCTCGGCATCCGGCGTCTGGGCCAGCATCGCACTCCAGTCTTGGGCTTGAAGAAATTCGCGCGCTTCGGCCTGACGGAGAGCAAGCAAGCAAAGCATCGCAATCTCGTGTCGGGGAGGAGGAGCCATGTTACCCGCGCGCGCATCCTCTGGTGCAGCCCGTTCGTGGCTCGGTTTCGCCAGCAATCGCTCAAAATCGGATCGGGCCACTCCGAGCCGGGCGCTTACTTTGTTCGCGACTTCGCCGCGCATGAGCGGGTCTCGTACGCGCGCCACCGTTTCGGCCAGTTTTCGGGCCAACTGCATTTTCGCGCCTAATGAATCCAGGTCCGTCGCCGCCGCGGCATGCTCGATCCACGAGTCAAAAAAATCGCGGGCCCCTGCGACCCGTTTTTCAAATTCGTCTTTGCCCCGGTGCCGGATCAGCGAATCGGGATCTTCACCCGCGGGCATTTCCGCCACCCGAACGATGAGGTTATTCTGCAAAAGCGCATCCAGCGAACGCTCCGCCGCCTTTTGACCCGCGGTGTCGGCGTCGAAACAGAGAACGACTTCGCTCACGAACCGCTTCAAGATTCGCGCCTGATCCTCCGTAAACGCCGTTCCTTGCGGCGCGACGACGTTGGTGATGCCGGCTTCGAAAAGCGTGATGAGGTCGAGCTGTCCTTCGCAGACGATCGCGCAGTTCGCTTCGATCAAGCCGCGTTTCGTCTTGTGCAGGCCAAAAAGCACCCGGCCCTTTCGGAAGAGCGGCGTTTCGGGAGAGTTCAGATACTTGGCGCCCTCCGCTTCCTTTTCGAGGACGCGGCCGCTGAATGCGATCACTTCGCCGACGTCGTTGTGAATCGGAAACATGATCCGGGCGCGAAACCGGTCGTAGGCGTCGCCCTCCGGCCGATCTTCATCGCGCGGCTTGATCAATCCGCTTTGCAGGATCTGGGGACGCCGGTACCCGCGTTTGATGGCCCAGGTCAGGAACGCGTCCCAGCTGTCGGGGGCAAAACCGATTTGCCAGTCTTTCGCGACCCGGCCATCGATCCCGCGGTTCTTGAGGTATTCGCGCGCCGGCTTGCCGATTTTCCCTGTGATCAGGTTCTCGTGAAACCATTCCGCGGCTTCCGCGTGGAGCTGAAGCAGGGTCCGACGGGTTTCATGCTGCCGATCGTCGTCGCCGCTCGCGCCCCGCTCTTCGATCACGGGGACGCCTGCGCGCGCCGCCAGTTTTCGCACCGCCGCCGGAAAATCGAGATGCTCGTAATCCATGACGAACCGGAAAACGCTCCCGCCGACGCCGCAGCCGAAGCAGTGAAATGTCTGCCGTTGCGGGCTGACCGTGAACGAGGGCGTCTTTTCCTGATGAAAAGGACAGAGCGCCTTGAAGGTTGTGCCCGCGCGCTTGAGGGGAAAATACGAGCCGATCACTTCGACGATGTCATTCGCCGCCGCGATCTGTTCGATATTTTGTGAGGGGATGGTTCCCATGCGCGTTTACTTTTCGCTCGTTTGGTGGGCGGAGCGATGTCAAATTAGGCCAGAGAAGACACGCTTCCACCAGTTGTCATCGCACGAGCCGCCAAATCTCATCATGAGAATCTTCCTCCGCTATATTTTATTGGCCGTTAGCCTGGCTGCGATTCCACAGTCCGTCGAAGCGCGCGAGGTGATTCGCAAAGGGGATACCGTGGTCGTTCCGCTGCGTGGGGATGTTTCGCCCCCTTTGCTCTTGTTCATCCGGCGCGCCGTCAAGGCGGCGGAGAGCGCGGGAGCGGGAGCGATCGTCTTTGAAATGGACACCTACGGCGGACGCCTCGACAGCGCCGCGGAAATAACCAGCGTGCTGAACCGCGTCACCATTCCGACCTACACCTTTATCAACTCGAACGCCGGTTCCGCCGGCGCGCTCATCGCTCTTGCCACCCGGCACATCTACATGTCGCCCGTCAGCGCCATCGGCGCGGCGGCGCCTGTGCTTGCGACCGGCGAAGATCTTTCGGGAACGGCACGTGATAAGACCCTTTCCTATTGGGCGGCGCTCATTCGCAGTTCCGCCGCGCGGAACGGCCATAATCCGGACATCGGCGAAGCTTTCATGACCAAGGAGAAGGAAGTGAAAATCGGCGACCGCGTGGTCCATCCGAAAGGGTCGCTTTTGACCCTGACTGCGCAGGAAGCGGCCGAGACAATCAACGGCAAACCCTTGCTCGCAGCGGGTATCGCCGAATCGGTCGAGGACCTCGCGCGGAAGGCTGGCTTGAACGGTCCCGTGGTCGCGCTGAATCCGAGCGGATTCGAGCGCATTGCCTTTTGGATCACGAAGCTTGCGCCTCTCCTGCTCCTGCTTGGAATCATCTGCGCCTATCTCGAGTTCAAGATCCCGGGAGCCAGCGTGCCCGGAGTCATCGCAGCGGTGTGTTTCGCGCTCTTTTTCCTTGGCCATTACCTGGCCGGGCTGGCCGGTTGGGAGGTGGCCGCCCTCTTCGTGCTCGGTCTCATCCTTGTTCTGGTCGAGATTCTGTTTTTCGCGCACGGGACTATTGTGATTGGCGTGGTCGGTGTCTTTCTCATGCTCGCGTCGGTTCTTTGGGCCATGGTCGATCGCTATCCCGGGGAGACCTTTTTTCCGACCAGCCAGATGATCGCCATTCCCTTGCGCAATCTCTTCCTCGCAGTCATCGCGGCCACGATCGCGATTGTCGTTCTCGCGCGCTATTTGCCGCGGACAAGCCTTTACCGCCGCTTCGCGCTCATGACGGCAATTCCCTCCGGCCCATCGCTGGCCGGAGCGCCCCGGGAATTCGCCACGGCGCTCGCCCTCGAGCCTGGGATGGAAGGCGCTGCTCTCACGACCCTCCGGCCCAGCGGCAAAGCCCGCTTCGCCGACCACGTCATAGACGTCGTGACCGAAGGGGAATTCATTGCGGCCGAGACCCCCGTCACGGTGATTCAAACCGACGGAATGCGCGTCGTGGTGAAGGCGGCCCCGTCGACCCAGGCGACGTAAACTCCAGTTACTCCTGGATGATCCATGTTTGGAATCCACGACTTCGGACTTTTTCTGGCGGCCGGCATTTTGCTGAATCTCACACCCGGGCCGGATACGGTCTATATTCTTGGCCGAAGTATCGCCCACGGTCGTCGTGCCGGGATCGCCTCGGCCCTCGGTATTTGTGTCGGCAGTATTTTCCACACCTGCGCCGCGGCGCTCGGATTGTCTGCTTTTCTGGCGACCTCGGCCTGGGCTTTCTCGGCCGTGAAACTGGCCGGCGCGGCTTATCTCGTTTTTCTCGGCCTTCGCGCTCTGCTGAAACCTGGGCAGGGCTTGAATGTGCCAGCGCAATTTGAGCGAAACGAGCCGGCGGCCGCTTTTCGTCAGGGCATTCTAACGAACGTCTTGAATCCGAAGGTGGCCCTCTTTTTCCTCGCCTTCCTTCCGCAATTCATCGACGCGGCTGCGCCATCGAAGATGTCGGCTTTCCTGGTTCTGGGCTTCACCTTTGTCACCACGGGAACAATTTGGTGTCTCGCCTTGGCGTGGTTCGCGGCGAGATTCAGCGCCCGATTTCGCGAAAACCCAACGGTGGCCGCTGTGCTCAATCGCGCGGTGGGAGCGCTCTTCGTCTTTCTCGGCCTGCGGCTGGCCGTCGCTCGTCAGTGAGATGGAGCGTGCGCTCCGTCGCGCGATGTTTTATCCCTAGCCGCCGGCAACCACGCGGACTACTTCGATCCGATCGCCCTCCGTCAGGAGGCGTTCCACCCATTCCCGTTGGTGAAGCGCGATCGCGTTGTGTTCGATCAACACCGCGTTCGGATGGAGGCCATAGTGCGCGGCCAGTTCGGCGATCGTCCTTGCGCCGTTTGTCTCGGCGGGCTCGCCGTTGATCCACACCTTCATGTGGCGAGCAGCGCCGGATCCCAGTCTTTCCAAACGGGTTCTAATCCGCGACGCCGAAGAACAGCGGCGACCTCCGCGGGCGATCGTTCGTCGCTGATTTCGAATTGGCCCGTGGCGAGCAAGTCCTCTCCATCTTGAACTTCAGGGGCGACGATGCGTCCACGGACGGTGCGATGCAGATCGCCTGCGCCCTGGCCAGTGTAGCCGCCGGGTTCCGTGTGGCTGCCCGCGCTCATCATGGTGATCCCAAGCGACGCCAGCACATCTCGCAAAGCCGCCCGTTCCCGCGTGCTGAGCACAATCCCCACTTGGGGAAACGTGATCCGGAACGCGCAGATCAATTGCGCCAGCTCGCGGTCGGTCATGGAGAAGGCCGGCTGGAATTCACCGGCGGCGGGACGCAGCCTCGGCAGGCTGACGGTGATTTGGGCCTGCCAGCAGCGTTTCAGCAAATATTCGGCATGCGCGGCGAGCGCCACCGCTTCTTCCTGCCAGTGCGCCAATCCGAAAAGTGCGCCGATCCCGATGCGTCGGAATCCGGCATCGTAGCCGCGCTCCGCGCAATCGAGGCGCCAGTTGAAATCGCGCTTCGGTCCCGAAGTGTGCATCCCGGCATAAGTTGCCCGGTCATACGTTTCCTGATAGACCACCAAACCCTCGGCGCCGGCCTCCACGATTGGAGCGTAATCCGCCACCTCCATGGGACCGACCTCGATGGCGATCGATGAGAAATCCGGCGCCAGCGCGCGCACGCAATCGGCCAGATAACCTGGGCTGACAAACTTCGGGTGCTCTCCCGCGACCAGCAGAATCTGGCGAAATCCCTCGCGCGCCAGGTACCGTCCTTCCGAAACCACCTGATCGAGGCTGAGCGTGACGCGCAGAATCGGGTTGTCCCGCGAGAAACCGCAGTAACGGCAGCTGTTGATGCATTCGTTGGAAAGATAAAGAGGCGCGAAGAGACGCATGGTGCGGCCAAAATTTTGGAGCGTAAGTGCGCGCGACGCCCGCGCCAAAGCTTCCAGCTCCGCGTCGGATTTAGGCGAGAGCAAATCTTCGAAGCGATGGAGGAGCCGCGATTTTTGCAGCGGCAGGTTATCCAGAAGCGGGGCAAACGACATCGCGGCAATTTCGTTCGCGGGCGGTGTTTCGCAATCAAACTGTCGTTACACTCTTCCGCTTCCGCTTCCGCTACTTCTTAATCTCGCTCTCTCAGCCCGGGAAGAGGAAGCGGAAGCGGACAAAAAAAACGCCGGGAACGCATACAGCGTCCCCGGCGTCTTGTTGAATTATACGGCGTTGTTTAGAACGCGAAGTTGATGCCGGTGCGGTACATTCCGAAGTTATTGTTCGAACCCGACACGATATTCCAGCTGAAGTCGTTTATCAGGCCACAGTGCGGGGTGAAACGAATTTCGAAACCGCCTCCGACCTGTCCCATGGCGTGGCCCTCGTCGTCGTCGTCTGCCACAATAATTCCGCCTCCGGGAGTGATGGCCACGGCGTTACGGTCCCCACCGCCCCAGATCCCACCGCCACCGACCCAAAGATACGGGGCAAACCGTGAGCAGTTGAACGGGAACCGCAGGGTGAAGGTGCCGAGGAGACCGCCGACCCCATCCGAATCATCATCATCACCGATGACGAGCACGTCGTCATCCGTGTTTGCGTCCAGAAGAAAGCCCTGCACCCCGAAACCGAAGTAGCGGTGCATAAAGTACTTTGCGTCGATCGCACCACCCCAACCATGGTCGAGGAAGGTGTTATCATTGCCGCTAAACGCATAGATTCCGGAAAGGCTGAGATTGAATTCGTTATCCGCGTACCACTGCGGGCATGGCGGGGGCGCGACCGATTTTGATTCTGTCGAATATGTTTCGCCGGCAAAAGCGGCAGCGCTAAGGGCGACCAGCGCACACAAGCTAAGCATTAGTTTTTTCACGATGTTTTCTCCTGTTTTTGTTCTGTTTGGTTAAGTATGCCGCACATGGTGGAACAGGTGCGCTCATCTTTCAAGGGTGTAAATCAGGGATTTTTCTGAATTTCCCAGGGGCGTCAAGGCTTTAATTCCGCCCCGGTATTGGCGTCGGTAATGGTAAATTTCTCGTGGTGATAGGCCGGGTCGCCCCGGAACATCAGCCGGCCCGCGTAACGACGCTCCAGCTCGACCAAAAACTCCTCGTCCTCTTCCTTCAAGCGTTTCAGCACGTCCGGATTCAAAATCACCCGGAAATCGTGCACATTTTCCTGATATTTCCGCATGACGGTATTCAAGGTGCGATGCAGTTCCACGCTCGTGGTCATGGAAGTCTTAACGACGCCGCGCCCCTGGCAGTACGGGCAGTTCTCGTAGATCGAATCGCTCAGGCTTTCCTGCGCGCGCTGCCGTGTCATCTCCATCAGACCGAGAGCAGAGAGCGGCAGAACGTGGGTCTTCGCTTTGTCGCGCTTCAAGCGCTCTCTCATCAACGCATAAACCGCCTGCTGATCTTTCCGGTTCTTCATGTCGATGAAATCGCCGATGATCAGGCCGCCGATATTTCGCAACCGCAATTGCCGGGCGATTTCGTCCGCCGCTTCCAGGTTGGTTTGGAGAATCGTCTTTTCCACGTCCCGGCCGCCCTTGTTTCGCCCGGTGTTTACATCGACCGCGACGAGGGCTTCGGTTTCGTCGATCACAATGTAACCCCCGCATTTCAACCAGACCTGCCGATGGAAGGCGTCGTCGATTTGTTTCTGGACGCCGAAGGTTTCGAAGATGGGTGCGCCGCCATCGTAGAACCTGATGCGGCTGCGGGCCCGCCGGGAGATTTGTCCCACCATCTCGTTCATTCGATCGATCGCCGCCTGATCGTCGCAGACCACTTCGTCGATTTCGTCCGTGAGGAAATCGCGCACCGTCCGGTCCACCAAATCCGGCTCCTCAAAGACACGGCAAGGCGCGGGCTCGGTCTGGATCAGTTGCTCGACCTTGGCCCACTGCTCGACGAGGAAACTCATATCGCGGACAAAATATCGGGCGCGCTGGCCTTCCCCCACGGTCCGAATAATCACGCCGACGCCTTCGGGAATTTCCAGCTCGCGCAGGATTTTCCGGAGCCGTTCCCGTTCCTTCGGGTCCTCGATTTTTCGCGAAATACCGCTGCGATCGCTATAGGGCATGAAGACCAGATAGCGTCCGGCGAAGCTCAGGTTCGTCGTCACGCGCGGGCCTTTTGTTCCGATCGGGCCCTTCGTCACCTGCACGATCACCTCCGAGCCGACCGGATAAATGGTCGGAATATCCTTGGCCGTGATCCGTTTTTTCGGCCGCCGATCCTTCGGGCGGTCGATTTCCTCAATGCCGCTGTCGAGCGCGGCGGGGATGGCGTCCCAAAAGTGGAGGAAGGCATTTTTTTCGAAGCCGATATCCACGAACATCGCCTTCAGCCCCATCTCTATGTTCTTAACTTTGCCTTTGTAGACGCTGCCGACAATGTTCCGGGCGCTGTTTCGCTCGACGTTATATTCCTCGAGGCGGCCATTTTCGAGAAGCGCGACCCGGCGCTCCAGTTTCTCGACGCTGATTATCAGCTTGTTGCCAGTCTTCGGGGAACCAAGGCCTAACATTCGTTTCACCTTTTCTATCATAAGCGGGAAGAGGATTTGAGATCATGGATCGAAGCGTGGGAGGTTTGGTGGGCGCTCGGTTCCGATCAAGAGGTTTATCTGCGGCCCGGCGGACGACGCGGCGGCGGAGGCGGCGGCGTGGGCTTGGGGCGTATACCAAAAAGCCTTTCAAAAAAGTTGAGTTTCCGCGGCGGAGGCGCGGAGACAGGAACGGCGCGCACGACCTTCTTGCCGGTCACGCGACCCGCCGCATCCGCCTCCGGTTCCACATCGGGAGCGGGGCCAGCCGCCGCGAGCTGGGAATCGGCGCTTTGGGCGTCGCTCGGATTGGTTTCGTCTTCCGATGGCCCACCCAGGCCCGAATCCTTGAAATCGACCGAGTCGAGAAACTGGAAGGGATTTGGCTTTCGGGCCGGCTCGAGCCAGGCCAGCTGCGCATCGAATCTTCCCTCGTCCATCGCGAAAACGCGTTCCAGGATCCGGTTCGCGATCGGCGCGGCGACCGCCCCGCCGCCTTTGCCGCCCTGCACCATCACGGCGACGACGTACTTGGGCGCAATGTAAGGCGCGAAGCAGGCGAACCAGGCGATCGTATCGCTCTTGCCATCAGTCATCGCTTGCGCCGACCCTGTCTTGCCCGCGACGGCGACGTTTGGCAGGCGCGCTCTGCCGCCGGTGCCGCCTTCGTTCACCACACTGTAGAGGGCGCGTCGCGCCTGCTCGATCTGCGCTGACCCGACATCGAAACGCAAATCGCGGCGCACCTTCGGGTTTGGTGAAACTACCGGCTGACCTTTCTCGTTTAGAATCGGTTTGCCGTCCGCCCCGACCACGCTTTTCACGAGCCGCGGTTGATAAGCTATGCCGCCATTGGCCAACGCCGAATAAACCATCGCCATTTGCAGAGGGCTCACGAGGACGTAACCCTGCCCGATCGAAACGTTCGCGGTGTAGGCCGATGACCACCGCTCTCTCGGATAATGGATGCGCATCCAATCAGGCCCCGGCAAAACGCCCGGCTGCTCCCCGGTGACTTCCACCCCCGTCGCTTCTCCGAGCCCAAGCGCCTCGCCAATATGGTCAATGGCATTGATTCCGGCCGCATTGCCCAGCTGATAGAAATAGGAATTGCAGGAAACCTTGATCGCCTGGGCGAGACCGAGCTGTCCGTGGGTCCCGCCTTTATCCGCGATGTGACAACGGAAAAAATGGTCGCCATAACTGACACCGCCACCGCACTCGTAGCGGGCGTTGCCGAGACCTTTGTGCAACCCGGCCAGCGCGGTCACCAGTTTGTAGGTCGACCCGGGAGGAAACGCGCTGACCGCCCGGTTGATGAGCGGATCCGCGGGCGCATTGCGCAGCACCTCCCAATCCTTTGCCTTAATGCTGGGGATGAAGGTGTTTGGATTGAACGACGGCACCGTCGCCATGGCGAGGATGTCGCCGTTGTTTGGACTCACCACCACCGCCGCCCCGCGGCCTACTGCGCGCAACGCTTCTTCCACGATCATCTGGATGCGCGCGTCAATCGTCAGATCGATGTTCGCGCCTGCCTGCGGCGGCTCTTCCCGCAGCACGCCATCAATTTGGCCCTTCGCGTTCCGCCGCATGTAGCGCACGCCCGGTTTGCCTTTGAGGTATTCATCCATCGACTTCTCGATGTTGGATTTTCCTTCCACGTCCGGCTGATAGAAGCTGAATTTTTTCGCCTCTTCCTTATTGGTGTCATCCGGCGCGCCGACGTAGCCGAGCATGTGCGAGGCGAGCGCGCCATACACGTACGACCGGACCGGCTTTACCGTAATGTCCACCCCGGGCAAACCGACGTCGTGTTCCGAGTACTTCGCCATCGTCGGAAAATCGATGTCCTTGATGTAGGCATAGGGGACTTCCGTGTTCGTCCGGAAGTGCCGTTGCAGCTGGCTGGCGTTGTAATTCCGGGCCAGATCGAGATCGTCCAGCCTCGGCACCACGCCCGTATTCACGATCTTCACGATGTCCGGCTCCTTTAAATCCTTGGGCATGCCGTTGATCGTGGTGCGATATTCGGTCATCGGCGGGGGTCCGACGCGCTCGCGGTAGCCCTTTACCATCTCCGGCAGATAAAAATCGACTTCGTAGCTGGCGCGATTTTGCACCAGCGAGAGGCCGTTGCGATCGCGAATCTCGCCCCGCACCGAAGGGATGCGGACAGTCGCTTCCGAGCTTCCGCGGATCTTTGAAGTATACTCAGAGCCGCGTGCGACCTGCACCCACCAGAGGCGCATCCCGATGGCGGTGAGCCCCACAAGCATGCAGAGCCCCAGGAATTGAATGCGCAAACGGGGATTAACGCGACGCCGGTTCATTCGTAGCCGTCCGGTTCCGGAAGATAAGGATTGGCCGTGAGGCGCCCGAGTGAGTGTAAAATCCAAAAAACCAGCGGCGCCATCAGCATGGCGATCACCCCCGGGCCTCCGATTTGCCACCAGGCCTCCCGCGTAAAAACAAGGGAGCCGCGCCGGAAAGCAATCATGAGATATTGGGAAAGGAGAATGGTGGATGTGCAGAGCCCGCTCATTATGCAATGCACTTCCCAGCGTCCCCGGATAAACAAAGGCCTCAGGCCATGCATAATGGCCGCCAGCACGGCGTAGAGGAGTATTGACCATCCGACCGAGATTTCAACTCGCGGCCCGAGCGCCTGCACGGTCGCGACGTCCAGGAGAAAACCGGCGAAGCCCGCCAGCGCCAGGACGAGCGGAAAGGGAAGCGCCATGGCGCCATAGAAAACGATCACCGGCACGAGGTAAATGCGCGCATTGTACATCCAGTCGAGCGGCGGAATGAAAAATTCCACGATCTGGGCGAGGAACGTCAGGACCACCAGAATAATGAAAAAGATCATCTGTTTCCCGTCACCACAAACACATCTTCGAGATGGGACAAATCCACTGCCGGCGTGACGCGCGCCTGGCCATCAAGCTCGCGCGCGCGAAAACTCTGCACCGTCCCGATGAGAAGGCCCGAGGGAAACACTCCACCCACCCCCGACGTATAGGTCTTCATCCCCGGTTGCAGGTTGGCTTGCTTGGAAAGAAAATTCAGATTCAGCAACGGTGTGACCGAGCCGCTCACGCGTTCGCCCGAGACGATGCCCTGCTCCCGGGTCCCTTCCACCGCGGCCGCAACCCGGCAGTTTTCATCGGCGAGCAGAAGGACGATCGAAATGTTCTCACCGACCGTGGTTGTCTTTCCGACCAGGCCTGCGTCGGTCACCACCGGCATGTCGCTTTCGATGAGGTCTTTTTTTCCTCGGTTGATCGTCACCGTCCGCCACCAGGTGGAGGAATCGCGCGCCACGATTTCCGCCGGCACGAGGCGAAAGACCGAGCGCTGCCGATAATCGAGCGCGCGCCGCAAGCGGTTGACTTCGTGCTCCACGTCGCGCAGCGCCTGGTTCGTCGCATTGAGCGACCGGTTTTCGACCTTGAGCGCAGCATTCTCGCGCTCCACCTCATCCAGGGTCTTCAAGCCCGTGCTGACCGAAGTGATTGACTTCTGGAGGCCGGACCCGGTTTTGAGAAACGGGGAGATCAAAGAATAAAACCCGGCCTGGAGCTTACGCGTACCATCCGCGCCAAAACTCAGAAAATAAGCGACGATCGCTGCAAGGATCGCCAGCGCGATGATACTCGAGCGGTTCATGCCGATACCGGAAACTGGATTGCGGAAACCGGAAAGGAAAGAGGATCTGTCACCGCTTGATTGCTAATCTTTCCGCAATCCGGTATCCGGTTTCCGGTTTCGCTGCTACCGCCAATTGCGATCGGATGAAGCCACCTGACGCAAAAATTTAAGTTCATTGAGGCATTTGCCCGTTCCTTCCGCCACCGCGCTCAGCGGATCTTCGGCAACATGGACAGGCAAACCGGTCTCTTCGCTCAAAAGTTTGTCAAAGCCGCGTAACAACGCGCCGCCGCCCGCCAGGACCAATCCACGGTCCACCAGATCGGCGGACAATTCCGGCGGACAACGCTCGAGCGTGATGCGGACCGAATCCACAATGGTCGAGATCGGTTCCAGCAACGCTTCGCGCACTTCCTGCGACGTGATCATGAGCGTCTTGGGCAATCCGGCCACGAGGTCGCGGCCCTTCACTTCCACGCTCGTCTCCTTCTCGCTCGGATAGGCCGAGCCAATCTTGATTTTGATTTCTTCCGCCGTCCGCTCACCGATCATCAAATTGTAGGCGCGCTTCATGTACTGGACGATCGCCTCATCCAGCTCGTCGCCCGCCACCCGGACGCTGCGGCTAAAAACAATGCCGGAAAGGGAAATCAACGCGACCTCGGTCGTGCCGCCCCCGATGTCGATGATCATGTTGCCAGCCGGATCCTGCACCGGAAGCCCCACGCCGATCGCCGCCGCCATCGGTTCTTCGATCAAATAGACCTCGCGCGCTCCGGCGTTGGTGGCTGATTCGCGCACGGCGCGCTTTTCCACTTCCGTGATTCCCGACGGGACCGCGATCACGACCCGCGGTCGCGCGCGCACCCGGCGGCCATGCACCTTCATGATGAAATGCCGGAGCATCGCTTCGGTGATTTCAAAATCCGCGATGACGCCATCTTTCAGCGGGCGCACCGCGACAATGTTCGAGGGGGTGCGGCCGAGCATTCGCTTCGCTTCGTCGCCAACCGCCAGCACCTTGTTGGTGCCCGCTTGGACCGCGACCACCGACGGTTCGCGCAGCACGATGCCCTGATCTTTCACGTAGACCAGCGTATTGGCCGTGCCAAGATCGATACCGATGTCGCTGGATAACCAGCCGAAGAGTCCGTTGAACATGAAATTTAGCCTTTAGATGGGTCGCTGAAACGCACTATCCAGTCTGTCGGAAACGCGTCCTGATTTCGATCTTCCCAGCACTAAACGTGCGAGCGCGATAACGACCGGCTGAAACCGGTAGTATCTAGAAACGGACTCTCTCCGCGTCAAGGGAAAGCTGAAGGGATGGAGTAAGGGTGTTGGAGTAATGGGGTGCTGAAGTAATGAAAGGGGATTCGAGATTCGACATTATTCCCCTACTCCATTACTCCATTACTCCATGCCACCGGTTCTGGTCGCTCCTTCCGTCCTCGCGGCGGATTTCTCTTGGCTCGAAGCCGATATCCATCGCGCTGAAACAGCCGGCGCGGACTGGTTGCATCTAGACATCATGGATGGCCATTTCGTCGATAACATTTCGTTTGGCCCTGCTGTCGTCGCGACGGTCCGAAACCACACGAAGCTTCCGCTCGATGTGCATCTTATGATCGAGCACCCCGATCACTACGTGCCGCGCTTCCTCGAAGCGGGAGCGAACTCGATCACCGTCCATGTCGAACCTGACGCGAAACATGATGTTGCCCAAACGTTGAGTACGATTCGGGCGGCTGGCTGTGGCGCAGGGCTGGCGCTGAATCCGGCGACGCCGTTCGAGGCGGTCGAGCCGTACCTTGGGAAGATCGATCTCTTGTTGGTGATGACCGTTCACCCCGGCTTCGGCGGCCAGGCCTTTCGACCCGAGATGATGGAAAAAGTGAAGCAGGCCAAAACGTGGCGCGAGGCTCAGCACGCGACCCTCCACATCGAAGTCGACGGCGGCATCAACGCCGGGACCGCGAAGTTATCGGCCGAGAGCGGCGCGAATATTTTGGTCGCCGGCACTTCCATTTTCCGCGCGGACGATTACGCGAAAGCGATTCGCGAACTGCGCGGCGATTGAGGCGGAATGCTCGTTATTTGTTGGCGAAGGGATGCGTGTCATCCCGAGCCGCGCAGACGGCGAGGGACCTCACAGTCGAAGTGAAAACCTTCTACGTTTATCTGATGACCAATCGCAGTCGAATCGCTGGCGACGCGAAAAGAAGAACGAATTGGTCCAGACGGCGAATCGGCTGTGGAAAGATTTGGGGCTGGAACTGTTTGGCACCGGCAGCGGGAAGGTGACACGACGCGAACAATGCGAGTGACCCACTGGGAAAAAATCGTGTGACCAATATTCGACTGCGAGGTCCCTCGCCGTCTGCGCGGCTCGAGATGACAAGCAGCTGCGCCACTGTCCCTGGCGCAAACCACCTTAATTCAACACCATCGGCGCTTCGCCGATCATGGCGGGCGCGCTTTGCAGCTCTGTCTCCGCCATCACTTCGTCGGTCTGCGTCACTCGCACCACTTCTTCGATGGTCGTCTTGCCTTCTGCCACCCGACGCCAGCCGTCCTGCCGCAACGTCTCCATCCCTTCGGCAATTGCGCATTGCTTCAACTCGCCGCCGTCGCGCTTTTGCATGATCAATTTTTTCAATGGCTCGGTCACCACGCAGATTTCGTAAATGGCCAGCCGCCCCAGGTAGCCCGTTTGCCGGCAATGTTCGCACCCCGCGCCGCGTTGGAACCGCGTCCCCAACTTCGCTGAAATACCAATCTCAGCCAGATATTCGCGCGGGTACTCCACCGGTTCGGGGCAGTGCGGGCAGATCGTGCGCACAAGCCGCTGGGCAATAAATGCCTTTACCACGGACGAGAGCAGAAAGGGCTCAACGTCCATGTCCAGCAAACGCGTGATGCCACCCACGGCATCGTTCGTGTGCAGCGTGCTGAAGACAAGGTGTCCAGTCATCGCCGCCCGGATCGAAATGTCCGCCGTCTCCACGTCGCGAATTTCACCTACCATGACGACGTTCGGGTCCTGGCGCAAAATGTGGCGGAGACCTTTGGCGAAGGTCAAATCGATCTCCGGTTTCACGTCAATCTGCGAGACACCGGGCAGCCGATATTCCACCGGTTCCTCGATCGTGATGATCCGGCGTTGGACCGAGTTGATGCTGCTGAGGAAACAGTAAAGCGACGTGGACTTGCCCGAGCCCGTCGGACCGGTCACCAGGATGATCCCGTTCGGCTGCGTCAGGAGCGACTTCATGATCCGGGTGTGCCCGGGGCTGAGATCGAGACGCTCGAAACCGAATGCCTGCTGTTGGTCGCGGCTCAGCAACCGCAAGCTGATCGATTCGCCGTTCACGGTCGGAATCGTCGAAACGCGGACGTCGATGTTCTGATCGTGGGCTTGCAGATTGATGCGGCCATCCTGCGGCAGGCGGCGCTCGGCGATGTCCATGTGCGCCATGACTTTCAGGCGCGAAAGAATGGCCGATTGCAACAGGCGCAACTGCGGCGGCACCGCCACCTCGTGCAGGATGCCGTCGATCCGGTAACGAATGCGCAGATCGTTCTCCAACGGTTCCACGTGAATGTCGGTCGCCCGTTCCAGGATCGCCTCACGAATGACCTGGTTCACGAATTTCACCACCGACGCGTCCGGATCGTCCGCGTTCAAGTCGGTGGCGCCCTCGATGTCCTGCGAACTCTCGAACGAGCGGTTCGCTTTCAGGATTTCATCGAAGGTCTCCGCCCCGACGCCGTAAACGGTCTTCATCGCGCGCAGGATTTGCGCTCGCGGCACGAGGACCCATTCGGCCGGGCCTTTCAGCAGTTGGGAAGCGAGCTGCCGTCCGACCGAGTTGAAGAGATCGTAGGTCGCGAGCACGACCGTCTTGTCCTTCATCTCGATCGGCAAAATGTGATGCTGAAAAACGAACCGGCTCGGCAGGAGCGACAGGACCGGGCGCTCGATCTTCATCTTGTCGATGGAAATGACCGGCACCTGGAAGTAGTTGCCGATCGCCTCCAGGAAGCGCTGTTCGTCCACTTTGCCGGAATCGAGCACCTGGCTGGTCCACGATCCGCCGTTCAAGTTCGAAGCCAGTTCCCTGGCTTCGTCTTGCGACGGCACGCCGCTGGCGAGGAGCAGATCGACCAAAGATTGGCTAACGGCAGCGTTCATAGGCGGACATCTTACTCGCGAGCGATGGAATTGTCATCCCGAGCCCACATTTTTCCGGGTGGCAGTGAGTTCGTTCGGCGAAGTCACCGCGATCCGGTCGCCGCGGCGACCGCCCTGCCACTACTTCATCCCGGGGAGATCAGGCGCCGGAAGCTCGAGTTGCTTCCCATCACCCGGCACCGGGCAATCGGGACAATCATCATTATTGAGCTCAGGGCCGAAATGCGATTTGTCCTCGGTTTTTTGTCGTAAGCGATAGAGATCGAGTTTGGTTAGTGCGACTTCCGGGCGCATCAGAATGATCAACTCACGCCGAACCTTTGACTTTCTGGTGTTTCGAAACAATGCGCCCACGACCGGAATTTTGCTCAAAAGAGGAATGCCATTCACTTCTCGTTGTTGGTCATCCTGGATTAGACCACCCAGAACAATGGTTGAGCAATTAGGCGCCGAAACCGTGGTTTTGATGTATTTCGTGGCAATCGTCGGGATCGAGTTATTGTCGATGCTTGTAAAACCTGCGATGCTGTCCAGTTTCTGGAGGATCTCGAGCGTTACTTCCTTCTCCGAATTAATCAGCGGCACTACTTCAAGCTGCAAGGCAATTTTCTTGAATTGAATGTTCGACTGCTGGGCGATACCACCAATAGTGCCGCCGGAAATCGTATTGACCGGGACTGGAATCTCCTGGCCCGAGGCAATAATGGCTTTCTTATTGTTAGTCGTGAAGACAGTCGGCCGCGAGATTACCTTAAAATTGCCCGTCGAATGCAGCATCTTAACAATCGCTGCGAGAGAGTTTCCGGCGGCGAGATAAACATTCGTTCCGCCCTGAACGGCGTTCGCAATTCGCCTGAAATTAAGCAGATTCGCGGGATCCAATATTCCGCCATTAATTCCGTTGCCAGTCGGAGTGCCGTCTTCATTTAGCTCCGATGGCGGCAACGGAATGTTGGTATTCCGAGAAGTAATAACGCCACTGACGGACTCGCGAGCCCTCCCAAAATAATCGACTCCAAACTCTTCGTTTTTATTGAGCTGAAGTTCGCCAATCACGGTGCTCAAAGCCACCTGCGGCGCCTTCACATCCATTTCGTCGAGGATCTTCATTACTTTCACGACCACCTCGCGGTTGCCCAGGACGATGATGGTGTTGGCGCGCTGATCTGCGATGATTTTCGCGTTGCCGATCGTCACCGCTTGCGGTGCTGTATCAACCGCCTCCGTGGAAAGTTCTTCCGAAAAATTCTGGCCGCCGCCACTGGTGCTCGACCCCGTATCGAATCCTCCGGAGCTACTGGGAGGCCGTGGTCGCGGAGCCTGCTGTTGCTGCCCCGGAACGGTGCCGCCGCCGTCCGTCCCGCCTTGCTGGTTCATTCCAGGCTCCGTCAAGGCCTGCACCAGCACCGGCAAAATCTCGGCGGCGGAGATGTAGCGCAGCGGCCGCGCGATCGGTTTGGCGAATTCTACGTTCGCGTCGAATTCCGCGATCAGCTTGCGGATGAATGGCATGTTAATCGGGCGCGTGATGACATGAATCCGATTGGTCCGCACGTCGGCGGCGATTTTGATCTTGCCGATGACGATGGAGTCCTCGGAAAGGGCCGTGAGCGCCCCGATATCGCTTTCCTCTTTCGTCGGTTGCGGAATGACGCCGGGCACGACCGGCCGCACGTTCCTAACCCCTGGGACCGGCGGTGCCCCCGGAGTAGTGGGCTGGGCTCCCTTATCGAAGACCGCATTCAGCATTTCGACCACCTTGGTCACATCGGCCCGCTCCAATTTGATGAATTCGCTCACCACCTCCGCCGGGGGGATGTCCACCTGGTCGATAATGCGCACGAGCGCTCGAATCGTGCTGGAGTTTTCGGTCACGATAATGCTCGAGGACTTGGGCAGCGCGAGAAAGGAAGTGAACGTCTGCGGCGGAGAAAGATATTGGCCGAGCACCTGCTGGAGCTCGAGCGGATCGGCGTAGCGCAGCTTGAAAACAAAGCTGATGACGTGATCGCCACTTGGGATGTCGCCCTCATCGGAAATAATCGGGACACCGGCGCCGCGCGGGTTCCTTCCCGTTCCGATCACCTTGACGACGTTGTTCTCGGCCGGGACGAGTGAATACCCGTTCATGAGCAGGTTCATCTCGATGATCTTGATCGCCTCATCGCGCGGGAGCGGTTTGCTCAGGAAGATGCTGACCTTGCCCTGCACGAAATTGTCCGTGACCAGCCTCTTGCCGGTAAGCGTCTCGTAGAGGCGGAGCACATCCACCACATCGCTGTTGGGGTACTGCAACGTGACGGTCTGGTCCGGCGCCGGGGCGGCCGTGGCGGTAGGCACAGGCAGGGGCCGGAACTCTTCCGGCGCCGGGGCTGTCGCTGGCGCCGGGGTTGTGGCAGGGTTTCTGTTGTCCCGCGGTGGGGTGGCCGGGGCGGCCGAGGGAAGAGGCGGCTTGGCCTGGCCGAAACCGGAGTTGATCGCTGCGAGACACAGCGCCGCGATGCAGAAAGGGCGTAGCACGGGTTTTATGTAATAGGTCGGGGGGGCGCGGTCAACCTCGTTCCCCATGGCAGAGCTGGATTTCTCGGGGGGGGGGAGTGCTGGCGGCGCCGCCCTGAACGTTCAAAGGTTACATCGGTTACAATGTTACAACCGTTACAATAGTCGGAACGCCCAAACGGGATCGTTGTAACTCTTGTAACCTTTTTAACTTTTTAACCTCTCCAGTAATTTCCCATGGATCCCGTCGAAGCCGCCGTTGCTGAAAACCGCGACCACATCCTTCGCCCTCAGCAGCGGCACGAGGCGCTCCAGAATATGAGCTACATCCGGCTCGTAAAAAGCCGGCCGCCCTGACTGCGCGATCGCTTCCACGACCGCTTCGGGATCGAGCCGCTCTTCTTCCGGGATCTGATCGAGGCGCGCGACTTGAGAAATTAAAACGCCGTCCGCCAGTTTCAGCGCGTCGGGGAGATCCTGCTGAAAAACCGCGCGCCGCGTGGTGTTCGAGCGCGGCTCGAAGACGGCCCATAACCGGCAACCCGGATAACGGTGCCGCAGCGCTCGCAACGTCTCGCGGATCGCCGTGGGATGATGTCCGAAATCGTCGATCACTTTGACTCCGCCCGCTTCGCCCCGCACTTCCTGGCGCCGCGCGATGCCCTCGAAACGCGCGAGCGCTTTCCGGATCTTGGCCAGGGAAACACCGTAGAAGCGGGACGCGGAAATCGCCATGGCCGCGTTGCGCACGTTGAATTCCCCGATGAGCGGCACCTCAAATTCATCGTGGCCCAGCCTGAAGCGCGACCCTTCGGAAGTATAAACGACCTCGCGGATTTGCTGCGCGCAATTGGGGGAAAACCCGATTTCCAAAATTTGCGCGAGGCAATCGCGCGCGACTTCCACGCAGCTTGGATCGTCGCCGTTCAAGAGGACCATTCCATTTTGCGGGACGAGATTGAGCAGCCGCCGGAAACTGAGCTTGATCTCGTCGAGATCGCGAAAGATGTCCGCGTGATCGAACTCGATATTGTTTACGATCAGCAACTCCGGCAGGTAATGCACAAACTTCGAGCGCTTATCGAAAAAAGCGGAGTCGTATTCGTCCCCTTCGATGACGAAGTATTTGGAATCGTTGAAGCGCGCGCCCTGCCCGAGATTTTTCGGGATGCCGCCAACCACGTAACTCGGCTCGAGTTTCGCGGCCGTCATGATCCAGGCCAGCAGGGCGGTGGTGGTGGTTTTTCCGTGCGTGCCGGTGACGACGAGATTGTGCCGGCCGCGCAGGAAAAACTGCTTCAGCACTTCGGGCAGCGACACATAGTAAAGCTTCCGATTCAAGACCGCTTCCACCTCGGGATTGCCGCGGACGATGGCGTTCCCGATGACGATGATCTCGGCTTCGGCCGGAATGTTCTCGGCGCGATAACCTTGATGAAGCGCGATCCCCCTGCTCTCGAGAAAGGTCGACATCGGCGGATAGATATTTTCGTCCGAGCCGGTGACAGTGAAGCCCCGCTCGCGCAAGGCGGAGGCGACCGATCCCATCGCGGTGCCGCAGATACCCAGGAAATGAAAATTACGAGGTGCACCGGTCACGCAAACTCCTTAAGCCGCGAGGATCGGTTTGGCTACTAGCGAGTTATTTGAATCCTGCTCTAAAGGAATTTGATTCTCGCGGCGGCGAATCTCAGCATCCGGAGGAGGATAAATCCGTGCTTCCACCGCTCGATATTCGTCGAGCCATAGGTGCGCTCGCGATAATGAATGGGCACTTCCACGATACGCAAGGCCATCCGGGTGGCGCCGAAAATCAAGTCGAAATCTCCGAAGGGGTCGAACTCCCCGAAATATTTTCGGTGCGCCGCCAGTTTCAAATAATTCTCCCGGCTCAAGACTTTCGTGCCACAAAGCGTGTCCTTGAAACGCTGGCCGAGAACGAAGGAAAACATCACGGCAAAAAATTTGTTTCCCAGCAAATTGAAAAACCGCATCGCCTGCTTCTCCATCGGATAGACCAGGCGGCTGCCGTTGATGAATTCACCCTTTTGGGCCACCAGCGCTTCGTAGAAACGCGGCAACTCTTCCGGCGGAACCGTCAGATCCGCATCCAGGATCATCAGGATTTCCTTCGTTGCGAGCGAGAAGCCTTTTCGAACGGCGTCGCCTTTCCCTTTTCCTTCCTGCCGATCGATTTGAATACTGCGACTCGGATATTTCCGCTTCAGCTCGCAGATTGTTTCCCACGTGTTGTCCGTCGAGTTGCCCTCGATAAAGATGAGCTCGTCGTCCGGCCCCATCGCGGGCGTGCGAAGGATGGCGGCCTCGATGTTTCCCGCTTCGTTCCGTGCGGGCACAATGACGGAAACGGACGGCGGCTTGCCGCGACCCAGCGCCGAAAAACCGATGGGCCGGGCCACGGCGATATTGAGCAAATTAAAGAGACGAAAACCGGGCAGCGGGGCCAGGAACCGGTTCGCCAGGTAGCTGATCAGCGGGATGTAAATGGGGACGAGAAACTTACTCTCCTGCCGCACCAGCTCATAATCTGCCAGGAGGAGGAGATTTCGCACATCCTCATTCGCGATCCAGTTTTCCTCGGGCGTTTTCCCACGCAGGCCAAGCGCCGTGGCGAGGCGCAGCCAGGGTTTCCAGAGCGTGCTGTAAAACAGAATGATGACGCGGGCCGAGGGCGAAAGAGCCAGACGGAGCGTTGCGAGAAATTCCTGGACGTCTGATTCATAATGAATGTTTCCATTCAGCACTACGTAGTCGGGGCGGAAACTCGCGAGCGCTTCCAGATCGAGTCGAGGCTGGCCCATTTCCCGGGGCGAGCCCTGGAGGGCGAGCAGTTCCTGGCCCTGGAATTCGAGAGGCTCGCCCGCTTCTTTGGCGTTGATCACCGCGATGCGGTCGCCCGGACGCACGTAGAGATCGAGGTAGTCCCGGAGCTTGCGATAGAGGTATTTCCGCATGGGAACAAAACGGGAAGGTTAAGAACCGCGACGAGTCATTCTCAGGCAAGCATCACAATTTGAATTCCACATTGGACGAGGACGAGCGTCAGGACATCGAACGCGAGCTTCTCCGATTTGCGGACGAGCGTCCGGTCCAGGAAAAGAAAGGCGGCCCAGAAAAAGAAGAAGAGAGGGGGCAGGATGAGGCGCGGCGTCCAATATCCGTAAAGACAGCCCCACATCAGGAAAGGGATCGGCAAAAACATGAGCAGAAAATAGGCAATGCCCAAAAGAGCAGTGACATCCTCGCGCTCGAGCTTATCCCTGAAAAGGTTCCTAATCGATCCGAACAAGATCCAGGGCGTGCCTATTAAAGCCAGGAGGGTCCAGAGCACTCCCAACGACATCGAGGCCACGCTGATCGGGGTCTTCCACGCGCGGCGGGTCTTAAAATCGGGGATGAGGTGACGATCGAGGCTTTGAGGGAGGGGCAAGTCCTGAAACAGATTCTGAGTATCGGTAAAAACGCTGAGATGCGACAACCCCAGATAGCTGTGTCTGTGCGCCGTGCGATAGCCGACATGGTATCTGTTGCCGTCCGCTGGCTCGTGTTTAAACATCTCGGGCGCCTTGAAAAGTTGAAGGTCGGCAGCTTTCACCAGGAACAGGTCCTTGTAATTCATTTCAGGCGGCGCCCCCTTGGGCAGCCAAATTCCCTGGGTGGTGAACCCGCGGACGCGGGAACTCTTCCAGGAACTGTAGAGAAACAGGGCTGAAGGCAGGACCAGGCTGAGAGCGCAGATCGCGACGAAGCGTCCCAGATTCCACCGGCGTCTCCACCACTGGACGGCAAAAATAACAAAGACCGCCGGGAGCAGGGCAATAAAACTGTATTTACTCCAAACCCCAAAAGCCAGGACCAATCCGAGAAAGGCCGCGTTCTTCGGGGGGGAGGTTTCTTCAGAGGAGAATCTGTCGACAATGAAAAGCACCAGCACGAACAGCGGCACCATCAGCCAATCCGTTCCGACAGAAACCGAATGAATAATGCGGACGGGTAGAAACGTTAAAAAGAAAACAAGAGCCAGATGGAGGACGGGGGATTTGAAGCGGCGCTCCGAGTAGATAAAGAAATACCAAAGGGCCACAATATTAGTGGCCGCCTGAATGATCGAAAGCGTGATGGGAAACGCATTGCTCCTTCCGATGAGCCTAAGGAGTCCGTGACCCAGGAGGATGTAAATGGGTGGGTCCATCGTCGAAAAATCAAACATTCGTGACGAATCCAGCATCCGATTCATGTGAGTGTTGTAATCGGGACCGATGTAGCCGCCGCGCAGAGCGGCCGAGACCGAAATAAGAAACGAAACACCCAGGGCCCAAGCCCAAAGAAGCCTGGGTCGTGAGAGCCACCTCGATTCGTGTGCCATGGAGAACGACTTTCGCCCGCTACTTGACGATCGCTGCCCGTTCCCGGCGGCGGGCCAGGGAACTGCCAGGAATCCGGCGGATGATCAAGGTAAGGAATTGGGGCACGGTGCCGAAGGTAGCCGCGCCGTGGAGTTTGTCATCTCTCCCAAAAGAACCGCGCATAAAGATCGAATAAGGGTGAATTCTTCTAGGCGACCAACGCGAGTTTGGCTACTGAAACGTTCTGCGCCCAATAGGGCACACCCCCTGAATAATAATTGCCTTTAAAGGGCGCGGGAAAAAGGTTAGCGGTCATCAACAACGATGAAACCCGAGAAGCCGGCTCTGGCGGGCCGAGAGTCCCAAGTATCCGCGGATGGATCACCGCTTATTTCGGTGATCATCCCCCTTTATTGTGAGGGCGCTAATTTGCCCGCGTTTCTCGCCGACGTGAAAGCTGCCCTGGAAAAGACCGGCTGTCTTTTCGAGCTAATTCTCATCGATGACGGTTCACCGGATGATACCTGGAAGGTCCTGTCGGATGAGGCCCGGACGTTGCCCGCCATCCGTGCCGTGCGTCTGAGCCGAAACTTCGGGAAAGAGTTGGCGCTCTGCGCCGGCCTGGAACGCGCCCGCGGCGATGCGATCGTCTTAATGGATGGAGACGGACAGCATCCACCCGCCCTCTTGCCCGACATGCTGCGCCTCTGGCAAACGACGGGAGCCGATATTGTCGAGGCCATTAAAATCAAGCGCGGACCTGAATCCTTGTCCGGCAAATTCGGCGCCCTGCTCTTTTACATTATCCTGAATAAGCTTTCCGGATTCGATTTGCGGGGGGCTTCAGACTTTAAGCTGATGAATCGCAAAGCCATCAACGCCTGGCTCGAAATGCAGGAGCGCAATGTTTTCTTTCGTGGCATGACCGCCTGGCTCGGCTTCACCACGGTCCGGATCCCTTTTGAGGTGGCTCGACGCGCGGCGGGCAAATCGAGCTGGTCCTATCTGAAACGCTTGAGACTGGCCATCACCGGCTTGACCGCCTTTTCCTCTTTTCCGTTGCAGCTCGTGACCCTGGCGGGCGCAGTCTTTTTCGTGTTTGCCGTTCTCCTCGGAACGCAGACCCTCTACCTGAAACTGGCGGGACGCGCCGTGAGCGGTTTCGCGACGGTAATTTTACTGGAACTGATCATCGGCAGCTCGCTCATGATCAGCCTCGGCATCGTGGGCGAATACCTGGCTCGCATCTATGAGGAAGTAAAAGGCCGGCCCCGCTACGTGGTCACGCACTCAATCGAACCTAAGATTGATCACCAAGCCTCAGAGGCGGAGAGTGCTGCCAGCCCGACGGCCAGGCCGGACATGGATGCGTGACCCGGATACGCTCCCTCACTGCGTCTTGTAAACCTGATAAACTCCGGCGCGCGTTACTATCTCGCACCGCTGGCAACCTTCCGCCGAGCTGATCACGACCGCGCCTGCCGGAGGTCTGGCTCCGGGTTTCAGGTGGACGAATTGGGAGGTCGGCCTTTTTTCCACGGTCGCATACCATAAAGCGTGGATGTAGGCGGGACCCCATTTCCCATCCTCGAGGTAAATTGGCCGGGAAGATTGCCTGGTGGCAGCGTCGTACGCTGCCTTGTAATGCACGTCAAAATCGAACAAGCGGTTGGGTCCATTACGCCGAAAGACAGTTTGAAACCGGTAGGTCTCCACACAGGTAAGCGCTAACAAAAGGCCTAGAAGTCCGAGACGGACTGATCGTGGCCAACCCTCCCCGCCAAATCGGCGCCCGGAGGGCGCCGCCTGCTTCACTAGAATCTCTTCATCATCTTCCGCGGGCGATAAGCCTGGAGCCGATTTCGCTTCGCGTCGGGCGACCAGCCATTCGAGCGCCGGCACCATCAGGAGTAAGAGAAAAACCGGATAGGCGATAAGCCGCATGCCGTGGAACGGCTCGACGGAAATCGCGCCGGGCACAATCGAGGCAGCCAGTCCAAAAAGAACGAACTGCCACCAAGGGTCGCGCCAGCGGCGGGCCAAAATAATGGCAAGGCCGATCAAGGCCAAAATGAAGATCGCGAAAAACACTGCGCCTCCCGACCCCGGCACATGGTGGCGGGGATGGTAGTCTCCCAGGGTCAGCAAGCTGGTCAGGCTTTGGTCTTCGAGGTAACGTTTGAGGAACTGGGAGAATACATCCTTCAAAGGCATTCCGGGCCTGACGTACGAGACTTCGTAGAGTCGCTTGGTTAAGGCTCCTGGATGCTGCCGGTTGAACACAAACATGGGAACCAACGTCACGCCGTAGAGCAACCATGTCTTGGCGATGCCAATCAGGCGTTCCTTCGTCGTGGCAAAGAACAAAAGGCCGAGCGCCATCAACGCCACCAGCAAGCGCCCGCCTTGATAGCAATACGTCAGGAGCGTTAAGGCGCCCGCGAGCATGACAACCTCGCGCCATCCCCATTTCTCCTTTCCCTGTGCGTGATAGACCGCAAGCAACAAGAGCGTCAAGGCCATCGGAACAAAGTGCGGCTCCAGCAGCAACCGGCTTACTTCGAAAAGCCACGGCATCACCAGCCCGATGGCTGTGACGAGGATGCCGACCTTGAGCTGGCCGGAAATTCGTCTGGCCAGGAGACCGAGCAGCACACAGGCAAGAAATACCCAGAACGCGGCAAACATCCGCGCCACCAGGATGCTGGGCGGGAAAATGCGAAACACAGCCGCGAGTAGATAGACCTGAGTTGGGCTGACGTATTGTGACCAACTATCGGCAAAAAACTGAAAGTAGATTGGAAAGCGCGGCCCAAATTCCCCTGCCCCTGTTTGCGCCACGCGGTAAGCGTTGTAAGCGAGGGCAGATTCATCGACGTAAAACCCCGGTGGGTTGCGGGATAATCCGTACGTGTAGACGGCGAATAGACAGGACAAAACCGCGAACCAAAGCAAGATGCGCCAGCGCCGGCGCGAACGGTTTTCCATTGAGTATAAGACCGATTAGACTTCGCTTTCCCGAAATTTGGGGAACACTCTGACTTCGTTGCCGCATCGCATCAAGGAATATTGAGCGCGGGGCCGCCGGAACGGCAAAGGCCGCGCTTCTGGTTTGATTTGGATTGACGATCTTGCCGGATAATACGAGGAAGGTCACAAAAGGGAGCAGAGAAAGCCTGGCCATGACCACCTTCACCCAATTGCGTAGTGAACCTTGCAACGTTAACAGCTAGCGAAAGCGCGTTCACCCAGCCAACGGGAAGCGATCCACCGATGAAGCCAGTGTTCTCATTCATTATCCCCGTCTTTAACGAAGAAGAGACGCTCGGGGAAATTTACCGCCGTGTGGCCGGCGTCATGGACGGCCTGGATGGGCC
Organism: Chthoniobacterales bacterium; assembly: GCA_035556975.1. Taxonomy (GTDB): domain Bacteria; phylum Verrucomicrobiota; class Verrucomicrobiia; order Chthoniobacterales; family UBA10450; genus AV80. The sequence goes on from DATMEN010000037.1 coordinate 85,172, forward strand.
AGGCGAGATCATCCTGGTGGACGATGGCAGCCGCGACCGCTCTCTGGAGATGATGCGCGACCTGCGCCAGCGAGATCCGAGAGTTTGCTATGTAAGTCTGGCGCGCAATTTCGGTCATCAGGTTGCCGTAACCGCCGGCCTTCTCTTTGCGCGGGGAAACGCTGTGGCCGTCCTCGACGCTGATCTGCAAGACCCGCCCGAACTGGTCCCAGCCATGATCGAAAAGTGGCGCGAAGGATTTCAGGTCATTTATGCCAAGCGGACCGCCCGCCGGCGCGAGAGCGCGACGAAAAAGCTTTTCGCCTACCTCTTCTACCGCGTCCTGCGGCTGCTGACTGATGTAGATATCCCGGCGGACACCGGAGATTTCTGCCTGATGGACCGCAAGGTTGTCGATGTCTTGAACTCGCTCCCGGAGCGAGGGCGATATCTAAGGGGGCTGCGAGCCTGGATCGGTTTTCGCCAGACGGCTGTCCCTTTCGAGCGCGAACCGCGTTTTGCGGGTGAAGTTAAGTATACCTTCCGCAAGTCTTTCAGCCTCGCCGTCAACGGCATCGTCTCCTTCTCGCGAGTTCCGCTCCGGCTCGCCACTTACCTTGGGCTCCTGGTGGCCGGCTTCGCCCTGATCATGATGCTGCTGGTCTTTTATTGGCGGATCTTTCGACCCGCGGCCCCGCTCATTGGCTATACCATCATAACGTCCGCCATTTTCTTTCTCGGGGCAGTTCAGTTGCTCTGCCTGGGAATCCTGGGCGAATACCTGGGACGCGTTTACGAAGAAGTCAAAGGCCGTCCCATTTTCACGCTAAAGGAGATTGCGGGATTTACCGGTGCTCCCGGCCCGGCCGCCGATCGAGCTGGCGTGGCGAGACCTCACACGGGAGGTTAGCTGGCTAGTGGAAGGTAACTGCTAGCGGCTCACTCGTGCACGAGACAGCGGTCTCGAAAGAGCCACCTGCTATTTTGTTTCCATCGCGCTAACACGGCCAGCATAAGTGTTTAGCACGTAAAGCTTGCCTTTTATCAAAACAAGGCTTGAGGCACCTTCGAGTTTGTCCGGTGGTTTAGGCCTCAAAGGTGCCATTCTTTTCCCGGCAAGGTCAAAAACCAGAATCTCGTCGGTCGGGCTCGAGGCATACAAGCGTCCCGCCGGCACATCCAGGAGCAAATCCTGGAAGTACCATCCAGTGGGACCCCATTCCTCGACCTTCCATTGCGCGAGAAATTTCCCATTCGTGTCGAAAATTTCGATCCGCTTATTGCTGGGGTCAGCCACGTAGACTCTGTCATTCTTTCCGTCCACGGCCACGGAGGTTGGACCGGCGAGTTGCCCATCATTCCTGCCTTCCGCTCCCCAAACCACCTGCACTTTGCCGTCAGAATCCAGCTTGACGATTCGCGAGTGACCCTGATCGACTACGTAGATCGAATTCCCGGGGCCTATGCCGATATCGCGTGGCCCCTTAAATCCCGGCTCGGGGCCTTTCCACTGGGCCGCGAACGTTCCGTCCGGCTTTAGTTTCTGCACGCGGTTATTTGCGGCATCCGCCACATAAATATTGCCGTCCGAATCGACCGCAATTCCGCCGGGCTCGCGGAACTCACCCGGACCCGAACCCGATCTTCCTATAATGGAGAGGAACACGCCCGCGGCTGAAAATTTCTGAAGACGGTCATTATTAGTATCGGCCACCAGCATATTTCCGGCGTTATCCGCCGTCAGGCCGCGCGGGAAGTCTAGACGTCCGTTTTCTTTCCCTTTCCCGCCTTCGAAGGCACTTACACCCGTAGCCTGAGCGCCCGGCGGCAATGGGGCCGAAGGAGCAGGAACGAAGTCCGCATTCTCCGGGACTTTGTAGATGGTCAACTGGTAATAATCCGATCCTTCAAAGACCTTCTTAAAGTTAGGGGCATAGACTTGCTGCTCGCTGTTGTTTTTAAAAGTACCTCGGACGGTGGAGTCAAACGCCACGTAATCTATGCCGTTGGCTTTCAAGAGAGTAAACACCTGGTGCGCATTCTTGCTTTCCCACATCTGCCGGTAGGCTATTTCGCGCTTCGGTAGATCGTACCCCGCGGACCAGGTGAAATAGGTATAGCCCATCCAAATCCGGCGACCGCTCAAAAGGATCTGATGGTTGACAAACTTGTCAGTCATGAAAACAGCATCCGGTTTCGTTTCCGCCTGGACCCACTTGATCAGGCGATCGTTCGTCAAGTTGGTGTAGACAAAACCAGCGTTGCGAATCGGAAAGAAATCGATGATTCCTCCTGCCAAAATGGGACTGATAAGAAGAATGGCGACCAACCGTGAGGGTATGGCCCAGCCCTTGATTCGGGCGTGCCAGAGCCGCCAGAGACCATAGGCGACAAACAAGTTCGCCAGCACCAGCCAGATGTTCAAGAACTTATGATTGGCGAGGGCCTCTTCACTAAACTGAAAACAGAAAGTGAGAAGGAACAGGCTGAATATGGCAATGAACAAGCGAAGGTTACGCCACGAAAAGAATAACAACCCTACCAGAATGAGCACCCACTTCACCCCGAAGGTGAACCCGAGGTATTTCAGGACCTGGAGAACGGGCACATTGCCAAGCGTGTAACCCCAATGGATCAGGGCGGGTCCGGCCCGGACGTTGCCGGAGCGTAAGGCCAGAATTTGAGGAAGGGCGATTACGGCGGTCGTAACAGCAAGTCCCACCATGTAGCGCCGGCAGGGGAAAAGGACAAAAAGAAATAGGAACACCGCAAACGCGGCCGTGAACACTGGAGCATTCCAGAAAGGCAGAAGGCCTATCAGAAGACCGGAGAAGATGTAGCCATGGCCGGAAACAAGGTTGTCATGGACAAGGTCTGCGATGAAGCCCCGCGAAGCCCTGGAGATGGAGGCCTGGGGTAATTGCGCATCGCTTACGGGCGTAATGTCGGGGTCGAGAGGCAGTTCTTCGGCCGGGGGGGGTGAGCCGGCCGCAGGCGCTTCCACTGCCATGAGGGCGTCGTCCTCCTGAGACGATTGTTTGCTAAACTCAAGGGCCTCGGACTCCTTTGCCTCGGACTCCTTTACTTCACCCTCCGAGGTAACGCCCTGACGCATATACTCGTCGTACGCCAAAGTATCGAACGTCCGCGCTTCTCCTGTTGCGGTATCGGGCCGGGCATCCGCCGATTCCTCGATGGAGGTAACTGTGTCGGACGGCGGCCCTTCGCTGCCCAAGGTAGTGTCAGACGGCAGAGGCGCCTGTGCGTCATCCGCCACGGTGTCGGGAGTCTTTGCCTCGCCGCCGGAGGCAAGGTTCGCCTCCGGCAACGACTCTGGGAGAGGTCCTTGTATAGTTGGAGGTTGTGGATCGTTTACTAACGCGGGGTCCGGTGCCTGAGACGATGGTTCGCGATCTGTTACGGTATCGGACGACCAGGCTTCGCCTTCTCGCGTTAGGTTCGCTCCTGGAAACGACCCCTCCAAAGACTCCGGCGGGTCGGAAAGTTGCCCTTCGCCAATGGATGTGGTGTCCGGCTCCAGAGGCGGTTGCCCAGGAGATGCAGGCGTGCCCGAAGTCGTTCCATCCCCTGATGCGATTTCTTCTTTTCGCCCGCGCTTTACAAATCGGGCCGGTACCCAGGACGCAAGCGAACGCCGGATGAGAGCAGGCGACCACCTCCCTGGCCCGGCGGGAGTGCGCGAGGCGCGGATAAGCTCCTTTTGGCGCGCGCATTCCAAGTAACGATCAAAAAGAAAAAACAAGACAATCAGGAAGATGCCGATAGCACTGGCCAGGTGCCGCTGGTTAACGAAGACAACCTGGGTCCATATTCCCCAATCTTCCCCGCGATAGGGATAGCCTGAGGTAAGATAATCCCTCAAGTTATAGATGGCCTGGAGGGCGCCTTTGAAGGATGTTTGCTTACGGAGAAAGGGAACAAGGTTAAGCGTCCCGTGGAAAAAGAAGAGGGCCGAGGCCAGCCGCCCGACTGCCCGCGACTTGAACAGCAACTGGCCGAGCGCCATGACCAGAGCAAGCAGGCAAACCAGAGTAAGGATACTGAGAAGGTTCAGGCTCCAAACCAGATTAAGGCCGAGAAATTCAAGATTCCCCGCGAGGAAGTAGAAGAGAAAATGGTAGCGGATTGGCTCGCCTGCAAAATGCGGATACTCCGCGGGAAAGTTATGACCGGCTGAAAAACTCCTAACGATGGCCGTGTTCGGCCCGTAGTCGCTCCATTGCGTGATGCCGATCAGGAGCGTGCCATTCTTGAAGTCGAGCGTGGCGAACATCATCCAGCACGCGAGGGCGAAATAGAGTCCCAGGGTGATCCAGTCCCATACGACAGAGCCTGGCGGCGGTTCTATCATGGAGGGATCTCGCTTCGGACATTTGACCAGGAGGATCGCGGCCGTGGCGAAAAAGAGAAGATTCCCCCAGAGAAGAGGGTGACTGGTGCCCGCGAAATGCCGCCCGGCCAGGTAGGTAAAACAGGCGCTAAGGAGCAATCCCACCAGCGCTCCGGTGGCCCAACGGTGTGCTACAGAAACAAAGCGGTAATAGCGGCTGGAAAGACGCTCACCGACACATATGGCCAGGCCGAGATAGATTAGGGCTAACATCCATTAACCTCGATCATTGGCTGGCCGAAAAGCGGTTTCGGTTTAACCAGGCGACGCGTGTTCGTGGACGGAAATCGTTACGCATGAAATATGAAAGTTACTCGCCTGAACTCGATGTCATCATTGTGTCCGCATCGTCTGCCCTGGCGACAACAAGCGCCGGCATCACCGCAAAAATGGCAGGAAGATAAGGGCGGTGGCTGGCCTATTCATTGACTGAGCAACGATAATAGGCGCACTCCCGCACGGCGCAAGGGTTTCGTACCGGAGCGCGGAGCGGCGGGGAATGCATGGGAAATGGCGTGTTGCCGGCGCCGGCGCGAGCCTCGCGACTGGACCCTCCCAGGAGAGATTAAACGCCGGGATCGGCAGCCGCCGGAGCGGCCAGGAGATTGGTGTACTGCCTGGCCCCGAGATCTGAGATGAGCCGCTGCGAATCCACCAGGGGTCGCGCGCGTCCGCCCTTGGTCTCGTAAAGTTCAAAGCGTCTCTCGCGGAAAAAATCGAGCAAGTTTTCCGCGGTGGAGCCGGCCGCCTTCAAACCTGCCGGCCAGAATTCGAACAACACTCGAACATCCGGACTGGCGGCAATTATCTCGTCCATGCCACGCAGCGCGCCGAGCTCGTGACCTTGCACGTCGAGCTTGATGAACTGCACCTGGCGCACCGGCAGGACATCGTCCAGGCGCGCCACCTCGGCTTCGATCGTCGTCGCGTCGGCCCTGGCTTGGCCGAGGCGATTGTCACCGGAATTAAAGAGAGAGCGTTGAAACATCGCGCGCCCGTTGGCCTCACCCGCGGCGCATTGAAATGGGGTGACATTGAGAGCGCCATTCGCCGCGCAATTCTCACAAAGGACCGAGAAGAGATTCGGCTCGGGCTCGAAAGCGAAAACGCGGCCGGTGTTTCCGACCAGCCGCGCGAGGAGCAAGGAATAGAGCCCGATATTGGCGCCGATATCGACGACTTGCATTCCCTCCCCCACCAGCCCCCGCACAAGCTGAGCTTCTTCGGCCCCGAGATGCCCTAATCGATGAAGAGCCAGGTAGACCAGCCGATCGAACGAGGCCGCCCGAAGGCGCTGATCCCAGACTTTAATTTCACGGCGCCAAAGCGGCGCGTGATTCAAATCGTATAGAAGCGACGAAATCATTTTTTTTCCAGCGCCAACAATAGCCGGGTCGCGAACCACGCCGGAACCCAACTCGCGATCTGATCCACCGCACGCATTGCCGGCAACAAACTTTGCGGGTAAAGCTGCGGACCGCTAAAGCCGCCGGAAGCGACGTAGGAAATGGCTGGCAGCAAACTTTGCCTTACCATCCGCCAATCGCCCAGCCGCGAGTTCCATCGCTCCCAAAAAAAAATACGGTGCGCATTTCCCTGGGCCGCATAATACCTCATTTGCGTCGGGGAAAAATCGGGCGGCGCCGTCCATCGAATTTCATCGCGAAGACCCAGCGGTTCATGATGGAAGAGACCGTAGACGATCCGCCCCAGGAAGCCCATGGCCGGATCGAAAATCACGAGACGGCCGCCCGGCGTCAGCACCCGATGAAATTCCGCCAGGGCCGTTCCGGGATATTCCAGGTGATGCCAGACATCGAACAGGATGAGGTTTGCGACCGACCCATCCGCAAAGGTCAAGGCATAGGCGTTCTCGATTCGATCCAGCCAGGGGTTTGGAAAAAGATCGGTGGCGACCGCGTGCGGCACCACGCTCTTCAGGTTGCCGATGCCAGAGCCTATTTCCACCGTCTCCCCCGGCTGGTCGTGGCGCAATTCCTTTGCGATTTCGAGGTAAAAATCGCGATAGATTTTTTGCAGGAGCGGCTTCCGGCGCCAATGCTCGGCGTTGGCGTGAATTTCCAGGTTGTGCTGTCCGACGTCCACCGGCATCCAGCTAAATCAATTCATTCTTGTTAATCGCAAGAAAAAGTGTCCGGACCTGAACGGCCACACGCCAGCAGACCACTTCGGGCGGCGCCCGGAGACATTGCGTTCATCGAAAAGTTGCGGGGGCGAACCTTACTTTTTCTTGAAGACCTCCACGGCATTCCACGCCAGATCGGGCGGCGCCTGCTCGTACTCGAGCGCGCGCTCGAGATACATTTCGGCGAGCCCATCGTCCGGATAAAATTCAAGGAACTGGGCGAAGAGCCCTTTCGCCTGCGCGAAGTCGCGTTCGCGGAATTTTCGCAGGCCGGCTTCGTAGGTTTCGAGCCGTTGCAGAAACTTCTCATCGCCAGGGTCGCTCTTCGCTCCGAGCAACGTGAAGATTTCGACCGGCTCGGATTTTCCTTTCACCTGGACGAGCGCGACGCTCCGGAAATGAAATTCATCGCGGATCAGCTCAGCCGCGCTGGCCCCGACCAAAATGTCGACGTGATAAGTCCTCGTCAGCGCTTCGAGGCGCGAGGCCAGATTGACGGCATCCCCGATCACGGTCGGGTCGGCTTTTTCCTGGGAACCGATGTTTCCCCCGAGAACATCGCCTTGATTGATGCCCACGCCGATGGCGAAGGGCGCGATCCCTTCCGCTTTCCATTTTTCGTTCAGCGCCCGCAGTTCGCGGCGCATCGTCAACGCGGCCCGCGCGCAGGACTTCGCATCTTCCGCGACGCCCCGGCTGCTCACGTTCCCCCACACGGCCATGACGGCATCGCCAATGAATTTGTCGAGCGTGCCGTCATGCTGAAAGACGGCCGCCGTCATGCGGCTCAGGTACTCGTTGAGCTGCTTCACCAGCGCTTCCGGATCGGCGTTTTCGGTCATCGCGGTGAACCCGACGATGTCGGAAAACAGGATTGACGCTGAAAGGCGCACTCCGCGCAGGCTGCTGTAAAAACTGTCGGGATTATCGAGGATTTCTTTCACGAGGTTTTTCGAGACGTAGCGTTCGAGCGTCCGGCGGGTCCGCATTTTCTCGATCCGTTCCAGGACATACTCGAAGCCTAACGAGAGAAATCCCCCCGAGAGAAAGGCGATCAGCACCGGGACGACCACGACCAGCAATCCGGCGCGATCAAAGGCGATTCGGGCGAACGCCAGGTAGGCCACGGAAACCGCGAGCAGGGCCAGGAAAGAGACGAGCGGCCGCTTCACGAGTGCGATGAGCGCCCAGGCCAGGATTCCCGCGGCCGCGACCAGGAAAAGGTTGGTTCCCTCTGAGGTGTAACGGAGAAACTCGCGGTCGATCGTGGCCGCGATCGCCTGCAAATGCATGGAGGGCCCGGGGGTATCCAGTTCCAACGGGGTGGCGACAACGTCAGGTTGGATCTGGGCCGACCACCCGACGATTATGATTTTGTCCTTGAAGAACTCTCCGTTGGCATAATTCGCGGCCCAGAACTTCGGATCGAAGACCTCGTAGAGCGGGCGCGGAGGATAAGCGCCACTTTCGCTGAAACGGAATGGATGTTGCCGCTGGTCGCGCAAGACGGCGCCGGCATGACCAAGCTTCTCAAGAGCGCGAGCCGAGAAGGATACGTAAACCTCCTCGTCGGGGAAAGGGTTCTGCCCGGCCAACTGGCGATCCGACCGGGTGAAATAAATTCCACGAACCAATCCATCCACGGAATCCGCCCAAAAATTCACGAACCCGACCCGGTCGTCCGCCAGCGGCGGGGGTGGGATCAGCGCCGCGTTCGGAACAACAATCTGATGCGTCCCTCCCTCATCGATGTTCGCGCCCAGGACCACGCGATCGCGATACCGGTCGAGCGCCTCGCGAAAAATGGAATCGCCATCATTCGGCGGGTTGCTAACAAAATCGAACATGACCAACCGCGCGCCGGCGCCGAAAAGCCGGTCGAGCAACAGCGCCCAGACCTCCCGCGACCACGGCCACGATCGCTCCGTCATCAACTGCAAGGCGCGATTATTTGCGAGTTCCTCCGGCAACAGTGGCGGAAGCTCCAGCGTGCTTTGGTCGATCCCGAGGAAAACGAAATCGGGGCGTGTCGCTGTCTTCCGGCCTTCGCGCTGGAGAAAGTTTTCGTAGTTTTGCTCCTGCCGCCAAACGGCCGAGACGAAGGGAAAGCTCGGGAAAAAATGGACCGCGATGATCGCGCCCGCGCAAAATCCGCAGATCGCCGCCACAACCAGGCGCCGATGACGACTGAGCCAATCCATGGCGTGGATTTTAGGAGCCGCGTGATCGCATGGCCAATGCAATAATGCGCTTTCGCCCTTCTCGTGCTCGTGATCGTGCTCGTGATCGTGCTCGTGATCGTGATCGTGATCGTGATCGGATGCAGCACGCACCAGAGCGATCACGAGCACGAGCACGAAGAAGAGCGAACAGAAACAATTTGTGATTTAAGGCCACCCAGCTACTTTTCCGGCCCGCGAACGCCCCGATGGCGCCGCGACGATCTGCTCACCTGGTCCCGCAAAGCGGGACCGAATCAGCGAATGAGGTCGCGCAGATCATAACAAAAGAACAATTCGCTGAAAGAGGAGTCCCGCGCCTGCGGGATACAACAAAATGCCAAGAGCCACCAACGCCCCGGCCAGCCGGGAGCGACGCAAACGCGTTCTAGATCAAGCCAAGGGGTACCGCGGCCGCCGTTCGAAACTTTTCCGCTACGCGAAGGACGCGACGATGAAAGGCAAATATTGGGCCTATCGTGACCGAAAAACCCGCAAGCGGACCTTCCGCTATCTTTGGATCCAGCGCCTGAACGCAGCCGTCCGCGCGCAGGGTCTTACCTACAGCCGTTTCGCCGAGGGCTTGAAAGCCGCGAATATCGGTCTCGATCGCAAAATTCTTTCCGACCTTGCGATCACCGATGAGACCGCGTTCAAGGGCATTGTCGAGCAGGTAAAGACCGCGCTCGAGAATAAGACGAAAGCGAAGAAGGCGGCGTAGGGTTGCGTTGAATCGATGAAGAGTTGAAGCGTTAAAGCGATTCCGCTGCAACGCTCAAACCCTTTCACGCTTCAACGTCTCCACCATGTCTCACGAGCTGGAACAACTGCGCGACGCCGCGCTGGCTGAAGTCGCCGCGGCGACCGACGAGCAAACGCTCGACGCCGCCCGCGTCCGTTATCTGGGCCGCGCCGGCAGCATTTCGGCGTGGGCCGATCGGATGAAATCGCTCAACAAGGAAGAGCGTCCAATCGTCGGCAAACTTCTGAACGAAGCGCGCAGCACCGTCACAGCCGCCATCGAGCAAAACGCCGAGCGCCTTCGCGCCGCCAAAGAAACGCGCGAGCTCGAGAATATCGACATTTCCCTGCCCGGCGTTGCCTCCGAGCTCGGCAGTCTGCATCCCCTCACCCAAATGCTCGACCGCGGGATCAGCATTTTCCGGCGGATGGGCTTCGCCCTTGCCGAAGGCCCGGACGTCGAAACCGAATGGCATTGCTTCGACGCTCTGAACACGGCGCCCGATCATCCGGCGCGCAATGAGCAGGACACGTTTTATTTGCCCGATGGCCGGCTCCTGCGCACGCATACCTCCACCGTGCAAATTCGCACCATGGAGAACGCACCTCCGCCCATCCGCGTGATCGCGCCCGGCGCGGCGTATCGCCGTGATGAAGTGGACGCGACTCACAGCGCGCAGTTCCACCAAATCGAAGGTCTCTATGTGGATGAAAAGGTGAGCGTCGCGGACTTGAAAGGGACGCTTGAATTTTTTCTGCGCGAGCTGTTCGGCGCCGATACGCAGGTTCGTTTCCGGCCGCATTATTTTCCCTTCACCGAGCCAAGTTTCGAGATCGATGTGAAATCGAAGGCGCTCAAGGGCGGCGAAAAATGGCTGGAGATGTGCGGTTGCGGGATGGTGCACCCGGCGGTCTTCGAAGCAATGAACAAGGCGCGCGGAGACGACGCCTACGATCCTGAAAAATGGAGCGGGTTCGCTTTCGGTCTCGGCATGGATCGGCTGGCCATGATCCTGTTCGGCATTCCGGACCTGCGCCACTTTGCGGCAAACGATTTGCGGTTTTTGAGGCAATTCGCATGAGCACTCCTGTCATGTCGAGCGTAGTCGAGACATCTCTTGCTCTGACGCGAGAACCGGCTGCGCTGATGAAAAAGAGAGATTCCTCGACTCCGCTCCGCTTCGCTCGGAATGACAAAAACCGACCGGGAAATCCGAGCAAGCGCGCAACGCCAGCGGCAAACAAATGAAATTCTCCGTCAACTGGCTGCGCGAATTTGTCGAACTGCCTTCGAGCGTCGAAGCGCTGGCCGAACTGCTCACGTTCGCGGGCGTTGAGATCGAAGGGGTCGAGAAGCGCGGCGCGAACTTCGACAAGGTAGTCGTGGCGCAAATCACCGCATCCTCGCCACACCCGAACGCGGACCGTTTGAGCGTTTGCCAGGTCGATGACGGCAGCGGACAAACGCGCCAGATCGTTTGCGGCGCGAAGAATTACAAAGTGGGTGACAAAGTTCCACTCGCACAGCCGGGCGCGGTGCTCGCGAACGACTTGAAAATCAAGCCGAGCAAACTTCGCGGCGTCGAGTCACAGGGGATGCTTTGCAGTCCGAGCGAACTCGGGCTCTCGGCCGATGGCGATGGACTCCTGATTCTGTCGCCCGACGCAAAAATCGGCGAGCCGATCGCGTCGCTTTTTCCCGAAGACACGATCCTGGATGTCGAGATCACGCCGAACCGGGGCGATCTGCTGAGCCACTTCGGTTTGGCGAGAGAGATAGCGGCGCTGGCAGGGTCATCGCGCTGCGATGACCGCGGACGGCGCAACGCACCGTCCCTGCCAAGGGCAGGCGCGGGCGTCCGCATTTCCGCGCCGGAGCAGTGCCCTTTCTATTCCGCGCGCCGGATCGAGAACGTCAAGGTGGGTGAAAGCCCACAGTGGCTAAGGGCGAAACTGGAGGCCGTCGGCCTGCGTTCCATCAACAACATCGTCGACATCTCCAACTTCGTGATGCTCGAGCTCGGCCAGCCCACCCACGCGTTCGATTCTGAGAAACTGAGAGGCGAAATCGTTGTGCGCCTCGCGCGCGAAGGCGAAAAATTTCTCGCTCTCGATGGCAAGACCTACACGCTCACTTCGCGAGATTTGGTCATCGCGGACCAGGAGCGAATCGTTGGCATTGGCGGCGTGATGGGGGGCGAAGAAACCGGCGTCACCGCATCCACGAAACATGTCTTGCTGGAGTCCGCTTACTTTTTGCCCGCGAGCGTCCGCCGCACGGCGCGGGCTCTAAATTTACCAAGCGATGCGAGTTATCGCTTCGAGCGCGGCGTTGATCCTGGAATGATTCTCCGCGCGTCGCAACGGGCCACCGACCTGATCCGCGAACTCGCGGCCGGGAATGCCTCGGAAGAAATCGCCACGGCCGGCGAGCTTCCGGCGCCGCCAGCAGATGTTTCGCTTCGTTACGAGCGCTGCAACGAGCTCATTGGTGCACCGGTGCCAAAGGAACGCGTCGTGCAGATTCTCGAAGGGTTTGGTTTGGAGAAAACGCAGGCCCACGACGACCAATCTTCCTGGCGCGTCCCGAGTTTTCGCGCCGATCTTCAGCGCGAAGTCGACCTGATCGAGGAAGTCGTGCGCGTATTCGGAATCGAGAATGTTCCGGGCTGCGATCGGAGCCGCTTCACCCCGGAGTCAGCGGCCGATCGCGGTCATGATTTTGAATCCGCTCTGCGCGGCCAATTGGTAGGCCGTGGACTTACCGAGGTGCGGACTTCGAAGTTGATCTCGCGCAAGGCGGTTGAGTTCGAGGAGGACGCAATCGAATTGCGAAATCCGCTCAATGAAGACCATGTCGCGCTCCGCCGAACTTTTTTTCCATCGCTCGGCGATGTTTGGGCCCGCAATGTCCAGGGCGGAGCTGGGCGGGTCGCCATCTTTGAAGTGGGGCGCGTCTTTATTCCTCCCGAGGGGACAGAAGAACGGCATATCGGAATCCTCCTGTGGGGAAACTCGGGTTCCTCGGCGCACTGGCGGTCGAAAAACAGCATCCTCGATTATTTCGATCTCAAGGGCGCGATCGAATCGGTGATCCCGTCTGCAACTTTCAAGCGCGTTGACCGGCCTGAGCTGCGGCTAGCAATTGAGATTTGGCTAGGCTCTGAACGAATAGGTGTCGGCGGCCTGGTCGCATCCGGATGGACCAAGGCGATTAATTCAACCCACCCGGTCTTATTTGCCGAGCTGAATCTTGATTCGTTCGCCCATCTGGGAGGCGGACAAACATTTCGTGGGATCGAAAAATTTCCCGCCATCACGCGCGACATTGCGATGTTCGTGCCGGAAAATTTATCTCACGAAAAAATTTACTCGACGATCATGGGCGCGAGCGAACCGCTTCTGGCAAGCGTGGAGCTGTTCGATGTCTTCAGCGTAAAACAAGAACAAAATTTGGGCGCGGGAAAAAAGTCGATGGCATATGCGTTGACATATCGCGACAAAACCCGGACACTGACGAACGACGAAATCACCGTGGTCCACGCGAAGATTCGCGAGCGGTTGCAGCGGGAATTGGGAGTGGAACTACGGGAATAGTTCTTTGATAGCGTTGAGAGTTTTTGGTTGAGGGTTGGGATGGAAACCAGCGTTTTTCGCTCAACTCTCAACCGAGAACTCTCAACAATTTACCCTGCGGTGTTCGAGATTACAGGTGTGATTCCCGAACCGATATTTCATTGACCAGGAGGCTTGGTTGCACTTGGGGAAAATGACATGCCTTAATTGGAAGTCAGACGCCCTTGCGACGGTCGTCCGCCCGTTACCGAAAGGGAACGGGATATCCGCCTTAACGGCATCTGCGGGGTAAAAACTTTGAAGAGCCCGGACTGCGTGAGCAGTTCGGGCTTTTTCATGCTCATGCTCGTGCTCGTGCTCGTGCTCGCAATCGAAAACGGATCGATCACGAGCAGGAGCACGAGCACGATTACGAAATCGCCTTTCCCCCGCTCGGAAAACTGGTAACGGTCTTCCGATGCGCGCAATTCTCGCTCTCGAAGACGGCAGGATTTTTGAGGGCGAATCTTTTGGCGCCAAGGGCACGCAAGTCGGCGAAGTTTGTTTCAACACGTCGATGACCGGTTACCAGGAGGTCCTGACCGATCCTTCGTATCGCGGTCAAATCGTGGCGATGACGTATCCGTTGATCGGCAACTACGGCACCAATGAGCTCGATCAGGAAAGCCGCGAGCCTCATGTGCGCGGATTTGTCATCGAAGAGCTGAGCGAGATCCCGAGCAGCTGGCGGGCGGAGTCGTCGCTCGAAGATTATCTGCGGCGATGGGAAATCCCCGGCATCCAGGGAATAGACACCCGCGCGTTGACGCGGCATTTGCGCGAGCGCGGCGCGATGAAAGCCTGCCTCACGAGCGAAGCGCTTTCGGAAAAGGAGGCGATCACGCAGGCCATCGACGGGCCAGGCGTGATCGGGATGGATTATGTTCGCGAAGTGAGCACGCCCGCTCCATACGAATGGGACCCGGACGATCAGCTGAGCGCGACCTGGTCGGTGGCCAGCGGAAATGCCGATGAAGTCATTCGGCGAAACCTGCCGCCCGTGCGACACCGGGTCGTGGCCTATGATTACGGCATCAAGGAAAACATCCTGCGCCGTCTTCGCCAAAACGGTTTCTCAGTCACCGTCGTGCCGGCCAGCACCACCGCGGATGAAGTCCTGGCCCTGGGCCCGGACGGAGTTTTTCTTTCGAACGGCCCCGGTGATCCTTCTGTCCTGCACTACGCCCACGAATCCCTGCGCGGGCTGATGGGAAAAAAACCGATCTTCGGAATTTGCCTTGGCCATCAGGTTCTTGGTTTCGCCGTGGGCGGCAAGACCTTCAAATTAAAATTTGGGCATCGGGGCGGGAATCAACCGGTAAAGGATTTGCGCACGGGAAAGGTGGCGATCACCTCGCAGAATCATGGGTTTGCGGTGGATGCGGACTCGTTGCCGAAGGAGATGGAAGTCACGCACATCAATTTGAATGACGGCACGGTCGAGGGCATGCGCCACCGCGAACTGCCTGTTTTCAGCGTGCAATATCACCCGGAGGCGGCGCCGGGACCGCATGATGCCAGTTATTTCTTTTCGCAATTTGCTGAACTGATCGAGCGACAATAGGTGGATCGAGCGCTCCGCCGCTCGATGCTCTTTTTGCGGCTTCGCTGCCATGCTGACATCGCGCGCGGAGCGCACGATCCACCTCACCTCCGCGATCTCAGCGCGATGACTTCGCCGAGCATGCGGAGGCTATCGTGGAAGAAATCGACTTTACTTCCCTCGCAGTGGTTCCACCGCACCGGAATCTCTTTCATTCGGAGCTTCGCCCGCCACGCCAGATAGAGCAGCTCCACGTCGAAACCAAACCCGGCGGTTTGGGCCTGCTCGAGAATCGGGCGGCAGGCATCGAGACGGAATGCCTTAAATCCGCACTGGGTGTCCCAAAATGGAAGGCCGGTGGCGGCGCGCACGATGAAATTAAAAACGCGACCGCCCTGTTCCCGCCGCCATGGCTGGTGATGGCCAATCAACCGCCGGTCCAGCGCGCGCGAACCCAACGCGATATCCACCTCACCGGCGGCGATGGGTTGAACCAATTTGGGCGCTTCGTCGATCGGGGTCGACAAATCCGCATCCGAAAACAATCCGATCGGTTTCGTCGCGGCCAGCAAGCCAGTCCGCACGGCGGCGCCCTTGCCGCGGTTCGGGAAATTCTCGATCAAGCGCGTCGTAATCGGGCCGGCGCCGGCAAAGACTTCGCGCACAATCTCCGGGGTCGCGTCGGTTGAACCATCATTGACCACAATGAGCTCGCCGCCCGGGCAATCCCGTTCCAGGTAGTCCAGGGTCGCGCGGAGACTGCCGCCTATTCGCCCCGCCTCGTTAAAGGCGGGGACGACGATGGAGAAGGGTGGAAGCATGGTCATGGGATGGTGCCCGCACCCCCGTGAATCGCCAAGCCAATCTTCCCCTCTCCCGTTCGCATGTTGTTGATTCGCTTTTTGCCGCATGGCCGGCTCGCCTCCCAGCTTATTTTTTCCACAGTTCGCTGGCGAAGCCGTCACGACCGGATCTGTAACCCTCGGATTTTCCCTTTGCACGTCATGGAACTGGGGCAACTTCCACCTGTCCATGGCCGAACAACAAGACAGCGCGGGTGGCGATTCCAGCGAGACGATTCAGACCAATCCGGTCCTCGTTGTGCAGGGAATCGGTCACAAGGGCCGCAATCTTCTGCGGGAAGTGGGGAGCATGTTTTGGTTCATCGTCCACACGTTCACCGAAACGATGGAAAATATGCGGCGCGGCTTTGCTCCCTTTCGCGCGGCGAGTTTCTTTCGGCACACTGAGCGCGCCGGCGTGAGCTCGGTGCCCCTGGTAGCTATGGTCTCGTTTTTTCTCGGGCTGACCATGGCCCTCCTGACCGGGTATCAACTGGAACGCTTCGGCATGGAACGGCTGATCCCGGGCCTGGTCTCGATCGCTTTTACGCGCGAATTGGGGCCGCTCCTGACCGGCATCATGCTGGCGGCGCGGATTGGCGCGGCGTTCACCGCTGAGCTCGGCACGATGAAGGTCTCGGAGGAGGTCGAAGCAATTGAAGCCATGGGCATCAGTCCCCTGCGTTTCCTGGTTGCGCCGCGCATGCTCGCTCTTTTCTTCCTGATGCCGTGCCTCTCGGTGGTTTCGTCCGTCGCGGCGGTGTTCGCGACCTTTCTCATCTCCAAGGCGTATTTTAGCATCGCGTGGATTTATTTTGCCGATTTGGTCCTGCACAGCCTTCTGATCAAGGACATTATCACCGGGATCATAAAAAGCCTCCTGTTCGGGCTGCTCATTGGCGCGATCGCCTGTCATCGCGGGCTGAGCGTCACGGGAGGCGCGGCGGGCGTCGGCACTTCCACGACTTCGAGCGTGGTGACGGCCATCACCGTCGTGATCGGCTTCGATACGCTCTTTAACATTGTTTACACCGTGTTTTCGCCCACGTGATCGAAGAAGCTCCTCCACCTCCGGTCGTCGAACTGCGCGATACCCATCTCGAGTTCGAGGAAAAGAAAGTGCTCCGGGGCGTCTCGCTCGTGGTCGAGCCGCTGGATCGCCTCGTGATCATGGGCCAGAGCGGCAGCGGCAAGAGCACCATCCTGCGGCTGATCCTTGGCATCCTGGCGCCAACACGAGGGTCCGTCTTTTTCAAGCAATTCGAGATTTCCCGGCTCCCACGGCGCAAGCTCCAGCAGATCCGCACCCAAATCGGAATGGTCTATCAGTACTCGGCGCTGCTCAGTTCGCGCAACGTGCGTGATAACGTCGCCCTGCCCCTGGAGGAGTTGACCAAGTTCAACCGAGAGGAGATCGACCGGATCGTTGACGAAAAATTGAGTTTGGTCGGAATGCTCGAGGCCAAGGATCAGATGCCGTCCGAGCTGAGCGGAGGGATGAAGAAGCGCGTCAGCCTCGCGCGAGCGCTCGTCATGGATCCCGAGCTCATCCTTTTCGACGAACCCTCGGCCGGTCTCGACCCGGTCATCAGCTCGGTCATCGACGAATTGATCATAAGTCTGACCGAGAAATCGAAGGTAACTTCGGTTATTGTCACGCACGAGATGGACAGCGCGTTCAGAGTCGGCACCAAAATGGCTATGCTCTACCAGGGAGAAATTATCGAAGCGGGTGAGCCCGAGCAGTTCAGGCAATCGCAAAATCCAGTGGTAGCGCAGTTCTTGAGCGGCAGTACCGAAGGGCCGATCCTGGAAGGAAGCAAAGATGCAATTGAAACGAAATGAAATCCTGACCGGCCTCCTGGTGCTGGTCACCGTTGCGTTGCTGACCGGCATCCTGATCCTGCTGGGCGCGCCCGGTCTGTTTAAGCCGCTCGTTACCTACAAGATTTACATGGACAACGCCGCCGGCATCAAGCTCGGCGCCCCGGTCCTGCTCGCGGGACGCAAGATCGGCCAGGTCGAGAAGTTGTACTCGCCGGTTTCCAAAGAGGACGCGCAACGCGCGGAAGCGGCTGCCGAAGCGCTCCGTGCGACAGACCCCAATACCCTGCCCAAACCTGCGCCAAAACCCAACGCCACGCCGACACCGCCCGAGACCAGGATGAAATACGAGGCGCGCATCGACGTCCTCGTCGACAGAGACGCCGGTGTCTATCGGGATGCCAAAGCGCGCCTCATTACGCTGGGCCTCCTCGGCGAAACGGCCATCGACTTTACCCAGGGAAACGAAAGCTCCGGCCTGGCCAAAGACGGCGAGATGTTCGCCGGCGAGCGGGTGCCCGACTTTGGCGAATCGATCTCGAAAATGCTCGATATCGTGAAGCCGGTCGCGATCGAGGCCACCGGCACCTTGAAGGAACTTCAGACGACGGCGGTAAATCTCAGCCGGATCACCGACGAGTACTCACAGCTCAACATGGCCCTCGCCCAAATGCGCACGTTTGCCGAGAACCTGACCAGCATGACCGCGCGCGACAGCTCCATCTCGGTCGCGTTCAAGAACATCGAGAAGATCAGCACCGATTTGTCGAGCAACGACAATATTCAGATGACCTTGCAGAACTTCCGCGAGTCGTCGGACAAGCTAAAGACGATGCTCGCCGATCTCAGCCAGCTGGGTCCGGACCTGAAGGAGAGCAGCCAAAACGTGAAGGAGTTGACCGCAACGGTGAAAAGTCAGCCGTGGCGATTGATCTGGCCGAGCACAAAAAAACCAGACGAGCCGCCGGCCGAGGCGACCCCCGTGAGAAAATCTCCCAAACCGAAGCGCCGCCCGGCCCCCACTCCGCCGGCCCGCACCCGGTAACTTTCGGAGCGTGTGGCCGTTAGTTAGCTGGCATCGTTTCTTGCACTTTCTTTCACTTTAACTTGCACTCTTCGCCTGGAGAAAAATGTGTAGGTGAAAGTTAAAGTGCAGGTGCAAGTGATTGAGGAGATGATTGAAATGGGAATTACGCCTTCAATCCCGCCAATCTCGCCTGGAGGAACGACATCACGGCGGCTTCTTCAGCGCGCAGGTCCTCCAAATTCTCCGAGAGCGTTTCTTCAGTTTTTTGCTTGAGGCCCTCGATCATGTCGCCGTCGAGATAGGTCTCGAGCACCGCGGGATGCACGTAGCATTTCCGGCAGATGGCAGGAGTATTGCCAAGAATCTTTGAAACGGCCGCGATCGCATCCTTGATGTTCCTTTTCGCCTGGGTTTCGTTCTCAGCCGGCCCCTGGGCGTTTAGCGCCATCGCCGTGAGCACCGTCCCCGCCCAGGTCCGAAAATCTTTCGCGGTAAATTCTTCGCCGGTGATCTCGCGCAGGTAATCGTTCACATCCTGCGAAGTCACGTTTCGGACCTCACCCGCTTCATCTTCGTACTGAAAAATGTCCTGACCGGGCAGATCCTGCAGCTTGCGAAGGATGTTCGCCAGCCGCCGATCGTTGACGTCGATTTCATGTTTCACGCCGCTTTTTCCCCGAAAAGTAAACCGGAGCTTCGCTCCTTTTACGTCGACGTGACGATTGCGCATGGTCGTTAGCCCAAACGACTGGTTCTCGCGCGCATACTCTTGGTTCCCGATCCGAATGAAGGTGCGTCCGAGCAGGTGCACGACCGTGGCCAGAACCCTGTTTCGGGGCAGATCGCGCACTCCCATGTCCTTGTTCACCTGCCGGCGGATTTTGGGCAACGCCTGGCCGAAAACGAGCATTCGATCGTATTTGTTCTCGTCGCGGGCTTCCCGCCAGCGCTGATGGTAGCGATACTGCTTTCGGCCGCGCGCATCGCGTGCCGTGGCCTGGATGTGGCCGTTCGGCGACGGGCAAATCCAGACGCCGGTGTAGGCCGGCGGAATCGCGAGCCGCCTGATCCGCAAGAGACGGGTTTCGTCGCGAATCGGCTTTCCGTCCGCATCGAAGTATTCGAAATCGCCGCCCTTGGCCTTTCGCGTGTAACCGGGCTGATCGTCACTGACGTAGCGCAACCCGGCATCTTCGGCCACTTCGACCGGGTCGGTCACCACTTCGATCACTGCCATTCTCTTTTTTTCCTTCCGGATTTGAGAAGCAGATGTCGCCACGCAAACAATACGCGCGCGGTGGAACGGCAGGCCGCAAATGACTGAGCGAATTAACGACTGAGCGAATTAACGACTGAGCGATTTAGCGATTGAGGAAATCGCTACTTCATTCAGTCGCTCATTCGCTAATTGTTGGTCACGCGCCGTAGCTCTTGGTGAATTTCTTGCGCGATTCCGGCTCGGCCTGAGGAGTCACGGGCGCATCGGCCGGCTCGGCTGGAGCTGAGGTGGCGGATGATTCGACCGACGGCGGCTCCGCCGGCTCGGGCTGTGGAGAAGCCGCCGGGGTTTCCCCACGCGATTGCCGCGACACTTCCACAAACGCCATCTGGAGATTGGAAAGCGTATTTCGCAGCACGGCTGTTTCCTCGCTCGTGAGGTTTCCGCGCGTCTTCTCCTGGATCATTCCAAGCTGATCGATGAACATTTTCGCAAGCTCCAGATTCACTTCGCCCTGCCCCGTTTGCGGGTTTGGAATCTGCCCGAGAAAGAGCGCGGCGTTTTGCGCCTGCATCATGACAAATTCAATGAAGCGCTGGGAAAGCTCCCCCGATTGCGTGTTGGTCTGGACTTCGGCCATAACTAAAAGTAATCGATCACGAGCAGGAGCACGAGCACGATTACGACCCCGTTTGATTCTTGCCCACGCTCGTGGCCGTGCTCGTGGTCGTTCCTTGTTTCCCTGGCGGCCGCACGGTCGCGAGCACGTACGGCTGGTTCTGAAAATATTCCGCGACGACGCGTTTCACATCCTCGAGCGTGATCGCTTCCACGTCGCGCTCGAGGGTTTGGTAATGAGCGAAGCCGAGGCCAAAGAGCTCATCGAGCGCCGTCATGTATCCGAACGAATCGTTGCTCTGGTTAGAGATCTGCATTTGCCCCAGCAATTTCTTCTTCGCCCGGTGCAGCTCGTCACTCGTCAGGCCTTCGGCGGCAAGCTTGTCGATTTCTTCAAACAACGCTGTTTTCACCCTCTCGATTTTCCGCGGATCGGTCCCGACGTAAAAGAGGAAAAGCCCGGGCACGAGCCCCTGCATCTGGCCGGCGCTGATGTAATACGCCAGTCCCATTTGCTCACGGATGCGAATAAAGAACCGCGAGCCCAAGTCGCTGCAGGCTTCGTCGATTAATTCGAGCGCGTACCGATCCGGGCTGAACATGTCCGAGCTACGGTAACCGACCATGATCACGCCCTGGGTCTTGTCTTTGAATCTTTCGACCGAAACTGTCCTGGTCAGAGGCGCCGGCTTCGGAGCATCAGTCAGCGCGAGACGGCCTGATTTCATCCCGCTGAGCCCCTGTTCGAAGATCTGTTTCACTTCCACGGCCTTGACGTTTCCGAAGACGGAAATGACGCAGTTCCTGGCCACGAGGTAGCGGTCGCGGAACTCGATCAAATCTTTTTGGGTCAGGCTTTCGACCGACTCGACGGAACCCTTGCTGCGAAGCGAATAGGGGTGTCCGGGGAAAAGCCCTTCGCGCAAGATATTGCGGGCGACGGTATTCAATTGCTCTTCGTCCTCCTTGATCCCGGCGAGCTGAACTTCCTTTTCGCGGGCGATCGCTTTCTCCGGCATCGTCGCGTTCAGCAAGACATCGGAGAGCAGTTCCGCGCCCAGTCTAAAATCAGGCTGCGTGATATCGATAGACACGCTCAGGCTGTTGTTGCCGGCATCGCTGCCCAGACTGCCGCCCACAGCCTCGATCGTATCGGCGATCTCCTCGGCGGTCCGCGTCGTTGTGCCTTTGAGAAGCACCTTTGCCATCAGCCGGGTAATGCCGTTTGTCTGAGGCGTCTCCGCCAAAAGTCCGCCGCGAAAAACCGCTGCGATCGAAACCAGCGGCAGGCGCGGATCTTCGCGAACGAGAAGCCGCATTCCATTCGCAAGCTCGATCTTTTGAATCTCGCCCGCGACAAGCGGCTTCACCGTTTCGGTCCTGGCCGCGAGAGCGCCTTTCGGATTGAGGGAAACAATCGTCAGATTATCGCTCGTGAGATACTTGCGCGCGACGCCCCGGATGTCGTCGGCCGAAATTTCTTGAATGGCCGCAAGATAATCCCTGGTGAAATTGAGATTCCGGGTCAGGAACCAGTTCGAACCAAGGTCCGACGCCTGGCCACGCATGGTCGTGAGCGATCCAAGGTGATGGCTCAGGGAAATCTTCTTGGCCTTGGCCAGCTCGTCGGGCGTGACGCCCGCCTGTTTGATCTCGTCGAGGATTTTCAGGACCAACTCCTGGGCCGCTTCCCGATGCGCCGGCTCAACCGTGGCGTCAATTCCGAGCAATCCCGGATCACCCGGCGTGTAGGAAAAGGCGGAGACGCCGAAGGCGAGTCCAGCTTCTTCGCGCACGCGGCGGTAAAGACGCGAGCTGCGGCCATCACCCAGAATGGTGGAGAGAAGATCGAGGGCCGGAACGTCGGGATGCGTGATTTCCGGAATATGCCACGCGAGCGAGAGCCGGGTCAGTTCCGTCTCAAATTCCTGATGAACGACGCGCGGCCCGAGCTGCGGCGGTTCGGCCGGGATGTAAACCGGCTGGAGCGATTTCGCCGGATAATCCTTAAAGAAATCGGCGAGTTGCTGATAGACCGTTTCCGCATCGACATCTCCCACCACAATGAAGGTGAGATTGTTCGGCACGTAGCGCGTCTTGTAATACCGCATGACCTGCTCCTGCGTGAGCTGGTTGTAGATTTCCAATTGCCCGATTACCGGGAACCGGTAGGGATGATGTTGAAACAGGGTTGCGAAAAGCAGTTGGCCCGCCATCCGGTCGGGATCATCCATGCACATGGCGAATTCCCGCCGGATCACTTCCTGTTCCTTCACGTACTCCTCTCGCGGAAGGGTGGAATTCATCATCGCATCGGACAAAATATCGAGCGCCACGCTCGCGCCCGCTTTTGGCACATCGATCCAGTAAACCGTCCGGTCGAACGAGGTGTAGGCATTGATGTAGCCACCCACATCCTGGATTTTTTGAGCGATCTCGCTCGCCCCCCGCACCTTCGTTCCCTTGAAAAGCATGTGCTCGAGAATGTGCGATAACCCGGCGCCCAGATGTTCGCTTTCGTCGATGCTGCCTGTGCCGCACCACGCCTGGACGCTGACGACGGGCGCGCTGCGATCTTCCTGCACAATGACGGTGAGCCCGTTGGGGAGAACGCGCTTTTGCGCGGAGCTGGGAGGGAAGGTGATGCCGGGGCCGCTCTCGGGGGGGGCGGCTTTAAGATGTGCGCGAAGCATACAGCGAGCGGCAGCGCCATGGGGGCGCGGCCTATTCAGGACAATTTCGGCGCGGGCAGACCAAGAGGGACGTCTGGTTGGGGACGCTTTTCAGGCTCGAACGGTTTTACAAAGGCGTCGTGAAAATCGAAGACGTTCTTGAAATCATCGATCGAATCCTCCTCGGTTTTCCCGAAAATGCCGGCGCCGATCAGGTTAAAGACCATATGCCCGACGTCTTCACAGGAGCGAATGCCCCAGTACGACAGGACCGTGACGACCATCGGGCCAAACTCCTTCAGCGCATATTGCCGCACGCCTTCGAGGAGTTCCGGACCGGCGACGTGGCGGACCGAGGCGCCTTTTGTTTTCTTTTGCTGCTTGGTCGTGAAATCGAGCGCATCGCGCAGAAAAACATACGCGTCGCGCTGGTAGCGCGGATCGCTGGCCACGATCGAATCAAGAGCTTCGGCGAATCCTATTTTTTGCATGCT
The DNA here is from genome assembly GCA_035556975.1 of Chthoniobacterales bacterium. Lineage (GTDB taxonomy): Bacteria > Verrucomicrobiota > Verrucomicrobiia > Chthoniobacterales > UBA10450 > AV80. Next base: position 108,522 of record DATMEN010000037.1, read on the forward strand.
GGGACGCTCCACTTGCGAGCGCCGCCTATGATACGCAACAACCCTCGCACGAGCAACCGTGGAGGTTGGACGCTCCGCCTACGGGGACCCGCGATCGTAAACTTCGACCAGGCCGATGCCAGTGCCATTGTTCAGTCCGGCAAGAAGTGCGGTGTAAAGGCCGGGCGGCAGCGTCGTCGCTATCCCAGACTCAAGATCGTTTGTCGGGGCCAGACCGGCGGCGGTCAGTTCGGCGGCTTGAGCGGGGTCGTCCTGCCAGTCGTTGTTCGCGACCAGGAGCGCTCCATTACCGTCCCGCAGTTCCAGGGTCGGATCTGGCAGCGCATTAGGCACTCCCAGCCCAGTGAGGCTGGGACCGATACCGCGCAGCGCAACCCTGTCGTCGTTGCTGTTTCCGCCCAGGATGAATCCTGCGATCACGATGTCGTCACCTGTACTGACGAAGGCCCGCGTGCTAATGTTGGCCAGCTTCGAGGCAGCTGCCGCATCGAGGTCGTAAACTTCCACCAAGGCCACGCCTGAGGTGTTGCCATTGCCTCGCACGATCGCCGTATACGGTCCGGGATTCAGTCTCGCTTCGATGGCTGATTCAAGATCGTTGGTGGGCGCGAGGCCCGTGGCTTCGATCAGGGCCTCCTGCATGGGGTCGTCTCTCCAGTCGTTGTTCACGACCGTGACAAATGTGCCGGGACCGTGCAGCTCAAGCACCGGGTCGGCCAGCGCATTAGGCACGGAACCGGTTAAGGAAGGCCCAATGGCGCGTAGCAGGACATGTTTGGACTCGCTCCCGGTAATGATAAAGCCGCCGATGGCAACATTATCTCCCGTCTGGACCTCCACCCGAGTCGAAAGGTTCAGGGGCTGCGCTGCCGGCGTCGGACTAGCGGTTGGTGTAGGAGGCGGCGTAGGTGCAACGGTGGGTGTAGCCGTAGCGGTAGCAGTGGGTGTAGCTGTAGCGGTAGCGGTGGGCGTAGCGGTAGCGGTAGCGGTGGCGGTGGGTGTGGCTGTTGCGGTAGCGGTTGGTGTTGGGGTTGGGGTTTGACCTCCTGGAGCCACATCCAGGAACGCCGCACTGATCGGCCCCCAGGTCTCGAAGCCCTGGAAGTTGTTCACGCCGCGTCCGCGCACGAAGATAACGTGGCGGCCCACCGACAGGCCGGCAGTGTTAATGGTTGCGCTGACGGCCTCGGTAGGCGAATCCAACGTGCCGTTCATTGGGATGGCCGTGCCGCCAGCCCAGGGAGGCGTGTCAATGTAATATTCGGCTGCGCCCACGTTCTGGGTGAAGGCGTTGTTTGACCAGGCGAAGTTAATGCTGGCGGTTAGCTGTGATGGCACGCCTGGCGGCACTGCTGCCGGGTTGGTGACAACGGTGTTGGCATCTGGTCCGTGCGAAGTCAGATAAGGCGTGCGCGCTATCTTCGCCAGGTAAAGAAGCATCTGCCGATTCTCAGGCCAGAGACCCTGCGACGAGCCGCAACCTGGATTATCTATGCACGAGTAGGAGGGGAGGAAGTCCTGGCCGCTCAACTCGGTGGAGAAGGCCGCCATGCCCAGCTCACCGTAGGCCCAGTCAATCGAGCCTCCATCTACCACATACAACTGGTCGATGATCGAGCCAAAGGGATAACCGTTACCGCCCGCGTTCGGCGCGGACATGTGCGCGGCGATGTTGCGCGTCTCGGCGTAGTTAGGCATCTGTGTCTCACTCCAGCCCCATGTAAAGAGGTTGACTGGCACAACGGTGTGAATGTTCTGGTAAACGCCCGTGGCAGTGATAGGCGCCGCGTCGGTGTCGCCGGGGCCGCGCTGGTCGGGCACGAGGGTCCGAATCTTGTTGACGATAGCCATAGTCTCCGGCTCCGATCCCGCCGACGTCCCTCGATAGGTCTGCTGGCACAGCAAACCGCTCGAGCCGTTGCAGCAGCCCCAGTGGAAAGGGAAATTGCGGTTGTTGTCTACGCCGGAGTGGTCACCTGCCGTGGGAGGCCAGTCGCACCCGCCGCCGCCGGAGTTGTTGCCGTTCTTGCGGTACATGTACGGGTTGTTGCCGCCGCCTCCCGCCTCGACGATGTGGTGGCCGTCGGGGTTGACTACGGGCATAAGATAAATGTCGTGATAGTCCAGGAGCCAGTGAACGTCGGCATTGGCATCGTAGTTATTGACTAGATGGTCAATCAGGCGCATGACGACTTCTGGCGTAGCGATCTCGCGGGCGTGGATATCGCCGTCCGCCCAGAAGACCGGTTTGGGGCCTGGTATGTTGCGGTTCGTGATGCGTAACACATACAGGTCGTAGCCGTTCCAGGGACTGGGTAAGACGCACGAGCCTGGATTGGACTTGCACCAGGAGTCCCCGATGTCGACCTTCTCGACCAGATTGGGGAACTGTGCCACCTTCTGGTCGAGGAAGGCGTATATTTCTTCCACCGTCTTGTAGCCGCCGTAGAAAGTATAGGGCAGGATTTGAGGGTCGCTGAGGTTGCGACTGCTGTTCTCGTCTATCTCCACCCGGAGGCCGCGCGCCGTCAGGCCATAGTAGAGGTCGCGATCACGGATGATGGTGAGATAGCCTCCTGTTGTGGGCACTTCTTCGGCGTTGAGTTCCTGGGCGAGCCGGTCGCGCTCGGCGCGGTCGCGGAAGTAGACGCGCATTACCAGCGTGTCGTACTTCTCGGCTATTGGATGCTTGCCGCTTCTTGCCTGGGGTTGGTCAGAGGCGGTACCGTGACTGTTTGAACTGTCAGGATTATCCGCAACAATCTGCGATTTGCTGCTTCCGGCACTCAGGTGCTCGGGGGCAGCCGCCAATGCGGCACCGGCCAGAGTGACTGCCGCGACTATGGCGAAGGCGCGAAAGATGGGCCTCGCTCGCACCGATGCTTTCTTCGCCGTATTTCCTGTATGAAGATAGTTGTTTTTCATTTTGGATTCTCCCTAGGGGGTCATTATCACATCAGGCGGACCCCCAAATCCCCTAACCTGCAAATCTGCAAAATCGGCGCCACGATGCGGACCAGCACACCACGCGTTAAACCTACGACAACGCGGGCGACTCTGTCAGGCTATGGACACGATCCGCCCGTCAGGACGAAGGTATCAATGCGCCAGCCCGGGGCGCCAATCGCCTCGTCGGTTCCCATCCGGAATCGCAGCACGATGGTTTGGCCAACCACGTTTGGTCCCAGGTTCACCACCGAGTTGATGTACGCGCCCGCTGTGTTCGCTCCCCACGCCTCTTGCGCCGCTATCGGGTTGTTCGCTGAGTCGTCGATTACTCCGTTGTATCCTCCGCTCACAAAACTTCCTCCAATGGCCGGATCGATGATATCGAGGAACGGTCCACCGTTGATGGACACTTCCAATACTCCCCCATCCCAGAACACCTCCGCCGGCGGCGGATCGTATTCGAAGTCGTAGAAGTTGCGGAAGCTCAACTGCGCCGGTCCAACTCCAATTACGATGGGCCGCGTGTCCAGACGCTTGTCGCTGATGACTGAGGTGTCGCTCACGAACGCGTCGTTTGGCGGCGTGTCGGGATTGACCGTCGAGATGGCCCACAGGGGCGGTGGCCCCTGGTCGTTGGTCGCCACCCACCCGGCCGGCAGGCTTGAGCCTCCATCGAAGTTCTCCGTGCAGTTTCCCGCGGGAGGAGTCGGCGTTGGGCTCGCCGGTGGTGGCGTGGGTGTTGGCGTCGGACTCGCCCCCGGTGTCGCGCTCGGAACCGGTGACGGTGTCGGCGAGATTCCAGGGGTCGGCGTCGGGAACGGCGTCCCGGCCCCAAGATCGTACACTTCCACCAGCCCGTTGCCAGTGCCACTGCCCACTCCCGAGAGCAATGCGGTGTAAGGACCGGGCGGCAACGTCGCCGCAACGGCCGACTCCAGATCGTTGGTCGGCGCCAGGCCTACCGCGGAGATGACCGCAGCCTGGACCGGGTTATCCTGCCAGTCGTCATTTGAGATGAGGAGTGTTCCATTATCGTCGCGCAGTTCCAGGGTTGGATTGGCCAGCACAGTCGGCACGCCCGCCGCGGTGAGGCTCGGGCCGAGGCCGCGGACGACTACGTTATCGACGCCGGCGCCGCCGCCCAAAATGAAGCCGGCAATGACGATGTCGTCACCGGTCTGGACGAATGCGCGAGTGCTGATATTGGCCAGCTTGGAAGCCGCTGCTGGGTCGAGGTCGTAGACTTCGATCAAGGCGACACCCGTGCCATTTTCATTGCCCCGGACGATTCCGGTATAGGTTCCGGGATTCAGCGATGCGACGATCGCTGATTCGAGGTCATTGGTTGGCGCGAGGCCCGTGGCCTGGATCTCGGCCTCCTGGGTCTCTCTCCAGTCATTATTGAAGATCGTCAGAAATCCGCTCGGACCATGCAGCTCGAGCACCGGATTGGCCAGCGCATTGGGGACGGAGCCCGCCAGCGAGGGTCCGATGGCCCGAAGGAGCACGTTTTTCGGACCTGTGCCCGTAACGATGAATCCGCCGATGCCGACGTTATCGCCGGTCTGAACGAACATACGGGTCGAGAGGTTGACCGCCTGTGCGGTACCTGGGCCTGGGGTCGCGGTCGCGCTTGGTGTCGCTGTCGCTCCTGGGGTTGCGGATGGGGTAGCTGTAGCACCTGGCGTTGGCGTGGGCGACACGTCGCCATCCGGCGAGGGGCCTTGGATCCCAACGGTGATCGGCGTTCCCGTCTTGAAGAAGCCGATCGTCGCGTTCGTGGCCTGGGGTGGACGGTTGGAATCGAAACGGAAATTGTACAAAGTCCCAAACCGAATAGCGTTCGCGTTCGGGTTCTGCGCAAAAGTCTCGGTATTCCAGCTCAGAGCGTCGGAGGTTTGGTTCGAGGTCCAGGCCGCGCTGCTAAATCCCGCGCTTCCGACGGTTCCATCGTTGGGGAATCCGGGATGATTCGGCGGAGCGCGGAAGCCAACGTTGGTCAGGGTGATTCCGTTTCCCAGAGGCACGCTGAAGGATTGGATCGAGCGATCAAGATTCTGATTATGGATGGCGTACTCATAATGCCAGACGCCCGCGGATGGATTCGTCACTCTGTAAGCAACAAACGCACGTCCATCCTCCCCCGGAACAGGCTCGACCGTGGCAATGACTACCCGGCTCTCTGGAGGATCCCCGGCGGTCGCGAGACGCCACGCGTCGGTGGCGGGCACCATTCGCACCGCGGAGCCAACGGCCGCAAAGGTAAAACTCGTCGTGCCGCTGACATTGTAACGGCGATAGGACGCATTGTTGTACATGTTGCATTCCCCCGGGTGGGTCTGGCACCAGGCGTACTCGTGCGGGCTGTCGTATTGCACCTCCAGATAATAGGTCGCGCCCGGATTCATTGCCGGGTTCAAATCGTTTCGTTCGACCGCAATTCTGTGCGACGTGCCGGTGTGAGTGTGGCCGGTGTGGTTTTCCGGCCGAGGGCTGACGGGGAAGAAGCCGGTAAATGGATTGATCCATGCCCTCGAACCCAACGCGCCAAAAGCGGTGTTTCCTTGAGCCGCATTTTGACTCGCGGAGTAAGGATCTGAGCAGCCCACGCCAAGTTCGGAATCCTCTGGTTGGCCCGGGAAAGGGGTGCAGCCAAAACCGCAGGCGTTCTCCTGGGCGGCTCCGAAGGTATGCTTGTTCCAGGCGTAGCCAAGTTGCTCAAAGCGCTCGTTGTTGCTCGCTCCGCCGCTCATTCGATAGAAATTTTGCGAGACGACAGAATGGTCTGGATTTGGCAACAGATAAAAATGGTAGGGCACGCTTCCGTTGTTGCACGAGGTCGCTCCGGTCGCCAGACCGACCTGGGTTCCGCTACTGCCAAACTGTTGTAGTCCGGACATGGTTCCCACGATGATATCAGGGCCCGGGACGTTGCCGCCCTGTGGAGTATTCGGAGTCCGGGCGTCTCGGGGAGGCATTACCGCAGACTTAACCGCGCCATTGACGAATGTCGTGATTTCGATCGGTTGCACGGTGGCAGCGATCGAAATTTCCCCCACTACTGCGCCAGCATCCGCGGGCCGGCCCAGTCTGTTCGCGAACTCTTCGGAAATCAGGAGCCTTCCGCCATTGACGCTGAACAACTTGCCGACGGCATCGTACTCATAGAGATGCCCTTCAATGTTGAAAAAGACGAAACCCGTTATCTCGTCGCGGAGAACCAGGCCGAAATGTTCGTCGGACGGGAGCTTTTCGACGGCGAGCTGGTTTGCGGACGAATTTAACGGTTCCGGAAAAATTGCGGCAGGTCCTCCGATCAACCCCATCGAGCCTGGCTGCGGATCGCGCAGGGAACCGCCAAAAACAAGCAACGTGAAAAAAGAATTGGAATCCACCTCGAAACGCACGCTATCTCGTTTCGCCTCTTCAGCCGCGGGACTCCCGTTAAGCCGGCCAAGATCGAGATCCATCGTGACGTTTCCACTGACCACGACCATCCTCTCGCGAGTTACGGTCTGGCCCTCCGTGTTTTTCCCGGACGGTTGTGCTGCTCCAGAGTTCTGCCAACTGAGGCCGAAAAGCGCCAGTAACGAGAGCGTGAAATAACCCAATATTTTCTTCAACATTGCCGTGATCCTCCAACTATTAGCCGCTTGTGTTTGAATGAAGCCCGCTGAATTCGACGTGGGAGATGCGTTGCGGTCGCGGGCTGCCGGGTGGCAGATATATATACGTGTCCCAGAAAAGTAGTCTAACTTTTTAAAATATTCTTTGGGACGTGTTTAGGAATCCAAGGGCGGCGATGAGTTCCTTCGCCGAACTGAGTCGATAGAGGCCAGGCGCCGCCAGATCGTCGCTACGGTCCGAGGTCGTAGACTTCGACCAGACCGACGCCGGTGCTATTGTTCAATCCCGCAAGCAGCGCCGTGTAAAGGCCCGGCGGCAACGTCGCGATGATGGCAGCATCCAGACTATTGGGAGGCGCAAGACCCACAGCGGTAATGGCCGCGGCTTGGGCCGGGTCATCCTGCCAGTTGTTATCCGAATCGATCAGCGCTCCGTTCGCGTCACGCAGTTCCAGCGTCGGATCGAGCAGCGGATCGGGCACTCCCGGTGCACCGACGCCGCGCACAACGACCTGGTCGTCACCGCTGTTGCCTCCCAGCTGGAAACCCGCGATCACAATGTTGTCTCCCGTACTGACAAAGGCGCGCGTACTTATATTGCCCAGCTTCGAGCCCGCTCCCGGGTTGAGATCGTAGATTTCGATCAGGCCCACACCTGTCCCGTTATTGTTCCCCCGGACAATCGCGGTATACGCTCCGGGCATCAGTCTCGCTTCGATCGCTGCTTCGAGATCGTGGGTCGGTGGGATGCCTGTCGCCTCGATCAAAGCCTTCTGCACCGGGTCGTCCTGCCAGTTGTCGTTACTCGTCGTGACGAAGCTCTCGGGACCGTGCAGTTCGATCGTCGGATCGACTAGTGGATCGGGCACACCTCCTGTTAAGGAAGGTCCGATGGCTCGAATGAGCACATGTTTGGTGGCGCTCCCGGTAATGATGAAGCCGCCGACGCCCGCGTTATCACCCGTCTGAATGAACAGCCGCGTCGAGAGGTTGAGTGCCTGTGAAGTCGGAGTTGGTGTCGGAGTCGGTGTAGCAGCGGGCGGAGTCGGCGTCGCAGCGGGCGGCGTCGGCGTCGCAGAAGGCGGCGTCGGCGTAGCAGCGGGCGGCGTCGGTGTAGCAGGAGGCGGTGTCGGCGTTGCTGGGGGCGGTGTCGGTGTTGACGCCGGAATGACCGTAGTCAGCTCCGTGTCTGAGTTGTTGTCGGGATTGTGCTCTTGCGAGGTGGTAGTGACAGTAGCTGAGTTCGAGATCGTGCCGGCTGCCGTGGGCGTGACTACCAAGGTCACAGTTGCGAAGTTTTCGCCCGTGGCGCCGTTGATACTGTCCAAGTTGCAGTGAACGGTGGGAAACCCGGTGCAAGTACCCTGGCTTGACGTGACAGAAACAAAGTTCACGCCCGGCGGCGACGTATCCGACATCTGGACATTAAGCGCAGGGCGTGGAGAGAGGTTAGTTATGGTTATGGTGTAGGTCAGATTGTTGCCTACCTGGACCGGGTCGGGTGAGTCGGCAATGGTCACAGTAATATCTGTCGTACCAAACGGTGTCGTTGATGGAGAAGTTGTCGGTGTCGGCGTGGCAGGAGGCGGCGTCGGCGTTGTAGGAGGCGGCGTCGGCGTGGCAGGAGGCGGTGTCGGTGTAGTCGGAGGCGGCGTCGGCGTGGTAGGAGGCGGCGTCGGCGTGGTCGGAGGTGGCGTCGGTGTGGTCGGCGGCGGCGTCGGCGTGGTCGGAGGCGGCGTCGGTGTCGCTCCGCCATCCGGAGAAGGGCCTTGAATCCCGACGGTGATTGGCGCCCCTGTCTTGAAGAAACCGATGGTCGCGTTCACAGCCTGCGGCGGACGATTCGAATCGAAACGGAAGTTATACAACGTGCCCCAGCGAATTGCGTTGGCGTTCTGGTTCTGCGCAAAAGTTTCCGAGCTCCAGCTCAGATCGCCGGCAGTTTGATTCGGCGTCCAGGGAGCGTTGCTAAATCCCGCGCTGGCCTGTGTGCCATCATTGGCAATTCCAGGATGCTGAGGCGGCGCATGAAACCCGATATTGCTGACCGTGATTCCGCTTCCCAAAGGCACACTGAACGATTGAATCCCGCGATCGAGATTCTGATTATTGATCGCGTACTCATAATGCCATACGCCCGCGACCGGACCGGTCACTTTGTAGGCAATAAACCCCTGGCCATCGACTCCGGGTTGAGGCTCGAACGCACTAACCGTCGCTCCCGTCCAGGCGTTGATGGCCGGCGTCGTGCGCACGGTCGGTTGCCCCGACACGGTCGAAAAGGTGAAACTCGTCGTGCCGCTGACATTGAAACGGCGGTAGGACGCGTTGTTGTACATGTTGCATTCCCCTGGATGGGCCTGGCACCAGGCGAACTCATGCGGAGTGACATACTGAGCTTCGGCGTAATACGTCGCCCCGGGGTTCAGCGTGGTGTTGAGGTCGCTCCCTTCCACCAAAATTCTGTGCGTGGTGCCCGAGTGGCTGTGGCCGGAGTGGCTGTTTGCACTCGAGGTGAAAGCGCCGGAAAAGGGATTCACCCACGCGCGTGAACCCAGGCCAGTCTGGCCCGCATTCAGGCTCGCGCCGTAAGGATCGGAGCATCCCACTCCGAGGCGGGTCCCTGTTCCCGACGATTGGCATCCAAAGCCGCAAGCGTTTTGCTGTAGTGCCGTAAAGGCATGCTTCAACCAGGATTGGCCAATTTGTTCAAAGCGATCGCTGTTACTCGTTCCGCCGCTCATTCGATAGAGGTTTTGCGGAATGACAGGGTGATCGACCTGGGGCATCTGAAACCAGTTCAGTTGCACATTTCCGGCATTGCACGAGGTCGTTCCCACCGCCAGGCCGACCTGCGTTCCACTGCTCCCAAACTGCTGGAGCGAGGGCAAATCTCCCACGATGACATCAGGTCCCGGCACGAAACCTTCCGGTGCATTCGAAGACCCGGCTTCTCGTGGGGGCAGCACCGAGGACTCGGCTGCGCCATTGACCATGGTTGTGACTTCGATTGGATACAGCGTCGCGACGATCGAAATTTCACCGACGACCAATCCAGCGTCCGCAGGGCGTCCCAGCCTGTTTGCCAGCTCGGCGGAAATCAGAAGCCTTCCGCCCTTGATGCTGAGCAAACGCGCGCCGGCTTCGTACTCATAAAGATTTCCTTCAATGGTGAAAATGACAGCGCCCGTTTTCCCATCGCGGACTACAAGATCGGAAGGCTCGCTCGAATCGACTTTTTCCATGACGAGCTGAGAGGCATTTACTGCTTCAGGAACCGTGGAGTTCCCCATCAACGTCATCGAGCCCGGCTCGGGGCCGCGCAGAACATCGTTAAAGACAAGGACCGTGAAGAACGAATTGGCGTCCACTTCGAAACGGACGCTCTCTCGTTTCGCTCCTCGCGCCGCTGAGCTGACCCCGTTGAGCCGATCCAGATCGAGGTCCATCGCGACGTTGCCGCTCCCGACGATCATCCTTTCGAGAGTGCCGGTCGGCCCCTCCGGGCTTTTCCCCGAAAACTGCGCTTCAGAATTTTCCCAACTGGTGCCGAAGAGCAAAAGCAATGGGAGCGTGAAATAAGTAAATGTTTTCTTCAGCATGTTCTAGTTCTCCAATTTATCGCCTGACGCGCCGCCCGATCGTCGCTACGGCCCGCGGTCGTAGACCTCAACCAAACCGACGCCCACACCGTTGTTTTGCCCAGCGAGCAGAGCGGTGTAAAGCCCTGGCGGCAACGTCGCCGCTATCCCAGACTCCAATTGATTGACGGGCGCCAGGCCCGCCGCACTCAGTTCCGCTGCCTGCGCCGCGTTATCCTGCCAGTCGTTATTCCCCATCACCATCGCTCCGTTACCGTCGCGCAGCTCCAGGATCGGATTGGCCAGCGCATTCGGCACTCCAAGAGCAGCCAGACTCGGGCCAATCCCGCGCACGATTACGCGGTCAGGAGCATTGTTGCCTCCCAGGACGAAGCCCGCGATCACGATGTTGTCTCCCGTGCTGACAAAGGCCCGCGTACTGATATTGCCCAGCTTCGAGCCCGCTCCCGGGTTGAGATCGTAGATTTCTATCAGGCCCACACCCGTCCCGTTATTGTTCCCTCGCATCACCGCGGTATAGGCCCCGGGCGCCAGTCTCGCTTCGATCGCCGCTTCGAGATTGTGAGTCGGTGGGATGCCTGTCGCCTCGATCAACGCCTTCTGCACCGGGTCATCCTGCCAGTTATTGTTGGTCGTCGTGACAAAGCTCCCAGGACCATTCAGTTCGAGCGTCGGATCGGCCAGCGGATTAGGCACACTTGCCAAGGAAGGACCGATGGCGCGAATGAGCACATGTTTAGTGGTGCTCCCCGTTATGATGAAGCCCCCGACGCCCACGTTATCACCGGTCTGGATGAACATCCGCGTCGAAAGGTTAACGGCCTGTGAAGCTGGAATGGGTGTGGGCGTAGTCGTTGGCGTTGGGGGAGGCGGCGTCGGCGTAGCCGGAGGCGGCGTCGGGGTGGCAGGAGGCGGTGTTGGGGTTGACGCCGGAATGACCGTAGTCAGCTCCGTGTCCGAGTTGTTGTCCGGGTTGGCATCCTCAGCGGTGGTGCTGACAGTGGCTGTATTCGAGAGCGTGCCGGCTGCCGTGGGTGTGACCACGACGGTCACGGTTACATTGGCCAGCTCGCTGACAACGCCCAGGCTGCAGTGAATTGTAGGAAACCCAGTGCTGATGCACGTACCCTGGCTTGGAGTGACAGAAACAAAGTCCACGCCCGCCGGCAAGACATCCGTCATGGTGACCTCCCCCGCGCTCATGGGTGCGAGGTTAGCTATCGTTATGGTGTAGGTCAGATTCTCCCCCACCTGGACCGGGTCGGGCGAATCGGTCTTGGTCAGAGCAAGATCTGGTTTAATAAACGGTGACGGCGTAGGAGGAGGCGGCGTCGGCGTGGTTGGAGGCGGCGTCGGGGTTGGCGTAGCAGGAGTCGGGGTCGGGGGAGGTGGTGTCGGGGTTGGCGTCGGTGTAGCCGGAGGTGGTGTTGGCGTCGGCGTAGCAGGAGGCGGCGGTGTCGGTGTCGCTGCGCCATCCGGAGAAGGGCCTTGAACCCCAACGGTGATTGGCGCCCCCGTCTTGAAGAAGCCGACAGTCGCGTTCACGGCCTGCGGCGGACGATTCGAATCGAAACGGAAGTTATACAACGTGCCCCAGCGAATCGCGTTCGCGTTCTGGTTCTGCGCAAAAGTCTCCGAGCTCCAGCTCAGAGAACCGGCATCCTGCACGGGATTCCACGGTGTACTGCTGTAGCCGGCATTCCCCACGGTCCCATCAGCTGCCCATCCAGGATGCTGAGGCGGCGCATGAAACCCTATGTTACTCACGCTAATGCCAGGCCCCAGGGGAACGCTGAACGATTGAATCGCGCGATCGATGTTCTGGTTATAGACCGCGTACTCGTAATGCCAGACTCCGGCCGATGGGTTCGTCACCTTGCAGCCGACCAATCCAATGCCATCGACTCCCGGAGCAGGCTCGATCTGGTTCATTGTCGCGCCAGTCCACGCGCGGATGGCGGAGGCCTCTTGCACCGTGGAGTGTCCCGTCACAGCTTGAAAGGTGAAACTGGTCGTCCCGGTGACATTGTAACGCCGGTAGGAGACGTTGTTGTTCATGTTGCATTCGCCGGGATGCGTTTGGCACCAGACATACTCATGCGGCGTGACGTACTGTCCTTCGGCCCAATAGGTCGCACCGGAATTCAGCGTGGTGTTCAGGTCGTCGATTTCTACGAGAATCCTGTGCGACGTGCCCGTGTGCGTATGTGCGCCGTGGCTGTTGTTAGGTGTCTCCGAATCGTTGCGCGGGAATTCGCCGGTAAACGGATTTATCCAGGCGCGGGAGCCCAAACTAGGGCCCGCATTGAGACCGGCGCTGTAAAGATCCGAACAGCCAGAGCCCAGACGGCTGCCACCCACGCCATTGCAACCGAGTCCGCAGGTGTTGCTTGAAGCGGCCGTGAACGCATGTTTCACACTGGATTGGCCAATTTGCTCAAAACGCTCGTCATTCGTGGCGCCACCGCTCATTCGATAAAGATTTTGCGGAATCACCGGGTGGTTATTGCTCGGATTAGCAAACCAATCCAAATCCACGACTCCCGGATTGCAGGCGTCAGTTCCTACGGCGAGGCCAACCTGGGTCCCGCTGCTCCCAAATTGCGCTAACCCGCTGAGGACCCCGACAATGACATCGGGACCCGGCCTGGTCCCGACCGCAGGCATTGCGGCCGACGTCGTTTCGCCGTTAACCACCTGCGTAATTTCGATCGCGCGCATGGTGGCGGTAATCGTGATTTTTCCTACGACAGACCCGGCTTCCACCGAAGACCCCAGCTGCGTGGCAAACTCCTGGGTCACGAGAAGTCTTCCTCCATTGATCCTGAGCAAGTGCTCGTTGGCGTCGTAATCGTATTCCTGTCCTTGGATACCGAAAAAGACGAAACCTGTTTCACCATCGCGAACGATGAGTTCATAATCGCCACCCGGGGAGGTGCTTTCGATCACCAGCCGGTTGGAGGCTGCACCCAACGGCGCGGGAAGAATCGCCGAATTTCCCCCGAGCATCGCCATCGATCCCGGCTGGAGCGCCCGCAAAACATCATTGAAGACAAGGATGGTAAAAAAGGAATTTGGATTCACCTCGAAACGCACGCTCTCCCGTTTCGATTCTCCCGCCGCGGAGCTGATCCCCTGGAGCCGGTTCAGATCGAGATCCATCGCGACGTTGCCACTCGCGACGATCATCTTTTGCAGAGTGTCGGTCGGCCCCTCTGGGCTTTTCCCCGAAAACTGCGCTTCAGAATTTTCCCAACTGGTGCCGAAAAGCAAAAGCAACGGGAGCGTGAAATAAGTAAATGTTTTCTTCAGCATTGTCTTGATCCTCCAATCTACATCCCGGAACGCCGCCAGGGTGTCGCTACGGCGGCCCGCGGTCGTAGACCTCAACCAAACCGACGCCAGTGCCATTGTTTTGCCCCGCCAGCAGTGCGGTGTAAAGCCCCGGCGGCAACGTCGCCGCTATCCCAGACTCCAATTGATTGCTTGGCGCCAGGCCCGCCGCACTCAGTTCCGCCGCTTGCGCCGCGTTATCCTGCCAGTCGTTATTCCCCATCACCATCGCTCCGTTACTATCGCGCAGCTCCAGGGTCGGATTGGCCAGCGCATTCGGCACTCCAAGAGCAGTCAGGCTTGGGCCAATCCCGCGCACTATGACGCGGTCAGGAGCATTGTTGCCTCCCAGGACGAAGCCCGCGATCACGATGTTGTCTCCCGTACTGACAAAGGCCCGCGTACTGATATTGCCCAGTTTCGAGCCCGCTCCCGGGTTGAGATCGTAGATTTCTATCAGGCCCACACCCGTGCCGTTATTGTTCCCTCGCATCACCGCGGTATACGCGCCGGGCGCCAGTCTCGCTTCGATCGCTGCTTCGAGGTCGTGGGTCGGTGGGATGCCTGTCGCCTCGATCAAGGCCTTCTGCACCGGGTCGTCCTGCCAGTTGTCGTTGGTCGTTGTGACAAAGCTCCCAGGACCGTTCAGTTCGAGCGTCGGATCGGCCAGCGGATCAGGCACAGCTGTTAAGGAAGGTCCGATGGCGCGAATGAGCACATGCTTGGTGACGCTCCCGGTAATGATGAAGCCTCCGACGCCCACGTTATCACCGGTCTGGATAAACATGCGCGTCGAAAGGTTGACTGCCTGTGAACTTGGAATGGGTGTCGGCGTCGCTGTCGCACCCGGCGTTGGGGTCGAGGTCGGTCCCGGCGTCGGAGTTGGAGTCGATGTCGGCGTCGGAGTTGTCGGTGGCGTCGGGGTTGCTGTCGGTGTGGGCGTCAGCGTCGGTTCTGGGGGCGGCGACGGGGTTGATGTTGGTGTCGGCGTTGCAGGGGTCGGCGTGGGCGTAGCAGGGGTCGGCGTCGGCGTAGCGGGAGTTGGTGTTGGTGTCGGAGCGCCATCCGGTGCTGGGGCTTGAATCCCAACAGTGATCGGCGCGCCTGTCTTGAAGAAGCCGATTGTCGCGTTCGCAGCTACCGGCGGACGGTTCGAATCAAAACGGAAATTATACAAAGTCCCCCAGCGAATGGCGTTCGCATTCTGGTTCTGCGCAAAAGTCTCCGTGCTCCAGGTCAGATCGCCGGCGGTTTGATTCGGGGTCCAGGGGGTGTTGCTGTAACCGGCGCTTCCTTGTGTCCCATCGTTCGCAAAGGCCGGATGGTTCATCGGAGCGTGAAACCCAAGATTGCTCACCGTTATTCCGCTTCCCAAGGGTACGCCAAAGGATTGAATCGAGCGATCGAGATTCTCATTGAAGATCGCGTATTCATAATGCCAAACGCCGGTGGAGGGATTGGTCACCTTGTAGGCGATGAAGGCCCGGCCATCGGTTCCCGGAACCGGCTCGAATACGTTGACGGTTGCGCCAGTCCAGGCATTGATCGCAGGAGTCGTTCGCACCGTGGAGCCCACGCTGGAAAAGGTGAAACTCGTCGTTCCGCTAACATTGAATCGACGGTAGGAGACGTTGTTGTACATGTTGCATTCCCCGGGATGAGTCTGGCACCAGGCGTACTCGTGGGGCGTGACATATTGGGCTTCGGCGTAATAGGTCGCGCCCGGATTCAGGGTCGTGTTCAGGTCGTCCCGTTCCACCACGAGCCGGTGAGACGTGCCGGTGTGACTATGGCCCGAGTGGCTTTCTGCAGTCGATGGGAAAGCGCCAGTAAATGGATGCACCCAGGCGCGCGAACCCAAACCATTTTGACTCGCATTCAGTTGCGCATCGTAGGGATCGGAGCATCCCACGCCGAGATGCGTCCCACCGGTCTGGGAAGGAGTGCAGCCGAAACCGCAGGCGTTGCCTTGCAAGGCAAAGAACGCATGCTTTAGCCAGGACTGGCCGATTTGCTCAAAGCGCTCGTCGTTACTCGATCCGCCGCTCATTCGATAGAGGTTTTGCGGAATGACCGGATGGTCTGTCTGGGGCATCTCGAACCAGTTCAATTCCACGGCTCCGTTATTGCAGGAGGTCGTGGCCAGCCCCAGGCCGACCTGGGTCCCGCTGCTGCCAAATTGGACTAGATCCGGCAGCACTCCCACGATGACATCGGGTCCCGGCACCGAACCCTCCGGAACACTCGGATCTCCGCCGCCTCGGGGAGGCATGGTCACCGATCGCGCTGCGCCGTTGACGATTGTGGTGACTTCGATCGGATACACGGTCGCGGCGATCGAAACTTCACCCACGATCGTCCTCGCTTCGCCAGGACGCCCCAGCTTGCGCGCCAGCTCGTCCGACATCAGCAGCCGGCCGCCCTTGATGCTGAGCGAACGGGCGGCGGCATCGTACTCATAGAGACTTCCTTCAATGTTGAAAAAGACAAAGCCCGTTTTCCCGTCGCGGACAACCAGGTCGAAAGACGTATCCGAAGAGATTTTTTCGATGACCAGCCGGTTGGAGGATTCATTCAAGGGCTCGGGAAGAACCGCCGAGTTCCCCCAGACCAACCCGATCGAACCCGGCTCCGCCGTGCGCAGGACATTGTTGAAAACGATGATGGTAAAGAAAGAATTGGGGCCCGCTTCGAAACGCACGCTCTCCCGCTTCGTTCCGGGCGCCGTTGGGCTGGCTCCGTTGAGCCGGTCCAGATCGAGATCCATCGTGACGTTTCCACTCCCAACGATCATCTTTTCCAGGGTGCCGGTCCGTGCTTCCGGATTTGCCGCTGGGAATTGGGCTTGAGAAGACTGCCAACTGATTCCGAAAAGCAACAGTAACGGGAGCGTGGAATAACCAAATATTTTCTTCAGCATTGTCCTGATTCTCCAATTTATCCCCCGGTCAGAAGGTTATGACTCTCTTCACCCGGGAGGGTTGGTCCGCTGCATGTCGCGTGATGCCGAGGAGATTTACCATGTTGCGCGGCAAAGTAGAGCCCTTTTTTTTCGTCCGTATGGACGGGCTGCCACGTGCGGGCGCGGCGGGGCCAAGGCTACTCCGACCAGACGGCAAACTCGCCGCCACCCGGCGCCTCGAAGTGAAAACGCCGGCCGCCGGGGAATTCAAAAATATCACGCGTAATTTTTCCGCCGAGCCGGCCAACGTCGGCGCAAATTTTCTCCAGGTCTGAATGATAAAAAACAACCAGCGGCGCGCCGCCCGCCACGCTCCACGTTTTCTCGGAAGCGAAGAACCCCCCGGTCATTCGTCCGTCATCGAAGGCGCAATAATCCGGCCCGTAATCCTGGAACGGCCACCCGAAAAGTTGGGTGAAGAAATCCCTGGTGGCGGCAAGGTCGTTCGAGGGCATCTCGACATAGTCAATCGTGTTGGGGAGCGATTTGTGCATGGCGACTAATTCTGAAACTGCACCTCGAGGAAGTCGACATAAACCGAAATGGGATCGCGCCTCTGTTCCAGCCGAACCGCGGCATCGGCGGCTTTCATATAATCGGCGAAGGCTCCGCTCGGCCCACGCGACTGAGTGGCCTCAAACCAATTCATGTAATCATCGATCTTTCCCATTTGCGCGGCGATCCGCTTGCGCGCTTCAAGAAGCTGGGCCAGGCGGTCCGCGATTCCATGCGTTTTCCCACGGGCCAGCCGCGCGGTGATTTTTTCGTACTCGTAGATCACGGGCCGATAAATCGGATTGGCTCGTGCGACAAAAGCGCTCAAGGTCCGATCCAGACTGGTGAGAGCGGGCCTGGCCGACGGCTCGCGCAGGAACCCCGGAAACTCATGCAAATCATATTTTCTTTCCGAGACGGCGTTCGAGATTCGCAGGCTCAACATCTCCTTGAGAATCCGCTCGGTCTCCTGCCCGCTCAACAATTGGCCGGATCGGCGGACGGCCAAGCGAGCGATGTGCGAAATCCACGCCTGGGTCGAGCCGCCGGTCGGATCGATCAGCTCTGGGAAATGCATTTGAAAATCCGCTACGGCGTCATTGGAAGCGGCTGGAAGATCGGAGACGAAGCGGGCCAGGCGTTGCCGCCCATTGGGCAAACGCGTTAGAAGCTCCACCAGCGCGACGGAATAGGCGCCGTAGAGCGAACGGCCGGAGGCCTCGAGCAATTCAGGTCTCTGTTGGAGGAATTCCTCGAGGGAAAGCAGTTTTTGCGCAGCCGCGGCCGCCGCCAAAGCCTCAGCTCCGCTTCCGGTCCGTGCCTGGAGTCCATCGAGCAGCCAATCGGGCGGATGAATGTAGGCTGTTCCGGCGCCCAGGTCAGCGGCGCTCCGGTACATTACTTCCAGGAGAAGGGCGCCGAGAAGCTCGCGCCGGATTTCCCGCTGCGTCACATCGGGCGCCATGATGAGATCCAATTGCAACTTCAGGCCAAAGCCAGTCTGGCTAAAATTCAAGGCGGCCCGCGGGCTGTCCGGCAAATTCGCCTGGGGATATTGCGCGCGAATCACGATCGGTGTGGACCATTCATCTCGCCGCCCGAGGCGCTGAAGAAGGTCGCGCTTGGTCCTCTCGGCCAGATCGCAAATCGCACTGCGCAACCCCAGGTTGGGGCCGTAAACCACGAATTGCCGGGAGGTGCTGACACTGCGTTCCGGCGTGGTGGCCGCGGCAGGAGAAGCGCAAGCCAGAACGCCCAGCAGGGTGAGGCTGGCGCAATAAAACATGGGGGGGGGATGGCGAAAGAATCCCAAACGCCGAAGCGAAATGCGAGCGGGAAAACGATCGACGTCATCATCGGCCCGCGGGACCCGTAGCGCGAAGGTTGTTCGCGACGATGGGTCTCGCGAAGATCCCGCGAGAGTAATGGAGTTACGCTTCTGGCGTGGGGGTGGCCGCGGGTTGCGGCTCGGTGGGGGCGGCCGGGGCGGCCGCCGCCCCTGGTGACTTCGCGTGCAGAATTACAGTTTTCGGATGGAACTCGATCGCGGCCATCTTTGACACCGTTTTCTTGTCGCGGTCCAAAACGGCCCACAAGTCGGCGAAGAGGACATCGCCGTACTTCATGATCATTGGGTGAATCGGCATCCGCCCGATGTTGCCTCCGTTAGCTGAAGTGGTCACGGTCCCATTTTGCAAAGCGACCCTGTAGGAGATGGCATGGTAAACGGAAAAGCCCAATAACGATCGCTCCGCGGTGATTCGGCACACTCCCTCGTCGAACTTCACGAAGGCGCGTTCGAATTCCAGAAATTTGCTCAAGGCCGCACGTTTGTTCTTCACCACGTTGACGAGGTAGTCGTTCACCTGCCCGTCGCTATATTGCAGCGGCGCCGCGCTGTGATTGGTGATGGCGTTTTCCAGGTCGAGGTTGATCTGTTGCAACTCGATGTTCTTCACCCGCTCGGGAAGCTCCCGGGGCGGCAGGAACATCTCAATGAGCACCGCCAGCGCGGCCGCCCCAAGGACGAGTTTGCTGATCTTGAAAAACAGGAGGCGCATCTTGACGCGGCCCGGATCGAACAACTTGTGCAGGCGACGGTGCGTCTCCTTCGGGTCTTCCCCCTTGGGCGCGACTTTCGCCAGGGCCGATCGATCAAGCCGCGCGCCGCAATCGTGGCAATAAATGCGTTCGGGCTCGTTCTGGCGCTGGCACTCCGGACAAACTAACTTGATCATTTGGTCGCCTGCTTTGTTGGTTTCACCTCGGCCGCCTTCGCTGGCGTCGAGGCCGTTGCGCTGCCGCCGCTCTCTTTGGTCCCGGAAGATTTTTCACCGCTCGCGACCGGGGCTGCCGGCGCATCCTTTTTCGCGCCTTCCTTGTAAGAGTTACTGCGGTAGTCGGTAATATAGAATCCTGAGCCCTTGAAGATCAAGCCTGCGCCCGTCCCGAGGAGCCGCTTGACCTTGCCGTGTCCCCATTTTTTTTGCCGGCAAAGTTCCTTCGGACATTCGCGGAGCGCTTCATCGCGCATCGATTGGTAGGTCTCGAAGGTCTTCCCACACTTCTCGCAGGAGTATTCGTAGGTGGGCATGAAGGCGTTACGGCAGGCGGCGAACGGTCGCAATTCTCCGCCAGAAAAAGCAGAATACAAGCCAGCACCCGCCGCGGCCGGACGGTCCCTCACCACCACCCTTTGCGCAGGTCATCTTGACTTTCCACTTCTGGAGCGGTACAGGCGTCGTTCCGAAATTCCGCTCTTATGCCCCGCTCATCTTTTCGCTTGCTGGCTCTGTTTTTTTCCGCCTCGGTGGCCTTATTGCTGTCCGCTTGCGAAGGGGACGGTCCAGCCGGGAGCGATTACATGGGCGGCGTCTACGGCAGCCACCCGGTCGCCCCGACCGCTCCTCAGGACAGCGTCTCGTATTGGGACGGGGATGGAGCTTCCGGGAAACCATCCATCAAAATAAGGTTAGGCGAACAGCGCGCCTATTTTTACAAAGGGGGGCAGCTCGTCGGAGTGTCCCAACTTTCCACTGGCCGCGAAGGAACCGGGACCCCGAGCGGCAGCTATAAGATCATGGAGAAAGATCCCGATCATGTTTCGAATTTGTACGGCGACTACGTCGATTCCGCCGGCAACGTCGTCGTGGCCAACGTGGGGGTGAATAAGGACCCGAAGCCGCCCGGCACGCGTTTCAAAGGGGCTCCCATGCCCTATTTCATGCGCCTTACCTCGAGCGGCGTCGGGCTGCACGCAGGCTATCTCCCGGGGTATCCAGCCTCCCACGGCTGTATCCGAATGCCTGAATTCATGGCGGAGAGTTTCTTCAGGTCCGTCTCGCTCGGCACGCCAGTCACCGTTACTCATTAGAGGCGGGGTTGAAAACCACTCGCCTCCCGGCTTGCACTTAGCCTTTCCCGGCGACATGATCGTGTTCCCGCTGGGCGCACCATGATCATTATCACTCAACCAAACGCCACCGAAGAGCAGATCGAGCGGGTCGTGGCGCGCGTGCGCGAATGCGGGCTTGAGGCCCATGTCAGCCGCGGCGCTTCCCGTGTCATCATTGGCGTTGTGGGGTCGGAGGATTGCATGCGTGACAACCCATTCGTCGCCATGCCGGGGGTAGAAGCGATCGTTCCCGTGGACAAGCCTTACAAGCTTGCCTCGTATGAATTCCGGGGCGCGGCCTCGACCGTGGACATTTGCGGAGTGAGCATCGGCGGCGATTCCGCGGTGGCGCTCATCTGCGGACCCTGCTCGGTCGAAAGCCGCGAACAGCTCCTCTCCATCGCGCGCACAGTCAAGGAATGTGGCGCGCGCATTCTGCGTGGCGGCGCCTTCAAGCCCCGCACCTCCCCGTACAGCTTTCAGGGTTTGCAGGAAGACGGCCTCCGGTTCCTCGCGGACGCGCGCAACGAGACCGGCCTGCCCGTCATCACCGAAATCATGGACGCGCGCGACCTCCCGATTGTGGAGCGTTACGCCGATTGCCTCCAGATCGGAGCGCGCAACATGCAAAACTTTTCCCTCTTGAAGGAAGTTGGCCGCAGTCACCTGCCCGTCCTGCTAAAACGGGGATTTAGCGCCACGATCAACGAGCTGATCATGAGCGCCGAATATATCCTGAGCGAGGGCAATATGAATGTGCTTCTCTGCGAGCGAGGCATTCGCACCTTCGAAACCGAAACGCGTTACACGCTGGACTTGAACGCAGTGCCGATTCTCAAGTCGAAAACGCATTTGCCGGTGGTGGTCGATCCGACTCATGGCGTCGGCCTGCGCGAGTTCATTCCGCAAATGTCGGTCGCCGCCGTGGCCGCGGGCGCGGACGCGATCATGCTCGAAGTCCACGACTCCCCTGATCTGGCAAAGAGCGATGGCGAACAAGCGCTCATCCCCGATATGCTGGCCAGGCTCGTGCCGCGTTTGCGCGCGGTGGCCAACGCCGTCGGCCGCGATCTTTAGCGGGCACTCCTGCTCCTGATCATGATCCTACTCATGATCTGCCTGTGAAATGGGTGAACTCGGCGAAGAAGATCACGATCAGGATTAGGATCAAGAGCAGGAGTCTTAAGCAGGCGCGGATTGGAAAGCGCGCTTCCGTTGTTTGAAGTTCCCGTCGATCCGGCGAAACCTTGCCAGTGGAAGAATCTTCACGCGATCCCCTGCCCTCCGTGGCAGCCGAAGCGGACCCGATCTCGCGAAAATTGCGTGAGCTCGAAAGCGGCCGGCGTCCCGTCGCGTTTTCGCACGTGATCGAACCGGCGCAGGCCTTTCTTGTCGCCGCGATCGCCGGAAAGATTCCCGAAACGATCTGGGTCCTCTGCCCGACCGTTCGGTCGCAGGAGTTGCTTTTCGAGAGCCTCCTGAACTGGCTGCCGGAAGCGCTCTTCCTGCCGGAGGCCGAGTTCGCCGCCGTGGAAAACATTCTGCCCGATCCGGAAATCGCGGCGGAACGGCTCGCGCTCCTGAACCGCGTCCAGCGGGACAAAGGTCCGCACGTGATCATTGCCACTCGCGCGGCGCTCGATCAGGCGGCCCCAAATCCAGCCGC
Source organism: Chthoniobacterales bacterium (assembly GCA_035556975.1). Lineage (GTDB taxonomy): Bacteria > Verrucomicrobiota > Verrucomicrobiia > Chthoniobacterales > UBA10450 > AV80. Next base: position 130,549 of record DATMEN010000037.1, read on the forward strand.
GCTCAATTCGGCGGTTTTGGCGCTTCGACGCGGCCGGCGCGAGCCCATGGAGCGCACGATCGAAGCGCTGGTCGCCGCCGGTTACGAGCGCGTCGCGCAGGTCACCACCCGGGGCCAGTTCGCCGTTCGCGGCGGAATTCTGGATTTGTTTTCCTGGCAGGCCCAGCGGCCGGTTCGCGTGGAATTTTTCGGGGATGACGTTGAATCGCTGCGCGAATTCGCCGTCGACACACAAACTTCGGTGCGGAACCTGCAGAACGTCGAGATCCTGCTCGCGGCCGCGGAAGATCAGACGGGAACGGTCCGCGATTATATCGCGCCGAGTCATCTTCGCGTCGGGATCGAACCGGAAGAAAACGGGGAAGCCGATATTCTGATTGGCGAAGGCTGGCTGGGAGGCGAGGAGCCGGAGGACTTTCGCGGCGCGTTCGCGGAATGCGACATCGGCGATTTCACCGTGGGCGACTTCATGCTGGTGGAAGCAAAACGAGCCCAGTTTTCAGCGCGATTGACTGAGTGGCGCTCGGCCGGTTCCCGCATCGTCATTTACTTTCAGACCGAAGGCGAGATCGAGCGCTTCCGTGAGATCATGGGAGACGGCGCAGGCGGTCTCGAGGGCATCGAACTGGTCGAAGGCACGCTCCCACGCGGTTTCACGTTTCCCGCCGGAAGCCTCGTGGTGCTCTCGGCCGCGGAACTTTTCGGCCGCTACACGGCGCACGGACGGCGGCGGTTGCAACGTGCGGAAAAGCTCAGCCGCAACCGGGCCCAGATCGATTTCAGCGAGCTCAACGAAGGCGATCTCATCGTTCACCTCGAGCACGGCGTCGGCCGTTTTCTGCAATTGATGCGCGTTCCGACGCAGAGCGGCGGCATGCAGGAGGTCCTGGCGCTCGAATTCGCAAATGAATCGAAACTCTACGTCCCGCTCGAGCAGGCGTATCTCGTCTCGCGCTATGTCGGCGTCGGCAAGAAATCCCCGCCGCTCAGCTCGCTCGCGGATGCCAGGTGGGCGCGGGCAAAGAAGAACGCGGTCGCCTCGATCTTCGACTACGCCGGCAAGATGCTGGCCGTCCAGGCCGAGCGCGAAACCCAGCTCGGCCACGCTTTCGGGGCGGACACCAGGTGGCAGAGCGAGTTCGAACATTCGTTCCCCTACCGGGAGACGCCGGACCAGCTCACGGCCATCGCCGCCACCAAGCGCGACATGGAGCAACCGCGTTCGATGGATCGCTTGATCTGCGGCGATGTCGGTTTTGGAAAAACCGAGGTGGCGATTCGGGCCGCGTTCAAGGCGGTCATGGAAGGCAAACAGGTCGCCGTCCTGGCGCCGACCACCGTCCTCGCGCAACAACATTACGAAACCTTCCGGCAGCGCATGCTCGATTACCCGGTCCGGATCGAAATGCTCAGCCGTTTCCGTTCGCACGCCGAGCAGCGCAAAGTCCTCCAGCTTCTGCGCGAGGGCGGGGTCGATATTGTCATCGGCACGCACCGGCTCATTTCCGGCGACGTGATTTTCAAGGACCTCGGTCTTGTGGTGATCGACGAAGAGCAACGCTTCGGCGTCCTGCACAAGGAAAAGTTCAAGGAGCTCTTCAAGCTGGTGGACGTCCTCACTCTCTCGGCCACGCCCATCCCCCGGACGCTCTACCTTTCCCTGGTGGGCGTGAAAGATATGTCCACGATCGAGACGCCGCCGCTGAATCGCCTGCCCGTTGAAACGGTCGTGTGCGGATACGATGAGCGGATTATTCGCGACGCGATCAACCGCGAACTCGAGCGCCAGGGTCAGGTTTATTTCCTGCACAACCGGGTCCATTCCATCGAGAAGACGCGCGACCGGATCGCCGAGCTTTGTCCTCAGGCGCGCGTCGAATTTGGCCATGGGCAGATGGACTCGGATGAACTGGAGTCCGTCATGGCGCGCTTCGTGGCCGGCAAAATCGATGTCCTTGTCTGCACGACGATCATCGAAAGCGGCCTGGATATTCCGAACGCGAATACCATCGTCATCGACCGCGCGGACCGGTTCGGACTCGCCGATCTCTATCAATTGCGCGGACGCGTGGGCCGCGCCGAGCACAAAGCGTACGCCTACCTGCTTCTCCCGCGCGAGATGATGACCGTGGGCGCGGCGCGCAAACGGATCAACGCCATCAAGCAATACAGCTCGTTAGGCGCCGGCTTTCGCATCGCGATGCGCGATCTCGAAATTCGCGGCGCCGGAAGCATCCTCGGCACCGCCCAGAGCGGCCACATCATGGCGGTCGGTTTTGATCTGTATTGCCAGCTCCTCAAGCAGGCCGTCGCCCAATTGAAGGGTCAAAAGTCGAGGGCGCGCCTGGAGGTGGTGGTGCGCCTCGATTTTGTCGCGACGAACGAACCCGAGTTCGCGCAACTCGGGCCGGAGGCGCGGGTGCCGGCCTTCCTTCCCACAAACTTCGTCGCCGACCCCGTGCTCCGCATCCAGGCCTATCGGCATCTGGCGGAAATCACGTCGCGCGAGCAGTGGGACCGTCTGCGGAAAGACTGGCGCGACCGGTTCGGGAAATTCCCGCCGGCGGTTGACAATTTGCTGATTCTAACCGAAATCAAACTCGCTGCGGCAAAGGCCGGCGTCACTCGAGTCGAAGTGCGCGAAGACAAATTAATGCTCACCCGGCGTGGGGATTTTCTACTTGTGGGGGGCAAATTCCCTCGCATTAGTACTGATAAAATCGACCGGCAACTCCTCGAAGTTTTGGAACTGATCAAAAAAATATAGAGCCCATGATTCGCCCCTTATTTATAGCAACCCTGGCTGCGTTTGCGCTGCTATTTTCTCCGCTCTGCCGCGGTGCCCTCGCGGCCGAAAGCCAGGTGGTGGACGGGATCGCGGCCATCGTAAATGGCGATATCATCACCTTTTCGCAAGTGCGCGGGATTTCCGGGCCGCGCGAGAGATTATTGCATTCGCAGTTCAAGGGAGAGGAACTCGCGAAACAGATCAAGGCGGCCCGGGAGGCGGCGCTGAAGGATTTAATCGACCGCCAGCTGATTGTGCAGTCGTTCGTCAAAGAAAAGTTCGAACTCCCCGAGTATTTCGTCGAGCAGCGCGTGAACGATATCATCCGGGACAATTTCGGGGGCGATCGCCAGACCTTCATCAAAACCCTCCAGGCGCAGAATTATTCGCTGAGCGCGTTCAAGAAAGAGGAGAAGGAACGGATCATCGTCCAGGCGATGCGGACCAAGAACGTGAAAACGACCACAGTGATTCCACCGGCGAAAATCGCCGAATACTACGCGAAACACCGGTCGGAATTCACGGCCAAGGAGCAGGTGAAATTGCGCATGATCATGATCCCGACCGGCGCCGCCGAAGGGAAGGCGGCGGCCCAGAAGGCGATTGCGGAGGAAATCCTCGGCAAGCTGGCTGATGGGGCCCCGTTTGACCGCATGGCGCAAATGTACTCGGAAGACGCCACGCGCGATCAGGGCGGTGATTGGGGATGGATCGAGCGCAAGACCCTGGCGGCGCCTCTCGAGAAAGTCGCTTTCAATCTCCCGGCTGGCAGAGTCAGCCACGTGGTCGAACTGGGCCCGAATTATTACATTCTCAAGGTCGACGAAAAGCGCGGGGGCGAGACGCCGTCATTCGCCAAGCTTCGGCCTGAGATCGAGAAAAAATTGATGCAGGAAGAGTCGCAGCGCCAGCAGGAGCTCTGGCTCGGCGGCCTGCGCCAGAAGGCTTACATCCGCACTTTCTAGCGGAACGATGTTGGTGGATCGCGCGGTCCCCGCGCGATGTTAGATTGAGCGCGGCTCGCCGCGACACTATGTCATCGAGCGACGGAGCGCTCGATCCACCTTGCGAGTCACCGCCTAGTTGATGACAATGCGCGATGCGGTGTCGCATCGGCATTACTCTCGGCGATCCCGCCGGCATCGGCCCGGAAATCGTGCGGGCGGCGCTCGCTTCCGGGCGTCTGCCCGAAACCGCGGAATATTCGGTCATTGGACAAACGATTGCCTGCCCGCCCGGCCAGCCAACGAGGGAAACCGCCCGCGCGGCCTTCGACGCCCTGGAAGAGGCCGCTGCCCTGGCGCTCCGCGGCCAAATTCAGGCCGTCGTGACGGGACCGATTCATAAGGCGCGGATGTACGAGTCTGGCTTCCAATTTCCGGGCCAAACCGAATTCTTCGCCGCTCGTTGCGGTATCAGGAATTTCGCGATGCTGCTCACGGGCGGAAAGCTGACCGTGGCGCTCGTGACGGCGCATTTGCCCCTGCGTGAAGTCGCTGCCGCTTTGCGCAAAGACGAGATCGTCCGAGTCGGTTTGCTGCTCGAGGACTTTCTCCATCGCCGCCGGATCCCGAACCCGCGGATTGCCGTCGCGGGCTTAAATCCGCACGCCGGCGAATCCGGTGCCCTCGGCCGCGAGGAGATCGAGATCATTACGCCGGCGATCGCCGAATTGAATTCCCAGTCACCAGTCCCCAGTCACCAATCACCAGTCTTCGCCGGGCCCTTTTCGCCCGACACCATTTTCCATCACGCGGCGAGGGGCGATTGGGACGGAGTCCTCTGCCTGTATCACGATCAGGGCCTCATTCCATTGAAGCTGCATGCCTTCCATGAAGGAGTGAACGTAACCCTGGGCCTTCCCTTTCCCCGGACGAGCCCGGATCACGGCACCGCTTTCGAGATTGCCGGCAAAGGCGTTGCCCGGGCCGATAGCATGATCGCTGCGATCAATCTCGCGGTCGAACTCGCGCAGCAAACCGCGGCCACGCCCTGATGAAACCACGCACGTTTCATGTCGCGCTGCTTTTCATTGTGGTCATCGTCTTCTGCTGGTCGGGCTGGCGCCCATACCATCCCTTCACGTGGTGGCTGGAAATCTCACCCGGCCTCGCGGGAATCATCCTCCTGCTCGCCACTCATCGCCGCTTTCAATTTACCAGCTTGTGTTACGTGTTGATCGCCCTGCACATTTGCGTCCTTTTCGTGGGCGGACACTACACCTACGCGCGCGTCCCAGCCTTCGACTGGCTCGGCGCCATTTTTGACTGGAAGCGCAATCATTACGACCGGCTGGGTCATTTGATGCAAGGCTTCGTCCCGGCCATAATCGCGCGCGAGATTTTCATTCGCTGTAATCTTTTGAATCGCAAAAAATGGCTCCCTTTCTTTGTCGTCTCGGTTTGTTTGGCCATCAGCGCGTTCTACGAATTACTTGAATGGTGGGCGGCGCGCATTGGCGGAGCCGCCGCGGACGATTTTCTCGGCAGCCAGGGTGACGTCTGGGACACGCAAGCCGATATGGCTTTGGCGCTGACGGGCGCCATTTCCGCGCTTCTGCTCCTATCCCATTTTCATGATCGCGCGCTCCGGAAGATCGATCCCCGCTCGCAACCCGCCCAATGAAAAAGTACCTCACCGTTTTCAATCTCGGGCTGCAAAACACCTTCGTTTACCGCTGGAATTATTTTCTGCGCGCCGTCTTCGGATTGATTCCACTCGCGGGGACCGTCTTCCTTTGGCGCGCGATTTTCAACGAACCCGGCGGCGGCATGCACGGCTACACCTACGGTTCGATGATCTACTATTATTTGCTCACCATCGTCGTCTCAAACCTCGTCACGCCGACGGAAGACGAATGGCAGATCGCGGCCGACATCCGCGAAGGCCAGATCAATTCCTTCCTGACCAAGCCGGTCAGCTACCTCGCCTACCGCTTCAGCATTTTCCTGAGCGGGCGCCTGGTTTTCACCGCGGTCACGATCCCGCCCATCATCGTGATTCTTTTTTATTTCCGCGACTACATCACCCTCCCGTCGAACTTGTTGACCTACGTCTGCGCTTTCGTGTCGCTGGTCATGGCGGCGCTGATGCAGTTCTTCATTACCTACACCCTGGCGATGATGGCGTTCTGGATTCTCGAGATCACCACCATCGTTTTCATCGTTTACTCGTTCGAATATTTCCTGGGCGGCCAGATGTTTCCCGTGGACATCATGCCGGCCGGCATTCAGGCCGTGATGAAGTGGCTGCCGTTCTATTACGAACTCTTCTGCCCCATCGCGATTTTCATGGAACGCCTGCGCGGAGCGGAAATGGCGCAGGCCCTGGCGATTCAATCCGGCTGGCTGGTGATAACCTGGGCCGCCGCGCGCTTCATGTGGAAGCGCGGTCTGAGGCATTATCAGGCGGTGGGTGGATAGGGGAAGTGAATAGTGATCGGTGAACGGTGAATGGATTGTTGGCTCCTCCCATTCACTGTCACTATTCACCAGTCACTATTCACTATTCACTCTCTTGCATCGGCAGCCCCGCTTCCTTCCATGCGCGCAATCCGCCGGCGAGCGAACGAACATTCTCATATCCCATCTTCTGCAAACTCTCCGCCACCAGCGCGGAACGGCTTCCTCCGCCGCAATAACAAATGATCGGCTGCTTTACGTCGGGAATCTGCTCTTCGATTTCCAGCTCGATCGCGCCGCGGTTGAGATGCCTGGCCCCTCGCGCATGGCCCTGGCGCCAATCGGCCTCTTCCCGCACATCGATCAAAATCGCCCCGCCAGCTTCCGCCTGTTTGCGAGCGTCGGCCGGCCAGATCTCCACAATGTGCTGCTTTGCTTGCGCGACCAGTTTCTGAAAGCGATTCGGCTGTTCCATGCGCGAGATTCGGATGCGGCCATCACACGGTCAACCGGGAGCGAACGATAACTCTGGGTAGCGCACGCGTCTCGCGTGTGGGCGGTGGCGTCTCGCCACCGCGGACTCCAAGGAAAGACTGTTTCGGCGAGACGCCAAAACCAACGCGCGAGACGCGTGCGCTACCCGATCGATCTCCTTGCCACCTCTCTTCTCCTCAGCGCAGACTGCCGCCGCAAATGAAAATCCCGCTCGCGTTTTGCTCATTAACACTGGCCGCGCTTCAGTTTATGATTCCGACCTCGGCCTCGGCCCAGGAACTCGGCTGGGAGCCGCAAAAGACCTGGGTCTTCGTGGTCGGCGTCTTGCATTGGAAGCACCGCGACATGTTCGGGTCGTTCCCGGTCGAGAATCGGCGGGACGCAAGCCTCGTCGATTTCTTCAAGCAAAGCGGAGTTCCAGGAGCGCAAATCGCCTATCTCCAGGACAAACAAGCCACCCAAGAGCAGATCGACAACGCGTTCGCGGCCCAGCTGAAAAAGGTGCGCTCGGACGATCTATTGATCGTCTATTACTGTGGGCACGGCTCCAAGTCGGAGGATGGCGACGATGTTTACCTTGCCTCCTACGATGCCGGCGATGACGGAGTCCTGGGCTGGTCGGTCAATTCGATCCCCGGGCAGATCAAATCCGAGAGCAAATGCGCCCGCGTGCTTTGGTTCCTCGACTGCTGCTACTCCGGCCAGGCCGCACTGGCGCTGACGAAGCAGCGCGGCCGCCCAGCCTACGCCTGCGTCACTTCGTCTTCCGCCAGTGAATCTTCGACCGAGCACTGGACTTTTTCCGATGCGCTTCTCGACAGCTGGCGCGGGCAGGCTTACGTCGACCTCAATCACGACGGCGCCGTCACCCTGGCAGAGTTCGCCACCCACCTCTCCGCGGACATGAGCCTGGCGGAGGAACAGCTCTCGACGTTCGCCACCACGGAAGGGTTCGAGGCGCAAATGGTTTTGGCACGCGCCGAGTCTTCAGCTCATCCGAAAATCGGCGAGCGCGCCAAAGCCCGGGACGCTGATGGCGGCTGGTATGCCGGACGGATCGTTGAAGCGCGGGACGAGAAGTTCAAGATCCATTTCATCGGTTACGAGGATGATGAAGACGTGTGGGTGAAGACCGCCGATCTCCGGCCGATCAAGCCAGTTCAATATTCAGTCGGAACGCGAGTCGAGGCGCGCTGGAAGAAGAAGTGGTATCCCGCGACAATCTTGCAGGTGAAGGACGGCGTCCATCTCATCCATTACACGGATTATGAATCCAAATGGGACGAGTGGGTCCCGTCCAAACGCATCCGCAATCCTAAATCGTAACACGGAATCCGCGCGCCCTTTACTCGTAGCGCAACGCCTCGATCGGATCGAGCCGCGCGGCTTTGCGGGCGGGATAAAATCCAAAGAAGACGCCTACCGCGGTGCTCACGAGAAACGCGACGATGATGGAGGCAGGCGAAATAAGGGAGGGCCAATTCTTCATCGCCGCGATTACTTTCGCGGCCGCGATACCGGTGATGATTCCGATGATCCCGCCGACCGCACTAAGCGAAATAGCCTCGATCAGAAATTGCGTGAGGATATCGCGGCCATGAGCTCCCACCGCCATGCGGGTGCCGATCTCACGCGTTCGCTCGGTGACACTGACCAGCATGATGTTCATGATCCCGATCCCACCCACCACCAAAGAGATAACGGCGACTCCAGCGAGCAGCGCGGTCATCGTCTCGGTCGTCGCCGTCGCCGTGGCGGCGATTTCCTCCTGGGTGCGGACCGTGAAATCGTCGTCGCGCCCGCCGCGGATGTTATGCCGTTGCCGGAGCAGCTCGATAATTTGCTGCTGGGCCGGCGCGAGATCCTGGGAACGGGCCACCTGCGCGTTGATGTTCCGGAGCGTCGTGCCTCCGCCGAGCACCCGCTTCAGCGCGCTGGTGTAAGGCATGATGACGATGTCGTCCTGATCGGTTCCCTGCGAACTCAATCCTTTGGGCGTAAGAACGCCCGTAATCTGGAAGGGAACGTTCTTCACGCGCAAGATCTGCCCGACGACATCTTCGCTTCCGAAGATCTGCGTCGCCGTGGTGCGGCCAATCACGCAGACTTTGTTCGCGCTTCGGACGTCCTGATCGGTGAAGGGCACACCATCGGCCAGCGCCCAATTCCGCAGCTCGAAATAGTCGGCGGACTCGCCGTAAATCCTGGTAAACCAGTTCTGGTTGCCCGCCGCGACCTGCGCGTTCGAGACAACTTCTTCGCTCACCAAAGTCACCGAGGGCACCTCGCGGCGGATCGCTTCCGCGTCTTCAATTTTGAGTGTGCCCGCGCCGCCCCAGCCCGTGCGAATGCCACTCGAGGTCGTGCTGCCGGAGAAGATCAGGATCACGTTCCGGCCCAGGCCGGCAACTTGCGCTTCCACTTGCGCTTTCGCTCCGTTGCCGATGCTCACCATCGCGATCACGGCGCCGACCCCGATGATGATGCCAAGCGCCGTCAACGCAGAACGCAGCTTGTTCCGGCGCAGAGCGCGCAAGGCGATGATAAAAGTCGATCCGAGTCTCATGATTGGACGGTTGGCTCCATGGCTTCGGGCGGGAGTTCGTGGATTTTTTCCAATTCCAAGGCAGCATCCAATCGCCGCGCCACGCCCCGATCGCTCACGATTCGCCCATCCCGCATCACAACATTGCGCCGTGCGTAAGAGGCGATATCAGGCTCGTGCGTGACCATGATGATGGTGATCCCCTTTTCGTTGAGGTCCTGGAAGATGGCCATCAATTCCACGCTCGTCCGGCTATCCAGGTTGCCGGTCGGTTCGTCCGCGAGCAGGACTTCAGGATCGTTGATCAGCGCGCGGGCGACGGCGACGCGCTGTTGCTGGCCGCCGGAGAGTTGACTTGGATGATGGTCGCCGCGGCCCTGCAAACCAACCGCCTCGAGCACGCGTTCGGCCTTCTCGCGCAACTGCGCGTTGCTCAGCCGCTCCACCCCGTAAAGCAAAGGCAACTCAACATTTTCCAGCGCCGACGTGCGCGCCAGCAGGTTGAAATTTTGAAAGACAAATCCGAGCTTGCCGTTCCGAACGTCCGCCAGCTGATCGCGGCTGAGCGAAGAAACATCCTCGCCATCCAAAAAATAACGGCCGGATGTCGGGCGATCCAGACATCCCAAGATATTCATCAGGGTCGATTTTCCCGACCCGCTTGAACCCATCAAGGCGACGAATTCACCGCGTGCGATTTCCAGGGAGACGCCGCGCACGGCGTGCACGTCAACCTCGCCGGTTCGATACGTTTTCTGAACGTCTTCGAGGCGGACTGCCACGGGTGCGGTTGAATCGGACATGAATGAAAATAGCGTTTGAGCCCGTTAACGCCGCCGACCGCCACCGAACGGATTCGTGGCGGGTGTCGGGGCAACGCCACCGCTTTCCGTCACGCCGGTGACGACGCGATCGCCCTCCTTCAATCCTTCCACGATCTCAGTCGCAATGCCGTCGCTGATCCCAGTCTTGATCGTCACTCTCGCCGGTTTCGATTCACCGGGCGCCAGAACATAAACGCTGCGTTCGGGCCGCCGTTCGCCGCGCGCGGCCTGCTTGCCGGGGGCCTGCCGGCCGCCCCCTGTGGATGGATCGCGTTTCGCGGCAGGGGTCGGATTCTCGTTCGGCAGGCGGAAGCGAAGCGCGCCGTTTGGAATTTTCAAGGCATCGTCGCGATGCGCCGAGACGATGGAAACATTCGCGGTCATTCCAGGTTTTAACTTCAATTCCGGATTACTGACGCCGATGACCGTGTCGTATGTCACCACGTTTTGCACCGTGATCGGCGCATTGCGGACCTGAACCACTTTCCCCTGAAAGGTGCGCGAAGGGAAAGCATCGACCGTGAACTCGACGTCCTGATCGATCTCCACGCCACCCACGTCTGCTTCGGCCACGTTCGCGTCGATCTGCATCTTCGCCAGATCGTTCGCGATCGTGAAAATCACCGGGGCCTGCAAGCTCGCGGCCACGGTCTGCCCCACGTCCACGTTCCGGGAAATGACGATGCCGTCGATGGGCGAAGTGATGGTGCAATGGTCCAGATCGGCCTTCGTTTTTTCCAGGGCGCCCTCCTTGATCTTTACATTGGCCTCGGCCTGATGCAGCGCCGCCATGACCTGGTCGAGATCGGATTGGGCGGAGTTTTGCTTCGCCACGAGCGCCTGCGTGCGCGCCGCGTTCAAGCGCGCAAGATCGAGTCCGGCCTTCGCGTTCGCCAGCTCGCCCTCGGCTTGGTTGACATTCGCCTGAAAGACCACGGGATCGATCTGCGCGATGACCTGGCCTGCTTTTACGATCGAATTAAAATCGGCGAAGAGCTTTTGGATGTTACCCGAGACCTGGCTGCCCACCTGGACATTTTGCACTGGATTCAACGTCCCGGTCGCAGTGACGGCCTGGGTGATCGGGCCCCGGGCAACGGCAACGGTCTGGAAGTTTTGGCCGGAGCTATTCCGGCATTTGCGAAGCACCAGGCCAAGAGCGACCAGCGCGATGAGGCCGATAATGAGTGGGATGGGTCGTTTTAACATTCTGGTCCTGTGGCACGATGTTCGCGGTTAAAGCTAATACAACCGCGGCGAGGCGCCGAAGTTGCGCTGCACTCGCGTTGGTGGATCGAGCGCTCCGCCGCTCGATGCCAAAATTGCCGGCGAAGCCGGGATTACCAAGCATCGCGCGATCCCGCCGCCGCGGGACGCGATCCACCAGTTGACTAACCGCTCCCTTCGCCAGAGAAGATCGGCAAGATGCGCCGCTATTTGGAGATTTGGGGAATCATGCTGCGCAACTCGCTCATTCGTGAGCTGAGTTTCAAGGCGAACTTCATTCTCTGGATGATCGTGGAAGTGCTTTGGTTTGCCGGGCAGATCGTCTTTTTCGGCATCATCTTCGGTCAGGTGGAGCAAATCGGAGACTGGTCGAAATGGGAAGTGGTCCTGCTCCTTGGAACGCATCAAATGATCGCGCAACTGTTCCAGGCCTTCTTTTTCGTCAACATCTCGAACATCCCGGAGCTGGTCCGAACCGGAAAACTGGATTCGCTCCTGGTCCTGCCGATCGACAGTCAGTTTGCCGTCTCCACCAAACAATTCGGTCTCGACAGCGTGCTCAATGCCCTCCTGGGCGGCGCGGTCGTGATCGTGTCGCTGATCCAGCTTCAGGTCACGCCGAGCGCCGGCATGATCGTGCTCTATCTCATCGCCCTTGGCTTTGGCGTCGCGGTGCATTATTCGATCATGCTCAGCCTGGCCGCCGTCAGTTTTTGGATCGTGCGCGCCCAGGGGCTGGTCTACGGCTATTTTAATTTTCTCCACATCGCGCGGTATCCGGACGTCATTTTCCCGCGGATCTTTCTCTTCATTTTCGGGTGGATCATCCCCGTGATCATTGTCGCTAACATTCCGGCGCGGCTCCTGATCAAGTCCGTCGGACAGCCGGGGTGGCTGATGCTGCACCTGGTTCTCGCCGGATCGATTGTGTTTGGCTTGTCGCGAATCTTCTGGCGCTTTGCCCTCCGGCACTATTCCAGCGCCAGCTCGTAAAATGGGCGGGACCAGGAGCCCGAAATTTGCTCGTTTTTCGCGGTAAATCTCCCCTTGCGCCACCCGGCAAATGCCCTTAATTAAGCCTCCGCTTGCGCCCGGCTAACCAAGGGCGATACCGAAAATTATGGCCAGCTCCCCGAAAAAGAAGGCGGCAAAGAAGCCTGCCAAATCAAAAGCGCAGAAGAAAACCGCGACGCAATCTAAAGCGTCGGCGGCACGCGCGAGAACTGCCAAGCCGGCCAAAAAAGCTGCGCGCGCGCCCCAAAAGCCGGCGCTGAAAAAGGCGTCAGCTTCCGCCAGGAAAACTTCCGAACCCAACGGCTCACGAAAAAAGGTCAGCACGAAGGCGGCGTTTTCCGCCGCCACGAATCACATTTTGCCTGGCAAGAATCACAAGGAAAGACGGCTCGATCCGTTCACCCGTTCCCAAAAAGAGAAATTGCTCCATCTCCGCGATGCGATGGTCGACTCGATGGCGGGAGTCGCCAAAGACAATCTTCGTTCCCGCGCCGAAGGCAGCGAGGCTTCCGCCTTTGGGATGCACCAGGCCGACGCCGGCAGCGACGCCTACGATCGCGATTTCGCCTTAAGCCTTCTTTCCCAGGAGCAGGATGCGCTTTATGAGATCGACCAGGCGCTGAAGCGCATCGAGCTCGGAACGTACGGCACCTGCGAAATGTCGGGAAAATCAATTTCACACGCGCGGCTCGAGGCGATCCCGTTCGCCCGGTTCACGGTCGAGTGCCAATCACAGTTGGAGAAGCAAAACAAAGCGTCCCGCGTGCGGCAATCGGTCACCTCCCTCTTCGGTTTGACCGATGAAGAAGGCGCCGAGGGCGAAGAAGAAGAAGCGAAAGCGGACGACAGCAAGGACTAAGGTATGGCGCAGGAGATCATTACGCTCGAATGCACGGAGGCCAAAGCGGCCGGCGCGCCGGTCTCGCGCTACATGAGCACCCGGAACAAGAAAAGCCCGCGCACGCCAAATCGGCTGGAGAAGAAGAAATACAATCCTTTCATGAAGCGGCATACCCTTCATCGCGAAACCAGGTAATCCGTCATGCAACCAAAGACCGCCAAACGCCGTTCCGCTTTCCGCCGCGCCAACCGCACCATGCCGCGGCGCCGGATCGATATCGCCACCGAAGCGATCGATTACAAGAACCCCGATCTGTTGAAGAAATTTGTGACCGAAAGCGGAAAGATTCTGCCCCGGCGCGTGACCGGCATGCCGGCACACATGCACCGCAAAATCACGCGCGAAATCAAACGCAGCCGTTCCGTGCTGCTGATGAAGTAATGTAGAGGCGCTTGTGCCAAGCGCCTGTTTGATTGGTTAGGCGCTTGACACAAGCGCCTCTACATCTTCCCGCAACACGTCGGCTATCTTCGCCATTTCCTCGAAGGTGTTGTAAAAATGCGGGCTGACCCGCAACCAGCTATGATCCTGGCGATCGAAGCGGAGGGATACCACGGCGTTGTTCCTCAAAAGCGCCTCGAAGAATCGCTCGGTCGGGATCTTCGGATGCCGAAAAGTCAGGATGCCGGAGCGATTGTTCGCTTCGTCGGGGCTCAGGAATTCAAAACCGGCCGGCGCAATGTCACGCTCCAGTGCCTGCGTCAGCGAGAGAATCCGCTCGGTAATCTGCGCCGGGCCGGCCTCCAGGAGAAGTTCGACCGCCGCGCGCAGGCCGGCAATGACGCTGTGCGTGTAAGCACCCGGCTCGAACTTTTGGCCACCCGGGGCGTACTTGATCTCCCGGCGCGCGACAAAATTGCGTGATTCCACATTCCAGCCACCGAGCGTGGCCGGACGCAACAAATCGCGGCGGCTGTTCTTCACGTACAAGATTCCCGCACCCGATGGGCCAAGCATCCATTTCTGGGCGCCGGCGCTGAGAAAATCGATTCGCTCCAGCGCGATCGGAAACGCACCGAGCGTTTGGATCGCATCGACCGAAAACAAAACGCCGCGGTCCGCGCAGAGAGCACCAATCGCTTCCAAATCGATGCGATAGCCGCTGCAGAAATTTGCACTCGCTAACGCCACCAGCTTGGTCCGTGGAGTCAGAGCCTTTTCGACAATTGCCGGTGTGATCTCACCGATGCCCGCGGTCTCGAGCAAAACGGCCTTTACACCGTGCCGCTCGAGCGCGAGCCACGGATAAACGTTCGCCGGATAATCGTCGAGATAGCAGATGACTTCGTCGCCACTGGCCCAATCGAGGCCGTTCGCGATTGCACCCAGTCCGCTCGAAGTGGGCCCGGTGAACGAAATTTCATCCAATTGTGCGCCGGTCAATCGCGCCACCGCTTTTCGCGTTTCCGCGATATGCTCCAGCTCGAGCTCGTATTGCCGCGCATCGCTCGAAGCGCGTTCGATCGAGTTCCGCATCGCATCCGCCACGCGCCGCGGCAACGGCGTGTCTGCGGCGTGAGCGCAATAAATCTTGCGCGCGCAAATCGGAAATTCGCGCCGCCGCAGTTCTTCGTCCGCGTCGAGCGCAGCGATCAGGTTTTCTTCTCCGCGCGCTCGCCCTGTTCGATTAATTTCCAAAATTCTCGCGCTTCGCCGAGCTGATCGTCTTCCGCCATCGGCAGTTTGCTCCGGAAAAGGAAGTCGCGAAATGTGTTCTTGTGCAGGACGCGATGGACGGTGATTCCTTCCGCGCGTTTCTCAAAATAAATCCGGTAATCTTTCGCGCGGTAGCGATGCAGCCTCTTCCCCTCGCGCTCGATCACTCCGAAACGGCTCGCATCGAGATTATCGAGGTCTTCCGGGAGGATCTGGAATTCCGCGAGCAAATCGAGCTGCAACGGTTTTGGCAAGGCTGCCATTTCCGCCGCGCTCAATTCGTTGAAGATGATCTGGAACATCGCTGGTCACACATACACGCGCCGCACGCGGCTGCCAATCCGCGTCGTGATCTCCCAGGAAATCGTGTTCGCGCGATCAGCCAGCTCCGTCGCGGAAATTTCTTCGCCACCCTGACGTCCCATTAATACTACTTCGTCATCCACCGCCGCGCCGTCGATGTGCGAAACATCGATCATCATCAAGTCCATCGTGACCCGGCCCAGAAGCGCGCAGCGTTTCCCGCGAACGAGAACCGCCGCATCCCGATTCGAAAGATGCCGCGGATAACCGTCGGCGTAACCGGCCGAGAGCGTGGCCACGCGCATCTCCCGTGGCGTGATGAAAGTCCGTCCGTAACTGATTCCGTGTCCGGCGGGCATATCGCGAATGAGAGCGATCCGCGTTTTCCAAGTCATCACCGGCCGCAGGAGTTCCTGGAATTCTGGGAGTGGTGAAATCCCGTAAAGCATGATTCCGGCACGAACGATGTCGAAAGGCGGATCGGCGAAGGCGAGGGCGCCCGCACTCTGCAAGACGTGCGCCTTGTAATCGCCGGGAAATTCCGCGCGCAGCTTTCTCACGAGCTCCAAAAACTGCGCCAGTTCCGCGCGGGTGAAATCGGCGTCCTCGTTCGAAACCGGAAGATGCGTCGAATGGCTGTGGATCTTGATGTTCGGCAGGGCGACGATCTTGCCGAACAGCGCTATCGCTTCCGCCTGCGGGACTCCCATCCGGCCCATTCCCGTATCGATGACGAAGTTAATGGTGACCGGTGCGCGGCCCCCAAGGGCATTGAACGCGTGCGCTTCTTCAATGGTCGAGACGGATGGGATGAAACCCCCTGCGGCGATCGGCGCCCTTTCCGGCGCCAGGGCTGGCCCGAGGATGATGATTGGTTGGGAAACCTCGCCGCGGAGCGTCTCAGCCTCCTCCAAATTTGCGACGCCAAAAAAATGCGCATCCTTGGACAGCGCTTTGGCCACGCCCACCATGCCGTGCCCGTACCCGTTCGCCTTAACGACGGCGAGCAGCTCCACGCCCGGACCAAGGCGATCGCGCACCACCCGCGCGTTGTGCCGCAACGCGTTTTGATCGATCTCAGCCCAGCATCGATGCGTCGTCGCGGCGCTCATTGTTTGATCGCAACTCTGGGAGATACCTTGGGCATGGTGATATGAGGTTCGCGAAGATAAATCGGTTCCAGTGATCGGGTATCGGCAATTTCTCCGGCTTGATCGCGCCCTACTTCCGCCAATCTTCGCGCGGAAGGATAGGCCAGCGCGGCCTGGGGGAATTGCGGCAATGGCTCCGAAGCATAAAGCGGCACGCTCAGTTCCATGATCTTCATTTCTAATTCCGCGCGGGAGTGCAGCGAAGGCACTTCTGTTAATCTGCCATCGCGGACTCGCCCAAAGAAGAAAGATTCGCGCCGCGCATCGCCAATCACGCAATACTCACGGGCCGCCGTTTCAATCGCGCAAACGGAAGGGATTCCCACGAGTTTCGCCGAGCACGCCGTGCGAAGGCCAACCGCCGCCGCAATCGCGATGCGCACACCTGCGTACGAACCGGGACCGAGTCCGACAACGATCACATCCGGCGCGCCAAATTCTTGCGCGCAACGCTGCAAATTCTCGAAGAACAAACCGGAATGTTTTCGATCGTTTGCGAAGCTGTGAACGAAAGGCTCACGGTCATTCTCGAGCCAGGCCACACTTCCCTGTCCGCTGGAAAGCTCCAAGGCGAGAATCTTCATCCTTCTATTAATCGGGATGCTTAAGGGTAGCGCAACTCCGGTTCCGGGAATCCTTGATGTTTCGTCAACGCCTCCGTACAATCCGCATAATCCCCTCCCCATGAAGACAGGTATCTGCCCTTTCGCGGTCGCAATCGGACTGTTGCTTAACCTCAGTCCCGCTTTTTCAGGGTCCGCAACGTGGTCGCAAAATCCTGCAAACGGCAACTGGAACCAACCGAGTAACTGGTCGCCGGCCACTGTCCCCAATGGTCCAGCCGACGTAGCGACCTTTGGCGCAAGTAATCTCACGTCTATTGCGATTTCGGGCGAGATCGGTGGCCAAGTAGAGAGCATCACATTCAATGTGAGTGCAAATCCCTATACGATTACGATAATCGAACCGCCAGGCAACAGCTCTCATGAGCTGAGAATCAGTGGGGTGGGAGTCGTTAATAACTCTGGGGTCACTCAAAATTTCGTCGCGAACAGCGCCTTCAGCGGCCACGGAGTTTTCTTGTTTACCGGTAGCGCTAGGGCTGGAACGTTAACAGTATTTACAAGTAATGGCGCTAGTTTCGCCACCTTTGACGCTTTCAGCCCCGGGGTGGGCTTTACTGATACTTCCAGCGCTGATTACGCAATGTTTGTTAATAACCCCGGCTCCGGTTCGGGCGGAGTTGTGAACCCCGGTTATGTTTCATTTGAAGACAACTCAACCGCCGGGCATGGAAGATTTATTAATAACGGAGGGGGCTTCAACCTTCCTGGTCCGAGAACTGAATTTTTGGGAAATGCAAGCGCTGGCGAAGGATCTTTTGTGAATAATGGGGCTACCGCGGGTACCAGCCTATATTCCAACGGTGGATTTACGACATTCCGATATTCTGCAACTGCTGCTAACGCCACGTTCACAAACAATGGCGGTTTGGCTATGTCTGCGATAGGCGGCGCGTTGTTTTTCCTAGACAATTCGACGGCGGGTACGGCCACGGTGACAAACAATAATCCCGGAGCGGTGAGCGGAGCCGCGAGCGGGTATGTGGGCTTTAGCGGCACGGCCAGTGCAGACCGAGCTATTTTTGTGAATGAAGGTTGTACGATTGGCAACCAATCTGAAGCTCACGTCGTATTTGGTGGTAATTCTACAGCGGCCAATAGCACGATCACAAGCAACGGTGGCACGGTGACAAATGCACACGGCGCCGGGACTTTTTTTGTTGGGCGTGCTACGGCGGACAATGCGATTCTGTTTGCTAACGGGGGATCAAACGGGGGAGAGGGCGGAAGGATCGAGTTTGCGGCGGATTCGACCGGTGGGACCGCGCGGATCGCGGTCTTTGGTAATGGGTTTCTCACAATCGCTACCCACAATCCACCGGGAGTTACAATTGGCTCACTGGAAGGGAGTGGTAGTGTATTCCTTAGCAATCATAACCTTACGGTTGGCAGCAGGAACAACAGCACGAGCTTCTCCGGCGTGATCCAGGATGGAGGATCGCTGACCAAGATCGGCACCGGCACTTTGACTCTATCTGGGGTCAACACCTACACGGGAGCAACAACGGTTAACTCGGGCAAGCTAGCGGTGGACGGCTCAATCATGAGCGCGGTGACCGTCAATAATGGCGGTACGCTCGGTGGCTCGGGTACGACCGGCAGTGTCACGGTCAATAACGGCGGGATTGTTGTACTCGGTGCTTCGCAAACTCTCCACGTCAACGGCAACTACGCGCAGAATGCCGGCGGCGTTTTGAAGATTGAGGTCGCGGGGGCCGATCCCAACGCGTCGGGCCGGCTCGACATCACAGGGAGCGCCACGGTTGCCGGCACGCTGGAAGTCCGCTTTGTGAATGGTCTTCTTCCCGCTGGCGGACAGGTCATCAGGGTCCTCGATATGGATGGCGCGTTTACCGGCTCTTTCGCGCAGATCATCTTTCCCGATCTGCGGGCCGGGTTCCAATTCCAACCCGAATTCGTCAACGGCAGCTACCAGATCACCGCGCTTAATGATGGAGTGCTGGCCACGGGGTTCCTGAATCTTTCCACTCGTATGCGAGTGGGCACGGGCGACAACGCGCTCATCGGCGGCTTCATTGTCACAGGCACCGCGCCCAAGAAAGTGATCATCCGGGCCATCGGACCGTCGTTGTCTCTGCTGGGCCGGCTCACCGACCCGACGATGGAGCTGCGCGACAACGCCGGCGGGTTGCTTTTCTCCAACGACAACTGGGTGGAGAGCACGCAGGCACAGGAAATCATGGACACCATTCCACCCAGCCACCACGACGAAGCGGCGATTATTGGCACGTTCGCGCCAGGCAGCTACACCGCCGTTATGCGCGGCGCAGGCAACAGCACCGGCATCGGCGTGGTGGAAGTGTACGATCTGGCCCAGGAGGTCGCAGCCAAGCTGGCCAATATCTCGAGCCGCGGTTTGGTGGAGACCGGGGACAACGTAATGATTGGCGGTTTCATCGCGGGCAATCAAGCTACGCCGGTGATTGTCCGCGCGATCGGGCCGTCGCTGACCCAAGTTGGTATCGCCAACGCGCTCCCAGATCCGACTCTGGAGTTGCACAATAGCAACGGCGCCATCGTCGCGTTCAATAACGATTGGCGGGATACCGACCAGGTGAGCATTGAAGCGACCGGAATACCACCCGGGAACAACAAGGAATCAGCCATCCTCGCGACGCTCGCGTCCGGCAACTACACCGCCATCGTGCGCGGGCTCAACGACACTACCGGAGTTGGCCTGGTCGAAGTTTACCATCTCCAATAGGCGTTACTCCCCCGTCATCCTGAGGGATTTGAAAACGCCGGCGTGATTTTTGGTGCGGGGATGACGTGGAGCTGTCACCCCTGCTCGTGATCGTGATCGTGATCCTGCTCTTGATCTTCAGTGGCGCGCCAAAAAAATGGATCAGGAGTAAGATCATGATCAGGAGCAAGAAAACGCAAATGCTGATTTTCAACAAGTTACAGAATACGTCATTGACAGCGAAGCGAAGGATGACTGCTCTCAGCCGCAACGATTCAGTTGGAAGCGGAGTGTTCGACTGGGCGTAGCGGCGACGCCCCCGTCGCCGGAAGTGTTCGCGGCGCCTCGCCGCGAGTCTCTCGCGCACCATTTAGTGAGGCCCAATCACGGCGGCGAAGGCGCCGCCGACACTTCCGGCGACGAGGCGTCGCCGCTACGCCCAGCGGCACGTCGTTCCCGAGCCACTGAATCGTTCCGGCTTAGTTAGATTTCAATGCGGCTTTCCTTCGCGAATCACGCGAATGCTTTCGCCTTTCAGCTCGAAGGAAAGCCACTTCGCCTCCTTCGGAATGAGATCAGGATAACGGTCGGCCCATTCGATCAACGAGACGCCGTCGCCGAAAACGTAGTCGTCGAACCCGAGGCGCAGGACGGCATCGCGGGTATCGAGCCGGTAGAAATCGAAGTGGTACACCGGCAGGCGGCCCTCTTCGTACTCGTGCACGAGGACGAAAGTCGGGCTGGTCACTTCCGAACGGCTGCCCAGACCTGCCACGAACCCTTTTACAAACTGCGTCTTGCCGGCTCCGAGATCTCCGGTCAGAGCGAACACATCTCCCTTGGCGGCATTGCGCCCATACCTTTGCCCGGCGACGATTGTTTCTTCGACGCTATTTGAAGTGAACATAACCGGGAGGCAATTTTGAATGACGAATGCCCAAGGACGAACGCAACCGGCCGATGCGGGTAAGAGGCAGCTTCGGAAATCTCCGTGACCAGGATTTCTTCAAGCGGGCGCTCTCTCCTGGGGAGATGGCGAAGAGAAGTTCGTAATCTTCGCCGTCGGAAATCGCCTGCTTCGTTGTGCAGCCTGTATTCAGCGGCAGCGCGGCTTCGTCCGCCTCAAAACCAACGCAACTCGCGCGCGCCAGGCGCGGCAAATCGGCGCCCAAACCGTCGCTCAAGTCCATCATCGCATGAATGGAAAAGTTCCTGGTGAGCCAGCGCGATTCTTCTATCCGCGGTTTAAACTTCAAATGCCGGCCACGGAGCGATCCGCCCAACCGGCCCGTAACAAACAATTCGTCTTTCGCTTTTCCTCCGCTGCGGCCGACCCATCGATCGTTCTCCACAAACCCAGTGAGGCTGACAGAAATCACCGCCGGGCCTTTGATATTGCTCGTCTCCCCGCCCACGATCGCCACGCCGAAGGCACGCCCGGCCTTCTCCAGTCCGCGATAGATTTTTTTTACCCAAGCGAGCGTTCTCTCCGCGGGAACGATCATTGTAACTAGGGCGAATTGCGGAACACCAGACATCGCGGCGAAATCGCTCAACGGCCGGGCCATTGCTTTCCAGCCAACCAAGGCCGGAGGGGTGGTCGCGGTGAAATGGATGCCTTCCACGATGCAATCGGTCTTGAGCAGCTGGAAGTTCGCCCTTCCCGGGAATCGAACGACCGCGCAATCATCGCCCGCGCCCAGCACCACTGAACTATTGCGTGAAAGCGCCGGAAGAAGTTGGGCGAGCACCCGGTCTTCGCCGGCCTCGCTCAGCTTCATTGCGGAACCACCTCAGGAAAGGCGAGCGCGATCAGGGCGAGCGCATTAAAAAGCGCGTGCATCGTCATGGAAACGAGAAGGGAACCGCTCCATTCGTACGCGATCGTGAAGCAAATTCCGAGGACGAAGAGCGGTGCAAAGGAGGGGAGATGAGCGTGCACGGCGGCGAAAAGCAGCGCGCTCGCCACCACTCCTACTCCGCGGCCGAAGTATCTTTTCACCACGCCATACAAAAAAAACCGAAAGAAAAACTCCTCGGCGAGGGGCGCGACGGTCACGGCCAGCAAAATGATCCAGATCCGCTGCTCCAGTGTACCCGAGGCGTTGAAGAGCTCCACGATTCCCTGCTTTTCGAGAGGGCCGCGGGAAAGCCTTTGCGTCACGACTTCCGCGAGAAGAACCAACGGGTAGGCGGCCAGCAACAAAATGCCCCCGGTGATCACTGCACGTCCGAATCCGATTTTCGAAAAACCGCCTAACGAACCGATGTCGAGGCGGCGCAAGCGCAGAAAAGCCGCGATAAAAAGCAGGAGCCCGATCGTGAAGAGCGCGTTCGCCATCAGGTCACGAGAC
>DATMEN010000038.1:0-85747 GCA_035556975.1 Chthoniobacterales bacterium
GCGAGCATCTTCTCCTGCATGTCGCTGGAAACGTTGCGCACGCGGTTTGCCATCCTGCCGGTGAGGTACGGCGAAATGAAGGCGAAGAGCACGATGGCGATCGGGATGAGGGTTGGCGGAATCACGACGCCGAAGAGGACCGGGGGTGGCCCCTTCATCTGGAAGTTGTAAACGAGCAACGCGACGGTGCCGCCCAGCACGGCCATCTGGAGCAGCATATCCACCGCGATCTGCCGCAGGGTCATGGCCGCCTCGATGGTAAATTGGTTCGCGACGGCGTTGAGCTCCCCCGGATCGTGGGTGTGATAGAACTCGGGCCCCTGTCGCAGTAACCGTTCGAAAAGGCGGCTGCGGAGCCGGTTGGAAATGGTCAGGTCAAGCTTGGTCGAGATGGCGCGAAACGGAATGCCCAAACTGAGCGCACCCAGGGCAAAGATCGCCCACAGAACGCAGATCCAGATCAGGCGGGTGTGATCGGTCTTCGGCGGCACGGCCGGTGAGGCTGCGGTTGCACTTGCGTCAGCGGTGGCGGACGCCGAATCCGCCGGGGGCGCGCCTTCCGCCGAGCGGGTCAGCTCCTGGGTGATTTTCCCCATCAGCTGCGACACGCCGAGATTCATCCCGTTTTGGAGAAGCGTCATCAGGCAGTAGATGAGCGCCAGGTATTTGCAATAAGAGACCATCTTCCAGCCCATGCGAAAGATGACGCCCCACCGCACGTCGCTGAGCTTTACGTCTTCCTCCTGGGCTCCCGGCGGCATTCCCTGGACCCCTCGCCCGCTCGGCGCCTTGCCGGAGCCGGATGGCTGGGGCCCCTGGCCTGGCGGTCCCGATTGAGCCCTGCCCGCGGTTTGTCCTGGTGGTGGTTTTCCCGTCATAAGATAGCCAGTGGTTAAGAAATCCGCCGTCCCGTCGCTTCACTGGCGCCGGCATCCCGCGGTTCGTCGACGCGAGCTTTGCCAGATTTACTGCTGCAACTGCAAGAAAAATTACGCGCCGGCGGGATGATTCTCGAAGCGCGGCTTCGGGCAAATGAAATGCGCCAATGAGGCACGCTACTTGCACAAGCTGTTGAGCCGGTTGACACAACGCGCCCCCTGTTGTTAAGATCGCTCTACCATGCGTGCGATTTGGAAAGGTAGCATCAGCTTCGGTCTCGTTTACATCCCCATTGCCGTCTACCCGGCGACCAAGGAAGAGAAGCTCAGCTTCCGGCAACTTCGGGCCACCGATCTTAGCCCCATCAAATACAAGAAAGTCGCGGAAGCGGATTCGAAAGAGGTCTCCGCGGACCAGATCGTGAAGGGCTTCGAGTACGAGCGCGGCCAATATGTGGTGCTAAAAGAGGAGGATTTCGCCAAGGTGAAGATCGAGTCCACTCATTCGATCGACATCACTGACTTCGTGGATTTGGGGCAGGTCGATCCGAAGTTCTTCTACAAGCCATATTTCCTCGAGCCGCAAAAAGGCGGCGAGAAAGCTTATGCGCTGCTGCATCGGGCGCTGAGCGGCACGGGCAAAATTGGGGTGGCGAAGGTGGTTATCAGCAATCGTGAGCACCTCGCGTCGGTCAAGCCGGATGGGTTGTTCTTGATTCTCGAGCTTATGCACTTCGCGTCCGAAATTCTTAGTCCCGAGGAGCTAAAAAACGGGCCGGTGAGCGCGATTACCGAAAAGGAACTGAAGATGGCGCAATCGCTCATTGAAAGCATGTCCGTCCCCTGGGAGCCGGAAAAGTATCGCGACGAATACCGGACAGCGGTCATGGAAATGATCGAGCAGAAGGCACAGCACAAGGAGATCGCAGGCAAGCCTACGCCGGCGGTGCGGGCAACCAACGTGGTTGATCTGGTGAAGGTGCTTCAGGAAAGCTTGAACCGAAATCAATCGCTCAAGCCAAAACGAAACGGCAGCCGAGCAGCCAGCCGTTCCACCTCCTCATTGGTGAAACAAAAACGGCGCGTCGCTGCGTAGCAGATTGTTGAAAAACCAGCGCGCGTGCGCGATCAATCTGGGGAGCGCACGCGCCTCGCGTGCTGGTTTCGGCGCCCTCGCCGAAACAGACTTGTGAGGGCGTGCCACACTGGGGGAAAAGTTCGCGAAGGCGATGGCGCCTTCGCCAGCACGCGAGGCGCGTGCGCTCCCCAGCGAGGTGCAGCGGCTCGACAAAACACACACTCCTTCAGTATTTCAAAAGTGTACTAGGAGACAATGTTTCCGAGAAGTTCGCGGAGCTGGGTGGCAAGCTTCGGGCCGATGCCGCTTTCCTCGTGCTTGAAGTAAACGAAAGCATCTGACCAGACGGTTTTCTGGGTTTTGATCGTTTCGGCCCATCGAGCTACGTCAGCAGCCTGGTAGTCCTCTCGTCGTAAACGCAGGTAGCCGTAGTCAGCTGTCGCTACCACGGGCGTGCTCAGGTCGGCGCTTTCAGCGATGCAGAGCGCGATGTTCTTGCTGTTCAGCAACGCAAAGACTTCCTCGTCGAACCAGGAGGCGTGCCGAAATTCGAAGGCGGCGCGCATTCCCGGTAGAACATCATCGAGAAAAGCAGCCAGGAGCGGCGCGTCCTTCTTAAATGCGGGCGGCAATTGAAACAGCACCACTCCGAGCTTCGCCTCCAGATCCGAGATGACCTGATAGAAATAGCGCAAGGTGTCGCCGCAATTACGCAGCTTCGCGAAGTGCGTCACCTTCTGGGGTGCCTTCAAGCTGAACTTGAAACGTTCCGGGGTCGCATCCCACCAGCCTTGAATGGTCTTCGCGCTCGGAATCCTCCGGAAGGTGTAATTGATCTCCGTGGTCGACAGCCGCTCCGCGTAAAACGGCAACATTTTCGCCGTGGACAAATCCTCCGGATAGAATGTTCCCTTCCACTCCGAGTATTGGAAGCCTGATGTGCCGACCCAGATGTTCATGTCCGAATATCGCAGACCTTACTGGTTGCCAGCAACGCAATCCATTTCGGGGGTCGGATAGAATCGGGACCGGCGCCGGATCAACCGCGCCTCGCGCATGAAATCCGGATTCCGAAACACCCTTGCCGGCCCTTCCCATTTGGAACCCGCCCGGACAACGGTGGAAAAACAATCAATCAGCCTTCGGCTCCGCCAGTTTATGATCTCCTGGCAGACGCACTTCAACCCGTGCTCCGCACAAAGAACGCCGAATAACTCAGCCGTCATGCCCGGATTACGCTGATGGTCCGACTCCAGGACTTTTGCTTTGGTCAAAAGCTTTCTTACTCTTGCTGGAAGGCGCTCCACCACCGGCGAGGCATATTCTCCGAGATTCGAGTGATGGATGAATGCAACGCCGTCGTCCTTCAACTTCGCCCGGAGTTGGCGCAAGTAGGCTTCCACCACCTCGCGCTGAACGTGCACCAGCGAGTCGAAGCTGAAAACAAAGTCGATCGACCCGTCGGGGATCATCGCCAGGCTGCGTCCGTCATTGACGTGATAGCTCAAATGAGAGTCAGCGGCAAAGCGCCGCCGGCAGGTCTCGATGCAGCGCTCGTCGGGATCGACCACATGCAATCGCTCGCAGTGTTCCTTCAGGTAATTGGTCCATCGTCCAAAACCCGGAGCGATCTCCAGAATCGTGCTGGCCGGGAGGCATCCGTGGATCCGAGGCAATATGGTCCCGAACCATTGCGCGGCTGAGCTCCCCCACGGCTCGGACCATTCTTCCCCGGCCTGAATCCATTCGTAATCGGGTTTAACCATCGATCACTCTCCTTCCAACTTTCCGGCCGATTGGGGAAGCGAAATCATTCCAGCGCAAACATTGATGCGTGACAATCGCGCGCAAGCCGCCAGGATTGCGCACATGATCACCAAAAACATCGGCATGCTTGTGCTCGCCATTTACCTCATCCTCGTCGGCCTAATTGGTATCTTCGGCATAAGCCTTGGCGCCGCGAGCATTCTGTTGCCAATCCTGGCGCTGATTGCCGGCATCTTGATCCTGATCGGCAAATAGTTCGCGAAGCCGGAACTGCGTCACCTGCCGTTAGGCTGGGACGCTGCCTTACTGGAGGTAATACGCTTCAATCAGCGCAGTGCCCGTCCCGCCATTCACGCCACTGACCACCGCGGTGTAGCTCCCGGGCACGAGATCCGAGAGGAGCGCTGATTCGGCGTCGTAGGCAGGAGCGGCACCCGTAGCCTGGATAGCCGCTTCCTGCGAGTCCCTCCAGTTGTTGTTCAGCGCGATTCGGGTTCCCTGCGCGTCGAACAACTCCAGTTGCGGATCGGCGAGCGGAGATTCAATGCCTGCTCCCACCAGTGACGGCCCGATCGCACGAAAGAGGATCCTCGCCGGATCGGGTCCAAGGAGAATCAAGCCTCCGATCATCACGTTTTCGCCGGTGCCGACCAATCCTCTCGTGCTGATGTTTGCCAATTTTGAAGAGGGCGCGGGCTGCAAGTCGTAAATTTCGACAAGGCCAATGCCAGTCGTGTTATTCCCGCCGCTCACCACCGCGGTGTAAGCGCCCGGCGGGACGGAGCGGACGATGGCCGATTCCAGGTCATGGGAGGGCGCAAGCGTTGTGTCGCGAATGATCTGCCCCTGCGTGTCCTGCCAGTTGTCGTTGGCTTGAAGCAAATTTCCGCTCGAATCGCGCAGCTCCAGCGTCGGGTCGGCCAGCGAATTCCCTACACCGGCGTCGGCCAGCGAAGGTCCTATCGCCCGAACAATCACCTGCTTGGAAACGTTTCCCCCGATAATGAACCCGCCGATCGAAACGCTCTGACCAGTCTGCACGTTCACGCGGGTGGAAATATTCCCGATGCTGCTGGCGCCCGCGGCCAGGTGGACCACCATCCCGTCGTACGCGACTGTGTGCACGCCGTCGTTCGCGCTCAGCATCAATGTGTATGTCCCCGGCTCGGTGAAACTGGCGGTTGTGCTGGCATCACTCGGATCGGCAAACGTTACCGGCGCCGGCCCTGAATAGAGACTCCATTGGATCGCCGCATTTCCCAGCGGCGCGACCACCACGCCGTTTAGCGACGCGCTCGCCGGAAACACCATGTATTGATCCGGCCCGGCCTCGACCGTCGGCGCTCCAGGCGAGCGCGGACCTTCATTCGGGCCGGTTGTTTGGATCACCTCGAAATTATCGATCCCAATCGTTGAAAGATGATCGAACGCGTTCGAGGCAAAGCGATCGTCGGGGCAAACCGAGACCGAGAAAAAATTGCCGTTATCGGCGACGAGCGCTCCGTATTTTTTCAACGCCCGAAGCACGGCCTTTTCCTCGATGGTCCAATTGTCCGGAATGGCAAAGCTCGATTTGAGGCGGACGCGTTGACCCATCGCGGGATGATTGATCGAGGTAGCCGGAATCGAAGAAGCGTAATGTGTCGCCGGATAGATGTATTCGCGCCTGGTCCGGGCTACGACGATGCGCAAGGCGTGCTCGACCATGCCGCGCTGACATTCGTCGTAACGGACCAGGGCCGGAAACATCGGCAGCCCGGCCGCGTCCGCGGAAGTCCATCCCGCCGGCCGCAACACATTCGAATTGAGATCGAATTTTGCGCCATTCGAGGCTTCCCATCCATTCTGGGTGAGCCTGGTCAGCCACGTTTCCCAAATCGAACCGGCGCCCGGCGCGACGATGATCGCGTGGCGATCCCCGCCCGTGTTGTTCACGTCCTGTTGCCATTGCTGGAGGGTGAGATTTCCCGTGCCCCGAGGCCATGTTTCGATGGGCAAGTTGGGCGGGATCGGATAACTGCCGTTCGGAAACACGCCGCCGTCGAGGTCGGATTCGTCGGGATAATTGAAAAACGGGATCGTGATCCGCGGCTGATTGTCGGGGACGAGCACGTAATTCATTTCGTAGAACGGCCGCAACGTTCTCCGGCTCGCCGAGAGATCGCTTATGATTTGCGCAATCATCTCGTTCGAGTTGGAGAGGGTGGGCCGCTGTGAAATATCCTCATTCCAGGCGCTATCACGCGGCATGACCTGCATCGCTGAAACGACGCCGTCTGCCGCGGGGGTGTTGAACAGAATCGGCATCGTCACGGAGGGCGCCGGTCCGAGAATTCGGCCCTCATGATTGATGCGCTGAGCGTGAGCGGTAAAGGCGCTCGTGGCGACGAGCGCCAGCGCGAAGGCGCAGCGCCACATGCCGGCGCCTAAGAGTCTGGTTTTGTTCTCCATGATTAGCTGGTCGCGGAGAAGCTCGGAGAAGCCTGGTGCGCTTCTCTCGCAGCAATATTTGCGCCGATGCCCCGCGCATTTCCCGAAGCAATCTAAACCATCAACCGCGCAATGCCTGCCCGAATCGAATCACCTCGGCCGCCAGTTCTTCGATCCGCTCGGCGACCTTTTTATCCTTCAACGCTTCCCCATCAAAGGCGTTGCCTGTCGCATAGACGAAGCGGGGAATGATCGTGCAGCGGAAATCGAGCATCAGGCTGTTCGCGAAAGCCATGACCGACATGTAGCTGTTCATGCCTCCCGCCGCGCAAAGGAAACCGACAATCTTGTCCTCCCACGCGCTGCCCGTCAGTTCGACCATGTTCTTGGCCGCCGCGGCCACGTCGTAATTGTACACGGGCGTCGCGACGAGGACCGCATCCGCCGCTTCAATGACGGCGCTCAGTTTCCGGGCCGCCGGCTGCGCGTAGCACTTGTCCGCATCGCACAATGGCAACCCCAGCTCGCTGATATCGAGCCACTCGCAATCCACTTTCGCTTTTTGCAGATGGCCAAAGGCGATCCGGCCCATTCTCCGGCTGTTGCTGTCCGGATTCCCGCTGGTGCTAACGATAAGATATTTCGGCATAGGCATTCGCAGTTTAACAACGAATCTGACCGACGCTCGCTTAATTCGTGCGAAAAACGAGCGTGCCTGGAACAGCGGCCCGGCCCGCCTATTCTTCCGGAATGACCCGTTGCAGGTCCCCTGCTACCTGGTCGTTGTCCCAAAGCAGCGTGTGGTACTGGCGCACCAGTCTTCCCTTGGCATCGAGGAGGCTCAACTCCACGCCGTGGCTGTTTACCCACCCGGCGTTGAAACTGACCGGAGCTTGCAGTTCATCGATCAATCGCTGCTGCCGTTTGATATCAAGCTGCAGCGCCATTGCATGCCGACCAAACTGCAAGCCGTGGTCAGTGCCGTAACGGTTGATTCGCTCTGGCGAATCAAACTGCGGCTCGTAGGTTATGGCAAGAAGGCGGACGCGATCTTCGAGCCCAGCTTGTCTTAATTGCCGCTGAAGAGCCGCCAATCTCCCAACTGCCGCCGAACACTTCCTGTTGTTCTGACAGCGTGTATAAAAAAACGTGATCAAGACTGGCTGATTGATCAGATCACTGAGCAGGCCAGGCTCGCCGTCCTGGTTCTTAAAGGCGATGTCCAAACTCCGCACCTGGCTGCGCTGGGCGGCGGGGATCCAGATCGTGGAGAGCGACGGGGCGGGCACGTCCGGCGTGCCTGGGCTTACACTCGTCTCGAGGCCCGGTTTCTTGGGACGAATCGCTTCGTCGTTCGCCACCTTCGAAGGTTTGTCATCCGGACTGGCCGCGGAGCCGGCGCCCGGCGCGAAGAACATGGCCCAAAGCAGGCAGCCAAGGAGGGCCGACATTCGCTGCACGACCACGTTTATCAATAAGCCAGTGAAGCCAGGCATGCGATCTCCCGTTATCTTCCCACTTGGTTCACCGCCCTCCGCGAGTCTCGCGAACTAATGAGCTTTAAAGCATTTTTCGCTTCCTGAACCACACGTGGGTCCAGGTCATCGCCGCGGTCGCCGGCCAGGCGCAACAGAACTTCCGACACCTGGTGATCTTTCGCCGAAGAGATCCTGCCTAGCGAACGCACACTTTCCAATTGCACCGTGGTGGCGTCTTTGGGCGAAAACTTAGGCCCATATCCTTCAAGGGAAAACTCTTCCTCGCTGAAACGCTCCAGGAGCGTGCCAAGCAAATAGGGCGCGAATTGATGGCCGCGGGGACCGAGCGAGCGCACCGCCCTTGCGGCGGAGCCAATTTCCACGGCCGGCACCCTTTCGTCCACGTGAGCGAGTGAATCCAGCAGCGCAGGCAAAGCAGAATCGGGAAAACCAATTTCGCTCAGAGTCACAAAGATATAAGCGCGCAACCTCACCACGAGCATCTTGTCACGGCCTGTGTTGAGCTGAGAACGGTGAGGCAGCAACCTGCTTAAGGTTTCGGCGGCGGGCGCCGCGTCGGCTCCCAGGGACCGGAAGACGTCCAGGATGGAAGCGAGCAGAATATGATCGGTGGCGCCATCACTGCGGGCCAGGAGGTCGCACAAGATTGGCGTAGCCGCTGCGGCGGCGGGACCTGCTTCCTTGAGCTCCTGGAGAGCAACGAGTTGTTGCTCCAGTCCTCCCTTTTGCAAGGTGTCCAGGCACCATTGCAAACTGCGGTCGGAACGCACCTGGGGCGAGACCCGATTCGGTGCGGCTTCGTCCGAGGATGCAGCCTCGAGGTGAACGGCGAGCAGGAATTGACCGAAAAAAAGAACGCAACCGAAGCCCACCCTGCGCGGCCAAAAGCGCCGACGCAAGTCAGCGCGGCGTCTCATAGTGCTTTTGAATCTCCGGAAAAGCTTTCCGCAGATAAGCGTGCAACTGCTCTGCGGACGCCTGGAGCTTGCGGGCGTCCTCCGTCCTTAGCACCTTGTTCGCCGCGATCTTCTCAACCGCTTCGGCGAAGCGCACCTGGATCCTCGGCTCGACCTTGTTGTAATTCATTCGCCCGGCGAAGTCTTGCATCGCCGCCTGGCGCACCCGCGGGTCGCCCTCGGCATCCTCCACAATCGGCAAGGCGTACTCCGCGAATCGCTCGTCTTCGCGGGCCAGGGCCCGCAATGCTTGCAGGCGAACGTCGAGCGGAGTTTTCGGCTCCTTTGCTAGCTGAATAATCTTCGCGCGGCTCTCGGCATCCACGGCGAGGGCGCGGGCCGCGCGCGCTTGCACGGCCTGGTCTTCGTGATTCAGATAGGGGCGAAGCGCGGCAATGTGGTTGATGGAACCGTCCAAGTCCAGTAAGTCAATCGCCTCTGGCAACGGCACGGGAACGTCTTTTTTCGTGCGGAGGCTTTCGGCCAGCAGGTTAACCGCCACGGCATCGTGATTGGCCACTAGAGCTCGATAGGCGCTGAGCCGCACCTCGGCGCGCGTGTCTTCGAGCAGTTTTCTCAATACTTCCTGGATACGCTGCCGGATCTCCGCCGGGGGCGTGAAGGTAGTGCGGCGGTTCAAATCATAGACGAGATTTGCATCCAGCTCTTCTCCGCCATCGTCGGGATCTCGCAGGATATTCAGGACCGCGTCGAGGTATTTGTCGTCGTAGCGATGGTGTTTCAACGCCTCAAGGCGGATTGCGTCGTCCTGGCTTCGGTCGAGTCCAATGGCCAGCAGGGCTGCGAAGGTTTTTTCGTCGGGATAGCGAAGGTCTTTCGCCGCTGCGAGACGCTCTTCTTTCGGACGCTTGCTATCGAGAAAAGTGGCCGTGGCCTTAGCCTTGGATTCTCTGATAGCTTCCGCATCCGCCGGCCTCACCTGTGCACGCACGCCAGGTGGCACGGCCAGCACTATTGTCGCGATAAGACTCACCAAGGCGTGCTGCAGAAGTCCCGGAGGGCGATGGTCGCTGATCGGTCCCCCGTTAACCTTAGGCGCTGGCTGGATTTTCATCTTGGTTTTCAGAGCACGCCCCTATTGATATGGTACGTCATCGAAACAAAAGCCTAGTCCATCTTGCGGAAGGAATTTGCCCAGGTAGTCGATCATGTGCCGCGGTTTGGGTATGGCCGCCGCGGCCGGCCAGAGGTTCGGTTGCACCGAGGCGGGAAATTGAGACATCGGGATCAAGGGCATGCTGAGGGGAATATTCGAGCCGGGCCCGGTCGCCTGATTCAGGGGCCGTTCATCGCGCGCTCCAGGCGAACCGCCCGAGGTACCGTCCCACGGCCATTGCCCATCCTCGAGGAATGAGCCCTTTTGCCATGCGACTACGCCCGCATCGTTCCAGTTGCCATTGTTGTCGTAGTGCGCCGGAAAGGGGAAAGTGAGCGACGGCCCCGCAACGCCATGGCGGTTCTTCTTCCATTGCCAATAGGCCCACTCGCGGTCGATCTGGGAATGAAGCAGGTAAAACAACGGATCGGACGCAGATCGCACGGGGGCGGTAATGTTTCCGCCGGCGCAGGGCCAGCCGTGGGCCTGGTTGTGCGATGCCTTCTCGACGTCGTCGCTAAAGGAGTTAATGGCGAAGCCCGTCGAGCTGGGACCATAATCCGCCCAAGCTACCAGCGATGGATCCACCAGGTCGTCTAATGGCTTCATCGCGCCACCCGGATCGAGGGTCTGATCGTTCGTGTTGCGCCGCAATTCACCTCCACTGAAGGGGAGGTCGGTATTCCAGCCGTTGAGTGGGTTGGTCCCATCGAAGACCGGTTCGGCGATAAAACCGCCGGCCCCGGCGGCGCCCATGAAATTCGAGGCGAAAACGTTCGGCGCCGCGGCGTCCCAATTCCAGTAGTGGAGGGCAACGCTCGGGTCGATCTTCTGGAGTTCGCGCTCCACGTGCAGAAGCATCACCCGGTGCCAGGGCAGAAACGCGGGCTGCCGATGCGCCTCGTCCCCGGCCGTGGAGGCCAGCCGGTGCATTTCCTGGAACTGAATGTAATTGTCGATGCCTCCCTTGTTGCGGAAGGCCCGCCAGGCAAACAGGAAGCGGCTGCGCTCGCTCGGCTTGAGCGTGTTCGCATCCTTTCGCACCCGCACCATAAGGGCTTTGGTGCCGACGATGGCGCCGACAGCGTTATTAAGATGCGCCTCGATGATGGCGTCTTTGTCGTCGGTGCTCGGCTTGAGGAATTTCCCGGCGATCACAAATGGCACCCATGATCCGTCGGCGGGCAGGACGAGCGGAAGGGTTGCCGCCGTGGCCGTCGTATTCACAGGCCAGGGACTCTGATTGGCGGCGAAGAGCACGTCGCCGCCGTCGGGGAACTGGCCGGGCGGATCGTTCGTAAGCTCGACGTTGACATCGGACATCGCCGGCGTGCTCAACCGGGCAAGGCAAAATGTCGGCGCCCACGTGATGTAATCGTCCGACGGATTGTCCCGCGGTCCGGCGCCGGGCGGGAGTTCGTTGATGCGCAGTTCCACCTGCGTCAGCGCCCGGCGGAGAAGAACCGGGTGGCAAGAGGCGAAGGGCGGACCCGGAAATTGGTTCTGCCCGACGGGGATTGCCGGGCCGGTGTTAACGACGTTATTCACCACTGGCGTGCCAACAGGATCCTCCACCACCAGATCGCCAAAGGCGGCGTTGCTGGCGTCGAGTAATTCGAGCAGGATATTCGTGTTCGCCGGCAAGCGATACATCGCGTTTTCCGGATCGTTCATGACCAGGATCGGCGTCTGGCCAAACGGCGTGCCGCCCGAGTGATAGCGGACCCGCAATTTCAGCCCAGGCGCGACCGACGGATCGAGGGTAGCTTTCAGGCACGCGACGTTGAACTTCGCGATGTCGGTGTTGATGGTCGAGAGGTGGTCGATCTTACCGGTGTAGGCGCCGGTCGCCAGATCGAACCCGGCTTCACCCGTTTTTTTCCAATAGCCATCTTTCGTATCGTAATACCAGAATCTAGCCTGGGGCGCGGCCGGCGCATGGCTCTTCATTGACGGAATGACCGGGAGCGACACCTCCCCTGTCATGCCCGGGCGCAACTGATACCGCACCTTCCCGGTCTGGTCGGTGAACTGGATGAAAACGGCGCCGTAGGAAACCAGGAAACCCTCCTGCTGCCCATCATCGGAGCGCACGGCCCAGTCTCCCGGAGCTTCACCGTTAGCGATATCGAGCGTGGCGATGACCGCGCGCACCGGGCCGCCCGGCGCGTTTCCTCCGTCGTCGACCAGCGAATCGGGCTGGAGCGTAATGCTGGCGCCGCCAATTCCTTTTGCCGCTAATTCGGGGCGGCTGTCCTTGAGCGTGATCGGATCCTTCGCGTCCACGGTTTCGACCTGAACCCGGATTAGCGGCCAGTTTTGCCCTTTGAGGGGGGTGCGTGAGATGTAGGAGAAGTCGGCGAAATCCGCGTGTGAAATGTTAAGGATATAGCGTTCAGCCGGCGGCACCGGCAGTTCAAACGTGCCGTCGCCTTTGCTGAGGGTCTCCTTGCCGTTTACTTCGACGCGGGCCTGAGTGACCGCCTTGTCCGATTGATCAGTCACGCGGCCGGAAAAGAGGTTTGGTCCTTTCGGCCCCGATCCCGGTTTCGGACAACCAACGCATGCAAGGAGGAGCAGAAGGAGCAGCGTTAAACGGGTGGCGGCGGCTTCAGTAATATTCGCGGGGGCGTTCACTCTTAGGGGACGGCGTTTTGATAAGGGGAAAAGGCGAGTCTCAGGAGCCGGTCGAAAAGAAGCAAGAACTTTAAGAGGTGAGTTTATGAATGAGCCCTGAGTGGTAACGCCTCCCGATGGGGTGCGCTCGCACTACGACGCGATTTTTTGCAGGAGCGATTTCAGGTCCTGAAACTCTACGGGTTTGGTCAAATGATAATCGAAGCCGGCTTCGAGGCTGCGGCGGACGTCTTCCTCCATCCCAAAGCCGCTGAGCGCGATCCCCTGCAACGGTTGACGTCGCTTCGCCTCGCGCACCAGTTCGTAGCCGCTGGTGTCCGGGAGCCCG
The DNA here is from genome assembly GCA_035556975.1 of Chthoniobacterales bacterium. GTDB lineage: Bacteria > Verrucomicrobiota > Verrucomicrobiia > Chthoniobacterales > UBA10450 > AV80. The sequence goes on from DATMEN010000038.1 coordinate 12,691, forward strand.
ATATCGCTGATGAGCGCATCGAACTGCTCGGTCTCCATCAGTTTGAGCGCATTTTGCCCGGAGTCAGCCGTGGAGACTTCGTGTCCGCACTTGCCGAGGAGCCGGGAAAGAATGTGCCGCGTATCCGCGTGATCGTCGACGAGAAGAAGACGGAGGCTCCGCGTGATTGCGAAGTCGCCGCTGGCCGCTTCGACGGACGCAGCGACCGGTTCAGGAAGAACATCGAGCGTCACTCGAAAAGACGCGCCACGGTCCTTGCCTTCGCTTTGGACGCTGATCGTGCCGCCATGAAGTGTCAACAGCGTCTGGGCGATGGTCAGCCCGAGACCGAGGCCGCCGAATTGCCGGATGACGGAGACTTCGCCCTGCTCGAAGGCGTTGAAGATCCGCGCCTGGTGCTCCGGTTCGATTCCCACGCCGGTGTCGGTGATTTGGAAGAGGAACCGTCCTTCGCCATTCGAGGTCCGAATTGCGATTTTCCCGCCGGGGGGAGTAAACTTGACCGCGTTAGTCAGGAGATTCCAAAAGACTTGCTGGATCCGGATCGGATCGGCCCAAACGTGGTGCTCTGAAGCGCCGAGGTCCGTCACCACCTCCAGGCCCTTCCGCACAATGTCCTCGTGCACGATCGTGAGTGCGTTTTGCACCAGACGGTGGGCGTCTACCGCTTCAGGATTGAGCTGAAGCTTGCCGCGAGTGATGCGGGTCAGATCCAGAAGATCGTCGATCAGGCGCGCCTCAAACTGCACATTGCGCCGGATCGCGGTAACCTCTTCACGAAGCTCCGGCGGCAGCTCCTCGTGTTCGGCGAGGTAGCTGGCCGCGGCGAGCGCCGGCGTAAGCGGGGTGCGCAGCTCGTGACTCAACAAAGCCAGGAAGTCGTCTTTGGCCTGGTTCGCTTTTTCCGCCGCGATCTTCGCCGCTCGGAGTTTTTCCTCCGCACGCTTCCGCTCGGTGATATCGCGAAAACTCCAGACCCGGCCCACGCTCCGGTCGTCGATCCGCTGCACTTTTGAATACCGCTCGAAAACTCTCCCGTCCGCGAATTCCAATACGTCAAAACTCTCCGGAAGATCGGAGGTCTCGATCGCGTGGATCCTGGCGATGAATTCCCGTGGATCCTGGAACTGTTGCCCGGCTGCTTCCCTTAGTGCCTCAGCCTGCCGGGCCTCCACGATTTCACGCGGCACCCGCCACATCTCGACAAATTTTTCGTTGAATCCGGTGATTTTTCCGAGTCCGTCCGTGACCAGAATCCCATCGGTGGTGGATTCCAGGGTGGCTCGCATCATCGAGAGGCTGTGCGCCAGCTCCTCCGTTTTTAGTTCAAGTGCTCGCTTGGCCTGAAGAAGTTCCTGCTCCGCCCGCTGCCGGGCGTGACGGATGCTGCTGGCGGTCTGCAGAGCTGAAGAACGCAGCAACTGCTCCGTATCGTCGTTCGGCTCCACTTATTTGCCTTCGAGAACTGCTGCCGCCAGCTGGGTGCCGAGGACGCGCGCGCGGATTTTCTCAAACGCCTTCTCCCGGGGCGTGGACGTGTCGTCGCTGAAAGGGGAAAATCCGCAGTCGTCCGTCGTGCCCAGTTGCTCGATCGGAATGTAGCGGGCGGCTTCGAGGATTCGATCGCGAATTTCCTCCGGCGTTTCAACCCGCGGGTCGATCGGAGCGACCACGCCAATGAAAACGCGGTGCTCCGGTTTCATGTAATCCCGGATGATCTTCAGAACCCGGACCCGATCCTTCTCGCCCGCCAGAGCGATGTAAAAATTTCCGACCTGTAGTTCGAACAGGCTGGGCAACAGCTCCGCGTAATCGACGTCCGCGCTATGAGTGGAATCACGGTCGCCGCCGGGGCAGGTATGGACGCCGAGGCGCTGGCGGTCTTCCTGGGAGAAGCGCGCGAGCGCGAGATTGTTTAAGTCGATGAAGCTGTTCAGAAGCTCACCCGAAGGATCGAGCTTGATCGCCAGCCGTCCTTCCGTGAAGTCGATCTGGACGCTGTGCGCGCCCTTGTCGAGGCAACGGCGCATCTCGGTTTCATGCTCGTTCAGCAGATCGCTGATGAACTCGTCGCGCGAATAGCCGGGAATCGCTTCGGCCGGATACATGAGGCTCAGGGCCGAGGGCGAAATGACCGCCTGCTTCAGCGGGACGTGCGCATAGCGCTTGGCCACATCGATGAAACTGTCCGCGCGCATCAGATAGCGAAAAGGGCCGGCCGTAAGCCGGGGCCATTGGCGCATGTGCGCGACAAAAGGAAGCTTGAAGCCGTCCGGGGCAATATTCGGAAGACCGTCGACGCAATAGGTGCCGAAGTTGTGATACTTCCTTTGTTCGCCATCGGTGATGACCGGGGACCCCGTGGCTTCGAAACGCTCGATGGTATCTCGAATGGCCTCTTCAAAAAGCGGATCCAACGCCGGGTCCTGGCTTCCACTCACTTTGATCGCCTCGATCAGGGCGAGCGGTCTGGGGATGCTACCGATTGGCTCCGTGGGGATTGTCATTGGCAGCTGGGTGCGGACGAAAAGGGTGGTGGGATTACATCGGAGAGTCAAGCGCTTGTGACGCCTCCCGCGTATTATCTGGCTGCGGGCGTAAAGGATGTCGATCTTATGCCGGCATTAACGGAAAGAAATGCGCGCCAAGATTGGGAGCCAAAGAATATAATGGGCGGCTTGATCCCCACGTCCGAGAGCTCATCCTCAACTCCGCCGCCGCATCAGCGCCGACCGCGATACCGCGGCAAGCACCCGCGTCGCTTCGAGGAAAAGTACAAGGAGCAAGCTCCCCAACGTTATGTGGAAACGGTGGCCAAGGTTGTGGCCTCCGGTAAAACGCCCGCCGGAACGCATCGGGCCATCATGGTGGCCGAGATTTTGGACCTCCTTTCGCCCCAGGTCGGCGAAGTCGCGGTGGACTGCACCCTGGGCTACGGCGGGCACGCGGAAGAAATTCTCGGCCGCATCCAGCCAGGAGGAATATTGCTCGGCTTAGATACCGATCCGATCGAGCTGCCCAAAGCCGAGGCCCGCCTTCGCGCGCTTGGGTTTGGTCCGGACGTTTTCACCGCGCATCGCTCAAACTTCGCCGGATTGCCGCGGGTCCTGGCCCAGGCTGGACGTCGCGGCGCGGACGTCATCCTGGCCGATCTCGGTGTTTCTTCCATGCAACTCGACAATCCGGCGCGCGGCTTTTCCGTTAAACACGCCGGACCGCTGGACATGCGGATGAATCCTCAGCGTGGCCGGCCCGCCTCGGACTTCCTGCAAAAGATCAACGCGGATTCACTCGCGGCCCTGCTCTCCGAGAATGCCGATGAACCTCGCGCCGGCACACTGGCCTGCGCCATCGCGGGGAAAGTTTTTTCGACCACGACCGCGCTGGTTTCGGCTATTCGCGCCGCCTTGCCACGGCTGGACAAGGCCAGTTCGGACCTCGCCATCCGCCGCGTTTTTCAAGCATTGCGCATCGCGGTCAATGACGAGTTTTCCGCTCTCGACGCTTTGCTGCGAACCCTGCCGGGATGCCTCAACCCCGGCGGTCGCGCCGCGATCCTCACGTTTCATTCCGGGGAAGACCGCCGGGTGAAAAAGTCTTTCGAGGCAGGTTTGCGCGCCGGCGCTTACGAGGAAATCTCGCGCGAGGTCGTTCGACCCACCGCCGCGGAACGCAATTCGAATCCGCGTTCCGCCTCCGCCAAACTTCGTTGGGCGCGAAAGGCCACCTAGTCTCGCCGCGTTAACGTGAGCGCGATCTTCCCCACGAACGGCGTGGCGTCGAGGGAATCCCGCCTCGGCGTTGAGCACCGTGGCCTCGAGCGCCGCCGCTTCCGCGCGGAGCATGGCCAGGCGTTTTCGATTCCCTTTTCGGTTGGGAAACCCGGCGTTCACCCCTGCCCCGCTCATCGCGCGGTGGGGCGGCCGCGTTGTAATCGAATCCTTCCGCGCGTTTGCGCACGATGCCCCGTCCGATGAAACGCTCGAGCGAGCGCAGCGGTCCATGGTCTTCCGGAGTGATGAAACTGATCGCGTCACCGATAGCATGCGCCCGGCCCGTCCGGCCAATGCGATGGACATAGTCCTCGGAGTGCATCGGAAAATCGTAATTTACGACATGCGAAATTCCATCCACGTCGATTCCGCGCGCCGCGACGTCGGTCGCCACGAGTACCCGGACCGCTCCGGATTTGAAATCTTTCAGCGCACGGAGGCGCTGATTCTGCGAGCGGTTCGAATGGATTGTGCCCGTCTTGATTCCGGTGCTCTCGAGGCGGCGCGCGATCCGGTCGGCGCCGTGTTTGGTCCGGGTGAAAACGAGGACGGTGTCGAATTGTGGATCGGCCAGGAGATGGAGGAGAAGCGCGGGTTTCAAGTGCGAGCGCACTTCGTAGGCAAACTGGGTCACCGTGTCCGCCGGGTTGGCGCGCCGGCCGATCTCGACAATTTTTGGCGACTCCTGGAACTCGTGGGTCAATTTCTCGATTTCCCGGGAGAGCGACGCGGAGAACATCAGCGTCTGGCGCTTCCGGGGCAGCGCCCGCACGATCTGCCGGATCGGCGGAAGAAACCCCATGTCCAGCATCCGGTCGGCCTCGTCGAGCACGAGAAATTCGATGCGAGAGAAATTGCAATGCCGCTGTCCCATCAGGTCGATCAATCTGCCGGGGGTCGCGACCACCAGGTCGACGCCGGAGCGCAACGCCTCGATCTGCGGCCGTTCGCTCACGCCTCCAAAGACCGTCGCCATTCGGAGCGGAAGGTGTCTGGCGTAGGCGCGCACGTTCTCTTCGATCTGGACTACCAGCTCGCGAGTGGGCGCAACAACGAGGGCGCGCAGGCCGCGCCGCTGACCATCTCCGATGGAAGAAGCGAGTTTCGTCAGGATGGGCAGGACGAACGCCGCCGTCTTGCCCGTGCCTGTCTGGGCGATTCCTATCAGATCGTGCCCGGCGAGAATGAGCGGGATCGCGGCCACCTGAATCGGGGTCGGTTCGGTGTAGCCGGCTTCCTGCACGGCCTTGAGAATTTGCGGGGAAAGATTGAGAGCGCGAAACGGCATAAGCCGGGGACTATCGCCGGTTAGGGGCCTGGCGCATCCCTTATCTCGATGGCGCGGGATTCTGCGACCGCTGGAGGGATGCCCTCGTGGCGTCCCATAATTCGAGGGACGGGACAGAGCCCGTCCCTCCAGAAACTATTATTCCGCCTTGCAGTCCGTATGCATGACCACCAGCCAATCGGTCCCCTGCTTCTTCCAGACCGAGGCTGCATACATTTTCGCCGGAATCGCTTTTCCATCCTGCGTCCCTTGCAACGTGACTTGGTAGGTAACCAGTGCAGCATCGTTACCGATCATGACCAGATCGACATCGCTCAATGAAAACGATTTCAAGTCCAGTTTGTTAACTTCCGCGATTTCCTGGTCGCGTTTGCTGATTCCGCTGCCGTAAACGCCCCGGAAATCAGGGGCGAGGTGTTTCTGAAACGCATCGAACTTCTTGTCCTTGATGAGTTGCCAGATATTTTTTTCCGTCTCAATGATCGTCTCCTTGTCCGGCGCAGCCTGGGATGCGGCGGCCAGTGCGAGGAACGTGATTGCTGTAAGACTTAGTATTCGTTTCATCGGGGCGGAGATTAGGCCTTTTTTAGCGGACTGGTCAACGCCCAACGTCGCTGAATGTCCTTCACGCCGTTCCCTTCATCTCTTCGCACTTCGCGGCGTAAGCCTCGATCAGCGCCGCGATCTTGGAGTGAAACGCGTCCTGCGCGGAATAAACCGAGCCGATCGCCTCCGAAAATTCACTCTGCTTCAGTTCTTCTTCGATCGTCAGCGTCAATTGCGCGAGCGCCTCGATGTTTGCGCGAGAATGGAATTCCATCTCCCTGAGCTTGGAGAGAATCGCCACAGACTTCTCGTGGTCATTAGGCCCTTGCTCCGCTTTGGGAACCTCCTCCAGCTTGGCGCCCTTGCTCTCGCCCCCTTTGGTGGACGCAACGCGTTTTGCAGCTGGGGCAGCCTCCGGTTTTTTGTGATGTTTCTCCTGCGTGACCTTCTTATCGTGCGCAACGTTTCGTGGATCTGACATCAGAAACATTACACCCCATGGCTCGTATCCGCATTGCCCAAAACAAACCGCCCGGCTTATTCTCGTAATTGGGCTTCGTGCTCCGTTCCGTTCCATTCGCTAAATCACCCATTCGCTAAATCGCTCAATGAAAACCCTCTTCTTCTTGGCGGCGCTCCTGCTTTTCTCCATCTTCCCCTCACCCATGCGCGCCAATCCTACACCTGCGGCGCGGGTCGCCGAGATTCAGTCCGCCTTGCTCGCCGCGAAGCTCGACGGCTGGCTCTTCTACGATTTCCGGGCCAGTGATCCGCTCGCCCCGCGAATTCTCATGCTGGGCGAGGATGCCTCAGGATCGCGGCGTTGGTACTATTACATCCCGGCCTCGGGAGAACCGACGAAGATTGTGCATTCGATCGAGCGTTCAAAACTCGACCCCCTTCCAGGCAAACGCCTGGTTTACCGCGGTTGGGAGGAACAACGCGCGCGCCTGCGTGAAACGCTCTCGCCGGCAGATAGGAAAAAGCCTTTGCGCGTCGCGATGCAGTATTCCCCGATGAACGACATCCCGTACATCTCACGCGTCGATGCAGGCACGATCGAGCTGATTCGCTCGTTCGGCGTGGAACCGGTGACGAGCGCGGAACTGGTCCAGCAATTCGAAGCCGTGCTCACTCCGGAGCAGAGGCAATCGCATGTCGAGGCGTCCGACAAGATGCATCGCGTCCTCCTGGAAGCGTTCGCTGAGATCGGCCGGAACATTCGCGCCGGCAAGCCGATGACTGAATACGACATCCAGCAATTTATTGCCCGCCGCCTGGAAGAAGAAGGCATGGAACGCGAGAACGGTATCGTCGCCGTGAATGCAAACACAGCGAACCCGCACTACTTCCCCACGCGCGAAAGCAATTTGCCGGTCAAGCGCGGCGATTTCGTCCTGCTCGATATCGTCAGCAAGCTGCGGCAGCCGGGCGCGATTTGCACCGACCAAACCTGGACGGGGTATGTCGGCGAAACCGTTCCGGAAGAGTTCACCCGCATCTTCAATATTGTGCGCGAAGCGCGCGATGCCGCGGCCGAGTTCGTCCGGAAGAACGTGCGCGAAGGCAAGAGTATTCGCGGCGCGGAAGTGGACGACGTTTCGCGCGGCGTGATCAAGCGCGCCGGCTACGCCGAGCAGTTCACGCATCGCACCGGCCATTCCATCGGCGAGGAAGGCCACGGCAACGGTGTCAACATCGACAACTTCGAGACGCGCGACTCCCGACGGCTCATTCCCGGCGTCTGTTTTTCCATCGAGCCTGGCATTTACCTCGAGGGTAAATTCGGCGTTCGCTCCGAGATCAACGTCTATGTAGCCGACAAAGATATCGAAATCACCGGCCAGCCGATCCAAACCGAGATCGTGGCAATTCTGAAAGCGCCGTAGCAACGGCCAGCGTCTCAAACTCTTCCAAGGAGCGGCGGCCTCCAGACCGCCGACGCTTTTAAGAGGCGGTTTGTAAACCGCCTCTCCTTGTTCACCCTGGCCGCGCTTTGGTTGGCATCGATTCGGTGCGTGATCCGCGAAACTTTCCACGCAACAGCCGAACGTAACAATCTTGTTACGTTAAAGCGCGCCTTGGCTTGCATCCATCGCACCGCGAAAGGGCGAACCACAGATAACCATTTCTCACAAGCTTATGAAAACGTCACGGATTCTCAGCAGGATGCACCATCAATCTCTCATTCCCTCGCCGCGGGCGCGAGCGCACTCAGTTCAACACCCTTCGCTAACAAGATACCGAACGCCTTTTAGCACACTGTTCTGCATTGCGATTGCAGTGTCGACGGCCTGCCTTTCCTCCGGCGCACTCCGCGCCGATCCCGGATACAAAGCCAGGTCGGGCAAGCTTGCTTTTAGCGCGGATGCCAACGTTGCTTTTCTGAAAGTTTCCGGATACTCTTCCGCCATCAAAGGCGAAGGCCAGGCCACCGTGGCTGGAGATGTCGCCACGATTCGCAACCTTCGTTTTGAAGTCGACCCCAAAACATTGAAGACAGGAATAGGTCTTCGCGATCAGCATATGTACGAGAAGGTGTTTACAGCTTCCGACGGCTCGGTCCCGCCTCTCGTCTTGCGCGCCGACCGCTTTGAGGCCAGACGCAATCCCAAGACGTCGAAGTGGGAAGGTAATTTTCAAGCCCAGGTCTCGATGCGCGGAGTCACCAAGCCGGTTCGGTTTCGCGCGTCGGCCGAACAGAAAAACCCCGGAGCCATCGTTAGTGCGGAAGGCGTGATCAAAACCTCCGATTTTGGCGTGCAGCCCATCACCTATTCTGGGGCGGCCGTTAACAATGAAGTCACGGTGACGGTGAGCAGTCTTCGTCTCGAACCATAAGGCCGCACATGAGGACCAGGCGAAGGGCTGCGGGCGATTCGCGATTCGGAAGACGCGGCGTCCGAGGGTATCTGGCGCTGACTGGTGGACTCTCCCTGTTGCTGTCAGCGCAGGTGCAGGCTACGCCAAGAATGATCAGCTACAGCTATCCGAATTGCATCTCCTGCCATGTCTCCCCGCAAGGGCGTGGCCTTCTCAACTCATACGGCCGCGGAATCGACATCGCGCAGAGTTACTCCAAGAAAGATTTCACCGCGATGCTGTTCGGACGCAGCGGTAACAGCGAAGATCCGAACGGGAACTGGGATGGACGTTTCGGAAATGTTCTGGCGGATTTCCTTCTCTCGTCGCGCCTCAATCAACGATTGGATCAGGAAAAAACCGATCCAACATTGGCCGCGGTCTATCGACAGGTCATTTTTCTTGGCGAAAAGGACGCTGTGCGAATTAACACCGAGGTCGGCTTCCTCGACTCCGGTTTAGCGAACACGCCCTTGGGCCAGAATCGGACTGCAACGGGTGGCGATGTCGTGTTTCTAAAAAAAGCGCTGCTGGAATGGCGGATGGAGGAGAACGGAGCCTCCGGCAAAGAACTTGCCTTTGGACGCGATTATTTGCCGCTCGGACTCCAAATCGACGACTACACAAGTTTCATCCTTCATTTGAACCGCAACGGGATCTACGACTTTCCCTTGCAACTGAAGTACTTCGCCTGGAATGAGAAATCGCTCACCTCAACTTTCCTCTATGCGCCGTCGTTTGATGAGTCCGCCAGTCGCTATGAGTACGGCGGCGGTTTTCTCCATGAGCGTTATCCGGCAAATAACCTGGCGCTCGGCCTTCAGGGGCTCGCCGGTTTTGCAGACGGGTCCGATCGCGCCCGAATCGGCCCCTATGCGCGTTGGGGCCTATCGAATAAGTGGGCCCTCCTGGCTCAAGCCGATTACACCCGCTTCTGGGATGCCGGACCTCCTGGACACGGAGGTAATCAAGTCACGACGTACCTTCAGCTCTTCTACCATCATTACGAATGGCTGGTTTCGAGCGTGACCGCGAACTACGCCTATTCCGATTTTCTAGGCTCGGAGAACAACCTCACCTCCTTCAGATGCACCACTGCGGCGCGCCTGAACCGCAACTTCACCGTCGGCATCACCTATTCAGTCGGCGATATTCTGCGAGACCTGGATCACGCACGGGAGTTGGCCGTATTTTCGACGATAAAGTTCTGACGATCGCTAAATCGACTCTCGCGCAACTCTCTCATTCGGTGTCCGGCGTTGGGTGTTCGGCCGTTCGCTAGACGCCGCGCTTTACAATACCGGACGGCATTCCTAAAATCGTTGCCCGGTGAAACCTAACAGACTTCGTCGAGCCTCCGGGATTCTTCTCGCAACGATCGCGTCGGCCATTACGACTCACGACTCCCTTGCGGGCGACAAGAAAGCCGCTGGCATCGCCGCCGCGCAGGTTCCCGACTGGTCGCCCGCCGATCTCAATTTCTTCCTGCACGGATCGATGAGCACCGAAGTCGTGCCTGAGCTCGTTCTGCGAGCCTTCATCAAGATCTATCCCGATCTCTTCCCACGCCAGGACCTGGCTCACCTCGGGCTAGTCCCAGATCCCGATTTCGGCTGGCCGATCGGCTTCTCGCGCAAGGAAGTGAAGCACCTCGGCGGGCTGCCAGCCGTCGGGATCAATTGTGCTTCGTGCCACTTCGTGCAGATCACCTCCTCCGCCAGCGCGGATCCTATTCAGATTTTGGGAGGGACCAGCCATTTCGATGTGGAGGCCTTCTTCGGCTCGGTTTTGGTCGCGACCTTCAAGACTTCCGATCCCGCGAACATGAAAAAATTTCTGGCCGCTTACCTGGCTGTCTCCGATTCGGCGAGCGGCGAGCAGGGGCAAAAGGTCTTTGAAGCGGCCTGGCAACGCCAGGAAGAAAAGATCATTGGTGCGATGAAAGCCGATCCATTTGGGGCGAAGGAGATCCACGCCGGCGATCTCCACCGGATCGAGAACGAGGAGGTGCGCTTGAATCGGCAAGCGTTCGAGCATGACGTGGACCTGGCGGCGCGCGCGCACACGATGCTGAAGCTTTTTCACAATATTCGCGCGGCCTTGCACGTCCCCGATCAACCGCCGGAAAAAGCCCCTCCGGTTTCGGGGCCGGGACGCAATGACGCTTTCGGACTGCTTTCCGCCAGCCTTCTCAATGCGCCCCAGCCTTACGCGCCGATAAAATTCGGATTGGTCTGGAACGTGGACAAACGCACATGGGTGCATTGGGACGGCAACACCAACTCGCCTATCGCCCGCAATTTGCTCGCATCGCTCGGCCTGGGGGCGCCCATCCACGGCAAGCGGGGCGACCTGGATTTTGCGATGGTGAAACGGCAAACCGATTTGTCCGAGAAAATCCGGCCGCCGCGTTATCCGTTCAAGATTGACCGCGCGGCCGCAAAACGGGGTGCGGCGCATTTCGAAACGAAATGCAATTCGTGTCACGGCGGGCCGGAAAGCGATAAGCGGTTGTATCCCGTTGCCGAGGTCGGGACCGATCCAAGTCGCGCCAGCATGTTCACGGAAAAACTGGCCGGCAGTTTCAACAAGTTTCTCGCTGAACTCGAAGCTGAAGGCTATCAGCCGCCGAAGGAATTTGGGGTTCGCAGCACGGGAAAATACTGGGCGGCGAGCATGGACGGGGTTTGGGCGCGCGCTCCCTATTTGCACAACGGATCGGTCCGCACCATGCAGGAGTTGCTCACCTCGCCGGCCCAACGCGCGAAAACATTTCGCCGCGGTTCCCAGGAATTCGACCCCGGCCAGATGGGCTATACCGATGCCGGCCCTTATGTCCTGGATACCTCGACTCCTGGCAACTCCAACTCCGGCCATGACTACGGCACGGCTCTAACCGCCGACCAAAAGCGAGACCTGCTCGAATACCTTAAGACTCTCTAAGGCGCCTGGAGCGCCGTTGCACTTTGGTAGGGCGAGACTCCGTAGAGCCGTTCGCTTCGTCTCGCTAGCGCGCCGACAACTCCCGGATCTTCGGCACATCCAGGATCCGAACTCCCTGGGCCGGATTCTCCACCGCCCACACCAGGGCCTCGAGCATCTGCGAGATTGTCACCAACCCAAGCCGGCGCGCTGACTCCTTCGTTGCGGGTATCCGTTCGCACACCCAATAGAACGGCAGGAGCAAATAGGGCCAGCGATGCCCCGGTCCGAGCACGTACCATGGCCGGACGAACGTCGCAGGCATTCCCGCCGCCCGGATCATCCTCTCGCCTTCGCTTCGCACAGCGATAAAGGCCTGCATCATTTGCGCCGGCTGCGCCACACTCAGGTAAATGAAATGCCCGATCCCCGCGGCCTGCGCGGCTTTCACCGCCACCTGGGCCGAGACCAAATCGATCTCCCGAAACTGCTTCGCCTTCGCCGGACTGGGATGCGCCACACCGATCAGGTGCACGAACGCATCCGAACCTTCGACGTGCTCCAGGTAGGAATCCATCCGCAGGGGATCGGCCACCACAGGTGTAGCTCCACCCGGCAGCCTGGTCTCCGATCCATTGCGCACGACGGCTTTGACTTCATGCCCACGCTGCACCAGCAACGGAATGAGTCTGCTGCCGATATAGCCGGTTCCGCCAGTAACAAAGACTTTCATGGTCTAGCAACGTTCCCGTTTTACGGGTGCTTAATCGACGAGACTACCAGCTCGTCCTCGCGCAACGATCCGAGTTTGTCAGAACGAGATAGTTCGACCTGGAAATCGACCCCATTCACTCTGAAGCGGGTGGGGCCGATGTCTCCCGTCCCCGCCGACCACGAGACAGTTTGTTCGTCGCCTCGCCCGCGCACCTTGAAATCATGAATCCACCAGCCACGCGGGTATTGCGGGGGCGTAACATGACGCTTCCCTGTGTAGGTCATCTCGAAGCCCGGAAAACGCAGCGTGCGATCCGCACTGAATTTCACTTTGGAGCCATAGGAAACAGTATCGGAGGAATACGCCGTGGAGGCGCAAACCGCGGTTGCAAGCAGGTGCGCGACCAGCAGCGAACCTGCAATGATCCGGGTCGCAGAGTCTAGGGTCATCATGCCACGACAACTTAGGATCGAGTGGGACGCAGGCCCAGCGGAATTATTGGCGGGAGCCTAGACGCGTGCGCTGTTCTTAGCGGGGGCTCAAAAGATACAAGGCCACGCGAATCCGGCTCGACTGAGTCTCGCCCTACTCTATCAACCCAATCAAAGCTGGCGAGTCGGGCTCGCCTGACACGCGTCGTCTCACAAAGGCATTGACTGGCCGGCAAGAAGTTCCTATACGGAACCGCTTTCTCGCCACGCCACCTGCCATGACTTTTGAAATAATCCCGGCGCACGATGTGCCGATGGCGGAGCAGGCGGAAATCTTCTCTCAGGCCTTCGCCGGATATGTCGGCGGTTCGTTCGAAATGGATGCGGCCGCTCTCGCCCGGTTCATCCTCCATCAAGGAGCAGACTTATCCTACAGCTACTTCGCGCGAACAGCGGAGGGCCTGGCCGGCTTCGCCTACATCAACCGCACGGGAAATATTTCGCGCGTCGCCGGGATGGGGGTCGTCCCTGCCGCGCGCCGGGCCGGTCTGGCGGTGCGGCTTCTGGCTCATCTGCTGGAGGCAGCATCGGCTCGCGGCGACCAAGCCATGATGCTCGAGGTAATCGAACAGAATCCGCCGGCACATCGGCTTTATGTCGAACAGGGCTTTCGCGAGACGGCGCACCTGTTCAGCTGGCGAAGGAAGAGCCACGTGCCAGCAATCGAATCGACGGCATTGCTCGAGGAGATTTCGTTAATCAGGGCCACCCAGCTACCAAGCGCGCTCGAGTATCCCGAGCTTCCCTGGCCGATCTCACGACATGCCATCGCGAAAATGGCCACGGGTCGCGCGTTTCGAAGCGGCAATGCGCTTATCGTCACGGGCGATCCGGAAGTGCCGCCGGTCCGCCTCCATGCCTTGTCCTGTTCGGATGAAATGGACTGGGCCGTGTTGCGAGCTGCTCTGGGGGCGTTATTCCAACGCTATCCGGACCGCGAATTTTTTACGCCCGCGGTATTTCCTGAGCGGTTCGGCCAGGAAGTCTTTTCCCCACTCGGCTTTATTCGAGACCCTCTAAGTCAATTTCTGATGCGTCACGATCTTTGTTGAGCAGGCGGTTCCGGTCTTGCCTACTGGACTTCACGAATGCGTCTCGATAGCCTGATTTTATGAGGACCGAAATCCATCGTAAGCGCTCGCTCTTCTTTCTTTGCGCCTTCCTTTCCCTCGCCACGCCAGCCATGGAGGCGGCTGACTCTGCCCGACTCGGCGACCTGCGCGAAGTCTTGCAGGCGCATTTTAACCATGATGCTTCCCGCCTGATTGTCCGCCTCCGCAGCGGAGAGATCGGGCTTTGGGACACAAAGAAGGGAATTCCCATCACCGGGGACCCGGCGCTCAAAGAACCTACTGAAACTTACGTCATGAGCCCGGATGCCCGCCGATTTTTGGTCGGCTTCAAGGATAGCCGCGCGCGTATCTTCGATGCTTCGTCGGGCGCCGCCATCTCGCCGGTCGCCGAGTTGTCGCTTCGCGAAAACGGACAGGCCCACCCGCAGGCCGGCTTTTCACCCGATGGCAGCACGGTTGTATGTTTTGGCGAAAAGAAAGCTGTGGTGCTCGACGTTAAAACCGGCAAGCGGATCGCCACCCTTCCGGTCCCATTCGAAATCGAGGAGGGATCGGATTCCACCGCGCTCGCGATCTTTGCCAGCGGTGGCGCGAAATGTTTTGTCATGGACCCCAAAGGGACCGTCACAACCTACGAGACCAAAAAATGGACTGTCACGGGCAAGCCGGTGAGGCACCCGCCGGCGGAACAAGCCTACCAATTCGGCTTCGAGGCGAGCAGCGATGGGAAATGGATCGTCACTTTCGACGATCCGGGAGAAAACGGTCCCCAGGGCCAGCTCCAGGTCTGGGACGCTTTGACTAGCAAGCCGTTGGGCAAGCCGCTCTCGGCTGTAAACGGTATGTCGGGGAAGTTTCTTTCTGGTCACGATCGTGTTCTGGTCCAGTCAGGCCGGGGCGAGGCCACTGTCCGCAATCTTCCTTCGATGGAGGTTTCTTATGTTATTCCTCAACACGACGAGATCGATGGCCCGCACATCGAGCTGTTTCCAAATGGGAAATGGTTGATCGCGTGGGGCCCGGATAAAAAGATTGATCTGATCGACGCCGCTACGGGCAAGAATGTGGCGACCCATCCCTCTTCTGTTGCCGTAACCGGAGTAATGATTCCGGCGGATTCCTCAACTTGTTATGTGGGTTTGGAGAACACCACCGTAGCTACTTCCGAGGTTCGCTATGACAACAGTTTGCAGCGATTCTCCGTGCCGGACCTGAAAATTGCCGGCTCGGTTGCCATCTCGGATTTCCTGCTTCGGCAATCTCTTTCTTTGGACGGCCGTTGGATCCTGACTGTCCAGGGAGCCACGGATAACGAGCGAATCGTGATTTACGATGCGGCTACCATGAAGCCGGTCGAGTGGCCGAAAGAATAAGCCTCTCGGGGAGATCGCCGCTATCGGAATCTTTGCAGCGAGAGAAACTCGATACCATGGCGTGACCCACCGTCCAGAGCCAGCTCCGCTCCGATTTCACCGACTACGGGTGCGAACTTAAATCCATGGCCCGAGAAGCCGCCGCATAAGATGAGGTTCGCGTGTTCCGGGTGGCGATCGATGACAAAGTTTTCGTCGGGCGTGAGTGAATACATGCAAGGTTTCGCCTCCCGCAGAACGCTGGCCGCGCCCGGCATCCATTGCTCCAATGCCCGGGCGATTGGCTCCACGTCACGGGCCAGCTCTACCTCACGTTTGATCTGGTTCGCGTCCGTCAGATCGCCAAAGCCGTGGAAGGCGGCTTTGACTCCATCGCCGAAATCGGGAAAACCGTAGAGCGGCGCGGGGAGATCACGGCGATCGACGAGGAACGCCGGAAAACCTGGCGCATCATACGCCTTGGTGGCTGGCGAAAACCACGCCTGAATGTTGCGTTGGACGCGAATAGGGATGCCAAGGGACTCGAGCGTCTCCTTGAACCAGGGTCCCAGGGCCAGGACGAGAACCTTGGCGGAAACCCGCGTTCCGTCAGAAAGGTGAACTTCGAAGCCCTGGCCGGTAGCGTCCCAGTTCTGCATCGCGACGCCAAAGCGCGTGACCGCGCCGCTGGATGTCGCGAGGCCTAACTGCGCGCGGACAGCGCTTTCCGGATTTAAGACACCTCCATCCGTTTCCAGAAGCGTGACTTCATCATTCCGCAGTCTAAGGGTCGGATAGCGCGCTTTGACTTCTCGCTGGCTCAATGACTCTAACGGCAGACCATGTTCACTGGCGGCTCGGCGTGTCCCCCTGATTATCTCACTGGTTTCCTCCCCTATTGAGAGCACTCCACTAAGGCGCAAAATCTCCTGGCCGGTTTCGTGTTCGAGCTTGCGCCATAGCTGATAAGCTCGAAGCACCAACGGCACATACGCCGGATCTTCGAAGTAGGATTTGCGGATCATCCGGGTCTTTCCGTGCGACGCCCCGAGATCGTGCGCGGGCTCGAACTGCTCGATCCCGATCACCGCTGCGCCCCGCGCGGCGCAATGGGCCAGGATGGCGCTTCCCATCCCACCTAAGCCAACCACTGCAACGTCGTAGCGCATGTCTCCCTTATTTTCCCGCTACTTAATCTCAGCGCTCCAGACCGTTCCCGTATACTTGCCTTCGCGATAGGAGACGTTGACGCGGTCCCCAATCTTAAGCTTCTCCCACCGGGACCGATCGGTATGCACATTGAATCGGCGTCCTCCCTGAACGAACTGGACCCCCACGATCCACTGTTCGTGGTCCCAGGCTCGCGGATCCCGGCTGGTCCCGCGGTCCGCCTTCTTCATCACGTAAGTATCGACGGCGACCTCATCCTCACCTAGTTCTCGCAGTTCAGTTTCTTCGTAAACCACGTCGGCCGGTTCAGGAGTGGGCGCGCTTGGACTGGCGGACTGCCGTGGTGACGGGCTAACAGGGATCTCTCTGGCGGCGATGTGCTCTTTCTCAAGGACCACGGCCAATCCACTTTTCTTTGAGCACCCCGCGACGCTTAGGATCAGGATTAACCCCGCGATAAAACCAAGGCCGGCCGGAAGACGCATTTGTCGAAGAAGAGACGGTGGAAAGGTTACTCGTCAAACTGGCCGAGGTGGTTCACGGAACGCTAAGTCGTTTCATGCGGCGCCCGTGTAGCGATCGCCGAGCCACGCCTCCGCCGCTGCTTCATCCCGTGATGACTGTAAGAATCGCACCCAGGCCTGCTGC
The DNA here is from genome assembly GCA_035556975.1 of Chthoniobacterales bacterium. Classification (GTDB taxonomy): domain Bacteria; phylum Verrucomicrobiota; class Verrucomicrobiia; order Chthoniobacterales; family UBA10450; genus AV80. The sequence goes on from DATMEN010000038.1 coordinate 29,531, forward strand.
TCGTGCCAGACCGGCGCCAATTCCCAGACGCAGAACGTCGGTTTATGCGTTTTTTCGCGAGGGAACAGCGCGAAATCAGCCATGCCTTCGCCGTCCTTGTAGAAAACGGTTTCCCATACTTCGTTCGAGCCGCGCCAGGTGGTGACGATCAAGAAATAGAAATCGCTCCCGCAACGATGCAGCAGCACGAAGCCGAGTCCCCTGGCTTCAAGCGGTGTCTTCTTCACATAGGATCGGGCCAGCTGCGTTATCTCGTCCGGGACAGGCCGATCCTCAGGGTAAACCGCGTACCACTTCAGGAGAGCGCCCACCGTCTCAATCATTTCTTCCGGCATGACCTGCTTAGGGATGTGCCGATATTCGGGACTAACTCCCAAGTCATTCTGAAGAATGCTTCCAAGAGTCTCGGATGTTTTAGTCATGGAATACGCCCGCGCCCCGCTAGTCTCTCGGTTCATTCGCCACTCTGAGCACCATTTTCCCACGCGTATGATGTGTCGCGGCCTGCTGGGCCGCCTCCACCGCATTGGCCAGGGGAAGCATTCGAGTAACGATCGGCCTGAGCTTCCTTTCCTCGATCAGCTTTGCAATTTCCCCGAGCTGGTCCGCATTCGGTTTCACCGCGATCGACGCTCCACGGATCCCATGTTTGTCGAGTTCCGCCTGATCGAGCCGTGAGACCAGCGTGGCGATGAACCCGCCTTTCTTCACCACGCCATAAGACCGCGCCAGCGTATCCTTCCCGACTGCATCGAGCACGACGTCGACATCCTTCGCCACGTCTTCGAACTTCGTCGTCGTGTAATCGATGGCCACATCCGCGCCGAGCTGCCTGAGCAAGTCCTGATTCCGAGTTGAGGCAGTGGCGATCACCTTCGCCCCACGCGCCTTGGCGATCTGGATCGCCATGGTTCCCACGCCACCGGAACCGCCGTGGATCAGGACGGTCTGCCCCGCTTTCAGCTTCGCGGTGTCGATCAGCGCCTGCCACGCCGTCAGGGCCGCGAGGGGCAAAGCTGCTGCGTTGATAAAACTGAGCGAAGGCGGCTTGGCCGCCGCTTCTGCTTCGGTCGCGACAGCGTACTCCGCCCAGCCCCCGCCCCACAAAACGTAGGCGTAGACCGGGTCGCCCACCTTCAATCGCGTGATCTTCCCTCCCGTTTTCTCGACCACGCCCGCAATGTCGTACCCGGGAATCAGCGGGAGGTGCGTTCCAAATTCCTTCGCGTACTTGCCCGACACAATGAGCGGATCGGCTGGATTGACCCCCGCGGCGATGACCCGCACCAGAACTTCATTTTCCTTCGGCTCCGGCCGCGGCACATCCGTGAGCTTCAACACCTCCGGGCCGCCGTACTCGTGAATGATCACCGCCTTCATCATCGGCTTTTGCGATTCATCAGCCGCGCGACAGGGCAAAATCGCCAGGACGGCCAGGCCAAGAGTTAGTCGTTTCGAAGTTCGGATCATGCTCAAATCTCCTCCCTCTTCCCTGAGCAAAAGCTACGGAGTCAGAAAAGTCTTTCCCGTGTACGGGTCTTTTACCTCGGTTCCGCTGGGGAAACCGCGCACATCCACATAACCTGACTTTGGCGCGTAAGGACTCGTGACGAATCCTGCCTTGTTCGGCACCGGAATCCCATACGGCAGATCGCGCCGCGGCCTTTTGCTGGGAGGGACTTCATCCGCCGTGCGTACCACTTGGGGCACTGGCATCGGCAGGCGCATCGGTGTGGGAGTTGGTGTCGGCGGCACCGATGGCATGGCGGGGGGCTCGTCTTGCGGCGCGGCCGGCGCCTTGTCGGTCCGTTGCTTGCCCGTGGTGCTCTTCTGGAGTTTCCGGCGCGGCGGCGGCGTGCTTTTCGGATGCGCTATCGAATCGCCGAGCCTCTTGAAAAAATCGCCGATGGGATTGCCGGCGTCGGCTGAATGCCCGCCCGCGAAAAACGCCGTGGCCGACAAGATTAAAATGAGCCGTTTGACCGTGAATTCCATCGTCGGCCCCACTCTGCACGTGCCCAGCAACCTGTTCAATCATTAGCTGGTGGACCGAGCGCGGAGTTTAGCCTGAGCGCAGTCGAACAGGCCGCTCGATGTTAAAAACAGCCATCGCCCGATCCACCTTGAGGCAGCTGCGCGTGTTGAACGTTCGCGGGCGGAGCCCGCGCGCCTCCTACCCTATCACCGTCTTTACCAGCATCTTAATCTTCCCGGCAGCCCCTTGTTTCTTCGCGGGTTTTTTCGGGACCTTCTTCGCGCGGAGGTTGATGACCGACTTGGCCAGCTTCGTCAGTTTCTTATCGGTGTCGCCTTCTTCGCGCAGACTGGTGTTCAGCAGGCGCGCGCCCTGTTTGTCGCCGAGCAATTCCGCATAAGTGCGCGCACATCCGTAACCGGCGATCTCGTAATGCTCCACCCGCTGCGCCGCCGCGATCAGTCCCGCGTCACGCACCTCGTCTTCCGCGTCTTCCTTCGCCATTTTGTCGCCCTCCGCGATCAATCCTTCCATTCCCTCGCATTTCGGCGCGCGGGTCGATTCGCCGTGGCTCTTGAGTATTTGTTCGACGCGCTTCGCCTGCCGCTTTGTCTGCTCGAGATGTTGATTGAAGCCAGCGGCCAATTGCCGGTTCTTCGCCGCCTTGGCCATTTTTGGCAGCGCCTTGATAAGTTGATTCTCAGCGCTGTAAAGATCTTTCAGCTCGTGAATGTAGAGGTCCTTGAGAGTTTCCAGTTCCATATATTTGAGATTCGCACGTACGTCCCCATCCGGCCTTTCGGAGCCCTGTTATCTATAGAGTTCACAATTCACCGCTAGGACACGACTTCGATCAGTCCTGTCATTCCGAGCGGAGTCGAGGAACCTCTAACTCGTGCGAGCGCCCCGCGAGAAAATGCAGCGTTTCGCCTGTCTCGCATCCACTCGACATTCGACAATCGCCATTCGACCTTCGCTCCGATGGAATTCCTGATTCACCACGACGGCCGCGAGATTGGCCCTTACTCCGAATCCGAAGTCCGGACCCGCCTCAACTCCGGCGCGATCGCCTTTTCCGATCTGGTCTGGCACGAAGGTGCTGCCGATTGGAAGCCGCTTTCCTCTTTCGACCAATTCACCGCCAGCCCCCGGCAAATACCTCCTCCTCTGCCCGCCAAGGCGGAACCACCGCCGCCACCATCACCGCCGCCCGCGAATCCCAGGTCGCTCACGCCGCTCTCACCCTCAGCCGCCTTGGATCCCAACTCCGTCGGCCCCTACACCCGCGTGACCTTGCAAGCCGACGAGCGCCCGCTGCACAAGACCACGATCCACTGGATGGTGCTGGTGGTCCCGTTTTTCGGCGCCTTGTTTTTCTTCATCATCATTGTCCCGATCTGCATGTTCGCCGCCTGGAAAGGATACTATGTGGCCTGGCTGCTCTTGCTTATTCCACTGGGCATCATCGCATCCGCGGTCCTCTCCGTGAAGACAAGCGAGCTGGTCATCACCGACCGTCGCGTGCTCATCAAGGTCGGCTTCATTCAACGCCAGACCTTCGAGATGTTTATTTCGAAAATCGAATCAGTCGCCGTCGGTCAAGGCATGATCGGCAAAATGCTCGATTACGGTACCGTCGAGATTCGCGGGACGGGCGGCTCCTCCCAGTCCTTCGCCACCATCGCCGCCCCTTTGCAGTTCCGCGACGCCATCCAGCTCGTCCAAAGCAGTTCGGAAAGGCGCTGAGATTGACCTTGGGTATGGACGACTGGGTGGATCGAGCGCTGAGTTTACCCTGAGCGCAGTCGAACGGGTCGCTCGATGTTGATTATTGGCGGCAAAGCCGCATACCTTGCCATCGCGCGGCGGAGCGCGCGATCCACCTTGCCTCTCACGCTCTCGACTAACGCGACGATTTCGGTTCGCGCACGAGCGTCAGGCGTTCGATCATGATCGCGCTAAAGGCGGCAAACGGTTTGCCGTTCAGGCGCGGGTCCGATTCAAAGCGCAACGCGGCGATCGGAGCGAACGCCGGCGAGCGCAGGACATATTGGACCGCGGGCACATCGACGAAGCTTCTCGTCAGACCTTCGCTCTGCGAGCTCAGCTCGTTCCCTTCAGCGTCGAGTGCGTGCACGCTCCAGGCCGGGTGCGTGATTCCACTGTTGGTCGCGGGGTAGAGCGCCGGTCGGGTGAAGCTGGCGCCGCGGGCCGGTTCCGCGAACTTCAGGGTGAAGGATGCCGGGACATTTCCGGTATTGACCTGCGTGATCAGGTTCTGGCTGGTGGTCGGCGCCACGGCCGCGCCCTGATACAAACCACGATTGTTCACCAGGACGATTTCCGATCCAGCCGGTTGGATGTCGGTCACGGAAATCCCGAGGCGATGCAGGTAGGGAAGAGCCGCCACGGTATGCCCGGGAGTCGTGCCGGTGTCGACCTCAGGAAACTCCACCACCACTTCATTCGCTGGCGTCGAAGGTGTCGGTGACGAGGTGGCCGGTTGCTGATCTTGCGCCGGCCTTGGAGATTTCAGAAGGAATGCGGTAACGATCAATCCCGCGACCAGGCCGGTGCCAATCGATACCCACACTTTCTTCGCACGCCGGCTGCGGGCTGGAAGCGGCAGCGCACCCGGAATCGTTCGCCGTATCGCCCGTTCTGCGGTGGCCTCATCGAGCAAGACTCTGATGGAAGTTTCCAGCCGCCGGAGATGGTGTTCCAGCGGCGGCGTCAAGGCATCGAGCCAGTGCGGAGTGCTCAGGAAATATTCCAGATCGTCATTCAGATGAACGTCTTCGATGCGGAATTGGATAATGTGGAGGCGCGCCTTCACCGCGAGCTGGACTTCGCGCAGGACCTGCTCCGAGTTGTTCGAGTGAGCGGAGAAAATCAGCACCATGATTTTGCTCTCCTGGATCGCGCGCGTGATTTCCCCGGCAAACGATCGTCCCGCCTGCACATCGCGCGGCGCGACCCAGCAGCGGATCCCGCCATTCTCGAGCGCCGCGCAAGCGGCGTCAGACACGGCCTTATCGATCGTCGAGTGCGAGATGAAAACGTCGTGCGCCATGTGTAGTCGCGGTGTGTAGCCTTTCGTCGATCAAGACGCAATGGCGATCCGCGCGGGCTGGGTCCGCGAAACGTCCAACGCCAACGCTCAACGTCCAACGCTCAACGACAGAGAAGAGAAGCGCTTTCAATTTGTGGAAACAAGAGGGACTGCATCGGGCCGATTTCTTCCGGCTTGGCGTCCAGAGATTGGCTGAGGGTTAACACGGCATTTGTATCTTTACTGTTGACTGGCCCCTTGGCTTGGACGCAACCTGCGTTATGAACCTCCCTGAATTCCAAGGCCCGGTGTTCAACCGCGGCGATGCTAACTACCAGATTCACGCCTACCAGTACGGCACGTCAACGTACGACCCAACGGTCACTGGCGACATGGCCCCGAACGCAATCGTCTACCTGCAGCCAGGCACGGCTGACAGCGACATCCAGCTCGCCATCGCGTACGCCGTCCAGGCGGATGTGGCCATCGCGGTCCGCACGGGCGGCCATCAATACAGTGGCGCTTCGTCGACGTCAGGCCAGAATATCCAGTTGGATATTAGCGAGGCCTTTTTTGATTTCGACCTCACTTCCAGGCCGGGTTACCTGGTCGCCGGCGTCAGCCACAAACTCATCGATTTCGCTACGCTGCTCCACCAGAACAACATGTTCCTGCCCATGGGGGAATGCAGCCATGTGCACCTCGGCGGCCACGCGCAATCGGGCGGTTACGGGCAGATGTGCCGCTCGTTTGGATTGCTCGGCGATAACGTCGTCGGCTTCGAAATCTGGACGGCGGACGCGGGCGGCCCGCAGAAACGCACTGTTATGCGCGACAGCACGACGCCCGCTGACGTCGACCTATTTTTCGCGGTCCTCGGAGGAAGCCCTGGCAACTTCGGTATTGTAACGCGCGTCATCCTAAAGCCTCTGCTGGACGCGGACCACCCTCACTCCCGCGGCCTTAAGATTCTTGCCCCTTACAATCATGAGGCGCTCAAGAATCTTTACGCGCTGATGGTTGACTTTGTCCAGACCAATGAGTCTGGAATCGATTTCACCGTTAACTCGACAGCTGCGACCACGCAATATCTCGCCGACGCGCTTGGCGAGGCCTCGTATGATTCGTACATGAAGTACAACTACCCTGAGGAGTACGGCCGCGACCCCAATGACCCGCTTTCCGACCTCTCCCTTATGATTTGGCCGTCTCTCATCGTCTATGTTCAGTTCTCGAACTTGGGCGGCGCCAGTGAGCCCTACAACCCCGAGTTCTGCAACAAGGTCAGGGCCGCGATGGCACCCTGCGGCATCTTGCAGTTGCCTGTGCAGAACGACGACGCACACGTCCCGATATCGAAACTTAACTTCCAATGGATTTACTCCGGTGTGCGCGAGTTTGACTACCCGTACGTCAAGAACGGCCAGGTCTCAACCCAGACCGCGTTCCCCGGTTGGGCGGAGTTCGTGGCCGGGTGGATCGACACAATCCAACAACAGCAGCCCAACGGCCTCATGATCTTCAGCCAGTGCCAGTACTTCGGCGGCTACAACTCCGCCATGTACAAGAATAACAACGGCAAGACAGCCTACAGCTGGCGCGACGCCACCATTGGCATTAACTTCGACATGTTCTACGATGTGGAGACAAACCCGAACGCGCTGGCGCTGGCCAACGGTTTTCAGGCCCAGTACACCTCCCAAGCCATCGGCCCCAGCGGAATCTTCTCGAAGCAGGATTTGCGCTGGTACTGGGCAACTCACGGCGGCCGCGATTTGAGCAAGGTGTGGCAGTATTACGTCTCCCCGACGACGTACCAGCGCCTGTTGCAGATCAAGAAGACGTATGACCCCCAGTCGGTCTTTTCGCCAAACGCGTTTTGCGTGGGCGGCGCCAAGCAGTCGTCGAAACCTCGCGCGGTGCGCCTGATGAGGGAGAAGGGCGCTGCGGTAGACGACAAGGTCAACGTGGCGAAATTACGCGCCGCGGCGGCAGCGGGCCAACCACGTAGCAAGTTGTAATCGAATCCAAATCGCCCCGCAATTCCTCGCCGACAAAACGGAACGCCTTATTGATTTCGGACGGTAACCACATCTCTTTCAGGAACTCGTGGACGAACCCTCCTCCGCAAGGCTACGGCGGGCAGGCTGTTCAAGTCCTAAGATCTTCGCGAGCGGACGGGAGATGGTCGCGGTAGAAGCGTTCATAAAGCAGGCGTCTCCGCTCCGGCCCGGAAATATCCTGCGGCAACGAGGCGAGCACGATTGCTCGGGCGCTCTCAAACATCCGCGCGCCGATCACGAAACGTTCGGCGCCGGAGAGCTTCATAATCCGGTCGCGAACGATCGCGGCAATCTCGGGAGATGTGTCAGTTACAGGCGGCATTGCTGCCAGAGATTAGTTAAGCCGAGTTCTTCCGTCCAGTTCTCGATGTAAGCGGCATCGCAGCCGGTCGCGGCGAGATTCCGCACGTCGCCCATCTGGATTTCCGAACCGGTATCCTTTGCCCAGAAAAGTTTGGAAATGATCAGGTCTTCCTTGCTTGCGATCCAGGTGGAAAAATCCTCGATCCTGATTTGTTTGCGCCGCTCAAATTCGGCACGCCGGTAGGGCGTATCCTTTCGCACGATGCAGTCCACTTTGATGACGCTCTCGTTGTGAATCAGATTGAAGATCGATTCTCCCACGATCGAATCGCGCACAGCTTCTTCGGAAACGTAGTAATCACGACTAAATAACTCGACGACCTTCTCGGTGTCGGCGGGTGTGAGCGCCACGACGACATCGATATCACGCGTCATGCGCGGCTGGGCATAATAGTTCATCGCTATGGAGCCGGTGAGCATATAAGCGATGCCCGCGCCATCCAGCCGCGCGGATACGTCGCGGACGATGTCGAGCTCGTTTTGCATATCCGAACCTATATCACGCTAGAGCCAATCCGGCTCGACGGAGTTGCGCCCTACCAATTTTGCTTGTCGGGTGGGTTCCCGACCGGACTCACATCTCTTTCAAGAATTCGTTGACGAATTGGACGGACATGGACCCTTCGCCGACGGCGGAGGCGGCGCGAAACGACCAAAACGGGAATCGCTTCGAATTCTTGTCCTCGAACATTCGTTATTGTTTCGAGCTTCGGGTTCGAGTTTTCGATCAGGGCGCTCCGAGGTCGTAGACTTCAACCAGGCCGATACCGGTGCCGTTGTTCAGGCCCGCAAGCAGCGCGGTGTAAAGGCCTGGTGGCAATGTCGCGGCGATGAGCGATTCCATTGGGTGGTCGGGCAGCAGTTCGGGCGGCAGAACCGGCAGGATCGGTGGATCCTGCCAGTCGTTGTTCGAGGCCAGGAGCGCTCCATCTTGATCGCGCAGCTCAAGGGTTGGATTGGCCATCGCGTTAGGCACTCCAAAGGCAGTCAGGCTCGGTCCGATGCCGCGCAGGACAATCCGGGCATGGCCGCTATTGCCACCCAGGATAAAGCCCGCGATCACGATGTTGTCCGCCGTATCGACAAAGGCCCGAGTACTTATGTTGGCCAGTTTCGAGTCGGCTGACTGGTTGAGGTCGAAAACTTCCACCAAAGCCACACCCGAAGTGTCATTATTGCCTCTCACGATCGCCGTATAGGCTCCCGGGTCCAAGGTTGCCTCAATGCCGGCGTCGAGGCCACCTGGCTGGCAGAAGGGCGGCGGCGGCGGAATTTGGCCATCGGCGCAATTATCGTTGATGATGGTCGTAAATCCGGGAGGGCCATGCAACTCCAGCACTGGATCAGCCAGCGCGCCGGAGACTCCCGAGGCCCCAACGGCACGCACCACTACGTGCTTCGGGACAGATCCCGTAATGATGAAGCCGCCGATGCCAACATTATCGCCGGTCTGAACAAACATCCGCGTCGAGAGATTGACGGCCTGTGCCGGAGGAAGTGCGACCCGTTGCCAGTCGGGCCTTATGTCTTCTCCCACACTATTCGTAGCATTGGTCTGATTCGAGCCGTCCGAATTCATCACGAAGATTTCGCTGTTAACTGGCCTGCTCAGGTAGGCGATCTTGGTCCCATCTGGCGACCAGGCCGGGAATTGATCCGTGCCTGAGGTCGTCAGGCGCGTTGGATTGCCGCCGAATGCACTCATGACGTAAACACCTCCACTGGACCCGCTTCTACGAAAGACGATCTGGTTGCCGTCAGGTGACCAATTGGGGTTGCTATCGGTTCCCGACAAGTTCGTTAGATTGGTTAGATTGGTGCCATCCAACCCCACCACATAAATCTCCTGGTTGCCGTCACGGTCACTGGTAAAGACAATCTTCCCGCCATCCGGAGACCACGCGGGATCGACGTCCGTTGCCGGATCGTCGGTGAGCTTGGTCTGATTTGCGCCATTAACATCCATTGTATAAATGTTAACGTCCCCGTCCCGATCGCTGTAGAAGGCGAACTTCGTCCCATCAGGCGACCAGCGGGGTTCACCATCTGAGGCTGGGTTGTCCGTCACGCGGGTGACGTTGGAGCCATCCGCATTCATAACGTAGATTTCAAAGTTGCCGTCCCGATCGCTGGAAAACGCGATCTTGGTCCCATCGGGCGACCAGGAGGCTTCGGTGTCGAAGGCCGGATTATTCGTGAGCCTGGTTTGATTCGCGCCATCAGGATCCATCACGTAAATTTCAAAATTGCCGTCCCGGGAGGCGTTGAAGACGATTTTGCCATTCCCGGCCGGGGGTAGAATTGGTGTGGGGACCGGCGTAGGAGTTATGGTAGGAGTAGGTGTCGGTGAAGGTGGAGGTGTTACTGTCGGGGTTGGGGTAGGTGTCACTCCTGGCGTTTGAGTCGGCGTAGGTGTCGGCGCTTGATCGCAGGCATTTGGACCCAGAATGGGCACGGTGATCGGCGTTCCTGTCTTAAAGAAGCCGATCGTCGCAATCGTCCCGACGGGCGGTTTGTCCGAATCGAATCGGAAATTATACAACGTGCCCCAGCGGATGGCGTTCGCGTTCTCGTTCTGGGCAAAGGTCTCCGAGCTCCAGCTCAAAGCATCGGTGGTCTGGTTCGAGGTCCAGGGGGCGTTGCTAAATCCCGTGTTTCCCAGGGTTCCGTCGTTGGGAAATCCAGGATGATTCGGCGGAGCGTGGAACCCCAGATTGCTCACGGTGATTGCGCACCCCAGAGGGACGCTGAAGGATTGGATGGCTCGATCCAGATTCTCGTTATAGAGCGCGTATTCATAGTGCCAAACACCCGCAGACGGATTCGTTACTTTGTAGGCGATAAAGGCGCGGCCGTCGGTTCCCGGAGCGGGCTCGATCGGATTAATCGTCGCTCCCGGCCAGGCATTAACGGCAGCGGCCATTCGGACCACGCTGCCAACCTCGGTAAAGGTGAAAGTCGTCGTGCCGTTGACATTGTAACGACGGTAAGAGGCATTGTTATACATGTTGCATTGTCCGGGATGGCCCTGGCACCAGGAGTACTCATCCGACGAGATGTATTGAACCTCGGCATAATACGTCGCGCCCGGATTGAGCGTGGTGTTGAGGTCGCTGCCTTCCACCAGAATTCGATGCGAGGTGCCAGTGTGAACGTGGCCGTTGTGATTCCTGGCCGAAGATTGGAAGGCGCCGGTAAAGGGATTGATCAAGGCGCGCGAACCCATCATATCATGGTCCGCATTCTGACTGGCGTCGTAGGTATCGGAGCATCCCACGCCCAGGTGGCCGCTGTCCCCTCCAGGTTGACAGGTGAAGCAGGTGTTCGCCTGGTCCGCCGCGAACGCATGCTTTGCCCAGGACTGGCCAATTTGTTCAAAGCGCTCGTCGTCGCCCGATCCACCGCTCATTCGATAGAGATTGTGCGGAATGACAGGATGGTTTGTTGATGGGATCTGGTGAAATCGAACGACCACGTCTCCGGCATTGCATGAGGTCGTGCTCACGCCCAGACCGACCTGGGTCCCGCTACTCCCAAACTCCTGCATACCTCCTATTTCACCAATGTTTCCCGTGATGATATCGGGTCCCGGGTTAAAGCCTTGCGGAGCACTCTGCGCTCGCCCGGATCGAGGAGGCATTATCCAAAGCAAAAGCAAGAACAGTGGGAGCGCGCTGTAACTCAATAGTTTCCTACACATTGTCTTCATCCTCCAATTCAGAGCCAGCTTAGTAGTGAAAGCCTTCACTCAAGACGTCCGGTCCCACGTGCCGCGGGCTCCAGATCCGCTTTTATGCGTTTTTCTCAGTAAAGGGAGTCTTTTCTTACTTTTCTGAAGAATATCTGCTACCTGGGCGGCCCGACGGGCGGGAGCGTCCTTGGGTGATGGGTTCATCGCCCCGTTCTTTCTTCGATTCTTCCTTCCTACTTTCCGCAAGCGCTGCTAAAGCCGGACGCAGATGAAGCGGCTGCTCTGGCTCGATATTGCGAAGGGATTGGCAATTCTCTGGGTTGTTTACTTTCATTTCTTCCGAACCTACTTCGAGCACGGATCGCTTCCTCTCGCGGATTGGAGCAACCTCGCCACCGGCGCCGCTACCGTCCTAGGGGCCGCGTGGCTTCAAATCTCCGGGCTCGGCTTCCATGCCGTGGGCGTTTTCATCATTTTGAGCGGCTGGGCGCTGATGGAATCAACCGCGCGCCGCGCGGAGTCGGGGGCGCTGGCGTGGGGAGCGTGGTATCGCTCCCGGTTTCTGCGGCTTTATCCGATGTATTGGGTCGCGCATTTGGTCTATCTGGTTTCACCGTTCGTCGTGCGCCCGGAGCAAGTGGACGGCCGCATCGTGTGGAGCCTCCTCGGCCTGCGGTTCGTAGACATCGAGATGAACTTTTACTACCTGAACCCCGCCTGGTGGTATTTCGCCATGCTCATTCAGTTTTACCTGCTTTTTCCCCTCCTCTTTTGGGCGGCGCGCAGACTTGGCCCATGGCGTTTCCTCCTTTCGGCCTGCGCGGTCGGATTTCTTGCGCGCTACCTGATGCTCGTCGTCTATCCGCAACACGGAATGTGGATCCAGGGGGGATTTGCGGTCTGCCGCTTGCCCGAATTTGCCCTGGGCATGGCGCTGGGAATGTGGCACGGCAAGGCCACCGCGCGGGCAGAACGGTTTTTTCTCGGCGGCGCGGGCCTGGCGATCGGATTGCTCCTCTATCCCGCGGCGCTCCAGCTTTACCGCAACGGCTACGCTTACATTTTTGTCGATTTCGCCACCGGCGCATGTTGCCTTCTCGCGATCGTTGGCGTGGCCGGGATCATTGTGCGATTCGCGCGCCCCGCCAAAGCGTTCGGCCTCATCGGAGCATTTTCCTACGGTTTGTATCTGGTCCATCAACCTTATGTCATCTGGCTGGGGCTTCGCATCCGGGAGCAACCGGTCTGGATGTTTCTGCTTATCGCGGCCGCAACGCTGGCGGTGCTCAGCGCCTGGGGGATCGTCCTGGAGAAAACGACTAACTCACTCCTGAACAAACTGCTGCCGGCGAAGGAAAAAGTGTGACCTCATCCCTGATGAATCAGGCAGTTCTCTTAACCGACGGCCTTTGGCGGGCTGTGTGGGCGAAAGGCGAAAAAGGCCGCCGGTGACGCGCGACGGTTAGAATTGCGGCCCAGCCGCGCTCAACGAGGAAAACTCATCGCGGAGGGAGTGCGATGAGGCCAGAACGATATTTCTCCGTCGGGGTCCAGCGTGGACCTCCCCCGTTGCCGAGAGGATTGAAAGGGCTTTTTTCGAGATTGTTCACGGACGACAACGCTCTGGTGGAATGCGCTTCGATTACGCCACCTTCGAAACCGGGAAATACGTGATAGCCGGTGTGGGCGACGCCAATAAAGAAGGGCGCGCTGCGAAACGTGCCGGGCACATTTGTGCCAAACCCTACGAGGAGCGACTTGTCGTCAACCTTGTTGAAGTAGTAATTCCCGCGATTCATGACGGTGTTATACCGGAACGCGTGCCAGCCTTTGCTCGCCCAATTACGCTCTTCGGCATCCCAGCGTGCGTTGTCTTGCGGGCTCGGATTCCAAAAGCAGACTTTCCAGCCAAGCTTCTGCAGCGCGAGGAGCACGGCGCTGCCGTCGAGCGCGTTGGCACGAGCGAACCGCTGAATCTTTTGCAACGCGCTCTCGAGGTTCGCATCTCCAGGCGAGCGAAAACCGGCGCTGAGCGCGTTGAGCGAGAGTCCAATGCAGCTGGTCGGCTGCAACTGATCGACCAGCGAAACGGGGGCGCCGGCTCGTTGCAGCGCCTCGATGCGCTTCGCGCGCGTATTCAGCAGCACACTGCGATCGCCATAATATTTCGAAACACCGTGTCGGCGATGGAAGGCAAGGTGGTCACGGTAGATGTCCTCCAGGTAACGCCGGGCGACGCGCGTGATCGTTCCCAGGTGGCGTTGATGCGCCGCCTTCTCCTCGGCCGTGAACTCAACCGTGCCGCTGAATCCCGCAGCCCGCGACGGCAGTGGAACCGAAGCAACGAGCGCTGCCAGGAGAAACAGGCTTATTCGCATAGTTCCCACCCCGAGCGCGCCGAAAGCCTTGCCGCGCCGCGGTTCGGAGATGCAGCTGGAGATCGGTTTGACTTGCGTTTTACACATATGGCTCACCCTTTAGAAATGCCGCGCGTAATTCCGCCATCGTCTTGCCTGTTTTCAGGTTGAAATGGGGTTCATCCTTGAAGCTCTTCCAATCGCCGCCCCATTCCAGGCCTTGCTGCCTTCCGATCTGGCCGGCTTGCGCATAAAGCGGCGATTCGGGCAAGTAGGCGCCGCCCTTGAAGATTCCAATGTCCCAGGCGATGCCGAAGTTGTGATTGCTAAAGCCGCCTCTCGCCTTCGTCACCTGTGGCCGCTTCGCAAAGAGAGCGTCTTGTTCGGCCCAGGTGCGGTTTCCGGAAATGATCTTGGCTTCAATGCCTGCGTCAAGCACCGCGGCAAGGAACTTCCGTGCGGCCACCTGTGCCTTCGGCACCAGGCTCTTGATGTTGGCTTCCGAACGCGAATCGAACGTGCGCAGTTGATTTGTCTCGGAGGGTTGCGCGTTATCGTGCGCCTTCTGCGAGCGTTGGTAGGCGGCTTCCGTCTTCGAGCCCCAGAGGCCGTCGATGGGTCCGGGATCAAATCCGCTGGCTTTCAAGGTGCGCTGAAGGTTCTTAATTTCGTCTTTGGTTAGTTGCATGGGCTGATGTCATTTGGGTTTTGGAGGACGGAACACGGAGGCCTCGGTTCAAAGGCGACGCATGGCCGGGTGAAGGCTTGGGGGAGAATTTCAAAAAGTGAGGGTCCCGGCAAGTCGGTGCTTTCCCTTCCAGCATAATTAACCGAATTGAAAGAAATTTGCCGGCTTCACCACGGATTGTCGAGAAAAATTGTCTGCGTTGTCGGCGCGTTGCCAGGATAAAGACGCCTGCTTGCAGGATGTCACCAACTTGCCACACCGGCGGCGGCCGAAGGAGAATCAACCTGCCCCCGTGAAGGCCGAAGAATGGCCTTTACAAACTAGAGCAATCTTGTGCACGGTCGGCGCGAAAGTCACGCGTTGCCTATGATGGCTGAATACATCCCCCACCCCACCAGGAATCGTTGCTTCCGCTCCGCGCGGAAGCACGCGCGCGACCGACGAGCGTCGTTCCTGCCGTGGGCGCTTCTAGTGCTCGTGTGGGGCGCCGGATGCACGAAGCCGGTGGATCCGCGCGGGGCAGCGACCGTACCCGTTTATTACGCTACCACTCGAGCGCCCCTAGATAATCCGCGGAACCCCGACGCCGCCTTCGGCCCCCGTGCCAGCGATCCGCAAGTAGTCGCCTATGGCCGCGCCACGGTCGAGATTGCACCGCCAAAGCCCAGCATCACCGCCTATGATCCGCCCCTGGACAGTCGGCCGGGATGGTCGCCTGGAGAATTTTACCGCGAGGTGCGCGGCCAATTCAGCAACTCGCGTCCCCTGATCGTTTACATTCACGGATTCAACAACACCTTTGCCACCGCCGCGCATCGGGCCGCGATTTTTGCGCGCGAGCTTCAACCCGATGTGGCTCCGCGGCCGGCGATTTATAGCTGGGCTTCCGCCAGCAAGGCTCTCGCCTATCTCAAAGATGAAGAGACCGCCCTGCTGAATCAGGAAAACATCCGGAGATTTCTTAACAAGCTCTCCCATGAAGGTGGGACGACACCGCTCGTCCTCATCGGTCACAGTCTGGGCGCTCGGGCCGTCACCTATGCCTTGCGCGACATTTCCCTGATCCGCGCGGGACAGATCGATCCTCGGCGGCCGATGTTCGCGCACCTCATCCTGCTCGAACCCGACGTCAACCGCGCTTATTTCCGCCAAAACATCGTCCGTGCCCGCGCGCTTTGCGGCCAGGTGACGATCTACGCTTCCAGCCGGGATCGCGCCCTGGGCCTCTCCACGTTCCTGCACAACTATTCACGCCTGGGCGAACTCTCTTCCGACCTCGCGGAGAAGGTCGATGTCATTGACGCCTCAGCCGTGCGCTCCGACCTGTTCGGCCATGCCTACGACCAGCCGGTGTTATTCGAAGATATCCGCGCCCTTATTCGCGGGAAAAGCCCGTCCGAACGAGCCAACCATACTTTGGAAAAAGATTCGGCCCAGGGCGTCTACCGCCTGCTGGCAACTCCACGCACCTGACCGCCTTCCCACCGCCAAAAACAACATAGAAAGAATATTATGCGGCCCGTGAAAATCACCTGCATCGCGCTCGCTTGCGCTTCGCTCCTCTTTGGGCAATTCGGCTGTAAGACGACCGAAGCCTTGATGTCTTCGACCCAATTCAGCGAGAGCGCCTATAACACGGACAAACAGACCAAGACGGAGGCTCTCGCTTTGATCGATCGAGCACAAGGCAACGCGCCTTACACCGGCGCGGCGGCTGATGTCGATCAACTCATGCAGAAGATCGACGCCGCCATCACCAGCGAGCAAGCGCGGAAGAGCAACGGCCCGACCGTCAAACAGTGGCAGAAGGTCAAGGCACAGCTGAGCAGTCTTTTTGGCATGTGGAAATCGAAGGGCTCACTCTTGCCTGCTTTGGTGAAGGACGCGAAAACCCAGGTAAGCGACCTGTTCGATGATTTAATTGCGACCGAGAACGACAAGCGTCCACGCGCCTAGGAGGGAAAAACGTATGCCAGACTTCAATCAAATATTTAACGATATCAAGAGTCAGCTGGGTCCCCTGGCGGAGCAGGATCTCAAGCAGTTCGCCGGACAGGGTAAACAAGACGCGGAGGCATTCCTGGAAGAGTCGCGAACCAAGCTGGCCCAATGGGTGCAGCAGCTGGCGGACAAGGAGATCGACCAGGATGGCTTTCGCTGGCTGGTGGAATCACAGAAGGCGCTCGCCGAGATGAAGGCGTTGCGCGCGGCCAATGCGGCGACGCTTCAGGTCGAGCAATTCAGGAATTCTGTCTTGAACGTCGTAGTCAGTACCGCGGTGAAAGCAATCGCCGGAAACCCGGCTTCTACCTGAACCAACAGCGAAGGATTTTCCAGAATCGAATCGGTCCCACACCTAGCACGCTTATACTTATGAACACTGAAGAGACTCAAACTGGAAACCTGATTCAGCGCTTTTGGTGGTGCCTCCGCGATTTTTACCACCAACTCAGACCCTGTCGGTTTAGCTTACTGGTCGCTCTCATTGCCGGTGCTGTCTTTCTTGGTGTCGCTCAAGGCACCGAGATCTTGCGCACCGTTGGGGAAGGCATGGCTGGCGGGCAGTGGTACTGGCCGCGAGTCTGCGGATTTTTTGCCGCGTTGATCCTCTGGGCCCTGTGCAGTTGGTACGCCGCGCGCGTCCTTCTCTCCCTCGAAGTGGCCGACCCCCGTTGCGCCCGACGGCGCTGGGAGTGGGTCGAAATACATGTGCCGCGCGTGTTGGGAATCGCGCCGATCCTGATCGTCGGCTGCGGATTCTTGGTGGCGGCCTGTTCCTATGATTCGACGGCGCCGGCAAAGTTTTGGCTGCATTTCTTTGCCGGTCTTTGCGCGGTGCTAGCCCTTCTCTTCTATCTGATGCTTATCTTCCGCCGAAGGTGGATTGGCGCGGCGCCAAAGCGAGAGCTCAAGGTGGGCCAGTTTGGGCGGAGCACAAAGGTCGCGATAAGCGTGATGTTGCTTACCTCGTTGCTGCTCTTCATTCTCTTTGCCGTGGCTCCCGTTCCAGTGCCGCAATGGCTTGGCATGGGCACAATCCTGTTTTTGGCGGCGACTTCCTGGATCAGTCTCGGCGGTTTGTTGATTCACCTCGGCAGCCGCTGGCAGCTTCCCCTGCTCACCAGCCTTGTCGTGCTAGCCCTTGTTTTCAGCTTTTGGAATGATAACCATATCATTCGGGTAGCACCTCAGCAGGAAGTAACTCGCCCCGATGTTATCCAGTCCTTTCGCACGTGGTATGCCCTGGCGGAAAAGAACGATGGGGCTGGGGCGCTGCACCCGCTTTTTATCGTCGCGACCGAAGGCGGTGGAATTCGGGCGGCGTACTGGACCGCCACTGTTCTGGGTGGCATTCAGGACGCGAATCCCAACTTTGCGCCGCATCTCTTCGCCATCAGCGGAGTTTCCGGCGGAAGCCTCGGCGCGGCTGTCTTCGATGCGCTGCTGGCCGAGCCGAACCCGGGAAAATTCAAAGACAAAGCGCACGACATCCTCAGCCAGGACTTTCTCTCGCCCACTCTGGCGGCCATGCTTTACCCGGATTTAGTCCAACGTTTCCTTCCGTTTCCCATTCCCTCTTTCGACCGAGGGCGCGCGCTCGAAATGGGGTGGGAGAAAGCGTGGCGTGATACGATGGGTAACAACCGCATGGCCGAATCCTTTGTCGACCTCTGGAAGCCGGGGCCGCGCGAATGGATGCCGTCCCTGTTCCTTAACGGGACGTCAGTCGAAAAGGGTAATCGAATCATCACCACCAATCTCCGGCTGACCACCGTTTTCCTTGATGCGGAGGACGCCGCCGACAAACTCGGCCAGCATAGCTTGCCCGCTACAAAGGCGGGATGCCACATTCCGCTTAGCACAGCGGCTCACCAGAGCGCCCGCTTTACTTTTGTGAGCCCCGCCGGCCGTTTTCCCGACGGATCCCACATCGTCGATGGCGGTTACTTCGAGAATTCCGCGGCCACAACCGCTTTGGAAATCGCCACGCGCATCAAGGACGTTTGCGCGGTGGACCGAATCACTAACGTCGACGTGAAGGTCATCATGATCAGTAATGATCCGCGCAAAGGAGCAATCTCGATTGCTCCAGCCAAGCCAGTGCCGGAGGCTCCGGGGCCAAAACGCAGCGAGCCCATGAATTCGCAGGGGGATTTTATGGGTGAAGTAACTGCGCCACTCTACACCCTGCTAAACACGCGCAATGCCCGAGGCACCTACGCGCAAAAGGCAATTGGACGCGAGCAACGGCGCTTCAAGGCTGGTGTTATCACGGCGCCTACCGAGACGGACCAAACGCAGCCGGCGACTAAAGACATCGTTTACTTCAGACTTCGCGACACGAACGTGCCCTTGCCGCTGGGCTGGATGTTGTCCGCCGCCGCGGCGAAGACAATGCAGGATCAATTGCGCCTGGAGGATGATATTGTTCGCAACGCGACGGCGATGGACGAGGTGCTGAGGATTCTGACGCCCCCAGCTCTCGCTCCGTGACGGCCGCGCGGCGGCCGGCCGGGAATCGCATACCGGCGCGGCGAAAACCTGAAGAAGCTTGCCTCTAGATGGCCAGGTCAACCCAAAGCGCGGCGTGATCCGAAGCAGCATGGATTGGCTGCGCCATCTCAGGATAGTGCGGCCACAGAGTGCCGTTCTTGCCACCCCATACGCCCTTGCGCCATACGCCCGCGGTTGTTACGGCCGCAAAAAGTTTTGGCGAAAGAAGAATGTAATCCAGCTTCTGCGACTTGGTCGCGTTCCCGAACGTGCCAGGACGGCCGGCAGGGTCCTGGAACTTCGGGTGGGTAAAGATGTCCTTCAACGTCGAACCACGTTTGAGCAGGTGGTCAAGCGGACCCGTGTCCGGGGTGTCATTGAGGTCCCCGAGCACCGCGATGAGCGGATTCTCGGCGAGACGCTCATCATAAATATCGCGGACCTTCTTGGCTTGCGCGGTTCGCTTTGCGTTCGAGCCGGCTGCGCTCCCAAAACCTTTGCTCTTAAAATGATTGATGAGAAGAAGGAGACGCCGGCCTGAGGGAAGCTTCACCTCGTACTCGGGACAATCGCGGCTGAAAAGACGCTGACCCTTGTGACGGTCGTCCACGTGACTGCACATCGACAGGATATCGAACCCGTTCCGAGTCAGGAGCCCGACATCGATGCCGCGTTCATCATTGCCATCGATCAGCATGACGTGCGCGTAGGGTTTGCCGCCAACCAGCGGGATCAGCTGCTCATTAAACCGCTTGAGCGCAATCCGGTTATCCACTTCGATTACGCCCATGACGTCCGGCTTGATGTCTCGGACCACTTGCGCGGTCGTGCGCGTGGCAATTTCGTTCACTTCCTCGGTCTTGAGCTCTATCCAGCCGATCCAATCCCCGCGGCCATTGGCCACGACCTCGATGGGCTTGCCCTTGCGTCGCTTGACCAAACGGCCCCGGTTTTGCCTTAGGATAACGAACTGCCCGGCGTCGTCTCCCTTGTTCAATCCCAGCGCTTTGAGACTGGCCTTGATTGCCTGCTTGTCGGCGGCGGAATATTCCTCCTGGTTCAAAATGCCATTGAGTTTTTGAACCTCGGCAAGGATCGGCTTGCCATCAGCCCAGGTCGCCAGGTTCAACGCCTTCGCCCGGTCAAAGATGTTTTCAAGGTTGAAAGAAGCGAGTCTCATTGGTTCGGAGCGAAAGGAGTTATCGTCTTCGTAAGGTGATCGGTGAGATCGGCAGCGAGGGAACCGCTTGGATCCAAATCGGGGTCGAAAATAGTCAGCTCCATGCCCGCAATCGTTGGGGAGCGTCCGAGTTCTTGCAGGATCCGATCGAGCTCAGGCCAGGTGAGACCGCCGGGGTCGGGTGAGTCGACTGCCGGCATGATCTCCGCATCAAGAACATCCACATCGAGGTGCAACCAGAAACCATTGAGCTGATCGCGTTCGAGAAGTCCAACAATTTTGCCCAAGGCCTGGTCGAGATCCTTTCGCAGGTCGTCCACATCAAAAACCTGGATTCCAGCGGTGCGCATCTCCGCGACGTAGTCGTCATTCGCGCGCATTCCGATCGCGACCACATCGTCATCGCGCACGAGAGGTCCACGCGGATCGAGTCGCGCCAGGGCGTGTCCCCTCCCCGTCAGGAGCGCGAGATCTTCGCCCGCGGCCGCGCCAACGCGGTCGCTGTTTCCAGGATGACGAAAATCGGAGTGGCCATCGATGTAGGCCAGGCCGAAACGTCCCTCCTGCCGCAGGGCGAGCAGGTTGCCGAGAATGATGCTGCAATCGCCGCCAAGCACGAGAGGGAATACGCCGCGCTGCCGGAGCTCGGCCAGGCGTTTGGCCAGTGCATGCGAGTAGGCATCGATAGCTTCCTGGTTCCGCACAATTCCCGGTGTCCACTGAGATAGATACCTCGGCGGAACCACTGCGCCCGCGTCGATCGCTCCCAACCGCTCGATCAAGCGGTGGCGCCGCAAAGCCCACGGCAGCTTATAAACTCCGGGAACCGCACCCTTGGCCGGTGGTCTCAGACCCAGGTTCGAAGGCGCGTCCAGCACTGCTATCTGTCGTTTGCCAATGGTTCCCATTCGCGCCAGTCGCCTTAAAGCCGCCCGATCGTCCGCTTGCCAGATCCCGCTTTTTATCGTTTTTTCTCGTCCGGTATTGCGAACGAGACGATCTCGCCGGCAGCCCGATGATTCGTCCAAAAGTGTTCGCCATCGAAGGCCAGCGATCGGCACGGGAACGGCATTCGAGCAAGGTCCTCGATTGCTGGCGACTCATGGCGCGGATTCAGGCGCGCGATGCGCCAATCTTCGTTCCCCTGCTCCGTCCCGCGCAAGACGTAGATCAAACCATCGACAAAGACATGCCCGCATATCTCGGCGTCGATCGCGATCTCACGCAGAATGTTTCCAATCGAATCGAGTTCAAGAATCCGATGCTTATACCACTGGCTTAGGTAAAGATGCTCGCCATCGTAGCTGACGTACGAGCCGGTGAAGTCAGGGCAGGGAATTCTATCTGCCGCCGAAAAGCCCTTTCCGGCGACGTATCGCCACAGATAGCGATCGTCTTCCGGCCCTTCGCCGATAGTGAACCAAAGATCGTCCCCGGTCGAAACCGCCGCCCAGGGAATGCCCGGCGCTTCCATCTCCAGGATTAACTGCCAGGTCCCCGCGTCGATCGCATAAATGCGGCGCAGGTCGCGAGAGCCCATCCACAACCTTCCGTCCTGCCAGGCGAGCGCCTGTGGTGTCGGGGCGGGCGAAGGAAGCCGACGCCTTTCAATTATTGCCGGCAATGCCTCGCTGCTCATTGTTGTGCGAATCAGCTCGTGTTTCACGTTCCCCCGGGTCCGACGCCGCGATCAACTCTTTGGAAAATTCGGGTCGGCTTTTACTTCAAGAATTTGCGCAGTGTGCCTCTTGGCGTGCGCGCCGTTGAAGAGCAGCCATTGCCAGGCATCCATCGTCTTCAGAAACGGGTGCTCCTCGAAATGATTCCGGAGATCTTCTTTCGTCTCCTTCAGGTAGGTGATCTCCTGGCCACGGATGGCTTCGAAATCTTTCACGAGCGCCACCCGGGTGGCCCACCTTCCCGTCGGCTTCAGCCGCTCAGGAGCCTGCGCCTTCCTCGAACGGTCGGGAATCACCGTCAAGATGGTCTCGTCTTTGCCTTTTACTTCCGCGCGCTTCTCCGGAGCAGCCGGGGATTTCATGATCTTTTCGCTCACCAGCTTCCAAATCGTCTCTTCAGCCACCGCGATGTGTTCGGCGGTTTCCGCGATCGACCAGCGGTCGGGCGCCGCCTTGAACTTCCATTGCTCTTCCGAAACGCCCTCGATCGCAGCCAGAAAATCCTTCTTCGTCCGCGTAAGGTAATCGACCGCACGATCGCGTTCCTCTTTCGTTAGCGTGGCGGATTCCACGGCCGACGTCTTTGCGGCCGGCGATGCCGGCGAGCTCTGCGCGCAAATTGAAGCCGCTGACCCGATAACCGCGACCAGGGCAAAAAATGTAGTCTTCATGTTCTGAGCCTAGCCCGCGCTTTCGGGATGAGGAAGAAATTCCTCGCGGCCATCGCTCCCGAGCCGGGGGGCCGATTTGAGTTGCCGGATTGCTGGCTCATCAGTTACAAAAATGGAAGCGTCCGCGAGGGTCGCGGCAAAATCAGAAAAGGAGTTCCCCATGTCCCAATTTCGAAGTCTGGTGTTTGAAGGCGGCGGCGTTAAGGGCATCGCTTATGCCGGCGCGTTGGAAGAACTGGAGAAACGCGGCATCGTCGAGGATGTTACCCGCATCGCCGGCACCTCCGCCGGTGCAATCAGCGCGGCCTTGCTCGCACTCGGCGCCACTTCGGATTTCGTGGCCGAAGCCGTGGGTGGAACCAATTTTCGCTCGTTCATGGACAGTTCCTTCGGCCTGGTGCGGGACGCGAAGCGGGTCTTTTCCGATTACGGTTGGTTTAAAGGCGACGAGTTCAGCGAGTGGATGCGGAAGCAAGTTTACGCGCTCACGGACAATCCAAATCTGACCTTTGGCCAGTTATGGGAATTGGTGGAGAAAAAGAAGCCGGGCTTCAAAAAGCTTTATGTGACCGGCTCGAATCTGTCCGGTCAGATCCCCATCGTCTATAGCGGCAAAACCGCCGATACTCCGATTTGGCTCGGGGTCCGCGTCTCCATGAGCATTCCCCTGTTTTTCGCGGCGATCCGCGACACGAATAACAGCATTCTGGTCGATGGCGGCGTCACCTGGAATTACCCCCTCGATATCTTCGATTTCAAAGGGTTCCTCTCCGATCCCGCCGGCGGCGTGAAGCCGACCTACACCCAGTACGACGCCGACCATATCTATAATAAGGAGACCCTGGGCCTGCGGGTGGATACCAGGGACCAAATCCAGGCTGAAAAAGACGGCTGGAAATCGCCACCGCGGAGCGTGAACAACTTCGTGGATTATGTGGCCTGTCTGGTGGCCTACATGGGCGACATGGCCAATCGCCTGCACCTTCACGAAAACGACTGGCATCGAACCATCTTTATCGATGCCTCCGGCGTCGGCACCACCGAATTCAGTCTCTCCGACGCCAAGACCCAGATGCTGATCGAAAACGGCCGTCGCGGGGTGGTCGAATACTTCAAGTGGTTCGAGGACCCGAACTCGAAGCCGATCAACAGAATTTAACGGCGGCTCGCTGGAGTTTCGACTTTTCTTTGGCCGCAGGCCTGTGCAGTCTGGCTGGCGATGAGCAGTGACCCTCCAGCGCCCCCAGCCAATACCGCATGGCTCGAAGATGAGGCTGGGAACCGCATCGCTCTCCAAAGGCACTTTACCGTGGGTCGAGCGACGGCTAATTCGCTGACGCTGCGAGATGCCCAGCAGCGCGTTTCCTCCTATCATGCACGCATTGATTGCCACGATGATGGCAGCTACTTCCTGGAGGATCGCCACAGCACCAACGGCACCTTTATCAACGAGCGCAAGATTACGCGCCAGGAGCTCTGCGATGGTGACCGGGTTCGTTTCGGCTCGGCCGCTGTCTATATCTTTCGCGGACCGCAGCATGGGCGAGCGCCCGAGGGACTTTCAGGGCCGGTGGAGCCGACTTTGCGCCATTACGAGGAGCGCGATTGCTGGTTCCTCATTGGCGATATCAAGGATTCCAGCCGCCTTGCCTTGTCGCTCGATGGCATCGCGCTGGCGCGGCTGTGCAGCGATTGGGCGGCGCGGTGCAGAAATCTGCTTGAGCGGCATGGCGGAGTAATGACAAATCGGACCGGCGACGGCTGGCTCGTCCTGTGGAGCGACGGCCCTGGCGTGGTGAAGTCGGTGGCCGCGGCCCTTCAATCTTTGCGCGAGCTGCAACGCGCCGCCGAACCGGCGTTTCGTGTTCTGATTCATCGCGGGCGCGCGACGATCGCGGGCTCCGTGCGCACCGGCGAGGACAATGTTCTTAGCGCCGAGCTGCACCAGGCCTTTCGAATGGAGAAGGTCGCGGCGCGCCTCCAGCAGGACATGCTCGCCAGTGCCGCCGCCGCGGAGCGTTTGCAAGAGGTCATGACTTGCCGCGCCTTGCCCGGCACCCATGAGCTTCCTGGGTTCACCGGCGCCCAACGCTTTTTTGAGGTTGCTTAAATAAGGCCAATCGTTAAAAAGAGGCCGCCCCATGAACATTCACCCGCCGCCCGACGCGCTCGACCTCGGAGAAAAGGTCGATGCTTTCACCGGGGGCCAGAAATTATTGCACCGGTACAAACTCGGGCGCGTGCTCGGCCATGGCGGCATGGGCGTCGTCTGGCTCGCGCGGGACGAAGAACTGGATCGCGATGTGGCGATGAAGTTCCTCCCGGCCATTGTCGTGAACGACCGTGCGGGTCTGACTGAGCTAAAACGGGAAACCAAGCGCAGCCTCGAGCTGACCCATCCAAACATCGTCCGCATTTATGACTTTGTGCAGGACAATACGATCGCCGGCATCTCCATGGAGTATGTGGAATGCGATACCTTGCGGAATCGCCGACTAGACCAGCCCACCGGTGTTTTCGAAACCGCGGAGCTCGGCGCGTGGGTCCGGCAACTTTGCAGCGCGCTCGATTACGCGCATATCGAGGCCGCGATTGTGCACCGCGATCTCAAGCCGGCGAACCTCATGATCAACCGGCGCGATCAGTTGAAGGTGACCGACTTCGGCATCTCGCGCAGCCTGGTGGATTCGGTCAGTCAGATCAGCCTGCGGAGCAGCGTCAGCGGAACCCTCGTTTATATGAGTCCGCAACAACTTGCGGGCGAGCCTGCGAGCCCCTCCGACGATGTTTACGCCCTCGGCGCGACCCTCTATGAATTAATGACCAGCCGGGCGCCGTTCTTTAGCGGCGACATCGCGGGGCAGATTCAGGAAAAAACCCCCGCGCTCATGCGCCATCGGCGGGAGAGCTTTGGCATCATCGCAGGAGAAATCCCGGAGAATTGGGAAACGACGATAGCCAGCTGCCTCGCTAAAGAGCCTGCGCAGCGCCCTCGCGGCGCGAGCGAGGTGGCAATGCAACTCGGCCTTTGCGCCGCCGCCGATATCACGATGCCCGCCAGGGATGAGCGTCTGCCCGCTCCGGCTCAGACTTCCACTTCCCCTGCCCCGCCGTCGCAACACCTGGATTTGCCGTCCGTCTCGCCACCGGCCTGGCGCACGCTATTTTCCCGTCGCAATCTTCCTGCGCTCGGAGCGGCGGCCGCTCTGCTGGCCGGTGGCCTGGTCTGGTATTTTTTCCAATATCAGCCGCATCGTGTGGAACGCCTGGCCGCTGCCCGCGGCAGCATCGTGGTCAAGACCGAGCCAAACGGGGCCACGGTCAAAATAGGCGATGCGCCGTCGCAGATTGCTCCGGCCGTATTTACCGAATTAAAACTAGGGCCGCATCCTGTGCAGATCCAGCACGAGGGCTACGAACCCAAGACCATTTCCGCGGAGGTAAAAGGAAACCAGCCGACAGACCTTGGCACCGTCACGCTGGTCCGAAGCAAAGGAACGCTGAAAATCACGACAAATCCCGAAGGCCTGACTTACGAGATGAGGAGCGAGTCCAGCCCGTTTCAACCGATCTCCGGCACCACCCCGATGCAAGCAAGAGAGTTCGAGACCGGCAGCTACGAGGTCAAGGTCGCGCGCAACGGCTGGCCGCCGCAAACGCGCGCCTGCCTTGTCAACAGAGGTCAATTGCGGCAGGTCTTTTTCGATTTTGTCGGTGGCGACGTAACCATCACCAGCATCCCCCCGGGCGCGGCCGTCTTTCGCGACAAAGAACAGCTCGGCGTCACGCCCCTGCCGATTAAGGACCAGCCGCCCGGAGAAGTGAAGTACACGCTCACGCTCGCGGGTTACGACAACGCTACCGTTCAGGGCAGCGTTCAGCCTGGCCAGGCGCTCACGCTGTCCGAAGCGCTGAAGAAAACGCGCCGAAGGACCGCCCAGACCTCCACGGGCCGAACAAACGGGACCGCGCCCCGCACCAGCGAGGACGAGCGGAACGAACGAATCAAACGGAGCTTCATTCCGTACTACGACATCTTCAGGAAGTAGCTCGCGTCAGCGCTCCTGAGCAGTCACGCGAAGCCGAATGGAACACAGGCATGTTGCCTGAGCGGCCAGCGGATATTTTATCCGCTGTCTTTCAATTTTGCAGCGAAGGACAACTTTGCTGGCCGCACAGACTGAAAGTCCGTGTCCCGATCCCTTCGGCGCCATGGTCTCGCGCGACTGCTCGCCGGCCCAAGCAGGTTTCAGTCTTCTGAAATGCGGCTAGTAGTTGCTCATCGCGGCGTGGCCTTCGTCACTCGCGAGGCAATAATGCAACCGGCACGACTTTTCATCCTGACCGCGCTCGCGATGGTCGCATTCGCGGGAAACTCCCTGCTCTGCCGATTGGCGCTAAAGGAAACCGGGATCGACGCGGCGAGCTTTACCTTTATCCGCATCCTCTCAGGCGCCGTGGCGCTTTGGCTCATCGTCAAGGCCCGCAAGGCGTCGTGGAGAGAAGCCGGAAACTGGATTTCCGCCCTGGCGCTCTTCGCCTACGCGGCTGCATTTTCGTTTGCCTACATCGTTCTCTCCGCTGGAACGGGTGCGCTGCTGCTCTTTGGCGCGGTCCAGGCCACGATGATCTTCTGGGGCTTGCGGCAGGGTGAACGGCTCGGCCTGATCCAGCTCGTGGGTCTTGCCCTGGCCTTGTGCGGACTCGTTGCGCTCTTGTTTCCCGGCCTGTCAGCTCCGCCGCTTCGCGGTTCGATTTTGATGCTGGGCGCTGGCGTGGCCTGGGGCGTCTACTCGCTCCGGGGAAAGGCGGCCGGCGATCCGGTCACCACTACCGCGGGAAATTTCCTGCGCGCGGTCCCATTGGCTGCGCTGCTCAGCCTCGCGTTGTTCCCGTGGTCGCGCCTCGATTGGGCAGGGATCGGCTACGCCGTAATCTCCGGGGCGATCGCTTCCGGGGCCGGCTATGTGATCTGGTATACGGCATTGCCAAGTCTGAAAGCAGCCAGTGCCGCCACAGTTCAACTCAGCGTGCCGGTCCTTGCGGCCGCGGGCGGGATCCTCTTGCTCGGCGAACCGCTCACGTTCCGTTTCCTCCTTTCGTCGACAGCCATCTTGGGCGGAATTGCCCTCGTCGTGATTGAGCAGCATCGCGGTTGATTGCAGTCGCTATTAAGGATCTCGCGCAAAGACGGGCGGCCGGCCGGACCGTTTCTTCCTGGCCTTCGTCTACCTGTTCGTTGCGATGGAACGCACATCAGTTACTTACCAAGAACGATTTTGGGAAACTTGCGTAGGAGGATCCCGTAATTCTCTTGAAGGACCTCCTATGAGAACACTCCGACTCGGACATCGCGGCGATGACGTCGCCCAATGGCAGCGTTTCCTCACGAAACAAAAACTGAAACCCGGCCCAATTGACGGTATTTTCGGGAAGGCTACACAAGCGGCCACGATCGCTTTCCAGGAAGCCAACGGCCTGGCGCCCGAGGGGGGCGTCGGCCCATCCACCCGTGCGGCCGCCCAGGCGCTTGGCTTCACCGCCATCGAGGTCAGTGACCTCGCTCGCGAAGTGAAGCTGCCCCCTGCCAGCGAAATCAATGTGGGCCTGAACGCCGCCGGCCATGCCACGATGATGGGGATCTTTGGCGCGCCCGGAAAGCTGACTAAGCAATGCTCCGCGATCACCAACCCGAGGCTGAAGAAGGAGACGGTCACTGCGGACGTGGGCCCATTCCGCGTCACGGGATGGAAACCGGCCGTGGACTCCCTGCGGATCATCTTCGCGGAAATCAAAGCCGAAATGCCGGAGGTGTTTGCGCAGGTGCAAACCGCGGGCATGAGCTGTGTGCGACATGTGCGTCAAAATCCCAGTCGTTTCTCCAACCATAGTTGGGGCACTGCGGTGGATGTATACTTTGGCAGCGACGTCGACGACGTCGGCGACGGTAGGTGTCAGGCTGGACTGCTGAAAATGGCGCCCATTTTCAACAAGCATAAGTGGTATTGGGGCGCCGAATTTTCGCTCGAAGACTCGATGCACTTCGAGGTGAGCGATCAACTCATTCGGGAGTTGTCCGCCACCTGAGGCGAATCGTCCGATAGCCGTGACCCCCGTCGGGCCCGCGCCGCTCTCAAGCGATGCGCACGTTACCGGCGCCGGTGATGGTGCCAGCGTGTCCGCGAGCCCCGCACCCACGGCGGATTCGACCACGGTGCCGCCACGCTGAACCTCACTTTCGACTTCCTAAAGTTCGGCGCTGCTGTTAGAACCGCTTCAGATAACCAACAGAAATCATCCTATGCTTAAACCCGCTGCAATCATCTTCGGTATCTTCTTCATCGTCGCCGGCATCGGCGGCTTTTTCCCTGCGCTCGCTCCCCACGGGATGCTCTTCGGCATCTTCATGGTCGGGCCAGTGCACAACACGATCCACCTCGCTTCCGGCCTCGCGGCGTTCCTCTGCGCCTTCGCCGGCGCCGGGGCGGCACGCAAATACTTCCAGATCTTCGGCGTCGTTTACCTGCTCGTGGCGTTGATCGGCTTCTATTACGGAAACGATCCGCTCCTCGGCATGGTGGAACATAACCACGCCGACATCTGGCTCCATATCGCGATCGCCGCCGTGGCCCTGTTTTTGGGCTTCACTGGCAACCGCGATACCTCGACCACCACCAGCTGATTCTGCGCGAACGAGGATGCCGAGCTGACGTGAGGGGGTCTCTTTGCCTCCTCATCGGGGACGCCCGCGGTCGGCGATCTTTTTAGCTTCTGCATCCTCGTTCGCCCCTTCCGCGTGCCCAATCACAGCGGAATGTTCCCGATCCAGTTTGATGACGACCAGGCGCGTGTGAATTTTGCGCGTCTCGTCGTTGCCGGCGGCGAGCCGGTAAATGATCGCGTAGGGAGTGAAGCGCCCATCCTTCTCGAACCCGCGCCATTCGACAACATCATTGGCCTTGTGAGGAAAAGTCCCGCCACCCGCCTCCATCGTGGCCGAATACAAATCGACCGTCCTCTTGCCGAACCGGATGTTAATCCAACTCCGCTCGTCTCCGGCAAGATGGACGAGTTGATATCCCCCCAGGCCTTGGAATAGCGCCTCAAATCCTCCCTCTGGCACCTTGCCATGGTCCTTGAAGGAAAGGCTCTTTGCGCGCGCCGTGCTGGTGTACTTCGATGCGATCTGTTCGGCGGCCAAAGCCGCGGCGCAGGTTGCCAGAAATGTAACGATGACTAGCGAACGGGCCATGAGATTACGCATCGATCCGGTTTGGTTCATTCTTCCAAAATGACCGGCTCGATCATTTTGTCGACCTCCAATGAGCCGGCGCGAAACCGTGGCGGCGAGACATTCCCCGAGATCGGAATTGATTAGTTCTACCTTTCCTCGAATCACTCCTTATGAACGACGACAAAGACAGCATCCAACTCAGCGCGGTAGAAGATCACGACGGGATCTTGACCATTCGTGGCGGCGGCGCCCGGCGGGATTGGAACGGCATTCACTATAAACAGGGCATGTCCGCCAAGAACGTCGGCACAACGAAGCTATCGGCCAACATCGCCACGATCCCTCCGGGTGGCGTTGCGTATGCCCATATCCATGTCGGCTTCGAGCTCATCCTCTACATTCTCGAAGGAAAGGTGCGGCACGAATTCGGCCCCGGGCTCAAGCAGGTGCTGGAGAACGAAGCCGGCGATTTCATTTACATCAAACCCGACGTGCCTCACGAAGTCTTCAACATGAGTGACACCGAACCCGTCGTGGCCTTCGTCGCCCGCTCTTCCGCCGAGGAATGGGACAACATTATTCCGTACGACCGCAACCAGCCGGGCTGAAGCGATACGCGGGAGATTATCTCAATATAGAATCGACGGCAGAAAGGCGCCCGCGGGTTCGTTGTAAAGCCCCCTGCTCATCAGCGTCATGGTTTGAGTCACCCGCAGGCCGCTCCGGAGACACCATCGGAGTAGTTCGGTGTTGCGCGCGGGCAGCAACAAGCCGGGACCGGCAAATTCCCTGGCGGCGCCCACGAGCGCTTCGATTTCACGGTTGGACTCGCCCACGGCGTGTCCGAAAAATCCGACCACTGTCGCGTAGCCGGTGATTTGGCCGCCATGTTCGACGACGGTGCCTGTGCCCTGCCTGATCGCGTCTAACAGTTCGCCGCCGCGATCATGTCCGTGAATTTGACGGGACACACGATTGCACGCGTCGAGGTCGGATTCCCTGGCGGCGCGAACCATGTAGCCGGGAGCGCTCACATTCACCGCAGGCCCTTGCAGGCAGGCCAGCGGTTCGCGCACCTCGTAACCGAGCTTTGCGTAAAGGGAAAGCGATCGCGTGTGAAATGCAGCCTGGACCAGCCGCACGCCGGGGAAATTCTCTTGCGCGGCGCGCTGATGAACGTCCTCCATCAAGCGGCGGCCAATCGCCTGGTTCTGCACGGAGGGATCGACCGTGATCGGGCCGACGCCGGCGATAACATTTCGTTCGTCCAGGAAATTGCTGCCGACGACGCGGCCTTCGAGCTCCGCGATCACCGAATAAAAGCCGGGATGCGACAGCATCCAGGTAAGCAGCCCGATCGGAACCTCGGCCGAGGGGAAATCGGGCGGAAAATGATGCGCCGTCGAGATGCTCTTGAACGCTTCGTAGCAGATTGTGCCGCATGTCTCCGCATCTTGAGCGGTGCCGCGGCGGAGTCTGAGATTCATAGACAAACAACTAATCAACTCGTCGCTTTGCTCAAGCAACCCGTGATGCCATTACGGCCTCCTTCCATTCGCTTCATTTTCGCGAGCTCTGCTTCGAGACGATCCAGACTTTGTTCGTTTGCCTCAATCACGAACGGTTTCACTTGCTCACAATGTTCAGTTGACTCGAATCGCATGCACCAGGTCAAACGGGTGCTTTTACCTTCTTCGGTGAGAACGATGATCAGCTGAAAGTTGTGCGCGGGATCAGGATGATTGATCACGATCCGTTCCGGCTCCACTGCCTCGAGCAAGACATATTCGTTCCTGTAATCAACGCCATCCGGACCGTGCAGGGTAATGTCCCAATGGGCGCCGGGTCTGAAATCGAATTGGTGAAGAGTGCTTCGGAAGTCTTTCGGTCCCCACCACCGCGCGAGATGTTCCGGCTCGCTCAACGCGCGAAAGACAAGCTGCCGCGGGGCGTTCAAGACGCGCGTATTCACAATCTCGCGGTCCGCCGTGCTCGCTGGATCCTGTTCTGGGCCAATCATATCTCCCGTGCTTTCTCTCTATCCTGCGAGCGGCCCTCAAGTTCAACTAGCTGGCGAGTCGTGGTCTGGGCGAAGGGATCAGCGTGCGATCTGACCTTTACGCCCCACGATGATTTTGCGATTGGCAATGGGGCCGCGCGCCCAACCTGCGATCGTTTCCGTCAGGATCTCGAGGCGCATCGTTCGCGCGGCGAGCTCCGATTTTAACTGCCGCTCCACCCGCACCTGCAAATCTTTGTTCGGCCCAGCCTGCGCGAAATTCCAAGCATCTTCGCCCTCGGCCTCGAGCAAGCTCTTCTCCAGCGCACGCAACGCTCTCTCTAATTCCGTCAGGACCACGCGCATCTGGGAGACGCTTGTCTGGTTGCCCAGGTGGCTCGATTCGATGTCGCTCAGGGCGAGCAGGATTTCCATGCGCGGCACATCGCTGGCGGCATAAGCCTCCTGCACTTCGTGCCAGAGCGCTGAAACAGCCGCGCTCGCATCGGCGCGCAGATCAGGATGCAATCGTCGGACCAGAATTCGGTAAAGCTCCTTCACCCGCGCATCCACCTTCCTTTCTTCCTCTCCCTTTTCCTCTGACTCCGGTGTGATACGAGCCTTCCCGGCCGGCCGGTAATTGTTCCGCGGCGCCGGCGTTTCCGGCGGGCTCCGGAACATGTGCGACTTGAACGCCTCGAACGTGGTCGAGTAGGCCTCGTCATCCATCTTATCAGGATTTGTCCCGAGGGATCTTTGCACCCATTCCTGGAAGAGCGCTTCCTTTTCGAATTCGCTCAGCTTTCGGGAGGCGGTGTCGCCTTCCCGCGCGGTTTCGGCTCCAGCCTCGAGCGGCGCCTGAGGATTGCTGCGCCGAAACGTTACCCGCTGGTAAGCGCCATGCGCGTCTTGAAAACCACGCCGCATTTCCATCTCAACCTCATGCACGAGCGCCTGGCTATCGCGAATCTGCACCTCGACCTCCCGCGCTCGGCTGAGCAGCGCGCCGAAGTCTCGCGCCCGCCAGCGGATGAAGGCCGGCTTGTCTTTGCGTTCAAAACGATGCCATCCGGTGCGCGCGCGCTTCAGGCGCGCCATCGCTCTCGTGCACGCGGCGGCTGCCGCCTCCCGCAGCGGCCCCTGATCGATCAGCACGATACGGCCACCGACCGGAACGTGGTTCGATCCCGCCCTGGGTTTTCGCGTTTTTCGCTCTCGCGGCATTTGGCGAATTTACCCTGCCAGGGCATTCGGGAAAGCTTCGCCGCTTCGAGCTGACTTTCGCGGTGCGCCTCAATTGGCTGTTCAAGGGCAGCTGTAATCGCGCATGCTCGGCGGGTGCCACGCTGTCCCTGGGCTACCACTGAACCAGCCATCGCCTATCACGATGAAGAATGGGGAGTCCCGGTGCACGATGACCGGCTGCTCTTCGAATTCCTGATTCTCGAAGGCGCTCAGGCGGGTCTGAGCTGGATCACGATTCTGAAGAAACGGGACAATTACCGCAAAGCGTTTGATCGTTTCCGCGCGGAGAAGATCGCCCGTTACAACGCGCGCGACGTGCAACGGTTGCTCGGCGACGCCGGGATCGTGCGGAACCGGCTCAAGATCGCGGCCACGATTGCGAACGCAAAAGCGGTGCTCGCCCTGCGCGAAGAGACGGGGAGCTTGGACGCTTATCTGTGGAGTTTTGTCGGCGGCAAGCCGAAACAGAATCGCTGGCGGCGTATGGCCGACGTGCCCGCGCGGACCGCGGAATCGGATGCGATGAGCCGCGATCTACTGCGGCGGGGCTTCAAGTTTGTTGGCTCAACGATTTGCTACGCGCTGATGCAAGCCACGGGCATGGTCAACGATCACCTCGTAACGTGTCCGCGGCATAAAGCACTTTGCGTCACGCCGCGACGCAAATCGCAAACGCGGGCGACCCACTGAGATTTCTCAACCCCTGACTTTGCGCGCCCGAGAAGGAAAAGCCGCTACTTTTTCACTTTTTTCGCCGTTTCCTTCTTGGCGGCCGCGAGGCGCTCGGTCTTTTTGCGGCGGGCGGCGCGTTTCCTGACGTTGTCCCTGCCTTGGCTGTTTCCCATAAGACCTCCACCCTCACCCTTCCGCGGCCAGAGCCAAGTGATTTCGCTCGGATCCCACCGCCTGAAGCAATTTTTCAGGGCTTGGTTGAGGAAAAATACTCCCGCTGTCGGGAGCGATCAGTGTCGCCAAAATATTCCCGCCACCATTTGTTGTCGGTCTTGAGGAACTGTGGCCGCGCCGTGGAGAGATCCGGTTTCGAGGCCAGCCAATCACGGAAGGCGTAGTGGTTCCAAAGCCTGAGATATTCCCCGAGATAGATGTCGGCGACTCGTTTGTTCCCTCGAATGACCAACATGTTTTCGTCGTTCCGCAGAGTTGAGGCATCGCTAAAATTGGCCGAACCCGCCACCACGATCGGGTCATTGCTCAGTGGATCGACCAGCATGAACTTTGTGTGGATGAACTGAACATGCGTGTTCAACCCGGGGAGCTTTTCGCTTAGCCATCTGTCGAAAGCATTTGTCGTGATCTTGTTTCCCACGGCAAACCGGTTCTCTTTCATGAAACGAAGATGGCGCATTTCTTTTTCCGCTGCCGGTCGCTTTTCTTTCTTCACGCCCGAGGCCAGCAGTTTGTCGAGGAGGGCATAGCGAATTTTCGCCTTTCCCTTCTTGTAGACATCGAGAAAGACCTTGTTGATGCCAAAAGCAAAAGTCATCAGAAGCGCGCCTTGCGCCTCGTTGGCCAGCTTCGCATACCAATCCAACGCTTCCCTTGTTTCCTGCGGGCTGAAGATGGTGATTGTCCCCTGGGGAGGCTTGCCCTTGGGCAGCTGATTTAAGGTCGATAGTTTGGTGCGGAGGCTTCTATGATCCGGGTTCGTGGCAATTAATTCCCAGCAGGCCAGATAGGCGACGGCCACGTCCGCGTCCTCTACCACGTGAACCGCATTGGATTGTCCGAAAACGCCACCCCGGGAAAAATTCGTCGAACCGGTCAGCACCGCGCAAGCCTTACCGTTTTTGAGCAGCACGATAAACTTATGGTGTGAGATAGGAGGCGTCTTCACATCCCGCTTAGTGATTCGCTCAGTAACAAGTGACTTTATTTGCGCATTCTTGGCCGTCGCTCGATTCTCACCCCGTGGAAAAACCTTTCCTTTGTCATCGGGAGGATTGTTGTTGGCGTCGAAGGTGATGCGGATATCCGCTCCTCGTTGCTTGGCCTCGTGCAGGGACTCGGCCAACGCCTCGAGCCGAAATTCATAGGCGGCAACACGTAATCCCCACGTATCGTCCAGCGCCCGGGCGACAAATCCCTCAATGGCTTCCATGGCGCCGCGGGAAAGCCACTCCCAACGCGGATCATCCGGATCGGACTCATCGGGGCGGCGATTTTCAAAACGTCGGGCGTATTCTTGCGAGGCCGCCGCGCCCCGGTTGAAATATACGTCGTGGTTCACGCCTTCTTCCGACTCAGTCTCAACCTCAACCGAGACCTTCTTATATGTTTCCAGCTTCGCAGGCGTCCCCTTCAGGGCTTCGACGCGGTAGGTATAGCGTCGCCCGGGTTTGGCGGTAAAGTCCGACCAGGTGAAGCCCTGGATCGGCTGCTTGTTGGTTGGGTATTTGGCGCCCGGAGCGAAGCCAGGATCTGTTTCCTCGAACGTCTTGATGCCTTCCATCCAATAGGCTTCTTGTTCTTCGTGATCCGTTCGGTGAACAGCGAACCCCAGGAGGCCGTCGCAATCTGCCTCCTTCATGCTAATTCCAAGCATCACGACGTACGATCCACCGATGGCTTGAAGCGTAAGTCCCTGGTGCGTTTTACGAATTCTCATCTGGCTCCTTTCGAAGAATGGGATACAACAAAATCTGCGTTAGCTCTTCCAGTGGGGCATCAAGAATGCGAATGAGGCAGACACTGATTGGGGGTATTTCATTGTATGGCACCCCCCATCGGAACGCGTTCGTCTAAGACGGTCTCGGCTCAAGCCGAAGGCGCACGGGGGCATTCCTTTAGGCAAAGGACTATTGAAATTGTCGAGGCAAGTCCAGAGAAATCCTGGGATTAACCTCCCCAATCCGGACATTGCTGCGCGGGATGGGGATCGTATTAGGGCCGCGATCCCGCTGCTACCGGGGCGATGAGAACAGCAACATCCCAGGAAGCCTCCCGCGCTGGAGATCTTAACCCTTCCCGGCTCCCCTTTGCCGGGGCAACCCAATCACCCCTTATGCGGGTCTCGATCTCCAGCGACTGGAAGGCGTGCCGCGCGGCTAATCGCGACCCCGGCCGCGATCCCGCCCGCGATCCCGACCCCGGTCGTGGTCGCGATCATCGTCGTGACGCCGGTCGTGGCGGCGATCGTAATGACGATGGTGCCGATAACGGGCCCGCGCGTGGGCCCGATGCCATCCGCCACGGCGCTCGTAATGCCCATGAATCCACCGGCCCCGATAGCGGTAACCAGGCACCCAAACCCATTGGTAGCCGTCGTGCCAGTAGTGCGGTCCATAGTAAAACCCACGGTCTCCGATACTGATCGACAAATCGAGCGCGCTGGCGGTGGGCGCCAGCGGAGTGCCCGCTGCCAGCACCAGGGCTAACAACACTATGATTTTCTTTTTCATATATTCATTTCCTCTTTTCTTCTCAGACCAGTCATGCGCTGGCCGCTATTTTTTCGACGCCTTCACACAGCCTGTATTCATCCAAAAATTGCCCTCCAAACTATTGCCGAACGCACGCGCATTCATCGTAAAGCCAGCTCGCGTCTAGTCCGCAAAAGTAACGCCGCTGTTACTTTTCGGTGGGCGACGCGATTCCAGTTCGCGCGTGTGACTACGGTGGGCGCTGTAGCCGGCCCGCTCAGTCGGGGCGAAGTTCAGGGAGAAAACGGCGATCCGGCAGCTGCCGGACCGTTGCTCCAGCGCGGCAGGATTCATCAGCCGGCTTTCGTTCGCAGTTGCCTCGGGTAAGGATTGCGGCGAGCCCGCCAGGGCGCTAGCTTCGCTCCGCACCGCGCAATCTCGCCATGGCCATTCGCATTCTCGTCACCGGCGGCACCTTTGATAAGGAATACAACGAACGCAACGGCCAGCTCTTTTTTAAGGACACCCACATCGCCGAGATGCTCCGGCTGGGACGTTCGCGGGTCGAGGTCACCATCCGCACGGTGATGATGATCGACAGTCTCGAAATGACCGAAGCCGATCGCACCCTCATCGTGCAGAACTGCCTTCAGTCCGACGACGATCGTATCGTCATCACCCACGGCACCGACACGATGGCGGAGACTGCCGCCGCGGTCGCGCGCGCTGTCTCCGGGAAAACCGTCGTGCTCACCGGCGCCATGATCCCCTACGCGTTCGGCAGCTCCGACGGTCTCTTCAATCTCGGCAGCGCCCTCTCGTTCGTGCAGGTGCTGCCACCCGGTGTTTACATCGCCATGAACGGCAAGTGTTTTCCCTGGGACCGCGTCCGGAAAGACCGCGAGCGTGGCGAGTTCGAGGAGATCCCCTCCGCGTAAGACCTCTGGCGTCTAACCTCTGGCGTCAAGCCGCTGGTTCTTTTCCTGTCATCCTGAGCGAAGTCGAAGGATCTCTCGCTCTTATTTGGTCGGCACTCCGAATCCGAACAGCGACAGATTCCTCGACCGCGCTCGGAATGACAAAGGGCCCGGCCATCTTCGTTGGTCGTGTCGCGCTGCATTCCGCGGCACTGGAAATCGAAGGCGGCGAAAGGTGGACCAGCCTGCGGCCTGAAGATCTGAGAACCTTCGCGAGCGAGGATCGGATCGGAACTGCGGGCGATCTCGGCGTTTTCTACCTTCTACTTTTCCGCAAACGCTTCCTTGTTCACCACGTACGGCATTTTCGTCGGGTCGCCGCCGTAGTTTCCTTCCAGCACGTCGATCACCGCCTGGGCCGTGCGCCCCGCCATGCCTTTATCGGGATCGACCGACAGCCGCGTGATCCGCCCGCCACTGGCAAAGTGATGGAAGAGCCGGGTGCGGTCGGCGATTTCGGGGTCGAGCAGCGGCGAATCCGGCGGCAGCGGCTCTTTCTCAAAGACGTCGAGCGCTGCTCCGGCGATGACTTTTTCTTTTAACGCTTTGGCGAGCGCGTTCTCGTCCACGACCGGGCCGCGCGAGCTGTTCACCAGGTACGCGCTCGGCTTCATCAGCTTCAGCGTTTTCTCGTTGATGAGGTGATACGTCGGCTTTTCCGTTTCGCCTTCGCGCAAGAGCGGCACGTGGATACTTACGTAATCGGCGCCGCCAAGTGCCTCCTCGAACTCCACGTAATTGATGGAGGTCTTCTCCTTCTGAATCCCCCGCGCATGACGCAGGTCCATCATTTCCTGGATGGCCGCAATGTACTCATCGTTATGATACGCCGGGTCGTAACAGAGCATGTTCATGTCGAACCCCGAGCATTTCTTGATCATGGCCAGCCCGATTCGTCCGGTGCCGATAACGGCGATGGTCTTGCCCGTTACTTCGTCGCCGAGGAACGGCAGAAACGGATGCCACGACGGCCACTTCCGCTCCCGCACCAGTTTCTCACTGGCGGACATCTTTCTCGCCAGCATCCCCATCATAAAAAAGGCGAACTCGGCCGTCGCTTCGGTGAGTACGTCGGCCGTGTTCGCGAATGGCACCTTGTACTTGTTCGCGTCGGCGCGGCTGATGTTATCGAAGCCGACCGCGATCTGCGCCACGACCTTGAGCGTGCCCTTTCCTGCTTCGAAAATCTCGGCGTCGATCGGATCACGCAGCGTCGTGACCAATGCGTCGATACCGCTCTGTACTTTCTCGATGATCAACTTCTTCGGCGGCGCCTCCGGGCCCTGGAAAACTTCGAGGTCGTAGCCGCGCTCGCGCAGCAGGTTCTCAGCGGCATCGCCAATGCGCGCCGTGGCAAAGATTCTTTTCTTATCGCTCATGAATGAACTAACGGAAGCACGCGTTGCTCGTCGCGAGCTACAGGTTTTTTCCCACCCAGGCGCCGACGCGCTCGAGCGCCTTCTCGATGTTCTCGATCGAGTTGGCCACACTGAAGCGCAGATAGCCTTCGCCGAAATCGCCAAAAGCGGTCCCGGACAGCCCGGCCACGCCGGCGTCGTCGAGGAGCGCGTCAGCCAATTTCTTCGAGGGCCATCCGGTGTTCCTGATGTTCGGGAAAACGTAAAACGCGCCTTTCGGCAGGCGGCAGGAAAAACCTTTGATCTTGTTTAGGCCGGCCACCATGAC
Source organism: Chthoniobacterales bacterium (assembly GCA_035556975.1). Classification (GTDB taxonomy): domain Bacteria; phylum Verrucomicrobiota; class Verrucomicrobiia; order Chthoniobacterales; family UBA10450; genus AV80. The sequence continues at coordinate 68,265 of DATMEN010000038.1, forward strand.
ATCGCGGCGCTTCTGAAACTCCGCGCACATCTTCTCGACTGAGTCTTGTGGTCCGCGTAGCGCCTCGATCCCGGCCACTTGGGTGAAGCTCGCCGTGCACGAGTTGGAGTTCGTCATCAGCCGGGCGATGTGCGACGCCAAATCGGCCCGCATCACGCCGTAGCCCATTCGCCATCCGGTCATCGCGTAAGTCTTCGAAAAACCGTCGAGCAAAATGCAGCGCTCCTTCATTCCTTCCACCGACATAATGGAGTGGTGTTCGCCCTCGAAGATGAGGCGGCTGTAAATCTCGTCGGTCAAGACCATGATGTCGCGGTCGCCGATTGCACGCGCGATGCCGTCGATGTCCTCCTTGGTCAGCACGCCACCGGTCGGGTTCTGCGGCGAATTCAAGATGATCAGTTTCGTGCGCTCGTTGATCAGCCCTTCGAGCTCGCCGACGTCGAGGCGGAAATCCATCTCCTCGCGCAACTGGATCGGCACGGCCTTCGCTCCGACGTAGTCGATCATCGATTCGTAGATCGGGAACCCTGGATTCGGATAGATCACCTCATCCCCTTCTTCCACCAGCGCGAGGATCGTGAAAAAGATGATCGGCTTCCCGCCTGGAACAACGACCACCTCTTCGGAAGTTGCGGTGACTCCGCGCGTCTCGCTCACATACTGTGCGATCGTCTCCCGCAGCTGCGGCAACCCGGCCGAAGGTCCGTAGTGCGTGAATCCCTTATGCAACGCGTCGGTCGCCGCCCCGATGATGTTGCCCGGCGTATCGAAATCCGGCTCCCCGATCTCGAGGTGAACGATGTCGCGCCCCTTCGCCTCCAGCGCACGTGCTTTTACCAAAACTTCGAAGGCCGTCTCCGTGCCGAGACGCGCCATGCGTTTAGCGAGGCGAAGTTGGGAAGTCTTATTCATCCTCCTTACCGTCGGCCTTCATAAGCGAGAATTGCGGCGCTGGCAATCCATCAACAGTTCCCGATTTTTTCCGAATCAGTCCGCCGCCGCCAGCAATGAATCCAGATCCAGCGGCCTCGTATACATCGCCAGAGCGCCGTCCGCTGTGCGGGGCCATTCTTCCTGCGGGCGGTCCCAGCACAGTTCCACGCCGTTGTCATCCGGATCACGCAAATACAACGCTTCGCTCACGCCATGGTCCGTGGCCCCTTCCAGCGCAATGCCTGCTTTCTCCAAACGTCGCAACGCGTCACCCAGTTCCGTCCGGGTCGGATACAGGATGGCGAGATGATAAAGCCCCGTCGTTCCCGCGGCCGGAGGCCGTCCGCCCGAGCTTTCCCAGGTGTTCAATCCAATGTGATGGTGATACCCGCCCGCCGAGAGAAATGCGGCCGACGATCCCATACGCTGCGTCAGGTCAAACCCAAGCACATCCCGATAAAATCCGAGAGCCCGTTCCAAGTCCGCCACCTTCAAATGCACGTGGCCGATGCGGACGCCGGGATTAATGGCTCTCGGAGTCACGCTTCCTCTCACTTGTCACTTTTCGCCAACGGCACGGCAACGATTGCCGTCCCTTTTAGCTCGCCGGCATTCTTGATCGTCCCGTCCGGCTGATAATGCGCCACATACGAATTGCCGATTACATGCAGCGCGTTGTTGGCGATCGCGCCGGTGGTTGGCTCGTTGAAGTCGGGATGATGATGCGACTGCAACACGGTCAGACCCGCGATCCGGCTGCCGTTGTCAGCCAGCGCGATGCGAATGACGCGCCCGGGATTGGTAACGTTCTGCACGCCCAACAAATCGCCCCCGTGCCAGTAGAGGCCGTCGATGCCACCGGTCACCACGGTATCCGGTTGCGGTAACCTTGTCGGTGCCCCTGTCGTTGTATCGACGCGCGCGATCCCGGTCGACAATGTTACATACAATGTTCCATCGGCCGCGACCGCGATGCCATTTGCGCCGCGCAAAGCTCCCGTTTCTCCGAAACGAACAAGCGTGCGCGCGCGGCTTTTTTCGTCGGACTTCTTGCGAAACAAAGTGCCGGTCTGCGAATCGGTCACGTAAAGCGTGCCATCGGGCGCGACGGCGAGGTCGTTCAGTTGCGTGGCTTCCGGCGCAAGGAAGCGATCCAGCAGACGGCCATCCTTCAGATCGTACCGCACGACAGCGTTGCGGCGCTCCGTTTTCGCGCTCTCGTGGAACCCGTTGGTGCTGACGGCGTACAGATATCCGCGTCCAACATCGACCGCGAGTCCGAGGACCTGATCGAGGTTATCGGCGGTGCTCGAAAAATCGCGCGCCTGTCCTTTCGCATCCGTCACGATGATCTTGCGTTGCGGCATGCTGCCGATGAAGAAGCGATTGGCTTTCGGGTCGTAGGCGATGCCTTCCGGAATCAGCTTCGTATCCGCGAGCCGAAAAGCCACGGGCGCGGCCGGTGTTTGCGGTTCCTGATCAAGGAGCTCCTTGCGAATCGCCTGGAACTTCGGGTCATCCCACACGGCGTCGAACCCGGCATCACGCACCGGAATAAGCCCGAGTTTGCGGCCCTTCAAACTGAGCAGGAGATCGAGCGCGGCCTCGCGTTCGCCGAGGCTGAGGTGGGTCATCGCTTGATAAAACACCAGCACACCATCAGCGGGCCGCTCCTTCCGCAGAGCCTGAATGCGCTCGAGACTTGCTCGAGCAGCAGCCGCGGCCGCGTCATCCGCCGCGCTGGCGGAAATCAAGGTATGCGCGAGAACGGCCCAAATCATCGTGAGCCGGATCAGGCACCTAAACGGACTGCGGCGGATGGGAAAAGCTTCTTTCATTGCCATAGACTTCTTCGTGTCCTGAGGAAATTCAAACTGGGATGCCTCGCCCCGCACCATCGTCGTTATTTTGCTTCCTCGAGCAACAGCGTTTTCACATCGGCGAGGACGAGGCGGGGATCGAGCGTGCCGGAACTGTAGATGTTCCGGATGCGGCCTTCGCGATCGATCAGAAAGACACGTAGAATGTGGTACAAAGGGCCCTGCGGATCGGTGGGATTGGGGCGCTGGTCCACGGTCTGGCCGTAGGCGGTAAGGATAGATTCCAATTCCGCGCGCGATTTCGCCGTGGCGAAGCGCCACTCGCAGCCCGATTTTTCTTCGCGGACAGCTTCGGAATAAGCGGCCAGACGTTGCGGCGTGTCATACTCCGGGTCGAAGCTCATGCTAACGAGGCGCATGTTTTTTGCCAGGGTTTGGTCGCTTATGCTGCGCAGATGAAGTTGGTTCAAGACACCGGTCGCATAAGGACATGCTTTGCCTGCCGCGCATCGAGTGTAGATGAAGCTCAAGACCGTGATGCGGCCGTGGGTCAGTTCGCGGAGGTTTAGGGATTTGCCGTTGGAATCCAGGAGCGCGCCATCGGCGGCGGCCTTCACAACAGGCAAGGTGTAGCTGCCGGGCATGGGTGGATCGTAATCGTAATCAGGGTCGCGTTCGGCGGCGAACGCCTCCGAGCCGAGGAGGAGGAGGACGACGAGGAGGGGAAGTCTGGGGAGCGCACGCGCCCTCGCGTGTTCGTTGTCGCGCCCACGCGACAACGCGGTTTGTGATGCAGAGGAAGCCCGCGATGACGAGGGCGTCATCGCCAGCACGCGAGGCGCGTGCGCTCCCCAGATCGTTCGCGCCGTGCGCATCAAATCACGGAAACGAAAGGTTAGTCGGCTTTGGCGACCGTCCGAGCGGCGCCGATTTTGGTCGAGCCGAAGAGCATGTGATGCGGCCGGCCCAGTTTCAGCGCGGTGAAATCGAGATCGAACCCTGGTTTTAGCTCTTTGCCGTTCCAGGCATAAGCGCGGAGAAACTGCTCGTTGTCCGCGCCTTGTTTGTCCCATCGCGCCAGGACCGAGCTGGTAAAGTAGAGTCGTTTCCCGTCCCAGCTCTGCGACACCATGTTGACCTGCTTCCCGATCTGTTTCTCGTAAATCTGTTTCGGCTTATGTGGATTCGAAACGTCGAAGACGCGGCACTTGCCGTCACCGAAGCAATCGACAAAGAGTGTTTTGTCATCGGCGCTCAGGCTGATGTCGACCGGCAGGACCCCACCTTTCACGTCGCCGATCGGCGCGACCTCCTTGGCCTGCCACTCGCCCTTGTCGTCGGCATAGACGAGCCAAATCTTTGAGGTCAGTGCCGTCGCGGTGAACGCATAGTTGTGCTTGTCCCCCCAGGCCCAGCGGATTTCGAGCGGCACGCCCGGCACCTGGAAAATCTTTTTTGGCTGACGTGCATGAAAATCCCACATCACCATGGTCGAACCGAAATTCTTCATCGCCTCGGGATCGGCCGTCAATTGTCCGAAATCCCTCATGTAATTGTTCCAGCCGGTAAACGAGGAGGTGAGCAGCGCGTTCTTCCGCGGCAGCACGCGCGCATCGTAGCCGTAACCGTCGGCGAACTCGGCGTTCGCGGCGCCGCGGGCGTCGTCCTTGGTCGGCAGCCAGTGGGTCGCGATGAAGTTGGCGTCGTTCCCGTATTCGACCAGCGCCGTTCGGCCGCCTTTATCCTTGGCGTTGGACAAACAGGGAATGAGCACGCGTCCGGGCAAGGCATACACGCCATGCGGTCCGGCGGCGCCACCGGTGGTTTCCGTGAAATTGCCGATCGTCTTGATCAACTTCGGCTTCGCCGGATCCGTATGGATGTCGAAGATGAACACCTTGCTGTTTTCGAGACCGGCGAGCCAGAGCTGGCGCCGGTCGTCGGTGAACCCGCCGTGATGCGCTTCATTGCGCCCCTCCACGGAAACACTGTTGATGACCTTCCCGTAGGTGGCCGAACCGGGTTTCACATCCACCGTCACGAGCTTGTCCGCGCCATCGCCCAACCCTTCGACCCCAAGCGTCCAGACATAAACGAGCTCCTCCTGGCCCTCGATGCGAGCGAGATAAGGCGAAGAACAGGTCTCATCCCCGCGCGCCGCGCCAAGGCTGAGAGTGAATGCGAGGGCGAGCGCGCCCGCAAGGACGCTACGTAAAACCAGGGGGGCTGGTGGCTGACTGTGACTGCGTGTTTTCATTTCGTGGGATTCATGGTTGGGCAGCGTCGGTCATCGTGCCTTCGAGCCCGGCCGAAGCCGCCTCGTCCCCTACTCTTGCTCCACCGCTGCCGGTGCAATTGCGTAATAACGGGTCAGGCCCCGATATATAAGGCGGAAGCTTTTTCGACAAGCGATTTTGCTGCTCCTTGCTCAGTCGCGCCTGAATTTTTCTTCTTCCTATTCTTGCTTCCTCCTTTTTACTTTCTTGCGTGCCAATCGTCGGAAAAGTGGAAAGCCTCTGGCGTTATCCCGTCAAAAGCATGCGCGGCGAAGAGATGGATGAAATGTTCGCCGGCTACGCGGGAGTTTACGGCGACCGCCTTTTTGCATTTGAAAGCTCGGCCAATCCAAAAGGTTTCCCGTTTTTCACCGGGCGCGATCAACGCCAGATGATTCGCTACCGCGCGCGCTTCCGAAATCCGGAGAAAGCCGCGCGGCCGGTCAACTTAAGTGACGCTGAAAAATTGGGGTCGGGCCTGAATCCGATCTCGGCTGGCGCATCCGAGTTGATGATCGATGTCGAAACGCCGGATGGGAAAACCTTCACGATCGATGACCCGGCTTTGATCGACCATCTGCGATTAAACATCGACGGAAAGCATGAGCTCACCTTGCTCCGCTCGGACAAGGCGATCACCGATTGTCGTCCGCTGTCGATCTTCGCCGTGCAGACGGCGAAAAAACTGGGCGAGGAAACCGGGGTCGCTGTCGATAAGCGTCGCTTCCGCGCCAATATTTATGTCGACTTAACATCGTCCGCGGGTTTTGCCGAAGACGAATTCGTCGGTCGCTCGTTACGCATCGGCTCAAAAGTAACCGTTGCCGTTCTCCAGCGCGACGGACGCTGCATGATGATCACGCTCGATCCCGACACGGCGGAAAAAACTCCCGCAATCCTGAAACAAGTCGCCCAAGCTCACGGAAATATGGCCGGCGTTTACGGCGCCGTGCTTGGCGAAGGAATGATTCGCAAAGGCGACCCGGTCGAATTGCTTGATTAGGTTCGTGCGCCTTGCCGCGGCCGTTCCAATCGGGCACGCTCCCGCCATGAAGAAACTTGTTCTCCTCGCCTTCGCGAGTTTGCCGCTGTTTGCCCTGGCACAGGGCGGCTTACCCGATAAGCCCTACATCTACGTGGAAGGAAAAGCTGAAATCGAAAAACCGGCCGATATGATAACGCTGCGCTTCGACCTGGTCGCACGAAACCCTGATCAGGCAAAGGCCAATCAGGAGGCCCAGGCAAAAGCGACCAAGGTGTTCGCCATGACCGATGCGCGCAAAATCGCTGAATCGGATGTGGTGGCAAGCGATCTGCGGTCAAAACCGCAGTACGAGATTGAGGGGGATTACGTACCCAGTCGCGGCAAAATCATCGGCTATAGCGTGACTCGATCTTTCGCGGTCAAGATTCGGGATGTCACCGTCTTCGCGAAGTTTGTGGACGAGTTGCTCGCGATCGGTGGCACCGAGGTCTCCGAAATCGAGGCTGGGCTCTCGAACGAAAAGGAGATGCACGATGAAGTGGGGGACAAGGCCTTGCTGAATGGGAGGGAACGAGCCGAGAAGACGTTGAATACGATGGGCATGAAAATCGACTCTGTCTTCGCGGTCTCTCCCCGAGCGTTTCCTGAAATCCAATCGAGGTTTTTCTCTTCCTCTTCGTCAGACTCGAACCTCCTGGCGAATCAGATGGCAAAACCGGATCCTACGCAGTACCGGCTTGCGCCGATAACGATCAGCCAAAGGGTCCACATCCTCTATCTGATCTCGCCGGCGAAATAGGTCCGGCCGCGACTAGTCGATATTCACAGAAGAGACCACGATTGAAATCGCTCTCTGAACACCGTCGAGCTGCGAAGCTAGAATTATCCACCGACTTTTTGCGTGGAATCGCTCGGATGCGCCCGGAACAGAAAAATGCCGGCAACGATAAACCAAATCGCCTGACCAAAAATGATCAGGCCAAAGCCGTGCACATCGAGACTCAGCCCGCCCGTCATCATGGCGATGACAAGAGCGGGGCCGAGTAACAGCCCGTAAATCCCGACCGCGATCAAAAGCGCGCGATTCTTCACGATCATAAAAGACCAGAGCGCAATCGCACTGCACGAAGCGACGACGAAGATTTTAGCGAACGCCTGATTGATCAGGAAGTTGTACTCCATCAACGTCCGCCACTGTTCGCTTCCCGGGCCGCGCGCAATCATCTTGCGGATAATCTCCGTGCCGACGAGGCCGCTCATCGCTGGAGCGATCATCACCGCGACCAAACCGAGACCGTAGATAACCAATCCCGTCATGGCCACGCGACCGGGCGAATCCAACCGCCGCGTCAGTGCGAGCGCGCCCAGGAACGAGAAGGGCACGCCCGCAATCGCGAGAACATGAACCCCGACCATAAACATCGCGATCTTTTCGAACTGCGCCGGGGTAATCGGATGAGCGCCGGTCACGGGATGGAGACTCATTGTGATCATCCCGCTCACTGCTCCGATAATTAGCGCAATGCCGCCAAGACGATTATCTTTCATGCCTTAAGCTTCGGCGACCGTTTCGCCAAGTGTCCAGCATGACCGCGAGCAGTAATCGAACAGAGAAGCCTCCCGTGTCCAGAAACCTGGAGGATGCGGATAAAAAAGAAGACCAGCGCGTGCGACGCACTCGCGATCGACTGGGCGACGCGCTGGTGGATCTGTTCGTGGAAAAACCGTTCGACAACATCACCGTGCAAGATGTTCTCGATCGCGCCGGGGTGAGCCGCTCGACCTTCTACACGCACTATCGGGACAAGAACGATCTCTTCCTCAGCGACGCCGAAGATTTCTTCGAAGCAATGGCCACGGCGCTTTCGCGTTTTGGCGACAAGTCCGAACGAGTCGCGCCGGTGCGGGAATTGTTCGCGCATATCGCGGAGGTGCGTCCGTTTTACGACGCTTTGGTTGAATCGGGCCGAATGCATGACGTGATGGAACTGGGACAAGGACATTTCGCCCGCGGCATTGAGCAGCGGCTAAACGAAATGCCACGGGCCCGCGCGATTCCGCCCGACCGTCGCGGCGCCATTGCCCATGGGTTGGCGGGCAGCCTTTTCTCTTTGCTGACCTGGTGGGTCCAACACGGCATGACTTCGCCGCCGGAGGAGATGGACAAACTGTTTCATCGACTTGTCTGGAATGGCGCGGACGGCCCGACCTAATCTTAGGAGACGACGATTTGAAATCGCTCACTGAACATCTTTGGTTTGAAGTCCCGGGCCGCCGCGGGTTCATCAACATCACACCCAAGATCGAAGAACTCGTCGACCGGAGCGGCGTGACCGAAGGCCTTTGCCTCGTCAACGCCATGCACATCACGGCCTCTGTTTTCATCAACGATAACGAGAGCGGGCTCCATCACGATTACGAGGTCTGGCTGGAAAAACTCGCGCCGCACCAGCCGACCACCGCTTATCGCCACAATCGTACGGGCGAAGACAATGCTGACGCCCACCTCAAGCGCCAGATCATGGGCCGCGAAGTCGTCGTCGCGATCACCAAAGGCAAACTCGACTTCGGGCCATGGGAACAAATTTTCTACGGCGAATTCGACGGAGGCCGCAGAAAGCGCGCTCTGGTAAAGATTATCGGCGAGTAACCGATTCGTAATTCTGCGTTTTTTTCGCTCAAAAATCTCAACCATCAACTTCCTGCAATGAGGCGAGACCGCGACATCGCTCCTCACCATGGCAGCGAGGGTGCCCCTCTTCCGGCTACCTTCCCATGAATTTCAATAACCCCGCCGGGTCATCTGTGATAATGCCGTCGACCTTCAGGTCCCGGAGTTTCTCCCACTCGGCCGCTTGGTTCGCGGTCCAAGGAATCACGCGGAGGCCGGCGGCGTGCAGTCGCGCGACGAGAGTCGGCGTGAGGAGGTGAAAATTCGGGGAGACGATTTCCGCGCCTACTCGCCGGCTTTCTACCAGCATGTCCACCTGGGCATCTTCAACCAAAAGGGAGCGCGTCAGCTTGGGGGCGATCCGACGCGCGAGCTCGAGAGTCCGTGGATCAAAGGACTGCAAAACGATGCGGTCGAAAAACCCGCTTTTGCGGAATGCCGCGATGGCGATTGTCGTGAATTCATTCGGGCCGACCGTTTCTCCGGGACGCGCCGGGTCGATCTTGGTTTCGATGTTAAAGCGGATGCGGCGGGCAGTGGGATGGACGGATTGCGCGACCAGCGCGAAGACCTCTTCCAGCGTGGGTATGCGGGTGCCGGGCACGAGCTGTTGGCGAGGAAAGCGCGGGTGGCGCAGCGAGCCCGCGTCGTACCCTTTTACCTGCGCGAGCGAAAGTTTCTGGAGTAAGGGAGCGGGCTGGGGCATCGGCCGGCCATCTATCCGGCGATGGATCTCGGGGTTCAGGCGCGAGTCGTGGCAGACCACGAGATGGCCGTCTTTGGTAACGCCAAGATCGAGTTCGAGAAAATCAGCGCCCGCTTCGAGCGCGTGCTTGAACGCCGGTAGCGTGTTTTCGGGGTAGAGGGCGCGAGCGCCTCGGTGACCATAAACTTCAACGGCAGAGGAAGCGCAGCCGACAAGCATGGAACAAAACGCGATGAAAAACGCGAGATGACCGCGTTTCATTTTCCTGGCGAGCGCGGCAGTTTGGGGGATTCGCCGAAAACGCGGGTATCGTAATTGGTGCTCCAGAGATGAGCAAAAAATCCGTCAAAGACCCGTGCAAAATCGTGGTCGATTTTCTCCGTATCTTCATTAGGAGCGCTCAGCTCGATGTAGTTGTCAGGTGCCCATTCCCATTTCTTGTACTGCCCACTGACAGGCGTCTCCTCTCCCCAACGGCACAATGTCATGTAATAAAAGGAACCCCGAGCGTCGGTCGTGGTGCGAAAGCCGTGCGGAAACGGGATCTCCGAGTACTGGCGCACCTCCCACTCGAAGTTTAGACAGGGCTTGGCTGACACACTCTCGAGGTCACGAATGACCGTGTCCTTCAACATTCTCTCTCCATCCTGACACCACTTTAGCACGTCGAGCGGGAATCCATATGCCATCCCCTGTGGGTAATCGGGCGCCAGCTTCACATCAATAAGTTGTTTTGTCTGCGGATCGCGCAGTCGCGGCGGAACTCGCAAAATCAACAATTCGTAGCGCACCGGCCTCTTGCCGAGATGCTGCAAGAGCTTGGGGTTCACCTGTTCCCAAGCATTGGTCAAATCCAATCCGAGGTGCCTGATAAGGATTCGCTCCGAGCCTTGTTTGGCGATATCCCTTTCGATTTTGGTGATCACCTGGTCGAGTTGGAGCGGCTCTCGCGGCACGAAATACCGCTCGAATTGCTTCGCCACCAAGCCGCGCAGTTCCCCGATCTGCTGGACGATTGCGACAAACACGACGGCGATCAGGAAGGGCACTTTCTTTCGTAGTCCCAGGGGCGTGACCCCGGCAACTCGACGCAGGGGCTCGCACTTGAGTAAGACCAAAGTAATAATGAGGGCAGCCGAAGCTCCCCAACTCAGAACTAGGCCGACATAATAGAGAATTTGATCCGGCCGGAGGACCAGCAAGGACATCACCACACCAAGCAGGTCACCCTGTTGGTGGCCTAAGCCGGCGATGCTTTGCGTCATTTGAAGAGCCGCGCAATCATTCTGGCCTACTCAGGTCCAGGGACGGGCCTCAATCCGTAGCGTCCCCTTCAGCCCAGGTTTGCGTTTCTGCTCAATGGGGATGTCGAACGTGATTCCTCTTTCACCGTCCAAAGGCTTTGTCTCAGCCGTCTTTCCGGGAAGGCCCGGGTTATCCTCTTGAAATCCATATTTGATCCGCCATCCGCCTGCCGCGTCCTTGTCGGGCAACGCTTCGACCAGAATCAAATCGCGATAGATAAAGCCCCCTTCGTAGTGGCGCTTTAGGAAGAGAATGCCGTCGACTTCGTAATCGGGCACGATGACACGAACGTCGAACCCGAAACTCACCGATCCCGAAGTTTTGACGCTTTGGGCAGGATCGAGAAACACGGAGAAGAGATGAGGGCTCTGCGTCCGGTCCGACGGCCGGTTTTCCTCGGGATTTCCAGGGAAGAGCTGCTGGTAACTGCGAAAGATCGCAGAGTTTTCTCGCACCGTCCGCCGGTGCATCTGCCATTGGCAGCCCCGGACACTGACGACAATCTCAAATTGGTAAGATGCCTTGATCGCCTTACCGGCCTCCCTCTCCCTCTCCACTTCGACAGGAAGCGTGATATCGTCGATGTCCAGAATGCCATCGACGCGCAGAGCCCCGAAGAGGAACCGGGTCAGGTTTTGATAACCTTCTTCGGAATTGACGATGCCGTAATGGCCGGAATGACTGCGGTGGACGAACGCCCGGGGCGATGAGACATCCGCGCCATTCGCTCCAGGACCGTGCGTCGTAGCGTTTGGTATCGCAACCAGTCCGTCGCTCGCCTCGCCGGCCGCCCACGCGGAAATGCCCCCGAGCGTTCGGTAATCGGACGGATTAGTTCCCACCAGATTGAAAACGCGTTCCGGCGGAAACTTGTGCACAATCGAGACGTCGTCGCCGGCCGGCACATCCAAATACTCCGCCATTCTGCCGCGATTGAAGTTGTTGACGTCGCCGAATGAAGCCCAGCCTGGCACGTTCCGAACGATTCGCAGATCGATGCCATTATGCGGTGTTGCGTAGGTGAAAAACTTATCAACGCATTTGCGAGCCTCATCCGATCCGAGCTGCTGGCCGGTTTTGTCTTTGCCATGGAGAAATGCGCGACAGACGAGACCGCCCATGGAATGCGCGACGAGATAACACCGAAACTCCTCGGGCGTTACTTCGTTGGCCGGATTTTCGCAGACCTTGTTCCGCAACCGCAGGATCAGCTCGTCCAGGCCTTTGCCGAAATGCTGGATTGGCGGAGTCTCACCTGACCCAAACTCCTTCGAAGCTTCGTCGTAGTAACGATAAATGATGATGCATTTGTAGTCGATCGTTCGCTCCGATTTCTCGAGGGCCAATAAGTCTTCTCCTGCGACGAAGACGTCGTCGTAATCGTGGTCGCTCATCAATCGAACCAGCGGCGATTCGAAGTAGAATTTCTTTACGTCACCGGTCCAGACTGTTCTCGCTTTCGTTGAACCGACATTGAATCCCATATACGGATCGGCCACCGTTTCTTCGATTTCCCCAGACGTGGCCGCAAAACCGCGAATGTAAATTATCGGGTGAAAGGGATGGTGTTTGTTCATGCGCGAGGTGGGTTAATTTTTCCAAAGAAGTTTCTGTCATAACTACGGAAAGCGGGACTTGAGGTTCCAGCCTCTGAAAAACCGTTGCCTATTTTGAATCAGGAACGCACCACTGCAGAGCCGCTTGACCCGAAAACCGTCGCGACCACTAAAGGCGACCTGGATCTCGGCCCGTGGGAACAAATTTTCTACGGCGGAGGGCGCAAGCGAGTGCTCGTCAAGATAATTGGAGAGTGACTGTAATTAAATTCCGCAATCCGCATCCTGTGTTTTCTCCTCATTCGCTCGCTAAGCCATTGTAGAGGCGCTTGTGCCAAGCGCCTGTTTCTTAGGGTTCGGTGCTTGTCACAAGCACCGCTACAACTTCGTCACTCTCCAGTTTCCGGTTTCCGCTATCCGGTTTGACTCGGTTCCCTACGCGAGCAACTCTTCGAGTTCTTCAGTCGTGAGATCGGTCATGAGTGGTTCCTCGCTGTCGATGGCCGCGTCGATCGCCGCGCGTTTTTTCTCCTGCAGTTTCAGGATTTTTTCTTCGACGGTGTCGCGGGTGATCAGCTTGTAGGCGGTGACAACACGGGTTTGCCCGATGCGATGGGCGCGGTCGGTGGCTTGCGCCTCGACCGCGGGATTCCACCACGGATCGAAATGAATGACGGTGTCGGCGGCGGAAAGATTCAGGCCGACGCCGCCAGCTTTCAGGCTGATCAGGAAGACCGGAATCGCGGAGTCGCCCTGGAAGCGATCGACGACTTCCTGACGCTGTTTGGTTGAGCCGTCGAGATAGCAGAATGGAATCTCGAGCTGCTCCAGGCGTTCGCGGATGAGGTGCAGCATCGAGACGAACTGGCTGAAGACCAGCACGCGGTGTTCGCCGTCGATCGCTTCCTCGAGGAGCTCGTCGAGGAGGTCCAGCTTGGCGGAGGTCTCTTCCTTATCGATGCCGACGAGGCGCAGATCGCAACAGACCTGGCGCAAACGGAGCAGACCAGTGAGCATTTTCATTCGCTGGGCGCCGGCGTTCACATTCCTGCCGGAGCCGCCGAGACCTTGCTGAATCTCGCGCAGCAGCGCGTCGTAGGCGGCGCGTTGATGGCTCGTTAGGTTGCAGGGTACGACCTGCTCGATTTTCTCGGGCAGATCTTTCGCGACGTCGCGTTTCCGCCGGCGGAGCAGGAACGGCTGGAGCCGGCGCGAGAGCCGGCGTTGTACCTCGGGCGCGGAGCCGCGCGCGATCGGCAGTTCGTAGTTTTCTCGGAAGTCGGTGCGATTCCCGAGATAGCCGGGCAGCGCGAAGTTCATGATCGACCAGAGATCGCGCACCGAATTTTCCATCGGGGTGCCGGTCAGCACGAAGCGATGGTTCGCGCGGAGGGCGTAGGCAGCCTGCGCGTTTTGCGTCTCCGGATTCTTGATATGCTGCGCTTCATCGAGCACCGCGGTGGAGAAGTTGAATTTTCGCAGAGTCTCGATGTCGCGTCGCAATAGTGCGTAGCTCGTGATGACCATGTCGGCGCCGGCGATTGATTTGAAACGATCGGCGCGAGCGGCCCCTTCGAGCACGAGCGTCTTGAGTTCGGGAGTAAATTTCCGCGCTTCATTCTCCCAGTTTGTCACGAGCGATGTCGGGCAGACGATGAGGGCAGGGCCTTCGCCTTGATGGGCGCGGAGAAACGCAAGCGTCTGCACCGTTTTACCAAGACCCATCTCGTCGGCCAGGATGCCGCCCAGTTTGTTCGCCGCGAGGCGCGTCAGCCAGTTGAAGCCCGCGAGCTGATACTCGCGCAATGTCTCCGCGAGGGGGCCGAGTTTCGTCTTCGCATCCGGCGACGCGTCGCGGCCGGTGATGAACTTCTTCAGTGCCTCGCGACGATCGGCGATGGCGGAGCCAAGCTCGCGCGCGGTCTCTTCGACATACGCGGCGTGGGCGCGGTTGATGCGGTAAAGACCGGGCTGGGTTTGCGTCGGATCGCAGTCGCGGATCACCTGCTCGAAATCCTCCAGGCCCCCGGTGTCTATCACAGCGAGATGGCCATTCTTTAATCGCGTCTGTGATTGGCCGGACCGAAGCAGCCGCTGGATGTCGGCGTTCGAGAACACCTCCCCGCCTGGCGTGGTCAGCGAGTAACGCACCTCGAACCAATCCTGACCCGAGCCGACAATCTCGAGCTTCGGCGTTACCCGCTCGATCTCGCTGGTCCACTTCTCGACCTGCGCGGTGAGAATGACCTTCCAGTCGCGCTGCAATCTCGGATAATCGGTGGCGAAAAACCGAACAACACTGGGCTGGCCGTGCAGCACGAAGCCCCCGGCGTCCGTTCGGGCGAAACCAATCTGCTCGAGCCGAGCGACAGCCGCGTTCTCTGCGTCGAGATTCCGCATCAGCACTCGATCGGCATTTTGTGGATCGTGGAAGACGAATTGATCCTGCGCGTTGGCCAGGGCTTTGATCGGCGCGCGATCGCCATAGGTGCACATCAGCTCGCCGATGACGCTGTTGAGCGTGCCGGCCAGCCGCAGCTCAAAGGCTGGCAGCGCCGTGGCGATTTCCGGCAGGCGAACGCCTTCGCCGGCGCGCACGTCGAAGGCATCGCGCAGTCGCGGCAGATCGAACGCCACGAAGCGCAACGCGCGGTCGCCCTCGAGCAGTAACGGCCGCTCAATCAGATGCGTCGAGCCGGCCGGCAACGCTTCGCCGCAGCGGACGAACTCGTTATCCCGCAGCACCCACGCCTCGGTCGCGTTCCAAAGGATCAAGGCCTTCTCCTCGTGCTCGTGCTCGATCTTCCTGCCGCGGCTCTCCGCAAAATTCGCCTTCACCTCAATGCCACCGTCGCCGCGCGACTCCACCAGAAGCTCCGGCCGCAGCGCGACCGGGGAGATCGTCGCCCGGGTGGCCTTGCCGAAAGTGACGCGCGGATGATTCTGCAACGCGGGGAGCAGCCGCAGGAATCCGTCGCATGACAAGGTCGCCATGCCGCTCTCGAAGATCGCCGGGACCGCGCGCAAACCTTCGGTCAACACGAGATCGGCGTCGTCCGCCGCAAACGTAGCGCTCTTCGGAAGTGCGGAGACAAGCGTGCGGTTTCCAGAAGCTTCGGCTTCGACGACGATCATGACTTGCCCGCGCTGCCATGCGCCCGGGAAGTTGGGCGGCAGGATCAGGTGCAATGTCGCGGGGGTTGCGTTCGCGGTCCCCATGGCGACCAACCGCGGACCTGCCGGAGCTTCGGGAATCACCGGCTCGACTGGCGCGGTGGTCGCGGCACCCGACGGATTCAGATAGCCCAGGCCTACCGCGACCGAGTGCGCACAGATTTTCCCCGCCGAGCGCGACTCCCAACAGCTGCAGAGATTCTCGACGTCGAGCGCGCTTTTGATTCGCAGGCCGGAGCGGTAATTCTTCGCGCCTTCGCGCACGTAGCCGCTCAGCAGCGGCGGCTCGTATTTAGCCTCGGAGACGCGGCCGCTCTTGAGCAGCTCGCGCGCGGGCTTCATCGCCTGCCATCCCCCTGCATTGAGGAGGAGCTTCTCGGTAATCGGAATAGCACTCACCGGCGACCAACGTCGCCCATTCGATGCCTTTGCAAAGTTGCGCGCGGGCAGTACGCCATTTGGTGCTGGTTGAAATACGGCGGTGCCTACCGTTAAATTCCACGCTCTGAAGCGGCTTGTTCTCATTCTCGTCCTGTTCGTGCTCGCCGGTGTTATCGGCGTTTACATCGACTGGATTTGGAAACGACCACTCTCGCCGCGCGGCGGCCGTTACTATTTTGAGCGCGTGGAGCTGCCCGTGCCTTCGTTCCGCCAGGGAGACGAAAGGTGGGATGCCGATGCGCTCGGTGGGGTGCCTGAAAACGGCACACTTGGCAGCGCGGGGTGCGCCGTGGCCGCCGCCGCGATGGTATTCAAATCGTACGGCATCGACAACGATCCGCAGCAGTTAAACTGGTTCCTGACCGCGGTCGGCGGATACACCGAGGAGGGCTGGATCTACTGGGAACGCGCGGCCTGGCTTGCGCCCGACCGTGTCCGGCACGTCTACGAAGACTTGCCTTCGTATCAGCTGATCGATTCGAACCTCGCCCGGGGCAATCCAGTGATCGTTCGCGTGCGGTTCAGCAGCGGCGTCACCCATTTTGTCGTCATCGCTGGCAAGCATGGATTCGACTACCTCGTGCGCGATCCGGGCGCGGGCGCGACCAAGAGGTACTACCCGCTGCGCGAGCTTGGCAGCGAGATCGAGGCGCTCCGTTTCTACGAATCGTTCGCCGAACGAGAGGCTACGCCTCGTTGAAGACCAGCCTGCGAGAAGCGTAGCGCGCGGAACAAGCCAGATCGGCCACGCTGTCCCCGACCGCCGCGAAAAGTCGCTCAGCTCTTCTATGTTGCTCGTCTCGCACGCTCCATTCAGCGTTTTGTCTTTTTGTCCGGATCATATTCCCACAGGTGTGACGGATCGCCGAAGACCGCACCGAGCACGCGCTCGGGCCAGACCTCCATATAGGTCAGCAAAAGCGCCATCAACGGCACCAGGATGAAAGAGAGACCCTGCGCCGCCATGATAAACATCGCGCCCGCGCGCAGCACCAGGAGATAAACATCCCAGCGCACCCGCTGCTTCAACTGATCCTCGGGCATCACGTCATAGCCTGACTGAAACGCTTTCCAGAAATGTCCGACGGCGAGGGCGCCGAAAGTGAGCCAAAGCGCCGGTGAATTCGCCAGCTCGCCTCGCAGTTCATGGCCGAGCAGCATATCGTGCAGCGGAATCAGGACGATCCAGTAAGGCAGAGCGACAACGCCAACCAGGAAAATCCACGTCACCACGCCGGTGACGATTTTTCCCGCCTTTGCTCCGATCCCTGAGCTCTGCCATCCGACATTCGTTGGCATTTCGCGCAACAGGCGCAGAACCACCGCCGCGACAATCGCCGCCAGCGCTGTCAGCCCGTCGAACCAGTAACTGAAAACGCTTAGCGCCGCTGACCACCCGAACGCATGAATCCCGACGACTGGAATCAGATTCCGCCCCAGCGCGGCCCACGCCTGCGGGTTCGCCGCGAACTCGCGCAAATGCTGCGAGAGCGGCGGCGGCCTGATTTGCCCCCCTGCCGGCGACGAGGTTTGTCCCTCTTGCTCCACGGAATCAGCTAATCAGAATGGACCGGACAGGACGAGCGATATAGACAGGTCCGAGCTCCCCGATG
>DATMEN010000039.1:0-3003 GCA_035556975.1 Chthoniobacterales bacterium
GGGGAGCGGATTGGTGATGCCAACGCGGCTCAACGAAGGCCCGATGCCCCGAATCAGGACGTGCTTCGGCGCGCTTCCCGTAATGATGAAGCCGCCGATGCCAACACTGTCACCCCCACCCACTAGCATACGGGTCGAGAGATTGACCGCCTGGGCTGGCGGAGTCGGACTAGCTGGTGGCGTCGGACTAGCTGGCGGCGTCGGACTAGCTGGCGGGGTTGGGGTAGCTGTCGGACTTGGAGTCCCAGGTGGGGGCGTGGGAGTAGGCGTGAACGACCCCGTGGGCAGGCCTTTGATCGCTACGGTGATGCGCTCATTAGGTGAAACGGCGCCCGTCTCAGTCAGCAGAACTTGACCAAAGGCCATCGCCGCGGTCAGATCTACCAGCGGCGTCGCCGTGATGGTGAGCACCTGTGTCTCCGCAACATTGCCGGTGAAGTTGAAAGTCGATGGCGTGACGTTGACCGTAAAGCCGGGAGTGATGGCCGAACCGGTCGCGGTCCAGCTCGTCGGCACGGTCTTGGTATTGCGCACCGTGCGCGTCCAGGAGCAGCCTCCCAGACAATTCGTGTCCCGGACCGACGGGAGATTTAGCGTTCTGGGATCGCCGCCCTGGGTGGGATTGGCGGCCAGGAAGTTCGCAAAGATTTCATTCATCACTAACCCGGCTTTGGCTGCCTGATTCAGGTCTACCCGGCCCGAGCCGACATCATCCGGATCCCAGGGCGTTGTTCCGTTTTCTTTGAAGCCACCGTTGAAGGAGGTCATCATGAGGGCCGATTTCACTTCCGGCGGAAGCCAGGTCGGATGCACCGCTCGCAACAGCGCTGCACTGCCCGCCAGGTGCGGGGAGGACATTGACGTGCCACTGATTGTCCCGTAGGCCGCGAGGACGGCAGCATAGATGTTGACTCCCGGCCCAGTGACGTCGGGCTTGGTCAGATTCTGGAAGTTTCCCGCGAGCGGGCCGCGGAGGCTGAAGCCCGCCAGGATATCACCGGTACCGGGACCCCCTTGGTCTTTCGTGGACGCGGCCACCGTCATTACCCAGGGACCGCGGTGGGCCACATTGCCGATGGGATTGGGAATACCGGCGCTGGTGTTCCCGGCGGAGGCGGAGACCACGATACCTGCGTCGACCAAATCAAGCTTCCTCCGATCGTTGTCATTCCATGGGTTGTTTCCGCCCGAAATGGAGAAATTCATCACGTCAACATCGCCATGCAGCAGCACGCTATCCATGCCGGCGGTAATGGCGGCCCCGGGACAACTATTGGTCGGGCAGACTTTGTAAGCGCGGATATTGGCGCACGGTGCAATGCCGTGGATTTCCTGGGCCGGCGGCGGAATCGCACTCGTAGGCACAGTATTGCCGCCCGAGGTGCTGGCGGTATGGGATCCGTGGCCATTGGTGTCGAGTGGAGTGGGACCATTGCAAAGGCCGGCTCCATCCGTGGTGGAACAGTCCAGCAAGCTGAGCAGCTTGTCCGGTGCGCCCCCGACTCCGTGGCCGCAGGCCGCGTCGTTAACAAACGAGGGATGCGTCGGGATAAGACCGCTGTCGAGCGTTGCGATAACGATGCCCTGGCCCCTGGTGCCGACGCCGCCCGGCACCGCAGTGCCATCCCAAATCTTGTCGGCGCCGATGAAAAACGGGGTGCGAAAAGTATCCATCTCGTACACCCGTTCGCGCTCAACCGAAGCGACACCGGGCATTATGCGCACGATCTGCGCTTCCTCGGGGGTCAGGCGCGTGGCGATACCACTGTGCGTCACCATGAAGTGGTGGGTCACATCCGGCTGGCGGCCGATCGCGCTGCCGATTGCCTGGATATGAACGGCCTGCTCTGCCTTCAACTGCTCGAGGTCAGCCCGCGCTTGCGGAGTGTCTGCCCTGAAGCGTTCTCCGGAAGCGTGTCCCTGCCGCCGTAGCAGTCCTGGCTCGGAGAACTCGATCAGTTGAACGAACCGTCCCTCGTTGTCCGCAGGAGACAGGTGTTCAGTCTCCTCGAGCAACGGCCCAGCGGCATCCGGCGCCGAACTCTTTGATTGAGCGAACGTGGGCGAGAATGCTCCACCGCCGAGCAGCGCCAGGAAGACACCGATCGAGCAGAAAACAAGGCTAAGCATGACGCGTGAATTAAAGAATGCTGATTGCGAAGTGGTCTTTTTTTTCATTTCTAGATTTTTTTCTATCTCTCTGCGAAGGCACAAAAACCTTCGGATTTGGCGACGCTATCAAAATGGTCTGGCCTGTGTCACGGCTTTTTTATTGCAAATTTGTAATGTCACGGTTTGATCGCGCAAATGGCGAATTTTGCTCCAGGCGCGCCCTCCCGGTGCTTTGGGTTTCCTGGCGCGCGGCGGCCGCTCCGTTTAAACCAAACCTCCAAGCACGGCGAACGAATTGCAGCCATAGGTTCTGGGCAGACGGGCGGAGTCTTGCTCGCTGCGATTGCGCTCAAGATCCGCGCGCTGACGCCTGGTTATCCTAGCGTTCGCGTACGCCCGCTACGTCGAAATCAGGTGCCTGCGGGAAATGCCATATGATGAAATACGCGACGTAGCGTCGGACATTTCATCGAACGATGACGCCGGAAGCCGATAGCGAACGATTCTCGGCGATTTGGAACGCAACAACACAATTACTCAACGAGGAAATTAGTGCCGAGATGGGTGCGGGAAGGCGCACGTTATTGGATGAGGCTCACGGATGCGGACATAAGAAAACCTAAACGGATCCTATTCCGCGGCTTTTCTCACGAGGTCAACCTCTCGCGCACGTCTGCCTCTCTCAACGGGGAGAGAGGCAGACAGAGCGAAGAATGATTTAGATGGGTGCTAACTGATTATGGACAAGACCCGCCGGTCACCACCAGGGTGTCGATGCGCCAGCCCGGCGCGCCGATCGCCTCGTCGGTTCCCATCCGGAAGCGCAGCACGATGGTTTGTCCAACCACGTTCGGTCCCAGATTCACCACCGAGTTGATGTAGAGCCCCGCG